>NZ_LXEV01000001.1 GCF_001654965.1 Proteus hauseri ATCC 700826
AATTCTACATCTTCCTCATTCAGTGTCAAGCGTTATTTTATAAGGCTTTTCACTTTATTTTTTGTTCTCTCGGCTAACTCACTTAGCGTGGTTTGCCGTGACAACGAGGACGCATTATAGGGAGTTTTCTGAGGCTGGCAATAGTTTTTTTAAGAAAAAAAATCGTTTGCTTAATTCCACAGCAAAACCCCCACTTATACCACTTTATCAACAATTTTATCCACAGACTGATATTCCATTCAAATTTCGAATGCCAAACGCAAACGTTTGCGTTATTATGCGCACTAAATAAGTTAGATTGATTTTGTGTTCAGCTTCTGAAATGTTAGTTAAGCAAACACAATTTCGCTGTATTAATGTGATTTAACTTCACCATCATTACCGTAATACGAAAACCAAGGGATAAAACTCATGCAACATCTTCGTCCTATCCGCCGTGCACTATTAAGCGTGTCAGATAAAACTGGTATTTTAGAATTTGCTAAAGCGCTTATTGAAAGAAATGTAGAACTATTATCGACTGGCGGAACTGCGCGTCTATTAGCAGAAGCAGGTTTACCTGTTATTGAAGTCTCCGATTACACAGGTTTTCCTGAAATGATGGATGGTCGAGTTAAAACATTACACCCTAAAGTACATGGCGGCATTTTAGGTCGCCGCGGACAAGACGATGCAATAATGGAAGAACACCATATTCGCCCTATCGATATGGTAATTGTTAATCTTTATCCTTTTGCTAAAACGGTTGCTCGTACCGACTGTACATTAGAAGACGCTGTAGAAAACATTGATATCGGTGGGCCAACCATGGTTCGCTCTGCCGCAAAGAATCATAAAGATGTCACTATCGTAGTAAATAGTAATGATTATGAAAGAGTGATTGAAGAAATGGATAATCACGAAAATAGTCTTACTTTAGATACCCGCTTTGACTTAGCGATAAAAGCATTTGAACACACCGCAGCTTATGACAGCATGATCGCAAATTACTTTGGTCAAAAAGTTGCACCTTATTATGGCGACACTTCACAGCTATCAGGTCATTTTCCTCGTACATTGAATCTTAACTATATAAAGAAGCAAGATATGCGTTATGGAGAAAATGCTCATCAGCAAGCTGCTTTCTATATAGAAGAGAATATAGAAGAAGCATCAATTGCGACAGCCGAACAATTACAAGGTAAAGCGCTTTCTTACAACAACATTGCTGATACTGATGCGGCATTAGAATGTGTGAAATCTTTTTCTGAACCAGCATGTGTTATTGTGAAACATGCAAACCCTTGTGGCGTTGCTATTGCGAATAGCCTCGTACAAGCGTATGACAACGCATTTAAAACCGATCCAACCTCTGCATTTGGCGGTATTATTGCTTTCAATCGCTCATTAGATGCAGAAACAGCAAGCGCGATTATCGAACGTCAATTTGTTGAAGTCATTATTGCTCCTTCTATTAATAAAGAAGCGTTACCTATTTTAGAAACTAAACCTAACGTTCGCGTATTAGTTTGTGGTCAATGGCAAGAAGCAAAACCTGCATTCGATTTTAAACGTGTAAATGGTGGGCTTTTAGTACAAGATCGTGACTTGGGTATGGTTAAAGAAGAAAACTTAAGAGTCGTTACACAACGCCAACCTAGTGAACGAGAATTAAAAGATGCTCTGTTCTGTTGGAAAGTCGCTAAATTTGTTAAATCAAATGCCATTGTTTACGCCAAGAATGATATGACTGTCGGGATTGGCGCAGGACAAATGAGTCGAGTTTATTCCGCCAAAATTGCAGGAATTAAAGCGGCTGATGAAGGTTTAGAAGTTGCTGGCTGCGCTATGGCATCAGATGCATTTTTCCCATTTAGAGATGGTATTGATGCAGCGGCACTTGCAGGCGTAACTTGTGTTATTCAACCTGGCGGTTCAATTCGTGATGATGAAGTTATTGCTGCTGCAAATGAACATAACATTGCGATGATCTTTACAAACATGCGCCATTTCCGCCACTAATAGGATATCAATATGAAAATTTTAATTATTGGTAATGGTGGTCGTGAACATGCTCTTGCATGGAAAGCCGTTCAATCACCACTTGCGGCACAAATTTTTGTCGCACCAGGTAATGCAGGAACCGCATTAGAAGCCGGCGTAGAAAATGTTGCCATCGCCGCAACAGATATTTCCGCTCTCGTTGAATTTGCTAAAGAAAATGATATCGGACTTACTATTGTTGGTCCAGAAGCACCACTTGTTATTGGTGTCGTTGATGCATTTAAAGAAGCTGGATTAACGATTTTTGGCCCAACTAAAGGTGCAGCACAACTTGAAGGTTCAAAAGCATTTACTAAAGATTTTTTAGCGCGTCACAACATCCCAACAGCGAGCTATCAAAACTTTACTGAAGTCGCACCTGCTTTAGACTATTTAAAGAAAGTCGGTGCGCCTATTGTCATTAAAGCTGATGGTTTAGCAGCAGGAAAAGGTGTCATTGTTGCAATGACTGAAGCTCAAGCCGAAAATGCGATTAAAGATATGCTTGCGGGTAATGCTTTTGGGGATGCAGGTCATCGTATCGTCATTGAAGAATTTCTTGATGGCGAAGAAGCCAGTTTTATTGTCATGGTTGATGGCGAAAATGTTATCCCGATGGCAACCAGCCAAGATCACAAACGCGTTGGCGATGGCGACACTGGCCCAAATACAGGTGGAATGGGCGCTTATTCACCAGCCCCCGTTGTTACTGATGCCATCCACCAGCAAGTAATGGAAAAAGTGATTTATCCAACAGTAAAAGGTATGGCGGCAGAAGGTCACCGTTATCAAGGTTTTCTTTATGCGGGATTAATGATTGATAAACAAGGCGTCGCTAAGGTTATTGAATTTAACTGCCGCTTTGGTGATCCAGAAACTCAACCTATTATGATGCGTATGCAATCAGATTTAGTCGCGCTTTGTTTGGCTGGCGCAAAAGGCGAATTAAAAGGTAAAGCGTCAATTTGGGATCCTCGTCCTGCTTTAGGTATTGTGATTGCTGCCGGTGGTTATCCTGCTGATTATCACCAAGGTGATGTTATTTATGGTTTACCTCAAACATCATCAACAACAGCAAAAGTATTCCAAGCAGGCACGGTATTAAATGATAAAGGTGAGGTTATCACTGCTGGCGGTCGTGTTTTATGTGCTACGGCCTTAGGTGATGATATCGAACAAGCACAAAAAAATGCTTATGCTTTAGCAAAAGATATTCATTGGAATGGTAGTTTTTATCGCCATGATATTGGCTATCGTGCTATTGCACGTTTAAAAAAGTAAGCTAAAACGACAAAAGGGAGTTATTACAGACTCTCTTTTGTTGGTTCCCATTTACAAAAATCATGTTCAGCAACCATCAATAACTGTTTGCCTTCTGGCGAATCAAGCCATGCTACATAAACAGGTTTATTCGAATTTAGTGCCCGTCTCTTTAGCCAACGCTGCTCTGGGGCTTCAAATGTCACATTCACTTTTTCACCAGCACATGTTGTCATGGTATTTTGGCTCCAAACACCTTGTACTAAATTAACTTGTCCAATGGTTAATGCTTCACTGATTTCACGCTCTTTTAATGCTGAGAAAACCATGATTAGGCGTTCATCTTCGCTTAACTGTCGTTTTTGACCTTGATTTTCTTGCTGCATAAAAATCGTTTCGCCATGTTGATTTAATCGAAGATGCCAAGAGGAAGGATTGGTAGGATTTACAATTTCACTGCGGACTTGCCAGAGCTGATTTTGGCGATACTCATAGAATGTGATGATGGTTTCAGGTTTTTTATAAAAACTATACACACTCATTATAACTTGAGGCTCTGACGCTGGATTATTAAGGCGCCATAACCTAACAACACCTTCGTCCGCAATATAGCCGGTTGCAGAAAACTCAGGAAGTCGTGGAGTTGAAGAGCAGGCGCTGAGCAAAGACGCTAATCCTATAGCAAACAGCCCCTGTCGTTTCAACAAAAGGGGAATAACTCCCCCTCTATTGTTCATTCCGTTCAAAGGAATTATTTTACAGCGTCTTTCAGTGCTTTACCGGCAGTGAATGCAGGAACGTTTGCTGCTGCAATAGTAATTTCTTTGCCAGTTTGAGGATTACGACCTGTACGTTCTGCACGGTGATTCACCTTGAATGTACCGAAACCAACTAACTGTACAGAATCGCCTTCTTTCAGAGCACCTGTTACTGAATCGATAAACGCTTCAATAGCAGCTTTTGCTTGAGTTTTTGTCAGATCCGCTTTTTCAGCAACTGATTCGGTTAATTCAGCTTTGTTCATAAAATAGTCCTTAAAGTATGTTTTATCGTTTGAAAAACATCTGGTGAAAAAACTTAATGAATATTTTTAAAGTACTGATTAAGTAAAAACACCTGAGCCACTTCTGTTCGTTCCCAATGTAGAACATACACTGGGGTGATGTGAAGTCTTTAAACGTCGCTTTTCAAGCACTAAATCACGTTTTTCTGATTTAGTGTGTTAATTCTATACCGATATTGCTCATTCCAGCTTCGCGAAGGTCTGTTCGCAGACCTTTTATCAGTTCAATATCTCGTTCTTCGCACTCAACCAACAGGCGATAAATTTCCCATTGGATATCAAATTCATCAATAACCGCAGGAAGATTTTTCAGTTCTTCCTCGCTCATTTCCCTTTCTGCTTGTGTCATTTCGAGTGCTGCAACCGTACCAACAGATACTTTACTTACTTCAATAGCGTGGCTTAATGATTCTCCACTTAAACGGGAATGTACTATTTCGCTTAGCGCAACACAGGCATCAATGGCGGGATAAACACCATAAATATCAAATTGAGATGCATCAGGAATAGCTTCTTCTAGCTTTTCCAACTGTGAATCAAAATTCACCTTTGCATCTTTTACCGTTAAAGTTTCCCAAACCAAATCGAGAATACGACGATAAAGCATTGGATCAGTAAATCCTGTTTCACGGCAAAATACCTGATAATTCGGATACATGCGCTCACACAGGCATGCCATAAACGTCAGGTGTTGCCAGCCTTCAAGCTTTTCTAGACGTAAATGGATTGGGTTCTTCAACATTCGTAATTACTCATTTTCTTAACTTAGCCGCAGTTTACCTGAAAATTCAGAATATCCACATATTTCCCGACTATTTAGAGCTTATTCTTATTCAATCGCTCAAATATTCGCCTATTTGAAGCTATACCGTCAGCCCAACGAGTTGGTTCAGGCAATCGATAGCCTTTCATGCAGCGCTCAACCCACGCTAACGCACTCTTCATACTCACTTTATGACCTGGAGAAATATAGAGTGGTTTACATTTTTTCTTACTGCGATAAATCCACCCTATTTGTTCATCTTTATCCATTAACGTTTCATAGCTTCCAACATCTTCACTTAAAGGTTTATCAACACCACATAAGCGACTTTTCGCGACACCAATAGTCGGCGTATCAACAAGCAAACCAAAATGACTTGCAACACCAAGTCGCCTTGGATGAGCGATACCTTGCCCATCGACAAAAATAAGTTCAGGCTTTTGTTTTAATGCCTGCCACGCTTTTAATAACGCTGGACATTCACGAAAAGAAAGTAAACCTGGAATATAAGGAAGTGATGTGGGAATTCGCGCTATTTGGTATTCAAGAATTTCAAAAGAAGGGTAATGTAATATAACGATAGCAGCGCGAGTGACTGCGCCACCGTCTTCAAAACCAACATCAGCACCTGCGATATAAGTAGGTGCTGAATATTGATCGGTTAAAATAATTTGTTGAGCTTTTTCTGTCTGCTCTTGACGCAGTTGTTGAGTATTAATCATTGTCCTGATGATAAGGCTTTGATAAACGGTGAACCGCATCAATAAACGTACCCGCATGTTCAGGTGGAACGTCTTGATGAATACCGTGCCCAAGATTAAAGACATGGCCATTACCTTTGCCATATCCAGCAAGGATGGTTTCAACTTCCTGTTCAATTCTTGCTGGCGGCGCATAAAGCATTGAAGGATCCATATTACCTTGTAATGCAACTTTATCGCCGACTCGACGGCGTGCATCTTCAATATCAATCGTCCAATCTAGACCTAATGCATCACAACCTGTTGCTGCCATGGCTTCTAACCAGCGTCCACCACCTTTAGTAAATAAAGTGACGGGGACTTTTCTACCATCATATTCACGAATAAGACCATCAACAATCTTATGCATATAGTTGAGTGAGAACAGTTGGTAATCGCGTCCTGTTAATACGCCACCCCATGTATCAAAAATCATAATAGATTGGGCGCCCGCTTTAATTTGAGCATTCAAATAAAGGATAACGCTATCTGCCAGTTTATCCAGTAATAGATGTAACGCTTGTGGCTCGGCATACATCATTTTTTTAATTTTTGTAAATGCCTTGCTGCTTCCGCCTTCAACCATATAAGTGGCAAGTGTCCAAGGGCTACCAGAAAAACCGATTAACGGAATACTACCTTGTAATGCATGACGAATAGCACGTACTGCATTCATCACATAACCTAATTCATCTTCAGGATCAGGAACAGGTAATTTTTTAATATCATCAAAGCATTTTATTGGCGAATGAAAACGAGGGCCTTCACCCGTTTCAAAATAGAGCCCCAATCCCATTGCATCAGGAATAGTTAAAATATCAGAAAATAAAATGGCAGCATCAAGAGGAAAGCGTCTTAATGGTTGCAGTGTGACTTCACATGCGAGCTCTGTATTTTTGCACAATGAGATGAAATCCCCCGCCTGTGCCCGTGTTTCCTTATATTCAGGAAGATATCTGCCTGCCTGACGCATCATCCAAACTGGGGTGACATCAACAGGTTGGCGCAACAGCGCACGTAAATAGCGGTCGTTTTTCAACTCACTCATGACTAACTCCATTAACAGTAATAGGGCCGCAAAATAGCTTAGATTGTAACATGTTAGAAAAATAACTGTTGGCAGACTGCGCCTTTATTTATTTCTTGTTTCATCTTGACGAATATTCGCTATCGTATCTTCGATTAAACGCCTAGCAATGGTATCTGATGGTGGAATTTGTGGTAATTTATCATAGCGATACCAACCTGCACTCGTTAATTCAGCCGGATCATGACGTAACTCACCACCGTCATAATCAGCTAAAAAGCCCATCATTAAAGAATGAGGAAAAGGCCAAGGCTGAGAAGAGACATACCGAATATTACGAATACGGATATTACTCTCTTCAAAAACTTCACGTGCTACCGCTTCTTCGAGGGTTTCTCCTACTTCGACAAAACCCGCTAACACAGTATAAAGAGGCGAGTGTTTATGTCTTACATGATGAGCTAATAAAATTTTATCTTGGTTTCTAATGCCCACAATAATACAAGGGGCGATTTGTGGATAATAACGTTCGTGGCAGTTATCACATAAACAAGCCCATTCACTTTCACTATGTCTCATTTTAGAACCACAGTAACCGCAATAACGATGAGAACGGTAAAATTCGGCTAACTGTACACCTCTGCCAACAAGCTTAAATAATTTTTCGTCTTGAGAAGCTATCAGTCTAGGCGAACACATATCGTTATCCATTTTGCCATGAATAAGCCAAACATTTTCCCCTTGCCATTCACCAACAACTTTGGCTTGTTTACCTGTTAACCCCCAATTCTGAGCAGTTCCAAAAGGTAGATCGCCTTGAGGTAACCAAACTCGCCCACCAAGGCTAACAGTCCACCAGCCTTTTTCTGATCCGGTTAATGTATATAAATGCATAACGATGATTCTATCCAAAATAATGATATAGACTAGAGGATACTCTCTTTAAACCAATTATCTCAATCTATCATGTAAAATCCTTATAATTCAGTACTATTTTTTAATGAAAATATATAAAAAAAATTAATGAAGAATAAGTTAGATAACTATGAATAAAAAAAAATCTCTCGCCATTTTTGATCTTGATGAAACATTATTGTGTGGCGATTCAAGTCGCTTATGGACAAATTATCTTTGGGATAGAAAAATTGTTCAAGACCCTGCTTTTTTAGCTCTTGATTCTCAAATGATGAAGGACTACTACGCAGGTAAACTCAATATTGAACATTACCTTTTTGAACATATGTCTTATTTCAACCAATTTACTGTAGATCTGATTAATCACTGGGTTAATGATTATATTCAAACTGTTATTAAACCATTACTTTACCCCCAAGGGATCAATATTATTGCTCAATATCAACAAGAAAATATTCCCGTTATTATCATTTCAGCTACGATGTCTTTTCTGGTTCACCCTATCGCAAAATTACTCAATACAGATGCCTCTATGGGTATTGATATGTAAATAAATAACGGCTATTACAACGGTAAAATTGAAGGAATACCAACATTTAGAGAAGGTAAAGTGACACGATTAGCTCACTGGAAAAATAAGAATAACATTAATAATAATTATATATATTTTTATACTGACTCTAGTAACGATCTCCCATTATGCTATCAAGCTGATGAGGTAATTACTGTTAATGCTGATGTTCTCTTAGCCCAAATCGCAATAAATAACGGTTGGAAACAATCACGCTGGGATTTAAATCAATAATTGATATCGGACTTGTAGTTTTTAAAATCTTTCATATACTGGACATCTTCTTGTCGGAGTGCCTAGTGTTTATAAGGTTGTTATAAGCACAGGCTGAGACCGTTTATTCGGGATCCGCGGAACCTGATCGGGTTAATACCCGCGAAGGGAACAAGAGTGATTCGACCTTTTGATAGCATTTACACGTATATTTTTTACACACCTATCTGTCGATACTCCCTGCGACCTCCAGACAAGCATTTTTCTCAATATCCACCCGACAAGCCTCGTGCTTGATTGATATTTATTAGGAAATGCTATGTCCACAAAACAATCTATATCTGTTAAAGATATTTCACCAACAGCAACGACTATTTCAGAAAAACAGCGTCCGAGAAAAGAACAGCGCGATGCGGCTCAAGCCTTTATCAGCACCATTCAAGGCGTCAGTTTTCCCAATTCAAATCGCATTTACCTTGAAGGCAGCCGCGCTGATATTCAAATTCCAATGCGTGAAATTCAGTTAGCTCAAACGCTAACCGGTGGTACAAAAGAAAGCCCTATTTTTGAAGATAATGAACCTGTTCCGGTTTATGACACATCAGGCCCTTATGGCGATCCAACCTCTCAACTCGATGTAAATAAAGGCTTAAAAAAGATACGTCAGCCTTGGATTGATGAGCGTAAAGATACCGAAGCCTTAACACTGCTTAGTTCTGATTTTACCCAGCAGCGTCTTTCTGATGCGGGACTAGAGCACCTTCGCTTTCCTTTAAAACCAAGCCCTAAAAAAGCATTATCTGGAAAAAGAGTCACCCAGCTACACTACGCACGGCAAGGTATTATCACACCAGAAATGGAATTTATCGCTATTCGTGAAAATATGGGTCGGGAACGTATTCATAGCGAAGTATTACGCCAACAACATGCTGGCTTTAGCTTCGGTGCTCATCTTCCTGACAATATTACACCTGAATTTGTACGCCAAGAGGTCGCTGCGGGTCGTGCGATTATTCCTGCCAATATCAATCACCCTGAATCAGAGCCAATGATTATTGGCCGTAATTTCTTGGTAAAAGTGAATGCAAATATTGGTAATTCCTCAGTTACCTCTTCAATTGAAGAAGAAGTAGAGAAATTAATTTGGTCTACGCGTTGGGGTGCCGATACCGTAATGGATCTCTCGACAGGTCGTTATATTCATGAAACCCGTGAGTGGATAATTCGCAATAGCCCCGTGCCTATTGGTACTGTACCAATTTATCAAGCATTAGAAAAAGTAAATGGCGTTGCAGAAGATCTCTCATGGGAAATATTCCGTGATACTTTACTTGAACAAGCAGAGCAAGGTGTAGATTACTTCACTATTCATGCAGGTGTTCTGCTGCGTTATGTGCCAATGACAGCTAAACGTTTAACAGGAATAGTTTCTCGTGGTGGTTCAATTATGGCGAAATGGTGTTTATCGCACCATAAAGAGAACTTTCTCTATGAACACTTCCGTGAGATTTGTGAAATTTGTACTGCTTATGACGTTTCATTATCACTGGGTGATGGTTTAAGACCTGGTTCTATTCAAGATGCCAACGATGAAGCACAATTCTCTGAGTTACATACCCTTGGTGAATTAACCAAAATTGCATGGGAATATGATGTTCAAGTTATGATTGAAGGCCCGGGTCATGTCCCAATGCAGATGATCCGCCGCAATATGACTGAAGAATTAGAACATTGTCATGAAGCACCATTCTATACATTAGGGCCTCTCACAACGGATATCGCACCGGGTTATGACCATTTTACCTCTGGTATCGGTGCCGCAATGATTGGTTGGTTTGGTTGTGCGATGCTTTGCTATGTCACCCCTAAAGAACACCTTGGCTTACCCAATAAAGAAGATGTTAAACAAGGTCTTATCACTTACAAAATTGCGGCTCATGCGGCCGATTTAGCCAAAGGACATCCCGGTGCTCAAATTCGTGATAATGCGATGTCTAAAGCACGCTTTGAATTTAGATGGGACGATCAGTTTAATTTAGCACTTGATCCTGAAACTGCACGCAAATATCACGACGAAACCTTACCTCAAGCATCAGGTAAAGTTGCCCATTTCTGCTCAATGTGTGGCCCTAAATTCTGTTCAATGAAAATTACTCAAGAAGTACGCGATTATGCCGCAGGTATGGAGCAAATGTCGCAAGCCTTTAAAGAACATGGTAGCGAGCTTTATCATAGTGCAGAAATTGCCAGTACAGAGGTTGCTGATAATGAACAGATCCTCTAGCGCCCCTTTTGCATTAACAGAAAAAAAATTGGGGCTTTATCCTGTTGTTGATTCCATTGAATGGATTGAACGCCTGTTAAAAGCAGGCGTTACTACTATCCAATTGCGTATCAAAAATAAGCAACCGACAGAGGTCGAACAAGATATTATCGCAGCAATAAATTTAGGCCAGCATTATAACGCTAGGCTATTTATCAATGATTATTGGCAACTTGCGATTAAACATCACGCTTATGGTGTGCATCTTGGCCAAGAAGATTTGAATATTGCAGATCTCAATGCTATTAGACAAGCGGGGTTACGTCTTGGCATTTCCACTCACGACGAATTCGAGCTGGAAAGAGCAAAAGCTTTACACCCTTCTTACATTGCACTCGGTCATATTTTCCCAACCGACACCAAAGAGATGCCATCTCAACCACAAGGGTTAGTTGCTCTTCGTAAACAGGTTGAACAAACCACCGATTATTCCACTGTGGCTATTGGTGGGATCTCATTAGAAAGAGTGCCAAGTGTAGTTGCAACAGGTGTTGGTGGTGTTGCTTTAGTCAGTGCCATTACAAAAGCAGTCGACTGGCAACAAGTAACACAGAAATTATTAGAATTAGTAGAGGGAAAACCATCATGCTAAATGATAATGATTTTATGCGTTATAGCCGACAAGTGATGTTAGAAGACTTTGGCTTAGAAGGCCAAAATAAGCTTCAGCAAGCCAAAGTATTAATTGTCGGACTAGGTGGTTTAGGCTCTCCTGCTGCACTTTATCTTGCGGGCGCTGGTGTGGGTGAACTTATTTTGGTTGATGATGATGTTTTACATGTTTCTAATCTTCAGCGTCAAATCCTATATCGCACTAAAGATATTCCTGATGCCAAATCAGATATCGCAAAGCAATCACTACTCGCGTTAAATCCTGATATCACCATTACCGCTTACAAACAAAGGCTTGATGATGATGTGTTACCTGATTTAGTTAAACACGTCGATTTAGTCCTTGATTGTACTGACAACATGCTCACTCGACAGGCTATTAATCGTGCTTGTGTTGCTCAGCAAACACCACTTGTTAGCGGCAGTGCCGTTGGTTTTAGTGGCCAGCTAATGGTGTTTGAACCCCCTTTTATTCAGGGGTGCTACCACTGTCTTTATCCTGATGAAACTGAGCCACAAAGAAATTGCAAAACAGCTGGAATTTTAGGCCCAGTGGTTGGCGTTATTGGTACACTTCAAGCGCTTGAAGCGATTAAATTGCTATCTGGCTTACCGAGTTCTCTCAGCGGAAAACTTCGTCTTTTTGATGGAAAAAAACAAAATTGGAGTACGTTGCGTTTAACGCCATCAAAAACATGTTCTGTTTGTCGAGGGTTAGCATGAATATTACCGTAAATGACGAACAACTATCTCTGGATATGCCTGTCACTATCAGTCAGCTCCTTATTCAGTTAGAGCAGCCACCAATAGGCGTGGCGCTCGCCATCAATGAAACCATTGTTCCTCGTGAAAATTGGGACACTCATTTTATTAATGATGGCGATACGATCCTTCTCTTTCAAGCAATTGCAGGGGGCTGATATGTTAAAAATTGCTGATACCACATTCACATCAAGGCTTTTCACCGGTACAGGTAAATTTGCCACACCCACTATAATGACTGAAGCTATCCGCGCTTCAGGCAGTCAGTTAGTGACTATGGCGATGAAACGTGTCGATTTAAAAAATGGAAATGATGATTTAATCGCACCACTCAAATCATTGGGCATAAAATTATTACCTAATACATCGGGTGCAAAAACAGCACAAGAAGCTATTTTTGCCGCTCGGCTAGCTAAAGAAGCTTTTGGTACTCATTGGGTAAAATTAGAAATTCATCCAGATACCAAATATCTACTTCCTGATCCTATCGAAACATTAAAAGCCGCAGAGACCTTAGTAAAAGAAGGTTTTGTAGTATTGCCTTATTGCAGTGCTGATCCTGTTTTATGTCGTCGATTAGAAGAAGCCGGTTGTGCTGCCGTAATGCCATTAGGCTCACCGATAGGTTCAAATCAAGGGCTACAAACTCGCGATTTTCTGCGAATTATCATTGAACAAGCATCTATTCCTGTCGTGGTCGATGCTGGCATTGGCGCACCAAGTCATGCACTTGATGCATTAGAATTAGGTGCTGATGCTGTATTAGTGAATACCGCGATAGCGGTAGCAAAAAATCCGGTACTAATGGCTCAAGCGTTTAAAATGGCGCTTGAGTCCGGAGAACTTGCGAAACAATCTGGTTTAGCCATGTCCACCTCGCAAGCACAGGCCTCGAGCCCATTAACCCAGTATTTAGGGGCTTTCTAATGGAGACTTTTTCTGATTATTGGCAACAGCTCAATTGGGATGACTTAACATTAAAATTAAATAGCAAAACTAACGCTGATGTAGAGGCTGCATTAAGCCGCGATATACTGGTTTTAGATGATTTTATGGCGCTAATATCACCTGCAGCTCGTCATTATCTAGAGCCAATGGCGCAACGTGCTCAGCAACTTACTCGTCAGCGTTTTGGTAACGTTATTGGTTTATATGTTCCACTTTATCTCTCTAATTTATGTGCAAATGACTGTACTTATTGTGGTTTTTCAATGAGTAATGCTATTAAGCGTAAAACGCTCAATGAAAGTGAGATAATTGCCGAGTGCAATAGTATTCGCCAATTAGGTTTTGATAGCCTGCTACTCGTTACTGGTGAACATCAAAGAAAAGTGGGTATGGACTATTTTCGTCAATATATCCCTCTAATTCGCCGCCACTTCAGCTCATTAATGATGGAAGTACAACCCCTAGCAACTGATGAATATGCTGAACTAAAAACCTTAGGTATTGATGGTGTGATGGTTTATCAAGAAACATATCACGAACCTACTTATCAGCTGCATCATCTGAAAGGGAAAAAACAAGACTTTCATTGGCGATTACAAACACCAGATAGGTTAGGACAAGCAGGTATTGATAAAATCGGCTTAGGGGCACTGATTGGGCTTTCAGGACAATGGCGCACTGATTGTTATATGGTCGCAGAACATTTGCTATTTTTACAAAAACGTTACTGGAAAAGCCGCTATTCTATCTCTTTTCCTCGTTTACGTCCTTGTGCTGGTGGTCTTAGTCCCGCATCCGTGATGAGCGAAGCAGAACTAGTGCAACTGATCTGTGCATTTCGTATTTTAGCGCCTGATGTGGAACTTTCGCTTTCTACCCGTGAATCGCCTTATTTTCGCGATAATACTGTTCCTTTGGCGATCAATAACATTAGCGCAGGTTCAAAAACTCAACCCGGCGGCTATTCTGATAGCCATGAAGAACTAGAACAGTTTTCTCCAAATGATAATCGCCATGTTAATGATGTTATTGATGCACTAAAATCCCGAGGGTTACAACCAGTATGGAAAGATTGGGATAATTACTTGGGGCGTTAATTAAAATTTAAATAATATAAAATCGCAATTATTTTATAATAAATAATAATTGCGATTTTATCATATGGTAAATATAAATATTATTCATGCTATTTTAATGAAAAAAATAACTCCATCACTCTGAAATAAAAAATATTTATTATTTCACTTCACTCAAACCCAATAATTAACGAAAGTGATTTAAGCTGTATTTAAACATTTTCATCATTAAATAAGGATGTTTTATGAGTGATAAAAATATACCAAATTACGATTATTCAGATCTTTTAAAAAGAAATAATTGCCCCATATGTACAAAAATGGATTGTCCTTTCTTGACTGAAAGTAAATATGAGAAAGAAATGAGGATTTTATTAGAAATGAATATTCAGTCGTTCTAGGTGATGACGACACTATTATTTAAGAAACTATTAATCCTGATATAAATATTATAAATTCAGGAAGTTTTGATGTTGTTTCAGACTGGCTTTCTTCTCGTCAAAAACACATAAATCATAAAATATGAGTTAGATAAATATGATTATCAAATTGCATTTGACTATCGAGATGAATGGTAATTAATCACTCGATTATAAAATATGAATACTCCTCTTAAATTATAGAAAGGAGTATTCTATTTATAATAAACGTGTAGAGAGAAAAAATAAAAAGTTATTCTAATATATTATTAGCATTTTATTAATTAATAATAGTTATTGATTATGCTACAGCTAATAATTTAAGTTCTTGTATACTTAAACCAGACATTCTTTCGATAAATGGAAGATCAAAGTTCTCTTTTAATAATTTTAATGCCAGCTCTAATTGCGCTAATTTCTTTCCAATTTCAATCCCTTCTGTTTTTCCTAATTCAATCCCTTCTGTTTTTCCTAATTCAATCCCTTCTGTTTTACCTATTTCGAATCCCTCATCTATACCTAATTTAAATCCTTTATTCTCTAATCGCCATGCTATATTCATAATTACCTCTCTGTGGTTACCTATTTGTTCAGCTATCTTATTTATAATAAATTCAAAGTCTGATGCATCCATGATTGAGAATAAGTATTGTATAACAGCAACAGTATCTTCATCCCTGCAGTTTTTCTGATTTATTGCTTTTGATAGAAGCATCGCAACCTTATTAAGATCACTACAACTATTAACATGTTTCATAGCAATTTCCATTACGGCCGCTTTCTTGTGTGTCAATAAAATACTATCATCAATTGAGGTCAAATCAATTAAAGAGAAATCATTAAAATAAAGTTTGTTAGCAAGTGAGGAAAGAGGTAAACATTCCATCCAATTAACAGGAAAAGGATAAGGTTTTTTCTTTCCATGGTAAAACAAGATTGGAACGACGAGAGGCAAAGATTTATAACCTTGTTGTAAATGCTGATTCATTGTGCAAAATGCGTAATGCATCATACGCCAAGCTATCATTTTATCCGGTCTAGATTGATGCTCTATCAGTAAATATATTGGAACATCACCCTCTTTTGTTTTCACCAAATACAAAATATCAGACATTCGAGAACGTAATTTGATATCAATAAAAGAAGAATTCTGTAATTGCAAAGTTGAAAAATCACAATAACTTTTTAACTCTTCAGACAAATGGATAAAGAAAAAATCTTTGGCATTACTGACATTCATCATAAAACGTTTAAATGCAGAATCATGAGAAGATATTGATATAGGCTTATTCATAGCAAGCTCCATGGCGAATTTGGACTGCTAGCTTACAGAAAAAAATGTATTTCCCTTAATGAAAAGTCATCATAATTATCTGAAATATATAAGTTAATTACAAATTTTAAATAAATTCGTAAGAAAAAAACCCAAATAACCCCGATATTTATCAAGGTTATTTATTAAGTCTTATTCAGTATCAGCCTATTGTTTAATAAACCAGATAAAGCGTACTTTATATAAACTCTATCACTGATTATTTATCTACTACGATATGTTTATTAATCACTTCATATTCATCATTACCAACCATTCGGGCAAATTTTGCTACCGAATCGGTACTTAATGCATATAAACGTTTTAATGCATAAGGATTATCACCTAAACGCACTTTTCCTTGTTGTGTTGTCACCGCCATCGACATACCCGCCGCTTTTGAAGCATCGATAGCTTGTTGATTATATCCACCAAAAGGATAAGCAAAAGCATATTGATGAGGGTTAAGCAAACGTAATACTCGCTGTGAGCGTTGTAAATCAAGCACGATAGAATGATATTGACGATTAAAAATTATCGGTCTTTTTTGTTTATCTAGTCGATGTAAAAAATGGGAGTGTGATTGAATATCAAAAACATCACGGCTTATTTTTAGCTCTTGCCAGCTCATAAATTGTAATGTGTCTGGTGCCCATTTTTGCGTTTTTGATTTTACTCTTGATGAAATAACAAATAGCGTCGCTCGCTGATCATTTTGTTTTAAAATCGGATAAGCATAGCGATAAACTGATTGCAGCCCATCATCAAATGTCACCGCCACCGCACGCCCCGGTAAATTTACATCTTTATTTAAATATCCTGCAACTTGATGAAGGGAAAGCGTTTCATAGCCCCCCTCTTTTAAATAATTCATTTGTTCTGTAAATGCAGTCAATGATGTGGTTGTTGAAGTATGACAAAAATTACGGTTTTCTGTTGTCTTTAAAATATGATGGTAAGTCAGTACAGGTATGCCTAAATCAGGTTTCACATCATAAGCCGAGATATAACCAAGGCGATCTCCCAAAGAAATAACAAACCAAGATAATTGACTACCATCTTGAGCGTTTTTAGTTATGCGAGATAAAACAGGGTAACGTAAGTTTGATAATAATGTCGCGATAGGTGCGCTAGCTTTATCGTCTTCTCGATAGACTGGCGTCTTTTTCGTTGTAATGAGATATTCGTAGATTGGGTAATCTAATTGGTTAGCATCACTAGGTAGAAAATGTGTTTTCTTATCAGGTTGAATACGTGCGACATCTTCAAAATAACCATCTTCAAGATAGCCGCTTTCAAGATAACCATGAGCATTACCAAACTGTAATTTATGGTAATCCCCAGCAGATTCAGAAATATAAAAACTTTGATTAGGATAAAGTTCTGCAACCGCACGAAGTTTGTCACCAACAAAAGCATAAAGCGTTTTTTGCTGACGAAGTTGCATTAGCGTTGTGGGTGGTGTTGCTAAATCCCATTGAGCTTCTGTTGGGATCCCTCTTTCGGAGGTATTTGCCCATACAGTACCGGTAAAAACAAAAAATAAAATAATCAATTGATTAGTAATTACTTTTACCATTTTTTTGCCTACTTATGTAGAACAGAAACAAAAAATGCCCTCACAATGGAGGGCATTTCAATCTAATATAAATCAGATTTTATTCTTTGAAGCCACCGAAACCAGCATTCAGTAATTCTGCTAAGTTAGCAGATGCTTCATCAGCGCTGACTGTTGTTTCAGTTTCATCAGTTGGTAACTGCTGATGACGACGTTTGATACGATCCTGATGGTAAGCAAAACCAGTACCTGCTGGGATTAAGCGACCAACAATTACGTTCTCTTTTAAGCCACGTAATTCGTCACGTTTACCTGCTACCGCTGCTTCTGTCAGAACGCGCGTTGTTTCTTGGAACGATGCTGCTGAGATAAAGGATTCAGTTGCCAGTGATGCTTTAGTGATACCTAATAGGTCACGAGCATAAGTCGCTGGTACTTTTCCATCATCTTCAAGAACACGGTTCGATACTTTAACGCGAGCGTATTCAACTTGTTCACCTTCGAGGAATTCAGAACTTCCTGCATTCTCGATAGTGACTTTACGTAGCATCTGACGAACGATAACTTCGATGTGTTTATCGTTAATCTTAACGCCTTGTAAGCGGTAAACTTCCTGTACTTCGTTAGTGATATAGCGAGTTACCGCATGAACACCACGTAAGCGCAGGATGTCGTGTGGTGATTCTGGACCATCGGAGATTACATCACCGCGTTCCACAACCTCACCCTCAAATACGTTAAGCTGACGCCATTTAGGGATCATCTCTTCGTATGCATCGCTACCATCTAATGGAGAAATAACCAGACGGCGTTTGCCTTTCGTCTCTTTACCGAACGATACAATACCGCTGATTTCAGCAAGAATTGCAGGCTCTTTAGGACGACGAGCTTCAAACAGGTCAGCAACGCGTGGCAGACCACCGGTAATATCTTTAGTACCGCCAGATTCTTGTGGAATACGCGCTAAAGTATCACCTGCGTTGATTGCAATACCATCGTCTAATTGAACGATAGCTTTACCTGGCAGGAAGTATTGAGCTGGCATATCAGTATTCGGGATTAATACATCTTTACCTTGTGCATCAGTGATGCGCAATGCTGGACGTAAATCTTTACCGCTACCTGTACGCTCTGCTGAATCCAGAACAACCAGTGAAGAAAGACCCGTTAATTCATCAGTCTGACGAATGATGGTTTGACCATCAACCATGTCAGCAAAACGAATGATACCAGAGACTTCACTCACAACTGGCATTGTATGCGGATCCCAGTTTGCAACTGTTTCACCACCGTTAACCGCTTCACCATCACCTTTAGACAGCTGAGCACCGTAAGGTACTTTATAGCTCTCTTTCGTACGACCGAATTCATCAATAAGACGTAATTCAGTGTTACGAGAAGTGATAACTAATTTACCTGCTGTATTAGCGATAAATTTAGCGTTAAACAGTTTCAAAGTACCCTTGTTACGTACTTGAATGCTTGATTCTGCCGCCGCACGAGAAGCCGCACCACCGATGTGGAATGTACGCATTGTTAACTGTGTACCCGGCTCACCGATTGACTGAGCCGCAATAACACCGATAGCTTCACCTTTGTTGATGATATGACCACGAGCAAGGTCACGACCATAACAGTTAGCACACACACCAAAGTCTGTGTTACAGGTTACAACTGAACGAACTTTAACGCTGTCAACTGAGTTTTCTTCTAACAGGTCACACAGTTTTTCGTTAAGCAGTGTGTTACGTGGAACAAGGATATCAGCAGTACCTGGTTTCAGAATATCTTCTGCAGCCACACGGCCTAATACACGTTCACGCAGTGGTTCTTTAACATCACCACCTTCAATGACCGGAGTCATCATGACACCTTCGGTAGTACCACAGTCACTTTCTGTTACGACTAAGTCTTGTGCAACGTCAACTAAACGACGAGTCAAGTAACCGGAGTTTGCTGTTTTCAGTGCGGTATCCGCCAAACCTTTACGAGCACCGTGAGTGGAGATGAAGTACTGGAGTACGTTCAGACCTTCACGGAAGTTCGCTGTGATTGGGGTTTCGATGATTGAACCATCTGGTTTAGCCATCAGACCACGCATACCTGCTAACTGACGGATCTGTGCAGCAGAACCACGAGCACCGGAGTCAGCCATCATAAAGATGCTGTTAAACGATACTTGTTGTTCTTCAACGCCATCACGGTTAATTACAGTTTCTGTAGACAGGTTTTCCATCATCGCTTTCGCTACGCGCTCATTCGCCGCAGCCCAAATATCGATGACTTTGTTATAACGTTCACCCGCTGTTACCAGACCGGATTGGAACTGTTCCTGAATTTCTGCAACTTCCGCTTCTGCTTCTGCAATGATCTCTGCTTTTTTCGCAGGGATTACCATGTCATCGATACCTACAGAAGCACCTGAACGTGCAGCGTAAGCAAAACCGGTGTACATGATTTGGTCAGCAAAAATAACCGTTGGCTTCAAGCCCATTACGCGATAACAGGTATTAAGCATTTTAGAAATGGCTTTTTTACCTAATGGTTGGTTAACCAACTCATAAGGTAGACCTTTAGGTACGATCATCCACAAAATAGCACGACCAACTGTCGTGTCTCTTAAGCTAGTATTTGTAGTGACGTTACCTTCGCCATCTCTGATCTCTTCAGTAATACGTACTTTTACGCGAGCATGTAGTGAAGCTAAGCCACCGCGATAAACGCGTTCTGCTTCTTTTGGCCCACTGAGCACCATGCCTTCACCTTTGGCATTAATGCAGTCACGCGTCATGTAGTACAGACCTAATACAACGTCCTGTGAAGGAACGATGATTGGGTCACCACTTGCTGGAGACAGGATATTGTTTGTTGACATCATTAGCGCACGTGCTTCTAACTGTGCTTCTAATGTCAGTGGTACGTGAACCGCCATTTGGTCACCATCGAAGTCGGCATTATATGCCGCACAAACGAGTGGGTGTAACTGAATAGCTTTACCTTCGATAAGGATAGGTTCAAATGCCTGAATACCTAAACGGTGAAGTGTTGGTGCACGGTTTAGCATAACTGGGTGTTCACGGATAACTTCATCTAAGATATCCCAAACAACCGCTTCTTCACGCTCAACCATTTTTTTAGCGGCTTTAATCGTTGTCGCTAAACCACGGGTTTCCAGTTTTCCGTAAATAAATGGTTTGAATAACTCAAGAGCCATTTTCTTCGGTAGACCACACTGATGCAGACGCAGGTATGGACCAACGGTGATTACAGAACGACCAGAATAGTCAACACGTTTACCTAACAGGTTTTGACGGAAACGACCTTGTTTACCTTTGATCATATCAGCCAAAGATTTCAGAGGACGTTTGTTAGAACCTGTAATTGCACGACCACGACGACCGTTATCTAATAACGCATCCACAGACTCTTGCAACATACGTTTTTCGTTACGTACGATAATGTCTGGCGCTGCTAAATCAAGCAGGCGTTTTAAACGGTTGTTACGGTTGATCACGCGACGATATAAATCGTTCAGGTCAGATGTCGCAAAACGACCACCATCAAGTGGAACCAGTGGACGTAAGTCTGGTGGTAACACTGGCAGTACAGTTAAGATCATCCACTCAGGTTTATTGCCTGATTGCATGAATGCTTCAAGTAACTTGATACGTTTGGTCAGTTTTTTACGTTTTGTTTCAGAGTTAGTCTCATTTAACTCTTCACGCAGCGTTTCGCACTCTTGTTCCAGATCCATGCTCTGTAACAAGTTCTGAACAGCTTCTGCACCCATTTTCGCATCAAATTCGTCACCGAATTCTTCTAATGCGTCGAGGTATTGCTCTTCTGTTAAGATTTGGCCACGTTCAAGGCTGGTCATACCGCCTTCAACAACAACGTAAGATTCAAAATACAGCACACGCTCAATATCGCGTAGTGGCATATCCAGCAGCAGACCGATACGGGACGGCAGTGATTTTAAGAACCAGATGTGCGCTACAGGAGAAGCTAATTCGATGTGACCCATACGTTCACGACGAACTTTAGTTTGTGTAACTTCAACGCCACACTTCTCACAAATAACACCACGGTGTTTTAAACGTTTGTATTTACCACACAAACATTCGTAATCTTTTACTGGTCCGAAAATACGGGCACAGAAAAGACCGTCACGTTCTGGTTTGAACGTACGGTAGTTAATTGTTTCTGGCTTTTTCACTTCACCGAATGACCATGAACGAATCATGTCCGGTGATGCCAGAGCAATTTTGATCGCATCAAACTCTTCGGTCTTGGTTTGCGCTTTCAGAAACTTTAATAAGTCTTTCACGAAATGGCTCCTGTCGGAGTTAGACCTGCCAGGCAAATGACCCCTGTCATTCACCCCTTTAATCCAGTGTAGTCACTGTTTAGCAGACTGCCATTTCTGACAGTCTGCCTTTATGGAATCCGTTATTCGTCTTCCAATTCGATGTTGATACCCAGTGAGCGGATCTCTTTCAACAATACGTTGAACGATTCTGGCATACCTGGTTCCATCTGATGGTTACCATCAACGATGTTTTTATACATTTTGGTACGACCGTTAACGTCATCTGACTTAACAGTAAGCATTTCTTGAAGAGTATAAGCTGCACCATATGCTTCCAGTGCCCACACTTCCATCTCCCCGAAACGCTGTCCACCAAACTGAGCTTTACCACCAAGAGGTTGTTGAGTAACCAGACTGTACGAACCTGTAGAACGGGCGTGCATCTTGTCATCAACTAAGTGGTTCAGTTTCAGCATGTACATGTAACCAACAGTTACTGGACGCTCAAATTGTTCACCAGTACGACCATCGAATAGTGTAATCTGACCTGAGGTTGGAAGATCTGCTAATTTAAGCATCTCTTTAATTTCCATCTCTTCAGCACCATCAAACACTGGTGTTGCGGTTGGCATACCTTTTTTCAGGTTTTCAGCCAGACGTAACACTTCTTCATCACTGAAAGTATCTAAGTCAACTTTCTGACGAGGTGCCATACCCAGATCATAAGCTTTCTGGATAAACTCACGTAACTTAGCCACTTCCTGTTGCTGTTTCAGCATCGCGTTGATTTTATCACCGATACCTTTTGCAGCCATACCCAAGTGGGTTTCTAGGATCTGACCAATGTTCATACGTGATGGTACGCCCAGTGGGTTCAGTACGAGGTCAACAGGATTACCGTTTTCATCGTATGGCATGTCTTCAATTGGGTTAATCTTAGAGATAACACCCTTGTTACCATGACGACCCGCCATCTTATCACCCGGTTGGATCTGACGTTTAACAGCCAGATAAACCTTAACGATCTTCAGCACGCCAGGTGCTAAGTCATCACCTTGAGTGATTTTACGACGTTTAGCTTCCAGTTTCTTCGCAAACTCAGCCTTCAGTTCATCATACTGTTCAGCTAATTGTTCTAACTGGTTTTGCTTCTCTTCATCAGCAATACCCAGTTCTAACCAACGTTCACGAGGTAATTTGTCTAATTTCTCAGCTTCAATACCGCCAGCAATCAGAACACCACGGATACGAGCGAAAAGACCTGCTTCAAAGATACGCAGTTCTTCAGTTAAGTCTTTCTTAACTTCACGTAACTGTGATTCTTCAATTTCTAATGCACGTTTATCTTTTTCTACGCCATCACGAGTAAATACTTGTACATCGATAACTGTACCAGATACACCGTTAGGAACGCGTAAAGAAGAGTCTTTAACATCAGACGCTTTTTCACCAAAAATTGCGCGCAGCAGTTTCTCTTCTGGAGTCAGTTGAGTCTCACCTTTAGGTGTTACTTTACCAACCAGAATGTCTCCGCCTTTCACTTCAGCACCGATATAAACGATACCTGATTCATCCAGTTTAGATAATGCAGCTTCACCCACATTAGGGATGTCCGCAGTAATCTCTTCAGGCCCTAATTTGGTGTCACGAGACACACAAGCAAGTTCTTGAATATGGATAGTTGTGAAACGGTCTTCTTGAACAACACGCTCAGATACGAGGATGGAGTCCTCATAGTTATAACCATTCCACGGCATGAATGCCACGCGCATGTTTTGACCTAATGCTAATTCACCGAGGTCTGTTGAAGGACCATCAGCTAGCACATCACCGCGTTCAACAGGTTCGCCTAAAGAAACACAAGGTGTTTGGTTAATACATGTGTTCTGGTTAGAACGGGTGTATTTAGTCAAGCTATAGATGTCAATGCCCGCTTCGCCAGCATAAGTCTCTTCTTCGTTAACTTTAATAACGATACGAGAAGCATCAACGTATTGAACAGTACCACCACGTTTTGCAACAGCAGTAACACCTGAGTCAACCGCTACAGCACGCTCCATACCTGTACCTACCAGTGGTTTATCACCACGAAGTGTAGGAACAGCCTGACGTTGCATGTTCGCACCCATCAATGCACGGTTGGCGTCATCGTGTTCAAGGAATGGGATCAGTGATGCACCGACAGAAACAACCTGTTGAGTTGAAACGTCCATGTACTGAACTTGATCACGACTAAATAAGCTTGACTCGCCTCTATGACGGCAAGTCACTAACTCTTCTACAAAGTGGTTATCATCGTCTAATACGGAGTTAGCCTGAGCAATGATGAAGTTACCTTCTTCAATTGCTGACAGATAGTGAATTTCATCTGTTACAGCGTTGTTTTCTACAACACGGTAAGGCGTTTCAAGGAATCCGTACTCATTGGTCTGTGCATAAACAGATAATGAGTTAATAAGACCGATGTTTGGACCTTCAGGCGTTTCGATAGGACACACACGACCATAGTGCGTTGGGTGTACGTCTCGAACTTCAAAGCCTGCACGTTCACGGGTCAAACCACCTGGGCCTAATGCAGAAATACGACGTTTGTGCGTAATTTCTGATAGCGGGTTATTCTGATCCATAAACTGTGATAACTGACTTGAGCCAAAGAATTCTTTGACAGCAGCAGAAATCGGTTTGGCGTTGATCATATCTTGTGGCATCAGTGCATCAAGATCGCCTAAAGATAGACGCTCTTTAACTGCACGTTCAACACGCACCAGACCAACACGGAATTGGTTTTCAGCCATTTCACCGACAGAACGGATACGACGGTTACCTAAGTGGTCGATATCATCCACTTCGCCTTTACCATTACGGATATCAATCAGTTTTTTCATCACTTCAATGATATCTTCTTGGCTCAGGATACCTGACCCTTCAATTTCTTGACGGTTTAAAGAACGGTTGAACTTCATACGACCAACAGCAGAAAGATCATAACGATCTTCAGAGAAGAATAAATTCTCAAATAAGTTTTCTGCAGCTTCGCGTGTAGGTGGTTCACCAGGACGCATCATGCGATAAATTTCAACTAATGCGCTTAAGCGATCATTGGTAGGATCGACACGAACAGTTTCTGAAATATAAGCACCATGATCTAAGTCATTGGTAAACAGAGTTTCTATCGTCTTATGACCGGCTTGACTTAAGCGAGCTAACACATCTAAAGAGATTTCCATGTTAGCAGCACAAATCAGTTCGCCTGTCGCTTCATCAATATAGTCACGAGCAACCACTTTACCTGCAATATATTCAACAGGTACTTCAATGCGATTAACTTCTTCTTTCTCTAATTGACGGATATGACGAGCAGTAATACGACGGCCTTTTTCGACATAGACTTTGCCGTTTGCTTCGATATCAAATGAAGCAGTTTCACCACGCAGACGTTCAGGCACTAACGTCATCATCAGTTTGTTGTTGCTGATTTCAAACGTTGTTTTTTCGAAGAACAGATTCAGAATATCTTCGGTGCTGTAGTTCATCGCGCGTAAAATGATAGTCGCTGGTAATTTACGGCGACGGTCAATACGGACAAAAAGGTTATCTTTAGGGTCGAATTCAAAGTCTAACCAAGAGCCACGATAAGGGATAATACGTGCGTTATACAGTACCTTACCTGAAGAGTGTGTTTTACCTTTGTCACTATCAAAGAACACACCAGGGCTACGGTGTAACTGGGAAACGATAACACGCTCAGTACCATTGATGACAAAAGTACCGTTATCAGTCATTAATGGGATTTCACCCATATAGACTTCTTGTTCTTTAATGTCTTTAACGGTGCCTTCTGGCGCTTCACGTTCATAAATGACCAGACGCAGTTTTACACGCAATGGTGCAGAATAAGTTACACCGCGGATCTGACATTCTTTAACATCAAAAACAGGCTCGCCAAGGCGGTAACTGACATATTGTAGTTCAGCATTACCACTGTAGCTTTGAATTGGAAATACGGAACGGAAAGCTGCTTCCAGACCATTTTGTCCATCAGGATCTTGCTCGATAAACTTCTGGAACGAGTCAAGTTGGATAGAAAGGAGATAGGGAATGTCCAGAACTTGTGGACGTTTACCAAAATCCTTACGAATACGTTTTTTCTCGGTATAGGAGTAAACCATAGGGTTCCTCAGCTCGCTGAAAAGTGACCCACTTTGCCGGCACTTAGTTATTAAGGACGACACGACATTCTGCTAACACTATTTTTTGTAGGTAGGAAAATTAACATTTTCCATAATACTTATTGCTATTACTCTTAAACCATTTCATTGCATTGTATGACTACCGAGCTTTTGGAAAAACGTGGATCGTAGTCGTAATGCAGTATATTAAGTCGTCAATAGCAAAAAATATTTAGGTAAAGAGGAAGCCAAAAAGTGTGAAAAAGCTACTCTTACCTTACAGCGCAAAAAGGCTGGTGACCAAATAATCACCAGCCATCAGCCGTTAGGCTGCACTCTGGGAAGTTAAATTATTTAACTTCAACCTCAGCGCCTGCTTCTTCCAGAGCTTTCTTCAGAGTTTCAGCGTCGTCTTTGCTGATGCCTTCTTTCAGTGCTGCTGGTGCAGATTCTACTAAGTCTTTAGCTTCTTTCAGGCCAAGACCGGTAGCGCCACGTACTGCTTTGATTACTGCTACTTTGTTACCGCCGATAGCTTTCAGGATAACGTCAAATTCAGTTTTCTCTTCAGCAGCTTCTGCTGGACCCGCAGCAACAGCAACAGCTGCAGCAGCAGATACACCGAATTTTTCTTCCATCATAGAGATCAGTTCAACAACGTCCATTACAGACATTTCAGCAACTGCGTTTAAGATATCGTCTTTAGAAATAGACATAACAAGTGTTCCTAAAATTCAGAAAAAGTTTATACGTAAATAAAGCAACGAAGAAATTGGCTATTAAGCAGCTTCTTTCTGATCGCGTAGAGCAGCCAGAGTGCGAACCAATTTGCCGGCAGCGGCTTCTTTCATGGTTGCCATCAGGCGTGCGATTGCTTCATCGTAAGTTGGGAGTGTAGCCAGACGATCAATGTTCGAACCTGGGATAAACTCACCTTCAAAGGCAGCTGCTTTAATCTCGAATGCTGGGTTCGCTTTAGCGAAATCTTTGAACAGACGAGCTGCAGCGCCCGGATGTTCGAAAGAGAAAGCAATCAAGGTTGGACCAACAAATACGTCTTTCAGTACATCGTAAGAAGTACCTTCAACAGCACGACGCAGCAGTGTGTTACGTACTACACGTACAGTAACACCAGCATCACGACATGCTTTACGCAGTTCGGTCATTTTTGCTACAGTTACGCCGCGAGAATCCGCAACAACTGCAGAAAGCGCACCTTTGGCAACTTCGCTGACTTCAGCAACAATCGCTTGTTTGTCTTGAAGATTTAGTGCCATTAGCTTCTTGCTCCTGGATTAACCGAGTAAAACTCGGACTCACATCACTTATTACCACAATGGAAATAAGCGCTAAAACACGGTGAGCAGAATCCAGAATATAAAATTCTTTTTGGCTCTCTCACCGTCTACGCAGGAAAATTAAGTAATTACTTACACCTGCGGTCTTGGACGGGGTCTGGATAGGCCAGACTCCAACCGAAATTTGGAAATTTAGTTATGTTCACTTAAATAAAAAATGTAACATAGCTAAACTCAAGGCGTCAAATTCTATACAAATTTGACGCCAAGGTAAAGTCTTTTATGACTTAAAGTCTAATCGAAGATTAAACTGTTGCGTTCAGACCAGCTTGATCAATAGCAACACCTGCACCCATAGTGGTAGACAGGCTTACTTTCTTGATATAAACGCCTTTCGCTGCTGATGGTTTTGCTTTTTTCAGAGCAATCAACAGTGATTCTAAGTTTTCTTTCAACTGAGTTTCGTTGAAATCAACTTTACCGATAGTGGTATGGATAATACCATTTTTGTCGTTACGGTAACGAACCTGACCTGCTTTAGCATTTTTAACTGCTTCAGCAACGTTAGGAGTTACAGTACCCACTTTCGGGTTTGGCATTAAGCCACGTGGTCCTAAGATTTGACCTAATTGACCTACAACGCGCATTGCATCTGGAGATGCGATAACAACGTCAAAGTCCATTTCGCCAGCTTTAACTTTAGCAGCTAAGTCATCCATACCCACTAATTCTGCACCAGCTTCTTTCGCAGCTTCAGCATTTGCACCTTGTGCGAATACAGCAACGCGAACTGAACGGCCAGTACCGTGTGGCAGAACAGTAGCACCACGAACGTTTTGGTCTGATTTACGAGCATCGATGCCGAGGTTAACAGCAACATCAACACTTTCAACAAATTTAGCAGTAGCCAGTTCTTTCAGTAATGCTATCGCTTCAGCGATGTCATACTGTTTAGTTACTTCTACTTTCTCACGGATGTTGCGCATACGCTTGGTTAGTTTAGCCATCAGATTAATCCTCCACTACCAGGCCCATGGAACGAGCAGTACCTTCAATTGAACGCATCATAGCTTCAACATCAGCACCAGTCAGGTCCGCAGCTTTAGTTTCCGCGATTTCACGAACTTGAGCAGTAGTAATTTTACCTACTTTCTCTTTGTTCGGTTTACCAGAACCTGATTTCAGGCCCGCAGCTTTTTTCAGCAGTACTGCTGCTGGAGGCGTTTTGGTAATGAAAGTAAAAGAACGGTCTGCGTAAACAGTAATAACAACAGGGATTGGTAAACCTTTTTCAACGCTTTCAGTTTTAGCATTGAACGCTTTACAGAATTCCATGATGTTAACACCTTGTTGACCCAGAGCTGGACCAACTGGTGGACTTGGATTAGCCATACCTGCTGAAACTTGCAGCTTGATATAGGCTTGGACTTTCTTAGCCATTAATTAATTCCTCAATTTGGGTATATCGCCCGGCTAGGGCTCCCCGATTTTACTTTGTCTCGCGCAATTGCAAGACAACTCAAAACGAAAGGTGGAAAATTGTAGTTAACTTTTCCACCTTTTGCAAGAAAAGCGATGTAAAAAGGTTTAGCCTTTTTCTACCTGACCAAAGTCTAGTTCAACTGGGGTCGCACGACCGAAGATAGAAACAGAAACTTTTAAGCGGCTTTTCTCGTAATCCACTTCTTCTACAACACCATTAAAGTCAGCGAATGGACCATCGCTAACACGAACCATTTCACCTGGCTCAAACAGTGTTTTAGGACGAGGTTTATCACCAACTTGTTGTAAGCGATTCATTATCGCATCAACTTCTTTGTCGCTAATTGGTGCTGGGCGGTCTGATGTTCCGCCGATAAAACCCATCACACGTGGTACGTTACGTACTAAATGCCAAGTCGCATCATTCATGACCATTTGGACAAGTACATAACCTGGGAAAAATTTACGCTCACTTTTACGACGTTGTCCACTACGGATCTCAACAACTTCTTCTGTTGGAACCATAACTTCGCCGAATGAGTCTTCCATTTCGTTTAACTTGATATGTTCACGTAAAGACTGTGCAACACGGCCTTCAAAGCCAGAAAATGCCTGAATGACATACCAGCGTTTTTTTGGAGAATCAGTCATGGACACCTCACAGGCCAGTAATAAATGAAACTAAACGAACCAGAATGCCATCCAGTCCCCAAAGAACTAATGACACAATAGCCGTCACCGCAGCAACAATTAATGTTGTTTGCAATGTTTCTTGACGCGTTGGCCATACTACCTTACGCATTTCAATACGAGCTTCGCGTGCAAAAGCTAATGTTGCCTTGCCTTGTGTTGTCCACAATGCGATCCCGCCTGCTGCTACGAACAAAGCAACTACAGCCAAAGCTCGTAAAGCAAGGTTAAATTCACGATAAAGATAGTTGCCACCCACAGCTACTGCCAATAGTAAAACGGCAACGATCCATTTGGTAATATCACCACCGCGTTTGCTATCTTGAGCTCCGCTATTCGCACTCATAAATTAACCTGTCACTATGATGTAAATAAATAGCCAGCTTGCCTCGCAAGAGCAAAACAAATCAGACTAACCATAAAATCAGCTATGATTGCATCTGACACAGCGTCATATTATCTATGACATTCGTATCTGCAAGATACTGGACTCGATTTGTTGTATCAGAGCCTATCTCACCAATAATTTCGTTAAAACTAGTGATGAGATAGGTTCTTTTTCAAACAACGCAT
>NZ_LXEV01000002.1 GCF_001654965.1 Proteus hauseri ATCC 700826
CGACTATATTCCTTAATATCGCTCCCTCTAGCAGAGGGAGCGTAAACTAAATTGAACTCGAAAGGATCTTATTTCGCTTTACGAGCTTCGATAATAGCCTGAGCGACGTTGCTAGGCGCTTCGCTGTACTTCAAGAACTCCATAGAGTAAGAAGCACGACCCTGAGTTTGTGAACGCAGGTCAGTTGCATAACCGAACATTTCAGCCAGTGGTACTTGAGCACGGATGATCTTACCGGTAGGCAAATCGTCCATACCTTCAACCATACCACGACGACGGTTTAAGTCACCGATAACGTCGCCCATGTAATCTTCTGGCGTTTCAATCTCAACTTTCATGACTGGCTCAAGCAGAATTGGCTTAGCTTTCATGAAGCCGTCTTTAAATGCCATTGATGCGGCAATTTTAAACGCGATTTCTGAGGAGTCAACATCATGGTAAGAACCATAATGTAAACGAGCCTTAATATCCACAACAGGATAACCTGCTAATGGACCAGATTTCAGCTGTTCTTGAATACCTTTATCAACAGCTGGGATGAATTCTTTAGGAATTACACCACCAACGATATCGTTTTCAAACACGTAGTTTTGCTCACCACCTGCTGGTAATGGAGACAGGTCAATAACAACATGACCATACTGACCACGACCACCAGATTGTTTCGCGTGTTTACCTTCGATATCAGTTACTGTATCGCGAATTGTTTCACGATAAGCGACCTGTGGTTTACCTACGTTCGCTTCAACTTTAAATTCGCGACGCATACGGTCAACCAGAACGTCTAAGTGTAACTCACCCATACCAGCGATGATTGTTTGACCAGTTTCTTCGTCGCTTGATACGCGGAAAGATGGATCTTCCTGAGCCAGACGGTTCAGAGCGATACCCATTTTTTCTTGGTCAACTTTAGTCTTAGGTTCGATAGCAACAGAGATAACTGGCTCTGGGAATTCCATACGTTCTAAGATGATTGGTGCATCTATCGCACATAAAGTATCACCTGTAGTTACGTCTTTCAGACCGATAGCAGCAGCGATGTCGCCTGCACGAACTTCTTTAATTTCTTCACGCTTGTTAGCATGCATCTGAACAATACGGCCAAAACGTTCTTTTCTGTCTTTAACCGGGTTCAGAACTGTGTCACCAGAGTTTACAACACCTGAGTACACACGGAAGAATGTTAAGTTACCAACAAATGGGTCTGTAGCGATTTTGAATGCCAGTGCAGAGAATGGCTCTTCATCGCTTGAATGACGTTCTGCTGGGGTATCTTTACCATCTGGTAACATACCATTGATTGCAGCAACATCTGTTGGTGCTGGCAGGTATTCAATAACCGCATCCAGCATTGCCTGAACACCTTTGTTCTTAAATGCAGAACCACAGGTAACCAGAATAATTTCGTTATCCAGAACGCGTTTACGCAGAGCAGCTTTGATTTCTGCTTCTGTCAATTCTTCGCCGCCTAGATATTTGTCCATCAGTTCTTCTGATGCTTCAGCAGCAGATTCGATCAGGTTGTTGTGCCATTCGTCTGCTAAATCTTGCAGCTCTGCAGGAATCTCTTCGTATTCGAAGGTAACACCTTGATCTTCTTCACTCCAACGGATTGCTTTCATTTTGATTAAATCAACAACACCGGTGAAATGTTCTTCAGCGCCTACTGGGATCTGAAGAGGAACTGGGTTTGCAGCCAGACGCGTTTTGATTTGCTCAACAACACGCAGGAAGTTTGCACCCATACGGTCCATTTTGTTAACGAACGCGATACGTGGTACATGATATTTGTTAGCCTGGCGCCATACTGTTTCTGACTGAGGCTGAACACCACCAACTGCACAGTAAACCATAACCGCGCCATCAAGAACACGCATAGAACGTTCAACTTCGATAGTGAAGTCAACGTGACCTGGGGTGTCGATGATGTTGACACGGTGAGGCTCAAACTGTTTAGCCATACCAGACCAGAATGCAGTAGTTGCTGCGGATGTGATAGTAATACCACGCTCCTGCTCCTGCTCCATCCAGTCCATTGTTGCTGAACCTTCGTGAGTTTCACCAATTTTATGGTTTACACCGGTATAAAACAGAATACGTTCACTTGTAGTGGTTTTACCGGCATCGATGTGCGCACTGATACCGATGTTACGGTAACGTGCTATGGGGGTTTGACGAGCCATTTTTTCCTCTCTCGTGGGCGTTCAATTCAGGTAAAGGACAGCAGAGCTGTCCTGAAAAGAGTTGCAATACTCCGTGGATTACCAACGGTAGTGTGCGAACGCCTTGTTTGCATCTGCCATACGGTGAACGTCTTCACGTTTCTTAACAGCAGCGCCTTTGTTTTCAGCCGCATCAGATAATTCATTTGCCAGGCGTAAAGCCATGGATTTATCACCGCGTTTACGAGCAGCTTCAACAATCCAACGCATTGCTAATGCATTACGACGAACTGGGCGAACTTCAACTGGAACCTGGTAAGTAGAACCACCAACACGGCGGGACTTAACTTCCACAGTTGGGCGAACGTTATCTAATGCGATATCGAACGCTTCCAGTTCAGTTTTGCCAGAACGCTGAGCCAGGGTCTCAAGCGCGTTATAAACGATAGATTCTGCTGTAGATTTTTTACCATCTACCATCAGAATGTTAACAAATTTGGCCAGCAGTTCTGATCCGAACTTAGGATCTGGCAGAATTTTACGTTGACCAATTACACGACGACGTGGCATGGAAATACTCCGTTTAAATTCAGGGTTGTCCAAAACTCAATGAGTTTATTTTGACATTAATAGTGAAAAATGTTTGGCCTTACTTAACGGAGAACCATTAAGCCTTTGGCTTCTTCACACCGTACTTAGAGCGACCTTGTTTACGGTCTTTAACACCGGAACAGTCCAGCGCGCCGCGAACAGTGTGGTAACGCACACCTGGTAAGTCTTTAACACGACCACCACGGATTAGGATAACGGAGTGTTCCTGCAAGTTGTGGCCTTCACCACCGATGTAGGAAGAAACTTCGAAACCGTTAGTCAAACGAACACGGCATACTTTACGCAGTGCTGAGTTTGGTTTTTTTGGAGTGGTAGTATATACACGAGTACATACGCCACGTTTTTGCGGGCAAGCTTCCAGAGCTGGAACGTTGCTTTTAACAACTTTCGAGCTACGAGATTTGCGCACCAGCTGGTTAATAGTTGCCATTTAAAAAAAGCTCCTGGTTTTTGCTTCGTAAACACGGATTTGAACTCTGTCTTGTCAACAAGACAAAACATGAGGACGCAGAATTTTATTGCTGACGGGCTCATGTGTCAAGAATTATACAGCAATTCTACACTCCCCAGTGCATTTGTTGGGGATGTTTTACAGTTAAATCGACAAAATCACCATAATTGACTAAGGTAATGTGATGAGAAGCTTGATCTTTTAGACCTCGGGCAACAACATCGTCAATTAACGCATAAATTGGAATTTGCTGTTTAAGACAAAATTTAAGTAGCGGGTTATCTTCTAAGACAGCAAGTACCCCATCTTGTATTAACAAAACTTCATCCTGTTTTGTCAGTAAAGATAAAAATGTCTCTAAATCACTCTGATAAATAGAAACGGAATAAGTATACAACATAACTGTGCAACCTTCCTGACTAACTCCACTGTTAAAAACGCAACACTACATCATAATCATGTAATTTTTGTGTAATATCATGAAATGATAATTTTTGGGCTGCTAACACAAACGATGTTTGTGCTGACAGGCCTCGAAGTGTTATGTCTTCCTGTGATACATAGATGCTTGTAATATCATACAAGGGTAGTACTTTAAATGTCGCTGCATGATGACGCGACAAGATGCCATCAGGCTGTTGATTGTCAACTAACTGAAAGACACCATCAGATAAAAAAAACACACCAATATCTTCGGTTAATGCAGAGGTAGCAAGTAATGCATCTAACCCTTCACGGCCTGCCGCATTACCATGTGGAGCTTGAGTAAAAACAAATGCGACCGAATTTATTTTTTTCATTAAAATTGCACCACCCGAGAGCACGTTAGCATTGTTTGAGCAAGTGAACCTAATCCGCTTAACTCAAACTCTGATGCTAAATTAGCGCCATCAATTCCCTGCTCTTTTGCCTGCTGCTCATCAATAATTCCTCTGCGTAACGCTGCAGCAACACACACTTGCAATGGTATACGATGTTCTTTTGCAAATGCCAGCCACGCTTTTGGCAGATTAAATTCATCGCTAGCAGGTGAAACTAATTTATTCGCATTAGTTACGCCATCACGATAGAAAAAAACTTGGGCAATTTTATGCCCTTTTTCTATAAGTGCATTTGCAAACAAATAAGCACTTGATGCTTGTTCTGTGCCATAATGAGAGCCTGTAACAATCAAGCAATACGTCAGGGAATTCATTGTGTTACTTTATTCTCCATTCTTAAATTGACGGATATAAAGATACACAGTGTGTTTAGAAATATTCAATCTATCAGCAACTTGATTAATGGCATCTTTAATATCAAATATACCTTTTTCATAAAGACTTAAAACAACTTGTTTATTTTTCGCGTTATTTGCCACTTCTCTATCATTATTCACTTCTTCTATCGTAAATTCTAATGTTTGGGCGACCAAATCATCAACAGAAGAGGCAAAGTTAACATCAGAAGCAACTTCATGAGTCTCTTCTGGAATAAAGGTTTTAATTATATCCGAGAATGGGACATCAAGATTCATATTGATACACAACAATCCGATCACACGACGTTCGCGATTGCGAATAGCGATAGTGATAGATTTCATCAATGCACCACTTTTGGCTCTTGTAAAATAAGCCTTTGAAAAACTTGAATCTTCATCTGTGATATCATGTAACATTTGTAATGCCAAATCAGTAATAGGTGAGCCGATCTTACGACCTGTGTGTTCCCCATTAGCAATTTTAACCGCTGAACATTTCAAATCTTCCAGAGAGTGCAATACGATTTCACAATGGTTACCAATCAGCATCGCTAAGCCATCTACCGCTGCTTCATACGCTTTTAAAATCTCGTGATCAGTTTGGGCAAAAGGTCGGCTATCAAGTTTTTCGAACTCGCTGCTGTCACCATAAAATAACGGGCTAGACATTGATTATATAATCCTTAAAGGCTTTAATTATGATAATGACTTGAGGTTCTATTTTTTATAACGATTCATCACTGTGAATCAATTCAATTTAATTTTTTTTAATGTAAAAACGGAATTAGGAACAATTCCGACGTTAGATCGCAAGAACATTAACGTCAAGTTACTTAGAATAAGAGCTTTGTGATAGGTCACAGCTTTTCACTATTTTTTTTGTATTTCTTTAGCTATCACGCAATTCTTTATTGTAATTTACCTCTTTTAAGAGGAAAGCAATAAAGTTTGACACTCTGCTATAGATTTCCTACGTTCGAGAAATTATTATTTTAAAACGTTGTTAATCCTATGAATAGACTGGTAGTTCATAAATTTGAGCAAACGACATAAATAATTGCATTAATATTTGCTGCTCCTATACCTATTATTGTCCCCCTTATCTTCACCTCATTCAAAGAAAGTGGTTATTGTTAATACAATAGTTGTTGTCGCAGTTTTTTTGCTTAATTTACTCGATTAGATTAATCACTAGATTTAATCGATATTTATTAATGTTAATCATAAATGAGTATTTTTTTTAAATTTAATTCACTCATTCTAAGCCACATTAAAATATTAAATATATTTTTTCCTATGTTACAGGTATGTCACTATGCAATTACGCCAATATTGGGCTAAGTTTGGCCCAACAACATTATTCGTCTTACTTTGGAGTAGTGGCGCAATATTTTCACGTTGGGGCTTAGATAACGGAAGTTCTTTTGCCATTTTAACTTGGCGCTTTGTGATAGCTTTAGCTTTCCTCGCTGTTTTATGTTTTCAACGCCATCGTTTTTTACCGCCAAAAGGGAGTCGCCTAAAAACAGCGTGGGTCGGTTTGCTTATTATTGGTGGTTATTCTATTTGTTATCTTTTAGCCTTAGCTAATAGTATTACACCGGGAATGTTAGCAACAATTATGGGCGTTCAACCCATAATTACATTATGGATAATTGAGCGCAATTTTACGGCGACGAGATTATTCGGACTTCTTATTGCGCTTGCGGGTCTTGTTCTTGTTGTGGCTCAGAGTTTATTTAATACAGCACTTTCGTTGACAGGAATGATTTATGCGCTCGTCGCTTTATTGTGTATGAGCTTTGGTGCAATTTCACAAAAGAAACTTCAATTAGCGCCAATGGATGCATTGCCTTTGCAATATGTCGTTAGCCTTGCATTATGTTTATTATTTGTGCCTTTTCAACCTATTAAAGCCTCTTTCGATATTGGTTTTATTATTCCTGTATTATGGCTCGCTATTATTATTTCTGTTGTTGCTCAATTGCTGTTATATCGCTTACTCACCACAGGAAACCTCGTTAATGTTACCAGCCTGTTTTATTTAGTCCCTGGCGTTACTGCATTAATGGACTATATCTTTTTGGGTAATAAGATGTCTTGGTTAAGTTTAGCCGGAATGGGTGCAATTATTATTGGCTTACTTTTTGTCTTTAAAAAACCAAAAGCAATTATTGTAGAAGAAAAGATGGAGTAATTTTTCAGTTTAATACATAAAAAATGCTGGAGTCTATCCAGCATTTTTATTTTGTTAACCCGCTAATGAATCATCTTTATGACAAATGACAAAACAATTCAATAGCGTTTTAAATATTATTTATCGCTTTCAACACTTAATAATTCAACTTCAAATACTAATGTTGAATTAGCTGGAATACCGCTAGTTGCGCGTTGGCCATAACCTAATTCTGGTGGAATAACCAGTTTGATTTTACCGCCTTCTTTGATGTATTTCAGACCTTCTGTCCAACCAGGGATAACACTTTTCAGGCTAATAGTCAGCGGCTCTTTACGATCATAAGAGCTATCGAACTGTTTGCCATCGATAAGCATACCTTTATAGTTTACAGTTACGCGGTCAGCATCAGTAGGCGTTTTACCTTTACCCGCATTTTCAACTAAATACAGTAAACCTGATTTGGTTTTAACGACACCTTTTTCTGCTGCAAATTCTGTACGGAATTTATCACCCGCTGTTTTATTTTCAGTGGCTTCTTTTTCCATTTTAATGGTTGCAGCATTACGAACTTGGTCTTCAAATGCAGCTAACGTTAATTCGATTTCAGCATCAGACAATTTTGATTTGCTATTAAATGCATCTTGAACACCGGCTAACAGTTGTTTTGAATCTAAAGTAATACCGATATTTTTTTGCTCTTGCAATGCAGCTTCCATGTAGCGACCCATTGATGCACCTAAAGCATATGCATTTTGCTCATCCTGAGTCTTAAACGCGCTGTTTAATGTTGGCACTTTAGCGGCTTCTTCAGCAAATGCGCTTGGCGCACTGAATGCAAATGCTAAACTTGTTGCCAGCAACGTCGTTTTTAATAAAGCTTTCATCCCATTCTCCAGTATTTATTAGTGAATCGCTACGTTTGTGCAAACGATCATCATAGATCTTAGCAAAAACGATTAGCACCACTTCTTGCTGTCATTGCGGAGTAGATCTCATCCGCTGTTAGCAATTTTATATGAATTTAAAAAATTTGCCGACACTCTTAACAGTTAATGTTAGGATTTTTGTCAACGCAGAGTGTTATCACATTAACAAAATAGTCTTTTATCTCAAACCAGATTTATGTCTTCCTGTGTATATATCAGTAAATAAGATTAAATTTCGTGAGTTAATTGATTATTTTCGTCGTAATAAGACGTATTAAAGGAGGAAAAACACAATGGATATTAAGGAAATAGAAGAGTTACTCATTCAGTTGGAAAGTAAAATTGCTTTTCAAGATGCCACCATTGAAGAACTCAATCAAGTGGTTACACAGCAACAAATTGAGATGAGCCGATTTAAAGAGCATTTAAAAGTAGTAACGGAAAGATTAAAAGCCACTCAACCTTCAATGCTTGCTAGACCTGAGGATGAAACCCCACCTCCTCATTATTAATTTGTAATAAATCAGCGTATTAACCCCTATTAGACAACAAAAAAGGAGCGTTTAAGCGCTCCTTTTAACATATCTAAATAAAGATTAGTGCTGGCAACCACAACCGCCATTACCGTGGCCATGACCATCGTGACCATGTCCGCCGCCACCGCAGCATCCGCCTTCTTCACCGTGGTCGTGACCATGTCCACCGCCACAACATCCGCCTTCTTCACCGTGACCATGACCACCACAACATTCGTGCTCATCTTCTTCACCGTGAACATGACCATGAGCCAGTTCTTCTTCTGTTGCTTCGCGAACAGCAATGATTTCAACATGAAACTTCAGGTTTTGACCTGCTAACATGTGGTTACCATCAACGATAACGTCATCACCTTCGATACCTGTAATTTCTACAGGTACTGGGCCTTGATCTGTATCCGCTAAGAAACGCATACCAACTTCTAATTCATCAACGCCAACAAAAACATCTTTTGGTACGCGTTGAACTAAGTTTTCGTCGTATTGACCGTAAGCATCATCAGATGCAACTTCTACGTCAAATTTCTCACCGACTTCGCGACCATTTAAAGCATTTTCTAAACCGCTGATTAAAGAACCACGGCCATGCAGATAGTCTAACGGTGCACTCACCGGGGACTCATCAACCAAAACACCGTCTTCTGTTCTTACTTGATAAGCCAGACTAACTACCAAGTCGTTTGCTACTTTCATGACATCTCCTACATACCCGTGGGCAAAATTTTCCCGATTGTAACGAAAAATAAATCTTCTGTATCGGGTTATATCAAAAAACCTACAATTATTGTGGTGTAAAGATCCCAATGACCTGTTCATTTTCACGAACAAGCGAATTTACCTCACCATCTGTTTGTCTTTGCTGATGGCCACATTGAGCACATTCCACGATATCCACTTTATCTTCTCGCCACATTTTTAATGTATCTTGAGCTTGACAGTGAGGACACACTGCTCCTGCGATAAAGCGTTTACGGATTGCAGACATGGGGTCAATTCTCCTATTTATCAATAGATTTTTTTTCTCTTATTGTTTGAGGAATAGCATCGGTTAAAGATTCATCCCAAATATCAGGCTGATGATGTTCTTGTTGGATCTCTTCATGAAAAAGCTCTTCTAGCTCTCTACGAGCCTCTTTAACACGAGAAACGTTTGATACTTCTTCTGGAGATTCATCAACCAACTTTCTTAACAGCTGCATATCTAAACGACGAAAATGTTGCTGAGCGCGATAAGCTTGATGAGGATGCATTCCAAGTTCAATCAAGGTCTTACGACCTAATTCCAACGCACTAGAAAATGTTTCTCTGCTAAACTCTGTCACACCCGCTTTTAGTAACTCATGAGCTTCTACACGCCCTCTAGCCCTAGCAATAATATGTAAATTAGGGAAATGCTGCTGGCACAAATGGACAATATCCATCGTAGATTCTGGTTCATTACTAGTGATAACTATCGCTTTGGCATGTTCTGCGCCTGCGGCTCGTAATAGATTGAGATCCGTTGCATCGCCATAATAAACTTTATAACCATATTTACGCATGGTGCTTAAGATCCCCACATCATGCTCTAATACAGTAGTATTAATTTTATTCGCCATTAACAAGCGCCCCACCACTTGCCCCATACGGCCAAATCCAACCAAAATTACTTCAGGCTGATTATTTTCAACAAAAGGCTCTTCATCGGTTTGTTCCTCATTATAACGGCGAGATAACACAACGTCTGTCAGTTGCATCACAAGAGGTGTTGTCATCATAGAGAGTGTCACAACCACCAGCAATAATGCCATTTGCTGACTATCCAACACGCCCATCGCCATTGAGGTAGAAAACACAACAAAAGCGAATTCACCACCTTGGCTTAAAACAGCAGAAAATTGCAATCGTGTTGAGAAACGTAAACCAGCTAACCAGCCAATACCATAAAGGATGGCGGCTTTAACCAAAACAAGAACTAGCACGCCAAGTAAAACTTCGGGTAAGTAACGCCATAAAATACCAATATCTAACGACATACCGACAGAGATAAAAAAGAGCCCCAAAAGTAACCCTTTAAATGGTTCAATAGAAATTTCTAACTCATGACGATATTCAGAATCGGCCAATAAGACACCCGCAATAAAGGTTCCCATTGCCATAGAAAAGCCAAGTGTTTCCATAAACAAAGCGGCACCTAACACCACTAATAACGCCGCCGCGGTAAAAACTTCTCTTACGCCTGATTTAACAACTAAGCGAAACAGTGGACGCAATAAAAAACGGCCACAAATCAGTAAAACAGCAAATGACACAACTTTTAAGCCAATTTTATACCAATCACTGCTTGCTGTTTCACCCGCTAATAACGGGATAATGGCTAAAATGGGGATCACAGCCATATCTTGAAAGAGTAGAACCGAAAATCCAAGTTGTCCCCCTTCATTATGGTTCATGCCCTTTTCATTCATCAGCTGCAACGCCATTGCCGTGGATGACATTGCAATACCACAACCTCCAATCACCGCGGCTTGCCATGAAAATGAAGTAAACAGCAAAATTAGCCCAGCGAAAATAGAAACGGTAAACACAACCTGCATTGAGCCTACGCCAAAAATTGAGCGTCTTAATTGCCAAAGTTTTGCAGGGTTTAATTCAAGTCCTATCAAGAACATTAAAAAAACCACCCCTAATTCAGCGAAATGCAAAATATTATCGACGTCTTTAAATAGCCCGAACCCCCAAGGACCAATCACGATACCGGCGATTAAATAGCCCAAAACAGCACCAATTTTAATACGCTGGGCAATAGGCACCATGACCACAGCAGCACAAAGGAAAAATAGCACCGCTTTTATCATCCAATTATCGTCCATTAAGCGTGTTCTCCTTCAAGAGGGGCGATTAGCCATTGGCGATAAGCATCACTAATATGGGTTAATGTTGCTGGAGATTGTTGTCTTGCGGAATAAATAATCATAGGAGACAACCAACGCATACCACACATTTCAGCCATCAATTCTAAAGGCCTTAATAACTCAGATAACGTATAACGATTTTTTCCATTGTGCTGATAAGCATATTCAGGTTCACCCGTTGTGACGACACAGCGAAATGATTTCCCTTTTAATTGTGATCGACTAACACGATTCGAACCCGCAAAAGGGCGCGTAAGCACCCTATCTTGCCACTCTTTTAGCAATGCTGGGCAACTGTAAGTTTGTAATGGAAATTGAAACACAATCACCTGATGTTGGCATAATAGAGCCTGCTCATGATGAATATCGATAAAGAAATCAGGATAAACTGCATACAAATCATGAATAGTTAGGTTCTCTAAATCCCTCACCGCATTCAATAACGCCTTATTGGCGACTGATTGTCGCGGTTCGGGATGTACATAGATTAGTAATATATTTGATGCGTTTGACATCACTCCTCCTTACAAAGCGTGTCAGAAACAGATTTTTCCGTTACCATGCACGCATTGTGACCAACTGTTACGAACAACTTATTCTATATATTAATTTAACATACTCTTAATAGACGATATCTATGATTGTTTTTTCTTCTTTAGAAATTCGCCGTGGTGTTAGGGTGCTACTGGAAAATGCCAGTGCAACTATTAACCCAGGACAGAAAATTGGTTTAGTCGGCAAAAATGGCTGTGGTAAAACCACACTGCTTTCATTATTAAAAGGCGAGCTACAAGCTGAAGCAGGCGATGTGACATTCCCAAGCTCTTGGGCGATGGCGTGGGTAAACCAAGAAACCCCTGCGCTTGATATTCCTGCAATTGATTATGTCATTGATGGTGATAGAGAATACCGCACACTCGAACAACGTTTACAAAAAGCCAATAACGCTAACGATGGCCATGCTATTGCACTGATTCATGGGCAATTAGACGCAATTAATGCATGGACTATTCAATCTCGTGCGGCCACGCTACTCAATGGATTAGGCTTTAGTCAACAACAGCTCAATGAGCCAGTAAAATCATTTTCCGGTGGTTGGAGGATGCGTTTAAACCTTGCTCAAGCACTGATCTGTCGTTCTGATTTATTATTGCTTGATGAACCAACCAACCACTTAGATTTAGATGCCGTTATTTGGCTAGAGAAATGGTTAAAGAGTTATACGGGCACGTTAATTCTGATATCTCATGACCGCGATTTTCTTGATCCTATCGTAGATAAAATTTTACATATTGAGCAAGAAAAGATATTTGAATATTCAGGAAATTACTCTTCCTTTGAATTGCAACGAGCAACAAAATTGGCTCAGCAGCAAGCATTATTTGAAAATCAGCAAGGTAAAATTGCTCATCTACAAAGTTTTATCGACCGCTTTAAAGCCAAGGCGACAAAAGCGAAACAAGCACAAAGCCGAGTAAAAATGCTCGAACGCATGGAACGTGTTGCCCCTGCGCATTTAGATAACCCTTTCCACTTTAGTTTTCGTCAACCAGAAAGCCTGCCTAATCCGTTACTTTCAATGGAAAAAATCAGTGCGGGTTACGGCGATAAAGTCATTCTCAATGATATTAAGCTTAATTTAATCCCTGGCTCTCGGATTGGCTTACTTGGCCGCAATGGTGCAGGTAAATCGACCTTAATTAAACTGCTTGCTAACGAAATAGAGCCACTACAAGGTAAGATTGGTTTATCAAAAGGAATTAAGCTCGGTTATTTTGCTCAGCATCAATTAGAGTTTTTACGCTCAGATGAATCAGCATTACAACATTTAACGCGTTTAGCACCAAAAGAAACTGAGCAAAAATTGCGTGATTATCTCGGTGGCTTTGGTTTTCATGGTGATAAAGTCACAGATGCTTGTGGGCAATTTTCAGGGGGTGAAAAAGCACGCCTTGTTTTATCTCTACTGGTTTGGCAGCGTCCAAATTTACTGTTAATGGATGAACCGACCAACCACCTTGATTTAGATATGCGACAAGCATTAACTGAAGCGTTAATTAGCTTTGAAGGGGCTATCGTTGTGGTTTCCCATGACCGTCACTTATTACGCTCAACCACCGATGATCTTTATCTGGTTCATGATGGTCAAGTCGAGCCATTTAATGGTGATCTTGATGACTATCAGCAATGGCTGGTTGATCAAAATCGTCAAGAAACTCAAGCCAATAAGAGCCAACAAGAAAAGGATAACAGTGCTAACACCACTAATTTAAGCGCTCAAGATAAAAAAGAGCAAAAGCGCAAAGAAGCAGAGTTTAGACAACAAACTCAACCTTTACGTAAAAAACTAACCACCTTAGAAAGTAAAATGGATAAGTTAAGCCAAGAGTTAGCTAATATTGAAACTGCGCTTTCAGACAGTAGTATTTATGACGCCAACCGTAAAAATGAGCTTTCTGACTATTTAAGCCGCCAAGGTGTAGCAAAATCAGCGCTTGAAGAAGTTGAAATGGAATGGATGACATTACAAGAAACGCTTGAAGAAATGACAGCCGAATTTGAATCACAATAATAATACTTAACATATAAATAAGAGAACTGTTTTAGAAATAAGCAGCTCTCTTATTTTTTATTGCCTTATTCATTCTAAAAACTTATACAACTCATTTTACTTAGTGCATTTATTTCATTTTACTACCGCACGAATTACACAAAAGATAATATCGACCTTTGTCGCAATAACCCAATTAAAATAATAGTCTATCTTTTATTTACCTATCATTTGTATTTAGTAAGGGAAATAAACTATTTCGCTCTAAAGTTTTTAACATTCCAGCCGAATTAATCATTCTGCTAAGTGGACCTCCCACTTACAAAAGTGAAGACAAAGCTAATAGGTAGGGTTATGTTAAAACGAATTAAAATCTCTCAAGGTTTAATGTGTGTTCTGACTCTGTTTTGTATTATTCAGGTAATTTCTGGCGTGCAAAGTATTCATGATGCTTACCAGACACAAAATAAACTTAAATTAATCTCATACAGTTTTGATCAACTGCGTACTATGGATAATACCTATGCGGAATTAAATACATTACGCACAGATATCATTGCTCAAGCATTTAGTTACATATCAAATCCAAGCAAAGAAGATGCTAATGTAACTGCATTTATGCAAACCATAAATACACGCAAGGCTGACGTTGATAAATTGATGAATGAGTATGTTGATTTATCAGCCCAAACAGGCTTTGACCAACAGCGAATGGCACAAATCAAACAGCTTTATCAAAAAAGTCGCACTGATTTAGATCTTCTCGCACAATATTTAGGTGAGCGTAATGTGAATGCAATTACGTTGATCTTAAAAAGCCCAGCAAATACTAATTTTACCAACTCATTGTATGAAGCAACTGACTTTATTACCGATGACGTTGTTAATCCCTCGGTCACTGAAGCGGAAAAGAACTACTACAGCATGTTGTGGATAGCATCTACCTTTATGGGTATTTTCCTTATCTTCACGACATTAGTTCTTATTTGGATCCGTAAATACATCATTGCTCGTATTAATCAAATGATCACTTATCAGGAAACCATTGCTAAAGGTGATTTAGTCAGTCGCATGGATAGTGACGTTTCAGGTAATACTGAAATTGATCAATTAATGCTTGGCTTGCAACAAATGCGTGCTCGTTTAAAAGAGATGGTGACTTCTATTAGAAATAGCAGTAGCCATATTTATACTGGCGTACAAGAAATTGCAGCAGGTAATAATGACTTATCAAGCAGAACCGAAGAACAAGCTAGCGCATTAGAAGAAACCGCATCAAGTATGGAACAGATGACGGCGACTATTCGTAACAATACAGAAAGCGCTCGTGAAGTGACAGAACTCGTTATTAGCACTGCCGATATTGCCGTTCAAGGTGGCGAGCACAGTAACAAAATGGTGATGACAATGACTGACATCGCTGATCGCTCACAAAAAATTGGCGAAATCACAGCTGTTATTGATGATATTGCTTTTCAAACCAATATTCTGGCATTGAATGCGGCCGTTGAAGCAGCAAGAGCTGGCGAGCAAGGCCGTGGGTTCTCTGTTGTTGCAAGTGAGGTACGCAATCTTGCGCAGCGCAGCGCGGAAGCCGCAAAAGAGATCAAAGAATTAATCGAGTCCACGATTTTACGTGTCAGACAAGGAAATGACCTTGTTGAACAAGTCAGTATTTCAATGGGTGAGATTGTAACATCGGTTAACCATGTTTCGGGTTCAATGAAAGAAATTTTATCTGCTTCAGAAGAACAAACTCGTGGTATTGCTCAAATTAGCCTTGCCGTTAATGAAATGGATAAAGCCACACAGCAAAATGCAGCAATGGTTGAACAATCAACAGCTGCATCAGCCACATTAAGTGAGCAGGCGGGTATGTTAGATATGATTGTGAATACATTTAAAGTAGAGCAAGAAACATCCACATCATTACCAACTTTCTCAGCAAAAAAATATGAACCAGAAGTAGTAAAAACACCCAAAACGCCAACCATCAAGCCAAATAACAATGAAGCTGATGATAATTGGGAAAGCTTCTGATTTAGTGTTGTAACTTAATAAGCATCATGGTGTTCATTAGTTATATATATTACGCATAAAAAACCTCTACCTACACGATCCCCAATCATTAGATTGGGGATATTTTTCTTAACGTTAAAAGATATAAAAATTAAGATTTCTCAATTTTATGAAATAGAAAAAATGATTTGTACTAAAGTCAGTAAATTAAGTTTGATAACAGCTAAATTTCATTTTACTTATCAAAAAATAAAGAAACGCCCAATAATAAAACCACACAGTAATAACAAGCCTTCCTAAGAAAAACATTATTAAATCTTAATAATTAACAATTAACACCACTAATGAGTAGGATAATTTACTTATAGACAATTGTAGGTGCCATTAGAAAATTTTAGTTATTAGCTGTTAATTAAAGCTAAAAAAAGAAAAACAAGTCATCTTTAGTCGCAAATAGTATAGAAACATTAAAGTTTTCAGATATTAAGCCGAATAAGTTTAATTGATGTATGTTTGTCGTTCCTTGCTGTTTATCCTACAAATTTATTAAATAGGTAAGGCTATGCTTAAACGAATAAAAATATCTAATGGCTTGATGTTTATCTTAATACTGTTTTGCGCTATTCAACTTTTTTCTGGCGCAATGAGTATCCGTGATTCGAATTTAACCAATAAGCGGATCTCACAATTAGCCCATGGCTTTGAACAGATGAAAACGATGGATTACGGTTATGCAAAACTCAATAAGTTACGTGAGGATATGCTCAATGTATTACTTGATGCGCAACTCACACCGGATATTGCACAAGAAAAAATAACTTCTTTTATCGCTATCTATCCAGAGCGAAAAAAAGAAGTTTCTTCTATCATGGCAGACTACTTTAATGTCGCTCAAAAAGTAGACTACGATCCAGAAAAGCTAGATGCCATGAAAAAACTATTCACTCGTGTTCTTTACGATCTTGACCAATTAGTTTCTGCTTTAGAAATTCGAGACTTTTACGGTTTCCAATCGCTCTATGCACACAATACCAATGAGCGTTTTACTAACGCGTTGTATGAGGCCAGCGACCACTTAAGTGATAATGTTGTTGCCCACGCACTTAAAGCAGCACAAGGTAACTATGAGCGAGCCTTAATACTTGCCTTTGTTTTTATGTGTATTTTTATTGCATTTACCGTTCTCGTCATGATTTGGCTACGTCGAAACATCGTTTTGCGTATCAATCAAATTATCGAATATATGTCTGAAATTTCCCAAGGAAACTTAATTGAAAACAATGAGATAAAAGTAAGAGGTAATAATGAAATCGACCAATTAATTTATGGCATTCAGTATATGCGTACTGAGCTTTCGTTAATTGTGAATGCGATTCGTGGAACGAGCCACCATATTTATACGGGGGTTCAAGAGCTTTCAGCTGGCAATACAGACCTCTCTTGTCGTACTGAAGAGCAAGCCAGTGCACTAGAAGAAACAGCTTCAAGTATGGAGCAACTCACCGCAACAGTAAGGAATAATACTGAAAGTGCGCGAGAAATCTCACATTTAGTCAATCAAACCTCCAACATTGCGAGTAAAGGTGGAGATGTCACAAATAGAATGGTGAAAACCATGACTGACATCGCTGAAAGCTCACAAAAAATTGGCGAAATCACGGCTGTTATTAATAGTATTGCATTCCAAACCAATATTTTATCTTTAAACGCAGCAGTAGAAGCAGCAAGAGCCGGTGAACAAGGGCGTGGCTTTTCTGTAGTGGCAACCGAGGTACGAGAATTAGCTCAACGCAGTGCGGAAGCAGCAAAAGAGATCAAAGAGTTAATTGATGCTTCAATCAGTAGAGTCCGTCATGGTAACGACTTAGTTGAACAAGTCAGTATTTCAATGAGTGAAATACTGACTTCCGTAAAACATGTTGAAGACTCAATGACAGAAATTCTTTCTGCATCTGAAGAACAAACTAGAGGGATCACACAAGTTACCCTTGCGGTTAATGAGATGGATAAAGCCACTCAGCAAAACGCCACAATGGTAGAACAATCATCAGCCGTAGCGAGCTTGCTAACTGAAGAAGCAGGTAATTTAGAGCAAATAGTTGAACAGTTTAAAACCGCTGAAAGCGAACAACAGACAAGAACCAGCCCTAAAAATAGCGTAGAAAATGACACTATTACGGAAAACTCTCGGCAAAAAGAGAGTGCTAAGACCCGTGTTAGAGTGAAAAACGATGTTATTAAAGAGAAGAAAACAACCAAAGAACCGATAATAAATCATGATGAAGATGACGACTGGACAAGCTTTTAAGTTTGAGTCACAAGCTCATTTTTAACACAAAGACACCTAATCTATTTAGGTGTCTTTTTTTCAAAAAAACTAATGAAATACGTTGATAGCACTGACTAAATAGTTAGTTTGTACTTTCATTTCACCTGAAATTGTTGATGCCTTAGAAACATAATCAGCATTTTCATGAGTAATCGATTCCAACTTTTCGACAGCTCGACCTAGCTCTTTTAATCCCGCACTCTGTTCTGACGAGGCAAGGCTAATTTCACCGATAAGGTCAGTGACATTCTTAACATGCACAACGATATCTTCCATTGTACCTACCGTTTCATTAACTTGTTTTGAACCCACACGAATATTATTGCTAGATGTATTAATTAGCATTTTTATTTCTTTTGCCGCTTCCGCGCTGCGCTAAATTACGCACCTCGGTTGCTACCACAGAAAAGCCACGTCCTTGAGCTCCGGCTCTTGCTGCTTCTACTGAAGCATTCAGCGCCAATATATTAGTTTGAAAAGCAATGCTATCAATCACGCCAATAATATTACTGATACGATCAGAGCTTTTGGCAATATCATTCATCGTGTTAACGATATTATCCATTGCTGTGCCGCCTTTAATTGCAGCACTACAAGTGATATTAGATAAGTTATTGGCTTGTCCTGCAGTTTCACTATTACTACTTACTGCTGTTGTTAACTCATTCATCGTTGAAGCAGTGGCTTCTACATTACTGGCGGTTTGCTCTGTTCTGACGTACAAATCACGGTTTCCAGCTGCAAGTTGGTCACAAGAAATATCCACCTGATGAATTTGGTGGCTAACATCATTTACCAACCATCGAAACATTCGCCCAAGTTGATTGACCGAACGCTGTGTCATCCCTATCTCATCAATACGGTTTAGATAAGCGACGTTATGCTCATCGCCTGTAGCAACGCGATTTGCCTGCTCATTCAATAACCGAATCGGCTTAATGATTTGAAAATAAAGTACCCCCTCATTAAACATCAACAATAGAAGTAAAATGACAGCATGACATAAAAGCGCATAGCCACTTAGCCCTGCAAACCATGCACTGAGTAGCATAAATGGAAGAGGTAATAAGATAAGTAAGCGAAGGCGCTGTTTTAACGAAATCGTTTGGTTCCACGAGCGCCAACGTTGCCATCCCTTATAAATGAAAGCGCCTTTTAAAAAGGTTTGTGATGGATAGTTTCCTTGATTAAATCCGTTATATAGTGCCGAGGCTTGTGCTATTTCCTCTTTTTTAGCACAGGTTCTTACAGACATAAAACTTTGTATTTTTCCTTGACGAATAATTGGAGTGACATTTGCCCTTACCCAGTAGTAATCACCATTTTTACGTCTATTTTTAACAATACCTGTCCAAACACTCCCTTGTTTTAATGTTCTCCACATATCCTTAAACACTTCAGAAGGGATATCTGGGTGCCGGACAATGTTATGGGGTTGTCCCACTAGTTCATCAACTGAAAACCCACTGGCCTCAACAAAGTCCTCATTGGCATAAATGATATTGCCATCAAGGTCTGTTGTTGACATCAATGTTGCGTTTTCAGATACCGGATATTCTCGCTGTGTCACCGGTTGGTTGTTACGCATTAGTTACTCTCCTCGACATTGAAATCAAACTTCTCAACTAAAAAAGATCGCTCAAATAACTACCGTTTCGGCCGTAGAGAGAATAACTTTAGCAATAAGTGTAAATACCTACATTTAAATATTAAAATTTTGAATCAGTTCAAAATTTTTAATCATCAAGGCTATTAATTAATGCTTGTGAGCTTAAGACTAAAATCTTCGCATTTTCATCACGAGTCTTTAATAACGCCATAAAAATAAGATCTGTAATTGTATTTTGTGCAGTACGTGAAGAGATGGATGCACTTCGCCACTCTCCTTCATCCGCAATTGTTTCTAATATATAATCGGCTAGTCGTCCTAAAGGTGAATGCTTTTCACCTGTGATTGCAATAATTTTAGCCCCTTGTTTTTTGGCGACAGTTGCAGCAACAAGCATGTCTTTTCTCTTGCCTGAATAAGAAATGACTATCTGCAAATCCTTAGGGCTTAACATCTGAGCAACAGAAATCTGCACATGGTGGTCTGTTTCAATTAATGTCGTAATACCTATCTTTTGTAGCTTATAGCTTAAATCTCGCGCAACCAATCCTGAGCCCCCGATCCCTATAATTTGCACTCTTGCGGCTTCATCAATAAGTTGGATCACTTTTTCAAAATGGAGGTAATTAATTTGACGAGTGGTATCACTAATAGAATTATTTTTCTCTTGTGCCAGTTTTTGAGCGATAACGACTAAGCTATCATCTGCACCAATCTGATTATGTAATAGGTTTGAAGTTGTTCCTAAGCTGGCATTTTTACGGCCTAAATCTTCACTAATAGCCAGTTTTAATGACGGAAAACCTTTAAACCCTATTTTTTGGCTAAATTTTACAATAGCGGATTGGCTAACGCCCATAATCTCAGCTAATTGCTGTGATGAAAGTGTGACCGTTTTTTCGGGGTTTGCTAGAATGTAATCAGCTATTTTACGTTGATTTGTTGCCATCCCTGGTTTAATCCACGCAATCTTCGTTAATGTCGGCATAATGACAATATCCACTCAGAGGACTATATAGTTATAATGGCCTAATTTTTGATAACGAATTTATCGCCTTCAATAATTAAGTTTTTGGAATAAAATCAATTAAAAACAAGAAGAACTATTTTATTAAGTATTACGAAAGCAATAACCTTATGAATAAAATTATTTTTATAATAATGATGTTTTATAGCTATTTTCTGCTCATGCCATTCTATTGAATAGATATACTTTTGAAAAGCATTTGATCTTTACCAAATAAATAATTTATTCCTTTAAGTCAATGAGGTGATATAACTTAGTTCATTCACACTTAATAAAATTAATTTAAAATATAATACATTAATAGATAAGGTTTCTTATCCTAAAACATAAGAAACAAAAACACTTTAATTACAATCAATTAAACGGAATAAATAATTCCTTTACATGACATTTTATTCATAAAAATTTAGGAATAACATTAAAAAAATAGAATATTGAGCTTTTGACTATTAATGTACAGCATTAATGATCACTATTAACTTACATTAATTACCAATACAGTGAGGATAATTAGCATAAGAAATAAATTCATACTAAATATTATACTAACTGTATCATAGATTAACAGAATTGTTGATAATATAAACAATCCTTTTTAATGGTGATATTCGCTATTTTTAATAGAAAAAATAAAATAACCTATTACTTAAACCTAAAAAAATATTATTTTATTTAGAACTGGAGCGCACTACTCTTTTATTTCTTCTTATTAGCTAATAAATTTATTCAAACCATATTAAAGGAACACAGGCAGCGGTTAATAGCCCCATAGTGATATTGAAAATAAACCAGGAGTGCCGGCTTTGTAAAAACAAGCTAATAAGCGTCCCACCCAGGATCCACGCGATACCTGCGACTAAATTAACAATCACCATAACCACACTAATCACACCGATTGAACTAAAATAGGCATCGCCAGAGAGACTAAAACTACCTACCGCACCTAATCCCATCATCCATGCTTTAGGATTAAGAAATTGCAATAATCCGCCCTGAAACCAACTAACACTTTGTGCCGTTTGTACTGGTATATCAAGACGTTGATAATTAGAGGTTGCTGTTTTCCAAGCTAACCAGAGCAGATAGATACTACCAACCAACTTTAATCCTATATGCAAAGCCGGATAAATAATCAATAATGCAGCGATACCAAATGCAGAACTAAACAAAACGCACTGCATTCCGAGTATAATACCTGCCATCAATTTTAATGAGCCTTTAAATCCCACATGTGCGCCAGAAGATGTTAACAATAAATTGTTGGGTCCTGGTGTTATAGCGGCGATAAACAGAAAAATACTTAAAGAAAAAACGAGGCTGGTTGTCATGATAAAGCTCAAAGATGTGACAGATGTTTTATTTTCATCGAAAATAGCAGTATGTTATTTAGCAAACAAGTGTTAATTCATTTTGATAAACAAAAATATGTCTCAATACTTTAATCCCATGCGCTGGGCTAAAAATCCGCATTTACAAACACTTTTGCCACGCATAGTGCGCAGAACTCCACTTTTAACACCTCACTGGCAACGTCTTAATTTGCCTGACAATGACTTTGTCGATTTGGCGTGGAGTGAAGATCCAACTCAGGCACAACAAAAACCACGTTTGGTTATTTTTCATGGCCTAGAAAGTAGCTTTAATAGCCCTTATGTTCATGGCATGTTAGCTGCTGCAAAAGCACGTGGTTGGCTGGGCGTTGTGATGCACTTTAGAGGATGCAGCGGAGAACCAAATAGACAAAGAAGAATTTATCATTCTGGTGAAACAGAAGATGCGCGGTATTTTCTAAATTGGCTAAAAACAGAGTTTGGTGAACAACCCACTGCCGCTGTAGGTTATTCTCTTGGTGGCAATATGTTAGCGTATTATCTTGCTGAGAGTGGAGAAAGCGCAGTGCTTGATGCTGCTGTAATAGTTTCAGCGCCCTTAATGTTAGAACCTTGCTCCACGAAAATTGAACACGGTTTTTCACGTTTTTATCAGTGGTATTTGCTTAAAGAGTTAAAACGTAATGCCACACGAAAATTGATTCGCTATCCACAATCATTACCGATTAGCTTATTAAGCATTAAGTCGATTAAAAAGTTACGTCAATTTGATGATCTTATAACATCAAAAATTCATGGTTTTAAGGATGCGTTAGATTACTATCGCCAATGCAGTGCATTACCTTTATTAAATCAGATAAAGAAAACAACGCTGATTATCCATGCGAAAGACGATCCCTTTATGTCTTCTGATGTCATCCCAGATGTCGCTTCGTTGCCTAATAATATTGAGTATCAATTAACTGAATTTGGTGGGCATGTGGGCTTTGTCAGTGGCAAATTATCAAAACCAGTCATGTGGCTTGAAAGCCGGATCCCTGATTGGCTAACAACCTATTTGGAGAAATCGAAGTGATCATTCCTTGGAAAGAGCTTTCAGCAGATACACTAGATAGTTTAATTGAAAGTTTTGTTTTACGTGAAGGGACTGATTATGGTATCCAAGAGAAGACGCTCGAACAAAAAGTCGCGGATGTAAAGAAACAACTTTCATCTGGTGAAGCGGTATTAGTCTGGTCAGAGTTGCATGAAAGCGTCAATATTATGCCTGCATCACAGTTTCGCCCTGATTAATTAAGCTCAGTTGACGGCATGGCATCTACCCGCGAGGGGCCGGCTCCCCCTTGCTTTGATAAAGGAGCAACGTTTTTATGTCTATCAAACACCCTATCATTGCCGTCACCGGCTCTAGCGGCGCTGGAACCACCACTACAAGCCAAGCTTTCCGTAAAATATTCCAGCAACTTAATGTGAATGCGGCATTAATTGAGGGTGATAGTTTTCATCGCTACACGCGCCCTGAAATGGATATGGCCATTAGAAAAGCCAAAGAACAAGGTCGGCACATTAGTTATTTTGGTCCAGAAGCAAATGATTTTAACCTACTAAGTTCGACGTTACACAATTACGGCAAAACAGGCCAAGGCGAGTGTCGTAAATACCTTCACTCTTATGATGAAGCAACGCCTTACAATCAGCTACCAGGTACTTTCACACCTTGGGAACCATTACCTGAAAAAACAGATGTACTTTTCTATGAAGGGTTACATGGTGGCGTTGTCACACAAGAGCACAATGTTGCACAACATGTCGATTTACTGGTAGGTGTTGTCCCGATAGTCAATCTTGAGTGGATACAAAAATTGACTCGTGACACAACAGAACGAGGCCATTCTCAAGAAGCCGTAAAAGATTCGGTCGTTCGCTCAATGGATGACTATATTAATTATATTATTCCTCAATTTTCTCGTACCCATATTAACTTTCAGCGTGTGCCTACTGTTGATACCTCAAATCCATTTTCAGCAAAAGCAATTCCGACTTTAGATGAAAGCTTTATTGTGATCCGCTTTCGTGGCCTTACCGATATTGACTTTCCTTATCTGCTGGCTATGTTACATGGCTCGTTTATGTCAACAATAAATACGATAGTTGTTCCTGGTGGAAAATTAGGTTTAGCAATGGAATTAATTATGGCGCCATTAGTCAGTAAATTATTAAAGGGTGAAAAAATTAGTTAAATAGACTTATTTCTATTTAGTAAAAAATAATATCCCATCGGTAAAAGGGATATTATTTTATTAGTTAAAAACTATTTTAAAATATCAAATTTATTCAGAGTCTTTTATTTCAAATGAATGAGTAATATTTGCCGCTTTACCCAACATTAAAGAAACCGAACAATATTTTTCTGCCGATAATTGAACAGCTCGTTCAACAATTTTATCAGTGAGTTCTTTACCAGAAACAATAAAATGTAAATTGATATCGGTAAATAAACGAGGCGCTTCTTCACGACGATTAGAAGTTAATTTTACTTCACAATCAGTTACTTGGTGACGACCTTTACGTAAAATACTCACGACATCTATCGCACTACATCCACCAGCTGCAATTAATAGCATTTCCATTGGACTTGGCGCTTTATCGCCAGAATTACCATCCATCATGATTTGATGGCCTGAAGAAGACTCCCCTAAAAAAGATAAATCCTCAACCCATTTAACCCGTGCTTCCATTTATTTATCCTCAATAAGACAGAAACTAAAAGAGTACATTCTCATAATTCAACTGGCAATTAGCAAATAGGTTTATTATGCTGACTGCGTAAAACGAGACTTAATGCGTTAACTGTGCTAAAAACAATATCTGCTTGATGATAGTGGTTAAGATCAATGCATTATTTTCTCATTTATTATAATCTATTCCATATTAACTTTCCGTGTTCTCAGGAAGTTAATCGGTAAAGATAGGATTTTTAAGCATGCTGTCTCAAAAGGGAACCTATCCGTTTTGAAAGGCTGCATTTAACGTACAGAGGATAACGCGAATGGTTCTCGGCAAGCCGCAAACAGACCCGACTCTTGAATGGTTTTTGTCTCACTGCCATATTCACAAATATCCATCCAAGAGCACGCTGATCCACCAAGGTGAGAAAGCGGAAACACTTTATTATATTGTTAAAGGTTCCGTAGCTGTTCTTATTAAAGATGAAGAAGGAAAAGAAATGATCCTCTCCTACCTAAATCAGGGGGATTTCATCGGTGAACTTGGATTATTTGAAGAAGATCAAGAACGTAGTGCATGGGTTAGAGCAAAAACAGCCTGTGAAGTAGCAGAAATTTCCTATAAAAAATTCCGCCAATTAATTCAGGTTAATCCTGATATTCTTATGCGTCTCTCTGCCCAAATGGCGAATAGACTGCAAACAACATCAGAAAAAGTAGGTAACCTTGCTTTCCTTGATGTAACAGGACGTATTGCACAAACCTTACTTAACTTAGCAAAACAACCTGATGCAATGACCCACCCTGATGGCATGCAAATTAAAATTACACGTCAGGAAATTGGTCAGATTGTAGGTTGTTCACGCGAAACGGTAGGCCGTATTTTAAAAATGCTGGAAGATCAAAATTTGATCTCTGCACACGGCAAAACTATCGTCGTTTACGGCACCCGCTAAGTTTAGCCACCTAGAACAAATAATAGCCCATTCCCAAAATGGGCTATTAAAAATGATTTCTGCATAAAACCCCATCATGATCCGATGGGGTTTTTTAGTTGGAAAGAAACATTAATTTATTTTAACAAATTCGGCGACTGCAACTTTTAATGCCGCCATTCCTTCTTGTAACTCTTCTTGAGTAATAATTAATGACGGTGTAAACCGCATTACATCAGGACCTGCATTTAACATCATTAATCCATGTTGCGCAGCAAGCCCTAATAGCACTTTAGCCTTACCTGCATATTTGGGCGCTAATTCGGCGCCAATTAACAAACCCTGACCTCGAATTTGTGTAAATACAGAATAACTTTGGTTGATTGCCGTTAATTCATCAACAATCCATTGATAACGCGTTTGCACACCTTCAAGCAATGCGGGTGTATTAATTAAATCAAATGCTACATTACCAACTGCACATGCTAATGGATTACCGCCATATGTTGTACCATGAGTCCCTACACCCATTACAGAAGCAATCTCTTGCGTTGTCAGCATCGCACTTAATGGAAAACCACTGCCTAATGCTTTTGCTGTCGTGATGATATCTGGCATAACATCATAGTTCATATAGGCAAATAGCTTGCCTGTACGCCCCATACCCGTTTGTACTTCATCAAGCACTAATAACGCTTGGTGTTTGTCACACAGCTCTCGCAGTCCTCTCATAAATTCCGCTGTTGCTGGTGTAACCCCACCTTCACCTTGAACGGGTTCTAGCACAACGGCACATGTATGATCATCCATTACCGCTTTCACCGCTTCTAGGTCATTAAAAGGCACATGAACAATATCGGCAGGTTTAGGGCCAAAACCATCAGCATATTTAGGTTGTCCACCAACTGAAACCGTAAATAACGTTCGTCCATGAAAAGCATGATGAAAGGCAATAATTTTGGTTTTATAAGGACTATGACGCGTTATTGCATAATGACGAGCCAGTTTAAATGCAGCTTCATTCGCTTCTGCACCAGAATTCGCAAAAAAAACACGTTCAGCAAAAGTGTTATCGATTAATTTTTGTGCCAAACACAATGCAGGTTCATTCGTAAAAACATTACTAACATGCCAAAGCTGCTCACTTTGTTCTTTAAGTGCTTGATTGAGTGCTGGGTGACAGTGCCCCAATGCTAATACGGCAATCCCACCAGCAAAATCGATATAAGATTTGCCTTGTTGATCCCAAACACGGCTTCCTTTGCCTTTAACTGGAATAAACTCTGCGGGTGAATAGATTGGCAACATTACTTGATCGTAAGTTGCCCGGTTGATGCTTTGCGTTGTCATTACCCCACCTGATCGATATTTATTTCTAATGTGAAAATATAATCACTAAATATGAATAAAAAATCAAATCTGGTTGAGGGTAAAAATGCGTTATTTAGGCAAAATAATTCTATCTATTTAATATTTAAGGAAATTATTTAATAATTCATGTCCTTGTTCACTAAGAATACTTTCTGGATGAAATTGCACACCTTCTATTGGCAGTGTCCGATGTCGTATCCCCATGATTTCATCAACATTTCCATCATGTTGACTCCAGGCTGTGACTTCAAATGGTACTGGTAATGTCGCTGCATCAATCACCAAAGAGTGATAACGGGTCACATTTAAAGGTCGGTTAAGTCCCTTAAATACGCCTTGTTGGTTGTGATGGATAAGTGAGTTTTTACCATGCATCACTTCACGTGCTCTTATTACTGATGCACCAAAAGCTTGTCCAATAGCTTGATGTCCTAAACAAACCCCAAGGATCGGGATTTCACCGGCAAATCGCTGTATAGCCTCAAGAGAGATCCCTGCTTCATCTGGAGTACAAGGTCCTGGGGAGATAACAAGATGTGCTGGCATCATCTTTTCTATCTCTTTAAGCCCAATCTCATCATTACGTTTAACAACAACCTCAGCACCCAATTCACAAAAATATTGATAGAGGTTGTAAGTAAACGAGTCGTAATTATCAATAAGTAACAGCATATTAGCCTATCCGACTGATTTTTTTATCATTTTATATTTTATTGCTATTTTGAAACCGTTGTATCCCTGCCAAAATAGCTCGTTGTTTAACCGACTTGGGTACAACAAAGCCGATTATCATAGCACAGGTATAAAAAATGAATAGTAAGCAAGAAAACCTGCTGATTTATTGCGCAATAACAATAATGGCGGTAATTAATGATGAATAGAGTTATTAATAACGTAATGAGTACTTATGACAGATGAACACATAAATAAAACGGTGGTAAAAAATATTTTTTTGGTAGTAAAAATCCCGGAATGAAACAGGTTCATTCCGGTTTATTAGTATTTTGGCTTATTAGGATAAGTAAGGATCCTATCCTAATAACGCGTTATTTTTTGATGACTTCAGCAGAGAGGATCGTCACCGTTTTAACGGGTACATTCTGATAAGGGCCAATATTACGAGTTTGAACTTGCGAAATCTTATTCACAACATCCATACCATCGACAACTTTACCAAACACAGCATAACCAAAATCACGTTGACCATGATCTAAAAAAGCATTATCAGCAACATTAATAAAAAATTGGCTCGTTGCGCTGTCTTTATCTGAAGTACGTGCCATCGCAATAGTACCTCTTACATTGCGTAACCCATTATCGGCTTCATTTTTAATTGGTTCACGAGCTTGTTTTTGTTGCAAATCAGCAGTAAAACCACCGCCTTGAACCATAAAACCAGGAATGACGCGATGAAAAGTTGTACCGTTATAATATCCATCCTCAACATACTGAATAAAATTTTTCGTTGTGTTAGGTGCTTTTTTATTATCCAGTGAAAGTTCGATATTACCTTCAGATGTGACTAATTTAACGAAGGTCTCTCCCGTTGCCATTGCAAAAGGCGCTGTTGTTAAAGTGCAAGCGGTAACGAAGGTGACAAGAAAACGTTTTAACATGCAGGGATCCTTTACTTTAATAGTCTACAACTTACTTAATATGCAGCGATTCTAATTCGCTGAGGTAAATAGTGCTAATCATTTACCTTTATTTACGCTTAATTAACGAGTTTTGTTTACAACAGCGGAAATTTTAATTTTTAATCACTGTCATAACCGCCTAAATTGCGCCAAAATAGAGCAAGTAGATATTATAGATATTCATTCTCAATGCAGAGCCAATATGAGTATGCATGAGATGCAGCATTATTTCAGAGAGGCTAATACCATAATGACCCAATTTAACTACCAAAAAGCACATTTCATTATTAGTGCACCTGATATCAGTCATTTGCCGCCAGATACAGGAATTGAAATTGCCTTTGCGGGTCGTTCCAATGCAGGAAAATCCAGCGCATTAAATGCACTAACCCAGCAAAATGGTCTTGCTCGTACCAGTAAAACCCCTGGTCGAACACAATTAATTAACCTTTTCCAAATTGAAGAAGGTTTACGTCTCGTTGACTTACCAGGTTATGGTTATGCTCAAGTCCCAGAAGAGATGAAACGTAAATGGCAGCGTTCTTTAGGTGAATACCTACAAAAAAGAGAATGTTTAAAAGGTGTCGTGATCTTAATGGATATCCGTCATCCCTTAAAAGATTTAGATATGCAGATGATTGATTGGGCCGTTGAATCTGAACTACCCACACTCGTTCTACTCACTAAGGCTGATAAACTCGCTTCTGGCGCACGTAAAAAGCAGTTAATGGATGTTCGCAATGAGCTTTCAAATAAATCAGGAGATATTCGCGTTGAATATTTTTCTTCCTTGAAGAAAATTGGTATTGATAAACTTCGTGACACTCTAAATGGCTGGTATTCCGGTACTTCTGAAGTAGAAGCAACAGAAGATAACGCTTAAGACACCACAGCCTACCAATCAAGTACAAACCTGCCTTAATCATGGGGGAAATTTCTTTTCCCCAACAATTTTTCTCTTTTAGCGAATTTTAGGCAAAAAAATGCCCCAGTCGAAATAAAAGTCGACTGGGGCAGCTAATATTCAGCTAAATCCGATTACGTGAAGTAAAAGGTCTGAAAGATAGAACATCTTACCTCTGTACCCTACGAGAGATAATGTACTCCATTTTATTGGTTAATAAAAGCCCTTTGTAATTTTTTTTCACATGCCGATACGATTCAGCCTGCGTTTATGTATTCAAAACACGAATTAATGTAGCTTAATTACATATTTATGAGACTTTAATCACCTAAAGAAATGTGATTAAAAATAGAACAAATCACACAAATGATGCGGTTTCTCCTTGCTAATTTTGTGATAGTCTTATCGCGAGACCGTAGTAAATTTGTAAATTAGCGATAAAAATGAGGTATCCATGGCTGTATTAACGCTACTGCGTTTTCCAGATGAGCGTCTGCGCAGAGTCGCTATGCCGGTGGAAAAAGTAGATGACGAAATACGCGCATTAATCGATGACATGATTGAAACCATGTACGCAGAAAGAGGTATCGGATTAGCCGCACCTCAGGTTAATGTATCTAAACGCATTGTTGTTATTGATGTTTCTGAAAACCGAGATCAACCTATAGCCTTAATCAATCCGGTCATTATTAGTACTGAAGATGAAGTAATGGATATGATGGATGGTTGTCTTTCTATTCCTGAGTCTTTTGCACCTACAGAGCGTTTTCGCTTTCTGAAGGTCAAAGCATGGGATAGAAATGGCGATGATATTGAGCTTGAGGCCGCAGATCTATTTGCAGGCTGTATTCAACATGAGCTCGATCATTTAGATGGTAAACTATTTATTGACCATTTATCTCCGTTGAAACGTCAACGCATTGAGAAAAAACAGAAGAAACTGAGCAAACTGACTGATACTCAAGTTGCTTAATTATTCACTTATGTATTTTTCATATTTTGAAAAATACTGACACAAAAGCTCAGTTGTTATTTTAATGATTGAGCTTTTTTTATTTAAATATCCCTTTCTTTTTCCCTCGTTAAACAGACAATACCTCACAGACTTTACTACTAATTTCGATAAAATAACGACCTCAATAATAAACACATCACCGAGATTAAAATGGAAAAAAAACAATTTACGCAATTATGCGAACAACTCAAAGCTGCAGGAGCTATCCATCCTAAATCTTGGGCGAACAGTGAGTTACAAGAAAATATTCCTCAATTTGCTCGCTTTCTTGTTTTAAAAGGCCTTACTGATATTTATCGCGATATAGAAGGAAATATTTCTGAAATAGATACCTACTCAGATAATGCAAAAAATATCTATAACAAACTCACAGCTCAAATCGATACAAAAGAACTCAACGAATTTCTGCATATTTACGGCAAATCCATCATTGGAATGGTGATTGATATGTTAGATGAAGGTTATCTCTATGGCGTAAATGACAAAGTCGGCTGGACTTTAATGGAATTGGATGAACATGGCACAACAACTGATAGGCTTATCCAAGGATTACATGAAGATTTTCTTGAATTTGAAGAGTTAGAGCTTAAAACACAACTTAAAGATTAAAAAAAGGCGCTATCAATAGCGCCCTTTCTTTATTTTAAAAATAAGAATTTAGTGTGCTTCATCATTTTAAAAATAAGAATTTAGTGTGCTTCATCCCAGTTATTACCAATACCCACTTCTACTTTTAACGCAATAGCCAGTTCCATACTCGTTTCCATTAATTGGTGGATCATTGCATTGGCGGTATCTAAATAAGATTCGCGTACTTCAAACACTAATTCATCGTGCACTTGCATAATCATATGCACATCGTCAGGGCATTCATTACAAATCCAATTATCAACCACAATCATCGCTTTTTTGATGATGTCTGCTGCAGTTCCCTGCATTGGTGCATTGATTGCTTCACGTTCTGATGCTTTGCGGCGAATGGCATTTTTTGAGTTAATTTCGGGTAGATATAAACGGCGTCCATCAAGAGTTTCAACATAACCCTGCGCTGATGCTTGCTGGCGAGTTCGCTCCATATAATCCAACACACCCGGGTAACGCTCAAAGTAGAGATCCATATAACGCTGAGCTTCTCTTCTCTCTACGCCAATTTGCTGAGACAAACCAAAGGCACTCATACCATAAATTAAACCAAAGTTAATGGCTTTAGCGCTACGACGTTGCTCAGAAGTCACCTCATCTAATGGAATACCAAATACTTCCGACGCTGTGGCACGATGGATATCTTTACCTTGAGCAAAGGCATCTAACAAACCTTTATCTTGAGATAAATGCGCCATAATACGCAATTCAATTTGTGAATAGTCGGCAGCCACAATTTTAAAACCATCACGAGCAATAAAGGCTTGGCGAATACGACGACCTTCTTCGTTTCTAACTGGGATATTTTGCAAGTTAGGGTCACGAGAAGAAAGTCGCCCGGTTGCTGTCACCGCCTGATGATAAGAAGTATGAACACGTTTAGTTTTACCATTAACCATTAGTGGCAACTTATCGGTATAAGTTGACTTTAATTTAGCTAATCCACGATGCTCTAGAATTAAACGAGGTAATGCATGGCTATGCGCTAACTCTTCTAATACTTCTTCATTGGTTGAAGGTGCACCCTTTGGTGTTTTCTTAATAACAGGTAATGCTAATTTATCGAATAGGATTTCCTGCAACTGTTTTGGTGAAGAGAGGTTAAATTCTTGCCCCGCTAATTCAAATGTCTCTTTTTCAATTTCAGCTAATCGTTGTGTAATTTCTTGAGATTGCACAGCGAGAACTTGTGCATCAATAAGTACACCTGTACGTTCCATTCTGGAAAGTACAGGGACTAATGGCATCTCAATATCTCTGTAAACGTGTTTAAGCGATGGAATAGCTTCTACTTGAGGATATAATGCCTGATGCAGTAATAATGTAATATCAGCGTCTTCAGCGGCATATAGCGTGGCTTGTTCAACTTCAATCTGATTAAACGTCAGTTGCCCTTTGCCTTTACCTGCTATTTCTTCAAAAGTAGTTGTTTTATGGTTTAAATGTTTCTCAGCCAAGGTATCCATATCATGGCGACTACTTACGCTATTAAGCACATAAGATTCCAGCATAGTATCAAAATGGATACCTTTTAATTCAATGCCTTCATTTTCCATAATACCGCGATCAAACTTTAGATTTTGTCCAATCTTTAAGATTGATTCATCTTCTAAAATAGGTTTTAACGCAGCAAGAACGTCATCAACGGGTAATTGTTCAGGAGCATCAAGATACTCATGACGTAATGGAATATAAGCCGCTTTACCCACTTCGACTGCAAATGACATACCAATTAAGCGAGCATCGATATTATTTAAACTATCTGTTTCAGTATCAAATGCAAAAGCGGGTGCTTTTTTTAGGATTTCAACCCAACGCATCAGATTTTCATGCGTTAATATTGCTTCATAATTTTCTTGTGTAATAACAGGAAAATCGGTTGATACTCGTTTTTCTTTAGCGTCTGCAATATCAGTAGTATAAGGCACTGCTGCTTTACGGCTACTACGCTGTGCTAACCATCCACCATTGTGTAAATCACTAATCCAACGCTTAAATTCATAACGTGTGAACATCTCCAGTAATTTATCTAAATTAGGCTCATTAACAATAAGATCGTCAAAGGTTTTATCCAACTCAACATCTGTTTTTATGGTCGCAAGTTTGTAAGAGAGCATGGCGATTTCTTCATGATCTGCCATTTTTGCACCCAGCGTTTTTGCACCACGAAAACCTAATGTTGCGATAGTATCTAGTTGCTGGTAAATCTGATTTAAACTACCAATACCTTGTAAAAGACCTAATGCTGTTTTTTCACCAACACCTGGAACACCAGGGATGTTATCTGAAGAATCACCCATTAAAGCAAGAAAATCGATAATAAGCTCAGGTGGAACACCATATTTTTCTTTTACTTCATCAGGGCCAAGGATCACGTTAGTCATTGTATTTATCAAAGTGACATTTGGCGTAACTAACTGCGCCATATCTTTATCACCCGTACTGATTAATACATTTTTACCTTCTGCGGCTGCTTTTAATGCTAGCGTGCCAATAACATCATCAGCCTCAACACCTGTGATAGATAACAGTGGCAAACCCATTGCCTGCACCATTTCATGCAAAGGCTCTATTTGTTCGCGTAAATCATCAGGCATTGGTGGACGATTAGACTTATATTCCTCATACAACTCATCACGGAATGTTTTGCCTTTAGCATCAAACACAACCGCTACATGGCTCGGTTTATACTGTATTATCAGACTACGCAACATGTTAAGCACACCATACATTGCACCGGTCGGCTCTCCTTTGCTATTTGTTAGCGGAGGAAAAGCATGGTAGGCACGGTAAAGGTATGAGGAGCCATCTACAAGGATAAAGGGGTTTTCTGCTATCTGGACCATAATCTGTTCATCATTGTTTTGAGGTTCATTAATATGACTAGAATGCCACAATGTAGCCCAATAGACGAATATTACCTGTTTTTAAAATTAGATATTGTACATAAATAAAGCAATATATTTCTTTATCTACGCTTATCCGTATTCCATCATCTATTATTTATAAGTTGTCATTATAAGGTTGATAATTCTATATTAAATAAAATCGACTAAAATAAAAAATCACCCTAATAGACTTATTTTAGAGTGATTAAAAAATATTTTAATTTTTTATTGCCTTAATGATTTTTATTAATTTGTTATTAACTCTATCAAACTTTATTTTTTAATAAATAATAGAAATAACATTAAATAATAGCAGTCAAACATGCAATTGCACCAAAAATAATACCCGGTGCATTCGCAATAGCAACAGGATATTCTTTACTCTTCACACCATAGAATGTCCAAAGAGAACAGTTAATCGCGGCAACAAAAGGCTGAAATGGACTTGTTTTAATCCCATTAAGATTATCAACTATTTGTGGGATATAAGAAACATACATACCACACGCAGTTACTGTTGCTATCCAGCTAACTAAAGTAATAGTATTGATTTCTGTTATACCGGCAACTTTGGCTGATAATACTTTAAATAATCCAGCTATTTGATTATTTAAAGCACTAATAAACGTATTCGCGGTACTATTCGTTGTTCCATTTATTAAAGTAAGATTTTCTGTATCAGTATCGGTTTGCATTAAGCCTCCGTTTTTCGGTAGCCTGTGATTTCCTCCACTTAAATTATTTTTATTATTGGCTACATGTTTTTAAATTTATATAGAGTAATACTTCTACTCTTCTCATCGGCTAAATATCATTTAAATATCATTGCTATGATTTTTATTACGATAAATGCCTTTAGCTTTATTGTTTTAACACAATTAAAATAAACCTGTCAAATTACTGATTAATTTCTATCTCTCTTTTAATAGAAAGGTATTTCTTCCAATTTCACACTACTATTACATTTATAAACCTAATCATTTAAATAATTTAACTTTATATTTTAATAACTTATTTTTTATTCTTGGTGATATGCTAATGCATTAATCTGAAAAGAGTTTTTCTTTTTTGTTTTTTATGTCTCTTTTAAAAAAACACCCAATGGATAAATATGCAATCCCAGTATAGGAGAAATATACCTTCACATTAACGTCACATTTTATTCATCTTTTTCCATCCCGGTTTTCACTAAGACACAATAACCTGTGGATAACTCTGTGAATAGATTTGTAACTCTAGCTATATTAATAAGTTAGCCTTATTTTCATTTCATTAACATAATTAAAAAATCAATGACTTAGCTGGTTTTTAAAAAACTATAAATTAATAAGTTAAAAAGTAGATAATGTGGATAGTTATATTATGACAAAAATATGAACGCAAAAAAATAGCGTTCAATGTACATGAACGCTATTTTTATATATTACATCTAAACAATTATACGTAGTATTTATTAAAACTTCCGCTATATCTTATTTTTTTATTAGTAACTGATTAACAATATCAGAGTATGCCTTAGCATATTCTTCAGGTGACTTAGCATTAATGCCATCATTTTTCATTTTATATTTTCCATCAATGATCATAGCTGGAACACCATTGATTTGAAAATCAGCCACTGCATTTTGTTGTTGGCTTACTAATGAATTTACGACAAAACTGTTGATTGCAGCATCATAATCTTCTGCTTTCACACCGGCATTGATGAATGTATTACGGATATCATCAACAGAACGAATAGATTGAGTTTCCTGAATACCTTTAAATAGTGCTGGAGAAACTTGATCTTCAACACCTAATGCAATTGCCACAGCCCAAGCACGTGTCATATCTTTACCTAGAGGCCCAAGAAAATCAACGTGATAGCGAACCATTTTTGTATTTTCTGGCACATTACTTTCAACAGTACTGTTTACTTTATAAACTTCAGAAAACTGATAGCAGTGGGGGCAATAAAAAGAGAAAAACTCAACAACTTCAGGTGCACCGGCCACTGGTTTTGAAAGATTTGTATATTGCTTTCCTTCAGAAATATTAGCAGCAGAAACACTAAATGCTAACACCATACTTGCTAACGCTAGCCAAATTTTCTTCATTTCTAATCGTCTCCTAAAAATTAATACATTGGGCGAAGTTGTAACGGAGGTTCATTTAATTGCTCCACTTGCCCCTGAAATAATACGAGTTGTTTAAGCCAAAAATCGGGTTCTTGAAACCAAACAAAAGCTCTTGGAAAAGCGGGATCATTCCAGCGTTTCAGTACCCACGCAAGGTAATGCACCATTCTCATAGCTCTTAATGGCTCAATTAATGACAGCTCTTTTAAATCAAAATCCTGATATTCACTATAAGACTCGAGCAGTGTATCTAACTGTATGACCTGATCTTGTTTGGAGCCATTGAATAACATCCAAAAATCTTGTATTGCTGTTCCCATACGGGAATCATCAAAATCAACCATTACAACTTCATCACGCCACAATATATTTCCGGGATGACAATCCCCGTGTAAGCGTAATATTTTCCACTCTGGGTTCTCTATTTTAGGCCTGACCAAATGAATAAGTTTATCAATAACCTCAACAAACTGAGGTTTTAGACTATTTGGTACTAAATGGCTTTTCTCAAAATCTAATTTTGGCACTTCCAGATATTCTGCAATAGAAATTGTTGGACGATACTGATAACTATTTTTTTTACCAATTTTATGAATGCGTCCAAGTGTTCGTCCCACTTCTTCTAACTGAAAAAGATTATCGGTTTCATAAGCTCGTCCACCAATACTAGGAAATAACGTAAAATAGAAACCATCATCAGAAATATGTACTGTTTCACCATTAATAATTAAAGGTGCGGCCACAGAAACCTGAGCTTCTTTTAGTGCCAAAACAAACTCATGTTCTTCTTTTATTTGTTGATAAGACCATCGTTGTGGGCGATAAAATTTAACCACATAACGTTGTCGTTGCTCATCCATAAATTGAAAAACACGATTTTCATAGCTATTTAGTTCGGTCAGCCCTGATTCAGGATAAAAACCAATCTTAATTAGTGCATCCCAAATGTTATCAGGTGAAAGTCCCTGAAAATTAAATGAGGCAGACATTTCCATGTTCTATCCTGGGGTTAATCTTTAATGACACCACGAGCACGTAAAATCGCAGTTTTAAAATCTTCTTCGTAGTCTTTTTTCAATCCTGGAATAACATCAGTTGCCGCTGTTCCACGCATTTTTAGATGATAAATTAAAATATCATCTGTCAGATCAGATAATTGACCTTTATAACCCGCTTCATCTGCTAATTTCTGCAATAATTGAACTAGATTTAAATCTGAGTTTTCTTCCCAAACAGGGTGCAGTAATTCCATAACCTCATTAAGACGGTGACATTTCATACAAAAAATCCTTATTATTAAAAACAACAACAAAGTATCAAGTATTATCCGATAGAAAAAGAAAACCTCTGTCAATCTGCGTAAATATTACGCTTTTTTGAGCAAAATTGCTGTTGCTTTACATGAAATACCAATAAGTAAGTGCTTTTTATTACTATATCGTTTTTACTTGATAAATATCGTTCGGAATTTTTAGCTGATTCATTCACAAATATTGAATATGAAAAATAAGAATATTACTGGTGGCATACTTGCTGGTGGCCAAGCAACCCGAATGGGTGGTGTTGATAAAGGGTTACAAATCCTACACGGAAAGCCTCTGTATTGGCATATTGCACAGAAACTCGCAACACAAGTTGAAACTATCTTAATTAGTGCAAATCGAAATATTGATTTGTATCGCCAAAGTCATTATCCCGTTATTACCGATGAGACAACCGAATTTGCGGGCCCTTTAGCCGGAATGCTCGCTTTATTAAAACAAGCTGAAACGCAGTGGGTTGCGTTTGTTCCTTGTGATGTTCCTTACTTCCCATCAAATTTAGTTGAAACATTATATACTCAAAAAGGAGAAGCATTAGCGACATATGTTGATGATGGAGAACGAGAACATCCCACTCTCGCATTATTAAATCGTCGTATTATTCCTACACTTGAAGCTTATTTAGCTCAAGGTGATCGCAAACTCATGCTGTTTATGAAACAAATAAATGCACGCCCTATTTTATTTGCGAATCAGGCAAATGCTTTTGTGAATTTAAATACCTCAGACGATATTCAAAAAGCCAATAAATTAAAACAACAGGAGCTATAACTGTGGCACATCTACCTCTTTTAGGCATTACCGCATGGAGTGGTACAGGCAAAACAACATTATTAAAAAAGCTTATTCCTGAATTACGTAAAAGAGAAATACGTGTTGGCATGATAAAACATACTCACCATGATATGGATGTTGATAAACCGGGGAAAGATAGCTATGAACTTCGTAAAGCTGGTGCTGACCAGACGTTAGTCGCCAGCCAACAACGATGGGCATTAATGACAGAAACACCAGATCTGCCAGAATTAGATTTGTATTACCTTGCTTCACGTTTTGATACGAATAAGTTAGATTTAATCTTAGTTGAAGGCTTTAAAGGTGAAACGATCCCAAAAATTGCCCTCTATCGTCATATTAACGAGCGTGATCTTAATGATTTACTCGATGAACATGTTATTGCTGTTGCGAGTGACCACAGTTTAGAGATCAATTTTCCATTACTGGATATCAATAACCCAGAGATTATTGCAGAATTTATTACCAACTGGCTCAAGCAATTAAATTAGTACTCCATACAACTTAAGGCTGCTTAAGAAGAAAAACTCAGTACTCAAAAGCACTGAGTTTTAAAATCATTAAGAAAAAATAATCGCTTGATAAGGCTGTAAAAGTAAAGCACCTGTTTCATCTTTCACTATAGGGCTATTACACAAATAAACTTGCGTTGCACTTACTGATAATGATTCTATTTGATTCGCAAAATTACAGAAAATATTTACTGATTTACCTTTATGGGTACGCTTAAAAGCAATCACATTTTCAGGAGAAATTAACGGCGAAAATTCACCATAAATTAAAATATCACTAATATCTGAATGACGTCTTAATGCTATAATTTGTTGATAATATTTAAATAAAGAAGCATTTTCTGCAATTTCTTGCTCTGCATTAATATCCACATAATTAGGATTTACTTTTAACCAAGGTTTCCCCGTAGTGAATCCGCCATTTGGTTTATCATTCCATTGAAAAGGTGTCCGTGAATTATCTCGGCTACGAGCATTAAAATAACGAATTATTTGCTCATCGCTATATCCTAATTTTCTACCCCATTCATGCAATTTGAATACGTGTAAATCATCGTGTTCTTCAAGCTTCATAGGGCAATTTGTCATACCTATTTCTTGTCCCTGATAAATAAAAGGCGTTCCTCTTTGAGTTAATAAAAATGTTGCTAACATTTTTGCACTAATAAGATTGACTCCTCCTTCAGGTAGAAATTTATTTAATGAGCGAGGCTGATCATGATTTTCAAGATAAGGAGCCCCCCAACCAACACGCTGGGTATCTAATTGGCTCTTAATAAAAATAGGTTTTAATCTTTCGCCTGTAATTGGATTTATTGTAAATGGTTTCTCATTTCGAATATCTAAATCGGCAATACTGAAATCAAATACCATTGAAAAATAACCATTTTCACCAACATAAGCACGTAAATCCTTTTCTGGTACATCAATTTCTGCGACGGTCATGCTATTTGCTGGCTTAAATGTTTTTTCTGTTAACTCAGTTAAAAATTTATCAATGCCTGGCTGATTTAATACCCACGGCACTAAAGACGCTGAACCATCATCTTTATCTGGTTCAAATTGATATTCAGACAATGCTTCTGGGGATTTCTTTAAATTACCTATCGCATCAATACGAAATCCAGCAACACCTTTTTTAATCCAAAGATTAATCATATCGATAATATCTTGGCGTAATTGCGGATTTTCCCAATTTAAATCAGGTTGCTCAGGTCCAAAAGAATTAAAGTACCAACGATTAGTATTAGGAACTCGACTCCACACTGAGCAATCAAAATAGGTGCGTAAATTATTTGGCGGTGTTGGTTTATCCCACTGTTTAAAAATATAGTAATCTGCATAAAGACTATTAGGATCATTCAAAGCCGCTTTAAACCAGGGATGTTCATCAGAAGAGTGATTTAAAACCAGATCTAGTAATATTTTTATCTCACGCTTATTTGCTTCACTAATAAGTCTGTCTAATGCCTTATTATCACCAAAAATAGGATCTACAACGGAATAATCAGCAATATCATAGCCATTGTCTTTCATAGGAGATTTAAAGATAGGACATAACCAAATAACATTCGTTCCTAATGACTGAATGTAATCTAGTTTCTCAGTGATCCCAGCTAAGTCTCCGATACCATCACCATTACTATCATAATAGCTCTTAGGATAAATTTGATAGACAACCGCTTCCTTCCACCAAGCACTAGACATATTCACCTCACAGAAATAATAAATTAATTGTGGAACTGTTCCATATATTTACTATAAGCACTAAAATTTGGGATAAGCGAATAAACATATAAAAATGTGAAATAGCTCATATTAAAAAAACACAATTACCTCAGTAACTGTGCTTTTAACATAATCACATTGAGATATATTAAGAGTTCAACTTACTTAGAGGAGCAACTGGATATTTAATGGCCGGGATCCGAGATGTCGCAAAAAGAGCAAATGTCGCCGCAAGCACTGTTTCAAGAGCACTAAATAACAGTGGTTACGTTTCACAAGCCGCACGAGAAAAAATAAGGAAAGCCGTAGAAGAATTAGATTATATTCCTGATACGTGGCTAAGAAACTTATACCAACAGAAAAGCGCTGTAATTGGCGTAATTATTAATAGCCTTGAATACCCTTATTTTGCGACAGTAACGCGTTTCATTGAACAAAAACTCGCTGAAAATGGCTATAGCATGATGTTGTGTGCAACTCAAAATAGCAAAGTACGTGAGCGTATTTTCTTTGATATGCTAAAACGAGGTCAGATTGACGGTATTATTGCAGAGTATCTGGTACTTGATGATAAAGAGTATCAACATATCCAAAAGCCTGTCGTTACATTAGATAGACACCTTGTTGATATCCCTCTAGTCTGTTCCGATCACTTAACTGGCGGCAAATTAGCAGCAGAACATCTGATTGAAAAACAGTGTAAAAAAATCCTTTATATTGAAGATAATTCTAGCTATCTTGCCTCTACGCCATCTTATAAAAGTTGCTTAGCATTTAAAGAAACACTAGATAATGCGGGTATTACGCCTATCCCTTGCAGAGTCAATTGGAAAGAAGAAGAAAAAGATTATTTCCATACTTTTGCAAAAAAAACACTTACACTCCATCCTGATATAGATGCCATTTTTGCTGCAGATATTCCTGCTATCGCGCTGTTCAATGAAGCATTAAGACGAAATATTACAATTCCAGAACAATTGAAAATTGTCGCTTACGATGGCAGCCCTTGGTTAAAACAAACTCTTAATACACTAACCTGTATTGAACAACCTTTTGAACAATTAGCACAAAAAAGTGTAGATATCATTACTTCTCTTATTGAAAACAAAGTAATAACAGAAAAAGTGACTGTATTACCGATTCAATTTATTCAAGGTGAAAGTAGTTAAAACATCTATTATGAGCTCAATTATTCCTTTATTGCCTCTAAGTTATAGAGGCAATAAAAAACGTTATTGATTCAACTCTTGTAATAATCTTGTATTGAGATACAGCTTTTCACGACCAACAATCATTTCTTCCAATACACCAATTTCAACCAATTGTTTGAGATATATTGATGCGGTTTGCCGCTTAGCTATACCATGTTGAACAAGATTATCAATCCGGCAATATGGCTGTGTAAAAAGAACTTGAATTAGCTCATGAGTATATATTTTAGGAAGATTTTCACGCACATAATGAATTGTTTCTTCCATTAATTTACGTATAGATAATATTTTACTTGTTGTCCATCGAGATGTATTTTCAACAGCCTTTAACATAAATAATATCCAAGATCCCCAATCACCTTCTTCTGTCACTTTACGTAAAAGCAGGTAGTAATCATCACGCTTTTCTAAGATAAAGCGAGATAAATAAAGAATGGGTAATGTAAGTAATTCGCTTTGAATTAAATACAAAATATTGAGTATTCGCCCCGTTCTGCCGTTCCCGTCAGGGAATGGGTGAATGCATTCAAACTGATAATGTGCAATAGCCATTTTTACTAATGGATCTAAATCATCTTCATTGTGTATAAAACGCTCCCAGTTTGACAACAAATTACGAATAGACTCTTCACTCTCTGGTGGCGTATACACCACCTGCTGATACTGATCACGTAATACAGTACCTGGGGTTTTTCTTATATCAGTTTGTATTGCACGTAATTTGGTACAGATAGCTATCGCAGTATTAGTACAAAGTGGATAGGTTTCAAGATGAGTATAACCATCATAAAGAGCAGTACGATAACGAAGCGCTTCTTTAATTGCAGGATCTGCGCCTTCTTCATGATCAATATACTGAAAAAGCTGATCACTGGTTGTGACAATATTTTCAATACGTGAAGAGTCTTTTGCCTCCAATATAGGAAGAATATTTATCAATAATTCCTGATCCGGAATTAACTCCCCCGCTGTTTTCAACTCAGCAATTGCTGAGCGCGCATTGATGCACGCTTTCAATATTTCACGTGTTTCAATGAGTTCCAGATCTGGCGGCAATAGTGGTAGATCGTTATAGGGTATTTTAGAAGACCAGCTCATATGTTTATAAAACTCATTTATATCGACATATAGCTATAATATGTCGATACCATAAACATGTCACGCCATTATGTTTATAAAAATCCATTTTATCGACATATCTCCATAACATGTCGATACCATAAACATGTCACACCATTATGTTTATAAAACTCATTTATATCGACATATAGCTATAACATGTCGATACCATAAACATGTCACACCATTATGTTTATAAAACTCATTTATATCGACATATAGCTATAACATGTCGATACCATAAAAAAACGCCAAAGAAAGTTTCCCTTCTTTGACGTTTTATTGGATTATGTTTTACTCAAAATTGAGTAAAAACTATCGCCTTATTTTGCAGGACGAACTGCAATAACTTCAATCTCTACACGCCATGCTGGATTAGCCAGTTTTGCGATTTGGAAAGTTGAACGTGCTGGCAGTTGGTCAGTTTTCGAAGCATCAAAGTACTTAGAATAACCATCCATAAAGCCTTTAAAGTCCATCTCGCCTTTAGTTTCTTCACCACCAACTAGGAAGACTTGCATTTTAACAACATCTTTCATGTCTAGGCCAAGTTCTTTCAGGTGAGTTTGGATTTGCTCTAACACACTGATAGTTTGCTCTTCAGTGTTACCATAAGAGGCTAATACGCCTTCTGGCGCGTCTGCTGATTTTTTAGCAGGCACTTTACCACTTAAGAAAACCAGATTATTACCTGCGCTCACTTCAACTGATTCAGAAATAGGCATGCCGTTTAATTTATGGTGCACAACACCCTCCGCATTTGCACTTGCTACACCAAAAACAAAAGGCAGAGCAACAAGTAAACTTTTATAGCGCATAGAAACTCCTTAACATGTTAAATATACAGTAAAACAAGGGGTTATTTACTACTTAAAGCGATCCATACTAAATGGTGTAGGATCAATAATCGGTGTTTTACCAGTCACAATATCTGCTGTCACTTGACCCGCAGCAGGACCTTCGGTCATACCCCAAACAGTCGCAGTATTAATAACTAGTCCTGGGTATTCTTTAACTTCAGAAATAATTGGCAGTTCATCTGCGGTTGGGCTTACAACTGCACCCCAACGTTCAACAACTTGCGATTTTTCAAATACTGGGAACTCAGCTTGCATTCTTTGGAATACCGCATCTAAGTGCTCAGTATTTTGCGTTGCGGTGGCAACACGGTACTGTTCAAACGGTGTTTTCTCATCCAATTTCCATGACGTTGGCATTTTGAATGAGTTAAATAAGTCATCACCAATAGAGAATTCTAATGGAAGCTCGCCACCGGCTAATAAGTGTAGGAACTTAGGCCCTAACAAGAAGCTATCTTTAACGATAGAGCTGGTGAAAATGCGCGGTGCGACAGCATAAGTACCATCAGCTTGTTCACGGAAGTGAATACCATTAGGTAAATGCACGTTACCACGTGGTGCGCCTGGAACGCCTGATACACGTTGTTGTGATAAGTAAACATTCAGTGTTGGAATATCAACACCCATATTACCCATAAATAAACGTGACCAAATACCACCAGCAAGAACAACATTGGATGTTCTGATAGAACCTTTTTCAGTTACCACATCAGAAATTTTACCACCCGCGGTTTCAATGCCTCTTACTGCGCAATTAGTATAAATTTTAACACCGATTTGTTTAGCATATTGCGCTAATACTGGTGTCCCTGTTTCTGGGTCAACAGATCCTGAATCTTCTTCAAATGCAGCGACAGTCCAAGGTGTTTGAGCATCAACTAAACGTTTAGATAATTCTTCGCCCTTAATAATTCTTGTATTTAATGGGACGTCAAATCCTGCGGTTTCTTCTGCTTGTTTAATCCACGCTTGTGCACTTGCAAGCGCTTTCTCGTCAGCAAGTGCTTCTACACGGCCTTGTGTACGATAACTGGTATCGGCACCAATTTTTTCGTTCATACCGCGCCATAAAATTTTTCCATAATGATGTAGGGGGAAAATTTCTGGTGATGTTTGATAGCTAATAATTTGGCTGTATGCACGGCCTGATTGCTCACCCGCAATTTGACCTTTTTCTAAAATAGTGACACTCATGCCACGTTCAGCAAGGTTGATAGCGGTCATGATACCTTGAATACCGCCACCAATAATAACTGCATCTGATTCTTTAGGCAGAGCACCCTCAGTACCTTCTACAAACAATGCTCTTGATTTAGCTTCAACGAATTTACCCTCTCGGCGAACCATTGGAACTAAAGCAGCACCGCCAGCTAATACGCCCGCAGCACCAACACCTAAAAGCAGTTTTCTCCTTGAAATTTTCATCTTCTACCTCAGTAATGGCCTTACCATTTATATTGTTATTAGACTGAATATTAGAATACTTATAGTATCAATAATTTATTATATTGTTAACAGTTATAATAATTTGTTAACCATTTCCAGTAATAACAATAACCGCAGATACATTATGGTTACGTAATTAGGCATTCTGTGTAAAAGTTCATTAATAAAATGATCTGTATTTAAAAAATAATTTTCTATTCGATGATAAATAAAGGAAAGATTAGCAAGAGAACGAAAGCGAGAAAAAAATGAGCTGCCTATTTTGTTAAATAATTGCAACAAATAAGCTAAGAATGAGAGTAAAGTTTTGTTTACAAAATAGGCGAAATTATCGCACGATTAGATAAATAAAAAGCAGATATCAACAATGCAATATCTGCTTTTAAAGAAACTAAGTCGTTATAACGGAGGATCAGCGCATTGTGACAAATTCTTCAGCGGCTGTTGGGTGAATAGCGACGGTATCGTCAAAGTCTTTTTTCGTTGCTCCCATTTTTAGTGCAACAGCAAAACCTTGTAACATCTCATCCATACCAAAACCGATACCATGAATGCCGACAATTTTCTCTTCATCACCCACACAAACGAGTTTCATACGACATGGCTGGCGATGACGAGTAACTGCACTATACATCGCAGTAAACGAAGATTTATATACTTTCACCTGATCTTCACCAAATTGCTCAATAGCTTGTGGTTCTGTTAATCCCACCGTGCCAATTGGTGGATGACTAAAGACGACAGTGGCAATATTCGAGTAATCTAAATGCTCATTCGGTTTATTATTAAATAAACGTTCAGATAAACGGCGACCAGCAGCAACAGCGACAGGCGTAAGTTCCACAGCACCGGTATTATCACCAACAGCGTAAATACCTTTAACATTGGTATTTTGGAACTTATCGACATTGATATAACCTTTGTCATTAAGCTCAACACCTGTCACTGCAAGGTTAAGATTATCCGTTGCAGGCTCACGGCCAATTGCCCAAATTAGAGTATCAACCGTCTGCTCTGTACCATTCTCTAACTGCAATGTTAGGCTACCATCTGCATTTTTAATAACCGCTTTTGGTATCGCATGAGTATGTAATTTAGGTCCTTCAGCTTCCATCACTTCTAAAAGCGTGTCGACAATTAAAGGATCAAAACTACGTAAAGGAGCATGTTTGCGCACAAATAAATGCGTTTCGCTGCCAAGTGCATTAAGTACTCCAGCCAGCTCTACTGCAATATAACCTGCACCTACAATAGCAACGCGTTTTGGTAATGCTGCAAGTTCAAAGAAACCATCAGAGTTAATACCATATTCCGCACCTGGAATATTAGGTTGAACAGGGCGACCCCCTGTTGCAATCAGTATATTATCTGCAGTTATCTTTTCTCCATTGACTTCAACAGTATGCGCATCAATAAAGCGTGCAAAACCTTGGATAACATCTACTTTATTGTTACCTAATACACGATCATATGATTGATGAATGCGATCAATATACGCTGAGCGACTACTGATTAATGTATCCCAATCAAAACGATTTACTGTAGTGTCGAAACCGTAGTCTGGACCATATTGATGAATAGCTTCAGCAATTTGCGCTGCATGCCACATCACTTTTTTAGGAACGCAGCCCACGTTAACACAAGTGCCACCCAAAGCTTTTGCTTCAATCAATGCACATTTTTGGCCATACATTGCAGCACGGTTTATTGATGCGATACCGCCGCTACCACCGCCAATGGCGATATAATCGTAATGTTTGCTCATCGTTTCTCTAATCCATTTATCTGTAGAAAAATAGGTAACTAACAGCCTAAGTGTTACACATTATAAAGTCTATTATGACAAATTTTGTGATATAGGACGTCAGGTTTTAGCTTTTACAGTAATAGGTAAAAACCGTGATAAACAACGGTTACTCTGGTACAACCCATTCAACTAATGTATGCCCAATACCTTCTGGCACTAATGTTTTATGTAACCAAGGTAGGATGGATTTCATTTGTGATTCTAGTTTCCAAGGTGGATTAATGACTATCATGCCAGATGCCGTCATTCCTAGTTGATCACTATCCGGTTTTACTGCCAGCTCAATTTGCAAGATTTTGCGAATGCTGGTTGATTGTAATTCTTTTAGCATACGCTTAATTTGTTGGCGGTGGACAACGGGATACCAGATTGCATAAGTCCCTGTAGCAAAACGTTTATAACCCTCGACAACGCCGCTTATTACCGCAGAGTAATCTTGTTTTAACTCATAAGGTGGATCAATTAATGCGAATCCACGACGACTTGCTGGCGGTAATTTTGATTTTAATTGGCCAAAACCATCTTCACGAGCAACACGAACGCGATCATCACGAGAAAACTCAGTACGTAACATTGGGAAATCAGTTGGATGCAGTTCTGTTAACGCTAATGAATCATATTCACGTAATAATTTTGCAGCTAATAAAGGTGAACCAGGATAATAACGTAATTCATCTTTTGAATTTAACGCACCCACAACTTCTAAATAAGGAAGGATAAGTTCAGGCACCTCTTCTTGCTGCCATAAACGTGCAATACCTTCTAAATATTCGCCAGTGCGACTCGCATGAGCATTGGTCAATTGGTAACGTCCAGCGCCAGCATGAGTATCAAGATAAAGAAACGGTTTTTCTTTCTCTTTTAACGACTCAATAATAAGGGTTTGAACAATATGTTTTAAAACATCAGCGTGGTTACCAGCATGGAAACTATGGCGATAGCTCAGCATTCTTTATCTTCCGTTAGAAATGGGTATAGCAAAGTAATTAACTTACTCTGAAAAGAGTTATGCTGCTAAGTGTATCAGAAAAAACCGAACTTCTTTATTGAAAGCGAAAGAATCATTGTGTCTTGATTTTCAACCGTTATGATGAATGATTATTTAACTTAAGTCAGAAAGGGAAAATCATGAGAAAAATATTTTTTGCAGTAATCGCATTTAGCATGGTGGCGAGTAATGCATATGCAAATACCTCGGTAAATGGTTGTGAGATAAAGAAGCAGAATATTCAGCGACAAATAGAATATGCTAAAGCTCATGGTAACCAATATCGTTTACAAGGATTAGAGCGTGCTTTGCAAAATGTTGAACGCTATTGCACACCTGAGAAGGTCGTCGAAAACACCCGCCTTGAACTACGTGAAAAACAGCTTGATGTAAAAGAGCGAGAGCTTGAATTACAAGAAGCACAACTTAAAGGTGATGCTGATAAAATTGCAAAACGAGAAAATAAGTTAGCAGAAGCAAAAATAGAACTTAAAGAACTTGAAAATGAGTTAAATTTACTTACCAAATAATAGCCATAATTATAATTGCTGCTCTCTTAATAAATAGAATGATAAGTGAGTAGCAATTTATTCTATTCATCCTAAACTTATTTTTTTAATAACAATGTTGCTTTTATTAATCGGAAGTAAGAAGTGATATCTCCATTTAAGAGAACATCATCTACACTTAAATCAACGCAAAACAATAGACTGCTAAAATTATAAACTAATTATAATAAGTGTAAGATATGTAACATTAATTAAGCTATGATATTTTTTAGTAAAATCTATAGTAACATGACTAATTCATTGAAAGTGGACTGATTTAATTAAAGAGGATATATGTCAGAAGAGAGACAGGAACAAACATCAAAAGAAAAAACTCAACTGACTCAACCTATTAAAAAAGGGTTAGAAAAAGGGCTTCATAATGGGAAAAAAGCAATTGGGTTAGGAATAAAGATCACCAATTTTATTACTAATATTCCGTTTATTGCACATCTTATTCGTGCCGCAGAACGCTTTACTGACAGAATGGGAAACCAATTTGGTGCAGCTATCACTTATTTCTCATTTTTATCATTAATTCCTATACTCATGCTCTCTTTTGCATGTGCGGGTTTTATTTTGGCATCAAACCCAGATTTGTTAGCAAAACTGATTACGGGCGTTGCAAATAGTATTGATGATCCCACCTTAGCATCAACAGTTCAGCAGAGCATAGACACCGCCGTGCGCCAACGCACTACCGTCGGTTTGACTGGACTAGCTATCGCACTTTACTCCGGTGTTAATTGGGTTGGTAATTTACGCCAAGCTATTTTGGCACAATCTCGTCCAATTTGGGAACGTAATACAGAAGAACAAGAAAAAATCTACTTCCGTTATTTTCGTGATTTTTTAGCGCTGATTGGCTTATTGATTGCACTGATTATCACCATTACATTGACATCAGTGGCAGGCTCTGCGCAAAAAATAATTGTTCATGCTCTCGGCTTAGATGGTATTGAATGGCTTACCCCAGCTTGGACAGTCTTTGGCTTAACTATCTCAATTACAGCAAACTATTTGCTCTTTTTGTGGATACTTTGGATTTTACCTCGCCACCAGCCTCAACGGATCTCATTAGTCAAAGGAACATTAATCGCAGCAATTGGTTTTGAGATTTTAAAATCGGTTATGACCTGGATGTTACCTAAAATTGCAAGTTCACCTTCCGGTGCTGCTTTTGGTTCGGTGATCGGATTAATGGCTTTTTTCTACTTTTTTGCACGATTAACACTATTTTGCGCCGCTTGGATTGCAACTGATGGACCAAATATGCGAAAAGAACAGTTATCTGAAACGTCATCAGTATCTTAAATTTATGATAAAACTACATCGTTAGCTATATGGGTAACACTGTGCATTAACCACCTATTAAATAACGTAATAAGGAAAAAATAATGCCATACGTTAATATCAAAATTACACGAGAAGGTGCAACAGCCGAGCAAAAAGAGCAACTTATTGCAGGTGCAACACAACTTTTAGTGGATGTATTAGGTAAAAATCCCGCAACAACTGTTGTCGTTATTGATGAGGTTGATACCGATAATTGGGGAATAGGTGGTAAAACGGTGACTGATTTACGAGCAGCAGCAAAAAATAAGTAATCTCAACATATAAATATTAAGGGGTGCCAAGTACACCCTTTTTTCTGACCAATTTCCTGACGGATAAGGAAGTGATTAATGGTTCAATCAATTACTGATGCTTTTCATGCTTTACCCTCATCAAGCGCCATCTATATTATGGGTGAAGGTGTTAAGTATCCTTTCGGTATAGCACATGGATTTGCTGATGAAAGCAGCAAGAAGAAATTAACCGTCGATACACCTTTTCGCATCGCAAGTAATACGAAAACATTTTTAGCTGCATCATTTTTACGTTTATGGGAGCAAGATGCACTTTCGTTAGACGATGATATAACTAAATATCTTAGTTCAACCTATCAGCAAACATTATCAGAACTTGGATATGACCTAAAAACCATCACACTTCGTCATTTATTAAGCCATAGTAGCGGTTTATTTGATCATGCTAATGAAACTTATCTTGAAGATGTCATTAAAAACCCTTCACATCAATGGACTCGTGAAGAACAAATAACACATTATGCTCAGCAAGGTTTTCCCATTATTCCCGCAGGAAAACGTTTTATTTATTCTGATACCGGTTATATTTTGCTTGGTGATATTCTCTCTCAATTCACCCAAAAAAATATGGCCACCTCAGTGAGAGAATTACTACATTTTCAAGACTTAGATTTATCTCAAATCTGGTGGGAATCATTAGAAACATCACCAACGCATGCAAAACCTCGCGCAAGACAATTTACAGGCAAACATGAAGGTACACATATCAATGCCTCTATGGATGCATTTGGCGGCGGGGGATTAGTCATGACAACACTAGAGCTTGCTAAGTTTACAGCGGATTTATTTGAAGGCCGCGTTTATACCCATCCCACAACATTAAAAGAGATGTATTGGCAAGGCAATCATACTGGGGCGGCTAATTATCGATTAGGTTTAATGGCCGAAGATACAGAGTTAGGTACACTTTATTATCATCTTGGTTATTGGGGATCTGCTGCTTATTATTTACCAGAAAAGCGTATTGCTATAGCCGGATTTATCACACAACGTAATGATCGTGAAGCTCTCATTACTATTATTAAAGAAGCATTTAAGCGCCTTTAATTCAAAGAAAAGCCGAAAATACAATTAACATATTTCGGCTTTTCTATGTTTTGTCAGCAAACTAAATAATTGATGCTGATTTACCTATTTTTTTGCAGGTATCACTGGTTTTACAGTTTCAGAATCGACCACAGGTGCAGGCGCTATTGCTGTATTAGGCTGAGCTTCACGAATAATTGCTGATTCAGGGTGAACTTGTTTTTCAAACTGAATACGCAACTCCCCTAAATTAACCGTTGGTGTCTCACCACTTTGAGTTAATACAAAAGTAATATCCTCAGATAAAACTTTAGATAACTCTTGGTTCAACATTTCTTTCGATAAATTTGCTAAAAAAGCTTGGCGCAAACGTTGATATTGCTCAGGTGGAATATCAATAATATTACTTTGCTGAGATAACAAACGTTGATTAATCAAAAGTGCAGTACTGGTTTTTGCATAACGCGCAAACAACTGTGTTAACTGAAGTTGTTTTTCTTGTTGAAGCTCTTGATACAATTCATCACTAATACCCTGATTGCGTAATTTGCCTAGTTCTTCACCAACCCACGATGCAATAACAGGTACATTCGCCGTTGTTGTGTCGACATTAAGTGAGCAACTGGCACGCTGATATTGTACGCGGCAATCAATGTTAACAAGGGTATTATCTTTCTCTTTTCGTTGCTCAAGACTACGACCTAGGTGAACAAAAATCACTTCCCGTGCCAGATCGCTCAACCAGTATTTATTTAATGTGTCCGAATCTTTTACTGGCGACCAATTCAAGTCCCAAATTAAAGAAATTTGGTCGTTAGCACGCATTGGTTCTTGCACATACAATGTTTCAGGCTTCATATCCGCCAGTACCGGAACGGGAACTGGCGAAACACGTTTTCCATTAAGTGGGGAAAATGCCTGATTAATGCTTTCTGTTAGTAGTCGGTTATCTACGTTACCTGTTACATACAGTGTCATCACATCTGGGGTATACCAACGTTGCTGATAATCAGAAAGTTCTTTGGTATTAACAGAGTGGTTAACGGGTTTACCTGGGTTATGCCCTTTTAAATTAGAACCTTCAAGGCGAGCACGCCAAACAGGGTCTTCTATATTAGCAGGGAATGTCACTACAGGAAGCTGTGATTGAACAGCATTACGAACAGCATCTTCTGTATATTCTGCGGGTTTAGCAATGCCAGCAAGTAATGCAAACGCATCTTTAAGTAGCTCTGGCTGGTTATTTGGTAAGCTTAGGTTGTAAACCGTAAAATCGTAAGAAACAATCATTGGCGGTAGTGGATAATCAGGATCTAATGCATTTTTCCATAAATTATCGCGTTTAACAGGAGAAAGTCCTGTATTTTCTAATACACCTAATTTTGAAACTAGTGATGAAAAACCTGTCTCATTTGATTTTTCGGATAATGAGCCAGTATTCACCAACAGACGAATTTGTATGCGGTCATTAGGACGTTGTGGGGTTTGTAGTATTTGCCACTGAAAACCATTGGCTAAACGCCCTTCTTGCCACGCAGGATCAGGCTGCAAAGCTTCAGCTTGAACTTGGCAAACAACAGCGCCTAACATAACGCTTCCTAATAAAACTCGTGTAATTACACCCTGCATGTGAACCTCTTTTTATTAATCCTTGGTATTAAACCACTTATGAGGTTTAACAATAAGTGCCAGAAGACATGTTAGATGTTTAATGTCTATTTTTATATTTGTCATTCTTAATCACCATAAAATCATAAAACTAAACCACGATAGAGATTAGACTCATTGTGGCATCAGAAGGTTCAGACCTTTGGTAATTTTTGATCAGATTTTTGATGATTATATCCTTTAACCAACAAACCAATTTCATCATCACGATGAGATTCTGTGCAAGATAATGCAGATACCTGATTATCTTGATTAAGTGTAACCGCAATTTTACGTAATGGTTTTATCACAATACGATTAATACACCAACTGATAGCAACGGTTAAAGTTAGCCCCATCAGTAAATAAGTGGTGAGCATTAATGCAACAGTATTACTGGCAAAACGATAAAAGCGATTAGTATCCGCTTGTAAAATAAGGTGACCTGTATAGGACTTATCATCTGTTGCAGTTATTCCTAACGGCTGTAAAGGAATGGAGACTTCAACAGGAATACCAAAAAGCCACTGTGAAAAATCAGAAACTGGTTTTTTAGGCGCAAAATCAAGGTTTAATACCTGAGTATTTTCTGGCTGCATAACAATCGCTTTACCCAGAATACCGGTTGTTTTTAATCCCACAATCAGTTGCTTAGCTTCGTTTAAATCTGAACGCAATAATGCATTTGCAAGTGGTTGCTGAATACTGACTCCGGCATTAAAAAGCTGATTTTGATAATCATCACGACGTTGATCAATCAAATAAACAAGTTGAATACTGATAAAAATAGCAATAGTCACCAACGTGACGCCCGCTACTGCGGCCATCTGTTTTATTGTTAATGAACGTTTAAGGTGAGGTTTCATCACAGCTATTTCCAGTAAACACACTTGAACAATAATGATTATACTGTATTTTTTTGTTTGTGTATCACTCTTCAATAAAGAAAATATCGCTATAAAGATAGTCCATTCGTTTAGACGAAGTAATATTAATAATAAGCGTCAAATATTCTAGTAAAGTAACCAACAAAAAATAATAAAATAGCTTAAAAATAGATTCTATCTC
>NZ_LXEV01000003.1 GCF_001654965.1 Proteus hauseri ATCC 700826
TAAACATAAGAAATAATAATATTATTAAAACCACTCTATTATTAAAATTAAATAAAATATTTATTAATATCGATAGATAAAAAAATAAGAGCAACATGAAATATCATATTGCTCTTATTTTATCAAATCTATACTTTTTTATTTAATGCTCTGCATTATCCTGTTCAACAGCAAAACAGGCAATTAACTGACCATCATATTCTTTCAATGTTGGCTGTAATTGACTGCAAATACCAAATGCTCGGCGACAACGCGCCGCAAACGCACATCCTGGCGGGGGATTTAATGGACTAGGTAATTCTCCTGTCAGTTTAATTCGCTCACGACGTAATTCTGGTGTTAATCTTGGCGTTGCAGATAACAAAGCTTGCGTATAAGGATGTTGAGGGTTTTCAAAAATCTGAGCTTTCGTACCTTTTTCAACACAACGCCCTAAATACATCACTATCACTTCATCAGCAATATGTTCAACAACGGAAAGATCGTGGGAAATAAAAACATAAGAAAGTCCCATATCACGCTGAAGATCCATCATTAAATTCAACACCTGTGCACGAACAGAGACATCAAGTGCAGAGACTGGCTCATCAGCAACCACAATATCAGGCTCTAACATTAATCCTCGAGCAATAGCGATACGCTGACGTTGCCCCCCTGAAAACATATGAGGATAACGACTATAGTGCTCTGTTTTTAAACCTACTTTTGCCATCATTGATAATACTTTGTCTTTACGCTGTTGCGCAGTTAACGACGTATTGATTAACAAAGGCTCTTCTAAGATCTGTCCCACTTTTTTACGTGGATTTAGTGATCCATAAGGATTTTGAAAAACGATTTGGATCTTTTGCCGGCGCAGTTTTTCAGCTGTTTTGTCTCTAACAAGCAAATTTTGCCCAAGATAAGAAAGTTCTCCTGATGTTGGGATCTCAATCATGGTCAACAATCGCCCTAGTGTCGATTTACCACAGCCCGACTCACCCACAATAGCCAATGTTTTTCCACGTTCAAGTTCAAAAGAAACGCCATCAAGTGCTTTAACGGTTTTCTCTTTGGAAAAGATCCCTCCTTTAACGCTGTAATATTTTGCTAAATTTACCGCTTTTAATAAGGGAGTGTGTAAGTTTGAATTATTTTCAGCCATGTGTTGGTCTCCCTGTACTATCCAACGGTGTGTGACATTTCACACGATGTGTTCCTATCTCTTTCAATTCAGGCTCAAATTGATAACACTCATCATGAGCATAGGGACATCGTGGATTTAACAAACATCCTGTTGGCCTATCATAGCGCCCCGGAACAACACCAGGCAAAGACTCTAGCCGTGCTTTATTCAGCGCAAATTCAGGTAAAGCCCTTAATAAAGCTTGTGTATAAGGGTGTCTAGGCGCTTTAAAAATCTCGCTTGCAAGCCCCGCCTCAACCACTTGCCCTGCATACATCACAATAATGGTATCCGCAGCTTCTGCAACTAAGGCCAGATCATGAGTTATCAGTACCAATGCCATATTTTCTTGCTTTTGCAAATCGAGCAGAAGCTCAATAATTTGCGCTTGAATGGTAACATCGAGTGCTGTTGTAGGTTCATCTGCAATTAATAGCTTAGGACGACAGGCTATCGCCATTGCAATCATCACCCGCTGACTCATGCCTCCTGAAAGTTGATGCGGATAAACATCTAAACGAGAAGCAGGATCAGGAATACCAACTAGCGTTAATAGGTCGATGGCTCTTTGCTTACGAGTTCGGCGGCTACCCCCTTGATGCACTTTTAAGGCTTCCATAATCTGATAGCCCACAGTAAAACAAGGATTAAGGCTTGTCATGGGATCTTGAAATATCATCGCCACTTCAGCACCAACCAGATTACGCCGCTCTGACGCTGAGATTTTCATTAAATCTCGTCCATCAAATTGTAATTCTTGTGCACTCACTCGCCCGGGAAAATCAATCAATCCCATTATTGCCAATGAGCTTACTGATTTACCCGAACCTGATTCACCCACAATACCAACAACTTGCCCTTCTTCCACTTGATAGCTAATACGGTCTACCGCTCGAAACGGAGTATCTTCATCACCAAAGTGAACAGATAATTGATTTATATTTAATAGTGCCATTTTATTACCCCGTTACTGCTTCAATTTCGGATCAAGAGCATCACGTAAACCATCGCCCATCAAGTTAAAGGCCAAAACGGTAAACAAAATTGCTAATCCCGGAAACGTTACTACCCACCACGCACTTTGTGTAAATTGAAGAACATCAGATAACATTGTTCCCCATTCTGGTGTTGGTGGTTGAGCGCCCATTCCTAAAAAGCCCAGAGCCGCCATATCTAAGATGGCATTAGAAAAACCTAAAGAAGCTTGGACAATCAAAGGAGCAAGGCAGTTAGGTAATATATTAATAAACATCTGACGGATCGCCCCTGCCCCTGCCACACGAGAAGCAACAACATAATCACGATTAACTTCGATAAGCACAGCAGCTCTGGTTAATCGAACATAGTGAGGCAAAGCAACAAAAGTCAGTGCAATAGAGGCATTAACAATAGAAGGTCCAAAAATAGCAACCAATACAAGTGCAAGTAGTAAGCTCGGTAATGCCAACATAATATCAACCACTCGCATGATTGAAATATCCACAATACCACCGAAATATCCCGCCATTAATCCAAGAATAATTCCAAGAATTAATGAAAGTACGACAACAATACAGCCAACTAATAACGAGAGACGAGCGCCGTACATTAAACGAGACAAAATATCTCGTCCCACATCGTCAGTACCTAAGATAAAACTCCAGTTTCCACCGTCTTGCCAAACAGGGGGATTGAGTAAAAAATCACGAAATTGTTCATTAGGAGCATGAGGCGCTAACACGCCAGCAAGTAAAGCAATCAGCAACATAATAACAATGTAAACCAATCCAACAACAGCACCTTTATTTTGTTTAAAATAGTGCCAAAATTCTTGAAAAGGTGTCATAGGCTCCGGTGCATTGATGACCGGTATTACTTTATTTTCAGCCATTATGCATTCCTTATTTCTTATGACGGATGCGAGGATTCACGATGCCATACAGAACATCGACTAGAAGATTGACAAAAATAATCATCGTCGCAATTAATAACACGCCGCCTTGCACCACGGGGTAATCACGACGTTGAAGTGCATCAATTAACCAGCGACCTAATCCTGGCCATGAGAAAATGGTTTCAGTTAAAATCGCGCCAGCTAACATCGTTCCAACTTGTAATCCGATAACAGTCACAACGGGTAACATCGCATTACGTAAGGCATGAATAAGGATGACTCGGCCACGGCTTAATCCTTTTGCTCTAGCCGTACGAATATAATCTTCACCTAATACTTCAAGCATCGATGAACGCGTCATTCGCACAATAACCGCAAGAGGAATGGTACCTAATACTATTGCAGGTAAAATAATGTGATGGATGGCATCCCAAAAATCGCCTTCTTCCCCCCAAAATAACGTGTCAATTAGCATAAAACCCGTTAAAGGGTAGCTATCATCCAAAAAGACACTGTCATCCAATCTTCCTGATACTGGAGTGAGATCCCACTGCACAGAAACCAGCATAATAAGCATGATCCCCCACCAGAAAATTGGCATAGAGTAACCAGCTAAAGAAACGCTTATCGCAGTATGATCAAAAATAGAACCGCGTTTTACAGCAGCAAGTACGCCGACAGGAATACCCACTGAAACCGCAAATATCATGGCGCAAACACCTAATTCTAGGGTTGCTTTAAAGCGAGGTAAAAACTCATCCCAAACAGCAATTCGACTTTTTAAAGAAATACCTAAATCACCATGAAGAACACCATTTAGGTAGTTCAAATATTGTTGCCATAAAGGTTTATCTAGTCCCAATTCTGCCATTAAATAGGCGTGACGCTCAGGTGATAAACCACGCTCACCCGCCATAATCATCACCGGATCACCGGGAATAAGATGGACGAAAATAAACGTCAGTAATGTAATTCCGATAAACGTTGGGATCACAAGTCCCAAGCGTTGAAGGATAAATTGCAGCATATCCTAATTCTCTTTTTAGACATCAGCTAAAAGATAGCGCTGATAAATCAGGAGAAATTCCCCTGCGCTCACAGTGTACTGAATGTATTCATTATTATTGAATTACGGTGTCTTCTTATAATCAGCAGACACCGTACTTAAGGCAGTTCAAACGTTATGACATCTCAATTATTTAACTGAAACATTGTCGAAGTGATGCTTTCCTAATGGATCAACCACATAGTTCTCAACTTTTTTGCTGACTGGCTCATAGACTATAGAGTGAGCAATAATCAGTGCGGGAGCTTGATCATGCATGACCACTTGAGCTTGTTTATACAACTCAACGCGCTTATCGTGATCTGCCGTAATTCGTGCAGGTTGGATTAAATCTTCAAATGGCTTATAGCACCATTTTGAATAGTTAGATCCCTGCTCTTTGGCTGCACAGCTAAACAGTGTGGCAAAGAAATTATCAGGATCACCATTATCCCCCGTCCATCCCATCATTACAGCTTGGTGTTCACCCGATTTAGCACGCTTAAGGTATTCACCCCACTCATAGCTAACAATCTTGGTTTTCACACCAATTTTTTCCCAATCCGCTTGTACCATTTCAGCCATACGACGTGCATTTGGGTTATATGGACGTTGTACTGGCATTGCCCATAAATCGATAGTGAAGCCATCGGCAAGGCCCGCTTCTTTTAGTAAAGCTTTGGCTTTCTCAGGGTTATATTCATAATCTGTAATATCATCGTTATAACCCCACATAGTAGGTGGTATTAAATTCTTTGCTTTTTGTCCTGCACCTTGATAAACCGCTTCAATAATGGCGTCTTTATTTACAGCCATGCTTAATGCTTGACGAACTTTTTGATTATCGAGAGGTTTTTTCTCAACGTTAAACGAGATATAACCGACGTTTAAACCCGGTTGTTCCAGTAAATTGATATCGTTATTTTGCTTCATTTTAGCGATATCAGCAGGGTTTGGATAAGGCATCGCCTGACACTCATTTTTTTGCAGTTTTGCATAGCGAACTGAAGCATCAGGAGTAATAGAGAAAACTAAACGATCAATTTCAGGTTTTTTACCCCAATATTGGTCATTCGCTTTAAAAAGAATACGAGAATCTTTTTGATACTGTAATAGTTGGAACGGCCCAGTACCGATAGGATCTAAATCGACTTTTTCTGGTGTACCCGCTTTCAGCATATTATCTGCATATTCAGCAGAAAGAATAGAAGCAAAGTCCATTGCCATATCAGCAATAAAAGGTGCTTCTGAACGAGTGAGGACGAAACGAACAGTGTAATCATCAACCTTTTCGATCTTCTCGATCATATTGTTCATATCCATTCCAGTGAAGTACTCATAACTTCCACCTGAAACTTTATGATATGGGTGTTTAGGATCCATTTGACGCATAAAGGTATACATAACGTCATCTGCATTAAATTCGCGGCTAGGTTTGAATGTTTTACTGGTATGCCAATTTACGCCTTTGCGTAAGTGAAAGGTATATACCTTACCGTCATCACTCACATCCCAACTTTCAGCTAAGCCAGGAATAATTTCTGTGGTACCTAATTTGAATTCAACTAAACGGTTATAAAGTGGTACCGAGCTTGCATCATAGGTTGTACCAGAAGTAAATAATTGAGGGTTAAAGCCTTCGGGTGAACCTTCAGAGCAATACACCAACGTTTTTGCCTGCACGCCAGCGGAAATAGCTAATGCTAATAATCCGATAGTTGCGGTTAAAATTCCTGCCTGCTTTTTGGAGCTTTTCATCATCACTCTCCGAAATTGTTCTGTTGTGTTTTTTGGCTTCCTATTTTTTAAAACGGAATGCCTTTTTATTTTGTCATTGTTCAATTAACCAACTGAATCCCCTGCCGTCAATAAGGGGCTCTAGGGTAAAAAGAACAAGTTATAAACATAAATTAAACGAATATTGAACAATTATAGGATAATAAAGTGACTCTTCACTCACTTTGCAGTTAATAAAACCACATATTCAGAGATACTTAAGTTAAATGACTATTTTAAAAAAAACGATGATTTGTGATTAACCGCTTAAATATTGAACGAATGTTTTGAAATAAAACAAAGAACTTGGTGATTTATTCTGCTAGTCGAGTTGAATAATCACATAACCAGAAGGTAAATACCCTAATAATTGTAAGGTAAATACAAAGAGAAATAACAACAGACCCGATTAACAAATAGCTCTGCTAACAGAGCTACTTTTTTTAGTGATTAACCAATACCTATTAATGAAAAAATAGTGAAAAATAATAAGTTAAATATCATTATCAGAAGTTCCATTGCCCATTAAAATGGAATTGAGAAGAATGATTGGAGTTTTTATTTGGCATTAATAAAGGAATTCCATAAGAAAATTGATAACTCAATTTTTGAAAACTTCCTTCTAGCCCCAACGCAATACCCACTAAATATTTTTTTTCATTATGGAAAATATTTCCACGAGACTCTGAAACAGAGCCATAATCTAAGGCAGAAAAAAGGATTTGATTATTAATCGGGGTTATCCAAGACAATTTTTGTCGAAATAGAAATTGATTTGCAGCTGAATATCCTTGGTCTGGAGAAAAACCATATACACTATAAAATCCACCGATAGTGCTTTTATCTAACAAACCATCAATAGCAGATTTTGTGAGTTGTATATTAATATTTGGCTGATAAAACAGTTGTTGCGACGCAATAGAAAATGGGATCACACTATCAAGATTAAAATTAAAAATAGGTACACCATTAACGGATTTTATTGGCGAGAGACGCGCACCGTTCAAAGGAACGCTCTGTTTATAATTAAACTTGACGTGAATATTTCCGCCACGTTGAAAACGGTAATTTTGTTCAATACTTGCGGTAATATACGGACTACGACGAGTATGCACAGAAATTTCTTTATTTAAAATACGATTTTGGTATGTGTAATATTGTAACCCACCCATTAGTGTTACAGTGCGCTGTGAAGAGGGTCGAAAGAAACGCTGTATTTCAAAAGAGAGATGTTGTTGTTGAGTCGTCTGTAATTTAGTGTCTCTTTCTATAATTTTATTTTTAGATTTAATATTGTAGCCAAACAATGAAAATCGCCAATAGTGATAAGGTACTTGTAGAAAGAAAATCTGTTTACTAATTCCTTGAAGCTTCATTTTATCTATGTTGCTAGAAAGAATAATACTAGCAGAATCATTCAGTTGAAATAAATTTCCAAAACTAAATCGGGCAGTACCAAACCAATCACCATAACTTTTTTGCTCTCTATTATGGATAGCTAGTGAGCCATTAAAAGTACCCTTACCTATGTGATTAATTGAAATTACCGTTTTTTTGTTTTCTTTATTATTCTCATTTGGAGAGGCCGCTTTTAATTCAATTTTTACATCACTATTTGGTTTATCTTTCAGATTCGCGATACCTTGTTCAATATCGCGAATATTTAATACCTCGCCCACTTTCACCGGCATTGCTTGCGAGATTAAATAATGTTTTGTCGATTTGTCAGATATTACTGCATCAATCATTCCTGCTTTTAAAGTAATATCTAACAACTCTCGATCTGCGAATAAATTTACTTCACCCACTTCGCTGGTTACATATCCTGCATCATAAAGTATCGCATTTAAGATATTTATATCTTGTTCTAATAACGCTTCAAAATGGCAATATCCTTCTAATTGCTGTTTCCACTGATTCAATGCTCGCTGAATTGAATACTGATTAAATACTTTTTGATTATGTAGAATCACATTTTTAATAGGAAAGCATTGAGGAGAAGATGAGGGAAAATGAATCTCTTTAGAGAGAGGAAGCTGAGGGGAAGAACCTTTATTTTGTTGTATGTTTTCCTTTCTAAACATATCTTCTGATGGAATGGAAAACGTTGTTGGTGCAATAGCCTCATTTCCATCAGCAAAAGAAGTGCTGTGATAAACAAAAAAAATACCAGTAATTAAGATAAGTAACCCAATATGCATCCACTTTATACTCTTATGCAGGAAAATAGGGTGCTAGATATAAGGTAAATAAGAGAACATTAATTTAGGAAAAACGTCATTTTAAATTAAAGGCGAAAACGAGATGAAAAATGAATGTTTTTTAGTAGAGAGGTTTACATTTTACTGAGCTAGAAATGACAAAACCCCGCTTTAAAAGCGGGGTTTTTAATATGGTCGGCGAGAGAGGATTCGAACCTCCGACCCACTGGTCCCAAACCAGTTGCGCTACCAGGCTGCGCTACTCGCCGAAATCGAGGTGCATCTTACTGCCAGAAGCCCATGTCGTCAATACTTTTTTACTAAACCCTGACCGTTCGTATGGTTTTCAATCAAAACGATTGATTTTTAACTTTTTTATCATCATTAGCGGCCATTTTTAGCGCTATTTTAACATTTAAATTTTACTAGCTATGCTTTATATGACTTTTTTACACCAACAAGAAAAATAGAAGAAAAATGACAAAATTATTCCTTAATCTTATCGTTTCTTTTATTCAATTTTTATATAATTATTTTATGTCAAATAAGGTTGGTTGTTTAGAGAATGAAATCACTATGGTTGGGCGTTGCATTGTTGCTATTATCAACAACACTTTCAGTTCAAGCGTCAACAGCACACACATGCCGTGTTTATTTCCAAGAAGCAGATAAATTTCTTGCGTATATTTCTACTCGTGATGATTTAAAGCATAACATGCCAGAAATTAGCAGTAACTTTGAACAAAATAAAAAGCAGATAAGTGCTGCTTCATTAACAAAGCAAAAAGAGATATGTGAAAAAGGAATGCAGGAATTAAAAAGTCTCAATGAAATGTTTGGACCGAAAGAAATCATCTCTAAAAAATAACAAATAATGGCTAACTTTAATTCTTTATTTTTTAGCCATTATTTTGCGATTAATTCTTATTTTCATGAGTAACATTATTTGAATTAGTGCTATCGAGTTTTTTGATACGTTCTTTTGGTGAGTTATCACTCTTATCATCAGATATTGTGTAATAATCATAAGGTAACAATAACGTATCTAATATTGCACTAAATGGGAAATCAAGAATAACTAATGGCTTTATTGCCCAGCCTGTTTCCTCATCAGAAAGCATACTTACGTTGTTTTTAGTGCCAGAATAAAGATCTTTATTAGGCCCAGCATGGGTCATGACACTAGAACAGCCCGTAAGCGATGTCATAAAAAGGGTTATTAAGGTTAATTTTTTAGTCGTTCTGTATATCATAAGGCACCTATAAAATGACAATAAAGGAATCAACTCCCTTTAACATATAGTTAAACCTGTTTTCTCCTATAGAACAAGAGAAAGATGATGTAAAAGATCTTATTTTAATAAAATTTAGATTCATTAATTATCACACTATGTAAATTAATTTTAGTTAATAACGGCACAGTAATATAATTTATTATTATGTTTCACTAATATTAAATTTCAACCCTATTTATTTTAAATACATGTTTAACCTATTTATTTATCTTTCTTATTTTTTTGATCTGCTTATATGCTGAATTTGTGCGATAAGACACAGTGGTTTTCTTATATTTTTGCCAAAATAAGTTTATCTCTTTTTAGTTATTATCATAACGTTTCTTTTCCTTATTTATGTTAATTAAAACAGGATGTACTTTTTATGAGTGATATTGCATTAACGATGGTAATGTTGTCATTGGCAGGCGCTCTAGGACTGTGGATTGGTAATATCAAAATCTACCGAGTTAGTTTAGGAATAGGCGGTGTATTATTTGGCGGTATTATTATCGGCCACATTGCTCAACGTTATGACCTATTACTTAATGCTCAAATGCTACATTTTATTCAAGAGTTTGGGCTTATTTTGTTTGTTTATACTATCGGGATCCAAGTTGGCCCTGGATTTTTTTCCTCTTTACGTGTGTCTGGTTTAAAACTAAATGCATTTGCTATCTTAATTATTCTACTTGGTTCAATCATTACCGCCTCTATTTACCGCCTATTTGATGTCCCTTTGCCTATTATTTTGGGTATTTTCTCTGGGGCTGTCACTAACACTCCTTCATTGGGTGCTGGTCAGCAGATACTCACCGACCTTCATGTTGATCCCTCTACAATAGGGCAAATGGGAATGGGCTATGCAATGGCATACCCAATGGGGATTTGCGGCATTCTATTAATAATGTGGTTAATTCGTGTCTTTTTTAAAGTTAATATTGAACAAGAGGCAAAAGTATTTAGTAGCTTGCAACATAGTGCTAAAGATGCGCTACACACCATTAATATTGCAATAAAAAATCCCAATTTAGATGGATTGTTAATGCAAGATATTCCTTTACTTAATGAGGATGCCATTGTTTGCTCTCGTTTAAAACGAGGTGACAATATAATGGTACCAATGCCTTCAACTATCATACAGTTGGGTGATTTACTTCATATCGTGGGTTCAAAAGAAGATCTAAATAAAGTACGCCTTGTATTAGGTGAAGAGGTTGATGCCTCTCTCTCAACATCGACAAACTTATTACAATCCGTTCGAATCGTTGTTACCAATGATTCTGTATTAAGTAAGCGCTTAAAAGATCTTGATCTAAAAAGAAAATATGATGTGGTTGTCACTCGACTCAATCGTGCAGGTATTGATCTTATTCCTAGTAATAACAGCACATTACAGTTCGGTGATATTCTTAATATTGTTGGTCGTCCTGAATCCATAGAGGCAATCACCGTATTATTAGGTAATGCACGCCAAAAATTAGAGCAAGTGCAAATGCTTCCGGTATTTATTGGTATTGGTTTAGGGGTTTTACTTGGGTCAATTCCAATTTTTATTCCCGGTATTCCTGTCGCACTTAAATTAGGATTGGCGGGTGGTCCTCTTGTTGTAGCTTTAATTTTGGGGCGCATTGGTACATTTGGAAAACTTTATTGGTTTATGCCACCTAGTGCAAATCTCGCATTGCGAGAATTAGGTATTGTCATGTTTCTGGCCGTGGTAGGGCTAAATTCTGGTGGGGATTTTATTGATACTCTTGTTTATGGGCAAGGGCTAAGCTGGGTAGGATACGGTATTTTAATCACTTTACTGCCTTTGCTGATTGTTGGTGTAATAGCGCGGGTTTTCTTTAAACTAAACTATCTTAGCCTTTGTGGCATGTTAGCCGGTTCAATGACAGATCCACCCGCTCTTGCTTTTGCTAATTCAATTCATAGCTCCAGTGGTGCTGCGGCTCTGTCTTATGCCACTGTTTATCCATTAGCCATGTTTTTACGAATTATCACGCCACAATTAATGGCGATAATAATTTGGACTTTGTAGCAAAAAGAATAAATATATTAACGAGTTGCATTGAATATGTTATCAAAATCACTATTTCACTTAGCAGTGGGATAATTAAGGCACCGAATGGCGCTTATTTAAGCCATAGATTTTATCAATATCTGTTTTAATACTTCCTGTGCTAAGAAATTTAGATTGAGACGGATTGCTAACTTTAGTAATCAATTTCTTTCCGTCAAACTTATGCTCAAAAGTCCTCGTTATTGTCTTTGCCCCTTCTTCTCGCTGAAGGGGCATTTTTATTTTTTATTAAATATTCACTGGCTGATAAGCGTTTTCGATTTCTTCAGCCAGAATTTTTATTCCCTTCTCAATTAATTCTGGTTCAGGCACATAATTCATACGCATGCATTGGTGAGCATGTTCCCAAGAATCTTCTAGTCCTGGAAAGAAATAATGCCCCGGAACCATTAAAATACCGCGTTTTTTCAGTCTGTTATAAAGTTCTTCGCAGGAAATGGGAAGGTCTTTAAACCATAACCAAAGGAAAATTGCCCCTTCAGGTTTGTGAATAAGGCAACGATCCTCAGGTAAGTATCGGCGGATAATATCAATTGTTTCCAGAACTCGCTGATGGTAAAAAGGGCCAATCACTTCTTGTGACAAACGAATTAAATCATCTCGTTTAAGCATTTCTAATGCCATCGCAGGCCCAATACCACCAGGTGCTAAACTAATAATACCGTTGATATTTGTTACTGCTGAAATTATCTCCTCATTCGCAATAATAATGCCACAACGCGTTCCTGGTAAGCCAAGCTTCGATAAGCTCATGCATAAAATAGTATTATCATTCCAATGTGGAGTTGCTTGCGTAAAGATAATTCCTGGGAAAGGAACACCATAAGCATTATCAATAATTAGAGGAATATTATGTTGTTTCGCTAATTCATCTAACTTTTTAACTTCATCATCAGTAATAACATTACCCGTAGGATTCGTTGGTCTTGATACACAAATGGCGCCAATATCATCACCAATCTCTAGATGAGCAAAATCGACATGATATTTAAATTGCCCATTAGGCAGCATTTCAATAGTAGGTTTATTCGCGATAAAGAGATCTTCATCTAAACCTGAATCGGTATAACCAATATATTCAGGTGCGATAGGAAAAAGAATTTTGCGTTTTTTCCCTTCTTTTGTAGTTCCACCTAATAAATTAAATAAATAAAAGAAAGCACATTGGCTGCCATTAGTCAGCGCAATATTTTTTGCCGAAATATTCCAACCTAATTTTTCTTTTAAACTTGCAGCCAATGCTTGCAGCATGGCATCTTTACCTTGAGGGCCATCGTAATTACACAGCGCATCACTTAAGGTGCCATTTTCTGTCATTTCTTTGAGTAATTGACGAAAATAATTATCCATTTCAGGAATATGAGCCGGATTTCCTCCCCCTAACATCACAGCGCCCGGGGTACGGATCCCATCATTTAAATCTTGCATTAAGCGAGCAATGCCTGAATGTCGGGCGAACTTCTGCCCAAATTGTGATAGTTGAGTCATCTTTGCAGGTTTCTTCTATGTTGCTTTTTGTTAGATAAACACCATACCGCGAGGATTACGCTGCATCAATAGTTAAAGTTGGGATAATTGAACAGCAATATCAACACGAAGGTAAATATTGAAATAGAAAACCATCAATAATCTAAACTATAGATAACTCAGCTAAATTATTACTTCTTATTCACTATATTCTCTGGTGATAGTCGACAAAAACAAGAAAGAATATGGTCATTTACCAGACCTACGGCTTGCATAAAAGCATAGCAAGTTGTGGTACCAACAAATTTAAATCCTTTTTTCTTTAACACTTTCGCCATTTTATCTGATACTTCGGTTGAAGCAGGGACTTGTGAAATATCATTCCATTGATTCACTATCGGTTGGCCTTCAACAAATTGCCAAATAAATTCGCTGAAATCTTCGCCTTGCTCTTCCATAGCTAGAAAAATACGGGCGTTATTGATGATGGCGTTAATTTTACCGCGATGGCGAATAATAGAAGGATCTTGTAATAGTGCTTCGACATCTTTTTCTGTCATCGCAGCAATTTTGTTTGGTGAAAAATCAAAAAAACAGCGACGATATCCCTCACGCTTCTTCAAAACGGTATACCAAGATAATCCTGCTTGTTGCCCTTCAAGGCAGAGCATCTCAAATAATTTATTTTTGTTTTTTTCTGGCACACCCCATTCATTGTCATGATAAGCAAGATATTCAGGATCACTCGTTACCCAATCACAGCGCGATTTACTCATTTTTTATTCCTTGTTTTAAATAACTATTAATATCACCATTTTATATACTGTATATATATACATGTAAATAAGTGAATAAAAAATCAATTTAATTATTTGAGCATAGTCATGAATAAGATTAAGGTATTATTTTTTTAATCGAAGAAAAATTGCCAGCATTCCTTGCTGTATATCTTTCGTCTAGAAGGTATACTGAAACCTTTCTTTTTATTCTAAGTATCGCCATGCGGATATAACATGCAAAAGTTTGATACCAAAACCTTTCAGGGGCTTATCCTGACACTACAGGATTACTGGGCTCGTCAAGGCTGTACCATTGTCCAACCATTAGATATGGAAGTTGGTGCAGGTACGTCACACCCAATGACCTGTTTACGAGCATTAGGTCCTGAACCTATTGCTGCGGCTTATGTACAACCTTCACGCCGTCCGACTGATGGACGTTACGGTGAAAACCCTAACCGTTTACAGCACTATTACCAATTCCAAGTTATCATTAAACCTTCTCCAGATAATATCCAGGAGCTCTATCTTGGTTCATTAAGAGAACTCGGTTTAGACCCAACTATTCACGATATTCGTTTTGTTGAAGATAACTGGGAAAACCCAACACTGGGTGCTTGGGGTTTAGGCTGGGAAGTTTGGCTCAACGGCATGGAAGTCACTCAGTTTACCTATTTCCAACAAGTCGGTGGATTAGAATGTAAACCAGTGACTGGCGAAATTACTTACGGTTTAGAACGCCTTGCGATGTATATTCAAGGTGTAGATAGTGTTTATGACTTAGTTTGGTGCGATGGCCTATTAGGCAAAACCACTTATGGTGATATTTATCATCAAAATGAAGTTGAGCAATCTACTTATAACTTTGAATATGCTGATGTGGATTTCTTATTCTCTTGCTTTGAGCAATATGAAAAAGAAGCTCGCGAGTTGTTAGCGTTAGAAAAACCTCTGCCTTTACCTGCTTACGAACGAATTTTAAAAGCAGGACACACCTTTAACTTATTGGATGCACGTAAAGCTATCTCTGTGACAGAGCGTCAGCGCTATATTTTACGTATCCGTACTTTAACCAAAGCGGTTGCTGAGGCTTATTATGCCTCTCGTGAAGCGCTTGGTTTCCCTATGTGTAAAAAGGACTAAGAGGCTATCATGACAACTGAGACTTTCCTTGTGGAAATCGGCACAGAAGAGTTACCGCCGAAAGCGCTTCGTTCTTTAGCCGAATCTTTTGCTGCCAACTTTACGACTGAATTAGATAACGCCAACGTTGCTCATGGTGATGTCACTTGGTTTGCAGCGCCTCGCCGTTTAGCTATCAAAGTGGCTAACCTTGCTAAATCGCAAGCAGATAGAATCGTTGAAAAACGCGGTCCTGCTATTTCACAAGCTTTTGATGCTGAGGGTAAAGCAACAAAAGCCGCTGAAGGTTGGGCAAGAGGTAATGGCATCACTGTTGATCAAGCTGAACGCTTATCAACAGACAAAGGCGAATGGCTATTTTATCGCGCGGAAGTAAAAGGCGAAGCTGTTAATAATTTGCTTATTGGCATGGTAAGCAACTCATTATCTAAACTGCCAATTCCAAAACTAATGCGCTGGGGCGATAAGGACACTCACTTTGTCCGCCCAGTTCATACTGTTACCTTATTATTAGGTGATACCGTTATTGATGGCGAAATTTTAGGCATCCAAAGTGACCGTATTATTCGTGGTCACCGCTTTATGGGTGAAGCAGAATTTACTATTGATAACGCTGATCAATATCCTGAAATTCTGTATGAGCGCGGAAAAGTAATTGCTGATTACGAAACACGTAAATCAATCATTTTGCATGATGCTCGTCTTGCCGCAGAAAAATTAGGCGGCATTGCCGATTTAAGCGATAGCTTAGTCGAAGAAGTGACTTCTTTGGTTGAATGGCCAGTGGTGTTAACAGCAAAATTTGAGGAAAAATTCCTCGAAGTGCCTGCTGAAGCACTCGTTTATACCATGAAAGGCGACCAAAAGTACTTCCCTGTTTACGATAAACAAGGCGCGCTGTTACCTAACTTTATTTTTGTTACTAACATTGAGTCTTCTGATCCACAACAGATTATCAGCGGTAACGAAAAAGTAGTACGCCCTCGTTTGGCTGATGCGGAATTCTTCTTTAAAACTGACCGTAAACAACGTTTAGAAGATAACTTGCCACGCCTTGAAACTGTTCTATTCCAAAAAGATTTAGGCACATTACGTGATAAAACAGATCGTATTCAAGCATTAGCTGGCTTTATTGCCGGTAAAATGGGGGCTGATGTTAATAAAGCCACCCGTGCGGGTTTACTATCAAAATGTGACTTAATGACCAATATGGTTTTCGAATTCACTGATACCCAAGGTGTTATGGGTATGCATTATGCGCGTCATGATGGTGAAGCAGAAGAAGTGGCCGTCGCACTAAAAGAACAGTATCAACCACGTTTTGCTGGTGATGAGCTACCATCAAACCCTGTCGCAAGTGCACTGGCTATTGCGGAAAAGATGGACACTCTTGCTGGTATCTTCGGTATTGGTCAACATCCTAAAGGGGATAAAGACCCATTCGCTCTGCGTCGCGCATCATTAGGTGTATTACGCATTATCGTCGAGCAAGATTTACCGTTAGATATTGAAGAGTTAACACAAGAAGCTGCTCGTCTTTATGGTGATAAGCTGACGAACAAAAATGTTGTCAGTGATGTGGTTGAGTTTATGTTAGGCCGTTTCCGTTCTTGGTATCAAGAACTGGGTTACAGCATTGATACTATTCAAGCTGTACTTGCTCGCCGCCCAACACAACCAGCAGACTTTAATGCGCGCGTAAAAGCGGTAACTTACTTCCGTTCTTTAGAAGAAGCATCGGCGCTTGCAGAAGCAAATAAACGTGTTTCTAATATTTTAGCGAAATCAGCTAACGTTAAATTAAACGATAAAGTATTAGCATCCGTATTAAAAGCACCAGAAGAAGTTCAATTAGCGGCTAATCTTGCTGTATTACAAGATAAATTAGCGCCGTTATTTGCAGAACGTAAATATCAAGAAGCATTAGTTGAATTAGCTTCTTTACGTGATGTTGTGAATAACTTCTTTGATAAAGTTATGGTAATGGATGAAGACGAAGCCATTCGTATTAACCGTTTAACCATGCTAAGTCAGTTACGTGAGTTATTCTTAAAAGTCGCTGATATTTCCGTTTTACAATAATCTGTAAAACTTAATTAAGCGTAAACCGGCATTGTAAAAGCAATGCCGGTTTTTTTATTTATTTCAAATGAGATTTATATAAAAATTTTTATTTGCACTCAAAAAAACACTTTTAATTTATTAACAGAGCCTATGTTATATAGACTCTGTTTTTCGAGTAGAGTAATAAAAACTACAACCCCGTTTCTACCGTAAATAATTGACGATATCCGTCAATATCACGCATAAAAGCAATATATTTATTATCTGGAGAAAATACGACAGCATCGCTACTTGGTGCTTGTGCCGTTTTTTCGGTTAATCGAGTTAACTCACCTGTTTTTACATTACATAACATCACACTGTTATCGCAAATAAAGGTCAGATATTGCCCATTATTATTCCATGTAAATGCAGATTGAATATCCCATACTTGAGACGTGATTTGTGTTATTTCTTTAGTGCTTGGCGAAACGGTATATAACTGCACAACACCGTTATCATCTTTCATTAAAAAGGCAATTGCACCATCTTGTGGTGAACTTCTTAACCAATGACGAGGCTGATTTAATACACCAGGATATTTTCTATCAGCAGTATAAGTCAGTCTAACTTGATGGATCCCTTTTGCGGGTGCGGGTAATGCAAAATCGGTTCCTGCCAAAGGCTTATCGCCCTCAATATTAAAATCCGCATTATCTTCAGGTAAATCAACTATAAAAATTTCAGGTATTTTTTCACCCTGTTCACTCACCGTATCGCCAATAAAAGCAATAGCCCAGCGTTGTTGTGAACCATCCTGTTTTATATAGCCGTGAGTTCCAATCCAACACTCTTCATAAGCTTTGTTGATTTCATCACTGCCTTTTTGTGGCTGAGTCACTGTTTGGCTAATAACAGTACAAAAATATTCTCCATCATATTCACGAGGATGTGTTTTTGAAACATTGACTGCTTTTAAAGGTACCGCTACTGCCACATTACGTTGATCATACCCGCTACCCAACTGATGCATAATATGATCGTTATAAGTAAAACTAAGGCGCGTACCATCTGGGCTAAATACATGGACATGCGTGCCACCACGTAATGCACCGGCTTGATATGGCGATGTAAGGGAACATGCATCAATATTAGCAGCACGATTATTTTTTGATTCATCAACAATCACACCTCGACGATGATGAAAATCATAATGCCATTCATCATCTGGATTTTCTGGCCCGTGAATAAAAGCATAACGTACTGGTTCTGTTGGGCTTACAGTGACAACGCCGGCATGAGCCCCCTCTTTAGCCGTGTAAATGATCTGTTGCTGTTTTGTTTTCGCATGAATTTTTTCTATGGTTAGACCCGTAAAAGTTCCCCCATTAGGACGCACATCATAAACTAACCACTGGCTATCTGGTGTCCAAACATTTATATTAGTTAACTGATGATGACGGCTATCAAACGTAATCTGGTGTTCCTGAAAAGACATATTTATCCTTATCGGGAAATAAATTTCCACATTATAAAAACTAATTGATTTTACCTGGCACTAAAAAAACTCAGTCGAGACTTTTTCGCAAGGTGATTACTCTATCCTCACTAAATAGTCAGAAAATTAAAAAATCATGTTACTTAGTGTTCTCTATATTATCGGTATTACCGCAGAAGCCATGACTGGCGCGCTTGCAGCTGGTCGTCGTAAAATGGATGTCTTTGGCGTTATCATTATTGCATCAGCAACCGCAATTGGCGGTGGCTCTGTAAGAGATATTTTGCTCGGACACTACCCCTTAGGTTGGGTAAAACATCCTGAATATATCGTCACTGTTGCATGTGCTGCTGTTATTACCATGTGGGTAGCCCCCATGATGAAACATCTACAGCGGTTATTCCTCATCTTAGATGCCATTGGCCTTATGGTTTTCTCTATCATTGGTGCACAAATCGCTCTTGATATGGAATATGGCCCTATTATTGCTGCCATTGCTGCTGTTATTACAGGTGCTTTTGGTGGTGTTTTAAGAGATATGCTCTGTAATACTATTCCACTCGTTTTCCAAAAAGAAATTTATGCCGGTATTGCCTTTGGCGCAGCGTGGCTTTATATGGGACTTCAGTTCTACACGCCCCTTCCTAAAGACGTTATTATTATTATTACACTTGTCGCTGGGCTAACTGCTCGCTTACTTGCTATTCGTTATAAACTGGGATTACCTGTATTTAATTATGAGAATCAAGATTAACTAATCGCTGTTTTAACAACAGTAGTTATTGTAGATTCTGTGGTGTATCTCAAAATATAACTTATCCCACCTATTATGATAAAAGGTGATTCCTATCACTTCGCCTTTAATTGTATGTTAATATTGAGATAGTTTAATTTTTCTCTTGTTTAAATTGGCATAAGAATAATGCTATAAGAAAAAAATAGTCCGGTATTCAGCATGGACACTGTATGTGATCCGTTGTACGTGTATAATATGCTAGGGACTTGCACCCTAAACATGTATTTATACTTAATTCTCCAGTCAAATTCAGAAAGTCATCATGATCCAAGGAACACTTTATATTGTTTCCGCCCCAAGCGGTGCGGGTAAATCAAGTCTTATTCAGGCACTGTTAAAAACACAGCCTTTATATGACACTCAGGTTTCTGTCTCTCATACAACGCGTCCAATGCGACCGGGAGAGAACCATGGTGAACATTATTTCTTTGTCACTGAAGCCGAATTTAAAAGCATGATCGAAAGCGGTGATTTCCTCGAACATGCTTGTGTGTTTGGTAACTATTACGGTACTTCGGGTAAAGTTATCAATGAGATATTAGCCAGTGGTGTTGATGTTTTTCTTGATATCGATTGGCAGGGGGCTCAGCAAGTTCGCAATAAAATGCCAGAAGCCCGCAGTATTTTTATTCTGCCACCTTCAAAAGAAGAGCTTTATCGTAGACTTCGTGGACGTGGACAAGATAGCGAAGAAGTTATTGCAAAACGCATGTCGCAAGCTGTATCTGAAATGGATCATTTTAATGAGTATGATTATTTGCTCATCAATGATGATTTCAATACTGCGCTTGCTGATTTACAATCAATTATTCGCTCTGAAAAATTACGCCGTGATCGTCAAACGCTACGACATGGTGATTTAATCAGCAAATTATTGGCAGACTGAGATAAGTTTCAGTATTATGCCCAGTCATTTCGTTAATGGTGGAGTAACACAAATATGGCACGCGTAACCGTTCAAGACGCTGTAGAAAAAATTGGTAACCGTTTTGACCTCGTTCTGGTCGCTGCACGTCGTGCGCGTCAGTTACAAATTGGCGCTAAAGATCCTTTAGTTCCAGAAGAGAATGATAAAATGACTGTTGTCGCGCTACGTGAAATTGAAGAAGGCCTGATCAACGGCAAAATTCTTGATGCTCGTGAACGCCAAGAGCAACAAGAACAAGAAGCAGCTGAATTACAAGCTGTTTCAGCGATAGCAGAAGGTCGTCGTTAGTCGTTTATAAAATAGGGGTAGGTCTGCCTTGTACCTGTTTGAAAGCCTGAATCAAATTGTTCAAAAATATTTGCCTGATGAGCAAGTAGAACAACTAAAAAAAGCCTTTATCGTCGCCAGAGATGCCCACGAGGGACAAGCTCGCTCAAGTGGTGAGCCTTATATCACTCACCCCGTTGCTGTGGCTTGTATTCTTGCCGATATGCGATTAGACCATCAAACCTTGATGGCCGCATTACTGCATGATGTTATCGAAGACACACCTGCGACGTTCCAAGATATCGAAAACCTTTTTGGTAATACGGTTGCGGGTCTTGTTGAAGGCGTTTCTAAGCTTGATAAACTCAAATTTAGAGACAAAAAAGAAGCTCAGGCAGAAAACTTCCGAAAAATGATCATGGCGATGGTAAAAGATATCCGCGTCATTTTGATCAAGCTGGCAGACCGCACTCACAATATGCGCACACTGGGCTCATTACGCCCAGATAAACGTCGCCGTATTGCGCGTGAGACACTCGAAATCTACAGTCCTCTTGCTCACCGTTTAGGTATACATCATATCAAAACCGAACTTGAAGAGCTGGGTTTCGAGGCACTCCACCCTAATCGCTACCGAGTTATCAAAGAAGTCGTTAAGGCTGCTCGTGGTAACCGTAAAGAGATGATTAATAAAATCCTCTCTGAGATAGACGGGCGTTTAACCGAAGCACATATTGAGTGTAAAGTTAACGGTCGCGAAAAACACCTCTACTCTATCTACCGGAAAATGTTACTTAAAGAGCAACGTTTTCACTCGATAATGGATATTTATGCTTTTCGCGTTATCGTGAAAGAAGTGGATACCTGTTATCGCGTCTTAGGTCAGATGCACAGTCTTTATAAACCCCGTCCAGGTCGAGTCAAAGATTACATTGCAATTCCTAAAGCCAATGGCTATCAATCCCTGCATACTTCATTAATTGGCCCTCATGGTGTCCCTGTTGAAGTGCAAATCCGTACTGAAGATATGGATCAAATGACTGAAATGGGTGTTGCGGCACATTGGGCTTATAAAGAGCAAGGTGAGCAACCTGGTACTACCGCACAAGTTAGAGCCCAACGTTGGATGCAAAGTCTACTTGAATTACAACAAAGTGCAGGTAGTTCTTTTGAATTTATTGAAAACGTAAAATCAGATCTCTTTCCTGATGAAATTTACGTTTTTACCCCAGAAGGCCGCATTGTTGAGTTACCAACAGGCGCAACTCCTGTCGATTTCGCTTATGCTGTACACACTGATATTGGTCATGCTTGTGTTGGTGCTAGGGTTGATAGACAACCTTATCCGCTTTCTCAATCATTGCGTACGGGTCAGACAGTTGAAATTATTACCGCCCCAGGTGCGAGACCAAATGCAGCGTGGCTAAATTTTGTCGTCAGCTCCAGAGCACGATCTAAAATTAGGCAACTGCTAAAAAATCTAAAACGCGAAGACTCCATCAACCTTGGCCGTCGTTTACTAAATCATGCTTTAGGCAATAGTAAATTAGCCGATATTTCAGCTGAAAATATTGAACGCGAATTGAAGCGAATGAAGCTACATTCAGTCGATGATTTGATGGCTGAAATTGGTTTAGGTAACGCAATGAGTGTCGTAGTGGCGCGTAACTTACTCTTAGATTTACAACATCAAGATGAAGCCACAACAACCAATGGCGAAACACCGAAATTACCGATTAAAGGTGCTGATGGCGTACTTATCTCGTTTGCGAAATGTTGTCGCCCTATTCCGGGTGACCCCATTGTTGCTCATATTAGCCCTGGTAAAGGTTTAGTTATTCACCATGAATCTTGTCGTAATATTCGTGGCTACCAAAAAGAACCTGAAAAATTTATGCCTGTTGAGTGGGATAAAGATATTGATAGCGATTTTATTACTGAAATTAAAGTCGATATGATAAACCACCAAGGTGCTTTAGCGAATTTAACTGCTGCTATTAATGATGCAAACTCAAGTATTCAAAGCATGAATACAGAAGAGAAAGATGGCCGAGTTTATTGCGCATTTATACGATTAACCGCAAAAGACCGTATCCAACTCGCCAATATCATGCGTAAGCTGCGTATCATGCCTGACGTATTACGCGTTAGCCGCAATAAAAATTAATAATGAATCCAATTCGATATGCCCGCATCTGCCAAATGATGGCGATGCGGCAACCTGACCTCACTGTTTGCCTTGAAGAAGTGCATAAATCCCATAATGTTGCGGCCGTAATCAGAACTGCTGATGCTGTTGGTATTCCTAAAATTCATGCTATTTGGCCTGAAGAAAAAATGCGTATGTTGGTATCACCCGCAGCGGGTAGTAATAGCTGGGTGAATGTTGAAACACACCCGACGATTACTGATGCAGTGTCTTCATTTCGCAATAACGGAATGCAAATTCTTGCTACGCATCTTTCTGATAAAGCGATTGATTTTCGTGACATTGATTACACCCGCCCTACCTGTATTATTATGGGACAAGAGAAAACGGGTATTTCACAAGATGCCATTGCACTTGCCGATCAAGATATTATCGTTCCCATGATGGGGATGGTACAATCGCTCAATGTTTCTGTTGCTAGCGCCCTGATTTTATATGAGGCACAACGCCAACGTCAGGCTGCGGGTATGTATAATCGGACAGAAAGCACCCTAACAGCAGAAGAACAGCAAATTTTGTTGTTTGAAGGCGGCTATCCGGTATTAGCTGAAGTTTCTCGTCGTAAAGGATTAACTCGCCCTTATATTAATGATTGCGGTGAAATTGAAGCACCCGACTCATGGTGGGCACAGATGCAAATGACGCAGAAACAACTTAGGAAATTAAAAAAGACGGAGTGACTTTCCCATGAAAGGAAAACTGCTTGATGCAATCCCCTTAACCACTCTTCACGGCGTAGGTGCAAGTCAGGCAGATAAACTGGCAAAAATAGGGTTAGTGACTATTGAAGATTTACTTCTTCACCTTCCTTTACGTTATGAAGATCAAACTCATCTTTACGCAATAAGCGACTTACTTGCGGGTATTCCTGCAACTGTTTCAGGTGAAATATTACGTACAGAAGTCAGTTTTGGCCGTCGCAAAATGATGACATGCCAAATTTCGGATGGCTCTGGTATTCTCACCTTGCGATTCTTTAATTTTACTGCTGCGATGAAAAATAACCTTGCTCAAGGTAAACAAGTCACTGCGTATGGTGAAGTCAAACGCGGAAGTCGCGGCCCTGAAATTATTCATCCTGAATACAAAATCAAAGTTGCTGGCACTGATGTTGAATTACAAGAAACACTCACACCAATTTATTCAACTACTGAAGGTCTGCGACAAACGTCATTACGCAAGTTAATTGATCAAGCGCTTGAATTACTTGATACTTGTGCTATTAACGAATTACTTCCTGAGCAATTTATTCATGGTTTACCACCATTAGCGGACGCATTACGAACGTTACACACCCCGCCTCCTGATATTGAATTTGCTGAACTCGAAAAAGGACAGCATCCTGCTCAAAAACGTCTCATCATTGAAGAACTGCTTGCTCATAATTTAGGAATGTTAAATGCACGCGCAGGAGCGCAGTCTTACCGCGCTGAGCCGTTATTTATGCCAGAATCATCCACATTGAGACAACAATTTCTCGCTTCATTACCATTCACACCAACTCATGCACAACAACGAGTTGTACATGAAATTGAAGTGGATTTAGAAAAAAACTACCCGATGATGCGATTAATCCAAGGCGATGTAGGATCAGGAAAAACATTAGTTGCTGCATTAAGCGCATTACGTGCAATTGCCAACGGTAAACAAGTGGCGTTAATGGCGCCCACAGAATTGCTCGCTGAACAACATGCTTTAACTTTTAGAAAATGGTTTGAACCTTTTGGTATTCAAGTTGGTTGGTTGGCGGGTAAGCAAAAAGGCAAAGCCAGAGAAGCGCAACAAAATGCTATCGCCAATGGTGAAGTCTCTATCATTATTGGTACACATGCGATTTTCCAAGAACAGGTAAAATTCCATTCTCTAGCACTCGTTATTATTGATGAGCAACATCGTTTTGGCGTACACCAACGTCTTGCTTTATGGAAAAAAGGGGAAGAACAAGGTTTTCATCCTCATCAATTAGTCATGACCGCAACCCCCATTCCACGCACATTAGCGATGACCGCTTATGCGGATATGGATACGTCTATTATTGACGAACTACCACCAGGTAGAACACCCGTTACCACTGTAGCTATTCCAGATACACGACGAGATGAAATCATCGAACGAATTCGACTTGCTTGTACAGAAGAAAAACGCCAAGCCTATTGGGTATGTACCTTAATCGAAGATTCAGAGGTTTTAGAAGCCCAAGCGGCACAAGTTATCTATGAAGAGCTTACGCTAGCACTGCCTGAGATTAAAATAGGCTTAGTTCATGGCCGAATGAAACCCGTTGAAAAACAAGCCGTGATGGCTGCATTTAAAGAAAATGAGTTACAACTGTTAGTGGCAACAACTGTTATTGAAGTTGGGGTAGATGTGCCTAATGCCAGCTTAATGATTATAGATAATCCTGAGCGATTAGGATTAGCGCAATTACACCAATTACGCGGTCGAGTGGGTCGAGGAGCTATCGCATCACATTGCGTGCTGCTCTATAAAACACCATTAACACAGACAGCGCGATTGCGTTTACAGGTTTTAAGAGATAGTAACGATGGCTTTGTTATCGCGCAAAAAGATCTTGAAATTCGTGGGCCAGGGGAGCTATTAGGAACAAGACAAACCGGAAATGCCGAATTTAAAGTCGCCGACCTATTACGCGACCAAGGACTAATTCCTGAAGTACAACGAATTGCGCGTTATTTACATCAACATTATCCTAAGCACTCGCAAGCCCTCATCGAACGCTGGCTACCTGCAAAGACACAGTATAGCCAAGCTTAGGTTATTCATAATTAATCGCTGTAGCATTGCTTTAAGGCGCTAACAGCGATTATTTATCCTATGTCAGCTCATCTTGCTTATATATCAAGGCAATATTTCTGAAATTATCTCTCAATATCTCAATATGATAAATAACATGAGATATTAGTATCTTTATCTATAAAACACAGAATATTACAACAGAAAATGCCACAGAATAATCTGTGGCATTGATCAATTTACAAAGAATTTATAACGAAATAACTTACCCAGCAATAGTAGGGAAGAATGGTAAAAGTAAATAAAGCTTTATCACTATCGCATTCACTATATCAATAAAGAATGCTCCAACCATTGGAACCACTAAGAACGCGAGATGTGAAGGTCCAAAACGATCTGTGACCGCTTGCATATTAGCGATAGCGGTTGGTGTTGCACCTAAGCCAAAACCACAGTGACCCGCAGCTAAAATGGCAGCATCGTAGTTTTTACCCATAACACGGAAGGTGACAAAAATAGCGTATAGAGCCATCACACCCGCCTGCACACCTAAGATCACAATCATAGGTAGTGCCAAGGATGCCAGCTCCCATAGTTTTAAGCTCATTAATGCCATCGCTAAAAAGAGCGATAAACTAACGTTACCTAAAACAGAAACCGCCCTATCAAATACACGATAAAAACCAAGCATTGATAAACTGTTACTTAAAATCACACCAATAAAAAGAACACAGACAAACGTGGGTAGTGAGAATGCGGTGCCTTCAAGTAATTGCGATAAGAAGGTTCCCGCCATTAAACAGATAGCAATCATCGCAATGGTTTCTAGCAATACCATTGAGGTTATCATTCTACCTGTTGTTGGCTTTTCAAATGCTGTTGGCATTTCGTGATCATCAGCACCCAATCCTGGAGTAGGAATATTGCGGATAAGATAACGAGCAACAGGGCCACCTATGAGTCCCCCTAAAACCAATCCAAATGTTGCACACGCCATTGCGACTTCTGAAGCACTCTTAAAACCATAGCTTTCAACAAAGGTTTTACCCCAAGCAGCACCTGTACCGTGCCCACCAGATAACGTTATCGAACCAGCAAGTAATCCCATTAAAGGATCAAGACCTAACATTTTTGCCAGTGCAATACCCACCGTGTTTTGGACAAGCAGTAACCCAACAACAACAAAAACAAAAACAAAAAGTGCTTTTCCTCCCGCTTTTAAGCTTGAAAGGTTTGCGTTCAAACCAATGGTTGCAAAAAAAGCGAGCATTAATGGATCTTTTAATGAGAGATCAAAACTGACCTCCCAATCCATCAATGATTTAAAAGCTAATAAAAGAACTGCAACAAGTAATCCACCTGCAACGGGTTCTGGGATCGTATATCGTTCTAAAAAAGGAACAGATTTCACTAACTTACGTCCGAGCAATAGAACCAAAGTGGCCGCGACTAGCGTGCCATAAACATCGAGATGATACATTTATGTACCCCGTCTTATTTGTTAATTTTATATAAAAATACTACGACGCTACGTTCATCCATAAACAACGCCAAAAGCAGGTAACCCCGATTAGAAAAAAAATCCGCGACAAACACAAGTTAAAACATATAAAAATGTGAGCCTCTCTTATGCATTTTAATAACATTAATCTTGCGCAAACGATTGCTTTTGTGGCGGAGATCATTAAAATACGTTTTTTGTCGGATAAGAAATTCACATCATGGTTACTTCAGAAAATCAAAAATTGCCACAAAGTAGTGATCTTGCCAGTAAAGCAAATAGCGAGCTCCTTTTTGCTCTTGAAGAAAAGCCGCCATTACCCCAAACTCTTTTTGCCGCAGGGCAACATTTATTAGCGATGTTTGTCGCTGTTATTACACCTGCAATTTTAATTTGCCAAGCTTTAGGGCTGCCGGCTCACGATACTCAGCGCATTATCAGTATGTCGTTATTTGCATCAGGTATTGCGTCACTGATCCAAATTCGTGCTTGGGGGCCGGTGGGCTCAGGCTTACTTTCTATTCAAGGTACGAGTTTTAATTTTGTCGCCCCCTTAATTATGGGTGGGTTAGCGCTGAAAAATGGGGGTGCTGATACCCCAACGATGATGGCCGCACTCTTTGGTACCTTAATGGTAGCATCGCTGACCGAAATAGTTCTTTCTCGTGTACTGCATCTAGCAAGACGGATTATCACCCCTTTAGTTTCTGGCATTGTAGTGATGATTATCGGACTTTCTTTAATTCAAGTCGGTTTAACATCCATTGGTGGAGGTTATGCGGCTATTGAAAATAATACCTTTGGTTCACCAGAAAATTTATTACTGGCCGGTTCCGTACTTGCTGTCATTATTCTTCTTAACCGTCAAAAAAATCCTTATTTACGCGTCGCGTCGTTAGTTATCGCAATGGCTGTAGGTTACCTTCTTGCATGGGTATTAGATATGCTGCCGACACCGCCAGAGCATCAAGAAACACCATTTATTACCATTCCTGAGCCATTTTATTATGGATTATCATTTGATTGGCATTTGCTGGTTCCACTGATGCTAGTCTTTATGATCACATCCCTTGAAACCATCGGCGATATTACCGCGACCTCAGATGTATCAGAGCAACCTGTTAGTGGCCCTGTATATATGAAACGAATTAAAGGTGGTGTGTTAGCCAATGGTATAAATTCTATGGTATCGGCTTTTTTCAATACCTTTCCAAATTCGTGTTTTGGTCAAAACAATGGTGTGATTCAATTAACCGGTGTCGCCAGCCGTTATGTGGGTTATTTTGTTGCAGCACTACTTATCCTTCTTGGCCTATTTCCTTCAGTTGCAGAATTTGTGCAGAAAATTCCAGAACCCGTATTAGGTGGTGCAACACTGGTGATGTTTGGTACTATCGCCGCATCCGGTGTACGAATTGTCTCTAAAGAGGCGCTAAATCGCCGAGCTGTCATGATCCTCGCTATTTCATTAGCGATAGGCTTAGGGGTTTCACAACAACCTCAAATATTGCAATTTGCACCTGATTGGTTAAAAACTTTATTATCATCGGGTATTGCAGCTGGGGGATTAACTGCAATTATTCTTAACCTGATTTTTCCACAAGAAAAATAATCTTATTGATACCAATTATATTTGATCTAAATACAAAACGTAGTTTCTTTATAATAAATAGGAACTACGTTTTTAGATCTCAAGCACTTGTATTTTTTCTGAAAGATTTTCCTTTTTATATTTATTATTTCTTAGCTATCAATATCATAGTCGAGAAAAATATGCCTATTCATAGTGGTATTTCAAACAGTCCATCACTTCGTTTTTTGAAAACACATTCATCAACATCGCAATATGAAATTACCAGTTTACGGAAATTTTTTATTCGCATAAAAGATGAGTTTTTAGCCCTGTTTAATTCTAACCACAAATTTACCTCTTTAGAAAATAAGACCGTGGCAGAGTTTAATTTAACAATGATGGTAAAAGATGTTGTTACCTTTATTAAAAATACGGATCTTAACGATAATTCAAAAAAAGATAATGCGAACTATGTAAATTACGCTTTTGCATATTTGCTAACGCAATCCAAAATTCAAGTTAACCTCTATAATATTTATCACTCAGGTGATTCTGAGCCCAATGAACTCCTTACCCAACTAATTAACTACATTAATAATGCAGATAAAAATTCACTCGACCAAACGGAATATATTCAACTTGCTAAAAAAGGAATGAAAGAGATAGCTGACGATTTTATAAATATTAAACCTCCGACACCAGAAGCAAAAGATGATGACAACACCATAGAGAAAAGATCTGAGCAATTTATTTCATTACAAAAAAAAATAGCAGCAATTGCTATGGAGGTTAAAAATAATTAAGCTTTAATCCGGTGAATACTTGAGCATAGCTCAGTTTTCAGGCATAAATGTATAATCTTTTGGAGGGTGGTAAACAGGAGAAATACAATGCGCTGGCTGATAAAAAGTTTGGTATCTCTGATACTTATCGTCATTTTATTTATTATTATAATTTATGCCTTTATTCAAACCCAATGGGGCGCGCAAAAAACCAGCGAATGGTTAACCGAATATAGCGATTATGATGTGCGTTTTTCGGGTGTAGAGCATAATTTTACTCAGCCAGAACAGATCGTTGTACACGATTTCTCTATCAATCCTAAACAAAATAAAACCATAGTTTCTGCAAAATCAGCGCAAATAAAATTTAACTGGCAGTTTTTTACCACACCTTCTCATCTACAAAAAATCACCTTAGAAAACGGCAATATTGTTTTAGCTGAAACAACACTCGCTATCCCTTTAAGTGCTGATATTTTACAATTTAAAAATATGGCATTAAGTCGCGTTAAATCAGAGTTGTCTTTTACTGCTGAAAAAATAACAGGTGGAATAGCACCTTGGAAACCAACATCAACAGATACACTGGGTTCTGGGCATTTTCAGTTTTCAATAGCAGAAGGAACCATAAATAATAACAATTTCAGTAATTTTATTATTTCAGGCGAATATAAACCTAATGATATTAACATTGAGAAATTAGGTACAAAATTACTAAATGGTACCTTATCGTTAACGGGGCGATATCAAGATAACCACTGGAAATTAAACGAAGTATATTTAAACGGCATACGTTGGCAGTCACCTCAAACCTTAGAGGAGTTAATCCACTCATTTAACCAATACCCACCGATTAATATAAGACTATTAAATATCATCGATTTTACAGCAGAAGGTAAACAGTGGGCTGTGAGTGGGTTTGATGGGAAATTTGCTCAATTAAATATTGATAAAAAGGTTTCTTTTACTTCGGGTGAATTTAACACCAATGATGTAGTGATAGACAATCAACATTTTACTGATGTCATTACTAAAATGAACCAACAAAATAATCGACTTAATCTCGATTTATTAAGCCTACGCTATGAAAAAGGATTGATTAAATTAGCAGGCAGTTGGGATCAAAATAATAAAACCTTAACCATTCAAGACGGTACACTTTCGGGTATTTTATATACACTGCCTGAAAATTGGTTATCTACTTTTGCATCTCCTCTCAATAGCGATATTCAAAATATCAATATTGAGCAGCTCTCTATTAATCAATCCATACTCATTGATATTAGCCCAAGCTTTCCATTCCAATTCACTGGATTAACGGGAAAACTGCAAAATCTAACAGTTGCAAAAGAAGGCGAATGGGGATTATGGCAGGGCTCTGCCATATTAAATGCGGATAGCGGAACACTAAACCGTATTGAGTTGCGCCGCCCAGATTTAAAAATTGCTACTTTGCAAGATAATGCAATCGCAGAACAATTTTCCGCATTTATTGATGAAGGTATAGTTCGAGGGTCAGCCGCATTAGTACAATCGAATAACCAAAGAACCTTTTCATTAATAGCGAATGGGTTAAACGTACCCTTATCTATCCCCAATGAAATGGGATGGAAAACAGCACCATTAAATGAAAAAGGCCAATTCACATTAAAATTGAGCGGAGATTTACGCGCTAAGACGATTACCCCTACATTAAATGGCTCATTACTGGGTAAAAAAGACGAGCAACAAATCATCAATGCGACCATGAAAAATGGTGAAATAATTAATAACTTATAATCTCTATTTTCAGGGGGAGCACGGATTGCTCCCTTAATAAAAAGCGTTACAATGCATTATCTTCCCTGTTTTCTTATTGCGGAGTTTTCATGTCTGACGACGATTTTTCCCCACAAAAAATATCTTTGACCAAGTTCCAACACTCTCCTTTAACTGCGCTTGAAGAAAACAGCACCGTTGAAGTTTGCGATACGGATAAAACCCCTCTGTTTTATTGCCTTTCTAAACAAGATTATGATTCTCTGATTAGCCGCGTGATGGATGCAGAACTTGCAGCTATTGTACTTGAACGCCGCCAAAAGAAACTTGATGAACTTGATTTAGACTAATTAATATTTTTATAACGACGCTCAAACAAAAAAACACCTAATAAGGTGTTTTTTATTCTCAATAAAAAATGAGCGACTGCAACTAACGTTTTTTCTTTTTACGGCCAGGCTGAACAAAACGTTTACGAGAATTATTTTCTGTCTCTTTCACTTTAGTTTGAGGAATATGGATCCCTAATGCTTTAGCATTACTGAGCTGTTTTTTAGGTTTATTTTGTTTCGCTTTTGGCGCTTCAGAGCTCGATTTTTCAATAGCATCAAATAACGTAATTAACTCATCATCCGTTAAGTCACGCCATTCACCAACAGGCAACCCAGACAAACTTACATTCATAATTCGAATGCGTTCTAGTTTAGTCACCTCATAACCAAAATATTCACACATCCGACGAATTTGGCGATTTAAACCTTGTACTAAAGTAATACGAAACACCATTGGTGCTTCTTTTTTTACTTTACACTTTTTGGTTTTTTGCCCCATTATCGGAACGCCGGCAGCCATTCCATGAATAAACTCATCAGTGATTGGTTTATTAACCGTGACAAGGTACTCTTTCTCGTGATCATTCCCTGCACGTAAGATTTTATTTACTAAATCTCCGTGGTTAGTCAGAAAAATAAGACCTTGAGAATCTTTATCTAAGCGACCGATAGGAAACACTCGAGTACTGTGGTTTACATAATCAACAATATTATCTTTCTCGCCATCATCAGTGGTACTCACAATACCAACAGGCTTATTTAGTGCGATTAAAACTAATTCAGAGTTATTCTCTGCCTCAATCAATCGACCATTAACTTTGACTTCATCGCCAGCAAAAACTTGATCGCCAATACTGGCGCGTTTGCCATTAATCACAACAAGCCCTTGCTCAATATAGCGATCAGCCTCGCGCCGAGAGCAAATCCCACTTTCACTGATATATTTATTAAGACGAGTAGATAAATTGGTGTCCATGCTTCCCTCCGTAAACTGCGAAATATACATCAATTGGATAGCGATAGAAACTCTATAAGATAAGCATTAAAGCATAGATTTTTTATATCCATACTTTAAGAGTAAAAAAAGGAGGTTAATAGATAAAAAAGTAATTTAATTTCAATTCATTAATGTGTGATATGACTAGCACTGCTTATTTAATGACGGCAAAACAAGATAAGTACCACTAAATACCGCGCCAACACCTTCATCACCACAAATATCAACATCCAACTTAATTCTCGCTTTACTGCCTTTTGCTAATCGCCCTAAATCACCGCTTAAGTTTTCCATATCTGCAATAGCCGCAGGACGCCCAGAGACTGGTTTTCGATAACGAATATGCGCATCCACCAGCACAATATCGCCTTGAAGTTTATGTTCTTGCATCAATAACCAAATAAGTCCCCAGCCTGTTAAGGTTGCTAAAGAAAATTGGCTTCCAGCAAAAATAGTATGGTGCGGGTTTTGATTTCCAGCCTCAGGAATGGTGGTGTAAAAACGGGTTCCTGTGTATTGCGTAATACGTAATCCCATTTTTTCACTTAATGGAATATGCTGATGCCACTGTTTTTGTAATTCAGCACACCAATCTGGCCGGTGTAAAATATCATCTAAAGACTCAATACTTTTTTTCATAAAGTAATGTTTAATGGGCGTTGTCTGTGGCCCAGTCACTAATCCACAATTCTCATACCCTAACTTTTGAAAAAAACTGACAGATTCTTCTCGTGCACTACATACAATCCGTTTTACGCCTTCTTGTCGTGCTAAAGACTCCAATGCCATAGCAACAAGCGTGCCTAATCCTTTGCCTTGTGCATCCGTTCGTACTGCCATAAAACGAATAGCACCTTCATTATCAGCATTAATATAAAGTCGCCCTATCGCAACAGGTTGCCCCTCTTCATCAACAACCATTTGGTGATGCGCAATGGTGTCATAGCCATCTTTTTCGGAGCCTTCAGGCTGATGTAATGGTTTACGAAGCATTTCCCAGCGAAAAGAGTAATAGGCTGCGAATTCAGCCTCTGTTTTTGGGGTTCGTAAATGGTACATATCTGTGCTCCTTCTCACATGACTGTCGTTAAAATTAAACCTGTAGCCAGAATGTCACGGGGCCATCATTTGTTAGAGTAATTTGCATATCCGCAGCAAATTGCCCTGTTTGTGTTTCTAAACCTTGTTGCTGACACTGTTTAATAAAATAATGATAAAGCTTTTCAGCTAATTCAGGAGGGGCTCCATTAGAAAAACCGGGACGCATACCTTTTTGTGTTTCTGCCGCAAGGGTAAATTGAGAGACAACCAATAAGCCGCCGCCTGCTTGCTGTACATTCAGATTCATTTTGTCATTTTCGTCACTGAATATACGGTAGCCACACACTTTCTCACATAATCTTTTCGCTTTTTGCTCGTTGTCTTCTTTTTCAACACCCAATAAAACTAACAAACCTTGATTAATCGCCCCGACGGTTTCACCGCCAATATCTACTTTTGCTTGTGTGACTCGCTGAATTAACGCAATCATGCTCTCTTCCTGATAAATACATGAAAAAATAAACCAATAAAAAAGGATAACAATTTCAATCTATTGTTATCCTTACGATATCATTATTCTTCCACCGAAAGGGTAAAATCATGATCTTTGAAGTAGTCTACTACTGTGTGTTTATCAATGACATGTACGCCTTTCATCCCTACAGCGATTGCCGCATCAACATTTTCTTTTATATCATCAAAGAAAACGGCATCTTGAGCGTCAACGTCTTCAGATTGTAAAACGTATTTGTAAATTTCAGGATCAGGTTTTCTCATGCCAAGATCTTGAGATAAATAAAGGAAATCAGCAGAGGCTGCAATTTCAGGATAATGTTGAGGCCAGTAGTCTTGATGTAATCGATTAGTATTTGATAGTACTACAACCCGATGTCCTTGCTCTCTTAATTTATTCATTATATCAATAACTTCTGGGCGTAGTGCAACAAAAATGGCGTGCCATCCCTCAGCAAATTGTTCAAAGCTTAAGCTAATACCTAATTCTGAACTAATTGCTTCAGCAAATTCTATATCGGTAATATTGCCGCGTTCGTGTAATTTAAAGGTTTCTCCCGCAGTAAAATTACTTTTTATGTTTGCTAATGGAACACCACTGAGCTTACCCCATACCGCGAATACCCGATTAAAATCGATATCAATAATCACATTACCCATATCAAAGATATAAAGCATAAATCCTCTCCATTGTAGAAAACTCGTTTTACTTTAATCATAAATCATCTTACTGAACAGGCTTAAACAATAAAAAAGTACAAGAATCGCTCTTAATTTTTTTGTAAAACATAAAACCAGAACAGTGATATAGGAAAAACAATATGAGATGCACAATTATTTCAAAATAAATGTTGTTCTCCATCACTGATAATAGACAGCGATAAAATAACACTTAAGTTAAAAGTTAATAAAAGAAAATAAATTGGCAATAAAAAGGAAGAGACGAAAAAGAGATAAAAAGTAGGAAAAGAACAATATATAGAGAAAGAACAATATATAAGAAAACTTATGCGGTGGTGATTATTTTCCACCGCATTCGTCTTATCACATAAAGAACTCAGGGCGCTAACGCGCCCTAAGAATTATGTTGTCTAAAACAATCAATTAGTCTTTGCTACGGTAAGCGCGACGACGATCATTTTCAGACAGATAACGTTTACGCAGACGGATAGACTGCGGAGTAACTTCAACTAACTCATCGTCATCAATAAATTCTAACGCTTGCTCTAATGTTTGTTTCAGGTGCGGAGTCAGCGTTGTCGCCTCATCCGTACCAGAAGCACGCATATTGGTCAGTTTCTTACCTGTTAAGCAGTTTACTGTTAAGTCATTAGAACGAGTATGAATACCAATGACTTGGCCTTCATAAACTTCGGCACCATGAGTAACAAATAATTTACCACGATCTTGTAAGCTATACAGAGCGTAAGCAACGGCTTTACCTTGACCATTAGAGATCATAACACCATTATTACGGCGACCAATTTCACCTGGACGAACATCATCATAATGACTGAATGTTGCATACAGTAAACCAGTACCTGATGTCATCGTCATAAATTCAGTACGGAAACCAATCAGACCACGGCTAGGGATAATGTAGTCTAAACGTACACGACCTTTACCATCTGGTTGCATATCACGCATTTCGCCTTTACGTTCACCCATCGCTTGCATCACATCACCTTGGTGCTGTTCTTCAATGTCGATAGTAACTTGTTCAAAAGGCTCTTGTTTACGACCGTCGATATCACGGAAAATAACTTTAGGGCGAGATACACCTAATTCGAAACCTTCACGACGCATATTTTCAATCAGAACTGACAGGTGAAGCTCACCACGACCTGATACACGGAATGCATCTGGATCTTCAGTTTCTTCTACGCGTAGTGCAACGTTATGAACTAACTCTTTCTTCAGACGATCTAAAATCTGACGAGAAGTTACGAATTTACCTTCACGACCACAGAAAGGTGAGGTGTTAACACAGAAATACATGCTAACTGTTGGTTCATCAACGGCTAATGCAGGCAGCGCTTCAACAGCACCTGTTTCACAAATAGTATCTGAAATATTCAGTTCACCTAAACCAGTAATTGCGATGATATCGCCTGCTTCAGCAACTTCAACTTCGATACGCTCTAAGCCAAGATGACCTAACACTTTACCGACTTTACCGTTACGGGTTTTACCTTCACTATCAATGATAGTGACTTGTTGGTTAGGTTTAACCTTACCACGCTTAATACGGCCGATACCGATAACGCCCATATAGTTGTTGTAGTCCAACTGAGAAATTTGCATCTGGAATGTACCATCCAGATCCACTTTCGGTGGCTCTACATATTTGACAATAGCTTCATATAACGGAGTCATATCTTCAGCCATGTCATTATAATCTGTTCCCGCAATACCATTTAATGCAGATGCATAAATGATAGGGAAATCAAGTTGTTCGTCGGTCGCACCAAGGTTAACGAACAGGTCAAATACCTGATCAACAACCCAGTCTGGACGCGCACCAGGGCGGTCAACTTTATTGATAACAACAATAGGTTTTAAGTTGTTAGCAAACGCTTTTTGTGTCACAAAACGAGTTTGTGGCATTGGGCCATCCATCGCGTCAACCAGCAATAGAACGCAGTCTACCATAGACATAACACGTTCTACCTCACCACCGAAATCGGCGTGTCCTGGGGTATCTACGATATTGATACGATAGTCATTCCATTTAATCGCTGTATTTTTCGCAAGAATAGTAATTCCGCGCTCTCTTTCGAGATCATTTGAATCCATCACGCGCTCAGCCAGCGTCTCACGTTCACCGAACGTACCGGACTGCTGTAGTAATTTATCGACGATAGTAGTTTTACCATGGTCAACGTGGGCGATGATGGCGATATTACGCAAGTTTTCGATCACAAAATTTGCCTCAGGCATTGTAGAAATAAGCGCGTTATTGTACACGCTTTAGACGAGAGACTAAACAAGATCACAATAATGATTGCTTAACAATATGCAATTAATTGAATTGTGATCCTTTTCACGCCTCAGAATTTAGTGGCATTACATGATTGCACCAAAATAGTGCACTCAATTAGGCTTAATTTGCACCAGTATTGTGCAATAATTAAAAAATCACATGAGGTATTCTACACTAAACTTCATGAATACAGTATATATCCCTTTTTATATAAGTTGGCATGGTTTTCGCAATAGTATTTTGGTGAGCAAAAAATTCACCAAAAAATGTGTAAGGCCACTGCACTAAATAAAACCACTCGCCAGGAGAGTTTATATGTCCCTTGAACATGTATTATCCATGATTGAAGAACATAAAGTTAGATATATTGACTTACGTTTTACTGATACCCGCGGCAAAGAACAACATCTGACTATTCCTGCCCATCAGGTTAACGATGATTTCTTTGAAGAAGGAAAAATGTTCGATGGATCTTCTATTGGCGGTTGGAAAGGCATTAACGAATCAGACATGGTACTGATGCCTGATGCTTCTACAGCAATGCTTGACCCATTTTTTCAAGATCCAACACTGATTATTCGTTGTGATGTATTAGAACCAGGCACAATGCAAGGTTATGATCGCGACCCTCGTTCAATCTCAAAACGAGCTGAAGATTACCTAAAATCAAGCGGTATCGCCGACACTGTTTTATTTGGGCCAGAACCTGAATTCTTCTTATTTGATGATATTCGTTTTAAAAATGATATTTCAGGCGCGTCATACGCTATCAATGACATTGAAGCAGCATGGAACACTAATACCAAATATGAAGATGGTAACAAAGGCCATCGTCCTATGGTAAAAGGGGGTTATTTCCCATTACCACCCGTTGATTCATCTCAAGATATTCGCTCTACCATGTGTAACATTATGGAAGAGATGGGATTAGTGGTTGAAGCTCATCACCACGAAGTCGCAACGGCAGGTCAAAACGAAGTCGCAACACGTTTTAATACCATGACCAAAAAAGCAGATGAAACCCAAATTTATAAATACGTAGTACAAAACGTTGCTCACGTATTTGGCAAAACGGCGACCTTTATGCCAAAACCACTCGTGGGTGATAACGGTTCAGGTATGCACTGCCATATGTCACTGTCTAAAAATGGAACCAATCTATTTGCGGGTGACAAATACGGCGGATTATCTGAAATGGCGCTGTACTACATTGGCGGCATTATCAAACATGCTCGCGCATTAAATGCGTTTACCAACCCGACAACCAACTCATACAAACGCTTAGTTCCGGGTTTTGAAGCGCCTGTTATGCTGGCTTACTCTGCACGTAACCGCTCAGCGTCTATTCGTATCCCAGTTGTTGCCAGCATGAAAGCGCGTCGTATTGAAGTACGTTTCCCAGATCCACTCGCGAACCCTTATCTTGCTTTTGCTGCTCAGTTAATGGCCGGTCTTGATGGCATTACCAATAAAATTCACCCAGGTGATGCTATGGATAAAAACCTCTATGACTTACCGCCAGAAGAAGCAAAAGAGATCCCAACAGTAGCGGGTTCATTAGAAGAAGCACTGAATGCATTAGATGCAGACCGTGAATTCTTAACTCATGGTGGTGTATTCACTAATGACTCAATTGATGCCTATTTAGCGCTTTTACGTACTGACGTTCAGCGTGTTCGTATGGCACCACATCCTCTTGAATTTGAAATGTATTACAGCGCTTAAACTTTTTTGCATTACATTTAATGCATTGCTGTAGATAATGATTTTTTGTTGCCGTGAAGCTATTTTGCCCATCTTCGGATGGGCACTTTTCTCCCACTTAAGGAGTCGGTCAGTTCGCTTACGCATCTGTTCATTTATAAAAAAAAAGGTAAGATGCACTAAAATGGTGCAATGGGGTATTCAATATGGAAACGGCAAACTTACCTGATAACACACTGATTTTAGACTCTTTAATCCATTCAGTGCTGGTTATCAATCAAGAATTCATTATTTGTTATGCAAACCACGCTGCGTTACAAGTTTTGGCACAAAGCCGTCGCAAATTATTTGAAACACCTTTTACCGATTTGTTTAGTTATCATTCATTTGATGCTGAACTTATGCAAGAAACCTTAGCAAACGGACAAAGTTTCACTGATAACGAAGTGATTTTGGTTATTCATAACCAATCACACACTATGTCGCTCAGTGCCCAACCTATTTCCGAGCAACATATTTTGCTGGAACTGGCGCCTATGGATAGTCAACGTCGGTTAAGCCAAGAGCAGATCCAACAAGCCCAGCAAATAGCTGCAAGGGAATTGGTTCGGGGACTGGCACATGAAATTAAAAACCCGCTAGGGGGATTGCGAGGTGCCGCACAATTACTGGCAAAATCGTTACCTGATCCCGCGCTGACGGAATATACACAAGTCATTATCGAACAAGCAGACCGTTTGCGTACACTGGTTGATAGACTGTTAGGCCCTCAGCACCCTGGTAAAAAAACACATCAAAGCATTCATCATGTTGTTGAGCGTGTAGCCCAATTAATTTCATTGGAATGCCCAGAAAATGTCACATTATTAAAAGATTACGACCCAAGCTTACCTGAACTTTCTCATTACCCGGATCAAATAGAACAAGTCCTACTCAATATTACGCGTAATGCCTTACAAGCGGTTGAAAAAACAGGCGGGACGATAATTTTACGTACTCGCACCGCGTTTCAAATCACGCTACATGGTGAGCGTCACAGACTTGTTGCACGCATCGATGTGATAGATACCGGAAGCGGTATTCCCCCACATTTACAAGATACCCTTTTCTATCCAATGGTAAGCGGAAGAGAAGACGGAAATGGCTTAGGATTATCTATCGCTCGTAATTTAGTTGATCAGCACGCAGGTAAAATTGAATTTACTAGTTGGCCGGGTAATACCGAATTTTCTATTTACCTGCCAATAAAATAGGAGATAACCAATGCAAAAAGGAAATGTATGGGTTGTTGATGATGACAGCTCAATTCGCTGGGTTCTTGAACGCGCAATTACACGAGAAGGTATGTTATGTCGTGCTTTTGAACATGCTAACGATGTACTCAAGGCGCTAAATAGCGAACAGCCTGATGTATTATTATCAGACATTCGTATGCCTGATATGGATGGTTTATCTCTACTTAAAATAATAAAAGAACAATATCCTACACTGCCCGTTATTATTATGACTGCACATTCTGATCTTGATGCCGCAGTGAATGCTTATCAACAAGGTGCTTTTGATTACTTACCAAAACCTTTTGATATCGATGAAACGCTTGCACTAATAGAGAGAGCAATCACACACTATCGAGAGCAAAAGCAGCCGAATAATGCTGAAAATATACTTCAATCTGTTTCTGATATGATTGGCGAAGCCCCTGCAATGCAAGAAGTTTATCGTATTATCGGTCGACTTTCTCGCTCATCTATTAGTGTGCTAATTAATGGAGAATCGGGTACAGGTAAAGAGCTTGTTGCTCACGCACTGCATCGTCATAGCCCTCGTGCTTTGGCTCCTTTTATTGCCCTAAATATGGCAGCGATCCCCAAAGATTTAATTGAATCTGAACTCTTTGGTCATGAAAAAGGTGCGTTTACTGGTGCTTCTCAAGTACGCCAAGGCCGTTTTGAACAAGCCAATGGTGGTTCTCTTTTTCTGGATGAAATTGGTGATATGCCATTAGATATCCAAACTCGTTTATTACGCGTATTGGCTGAAGGGCAATTTTATCGAGTTGGAGGCTATGCCCCTGTTAAAGTGGATGTCCGAATTATTGCAGCAACCCATCAGGATTTAGAAAAACGAGTGAATGAAGGCGATTTTCGTGAAGATCTCTACCATCGCCTAAATGTGATTCGTATCCAATTACCACCTCTTCGCGATAGAACAGAAGATATTCCTAGTTTAGCGCGCTACTTTCTGCAAAAAACGGCAAAAGAGCTGGGTGTTGAAACCAAATCTCTGCATGAACAAAGCTTAAAAACCATGATGGAATACGTTTGGTCTGGAAACGTAAGACAACTCGAAAATGTGTGTCGTTGGCTGACGGTTATGACTGCAAGCCAAGAAATCATGCCACAAGATTTACCGTCTGAGATCCGTTTAGCAGATGAGAAAGCAAAAAATATTAATCGGCTTACATCTCAACATTGGTCGCAGCATCTCTCTTTATGGGCAGATGAAGCTTTAGGTGAAGGCAAAGAAAATATTCTTAATGATGCACTGCCACAATTTGAACGCACGCTATTATTAAGCGCCCTTGCTTATACACAAGGCCATAAACAAGACGCAGCGCGGCTGTTAGGTTGGGGTAGAAATACGCTAACACGCAAACTTAAAGAATTGGGTATAGAGGATTATTAACCCTCCATACCTTAATGAATTAGATCACGCGCGAAAATTGACGCTGACGCATTTGATTACGCAAATAAGTATCAAAGCACATACAAATATTGCGAATCAGTAAACGTCCTCTTGGCGTAACTTGAATATGACTATTTGTAATTTCGATTAAACCATCGTTTTCCATTGGTACAAGCAATTCTAAATCTTCTTTAAAATAATCTTTGAAAACAATATTATAAGATTTTTCAATCTCCATAAAATGGAGACTAAAATTACAAATAAGTGTTTTAATAACATCACGGCGAATACAATCATCGTTAGTTAAAGAAAGTCCACGCCATAAGGCATTTCCTTCATTATTCACACGCGCATAATAGTCCTTTAGAACTTTTTCATTCTGCGCATAGTTATCGCCTAACATACTAATCGCGGAAACACCCATACCTAATAAATCGCACTCTTCATGAGTGGTATACCCTTGAAAATTTCGATGTAAAATACCGTTACGTTGAGCAATAGCCAGTTCATCATCAGGTTTAGCAAAGTGATCCATCCCGATAAATTGATAGCCATTTGTCGTCAATGTTGAAATAGTTTCTTGCAAAATATCGAGTTTTTCTTCTGCTAAAGGAAGGTCTTCATCTTTTATTTTTCGTTGGGCTGCAAATAAATTGGGTAGGTGTGCATAATTGAACACACTTAAACGGTCTGGCGATAACTCAATAACGCGTTTTAGTGTAAAAGCGAAACTCTCTTTAGTTTGCTTTGGTAAACCATAAATTAAATCGATACTGGTTGAATGAAATCCAACTTCGCGAGCTCGTTCAATAAGCGAAAAAATAAAAGCTTCGTCTTGTTCACGATTAACTTTTTGCTGTACTTCTTTATTGAAATCTTGCACACCCATGCTTAAGCGATTGAAACCTTCATTACGTAAATGATCGATAACATCTAATTCAATCTCACGTGGATCTATTTCTATCGAAAGCTCAGCATCTTCTACAAAATGAAAATACTTACGTAATAAAGCAACTAATCGGCTGATCTGTTTTTTATCAAGGAATGTAGGCGTTCCACCACCCCAATGCATTTGGGTTACACATCTATCTTGAAAATAAGTTGCTCTATTAATTATTTCTTTTTCTAGCACATCAAGATATTCATCTGCTTTATGTTTATGCCGAGTAATGATTTTATTGCAACCACAGAAGTAGCACAGCTTATGGCAGAAAGGAATATGAATATAGAGTGATAACGGGCGCTCAGGATAACGTTGAGTCGCTTTAATAAAATCAGCATCACCGTATTGTTGATTAAATTCCAGTGCTGTTGGATATGATGTGTAGCGAGGACCTGAATAGTTATACTTATGGATCAGGTCAAGATCCCAAATAATTGTTTGCTCTGACATGCCTCTACCTTCCAAAAGTGAACTGCTGGTGTGTCATACCAGCAAACAGATATTATTAACATCTGAAATAGTAGTGTAACCAATAAATGATTGGCTGAATATGAAAGAAAGATCTGATAAAAACAAAGGTATCTCTCTTTTTATAGCGATGCTAATCAACGCACTCACTGGATGTGACATAAATCACATTATAATAAAATAATCTTATTTTTTAAAAAAATTTGTTAATAAATTAAGTTTATTCAATATGTTAGTCGTTTATTCTAATTAGATAATTTCTTATGACTATTTTTACGCCGACTTTTTAAAAAGAAATTACTCAAAATACGATTTAAATTAATTCATTATATCGTTATCTTAATTTTATTATTCTTTTATTCTCTCATAATCCGATGATTGTAATAATAGTAACAATTATACCTTTACCTCATTTATAATATTACATACTCTAGATTCAAACATTGATTAATATCCAGTTAAGTCGTGTTTTGATTTAAATTCGAGAATCATTTAAAGAATAAAGGTCGCTATATTACATGGAAAGATAGCATCCCCCATACCTTATCTTATTCTTTTTTATATACCTCTTATTTGATCAGTCTCTTTTATACCCGATTAAGGATTATTAACCACGGAAGGATACGGACAAGCAACCAAGGATGGTTTATCTTTTCATAGCAATGCCTATTTAATTCCTTTTATACTTTTATATTTTTAAAATCAAAAAAATATTCTCTTTTATTTTGATATTTTAGAAATTCTCTATTATTTAATAACCAGTAATAAGAATAATTATTGTTTACTTATAAAAAAGACCTCGTTTATTTTAATAATATAATCGAGGCCCTTTGAATGATACTTTTATAACGAAAATTTACTTAGCATCTTTACCATAGTTAGGAGAACGTGGCCCGTATAAAATGCCATTCGCGCCACCAGCAGAAAGTAAACGAACACTCGTTATTCCTGCAATTTGATGGCTTTTATCTGCTACTGTATTCACGACTTGATTCACAACCGCAGAGACTAACATTCCCACTAAGCTGCTTGATGAAGAATCATTTTCTGTACTTGAAGCCGTTGCAGTACCACTCCAAAGCAATTCACCATTGCGCAAATCAACTAATTTAGCGCCAACAGTGACTCGAGTATCACTAGAAATAATTTGATAAGTCGTACCATATTCAGTGATATCTAAATATAACACGGCATCAGCACCAAAAATTTCACGTAACTTATTAGGGCTGACGGCTTGGATATCACCGGCTGTGGATAACCCATTGTGCTTAAATGTCTCTTCTACAACCGCAACAGGGAAAACGTAGTAACCTGCTTCCGCTAAAGGATAAGTCACTTGAGATAGGAAGCTATGCCCAGCATCAACTTCTGGCGTGTGATTTTGTGGCAATAAAACTAAAATACTTTTTGGCTTACTCTGTTTAAATGCACTGTAGTCCGTTTTCACGGGTTCAGCACAACCGGTCAATACAAAAGCAAATACCACACACATCAAGGTTAACAAGCGTCTCATTTTTGCATTCCTTTGTTTTTCATCAGGCGATCCATAAACGCTGCAGATTCAGGGTAAAGCGTTTTCTCTTCATTAAACTCTGCCATCGCTAAATCTAATGCACCTGTAGCCCCATATAACATACCTAAATGTGCATGTAATCCCGGTGGGATACCCAATGATTTAGCACGAGAAAGCTCAATACTTTTCTTCAACGCATCAATCTGAGATTGGGGGTCGCTTTCACTTTGTTGATAGTACTGATACACAACACTTTGATAACTATCCCAGTTATAAAGTGGTTTTGGAGCACTAGTACAACCTGTTAGTAGCAACACGCCCACAGCAAGACTTATCAATGATTTTGACATTTTCTATATCCTTATAAAATTAAGCGTTACTTAGACGGCTGCCAAGCATTACTTTCAATTCCTGCAACAAGATTATTTACTGCTTCACGGATAGCTAAATCGAGCACTTTACCGTTTAATGTTGAGTCATAGCTTGCTGTTCCACCAAAACCGATGATTTCACGGTTAGATAACTCATATTCACCCGCACCTTGGGAAGAGAAAACAACTTCTGAAGTGTGAACATTAACCACGTTTAAATTGACTTTTGCATAGGCTACTTGGGTTTTTCCACGACCTAAAATACCGAATAATTGACGGTCACCCACTTCTTTACGACCAAACTCAGTAACATCACCCGTAATAACGTAAGTCGCACCTTTTAATTGTTGGGTTTGACCTTTAATTCCTGCTTCTTCTTTTAACTCAGACAAGTTAGCGCGATCTAATACATTAAAGCGGCCAGTCTGTTGTAAATGAGTCATTAAAATCGTTTTGGATTGATTACCTAATCGATCAACACCATCCGAAAAAATACCATTCATATAACTTGAACGGTTATCAAACTTACCAATTGAAATAGCGCTTTTAGGCCCCGCATAAGTTGTATTATAAGTTGCAACTTTAGCGACTTCTAAAGAACGTGATGATTCCGATGCACACCCAGCAAGTAATGTTGCTGAAATGACAATCACACCTAGAGATAACTGTTTTAGTTTCATTTTAATGACCTAGTAAAGATGAAGTGGAGATCTAAATACATACTTTTTATTTATTGGTATAAAAAGCAAAATAGATAACGATGATACTTTCTGTTTTTTAATATTATTTAACATAAAAGCTATAACCCTAAAAGTTATAAGGTTAAATAAGCCAGATAACAATAATATAATGACATTGTATAACAGAGGAAATAGCTAAAGGAATAGAAAAACAATAACAAATAAATATAGGATAAAGCGAAAATCATACTCTTTATTATCTTGAAAATATACCTTAAGTCAGTTTTATTTTAACGCTGGTTTTAATAATTAAGAGTAAGAATATCCTTATAAGATAATTCATATTCTTTCTACATGCATTGCCTCATTCTTCTTTTCAATAATCTTAAAAACAAAAATAAAAAAGGAGAAATAATAAATTATTCCTCCTCTCTTTATATTTGATTTCAGAAAAAAATTATCGCGCAATTAATAATAAACATTATTAGCGTTTTTTGCCAAATGCAGCAGCTAATGCATCGCTCATTGCGCTATTGCCTGAATTACTACCTGTATTATTTATTGATGAACGACTACTTCTCGCTGGCTTTTGTCCTTTGCTTTTTGAGTTATCTGCTTTTACTGTACTTGGTGTAGCACGGCTATGACTATCAGCAGCAACTTCATCTAAACGCATCGTTAAAGCAATACGCTTACGCGCTAAATCAACTTCGAGTACTTTTACTTTGACGATATCGCCGGTTTTTACTACCGTATGAGGATCTTCAATAAATCTATCTGCTAAAGATGAAATATGAACTAAGCCATCTTGGTGAACACCAATATCCACAAATGCACCAAAATTAGTGACGTTAGTCACTGTTCCTTCAAGGATCATTCCACTAACAAGGTCATTCATCGTTTCAACACCCTCTGCAAAAGTTGCAGTTTTAAACTCAGGGCGAGGGTCGCGGCCTGGTTTTGCTAACTCTTTTAAGATGTCATTAATCGTCGGAAGACCAAATTGCTCAGTAATAAAATCTCTCGCATTAACTTGTGCTAATAGCGTGCTATTTCCCATCAGGTCAGCTATTTTTTGATTCGTTGCTTGCAGAATATTTTCTACTACAGGATAGGTTTCTGGGTGAACAGTAGAAGCATCAAGCGGATTTTTACCATCACGAATACGTAAAAAACCAGCACATTGTTCAAACGCTTTTGGTCCTAAACGTGCTACTTTTAATAGCTGTTTTCTATCGACAAAACGGCCATTTTCATCGCGCCAATTAATAATATTTTGTGCAATAGATTGGCTAAGACCTGCAACTCTGGTTAATAGCGGTACTGATGCCGTATTTAAATCAACACCAACGCCATTAACACAGTCCTCAACCACAGTATCAAGCTTTCTTGCTAACAGGGTTTGGCTAACATCATGCTGGTATTGACCCACACCAATAGATTTAGGATCAATTTTAACTAATTCAGCTAACGGATCTTGTAAACGGCGAGCAATAGAAACTGCACCACGAATTGATACATCTAAATCAGGAAATTCATTAGCCGCAAGTTCAGATGCAGAATAAACAGAAGCACCCGCTTCGCTAACAATCACTTTTTGCGCTTTTATCTCAGGGTAACGTTTTACTGTTTCAGCAAAGAAACGTTCTGTTTCACGAGATGCTGTACCATTTCCTATCGCAACAAGTTCCACATTATGCTTTATACACAGTGCTGCAACACTTGCCGCTGCTTTATCAGTTTGTCCTGTATGAGGATAAATTGTATCAATTGCAATAAGTTTACCGGTGTTATCAACCACCGCAACTTTTACCCCAGTACGCAAACCAGGATCAAGTCCCATGGTTGTGCGCATTCCAGCAGGTGCCGCCATTAATAAATCATTTAAATTACGGGCAAAAACATTAATTGCTTCTTCTTCTGCCTTTTCACGCAACTGCCCCATAAGCTCCGTTTCGATATGCATTAATACTTTAATACGCCAAGTCCAACTAACAACGGCTTTACGCCAGCTATCAGCAGGTTGGTTATTTAAACGTAGACCTAAGTGCTCTGTAATGAGTTGCTCGCCATAGCTCTCTTTTGGCGCTTCTTCAAATTGAGGGTCTGGATTAAGTGATAATTGAAGAATGCCTTCATTACGACCGCGAAACATAGCTAATGCGCGATGAGAAGGTACATTAGCAATAGGCTCATGATGATCAAAATAATCACTAAATTTAGCGCCTTCCGCTTCTTTCCCATCAATCACTTTGGCCACAAGATGTGCATTTTTCCATAAATATTGACGTACTTTTGCCAATAATCCAGCATCTTCAGCAAAGCGTTCCATTAAAATATAACGCGCACCATCAAGGGCTGATTTTGTATCATTAATCCCTTTCTCTGCATCTATATAAGCGCTAGCCGCTTCTTCTGGCGAGTTTTGTGGTTCATTCCACAATAAATCGGCTAATGGCTCTAAACCATTTTCTATCGCGATTTGCCCACGGGTGCGTCTTTTAGGTTTATAAGGAAGATAGAGATCTTCAAGTTCAGTTTTACTTTGGGTCTCATTGATTGAAGATAATAATTCTGGTGTTAATTTACCCTGTTCTTCAATCGATTTTAAAATAGTTTGGCGACGATCATTGAGTTCCCGTAAGTAACTCAGGCGGGTTTCCAATTGACGTAGCTGAGTGTCATCTAACCCTTCCGTCACCTCTTTTCGGTAACGGGCAATAAACGGCACCGTATTCCCTTCATCCAGTAACGTAATGGCCGAAAGTACTTGCTGAGGCTTAACTGTCAGCTCTTGAGCAATAATTCGGCTTAATGATTCATTCATAATATATTTTACCTACCGAGAGGAGTGGTTAAAAAAGATGGCTATTATACACGCTGAACACCAGAAAAATTCTGCTTATTGCAAATCAACCTCAACAATTATGAGGAAAATAACAGATTATTTTATCATTCACGCTATAGTATCTTTATAAAATTCAATGTTGATGATAATTTTTATCTGTAATGGCAAAAAGTAACTATATTACCCGTGATGGCTGGCATGCTTTAGACAAAGAGCTAAAATATCTTTGGAAAGTAGAGCGCCCGATAGTCACACAATCCGTTTCAGAAGCAGCGGCACAAGGTGACCGTTCAGAAAATGCTGAATATATTTATGGAAAAAAGCGACTACGTGAAATAGATAGACGGGTTCGTTTTTTATCTAAACGTCTTGATGAGCTGAAAATTGTTGACCCAGATCCTCGCCAAGAAGGCAAAGTCTATTTTGGTGCCTGGGTAACCCTTGAAGATGATGACGAGAACGTCAAAACCTTTAGACTAGTAGGGCCTGACGAGTTTGATCCGTCAAAACAGTGGATTTCAATTGATTCTCCCGTTGCCAGAGCACTTATTGGTAAAAAGGTTGATGACGAAATTAGTGTTCAAACACCGGGTGGTGAGGTTAACTACCACATATTATCTATCAAATATCATTCGGAATAAGATAAATAAAAAGTTGTTTTGTCTTTAAATTAATGGCAAGACAAGTTTTCTCTGTAAATCATTAACGTTTATTCTTTGTTTTTGGTTTAATATTCTTATCAATGATAGAATTCGCTAATAAGAGCATTTGCACTTCGGGGGCTTAAAAAATGCAAGAAAGTTACAAAGTTTTAATCGTGGATGACGATTTGCGTTTACGTTCACTATTAGAGCGCTATTTAACAGAGCAAGGTTTTCAAATCCGTACTGCTGCAAACGCCGATCAAATGGATCGTCTATTAACTCGCGAATCTATCCACCTTATCGTACTTGATTTAATGCTTCCAGGTGAAGATGGATTATCTATTTGCCGCCGGTTGCGCAGCCAAAATAACCCAATCCCTATTATTATGGTTACTGCTAAAGGGGAAGAGGTTGATAGAATTGTTGGGCTAGAAATCGGGGCTGATGATTATATATCCAAACCGTTTAACCCAAGAGAATTACTTGCTCGTATTCGTGCGGTGCTTCGTCGCCAAGCTAACGAATTACCCGGCGCACCATCTCAAGATAACGCCATTATTTCTTTCGGTAAATTTAAGCTGAATTTAGGTACACGTGAAATGTTCCACGAAGAAGAGCATATGCCTCTGACCAGTGGTGAGTTTGCAGTACTTAAAGTGTTGGTATCTCACCCTCGTGAGCCACTGTCACGAGACAAACTCATGAGCCTAGCTCGTGGTCGTGAATACAGCGCAATGGAACGCTCTATCGACGTTCAAATTTCGCGTTTACGCCGCATGATTGAAGAAGATCCAACTCATCCACGTTATATTCAAACGGTTTGGGGGCTAGGCTACGTATTTGTGCCAGATGGAACCAGCGTGCAATGAGAAGGCTGAGGCTTTCACCACACAATAAGCTAACGCGTTCTCTGTTTCTGGTTATCTCACTACTTTTTTTTAGTTTGATAGCCAGTTACCTTGTTGTACAGCATCTTATTGTGGGTCCAAGCCTACAGCAATTTAATAAAGTATTAGCTTATGAGATACGAACTTTCATCCCCGAGGAGCTCATTTTAGTTGATGGCACTCCGCTTAAAATTTCCCCAGCTCTGCGTAATAAAATCTACAATGAATTAGGTATTTCCTTTTTTGATAAAAAAACAGCATTAAAAGAAGGGCTTCATTGGGCGAAAGAAGATGATGAGCTTAGCCAACAGATGTCTGAATACCTTAATGGTGAAACCGTAATTTGGATTGAGAGCACACTGGAATATCCTGTTTTATGGATTAACACCTATATTTCACCTTCTTTATGGATCCGGGTTCCACTCACTGAATTAGGGCAAAATTTCTTACTGCCAGTTTATCGCCAAGCAATTATTTTTATTATTATTGTTATTGCCTTTTTCTGGTTATATAACCGTTTTCAAAATCGCCCATTAAACGAAGTGGAATATGCAGCTCGTCGTATTGGTAAAGGCGTTATTCCTCCCCCTATCCCAGAATCAGGTTCATCAGAGATGCGTTCGATCATTCGAGCATTTAATCAAATGTCATCAGGTATTCGCTCTTTAGATAATGATCGAACCTTAGTTATGGCCGGTGTCAGTCACGATTTGCGAACACCTTTAACACGAATTCGTCTGGCAACTGAAATGATGAGCTCAGAAGATAGCTATCTTGCTGATTCTATTAATAAAGATATTGAAGACTGTGACGCCATTATTGGACGATTTTTAGACTATATACGCACAGGAAAAGAGATGTCATTAGAACTGTGCGACATGAACTGTTTATTACAAGAAGTTCTCTGTGCTGAATCTAACTCTGGCAAAATTAGCGAAGAACATCTTTATCCTTATCCTATTAATATTACGGCGAATCCCATCGCGGTGAAACGCGCACTCGCCAATATGATTGTGAATGCGACTCGTTACGGCAATGGTTGGATAAGTGTTTCTAGCGGTAAAAATGAAGAGTTTGCATGGTTTCAAGTAGAAGACGATGGCCCCGGTATTCCATTAGAAGATAGACAGCGGTTATTTCAACCTTTTGTTCAAGGTGAACAAGCAAGAAGTACGACGGGAGCAGGTTTAGGGCTTTCGATTATTCGCCGTATTATGGATGCTCATGGTGGTTATGTTGAACTTGATGATAGCGTCAAGGGCGGGTTATTAATCAGAGCAAACTTCCCATTAAAAGAACGTGAAGATGACGATGATTAAACATCATTACTAATCTCATTTTTCTCTATTTATTATTTTTTCCCGCAATTCCTCACTATTTTTCATCATTTTTTCTCATTGTCATAAAACTGTCACAATTAAGACATTTAATTGTCATCTAACTGACCTATTGTCTGTGCGTACCGAAACCGAAGTTGATAGATGTCGAAGTTATTCTACCTATCCCACAGGAGGGATTATGAAACTGATGCGTACCACCCTGACTAGTGTCATTGCCGCTGCGTTTTCAATGACCGCTCTTTCTGCACAGGCAACGACCTCGCTGACTGGTGCTGGCGCAACGTTCCCTGCCCCAGTTTATGCTAAATGGGCAGATTCCTATCAAAAAGAAACAGGTAACAAAATTAACTATCAGGGCATTGGTTCCTCTGGTGGTGTAAAACAAATTCTTGCCAACACTGTTGATTTTGGTGCTTCAGATGCGCCATTAACAGATGAAAAATTAAAAGCTGATGGCTTGTTCCAATTTCCAACCGTTATTGGTGGCGTTGTACTTGCAGTTAACATCCCAGGCATTAAATCCGGTGAATTAACCTTAGATGGTGAAACTGTTGGTAATATCTACTTGGGTAAAATCCAAAAATGGAATGACCCCGCTATCACTAAGCTCAATCCTAACGTTAAACTACCTGACCAAAATATCGCCGTTATCCGTCGTGCTGATGGTTCAGGAACTTCATTCGTTTTCACTAGCTACTTAGCAAAAGTAAATAGCACATGGAAAGATGAAGTCGGCGCAGGTTCTACTGTGAAATGGCCAACAGGTTTAGGTGGAAAAGGTAACGATGGCATTGCGGCTTTTGTTCAGCGTGTACCGGGTTCTATCGGATATGTTGAATATGCGTACGCAAAACAAAATAGCCTTGCTTATACTAAATTGGTGACTGCTGATGGTGAAATTATCTCACCAACTGCGGATAGCTTTAGTGCAGCAGCAAGAAAAATTGATTGGAGTAAAAGCTTTGCACAAGACCTGACTAACCAGAAAGGTGAGAATGCATGGCCAATTACTTCAACCACCTTTATTTTAGTGCACCAAACTCAGAAAGATGCAGTAAAAGGAAAAGAAGTGCTGAACTTCTTCAACTGGGCTTACGATAAGGGTAATCAGGAAGCGAAAAACCTCGATTACGCAGTATTGCCAACAGAAGTTGTAGAACAAATTCGCGCAGCATGGAAAACCAGTATCAAAGACAGTAATGGTCAGCCAATTTACTAATAACACGGCAACCATTGAGAGATAAGTTAACGTTCACCCCCTGCTAAAACAGGGGGTACTAAATAAAAGAGGCTTTATGGCCGAGCACACAACGGTAATAAAGGCCCCTAGTAAACGAGGGGACGTTATTTTCAGCGCACTAGTCCGACTAGCTGCGTTGATTACGCTTTTGCTTTTAACAGGTATCATTGTTTCACTGATTTTTGCTTCATGGCCAAGTATTCAACAATTCGGCCTTTCCTTCTTATGGACAAAAGAGTGGGATCCACCGGCACAAGAATTTGGTGCTTTAGTTCCTATTTACGGCACCATTATCACCTCAATAATTGCACTCGTTATTGCAGTTCCGGTGAGCTTTGGTATTGCACTCTTTTTAACAGAACTAGCACCTAATTGGTTAAAACGCCCGTTAGGGATAGCCATTGAGCTGTTAGCGGCTATTCCAAGTATTGTTTATGGTATGTGGGGACTTTTTGTCTTTGCACCACTATTTGCAACCTACTTTCAAGAACCCGTTGGTAATGTGTTATCTACAATTCCTATTGTTGGTGAATTGTTCTCTGGCCCAGCCTTCGGTATTGGTATTTTGGCTGCCGGTGTTATTTTGGCCATCATGATCATTCCTTATATCGCCTCTGTTATGCGTGATGTGTTTGAACAAACACCGACCATGATGAAAGAATCCGCTTACGGTATTGGTTGCACAACATGGGAAGTTATCTGGAATATCGTTCTACCTTACACTCGTAATGGGGTAATAGGTGGCGTAATGCTAGGTTTAGGTCGAGCATTAGGGGAAACGATGGCAGTGACCTTTATCATCGGTAATACCTACCAATTAGATTCCGTATCTCTGTTTATGCCGGGTAACAGTATCACCTCTGCATTAGCAAACGAATTTGCAGAAGCAGAAACCGGATTACATACTGCGGCGTTAATGGAATTGGGTCTTATCCTGTTTGTCATTACGTTTATTGTGTTAGCGATATCTAAATTTATGACACTACGTTTATCTAAAAATGAAGGAGCGCGTTGATATGTCTAGAACATCACCTGCTTCATTACAGAGTCAAACAGAAGGCCAATTACGTACACGCCATAAACGCCAGCTATGGCGTCGTCAGAAAAACCGTATTGCACTATTTCTTTCTGTTTCAACAATGGCATTTGGCCTTTTTTGGCTAGTTTGGATCCTATTTTCTACGGTAACCAAAGGTTTTGATGGCATGTCGCTGGCTCTGTTTACAGAGATGACACCACCACCAAATACAGAAGGTGGCGGTCTTGCAAATGCGATAGTAGGTAGTGGCCTATTAATTTTATGGGCAACGGTTATCGGAACACCATTAGGTATTCTTGCAGGTATCTATCTTGCAGAATATGGTCGCCGGTCGTGGCTAGCAGAAGTCACACGATTTATTAATGATATTTTGCTGTCAGCACCTTCGATAGTGGTCGGCTTATTTGTTTACACCATCGTTGTCGCACAAATGCAGCACTTTTCAGGTTGGGCCGGTATTGTGGCATTAGCACTATTACAAATACCTATTGTTATCCGTACCACTGAAAACATGTTGAAATTGGTTCCTGATAGCTTACGTGAAGCCGCTTACGCTTTAGGTACACCTAAGTGGAAGATGATCTTAAAGATCACCTTAAAAGCATCGGTGTCGGGCATTATTACAGGGGTTTTATTAGCGATAGCTCGTATAGCTGGCGAAACAGCACCTCTATTATTTACTTCACTATCAAACCAATTCTGGAGCACAGATTTAAACGAACCGATAGCCAACTTACCAGTGACTATCTTTAAGTTCGCCATGAGTCCATTTGCGGAGTGGCAACAACTTGCCTGGGCTGGCGTATTACTTATCACCCTCTGTGTTCTATTTATCAATATTATTGCGCGCGTGCTGTTTGCTAAAAACAAGCATGGTTAACGCCAAAGCTAAGTAAGAGAGAACGTTTAATGACAATGGTTAATGATAACGCTGGAAATAAAATCCAAGTTCGTGACTTGAACTTCTACTACGGTAAATTCCATGCGCTAAAGAACATCTCGTTAGATATTGCCAAGAATAAAGTCACTGCATTTATCGGGCCTTCTGGCTGTGGTAAATCAACCTTACTACGTACTTTTAATAAAATGTACGAGCTTTATGGCGAGCAACGTGCAGAAGGTGAGATCCTGTTAGATGGCAACAATATCCTGACAGATAAGCAAGATATCGCACTTTTGCGTGCCAAAGTCGGTATGGTGTTCCAAAAACCAACACCATTCCCAATGTCGATTTATGACAATATTGCCTTTGGTGTGCGCTTATTTGAAAAATTATCTCGTGCTGATATGGATGATCGCGTTCAGTGGGCTTTGACTAAAGCCGCATTATGGAATGAAACAAAAGATAAACTACATCAAAGTGGATATAGTTTGTCTGGCGGTCAACAACAACGTTTATGCATCGCTAGAGGTATTGCAATTCGCCCTGAAGTATTGCTTCTTGATGAGCCGTGTTCAGCATTAGACCCCATTTCTACAGGCCGCATTGAAGAACTGATTAGCGAACTTAAATCAGAATATACCGTCGTTATCGTTACGCATAATATGCAACAAGCCGCACGTTGTTCAGACCACACTGCATTTATGTATTTAGGCGAATTAATTGAATTTAGCGATACGGATACGTTATTTACGCGTCCTGCGAAAAAACAAACTGAAGATTACATCACTGGGCGTTATGGCTGATAACGAGGCAAAGAATGGATAATTTAAATCACAATAAGCATATTTCTGGTCAATTTAATGCTGAGTTAGAGCATATCCGCACTGAATTAATGGTTATGGGCGGTTTAGTCGAAGAACAGCTAAAAAAAGCCATTATGGCGATGCATAACCAAGACCAAGCATTAGCGAATGAAGTGATTCAAGATGACCACAAAGTCAATATGATGGAAGTGGCTATTGATGATGCTTGTGTTCGCATTATTGCAAAACGCCAGCCAACAGCCAGTGATTTGCGCTTAATTATGTCGATTTCAAAAACTATCGCCGAATTAGAACGCATCGGTGATGTGGCTGAAAAAATTTGTCATACCGCACTTGAGAAGTTTTCACATCAGCATCAACCACTGTTAGTGAGCTTAGAATCTTTAGGTCAACACGCGGTGCAAATGTTGCATGATGTTCTTGATGCTTTTGCGCGAATGGATTTAGAAGAGGCAGTGCGTATTTATCATGAAGATGCCAAAATCGACAATGAATACGAAGGTATTGTGCGTCAGCTAATGACATATATGATGGAAGATCCTCGCACCATCCCTAGCGTACTTACAGCGCTGTTTTGCGCGCGTTCTATTGAGCGTATTGGCGACCGTTGCCAAAATATTTGTGAGTTTATTTTCTACTACGTTAAAGGCCATGATTTCCGCCATATTGGTGGTGACCAAGTTGAAAAAATGCTGACAAGAAATGATGACAATTCATCATCTCAATAAATAAACCGATCAATCTCTTTACTCTCTTATTTTACAGAGGCTTTTTAGCCTCTGTTTTTTTATTTATTACCTTTCACTTTCCTAATTTTGAATCAAATTAACGCAACAACTTTCTAAGGCTTATTCCACAAAAGAATATTCATATCAGTTTTTATTATTTTATGAACTTAGAACAACTTGATAGCGTGATACTCAACATAACAATGATGATAATTCTTTTTCTGGGGTGAATAATGAAATTACGTGTTCTGGCAACTGCATTAATTGCAGGCTCTGTATTATTTTCTGGTATCGCAAAAGCCGATAAATTAGATGACATAAAAAAAGCAGGTGTAGTTCGTATTGCTATTTTTGATAGTAACCCGCCTTTTGGTTTTGTTGATCCGCAAACCAAAAAGCTAGCCGGTTATGATGCTGATATCGCGAATGAAATCGCAAAAGATTTAGGTGTTAAACTTGAGTTACGTCCTACTAATCCGGCAAACCGAATTCCTCTTCTTAGCTCAAAGAAAATTGATTTAATTGCAGCTAACTTCACGATTACTGAAGAACGAGCCAAACAAGTTGATTTCTCAGTACCTTATTTTGCAACGGGACAAAAATTTATTGCGCGTAAAGGCGTGTTAACTAACCCAGACCAAATTCACTCGCTGCGTATTGGTGCAGATAAAGGCACAGTGCAAGAAATTACGCTGCGTGAGCGTTATCCTGACACCAAAGTTATCTCATACGATGATACTCCTCTTGCCTTCGCTGCATTGCGTAATGGTAACGTCCAAGCAATTACCCAAGACGATGCTAAGCTGGTGGGATTATTAGCAAATCTGCCTGATGCAATAAAAGCAGACTTTGAAATTTCACCTTTTAGTATAACTCGTGAATACCAAGCCGTTGCAGCCGCAAAAGGTGAAGATCGCTTAATCAATGAAATTAATAACACGCTATTAAGATTAGAAAAAGAAGGTAAAGCAGACGAGATTTATAACCGTTGGTTTGGCCCTGAAACAAAATCAGCGCAGCCTCGTGGCGACTTTAAATTTGCACCATTATCTGAGCAAGCACCACAATCTTAATTATCTAAGAATTAATTAATAACTCAGCTAATTAATAAAAAAATTATTCTTTTATTAAAACATCGGCCCCGCTTAAGCGGGGTTTGGTGTCTGCATAGGTAATATTATGTTTGAGCAATTTCTTACCCACTACCTTCTTGAGCCTCATTATTTGAGTTGGCTATGGAATGGTTTTTTAATCACCTTGCTCATCTCTTTTTGGACGATAATCATCGCTACGTTATTGGGTTTTTTACTCACTGCGGCACGCGACAGCACATTGGCTCCTTTACGCTGGTTAGCAGCAATTTATACATCTCTATTTCGCAATACCCCCTTGTTAGTACAACTCTTTTTTTGGTATTTTGCTTCCGGCGAAATTTTGCCACAAGCTGCGATGATATGGCTAAACACACCTCATGAAGTCTCATTACTCGGTCTCACACTCTCTTGGCCTTCTTTTGAATTTTTAGCAGGCGTTATTGGGCTGACATTTTATTCTGCACCTTTTATTGCGGAAGAATTACGCGCGGGTATTCAAGGGGTAAAACAAGGGCAAAAATACGCATCTCTGGCATTAGGTTTAACGCAATGGCAATCAATGCGTTATGTCATTTTGCCTCAAGCATTTCGCATCGCGCTTCCTCCTTTGTTAGGTCAGTATATGAATGTGATAAAGAACTCATCACTAACAATGGCAATTGGTGTCGCAGAACTCTCTTATGCGTCTCGACAAGTAGAAACAGAATCACTACGCACTTTTGAGGCTTTTGGTGTTGCAACAATACTTTATATTGCTGCTATTGCGCTAATGGAAGCGTGGGGACAATGGCACCAACAACGTAAATTAGCACAGGGGTATTGATATGGACTTTACTGTTATTGCTGATAATTGGCAGTACCTCCTGTTTGGCGCTTATCCAGAGGGGCCTTTAGAAGGCGCTGCACTCACGATTTTTATTAGTCTAATCGCAGGCATTGCTTCTATTATTTTAGGCACATTGGGAGGCATTGCATTAGCGATGCTAAGAGGTGTATGGGTTAACCTATTTGCTGCATTTTTAGGTTTTTTCCGCGCCATTCCCGTCATTATGTTGATATTTTGGGTCTATTTTTTATTACCTGTTGTACTTGGAATGGATATTCCTGAAATTACTACCGTGATTTGTGCCTTGGCGCTTATTACTTCCTCTTATATCGCGCATGGTGTAAAAGCTGGCATTTTAGCAATAGGCAAAGGGCAATGGCAGGCTGGATTATCACTCGGGTTGAATCGTTGGCAAGTACTATGGCATATCGTGTTACCACAAGCATTACGCATGATGGTGCCTTCTTTTATTAATCAATGGATAGCATTAATTAAAGACACTTCTTTAGCTTATGTTGTGGGGGTAGGAGAACTTTCTTTCTTAGCCACACAAGTCAATAACCGCAGCATGGTCTATCCAATGGAAGTATTTTTATTTGTTGCTTTTATTTACTTTGTGCTCTGTGTTTCATTGGAAATTATCGCCAACAAAATAGCCAAATTATTTTCAACACAAAAAGAAAAACATCCTTTTTGGCAAATAATCTTTCCTGTTAAAAAACAGAAATTCATTGAGAAACGTTTAGGTTAATCACTCAAAAGCACTCATTTTCTAAGTAAAAGTTATGCTGTTAACGGCATAACTTTGGCGATATCACATAAGTATTTGATTTAGGCGAGGGGCCTTCTTTACAAATAAAATATCCCTGCGAGACAAGTTCATATCTCACATATAAATTAAAAAAAATGCCGAAGACAATACCAAAAAGAAATATCATTACAGTTGCTATAAAGAGTTTATTATTAATTTTTATTAACTTATCTTTTATTGCAGATATCAATAACAAAGAAAAAAGATAACAAACAAAAGGCAGCGTAAAAGGTATGCTTGCAGTGACAACAGAAAATTTTATTTTTTCTGCTAAAAAGAAATAGTCCGCATAATCCATGATTGACGCATAGATAACAAAAAGAATGAGAGGGAGAACAATTAATGAGATTAAATAAATTTTATCTTTAACTTCAGTATCCATAATTAATTACACATCATAAGTGATTTAACATAGAGATTAGATTCTGTAAAATTGTTTGTTTCACAAATAAAATAGCCTTTAGAAAGAAGATCTTTTTCGACATAATTGGAAAAGAAAAAGCTAAAGATATAGCCAAAAAGAAAGAGCATGAGAAAAAACATCATTAATCTTTTACTTTTTTCTATGGTTCTCTTTTTTGATGATGGAAAGACCAATAAATAAATAAGATAAAAAACAGCAGGTACAGTAAATAAGAAAATAGATGTTTTAAATGAAAACTGAAACTTTTCAACAAGAAGAAAATAATTGATATAGCTCTCTATTGAGAGATATAACTCTATAGAGAAAATAACAAATAAAATACCTGATACTAGATATATTATTTCCATTAAACGCCTACCCGACATTCCCTATCTCCTTTTCTATCCTTAAGGAATAAAATATACGGAAAAAACTTATAATCAATACTGTATAAAAATTTAATATTTTTAAGATAATACGACTATTTGTTTCTACGTATTAATAACAAGACATTTCCCCAGCTTATCTAAATTTCATCCTTTACAGACGCAATCGATTACTTTTTTAGGTGCAGTTCTAGTTTTATTTGTGTAGGATAAAGCGAAAAACATTTTTTTTGGGATCTTTTGTCTATGAGCATGTCATCACCAAACTCTGCACCGCAGGGTTTGCTTCAGCGAGTATTTAAGCTGCAAGAACACGGCACAACAGCCCGCACAGAGCTGATTGCGGGTATCACAACTTTCTTAACGATGGTTTATATTATCTTCGTTAATCCTCAAATCCTCGCTGCGGCGAATATGGATATTAAAGCAGTTTTCGTTACCACCTGCTTAATTGCTGCTTTTGGCAGTATTTTAATGGGATTAGTGGCTAATCTACCTATCGCGGTCGCCCCCGCTATGGGCCTTAACGCCTTTTTTGCTTTTGTGGTTGTTGGTGCTATGGGTTATTCATGGGAAGTCGCTATGGGAGCGATTTTCTGGGGTGCAGTTGGATTATTTCTTCTCACTTTGTTCCGTATTCGTTACTGGATAATTGCCCATATTCCACTAAGCTTGCGTGTCGGTATTACTAGCGGTATCGGCCTTTTTATCGCTATGATGGGATTAAAAAACTCCGGTATTATCATTCCTAATAACGATACCATCGTTACCATTGGTAACTTCGCTTCCCATAACGTTTTACTTGGTGCTTTAGGCTTTTTTATTATCGCCATTTTAGCTGCGCGTAATATTCATGCAGCAATTTTGATTTCTATTGTGATCACCACCGTTATTGGTTTGCTATTAGGTGATGTCCACTATCAAGGTATTTTCTCTCTTCCCCCTTCTATCACTACCGTTGTAGGTAAAGTTGATATTATGGGTGCCTTAGATATCAGCTTGTCTGGTGTTATTTTTGCTTTTATGCTGGTTAACTTATTTGATTCGTCAGGTACTTTAATTGGTGTAACTGATAAAGCAGGTCTTACTGATGATAAAGGTAAGTTTCCTCGTATGAAACAAGCACTTTATGTGGATAGCTTAAGTTCTGTTGCCGGCTCTGCAATGGGAACATCTTCAGTAACTGCATTTATTGAAAGTACATCTGGCGTTTCTGTCGGTGGACGTACAGGCTTGACTGCGGTTGTTGTGGGTATTTTATTCTTACTCGCTATTTTTCTTTCACCGTTAGCGGGCATGGTGCCAAGTTATGCCACTGCGGGTGCACTGATTTATGTTGGGGTATTAATGACCTCAAGCTTAACGCGTGTAAAATGGGATGATTTAACCGAATCTGTTCCAGCCTTTATCACAGCAGTAATGATGCCATTTAGCTTTTCTATTACTGAGGGTATCGCTCTTGGCTTTATCGCTTATTGTGTGATGAAAATAGGGACTTTCCGCTGGAAAGAAATCAACCTGTGTGTCGTTGTTGTATCATTACTCTTTATTTTAAAAATCCTACTTATCGACACTCATGTTATTGATTTAAATAATTTATTTTAAACTAAATTGATATTGTTAGATAAATAGCAAAGCGGCACTTATGTGCCGTTTTGTATTAATAGAAGAGGTCATTATGCAAGTTATTCTACAAGTAGATTTCCCTTATCAAGGGCCTTGGGGCGAAGAAATGACTCAGGCGATGGATGCATTATCAACCTCGATAAATCAAGAGCCTGGTTTTATTTGGAAGATTTGGACAGAAAATAAAGAGACTCAAAAAGCGGGCGGTATTTATCTTTTTGCATCTGTTTCAGATGCACAAGCTTACCTAAAAAAACACAGCGCTCGCTTAAAATCTTTTGGTGTGCCTGAAGTTCGCGGTGAAATATTTGCGATAAACCAAACCTTAAGCCAACAAAATCAAGCATTATTTCTAGCAAAATAGTCAGTAAGAAAACACAAGTGGTACACACCACTTGTGTTCGATAGCAAAACAGGGGTTATTGCGTTTTCGTAGTGAGTAACAAACCATAAATTGCAGAATCTGAAATTTCATCACCCACAACCCAGCGCTGTTTAAGATACCCTTCTTGTTCAAAACCCAGCTTTTCGAGTAATGCAGCAGAGGCTTTATTACTTGGATGAATATCAGCTTCTAAACGGCGAACAGATAAATAGGTTTGCAAATAATCAATAAATGCAACCATCGCCTCTTTCATAATCCCTTTGCCCTGATATTGCGTATCAAGACAATAGCCAATTTCGCCACGTTGCGAATTAGGGTAATGATTAAAAAAGACGCACATTCCTTGCATAACGCCACTGGTTTTATCTATTACCGCTAAACGCAAATACTCTTTTCTCTCCATGTGAGTAATATCTTGAACAATATCTTCTTTTGCTTCTTGCAAGGACAGCCAAGGAAGATGGCTCCAGTAACGAGTCACCTCAGGTGAACTCATCATCTGAAACCAAGACTGTGCATCATTCATTTCAAATGGACGCAATAACAACCGCTGCGTTTCAATACGAACATCTGCATAACGCATGATTTATTTTCCTTTTTTTATTTCGGCGCAACAAAAGCAATGCATACTGGCTCTGCTATAGCCGTTGGTTCAGAGCGAAATAAAATTTCTTGAGTACTCGCTATTTTCAAACTTGGCCAATGCTTTAATCCTGTATCAAAATGCGCATTTGTACAGTTATCACCCACTTCTGAAACCAATACAACGCCTTTATCTTCAAGCTGTTGTAAGGTGATATGTCGATTATAAATATTTGGCGGTTGAATATTTTCTTCTAATAGCCAGGGTTGCGATGATAAAGGCCTATCTTTGCCATAAAATGTAACCCATTCATGCATATACTCACCACCAACATATGATAAAGGTGTGTGATAACGTTGATGCCAAGCCTGTTCAACCTCTTGCACAAATGTTTTTATACCAATAAATTTTTGCCCTGCATTACGCACGTTTGCAGCTTGTACTACGGTATAGCCTGACAACACCAACATCCCAAATACACCTAAACCATAGAGTGCGCCACGTAATGAGCGCTTAGGCATAACTGTAATTGAGCCGACAAATAACGCTGTTGCTACCGACATAAAAGGTTGTAGCCACTCAGTAATTCGTCCACCGTCATTAAAACTAAACCAGACAAAAATAATCGCCAATGGAAATAGCAAAATAAAATTGAGTAACCGGCTATCTTGAGATGCCGACCAACTAACACGCCCACCATATAAGTGCAAAATACCCCACATAATAATCACAGGGTAAAATACCGTTAATGCAGCACGCGCAGTACGCAGATTAAAGCGGTGATCTATTTGTGAATCGACCCATTTAAAAGCGGCAAAATCGTTATGCCATAACCAAATAAAGTTGGGTATAACAAAAGCAAGCCAGATAGCGATAGCCAGATAAAAATAAGGTGAACAATAGCTTTGACGTACTTTAGGAACAAATAGGCTTAATAAGAAAACGGAACCTATAATGGCTAGCGAAGAATATTTTCCCATGGTCGCAATACCCATGGTGATAGCAAAACAAAGCCAATACTTAGGATTCTCATTAATAGCAAAAACAAAGAAATAAAGTGCCCAAGCCCAACAACCAACTAAAATATAATTATCATTGTAAGGAATAATATCAAAATTAATTATTCCTGATAAATTAAGCCCTAACAGGGCAAACCAAGCTAAGTACTGATTTTTTGTTAGTTGATAAGCTAAATTCCAAATACCTAATAACCCTATGGCAATCACAATAAAGTGGATAAAATACCAATAAAAGCTAAAATCGATGCCACCATAGATAGCAGGCCACATTAAAAAGCCAACAAACCACGGATTCTTAGGGGAACCCCATTCTCCATTAGTACCCCAATTGACCGCTTCCACTGCATCATAAGGCACAGTAGGATCGAACATATAACTGACGATAATCCATAACGTCGCATAACCAATAATCCACCAATATACTGGTTTGCGTAATTGAGCAGATGATAATGTCATAATAAAAAAAAAGTTAAGTTGATAAATTTAAATTTATAGTTAATTGATGTCACAACACAGTAAAGTATAGTGAAACGAGCCGTGTATTGTACGTGAGCAAAAATTAAATTGTCTTAAATTCGCGCTTTTATCGCAAAATAGTTTCTGATAGATTGCGCAACCAGAAGATCACAAGCCGAGTTACCATTATGAATATGATTAAAAGAAAGCCAGCCGCAAAAGTTCGTAGAAAAACGCGTGAAGAGCTAAATGCGGAAGGACGCGACCGTAAGCGTCAAAAGAAACACCGTGGCAATCCTGCTGGTAACCGTCAGCAGGAATCCATTGATAACAAAAAAACACAAGCTCAAGAGCCGAAAGATCCACGTATTGGTAGTAAAAAACCTATTCCGTTGATCGTGGCTGATAAACCAAAAGTAACAAAAGCAGTTAAAAAAGCGGCTCCAGCAAAAGCTGAACCCGTTCGCTTATCACCCGCAGAAGAGCTAGAGCTGTTAGAAAATGATGCTCGTTTAGATGAACTTCTATCTCGTCTTGAAAGTGGTGAAAAATTAACGGCCGAAGAACAAGCTTATACTGAAAAAACACTTGATCGTATTGATGAGCTAATGGTTGAGTTAGGTATTGAGTTTGAAGATGATGACGACGAAGAAAAAACCGAAGACATCATGCAGTTATTAAAAGGTAAGTAATTTATCTTACTGAATTTTATCTGACAGAAACCAATAACAGGTTTCTGTCAGATTTTTTATATTTTAATTTAAAAATTGAATATCTCTCTTTTTTATTTATTTATACTCATGTTTATTAATATATTATTAATTGGACGTAAAAAGCTTCACACATATAAATAAAATTTAATTTTGATGGCATTTTTATTAATCTATTACTGATCTGTATTGCTTTATCATATTCTAAATATGTGATTACAATATTATATATACATAAACACTCATAGAGTATTTCAAATGTTACGCAATTTTCTCTGTACTAAACATAGGCTAGCACAGCAGATAAGCGTTCAATATCCCATTGCTCATCAAATCATTTTTAATAAAAATCTTATCTATTTTTTTATTATGATATCCTGTTTTTTAGATAAATAAATCTTTAATGATAATTTTGCCGTTAATTACTCTTTATAAGTGTAACTCGCGATAATTTAAATAAATAAATAAAAGCTAAGATTACTCTATCTATTTCTTCGCTACTAACCCTGATATTATTATTTCCTATTTTAAATATACGAGTAATAAAAAACATGGATAATAAACAACAATATTTAGATATCATCACAGGGCAAGGAAAAAAAGAACCCTCTCGTATAGTGGCATTCCCTGCACAGCCGCTAAACTATGCTTTAATTGAGCAACGTCTAGAACAGCAAAGCGATTATACAGAAGGTGAAATTGATTATTTAACTGAAGATATTGAAGACGGTTTCTTTTATACCTGTCAGCAAGATGGCGATGAACTGCGTTTTTTTGTCTGTCTATTAGCTCGTTCTCCTGATTATAAGATTTGCCCAGCTTATTCTACAGATACACTCACTCCGGAATTACTGGCACATGCTAATGCGACCACTCAAGATATTTTATTAGAAACCTTATTTTCGGATGCGTTGCACCCTCTTGCAAGTTATCACCATCAGCTTAATTTTCTCAATATCATTGCGCCAGAAATGGTATTGGCACTCGATGAATCCGCAGCAGGTAAAGCATTAACACCTGAGTGGATACGTTTTCAGTTAGAAACACCGGATCTTTATCCTGAAGTTGAAAGTCTGTATGTTATTCATGCAGTTTATGATACTGAAAATGATCCACCAACAATGTTTTGGTTCCATACTCATGGTTTAGAACGTTGTGGTCTAACCGAAGTCGATTTAGTCATTCCTAGTATGCTTGAATCTTATTATGGTATTCCTGATATTTTTCGCTGCTTTGTCAATAACAGCATCAATCATCAGCAAATCGAATTTGGTGAACCTATGCTTTGTGGGCAAACATCCTCCGGCTTAGAATACCTTGTGGCATTACCTTACGAAGAAGGTATTCGTCACGTAAATCAATCTACACCGCTAGATAATCTTCGTCCTTTAGAAGAAATGCGTTATGACACCAATGATGCACCTAGTGGCATATTTTTAGGTGATATGGCTGACCGTGATGAATATCATCAGCACCCCTCCTCGATGCTATTTCGTACCAATGAAGAAAATCCCGTATTGGAAACTTTCTTCAAAGGCTATGAAGAACAACAAGCAATAATGCTATTGCGCACCAATGAAGAAACGTATGAAATGTCAGAAAAAGCGAAACTTCGTTGGGAATATTTTGTATCGATGTTTGATAATTATAATCAGCCCCCTGTAGAACAAAAAAATAACTTATTCTCAAAATGGCTGAGTAAAGGTAAAACGGAAGAAACCGATAACCCATGGCAATTTATGATTAAGTTTGGCATCCCTTATGGTAAAAATGAAAAAGAAAAAGAACTAGAACATATGTGGTTTATTCCTCAATCTCTCGATGGTAATACGGTATATGCCAAATTGATTAACGTACCATTTTATATTGAAGATATGGACGAAGGAAAAGTATATCCTATTGATATTGCGTTAATAACAGATTGGGTGATTACTTATCAAGATAATAATTATACCCCTAATAATATTTATCAATTATTTAGCCATCAACAAACTCACTAATTTTTCATTATCCCTACGAATAATGCGGGCTATTTCAGCTTTATTGTGAAAGAAAACCCGCAAATTTATTATTTTGGCAATCTATTTTAGTGTCGTGACCCGTTAACACCATTAATTAGTTGTTACTTTGTTGCTACATCATCAGCCAAAAAAAATACATTTCATTTTTTTTCTAGTAACAAACAGCGCCCTCTCTACATTTAACGCTCAGTTTCCCTTGGTTATCTTTTCTAGGATTGATTTAAATCAAGAGTAGGTAAGCCTAGAGTAGGCTAAATTATACCCAATAAGGATAGTTATAATTCTCATTAGCATTAAAAATATTTATTATAATTACCTTAATTATCTTGTGTGATCATTTTTTACATGCGTTAATAATTATCAGTATCATTATTTTTTGTATCAACATCTGTGGAAGGACGACTTATGTCTCTAATCCCAAATCATAGTTATAAAATCCTGGGCTATTCACCTCAGATAAGCCCCGCTTATCGCCAAAAATTATTATCATTAGGAATGCTACCAGGAGCTGTATTTAACGTTATCCGTATCGCACCACTTGGCGATCCCATTCAGATAGAGACACACCGCGTATCTTTAATTCTGAGAAAAAAAGATCTCGCGCTAATTAATCTTAGCGAAGTGATCCATAACGAAAAATAACCGTTAATTTCTCTCTCACTCTGGCAACGCAACTATTGGCATCACAATTATGACTCCTCTCACTATTGGTCTTATCGGTAATCCTAATGCCGGTAAAACAACACTCTTTAACCAGCTGACAGGTTCCCGCCAACGTGTGGGAAACTGGGCGGGTGTAACGGTTGAACGTAAAGTGGGCCGCTTTACGACGGCTAACCATAAAATTGAGTTAGTTGACTTACCAGGCACTTACTCATTAACCACAATTTCAGAACAAACATCTCTCGATGAGCAAATCGCCTGCCATTTCATTCTTAGCAATGAAGCCGATATGCTTATCAACGTTGTTGATGCCTCGAACTTAGAACGAAATCTTTATCTAACATTACAACTACTTGAGCTTGGTATTCCCTGCATTGTGGCGTTAAACATGTTGGATATAGCAGAGCATCAAGATATACAAATTGATATTGAGGCGCTTTCACAACAACTGGGTTGCCCTGTTATTCCGATGGTTTCCACCAAAGCCTCTGGTATTGATAAATTAAAAGAAGCTATTGATGCTTTTCCTGCTGAAAAGAAAAAACCTCAAGAACTCCTTACTTCATACCCAATTTGGTTATTAAATGAAGTAGAGGCATTAGCGGGAAAAATTAATCATGATGAATTCAATATTCAACAACGTCGTTGGATGGCATTACAGTGCTTAGAAGGTGATATTTACACCCACCAGCGCGCACAAGTAACTGCGGAAGATATCAAAACTATTCGTCAACGTATTCAAGATGAGCATAATAACGAAGCTGAATTAGTCATTGCAGATGCCCGTTATCAAAATATTGAACGTATTTGTCATGCTGTTATTAATATGGAAGCGATAAAACCCAATCGACTCACGCAAAATATCGATAAAGTGATATTAAACCGTTGGTTAGGTGTCCCTATCTTCCTATTTGTGATGTATTTAATGTTCGTGCTAGCCATTAATATTGGTGGTGCTTTGCAGCCTGCGTTTGAAGGCGGCTCTGAAGCTATCTTTATTCATGGTATTCAATGGATTGGGGCAACCTTTAACTTCCCTGAATGGCTGACTATTTTCCTTGCTCAAGGTGTTGGTGGCGGTATTAATACTGTTTTACCATTAGTACCACAAATAGGGATGATGTATCTCTTTCTATCTATTCTTGAAGACTCAGGTTATATGGCTCGAGCTGCCTTTGTAATGGATAGATTAATGCAGGCATTAGGTTTACCGGGTAAATCTTTTGTTCCTCTCATTGTTGGCTTTGGTTGTAACGTTCCTTCTATTATGGGTGCTCGTACATTAGATGCGCCTAGAGAACGTTTAATTACCGTTTTAATGGCACCGTTTATGTCTTGTGGTGCTCGCTTAGCAATCTTTGCGGTTTTTGCCGCTGCATTCTTTGGCAAAAATGGCGCGAGTGTTGTTTTCTCTCTTTATATCCTTGGTATTTTGGTTGCCATCTTAACGGGTTTACTACTGAAACATACCATTATGCGCGGTGATGCATCTCCATTTGTGATGGAGCTGCCGGTTTACCATGTGCCTCATGCAAAAACATTATTACTGCAAACATGGCAGCGTTTAAAAGGCTTCGTTGTCCGTGCGGGTAAAGTCATTATTATCGCCAGTATGTTTATCGGTGCGTTAAATAGCTTTACCTTCTCTGGTAAACCTGCAGATAACATCAACGACTCTGCACTTGCTTCTGTTAGTAAAGTTATCACTCCATTACTGCAACCTATTGGTGTGCATAATGATAACTGGCAAGCGACTGTCGGCTTAGTTACAGGTGCAATGGCAAAAGAAGTGGTCGTGGGTACATTAAATACCCTTTATACCGCTGAAAGCATTGTTAATGAGCCATTTAATGCCGAAGAGTTTGATCTTTTGGGCGAAATTGGCGATGCCTTTGGTGAAACATGGGATAGCTTAAAAGAGACTTTTACTTTAGCCGCACTCTCTAATCCAATTGAAGCCAGTAAAGGTGATGGCGAAATGGATACTGGGACGATGGGCACCATGGGTGCTAAATTTGGTTCCGGTATTGCAGCTTATAGCTATCTAATTTTCGTTCTGTTGTATGTGCCTTGTGTTTCTGTCATGGGTGCAATTGCCCGTGAAACTAGCCGTGGATGGATGACATTCTCCATTCTTTGGGGCTTAAATATTGCTTACTCACTGGCAGCATTGTTCTATCAAGTAGCAACATTTAGCGAGCACCCAGAAAGTAGCGCTATTACCATTGCTGGCGTAGTCATATTTAACTTAATTCTCTTTCTTCTATTGCGTAAATCGCGTAATCGCCTAACAATTAACTTAAGTAACAAACATTCATTCGCAAAACAGTGTTGTTCTAAAGGTAATTGTCACTAAGTGATAAAGGAAAAGTAAGATGGCAAGTTTGATACAGGTCCGTGATTGTGTCGCACTTAATGGCCGAGCTGATGCTCGACTCATTAGCCATCAATTAAACGCACCAGAACCATTGGTGCAGGCTATGCTTGAGCGACTCACACTGATGGGTAAGCTTGATGAAGTGGATGTGGAAGAGTGCCTTAGTGGCAGTTGCAAAAGCTGCCCTGAAGCCACTGCGTGTCAGACAAAGCTTTATCAATTAAGCTAAACTCATTCGTCTTGATAAAAAATCCCCGACAAAATTGGGGATTTTTTTTATCCATTATCACCCGATTTTTCACACAAAGCGCCAAAATGAATCACTTTCATCTTCCTACTTCTTGATTTACTTTTCTCACCATCACGGCATAATTTCATTTATCTTTAGACGTAAAGACGTCCATTCACATTAAAAATAATATATTACAATAAGGATATGAAATATGCCGATAACCGAATTTTCATCAATAGTCACAAGTGGCGAACAAGGTGGATTACAAATGCAGTGCGCGTCACGCCAGTTTCAGCTTTTACTCGATGAACCTACATCATTAGGTGGAAAAGATAGCGCCATGAACCCTGTGGAAGCGCTATTAGGAACCTTAGGTGCATGTAAAGGTATTGTCGCTAAAAGCGTTGCTCGTATGCATCGCATTAAGCTCAACGATATTCGCATTGAAGTCAAAGGTGAACTTGATACAGATGGTTTTACAGGTAAAAACAAACAAGCCAAAATTGGCTTCAGTAAAATCACAACACACTTTTTTATTCAGGCAGATAATAGCGAAGAAGAAATAGCTGCGTTTATTGCCTTTATTGAACGTACTTGTCCTGTCTTTGATACCATTAAAAATCCCCCTATTTGTGAGACGTCATACAGTCTCGAAAAGAGTACTGAGGATATTGCCATTTAAATAAGTACAGCCCTAAGATCAGGGCTGATTATAAAATCAAAACGATGTAGAAATAACATCACTTGGCTATTTAATGGATATCTTTAACCGCATTAACTAATGCCTGACTAAACTCATCAGGGTGTGAAATAAAGGGTGCATGAGCCGCATTACGGAAAATAACACTCGGAGAATCGGGATATATTTCATCTAATAAATTAGCCACTTTTCTCGGCACTAGCCCATCTAGATAGCCATAAAAACGAATAAATGGGCAGCTCACTGTTTTTAATTCTTCACGTAAATCTTCTGTACGAAGTATTTCTAAACCACCATTAAGTATTTCAACAGATGGCAAAGGTTGTTCTAATACCACTGATTTTAACGCTTTCATATCTTCACGAGCACTTTGTGTACCTAATGTTTGCAAGGCTAAAAAACGCTCAACAGTACGATGAAAATTTTCACTGAGCTGCTGTTCAAAGCCTTTTAATACTTCAGGTTTGATACCCGGCCAATCTTGATGAGCACTAAAACAGGGTGAAGAAGCAACGGTCACTAACGCTGCAACTTGATGTGGATTATCTAACACAATGCGACTTGCAACTAATCCACCTAATGACCAGCCTAGCCAAATTGCATTTTTCGGCGCTTGTGCAAACACAACATCAGCCATCTCTTGTAACGTTAATACAGGAAAACCTTGGCTACGCCCATATCCTGGTAAATCCACAAGATGCAAAGTAAATGTCGAGTTCAATCGCATTATTAATGATTGCCAGACCTGTGCGTTCAAGCCCCATCCATGCAATAGCACAAGATGCGTTTTACCTTCTCCAATTGTCTGCCAATACAGCTTATTCATTGTTATGCTCTCTTCTCTTCTTACTAAGGCTTTCTTTATGCTTATAACGATAGCAGGATATTGCTGGGTATGTCGCCAACCATTGCATTATGATAATAAAGGTATTTGTTCGATTTGTATTCGCCATTTACCACTGCAAAAAAATCGTTGCCCTACCTGCCTGTATCCTTCAACGCATTCAATGATATTATGTGGGCGATGTTTAAAATCGCCCCCGCAGTGGAAACAGATGTTGACGGTGGCAGATTATCGCCCGCCATTAAATAAATTATTACACCTTTATAAATACCATCCTCGCCCTCAAATAGCTTTATGTCTTGCACGACTTTTTTTATTACGGTGGTTATCACATCGTCGAGAAAATATCGTGCATAAACCAGATAGAATTATTAGTGTGCCTTTGCATCGATACCGTCGTTGGCATCGAGGATTTGACCAAGTCAGCGTTATCGCTAAGCCTTTGGCTACGTGGTTAAATTGTCCTTATCAGTCAGATACCTTGATAAGAACTCGTGCTACACTAGTGCAAAGTCATCTGAGTGCCCGTCAAAGGCAACAGAATTTAGACCATGCATTTGTATTAAATAACACAGTGTTGGTATCAGGGAAAAATCTGGCACTGATTGACGATGTTATCACTACAGGTGCGACACTCAATGCCATCGTGCCGTTGTTAATTCGTGCGGGAGCACGCTCTGTTGAGGTATGGGCAATTTGTCGAACCTTGTAGTTAACCGCCAATTGGGCGTATGATAACCAACCAGAACAGTCAACTATTGAGCAAGACGATATGATTACAATTACTGATGCCGCACAGGCGCATTTTGCCAAACTACTGGCTAACCAAGAACCCAACACCCAAATCCGCGTATTTGTTATTAATCCCGGAACGCCTAATGCTGAATGTGGCGTTTCTTATTGCCCACCAGATGCAGTTGAACCTAACGATACTGAAATTAAGTTCGAAAAAATTTCTGCCTACGTTGATGATATTAGCGCCCCTTTTCTGGAAGAAGCTGAAATCGACTTCGTTACTGACCAATTAGGTTCACAATTAACACTGAAAGCACCTAACGCCAAAATGCGTAAAGTAGATGCTGATGCTCCATTAATTGAACGCGTTGAATATGTGCTTCAGTCGCAAATTAACCCTCAATTAGCCGGTCATGGTGGTCGTGTTAGCCTGATGGAAATCACTGAAGATGGCTATGCTATCTTACAATTTGGTGGTGGTTGTAACGGTTGTTCAATGATAGATGTCACTTTAAAAGATGGCATCGAAAAAGAACTTCTCAACCTATTCCCTGATGAATTAAAAGGCGTGAAAGATTTAACTGAACACCAACGTGGTGAGCACTCCTACTACTGATCCTCAGTTTCAAATCCCCTTTGGTACTCACCTGCACTGATATCATTGGGGATTTGTATACAAAAAATTATCATTTACAAAAGCTAACGTCATTTTTACTAATTTGACGCTATTATAGATGTATCGTTCTCTCGCTCAGAACATAATAAATTACTTAACAATATAATAAACAAGACAATTATGGATCGTTTTCAATTTCTTAGTATTGAACAAGCTTATCAATTCTGGGTATCTCAATCAGCCATTTTAGTTGATGTAAGAGATCCACAGAGTTACAGACTTGGTCATGCAACAGGTGCTTTTCATCTCACCAATGAAACTATAAATCAGTTCTTACAAGATGCTGATTATGATATTCCAGTAATGGTAATGTGTTACCACGGCCATAGCAGTCAAGGTGCCGCACAATATCTGGTCAATATGGGCTTTGAAACCGTTTATAGTATAAATGGGGGTTTTGAAGCGTGGCGAAGAGAGTTTCCACAAGCGATAACTTCTCTGCAATAACTACAGATGAGTTTCCCGATGATCCACATTATCACGCTATCCAATCCTCAACTCGCTGATCTATTTGTTAATTATATGGCGACTCAACATGTTCGCATTCATACACAAGTAGAATCTCAGCAAGTCAGCCTTTGGTTAGAAGACCAACAACAGTTGGAAATGGTTGAAAAAGAACTAAAAACTTTTCTTCGTGAACCTTTCCACCCACGATATCAAGCTGCAAGCTGGCAAGCGGGTAATCCGCAAAGCACGGGTATTAAATATCGCCCATCCTTTTCACTAAAAAACATGGTGCAACAATCAGGTCCTTTAACTGTACTTGTGGTGATCTTATGTGTGCTTATTTATATTTGGCAGCAAGTGGTTGGTGACTACGATGTTATGATTCATCTGGCCTGGCCATATGATGAAAGTTTAAACCTAGAAATTTGGCGTTATATTACCCCTGCATTTGTCCATTTTTCACTCACTCATATCGCGTTTAACCTTGCGATGTGGTGGTATCTGGCAAGCCAAACCGAACAAAAATTAGGTACCGGAAAGCTTTTTGTCATTATGTTGGTTTCCGCGCTGTTTAGTAATTGGGCGCAATCGCTGTTTACTGAATCCAATTTTGGCGGGCTATCTGGCGTGGTGTATGCGCTCATTGGTTATGTGGGGCTGACGGGTTTACGTCACCCAGAAAAAGGGATTGGCGTACCAACAGGGCTGATTATTTTCTCGATTATTTGGATTGTTGCCGGCCAAATGGGAGCATTAGGTGATTCAATTGCGAATGCTGCACATTTCGCAGGTTTCCTTATCGGCTTATTGATGGCTTTGTGGGATAATCGACACCAATTATCTCGTCGATCATAATAAAATTAACATGATATTTTTAACATTAGGGGATACCTGTGAAGCAAACACAACGACATGATGCCATCATCGAACTGGTACGCCTACAAGGCTATGTCAGCACCGAAGAATTGGTGGAGCATTTTGAAGTCAGCCCACAGACAATCCGACGTGATTTAAATGAATTAGCGGAAAAGAACAAAATCCAACGTCATCACGGTGGCGCAGCATTACCTTCTAGCTCCGTCAATACAGCGTATCATGATCGCAAAATCATGTGGTCTGATGAAAAATCACGTATAGCACAACGTGTCGCCAGTTTAATACCTGATGGCGCAACGCTATTTATTGATATCGGCACTACGCCAGAAGCCGTAGCACATGCGCTAATTAACCATAAAAATCTGCGAATTGTGACCAATAATCTCAACGTTGCTACTCTACTGATGGGAAAAGAGGATTTTCGATTAATTCTTGCGGGTGGTGAAGTTCGCACACGAGATGGCGGTATTGTAGGCGAGGCAACCCTTGATTTTATCTCTCAATTCCGTCTCGATTACGGTATTTTAGGGATAAGCGGTATTGATATGGACGGCTCATTACTTGAGTTTGATTATCATGAAGTTCGCACAAAACGCGCAATTATCGAAAATTCACGTTGTGTCATGTTAGTGACAGACCATTCAAAATTTGGTCGTAATGCAATGGTTAATCTTGGCAATATGAACCTCATTGATTATCTCTTTACAGACCAAGAGCCACCCGCCGGTATACAAAAAATAGTAGAGCAACATAACGTCCAGTTAGAGCTTTGCTAACTTTATCTCTGACTAGAAAAAAGTACCTTCTAAGGTACTTTTTCTTTTGTATTTCGACCTATTAACTTTTTCTCGTTTTCCTTATTGTTTTTCTATTTTCGTCTATTCTTTATACTTTCTCTTCATTAATTATCTTTTCTATTTTTATCAATCAATTAGCCATGTTCCCTTTGTACCAATAAACACACTATTTGTGGGGATATGATAATAAATTGTTATCTATATCACGCACTAATGTTTTTTATCAGTTATATAGTTGGCATTTTCTGCAAATATCATTACAATTATGAGCGAAAACGAACATTAAAGAATTTTTTCGCGCATTCTTAGGAGGATGTTATGGAAACCAAAGACTTGATTGTCATCGGCGGCGGAATAAACGGCGCTGGAATTGCGGCGGATGCAGCAGGCCGAGGCCTTTCAGTGTTAATGCTGGAAGCTCAAGACTTGGCAAGCGCAACGTCTTCCGCTAGTTCAAAACTAATTCATGGTGGCTTACGCTATTTAGAGCATTACGAATTCCGTTTAGTTAGCGAGGCGCTAGCTGAGCGTGAAGTATTATTAAGACTGGCGCCACATATCGCATTTCCAATGCGTTTTCGTCTGCCACATCAACCCCACTTGCGCCCAGCATGGATGATCCGTATTGGTTTGTTCCTTTATGATCATTTAGGAAAACGCGTGAGTTTACCAAGCAGCAAGGGCATCAAATTCGGTGCAAATTCTGTACTAAAACCTGATTTTACTCGTGGTTTTGAATATTCAGACTGTTGGGTTGATGATGCACGTTTAGTCGTACTTAATGCGCAAGAAATCGTTCGTCGTGGTGGTGAAGTACTAACTCGCACCAAAGTCACTCGTGCATGGCGCGAAAATGATCTGTGGATGGTCGAAGCACAAGATATGCGTTCTGGCGAAACCACGTGTTATCAAGCCAAAGCTTTAGTTAATGCGGCTGGGCCTTGGGTTAAAACCTTATTTGATGAAGGCTTAAAACTCAAATCACCTTATGGTATTCGTCTCATTAAAGGCAGCCATATTGTTATTCCTCGTGCCCATAACGAGCCACAAGCATATATCTTACAAAACGAAGATAATCGTATTGTCTTCGTTATTCCTTGGATGGATGAGTTCTCTATCATCGGTACAACAGATGTAGAATATAGCGGTGATCCTAAAGATGTGGCCATTGATGACAACGAAGTTCAATACTTACTGAAAGTCTACAATGATCACTTCAAGAAACAACTGACTAAAGATGACGTTGTTTGGAATTACTCCGGTGTTCGCCCATTATGTGATGATGAATCTGATTCACCGCAAGCCATCACCCGTGATTACACTCTTGATGTACATGATAACAATGGTAAAACGCCACTGCTGTCTGTTTTTGGTGGTAAATTAACCACTTACCGTAAATTAGGTGAGCATGCCGTTGATAAACTTAATGCCTATTTCCCTAATATGGGTAAACCTTGGACTAAAGAGGGGCAGTTACCCGGCGGTAATTTAGAAGGTTGTGACCGTGATGGTTATTCACGCTTAATTCGTCAACGTCATACATGGTTACCAGAAGCATTGGCTCTGCGTTTTGCTCGCACTTATGGTAGCAATACTGAATTGTTGCTTGAAGGTATTAGCGATTTAGCCGGTATGGGCGAGAACTTTGGCCATAATCTGTATGAAGCTGAATTGCGTTATTTAGTAAAACATGAGTGGGTAATTGGTGTTGATGATGCTATTTGGCGTCGCACCAAACTCGGCATGTGGTTAAATGACGAACAAAAACAACGTATTACCCAATGGCTAGAGACCAATACAAAAGTAACTGTTTAACTCACAAACGGTAAACGTATTCTCTGACTCTGTTTAATGTTCTTATTAGCAATTTTTGTGGCGCCTTATACCGCGCCACTTTTTTTGTTTTTTCACAAAGAGTCTCTTAAATGATAACCTACTGATATCACAATTTTTTATCTAAAAAATCCTTTAGTACTATTGCGTTATTTTGCTGCTCATTTTTACCTGAATAGAGTAAAACTAATGTTTTCTCTTTGGCTATTTGCAACAACGGCTGCCAATTTTCAGGAGCGACTTCCAGCTCTTTAATATAGCGCTGAGTAAACTCAATAAAATCGCCTTCACCGCCATGAAACCACTTTCTTAATTCAGATGATGGTGCAACGTTTTTATTCCACTCATCATAATGAAAATCTGCTTTTTTAATACCTCTAGGCCAAAGTCTATCAACCAATACTCGATAACCTTCATTCTCGCCTTCTTTATCACCATAAACTCGCTTACATATAATCATTTAGCCTCCAATGACAACTTAATTTAGTTTTATTGTAGAAGATAACGACTTTTATTTATCAGACAAAGTCCTTATTTTTTCGCCTTAAGTACCCTTTTTCTTTCTTAAACTCTACGTAATCCATTACCTCAACATGAAATTTTTTCTTATTTCCATTGAATTATCCTCATCAAAAATAAGGTGAATAACTGTTGACTAAATAACCTAATTAAGAGAATCTACTTCTAGACGTCTAAACGTTTGGACGGTTAAATAAGTGGTAATACGTAATAAAATAAAAATAAAAACACAGTGACATTACATCAATGAGGTATAGGTATGAGCTTTTATCACGCAAGCCAACATGAGGCACTTAACCAAAATCTAGCTGAGTTAAATGGCAAGATTGATGTTTCTTTTGAGTTTTTTCCGCCTCGAACCGAAGAGATGGAAAATACCCTTTGGCAATCGCTCGCACGTTTAAATACCTTAAAACCTCGTTTTGTTTCTGTGACTTATGGTGCAAATTCAGGTGAGCGAGATAGAACACATTCGATTATTAAAGGAATTAAAGAACGTACAGGATTAGAAGCAGCACCACACTTAACCTGTGTAGATGCAAGCCGTGAAGAACTACAACATATCGCCCAAGATTATTGGCAAAACGGTATTCGCCATATTGTTGCATTACGTGGTGATTTACCTGATAACTCAAAAAAACCGCAAATGTATGCCACTGATTTAGTGCATTTACTGAAAAGTGTGGGCGATTTTGATATTTCTGTCGCTGCTTATCCAGAAGTTCACCCTGAAGCAAAAAGCGCCCAAGCTGATTTAATCAATTTAAAGAAAAAAGTGGACGCCGGAGCAAACCGAGCAATTACACAGTTTTTCTTTGATGTAGAAAGCTATTTACGTTTTCGTGACCGCTGTGTTTCAACAGGAATAGACGTCGAAATCATTCCGGGTATTTTACCCGTGACCAACTTTAAACAGCTTACCCGTTTTGCTGGATTAACTAATGTTAAAATTCCTGGTTGGATGAATAAAATGTTTGATGGGCTAGAAAATGACGCAGAAACACGTAGTTTGGTGGGCGCTTCTATCGCTATTGATATGGTGAAAATTTTAAGCCGTGAAGGCGTGAAAGACTTTCATTTTTATACACTTAATCGCTCAGAATTAACTTATGCAATTTGTCATACACTGGGTGTACGTCCAGAACTGGTAACAGCATAAAAAACAATTACCCCGCCAATCAATATAGCGGGGTGACTTTTTGGCAAAGACTACTCACCAAAACAGTAAGGTTTTTCTACTGGCAATAAGCGGTAAGCTGTATCTAAATCACCATTTGCGATACAGGCATCAATTTGATGAACCTTATCAGTGATATCTGTAATATTCACAATCCAATCTTTGCAATATTGTTCAACGGCTTGATTACGTAAACCGATTTGAATAGTGCGATAATTTAATCGGTTAAGATAAATATCTCGCTCTGGATCCCATTGAATGCGAATATCACTAGCTTCGGCTGCTTTTTTCCATGCTTCACCACTTGCGTAGCTGTCTGGATCAAAATGACTTATAACGCCTTTGGTAAGCATCGTTTGAAACCCTTCATGGGTAATATCAACCGCTAAAATAGAGGCTTGATTAGGATCTTTACGTCCCCAACCAGAACGATACATCATCCAAAGAAAAGAGGGTTTTACCCATGTCATACGCGTTAAGCTGAAAGGTGGGGAAACAAAAGTCCCGTTTGCGACTGCGCTCTGAGCAATTGTATTCGAGTAGGCTTGATAAACACGAACAAATTTATCCGTATAAAATGCCCTTACTTGACACTCAGGACATCGGTCAACATCATCGTTCATCTTTCTTTAATATCCTTTTATATTAATAAAATGGAACTATCTGCCTAAATTATGAGCCTCTGATTAATGATAATCAAGGGCTGCTATTTTCATTAAGACAACAGATAGGGTAACGCGCAATAAAAGAAATAAAAAAAAGAATAGCAATAAAACAAGCGGACTAATGTCACGATAGTGTGTTAAATACACCACAATGAGACAAATACTGACTCTATTTAACTTCATAAAGTAAGCAAAATAAGAAAATTAATTGCCTTATCTAAGCAGAAATAAGGCGTTCGATCAGCTGAGTTTTAACCAATGGCGGCGATTTTACAGTTTCACCTGAAATTTTTGCAGCCATGATTTTAAAGGCTTTTTCTACCAGTAATGCCTCGTCTTGCTTCATTGACCACACATTATTAGGCAAAAAACTCAGCATAATATGTTCATCAAATGTGCCAATATGCAAATGCTCAGGAATAGCACCCTGTTGTTGACGTATTACGCTTAATATTCCTTCCAAAACAGGCAATGAAGACGCAATGAAATGGGAAGGTATTTGTTGGTATTGCGCTAAATATTGCCTCATCATCTGCTCACCATCTTTTGTGGTGTTGTGTTCAGCATAAGAGACCGTCACTTGGTTATCATCGCCATAATGCGCTTTAATAGCTTGAATATAACCACGTAAACGCGCAGCGATAGTCGGCAGCAAAGCATCTCCCGCAAAAAAATGAATGGGTGAGTTCTCTCTTATCATTGCTTTGGTTAGTTGCAAACCACTGTCGCAGTTATCTGAAGCAACACAAATTGCATCAGGTACAGAAAAATCTCTATCTAAAAAAACTAAGGGTTTTTGGCGATGTTTAACATGATGTAGCTGATTTTTTCGGCTTGCCGATACAATAAAAATACCATCAACATTGCGTTCATCCATTGATTTAACAAGCTTATTTTCATTTTTGATATCACCATAGGTACAGCTAATCGTTAGCTGACAACCAATTTGGTGACAATGCATTTCTAATTTTTCAGCTAAAGCCGCAAAAAATGGATTGGAGAGACGAGGAATAACCAGACCATAGGTATCTGTTTTATTCAGTTTTAAGCTTCTTGCTGCATGGTTAACGGTATAACCAAAAACTTCAACATAATCAGCGATTTTCTTTTGTGTTTTTGCACTGATCCGATATTGGTCACCTTTACCATTTAATACTAATCTAACTGTGGTAATAGACAAATTCAGGTCGTTTGCAATCTGTTCAACTGTTTTTGCCATTAATATTCCATCATTAAGATTGCCCTCACCTTATCAGTGAGGGCGGGTTAACCATTATTGAGCGGGTTTAGCTCGCCATTTCTTCCACATTGATTTTAACGTTAGCCCCACTATCGGCAATACCAGCGTTAATAGTGCAATTGCTAAAAATGTTGCGGTAATTGGGCGTGTATACAGAATAGATAAATCACCCTGAGACATCATTAAAGCACGACGTAAATTAGATTCCGCCATCGGTCCAAGAATAATGCCAATCACAACCGGTGACATAGAGAAATCAAGCTTAATCATGATATAAGCTAATAACCCAGCCCCCATCATCACAAATACATCAATGATACTATGATTAACTGAATACGCACCGACACTGCATAGTACAAAAATAATGGGGACTAAAACGCGACGAGGTACATCCATCACTCGAACAAAGAGTTTCATACATAAGAAACCTAAGATACCGAGGAATATATTCGCCATCATTAAGCCAATAAAAATACTATTAACCTCAACGGGATTATCAGTAAAAAGCTGTGGTCCTAAAGCAAGTCCTTGCACCATAAAGGCACCCATAATAATGGCTGTTGCACCATCACCGGGGATCCCTAAGGTCATTAAAGGCACCATTGTTCCGCCTGTTACTGAGTTTGCACCAGCTTCTGGTGCAGCAACACCTTCTGGTGAACCGTGGCCAAACTCTTCAGGGTGTTTTGACCAACGCTTTGCTTCGTTGTAAGAGATAAATGATGAGATATCTCCACCCGTTCCCGGAATAGCACCAATGGTCGTACCTATTGCAGATGAGCGGAAATAGGTTGGCAGTACACGTTTAAAATCAGACCAAGTTGGTAATACACGATGAATACGAGCATTAATCTTTTCACTCTTCTTCTGTTTACGCTCGCGGTATTCCTCTTCAAAGCTAATCAATCCTTGAGAGAATGCAAACAGCCCAACCAGAATTGGAATAAAAGAAACTCCCCCCATTAAATACACCGTATCAAAAGTAAAACGAGGGCCTGATGTCATCGGGTCTAGCCCAATAGTTGCGATAGCTAAACCAATTGCGCCCCCCATCAATCCTTTCACAATCGATTGCGATGATACACTGGTAATAATACTTATGCCAAATACAGCAAGTGCAAAGTATTCAGCAGCAGAGAACCCCGTTGCCACTTTGGCCAACTGTGGCGCAATCACAATAAGTGCGATGGTACTGAAGATCCCACCAAACATGGATCCCATCGTAGATAAACCTAAAGCGCGCCCAGCTTCACCTTTTTTCGCCATTGGATAACCATCCAATACCGTTGCAGCTGATGCAGGTGTTCCCGGTGTGCTAATTAATATTGCTGTAATAGACCCGCCATATACCGCACCGCAATACATACCAAGTAGTAATAGAATTCCTGTCATTCCTTGAAAGGAATAAGTTAATGGAAGAAGAAGGGCAATTCCCATATTTACTGTTAGACCAGGTAATGCGCCGATAATAATACCCGCGAATACCCCTAACAGGATCATCGTTATCGTTTCCAAGCTGAAAACGACCATTAAAGCATCTAATATTTCCATACCAAAGCTCCTTTACCGCTTACTCAAAAAAGACAGAGGTTGGCAGAGGTGAATTAAAGATAATGTCAAAAAAGACATAAACAGCAGCAACAATCACGATAGGAATAATGACCATTGCGATAGGTTTTCTCTCATTCATCAACCACATAATGATTGGGATAAGAAGCAATGACGGAATAATAAAACCTAAGAAATGCAAGCCGGTTGCATACAGCAGCATAAAAATACCTAAGCCATAAGCACGCTTAACCGCAGTCGAACTTAGATCAACAGATTGATGGATATGCTTAACTTTTTGCACAACCACACTTATCCATTGAAAAATCCCCAGTAAAACAAATAAGATGGCTAAACCATAAGGCCAAAAACGCTCCCCTGGTACACCATATTCATCAAACATACTCATATCACGGGAGAGATAGATAATTAGTAACCCAAAAGCTACTGAAATCGCACCGATGATTGTATTGATTTTAGTCATGTCGGGATCTCCCCGACCCTATCCGGCTAGCGGATAGGGTGGTTTATAGAAAGGTTATTTTTTCAGAGTTGTTGAAATTAATTCAGCGTACATCTCGTGGTCTTCTTTCATCATTTGGTAAGCATCGTCACCCGTGATGAATACAGGCATAATACCTTGTTTTTTCAGCGCTTCTTGATATTCAGGTTTTTGAACAACTTCAGAGAAAGCACCCACTAACTCGTTTTTAACGTTATCTGGCACACCTGCCGTTGTTGCTAATACAGCCCAAGCACGCATTTTCACGTTAGTATCTAACTTCAATGCTTCTTTAAAGGTAGGAACGGCTGGGAATAATGGAAAACGGCGCTCATCCATTACACCTAATACACGTAAAATACCAGCATCAACTTGGGATTTTACTGCACCCGGAGTCGTTAATACGCCATCAATATGATCACCCACTAAAGCTGCGATAGATGGCCCAGTACCTTCGTTGTAAGGGATATGGTTAAACTTAGTTCCCGTAGTACGTTCGATATTCACACCCGCAAGGTGGAAGATTGCTCCCATACCAGAGTTACCTACTTTTAATTTACCTGGATTCGCTTTCGCACCATCGATAAATTCTTGTAGTGTTTTATAAGGTGAATTAGCATTAACGACTAATACAACAGGGTCAGCTATTGTGGTCGCAATCGGTGTAAAGTCTTTATAAGTGACCGGCGATTTACCCTGATGTGGGAACATCGCCAACTCAACCGTTGTCATGACTAACTTAGTACCATCAGGACGAGCATTTGCGACTTCAATCAAACCTGTTAAACCATTACCTGCTGGTTTATTCACTGGAACAAAAATACGACCGGCTGGCATAACATCTTTCGCAAACTCAGCGATAGTGCGCGCAGAAGTATCTGTACCACCACCCGGATTTTTCGGGATAATTACATCAATATTTTTTGTAGGATACGTTAACTGTTGGGCTACTGCATTCCCCATGCCCAGTGTCATCGTAATCGCCAACGCTGCGAGTAGACTCTTTTTCATAAAACCCTTTCTCCACTTTTTTATTGAGTAGCTACTAGTTGCTGATAGACAATGTTTTTTCTGTTCCACGTAAAGGTAACATGTAGGGTATTGTCCTGAGCAATAATAGCCGGATATGAAAATTCGCCTTCCCCATCCAGTAAATCGAACGGTTCAGACCAAGTACTGCCATTATCGGATGAAAGACTGACAGAGATGGGATAACGTCGGCTCCAGTTTCCTGAATTCGGGTTATACACCAATGCCAACTGACCATCTGCGAAGGAGACGACATCAATGCCGCTATTATTATTTGGTAATATTGTTGCATATGCCGGACACCAATTGCGGCCATAATCCGTTGAATCGCTGCGATAAATAGCGCCGCGAGTACTTCGCATCATGGCATGCACATGTCCAGGCCGGGATTCCCATAGTGTTGGTTGTATTACGCCGTCCCATTGAAAAACGCGCTGTAGATCTGTCTCCCATAAGGCATCATCCTTTAAGCCTTGCCAGATTTCATGTTCCGCTTGCCCACCTTGATGGTGTTCTATTGGAATATCCACTCGCTGCCAGTGTTGACCATTGTCGCCAGAAATATCGACAAACGCATCCCAGAATTGGTCATCCTCGACCGACCCTGGTGCCAACCACTCGCCATTTGACATCACTAATACTTTATTTTTCACAGGACCTCTAGGTGTCACATCACCAGAAACCAGCTCACTGGGTAAACTCCAGCTATTTCCGCCGTCCTTCGAAATAACATAGTGGGTTGTCCAACTATGTACATCGGGGCCAGTTTTGTAAAACAGCCAGATATTACCTGTTGATGGCTCAACATGTAAGACCGGATTCCAATGTGCAACGCCCGGATTTTTAACAACAGGCTGAGCATGTTGCCAACTATCACCTTTTTTTATCGCCAGCCAGATAGCAGTATTACCGCTACCTTCTTTATCACCAGCGAAAAAAGCGGTTAACAAACGCTCAGTATTAGGCACACGCACAATCGTTGAAGCATGGCAGTGATTAAAAAGTGAATGTGCATTATCTAGCACAAACTGAGTTTCCTTCATCACGAAAGGCATATTCCTACTCCTGTGTCCTAAATTAAGATAACGAAAGCCATTTCTTCATGTTTTCACCTAACGCCGTCATACTGTTAACGGCACTTGGGAAAAATGAATTTTCAAACTGACTGCTGTTACGGGAACGGCAGACCAGCGTACTGAAATTACCAATAAGGCGCTGATGATATTTGGCGCACGCTGGATAATCCAGTGTTTCGGTCATCGCTGCTGTTGATAAATATTCAGCTAATACTGCTGCCTGCTCTGGTTTATCCTGCCAATTCTCATAAAGCCAAACATAAAGCTCTGGATGGAAATTGGCCATTACACCGCTATAAGCCTGACATCCTGCTTGGAAAGAGGCTAATAATGTTTGGCTGTTTGCATTGGCTAAATGCAAGCGACTACCTTCGGCTAATGCCAGACGACGTTCTATCATCGGCAGAGAACAACAGGTATCTTTGATAAAGGTAAAGCGATTGCTTTTCGCACACCACTCGACAATTTCTTCTGATAACAATCGTTTATATGGATAAGGGCATTCATAAATGCCCAAATCGATCTCTTGTGGTACAACAGCAGTTAAAACTTGTAGTGTTTCTAACGCTTTCTCATCAGGCTCCCCGACTAAAGCCAAGCGGTTACTGATCATAATGACGCCATCGACGCCGGTAGCAGCCATTGCTTGCAATTGTTCTTTTTGCTGACTCAATGCTGTTGCAGTATGACCAGAAGCAACTACAGGTACTCTTCCATCTGTTTTTGCGACGATAAAACGGGTCAGTGCTTGAGTTTCCTCATCACTTAAATAAAACATTTCGCTTGATTGACAGGCGGCAAATAACCCATGTACACCCGAATCGATATACCAGTCTACAAGGCGTTCTAATGACGCCCAATCAATCTCCCCTTTAACATCAAAGGGGGTTAGCATAACAGGCCAGATACCAACGTATTTTTGCTGACTCATCGTGATGTCCTTACAGTAAGTTAATGGCATCGCCTGCCACTTTCACTTTGATACCTTGTGTTAATGCCTGAGCAACAAATGCCTGCAGCACAAACGCCAGTTTATCTTCATCGATATAAGCCACAGTAATGTGGTTACTTTGATGTCCACCCATAAGGTCATCACGAGTGACGCCATCTAACGTACAGTTCAATAATGGCCATTCATAGTTAGTTGCTCTACGGCGGCGCTCAAATTCTGCTTCTGGTAATTCAACAGCAACACCCGTACCAATATGCATAATCACATCAGTACCTTCATAGTGTGCACGACCCCATAACAAGCGTCCTGCCTTGCCTTGACCTGCGATAGTAGAACCCCCTTTAGGGAAGAACATTGCAGGCTGTCTATAACCTGTCGCACCTTTAAGGCCACCTTTGAGATGCTCGAATGGAACAGAACCTGAAATTTCCATATCCCAGTAGAATGTTCCTTCGTATTCACTACCCCAACGAATATCATGCAGCGTGGTTTCTGCTGGTAATCCTAACGAAGTTAATAAACGCCATAACATCGTTTGAGGAATAGCCGTTCCCATATCCACTTCATTAATACAAGGAATTGGCGTATTAGGGCAGATTATTTCGCCATTTTCGTCAGGCAGAGGGAAGCGTGCGGTTGAACCAATTGCACCTTCAGCAAAATCAGATGCAGGGCAACAATCTTTTAAGCCCTGCTGATATTGCACACCCACTGCGGTTAAACCGAAACGTTTAACGAAACGCGCCATTGCAATCATCATGGCGCACTGCTCCATTACCTGTTCGCGAGTCAGTTCAGTTTTGTCATCCTGACCAAACATAAACGTCATCCCGTTATCTTCATACCACTGCAAACATGCTTCTCTTAATTCCACTGGCACTTTGGCCATTTCGACCAGTAACGCAGACTGAGAAAGTGATTCAATTGGCATACCAATATTAATCATTGCCTGTTGTGGGAAGACCCCGTTAATCATTCCCATACAGAATGTATCGAACAAACCAATGATTTCTTTATTTTTAATTATGTATTCGCCGACTTGACGACCAACATTTCCGGCCTCTGTCGCCATCACTTTATGCGTTGGTGCGATATCTTTTAAATAGCTAAGCTTATGATTTACCGAGCCATAATCTAACCAAGTAGCCAATCCATCAACAAAGAATTTGTCATCAAAATTCTCTGACCATAAACGTGAATAATTTTTACCTAAGCTGGTCATGGTGCCGGCTAAACACAGCATTCCAACTAAACCTGGCCATGTACCATCAAAGTTAGCCAATAGTAAAATTGGGCCACGGTGATGCGCTAATGAAGAAGCAATATGATGTGAATATTGCCATGCGGTTAATAACACAATAACGGGTGCATCAGGGTCGATAGCAGCAAACATATCGCAACCTTCGCGCTGACTACTGATAAAACCATGACCACGTGCTTCATTAATTGCATGAGCACGTTTCATTTTGTAGCCTTGCGCAGCTAATGCTGACTCTAATTTATCTTCAAATTTTTTCTGTACGGGCCAACAAGTCACGTTTGCAGGCTCACGTAAGTCTGCGTTAGTTACCATCAAGATCTCTTTCGGACCTGCGGTGATGGTTTCTGGTAATTTTGGTAGGTTTAAGTTCAACATAAGATATCCCTGGTGAAGTAAATTCGTTCGTTATCGATGCTCAGCAATCTGACATCATCTCGTTGTAGCGCTGCTGATCTTGATACATCTGTAAATAAACTTGATATTTGGCTTGATGGAATGCGTAAGTATCGCTATCGGGTGAAATTACACCGCCTTCACGCACCATAGCACTGGCTGCTTGAGAGAAATCATCAAATGCTTTACATGCAACAGCACCTAACAAGGCAGCACCTAAATTCACCGCATCTTCTTCTTGTGCCAAATGAATTTCACGACCTGTTGCATTGGCATACTCGCGTAACCACAATGCATTTTTCGTTGCACCACCACACATAACAATACGGTTGATTTGGTGCCCTGCATCTTCAAGGGTGTCGATAATATGGCGAGTGCCATAAGCGATAGATTGCAATGTAGCTAGATAATAACGAGCCAGTGATACACGGCCACTTTCGAGTGTTAAACCGCTTACCATTCCTTTTGCTGATGAATTAGCTCGAGGCGAACGATTACCGTGATGATCGGCTAAAACATGAAATTGGGCTGTTGGATAAGCTTCTAATGTTTCTAATTCTGCAACCGCATCGTTAAGCAATGCGTAATAACTCACGCCTTTTTGTTCAGCTTCTAGCGATAATTCAGCCCATGATTCATGGCGACGAATCGACCATTCAACCAATGCACCAGCAGCACTTTGTCCACCTTCGTTTAACCATAAATCAGGCAACATAGCGCCAAAATAAGGCCCCCAAACTCCCGGAACCATAATTGGATATTGGCTAACAATCATATGGCAATTAGATGTGCCGCTAATAATTGCCAAGCTGCCTTCAGGCTGTGCCGCTGTTAAAGCAAGTCCACCTGCGTGGGCATCAATAATGCCGGAAGCAACAATCACTCCCGTATGTAATCCGAAAGCCTCAGCCACAGAATCACTAAGGCAGCCGGCCTGTTCACCTAAAGCAAGGATGGTTTGAGGTACTTTTTCTAATAATTCATCCAATCCTACATCGGCTAACAAGGTCTCGCTAAACTGGCTTTGATGAGCAAGGTAATTCCATTTACAGGTTAATGTGCAAGTACTTGCTACATCTCCTGCGGTTGCTTTCCATACTAAAAAATCGGCTAAATCAAAGAATCGCCAAACATCCTGATAACGTTCAGGGTAGTTATTCTTCAACCAAAGAATTTTGGGTAATTCCATTTCAATACTGACTTCACCACCGACATATCTCAGTGAAGAATCATTGGTCAGATTAATCGTCATCGTTTCTTCGACTGCACGATGATCCATCCACATGATGATATCTTGCTCAGGATGACCACTTGGCGAAACTGATAGCGCTTTTCCCTGCTCACCAACAGCAACCAAAGAACAAGTGGCATCAAAGCCAATAGATTTCACATGAGCAGGGTCAATAGCAGATTGCTTTACAGACTCTTTTACTGTTGTGCAAACCTGTTGCCAAATATCACGCGAAGATTGCTCAACAAAATCTGTTTTAGGACGAAACTGAGCTATAGGCCGAACAGAAAAGCCTAAACGCTTTCCATTGCGATTAAATACCGCTGCACGGACACTGGCTGAGCCAACATCAACGCCAATAAAATATTGTTGTTCCATGCGAACCCTCATCATTTGCTAACGCTATGCTAATTTTTGCTACTTCGAGTTAGCAAGTTAATTCGAGCATGATGAAAAAACAATCTCAATGAGACTATATTGTGATACAGATCTACATAGATAATTTATTTGATTGATTTAATTGAATATTTAATAAATGAAGAAAATTACATAGAAATATAGCGACTGAATCGATTATGTTCGTTATTAAAATAACGAGCATTACTAAATAAAAGAAATATAAATAATACTAAGTAATAACACTCAAATTAAGCTTAATTAGATAATTAATTTACTTATTTAAAGTCGTTATTGATTAAATAACAAATAAGAAGTGTATTTTCAAAAAGTAATATTATAAATACAATTTAAATATTATTAAAATAGTAAAAAATTAACACCATTCTTATTGATATCAATTTATATACGACTACATTAAATAGATATTAATTTTTATGTCTATTCAATTTTGGAGCATCTTAATATGTTTAAAAAATACATAATGACTTTTTCTTTATTACTCATTTCAACTTCTGCATTTTCAGCCACATTAGCTGAAAAAGAACTACAACAGAAATTTGAAGATAATATTCAATCTCGTATCGCCGATGTTAATAAAAGCTGTAACGCTAATATTAATGTGGCATTTGATTGGGCTGCATTTACTGCTGATGACCTAAAAACAACAGGCGTTGATGGCTATTGCAACGAGGGTTTAACCGGTGTTATTCATGTGTGTGAAAGCTCCAAAGCAGCACAAGAAACAGTAAAAGAGAAAATTCAGAATATTACCTGCACAAAAGCAACACCACGTACTATTGATATAAAAGAAGGTACACTGTTATTTGGTATCGATTTTAATGCGAGCAATGATGCAAAAGCAGTACAAGAATATTTAATGAATAATCTTTAATCACTCTTCTATACCTATCTGATAAATAGCGATTTAACTTTTTTAAATCGCTATTGTTTAAATAACACTAGCTAAAAGTTGTTTAGAATAATCTTGAGTTACTTGATTAAGCTCCGTGATATTACATTGCTCAATCTTTTTTCCTTGAGAGAAAAACATCACTTTATCGCAAAAATAAGCCACTGTTTGAATATCATGACTAATAAAAAGATAAGATAATTGAAACTCTTCTTTTAATGATTTTAATAGATCAAGTATTTGTACTTGTGTCGGTAAATCTAAAGAACTCAGAGCTTCATCTAATACAATAAATTGAGGATAAGAAGCCAAAGCTCGACATAAACAGACCCGTTGTGCTTGCCCACCAGAAAGCTCATAAATATAACGTTGATAGTGACTTTTAGCTAAACCTACTCTATCTAATAAAGAAAAAATAAGCTGTTGTGTTCCTTGATTCGTCAACGCGCTATTCATGATCCGTATTGGCTCAGCAATAATTTCGCCCACGGTTAATGTAGGATTGACCGATGTCGTATAGTCTTGAAAAACAATGCTAATAATACCTTGGCGATGCAATCTTTGGCTGACAGGCTTATTATTTAAATAAATAGCGCCACTGTCAGGTAATTCTAAACCACCCACTAATCGTGCTAAGGTACTTTTTCCACTACCACTTTCACCCACCAAACCAAAAGCTTCACCACTGGCAATATTAAAGGAGAGTGAATCTATTACAGTTTTATTTTTACGCCCAAAAAGAGAACCATTTTGTGAGTAATATTTACTGATATTATCGACCCGCAATAACATTATTTATCGCCCCCTCTTTTTAAGTATGATTTTCTATTACTCTCGATTAATTAATTAATTAATTGATTAAAACGTATCGAAAGCCGTGTTCTCGCATCAATAAGATAACGGGTATAATCCTGTGTGGGATAATTTAATACTTGGTTTTTTTCACCATATTCCACCACTCGCCCTTTTTTCATCACTAAAATATCATCGGCAATTTCATTAACTAATCCCAAATCATGAGAAATAAAAATCAGTGTCGATTTTTGACTTTCAATTACCTGCTGAAGTAATTGTAAAATATCTCGTCGCAGTGGTGCATCAAGAGCGGTTGTTGGTTCATCTGCAATTAAGAGCTTGGGTGATAACGCCAACGCTATAGCTATCATCACGCGTTGTAATTGGCCACCACTTAATTGGTTTGGATAAGCACGCATGACTGTTTGATATTGTGTCGGAAAAATATGAGATAATACGTCACGGGTTTGAGCTTCTGCCTGCTTTTTATTTAATGAAAAATGATAAATTAACGTTTGGCTAAATTGTTTACCAATGGTCATTAGGGGATCAAACGCACTCATGCCATTTTGTACAATCACGCCCAAAGTAGTACCTAATAAAGCGCGTCGCTGAGATAAAGATTGATGCTCAATAGGTTTTTCTTCTAAGTAAATTTCACCGGAAAATTGCAATGTTTCTGGTAATAAACCCATTATCACTTTACTAAGAAGGCTTTTTCCGCAGCCACTTTCTCCAACAATAGCTAAAGTGCGCCCCTTATTTACAGAGAATGAAATATCCTCAATCAATTTTTTTTCTGAGTTTTTATGTTTTATTGAAATTGAATTAAGCGTCAGTAATTTGTTCATCTTTTTTTCCTACTGACTGACGATTATCAGGATCAAACACATCTCGTAAAAAATCACCCCAAAAATTAAATGCCGTCACAACCACGGTTATCGCAATACCTGCGGGTAGCATTTGTTCAGGGTGTAATATCATCACGTTTTTAGCTTCGCTTAGCATATTTCCCCATTCTGGCGTTGGTGGTTGCACACCTAGTCCCAAAAATGAGAGTGCAGAGATCATTAAAATAACACTACCAATATCAGCTGAGGCTAAAACAATAGTTTCTGCCAGCGTCACTGGTAATAAATGACGACGTAAAATATGGCTAGATGGCGCACCAATAACACGAGCATAAGCAATGTAATTACGATGAGAGTATTGTCGTACTACGCCGCGTATCATTCGGGCATACCATGCCCATTTCACTAAAATAACGGCAATTAAAATATTACCAATTCCAGGACCCATAATTCCTACTAATGCCAAAATCATTATTTCAGCAGGAAATGACAGCACCACATCACATAATCGCATAATAAAGGTATCTGTTTTGCCCTGAAAATATCCGGCTAACATCCCCATTAACCAACCCATTATTAAGGTGACGCACATTGCCAATAACGCGTAAAAAACCGTGGTGCGTATACCAAATAATAAGCGCGAGAAAATACAGCGCCCAAGATTGTCAGTACCTAGTGGGTAATTAATACTTATTGGCTGAAATTTTAAGCGTATCGAGGTTAAAGTCGGATCATGTGGCGCAATCCAAGGCGCAAATATTCCAGCAAAAATAACAACAATAATCACAAAAAAGCACAGTTGTGCACTTTTATCTTGAGAGAGTCTTTGCCAGAAAAGTTGCCACATAATTATTTCCTCAACCGAGGATCAGCCGCAATTTGAATGATATCCATTAAAAAATTAAAAAAGAGAAAGAGTAAAGACATCAATAAAATATAGGCTTGTATCATAGGATAATCACGACCAAATATAGCGCTAATACAAAGACGCCCCACGCCTGGCCATGCAAATATATTCTCAATAACCACTGTTCCTGCAATAAGTTTAGGAATACTCATACCCAAGGCAGTTAATGATGAATAAAGCGAATTGCGTAAAATATGGCGGCGTAAAATTAGGTTATCGGGTAAACCTCTTGCTCTGGCATAAAACACATAAGGCTGATGCCATTGGTTCAACATCGCCCCTCGTAATAAACGCAAATAAGTACCGATATAACCCAAAGCCAATGCTAATGCAGGCAAAATAACCGATTGTGGCGACAACATACCACTAACAGGTAACCAATCTAAATAAACAGCAACGCCCCAAATTAATAAAAGCCCCAGCCAGTAGTTAGGAATTGCAGTTAAAACAAAAACAACAAACCGAATACTTTTATCAGCAAAACTTTGTGGTTTAGCAACACACCATAAAGCCAAAGGCAGTGCCAGAATTATCGTAAAGAAAAGTGCCGTTGATGCCAGCCACAATGTTGGCGGTAACGCTCTTAGCATCTCCTTAATAACAGGTGTTCGAGTAAGAAACGAAGTACCAAAATCAAATTGTAAACTGGCAGCCAACCATAAGAAATAGCGAGTAAAAAAGGGCTTATCAAGGCCTAATTCTTGACGCATTCCTTCAATAGCTTCTGGTGTGGGTACAATTTCATTAATGCGCAAAGCGACTTCCGCTGGATCTGACGGCGCAAGATCCAGCAAAATAAAAGCAACAAATGAGATCATTAATACTAGCGGAATTATCGCCAGTAAACGCCAGAATATATAACGCAGCATAGTTTTTCATCAGTGTGGTAACTCATTTAAGTCACCACACTTGTTAAAGTTAAATAACCTATTTCTAATAAAGTCTAAAAGTTAAGGTTTAAAACGCATTTTCTCAAACGGTATTTCATATTGTGACGGATTAAAGCCAACATTTTCCAGCTCACTACGGTGAATCGCCTTAGTTCGTGAATACGTTAAAGGAATATAAACCGCCTCATCTGCTAAAGTAGTAAACAAGGTTTTATAAAGTGTCTGACGCTGTGTTTCATCTGGTGTAATTAATAATTCACCAATCATGGCATCAAGTTGTGCTTTATTAGCTAATCCTTTTTGCCCTTGATAATCAGCATGAGCAGGAATTCTAAAGGATGAAACAAAAGAGGCAGGATCATACGGCGTTCCCCATGAAAGCGAATACTGTAAATCAAAATCACCATTTTTTTGTCTATCTAAAAAGGCTTGTTTTTCTTCACCTAATACCGTTAAAGCAACACCAATTTTTTTGAAATCATCTTGAATAAGCTCGGCTATCTCTTTTTCAACCGCGTTATTCACATTGTAAGAGAGCAATAATTGCAGCTTCTGCCCTTGCTTTTCACGAATAGTTTCACCCTTTGGTAGCATCCAACCATCGGCCTCTAGCAACATGGCCGCTTTTTGTATTTCGTAATCATAGGTTGGTGAATCAAAATCACAATAAGGCACACTACGCGCCATTAAAGTATCTGCAACTTTTTCACTACCCGCCAAAATACCCTGCGCAATGCCTTCTTTATCTACCGCATATTGCAAGGCTTGGCGTACTTTTTGACTTGATGTAATAGCACGACTGCTATTTAACACCAAAGCACGAGAAGCAATAGGTGCACTCATTTGTGTTTTAAACTTATCTGAATTCATTAATGCTGCAAAAGAGTCCATATCCAACATGTCGCCATCTGCACCAAAAATAAGCTGAATATCGCCTTTTTGCAGAGAAAGTAGCATAGTTTGTCTATCGGGGATCACTCGCCATACCACACCATTTAATACGGGTTTTTCACCCCAATAATTCGGATTAGCTTTAAATTGGGCATATTGATCTTTTTTATGTTCTGTTAGCACCCAAGGACCTGTACCAATATAATCGCTGACACCTGTTTTTGTTTTGCCATTAATAAATGATTTTGGCGAAATAAAACGAAAAGGTCGGGTTAAACCTAGTTCAGTTAAGGTTGGATAATAAGGATTTTTAAGGTTCAGCTTAACCGTAAATTCATCAACCACATCCACACTATCAATTTGGCGCACTAACTCTAACCATGCATGGCGCTCATAGTTATCTAATACCGCATCCATATTCAGTTTTACTGCTTGCGCGTTAAAGGGCTCACCGTCACTAAAAGTCACATCATGGCGTAAGAAAAAAGTATAGATTTTGCCATCAGGTGAAATATCCCAACGCTCAGCCAAATAAGGTGCTACGCCTTTATCCGTATTTAATACTAATGATTCAAATACCATATTCTGCGCGGCCATTTCGCCAGAATAAAGATGCGGATTAATATCACGAATATCTTTTGTGCTGGCATAATCCAACATATTATTGCTTTTATCTGCTAACGCAGGGAAAGCACATGCCAACGTTAATAATAGCGTTGGGATCACTGAAAATAAGGACTTCACACTCATCTCCTTCTTTTTTTATTAACGTGTTTTCTGTTTTTGTGCGTGGATCATAAACATTGGTGTCGAGCCATAATTAATCTTTTCTTCTTTATCCCAGACTAAATCACCAATATTGAGATCCACCATATAACGACTAAATCCAATATCCATTAGAGTATTAAGATCCCATTGAGGGCGTTTAATTCGACTTAAGGGGAGTTGGCGCGCAATTCTTTCCATCTCTTTGGTATCCGTATTGACATAATGGTCAGAGACTTGCTGGCTTGCTGCTTGTTCTCTATCAGCAAGAAAACCCTGCCAATATGCATCATCAAAAAGATGTAAATACCAATTAGCATCAAAATTAATCAAACTGCCACCGGGTTTAAGTACTCGAAACCACTCTTGGTATGCCTGTTGTGGTGCTTTTAAATTCCATGTCACATTACGACTCACAACTAAATCAAACTGTTCATGACCAAAAGGCAGTTGATGCACATCGCCACGAACAAATTGAATGTTGGCATTATGATGAGCTGCATTATTTTTTGCTTCTAACAACATGCCTTGAGTTGCATCAATTGCCGTGACATCGTGCCCAGATAACGCTAATAAAATAGCGAAAAAACCAGGCCCAGTCCCAATATCTAATACTTTTAAGGTTTCACCTTCTTTAACGTGACTTAGCAGCAAATGACGCCATTTTTGTTGTTTTTCACTGAGTAATTCTTGCTGATTTGACTCGCTATAGCTCTCTGCTCTGATATTCCAGTAGCGGGTAACATCATTAAGTAATTGGCTATTGTTAATATTATTTGTCATCAGAAACCTGCTGTTGTATCAACGTAAAGAGAGGAATTTATTCCCAAAAAAAGAGGGGTTGACTATTTTTTAGTGTGGCTAACATACCCTGTAACCCCTGTATGCTCTATGTGCTATATCAATGAACATTAGTGATCAATTAAGGCTTATCATTAGTTTGTGAACATATCGATACTCAATAATGTGCATCCTAAGATGGAGTAAGATAACTAAGCAAACAGATTATGTGCAGAGAAAGGGGATTGCGAAGATATAGTAATAATTTGCGCGAATTCTTAAATAAAAGCGCAAAATAAAACCAAAATCTGATTTTTAATCCGTAGTCTGAAAGATTAATACGTTAATTTTACCTTTTTTATAAACGCGTTATAGTCAATAATCTTTATAGACAATAATATCCATTATTAAACAAATATAGCCGTAGAATAAGGCTCGCTAAATATGAATCGAATATCACGATTAACGGCTGATATAACACGCGCCGATTTTGCCTTAACCCATCAACAGCAATTACTTCAATTGTTGACGCAACATTTTCCGATAAAATATCGCACTCTTTTTGCGACGCCTGAAAAAAAATCAGATGGCGTTATTGAATGGTATAGCGCGGTTTCAGGCAATCCTATCGCTCTCTCTTTATTGCAAGGGCAAGAGCAACAAGAAATAAGACGTATTTTAGATGAGCGCCTTAATGATATTAAAACGCAAACAGCGTTATTAGCATCACAAAATAGGATCACAGATGAAGAACGCCATCTTTTAGATACTGCGTCCACACTACCCGATACTGAAAGTATATATGTAATTAATGGCCAACCGGTTATCACATGGTGGCCAAGAACAACACCGTTACCACCTCCTATTGCACAAATCACAGGGGGTGCTTCTGCCGCTGCGGCAGGCGCTGCACTTGCTAATATTCCAGCCCAAACGCGTCGCCGTTGGTTACGCTGGTTATTATTATTTTTATTCTTACTCTTTTTACTGCTATTGGCGTCTTGGCTAAAAGGCTGTTTTGACCCTAAAGCTGTTCCCCCTGTTGTTGACGAAAAGCCACAACTGGTTACGCCACCAGAACCTGTACCCGAGCCAGTTCCTGAGCCAGAACCCACGCCTGAACCTGTAGCTGAGCCAATACCAGAACCTATTCCTGAACCCGTTCCTGTGCCTGAACCTAAACCAGAGCCAAAACCAGTTGTACCGCCGAAAAAACTCACTCCACTAGAGGCTTGTGTCCAAGATGAGCTAAAACAATCAGGGGTGAGCGAGAAAACGGCAAATGTAACTTGTCAAAATCGTTTAGCCAATAAGATTAAACAGATGTGTCCATCTGAACGCCCTGCTGAGTTGGCTCCACAAGTTATTTTAATTTTTGATGCATCCGGTTCGATGGCACTTAGCATGAACTTAACGGAAGACGATTTAGACTTTATTGCTAATACAGGTACGTTATTTGCAGGCTATGATGCAGAACCTCGCCGAATTACCGTAGCAAGAAATGCCGCGACTAAAATTATTAATAGCATTCCATCAGATATGAAAATCACTACCGTGGTGGCCTCTGATTGTGGTGTGGTTAAATCAAGCCCTGCTTATGGTGGTAATGAACGTTCTAAACTGTTGAGCTATATCAAACGTATTGAACCTGATAGCGGCACACCTTTAGCCGAGTCAATTAAACGAGCTGGCTCGTTAATTCAGAGTAACAACCGCGATACACTGATTGTGTTGTTATCAGATGGCTTAGAATCTTGTGACCAAGACCCTTGCGCTGCCGCGAGTGCATTAAAACGTGCGCACCCTCGAGCGGTCATTAATGTTGTTGATATTTTAGGTACTGGTGCAGGTAACTGCGTAGCTAAAGCAACTGGTGGCCAAGTCTTTACTGCGCGCAATGCTAACGAAGTTAATGTGATGATGAAAAAGGCAATTGATGATTATATTCCTAAAAACTGCCGATAATCATTGATAACATTTACTAATAATTTCTTAGCCCTCTTTAGTTAATAATTGAGGGCTTATTCTTTCGAACACTAATATACGCTGGGTTAATCAATCACCAAGCTAATTAAGACTATTCTTTATTTTTAGCTTTTCTCATGTTTTAAATATTTTTAACATGATTAAAAATAAGAATATTTTGTGATTATTATCGCACCAATCTTATATTTTTGATGGGCTATTCTTTTATATTCCTTATCAATTCAATCCAAAAGCGTTATTTTTTAATGAAAAAGGTAATATATCGGTGGTTTACGCCATATATTTAAGAAAATATAGCGCATTATGTAATGCCACACGGTTATTCTCTATTATGTTATTTCAATATTCACCATTGTTATCAAGAAAAACTAAAAAGTGTTTAATAATAATTAGTTAGCTATTATTAAATAATCCGCTAGATAGACACTCAATTTCTGATAATATAAAATACATTCAAATTATATATGTATATTTTTAGCCTCAAAGCCTATTTACGGATAAGCCAACTTACCCATAGATAATCTTGCCTAGCGGAATGATCGTCGTGAATAAAGCATTCTTACGAAGTGGTAAATTAGAAAGTTACCTCCCAATGGGGGAAAATGGACAGGCTGTTTATATCTCTGCATTGCAGCTGCGTGAAACACTCCGATTAAGAGGAAAAGCGCACATTTCTCAATGTCTCGCTATTCCTCAACCAAATGAAACCGGAGAACGTATTGATTGGTATTCAGCTATTGATGGTTCTGTGATCCCTTGGTCCGCAGCATCAGAGGAAGAGCGGACATCAGCTTATGAGATATTAAAGCAGAATCAAGCTGATTTACTGGCTTTTAGCGAGAAAGAACAGCAAAAAGCAGACAAAGAGAGTCAACTGTTTGGTGCCTTACTCAGTAAAACGATCCAATTTCCCGATGAAAACCACGTTTTTATCGTTAATGGGCAGCCTGTTATCACTTTTTGGGGCTTTGTTAGCGCAAATCAGGTATTGAGAGTCGACCCTGTTGCCTGTCTTAAACCGGCTGTCGCAGCCCCGCTACAACCTGCCGCAACAATTATTCCATCAGTACAAGAAACCGCTGTAATAACCGAACGAAAACGCCCTTGGTGGCGCTTTTTATGGTGGTTACTGCCTTTGTTACTTCTTTTGCTGGCAATCTTATTTTTACGAGGCTGTTTCTCAACGCCATCACTGCCATTGGTGAATATCAATACGCCAACTATCGAAAAACCAGCGTTGCCTGATCCAACATTAGAAAAACCACAACTGCCTACAGTTGTTACCAATGGACACAGTGTTAAAGTACCTACTGGCACTATTGCTACCGGAACAAATGGTGTCATTAGTGGTGTTGATGCGAATGGACTCGCCATTGATGGTACAGCCATCGATCCTAATACGGGGCTGCCTTTAGTTGATGCTCAGACAGACAACAATCAAGGTGCTTTACCAGAAGGCACGCAACCGCCAGAAGTGCCGCCCGTTGACCCATCAGCGCAAAATGAACAGCCTAAAACTGACAACAATAAAACCGATGATGGCCAAAATAGCAGTGCTGAAAACAAGGCCACTGATAATAAAACTGCAAATAATCAGGAACAACCCTTACCTCCTGATGTCACACCACCCGCTAGCGCCAATAACACCACGCCGCTGACCATACCAGCTAGCGCATTAGCCAATGGTTCAACTGACTTTTTAAATGGTCAATGGCGTGCAGGTGCCGGCATCCAAGATCAAAAAACAGGTAAACCATTAAGCCTAGATTACCAATTAGATAATGGTAAAGGGCAAGTCGTGATGACGCGTAGTGATGGTGTGACCTGTAAGGCACCTGTTAATGCAGCCGTTAATCAAGGTGGCTTAAATATTAACAATCAAGGTCAGGCAAATTGTAGCGATGGTTCTAATTACCTCATGCCAAATATTATCTGCCAACCAGGAAGTCAAAATATCGCTGATTGCCAAGGGAAATATGACAACAGCCAGCCATTCCCATTATCAATGAAGCGGGAGAATAAATAATTCATGTTAGCGCCACTGACCGATTATAAAGATAAAATTACCCTTATCCGTGACAGTAATATTCAGTTTCTGGATTTTGGCTTTACACTGCCTCAGCGTAAAGAGTACGGTGAATTTGTTAAAAAAGGCGAGAACGGCCCGTTAATGCGACTCATCTATAATGAGCGTGATGATAACTACCTTTACCCAGCGCCAAAAAATCAACCTCAAACCCCAAGAGAAGCTGAACTTAGCTTTTCACTTGAAGAATCACTCACCTTATTAAATGAAACATGGCTACCAGTGCCATTTTTCCGCTTTAATCCACCGCGTGCTTTTTCTCAAGGCCCTGATAACTGGGTAAGAATGATGTTTCATCAACTGCCAGAGCCTGATGAAGATGGTCATACTCATCGCATTGTTGTGGCGTTTGATACCCGTATTGAACCTAATCGCGCCAATACCGCTTATCTTGCTCCTAACGAAGAAGATATTCGCTCTGGCGTCGCGTTTGCTCTTGCCTATTTAGGCTATGAAGTTGAAAACTTTCTTGAAACACCGTGGATTGATGGTTGGTTAAAAGAAGTGTTTAGCGAAAAAGCACTGACTGTCAGTAAGATGTACCACGATGAGCTAGAAGAGGCGCTAAAAGAGTTTCAACATCAAGCGCATTATCTTAATTTGCTCAATATATTAGGTGAAAAAATTCGCCTACCTGAGATCAAAATTAATGAAACCAAAGCACAAGAGCCTGCGATAGAAGTAGACCTTATTCTTGATGTAGGCAATTCTCGTACTTGTGGCATTTTAATTGAAGACCATATCAACGATAACAAAGGGCTCACGCAACTTTATGAAATGACGCTGCGTGATTTAAATCGCCCTTATCAAATCTATAATGAGCCTTTTGAAAGCCGCGTTGAATTTGCTCAAGCTGATTTTGGTAAACAAGATTTCTCAGTGAGCAGTGGACGTAATAATGCCTTTATGTGGCCGACAATTGGGCGTGTTGGCCCAGAAGCTAATCGCATGGCGGCACAACGTTTAGGTACTGAAGGATCAACCGGGATTTCAAGCCCAAAACGTTATTTATGGGATGATTCGCCTTATTCGCCGGGCTGGCGTTTTAGTCACTCTTTTGGTCAAACCGACAGAGAACCTTTAGCTACCGCTGTTCCAATGACCTATTTATTAAACGATCATGGTGAGCCACTATTTCGCTTAGATGCTGATGATCGGATGCCTGTTTTTACGCCAAACTATACGCGTAGTTCACTAATGACCATGATGCTAACCGAAGTGTTAGCACAAGCATTAACGCAAATGAACAGCCCAGCTCAGCGTCTTAAAATGAGTCATGCAAGCGCCCCTCGCCAATTGCGCAATATCATTTTGACCATTCCACCAGCGATGCCAAAACCAGAGCGCGCCATTTTTGAAACCTGTATGGAAAACGCATTAGGTTTAATTTGGAAAGCAATGAATTGGGATCCAACGGATGAAAAGCTGCGTTTTGATGGCAAAGATGAACAATGTCGTCCACCACTACCAAAAATTCACGTTAAATGGGATGAAGCAACCTGTGGTCAGCTTGTTTATCTTTATAACGAAACTCAAATTAAATTTGGTGAACGTACTGAAGCCTTTTTTGCCAGCCAAGTACGCGAAGACAACCGCTTACTCACCGGTGATAGCACATTAAAAATCGCTTCTATTGATATTGGCGGTGGTACGACCGACTTGGTTATCACACGCTATAAACTCGATACCGGTACAGGTAGCAACGTTAAAATTATTCCAACACAACTATTTCGTGAAGGATTCAAAATTGCTGGTGATGATATCTTATTAGATATCATTCAAATTTGTGTTTTACCCGCGTTGCGCACGGCATTAACAGATGCGGGCATTACGGATGCTGATGCATTAATGTCTTCACTCTTTGGTAGTGAAGGATTAGATGCCGGACAGCAAGTATTACGCCAACAGCTCACATTACAAATCTTCAGCCCTATTGGGTTGCGTATTTTAAGCCAATATGAAAATTACGACCCACTGGTTCCTCATGAGGGGATTAACAGTACCTTTGGTGAATTATTAGCGGTTCAACCGACTGAACACGTTCGTCGTTATATTGATGACGCAGCCAATAAAGAGCTAGGCGGTGGCGATGCATTCTCTGTTTTAAATGTGCCTGTTCAAATCAACTTTGCACAACTTCATGCTGAATTTATTTCTGGTGAACGGATCAATATCACTCGTAGCTTAAAAGCATTGTGTGAAGTGCTCTATTACTACTCTTGTGATGTTTTATTACTGACGGGTCGTCCATCTCGCTTACCGGGTATTCAGGCACTATTTAAAGTTTTACAACCTGTACCACCATCGCGCATTTTACCACTACATGGTTATAAAACGGGTGGCTGGTATCCGTTTAATAAAAAAGGTCGTATTGATGACCCAAAATCGACAGCCGCAGTAGGCGCAATGCTATGTTTAATGGCTGAGAATGCACGTTTACTCAATTTTTATTTCTCAACGGGTAACTTTAAAACTTACTCAACAGTACGCTATTTGGGCATGTTAGATAACAACAATACTATCTCTGATAACGATGTTTATTATCGTGATATCCAAGATAAGTTTGAGCCAGATCCTGATACCTACTTTGAAGTAAGAGGTGGTATTCGCTTAGGTTTCCGTCAGTTAGATAATGCTCGTTGGCCAGCATCGCCACTTTATACTTTACGTATTAAGAGCCAAAAACTTGCACAGCAATTAAGCCAAGAAAATAGCGTATTGCATATCAAACTGGGTAGCGAAAGAGGGGCATCTAGCCATGAAAATGATGACAGTAAATCAGAGAAACTACGAATTGAAGAAGTCAGCATTACTAACGGCAGAGCAACGAAAAATGAATTAAGTTTTAAACTCAATACGTTAGCAGATAGTGGTATTGGTGAAACATCCTATTGGCTAGATAGCGGGAGTGTATTAGGTAAATGAATATGATTGATGAAAAACAGTTAACCGCTAAGTGGGATGCAATTTATCAAGGTGCAGATAAAGCTATCGATTGGATAACCTCCGTCAGAGGTAATGCTCCACGCTTAAATACTGAAGCCGATAGCCTGATTTATCGCCTACGCCGTAGTCGTAACATGGCAAAAAACTTGTCATTAGCAACCCAGCGACCAATGTCTGTGGGCTTTTTTGGCTTATCACAAGCAGGCAAATCTTACTTAATTTCTGCATTAGCTGCGGGTGAAGATGGCCGACTTAAAACCAGTATGTCGGGTAAAACCCTTGATTTTATTGAGCATATTAACCCACCGGGTGGTGGTAAAGAAGCGACCGGATTAGTCACACGCTTTAGCCGCAAAGCAACCAAAGGCACGCAAGATTATCCTGTTGAGCTGCATCTATTTAGTGAAATCGAAATCATCAAAATTCTCGCCAATGCTTACCTGTATGATTTTAATCAGGAAAAAATTGATTTTGAGTTAGATGAAGAGAAGGTTTCTCGCTTAATCAATACCTTAAGTACCCAACGAAATGCAACGCCTATCGCGGGCATTACACATGATGATGTTGTCTCGTTATGGGACTATTTACAACGTCATGCTGAGAAAAGTCAGAAGAAACTAGCAACCACATTTTGGCCTAAAGCAATTGAACTCGCGCCTTACCTCACCATTGCACAACGTGCAAAATTATTTGCTGTATTGTGGGGTGAAATTGATGAACTTACCGCAGCTTATCAACGTTTTAGTACCACATTAAGCCAACTTGGTCATGCGCCATTAGTGTTAGCACCACTGTCTGCGCTAGTCAAAGAGCAAGACGGTATGTTGGTGCAAAACGACAGCATTATGAACGTTGATATGCTAGAGCGTCTGAATACTGAAAACGACAATCAAATTAGCGTTTGTCCTGTTAAGGCTGACAGCATCGGAGCTCCTGTTAGGCTCTCATTAGCAGAGCTAACCGCATTAACGGTCGAATTAGTTGTGCCACTGTTAGATGCACCAAGTAAGGCGTTATTTGAACACGTTGAACTACTCGATTTTCCGGGTTATCGCGGTCGTTTAGGCGTTGAAACAATGGATGATGTACGTCGCCAAGTTAATGATGATAGTGCAAACCCGCTGGCTCAGCTTATTTTACGTGGTAAAGTTGCCTACCTTTTTGAGCGTTATACCGATAATCAAGAAATGAATGTACTGGTTGTTTGTACCGCATCAAATAAACAATCTGACGTAAAAGAAGTCGGTGGCGTATTAACTGAGTGGATCCATAACACTCAAGGTAAAGATGCCCAAACACGCGCTAAGCGCCCTTCAGGTTTAATCTGGGCGATGACAATGTTTGATATGCGTATCACCAACTCACTGAATATGAATGAAGCATTGCTTCGTCAGTCATGGGGTAAAGGTGGCATGATCAAAATGGCCATGTTAGAGCGTTTTGGCCAATACCCTTGGATGTCTGATTGGGTGAATGGTGAAGCCTTTAATAACACCTTCTTAGTGCGTAAACCGGGTGTGCCCACACCATTTATTCAAATCAATAACGGCAAAGAAATCGTCTTAAATGATGGTAGTGTTTCACAGCTACGCGTGATGAAAAAAACCTTTGCTGAAGATGAGACCATTCAACGTTATATTAAAGAGCCAGACCAAGCTTGGGATGCCATGCTATCGCTTAACGATGGTGGTATGCAGCGCCTTGCAAGCTATCTTGAAACTGTTGCACTAAAATCTCTAAAATTAGAGCGAATTAACGAGCAACTACAAGAAGTACAGCGTGACTTAATTGGTCATCATCTTGAAAAATGGTATCAGTCTGGTGGCGAAGAAGAGTTACTGGTGAAGCGTCGTAATGCAGAAACTATTTTACGTTTTATGCAAAGCCGTCCTTATCTTCAAGGGGCACTGTTAGATTATCTGTTGCCACCTCGTAAAGCGCTTTACGACTTGTATATGCAAGAAAAAGAAGTGCTCAATACTTTAAATAGCGCAGATAAAAAAGCGGTTTCACCGGCACCGGTTTCTGCCTTTGCCGCAATGGAACAACCCACTTTTGATTTGCTGGGTGATGCACCAATTTCATTAGTACCACAAGAAGATGAAGCGCCGAAAGGGCATGGTAACGAAGTCGCTTATCCTCGCAAAGTAATGGCGCTATGGATAAACCACCTACGCAGCTTGCCTGATAACAATGCCTTATTAAGTTATCTAGGGATTGATCAAGAAATCATGGTGTTATTAGTTGATGAACTAATCACCGCAATTAATCGCCTTGGTGTTGAACAACGTATGTTAAAAATACTCGCGGGTACTGAAGCCATTGCTCGTCGTGACGACTTAGCAGAACAGCAATCTTCTCGTGTTCATAATGTTCTGGGTGATTTTATTACTTGGTTTAATTTCAAAGATGTCGATGCCGAGCGTCCTGATAGCAAAATTAACGCAGGTCATAAAATCTTTGAACGACCTGACAGCAACAGCGTGCAGTGGGGTAACGATGAACGTTTAGTTCGTTTACCTACCACGCCTGTTAACTACACCTTTTTGTTTGTATTTGACTGGCTTATCGCTCTATCAGCAATTATCACTGAGAATGCAGGACATTCCGCAGGTAGAGAAATCAGTGCTGAACAAAACGCACTGTTAGGTCAAATTATTCAAACCATGAAATCCTCTGTCGTGGAGTCATAATTCGTGTTTAATCCAGAATTAAAACCCGTACAGCCGGCTCGCCCTGGCTTTGCGGTATTAAGTATTCGTAATTGGGAAGGCGAAGCTTCCCCTGTTTATTTAAGTATTCAGCGTAACCAAGACCGTTATTTTCTAAATGATCAAGGTGAATGGGTAGGTAATGCCTTTTTTCACCAACTTTCTCTTGATGAGTGTGATGACGGCTATCAAATTGTTCTTGATAAAACCTTGGTCGATCCATTAGTCAGTAATTTACAAATGGCGTACCAGTTTACGTTAAAAGACGATAACGAAACGCAAGATATTGGCCGATTACGTATTCGCGATGGTGTATTAGCATCACAAGCACAGGGCCAGAGTGAGTCGTTAAAATCAACGGCAACGCTTAATCAGCAAGCAATTCCACCAGCACCAGTGGTAGAAAATAGCCCTGAACCCGAGCCAATCAAAGCACCAGAACCTATTGTAAAACCCGAACCTATTATTCCTGAAATAACAGCAGATGAGCCCCCTTATCGCCCTACACCCACACCTAAAAAATCAAAAAATGGCCTTATTTTCGCCATTATTCTAATTGTTATTCTGGCTGGCGTATTAACATGGTTCTTCTTACTTCGTGGTAATCCTGCCGGAGAACCCGCACCAGAACCGACCCCAGAACCATCAGCGCCTGCGGTTTGTAGTGTCGAAAATATGAAAACAGGTACAGCGCTAGCTTTTGTTCAAAGTTGTCTACAAAGCCAACCTGATAGCAAAGCAATTATCACGATTATTGAACAAGCAAAACAAAATCAACAGTGTGATATCGCTCAGCGTTTATATGCTTATAAAGCACAGGCTGGAGATATTGAAATCGCACTAAATTATGCCCGTGAATACGACCCTGCGTCGGCATCTTCACAAGGTTGTTTTAATGCTGATAAAGAGACTGCTATTTATTGGTATGAAGCCGTGTTAAATCACGACTCACAAAATAGCGAAGCAAAAACGCGTCTTGAAGCACTGAAAAAATAGGAAAGTCAGATGAAAAAAGCTCATTGGCTCACGCTTATTCTCAGTAGTTTAATACTGGCAGCACCCGTAAGTGCTGAAGAGAAAAAACCACTGTTACAAGATGGCAAAAAAACGTTGTACCAACGTGTATTAACTTATCCTGGCTGCCAAATTACAGATGCAGTGGGTAAAACAGGAAAAGAACAACCTGCTTTTAGCCGTTTTTATGTTTATCAGCGCCAAAAACAAGGTACAGATGAGTGGCTACAAGTAGGGCCAGATAGTTTAGGTCATGTTAGTGGTTGGATGAATGCTAACTGTACTTCTGAGTGGAAAATGCAATTAACGCTGGCATTTACGAACCCAGCAGGTCGTAATCCTATGTTGTTTTTTAAAGAGAAACAGACCTTAGAAGGCTTATTAGATAGCCCTGATCCTAAAAAACAATATCAGCCATTTTTAACTGACATTAAAAATCAAAAAGTTAATCCGGCGATTTTAGCAAAAGAGCCTGATTATATGATTGATCAGAAAAGTAATTTTTATCTATTACCTGTTTTAGATTCAGATGAGGTCTTTACTGATGCGGGCTATAAAGTACGTGTATTAAATGTAGCTTCCGTCTCTTCACAAGCCAAAGACAACAAAGAAGCGCAAAATACCAATACTACGGCTAATAAAACTAAACCAACCTCACCAGAAGATGCTAATGCAGAAAATATGATGCAAGGTTTCTCTGCGGCAGTGGTGTTTGTTATTGACTCGACCATTTCAATGGATCCTTATATTGATAGAACCAAAGAAGCGATTCAAAAGGTTTATGCTCAAGTCGAAAAAGACAACATGCTTGATAAGGTAAAATTTGGCTTAGTTGCATTCCGCTCTAATATCAAAGCCGTACCTGCATTGGAATATGACAGCAAAATGTTTGTTAATCCCAATGATGTGAAAGATGGTCCTGATTTCCTTAATAAAGTAAAAGAGCTACGCCAAGCAAAAGTCTCAAGTAGTCGTTTTGATGAAGATGCTTATGCTGGTGTTATGCAAGCGCTAGATGATGTTGATTGGACCCGTTTTGGTGCCCGTTATGTGATTTTAATTACTGATGCTGGCGCGTTAACTGGCGATGACCCGCTTTCATCAACCAAACTCGATGCAGAGCAAATTCGTCAAGAAGCCGCTTATCGTGGTGTTGCGCTTTATACTTTGCATTTAAAAACACCATCAGGTGCTAAAAATCACGCCTCTGCGCAAGCGCAGTATGAAGCGTTAACGCTAAATCCGTTTTTACACAAATCACTTTACTACCCAATCAATTCAGGTGACGTAAATAATTTTGGTAAAATGGTCGACAGCTTAGCCACGGCGGTCACGACACAAATTCAGACCGCTTATCGTGGTGAAGCAACCGTGGGTAGCGCATTAAATGCCGATCCTACCTATAGCAAAGATAAAGAAACCAACACCTTACTAAACGATGCTCATGATTTAGGTTACGCCATGCGTTTGGCCTATTTAGGCGAAAAACAAGGTACGAAAGCACCGCCTGTATTTAAAGCATGGATTAGTGATCGCGATTTATTACAACAAAATGTACCCACCACAGAGGTTCAGGTTTTACTGACCAAAAGTGAGTTGAGCGATTTAAGTGATGTAATGAAAAAAATCGTTAATGCCGCTAACGAAGGACTGATTTCACCTGACAATATGTTTGCAGATTTACGCTCTATTGCTGCAACAATGGGTAACGATCCAAATCAAATCAAACAAGGTACAGCCACTAAGCTTGGCGAAATGGGCTTATTAGGTGAATACGTCGAAAACTTGCCTTACCTTAGTGAGGTATTGGGTTTAGATGAAGAAACATGGAAAAGCTGGGATGGCCTTGAGCAAGAGAAATTTATTCGCCGCTTAAATACGAAACTACAGTATTATCAGCGTTATAACGAAGATGTAGATCGTTGGATATCCCTTGCACCACAAAGCGATCCTCGCGATCACGTTTATCCCGTGCCTCTGGAAAACTTACCTTAATGATCCAGATTGAAGGAATGGCAATTACCCGTGGTGATGCGCAACAAGGTTTTCGGGTTGCGCTTCCTTCACTAACGCTTGATAAAGGCGAAATTGGTGCATTAACGGGATTAAGTGGTTGTGGTAAAAGCACTTTACTAGAGATGATTGGGCTTATTTTACGTCCTGATGAACTCAGTCAATTTCAATTAGGTGATAATCTCTCGATAACACAAGCCGTATTAGGTAATGAACAAGCTCAACTTTCTGCACTACGTGCTGAAAAGCTGGGGTTTATGCTGCAAAATGGTGGGTTATTGCCTTTTTTAACCGTCATGCAAAATATCCAATTACCACGAAAAATGTTGGGATTATCTCCTCATTCTGACTGGCTTGATCACGCTATCGACCATTTACAATTACGCTCTTTTCTTAATCGTCTACCTCGCCAGCTCTCTATTGGCGAACGCCAACGTGCTGCTTTTATTCGAGCTATCGCCCACGAACCGGCATTATTGCTCGCTGATGAGCCAACAGCAGCGCTTGATCCTCATAACGCACAAGCGTTATATGCGCTTATTGTTGAGATGGTAAAGCAACTTAATATTTCGGCATTAGTGGTGAGTCATGATTGGTCTTTGGTTGAACGCTTTGGCTTTAGCCATTACCACGCTCAATTAGAAGGAGGCGGCAGTGTCTTTATCAAACAATAATCAGACACCTAATCGCCTTGGATTACTCTGTTCATTAGCATGGCGTGACTTACTTTATGATCGCAAGGTCGCGTTATGTATTGTGTTTTCATTGGTTTCTGTGATTGCACCTTTACTTCTGCTATTTGGTTTGAAAAATGGCATTGTGACGCAGTTGCATCATCAATTACTCAACGATCCTCGTAACCTCGAAATTCGTATGTTAGGTAATGGCAATTACCCACCATCGTGGTTTGATGAAATTGCGCAAAAAAAAGAAGTTCGTTTTGTTATTCCTCTGACTCGTAGCCTAAATACACAAGCTGATATTGTTATTGATGGCCAGCATTTTATTGATAATGCAGAAATTATTCCGACTGCGAAAAATGACCCATTATTAGAAGATGTCGCTATTCCACAAAATAATGACACCTTGGTGCTCTCCGCCAACGCTGCGCAAAAACTCCAAGCCAATGTAGGGGATAATGTCCGTTTGTTTATCAGCCGTAAACTTAATGGCGTTAATGAACGGGCTAAACGTACTTTTGTTGTTGGTGCCATTATCAGTGATAGCAAATTTTCAAGAGCGGCAGCATTTGTCTCTCTTGATGTATTAGTTGCAATGGAAGATTATCGCGACGGCTATCAAGTCCCCCTTTTTGGTATTAATGAGGGGGTTGAAGCAAAACCCCGCAATCAATTTGCTAAAGCCCGGCTTTATGCCACTGACTTAGATGCTATCACCCCTTTAGATAACTGGTTTACGCAACAACATATCGATGTGATCACGCAAAAAAGCCAAATTGACTCGGTTAAAGCGATTAGTTATGTGCTGAATGTCATTTTTTCTGTCATTGCATGGGTTTCTTTATTGGGTTGTGTTGCATCTCTTATTGGTGCTTTTCTTGCCAATATTGACCGCAAACGCAAAGATATGGCGGTATTGCGCTTATTAGGTTTTCGTCAATTTGCGGTTTCTTTATATATCGTACTGCAAGCCCTATTGTTAACCAGTCTCGCCTTTATATTAGCGCTAATGCTCTATGGCGTTGGCAGTCAGCTATTTACAACATTATTAGGTACCCATCTTCCTGAACAGGCATTTGTTTGCCAACTCACATTTTGGGATTTATTGATTGCAATGGGCAGTGCATTGCTCGTGGCATTAGTGGTTGCTGGCATTGGCGCATTACGCGCTGTCTCTATTCAACCCGCGGAGAGCTTACGTGAAATTTAATTTATCGCTATTAACTTTATCATTCACGCTGTTATCTAGCAGTTTCACAGCGTCTGCGGCGTGGGATAACAAGTTTGTTAATCCAAAACCCCTCCCTGATGATGTGATTTTGCCCTTTCCTTGTGAAGGTTCCATGGTTTTTCGCCCAGTCACTATTCCACTTAGTCAGCCGCTACAAGATTACAGTGTGACACTAGGGCAAGAAGGTGATGAATGGGGATACTTAGAACAATCACGCGCTGAATATATTTCAGGCAGTTTTCCGCTAAAAACCAAAGAAAAAGGACGCTATTATTTACTGGCTAAATACCCGGTAACTGATTTGCAATTTAACGCAATGCAAAGTGTGATTAATGGTAAAGAGTGCCCAACAGCATCTAATAAATTACGTTTGCCTAAAGTGAATGTGAGCTGGTATGAAGCAATGCAGTTTGCTGATCAATATAATCAGTGGCTAAGAAGTAAACATCCTGAAGCCCTACCCGTAGAAGATGGCACTAAAGGTTTTGCTCGTTTACCAACAGAAACTGAGTGGGAGTTTGCTGCTCGTGGTGGCTTAAAAGTATCTGCTTCAGAATTTCGTGATACTCGCTTTCCAATGCCTGAAGGCGCGAAAAACTATATTTGGTCAGCAGGAAGTCAATCCGCTAACGGCTCTTTACAACTCACTGGATTACTATCGCCAAACCCGTTGGGATTACACGATATGTTAGGTAACGCGGCTGAAATGATGTTTGAACCTTTTAGACTGAATAAACTCGACCGCTTACATGGTCAAGCCGGTGGCTTTATTGTACGAGGCGGAAGTTATTTAACACCAGAAAGCGATATGCGCAGCTCATGGCGTCAAGAAGAACCTTATTACACCAATACGGGTGCAAATAAAAATAAATACACGGGTTTTCGTTTAGCGATTGTCGCGCCAACTTTAACGTCTAGAGACAAAATTAAAGAGATCGAAAAAGAGTGGCAGCAGTTAGGAAATGAAAAGCCGGCGAACAATAAATCGAAAGCCAATAGTGATAGCTCAATTAATAGTTTAAATACATTATCCACGCAAGTTGAAGATGAAGCGCTGAAAAAGCAATTGGCTGAGTTAAAAAATACCTTACGAGCCAATGCGCAACTGCGTGATGAACAACGAGATCAAGCAATTAGAACCTCATTGCAATTAGGTGCATTTCTGTGCACTAAATTAAAAGATGATGGCGAATTTTATGACCGGCTCATTGCGCTTCATAATAAAAACTGCCCTGCTGGCACAAAAGATGCCACTTGTGAGCGTCGCCAAGAACAAGTTAACGAACACAAGAAAACACTCGATTTTGTTGTTAGCTATTACGCTGACACTTTGGTGGATATGGCAACAACCTATGATGCATCACTTGTGAAGCCTCAGGTTGATGTTGTCCGTCAACTCATGGAAGCAAGAGGAAAATCAAATTTAAATACGTACCTTTCAACTTATATGCAAGGGCTCCAAGGATATTGGACAAATGGTAAGGTTTCACGGAACGAATGGCTTGAAGCGTGCAAAAAACAATAACATTGACTTGAGATAGATGGGTGTGAAATGAAAAAGCGGTTAATGGCTGTGCTTGGCTTAAGTACTGTGTTGGTCTTATCGGGATGTCAAAGCAATAATGGCGCAGATCCTCGTATCACCAACAATAGCGATATGGAGTTCTTCAGCAAATCAGGTATTACAGCTTGTGCTGGTGGTGCTGCTATTGGTGCTCTAGGTTGCTTAGTATCAAATTCAAGTAACAAAGGCGCATGTATGCTTATCGCCGCAGTTGCTGGCTGTGGTGTGGGTATTGGTGCTAACGCCTATTTAGATAATAAACGTAAAGATTATTCTTCTAAGGAAGAGATGCTTAACTCGATGATTGCTGATATTAAAAAAGAGAATCAGCATTTACAAAGTGCATCTAATGCGGCAAGAGCGGTCATTGATGACGACAAAAAAGCATTAGCTAAAATCGAGCAAGATATGAAGCAGCAACGCTTAAATAAAGCGGCAGCTGAAAAACAATTAAAAGGTATCGATGCCAATATCGCCGCTTTGCGTTCTCGTTTATCTGATATGACAAAACGTGAAGCAGAATGGCGAGATATTGCGGCTAAAAGTCGTGATGACGGTATAAAAACAGCGCAACTTGATAAGCAAATCACTGGGATGAAACAACAAGTAGCCTCTTTACAAGAAGAGCTAGATAGCCTCTACTCTCAACGCACTGCAATAAGACTTAGTTAAAAAGGATGATAATGAAACTTTTACCTCTCTCCCTTGTGGGTATGACACTACTGTTAAGTGGTTGTGTAACAAATCCAGCAGATTGCGACCCTACCACAGGTGATGTCAGTATTATTACAAAATTTAATTGTAATTATTCAGGCACTTATGATAATCGCATAGAGCAGAAAAAAGCTGTCTTAGGTAATGAACAAGCATTAAATATTGAGTTTAAAGCCGTACTTGCTGCTATTGAGAAAGAAAAACAGCAAAGCAATGCTGATTTAAAAACGCAACAAGCTAATCAACGTGCTTTAAATCAATCAATGAATAATTTGTTAAATCAAATTCGCCAAAAAACCAAAGGCCAAAGTGATATTCAAAAACAAATTGATGATATTGATAAAAGAATGAAAGCTGTACAAAACAATCCATCAAAATCTGTGATGGAAAAACAGCTCGAGTTAGAAGGTCTACAAAATAAAGTGATCGATTTACAAAGTGATTTAGGGCTGAAGTAAAATACTTTATAACTCCTCATATAATTTATGGGGAGTTATAATTAAAAAAATATAGTTAATTATAATGCTGACACTAAATAAATTCTAAATTCGTGATGTGTTTTTTATAAAAAACACAGTTATCAAATTAAAGAACCTTTTTTAATATCCTAAAAAATATCCTCATTACTATAATCCCGCTTCTTTACAATTAATAAAGGGATATAACAAATGAAAAAACAATTGCTATCAGCTTTACTTATCACAGGTTTATTTTCTATTTCTTCTGCCAATGCACATGATGATCTACAATTTGGTAAAACAACGCTTTCTGCGGGTTATTCACAAATAAAAATGGAAGGTCAAAATCCAATGCATGGCGGTGTTATTTCACTTCGTCAAGAACTCAATAAACAATTTGGCATTTTAGCAACAACCACCTATACCCAGAACGAATATGATTTAGATAAATCATTCAAAAGAGTATTAAAAGACATTAATACTCGTTATTATTCTGTTATGACAGGACCTACTTTACGCTTAAATGATTATTTCAGTGTTTATGGTGTTGCGGGTATCAGTCAAATACAATTTAAAAATTTAGATAAAAGCGAATTTAATAAAAATAAAATTAAAAAAAATGCATTTAGCTGGGGTGCAGGTATTATGATTAACCCAACTGAAATGCTGTCTATTTCTTTAGGCTATGAAAATAGCCGCTATAAATTTAGTGAAATTGCTAAAAATAAAATGATTATCGATGGCTTTATTGCCAATGTTGGTTATCGTTTTTAATCACAGCAAGCACATATTATTAATATAGTATGTGCTTATTTTAGTTAAAATAATACGATAACATTTACTCAAATAAAAACGCCTCTGCTTTATATAAACACAGAGGCAAATTAAAAACCAAAATGAATCACACCAGGGTATAACACTAATACATCCGTTTTAAAGACCTACACGATTAAATTAAATTTTGATAAGTCCCTAATTGATATCCTCGCTCTACTATTGCTTTTTTTAACGATAATTCTGTTAATACGTCAAGCTCCACTAAACGTTGAAAACAATAACCGCTTGCACGTAATGGATTATCAATAAACGCGGGATGCGTCATCACCTCTAAAGAATGCTCATTACGCGCTAATGATCCATCAAGTACTTTTAAAAACAGTGCTTGTGATATTTCATCACCATAAAATTGGCTATCAAAACCATCGCTACTTAAAACACCTTGAGTATCAATAGCACCTTGTTTTGCCAAAGGTCTATCCACTCGTAATGGCAGTGATTTTTCTTTTGCAAACTCCGCAACAATAGGGAAAATTTGCTTAAACATATGCACATGATGGTGGCTATCAATATGGTCTGGTTCACAAGCAAAAATATCGATAAAACGCTGATATTGAGCCTGTAATTCAATGCGTATTTCATCTAAAGGTAAATCACCCTCTTCTGCCATCTGCCAAACCCACTTACCTAATACACCCTCACGCGTTAAAGAGGATAAAGGAGACAGCGGCTTACCCATTGTCAGCGTAAAATGAAGCCCTACACCCAAGTTAGGTAACTCTTTACGTAATTGCGCTGCATGTTCAATGCCTTCGGCGTTAACTAATGCGGTTGTTGATGTCACCACACCATAACGATGACACTCTGCAATGCCGTAGTTTTGTCCCTTGCTAAGCCCGAAATCGTCTGCATTAACAATCAATAAACGCGCCATTTTGTCTCCTTTTTACTTATTTTCGCATCATTTTAATGATTAATGAGTACTCTTTTCTAACTGTGCTATTGCTTTAGCAAAATTAGGTAGATGCGCTTTATGTGCTAATAATAATTCTCGCGTTAATACTTCAGCATCTTTATCTGAAAGCACTAATGGTGTTAAATTCATTGCCAATAATGCATCATTTAATTCACCTGTTATTGCTGCTTTACTTGCTGCAATTTCAAAACCTTTAATGGTATGAATTAAACCCATTACTTTCTCATCAAAATGCGTTAAACGCGGGTGTGGTTTAGCGCCATCGCGCCCTAAAATAGCTGTAACTTCTATCGACCAATCCGCAGGAATATTATCAATATGCCCATGATGTGGAATATTGACATAATGCTCAGCTTGTTTGTCGTTATAGATGGCATTAATAACTTCACATGCAGCATCGGAATAATATGCACCACCGCGTAATTCAAGCTCTTTAGGTTTGATATTTAAGTCCGGATCTTTATAAAGGTCGAATAATTGTTTTTCGACTTTTTGCACCACTTTAGCGCGAGCACCGCCTTTATAATATTCACCCATTTCTATTGCTAGCATCTCTTTTTGCTTAAAGTAATACAGCAAATAAGAACACGGCAGCATATTAAGAGAACGAATTAATCCTTCACTAAATGGTAAATCAAAAATATTTTTTACTGAGCCCGCAGTTAATGTGCCAGAAGCAACACCATCTAATAACTCAGGGAAACGAGACTGACCATTTACAATTACATCCTTAATAAACACCATGTGATTTAAACCAAATAAATCAATAGAAAGCTCATCTTTATCTGTAAGATCCAGAACATCTGTAATAAACATCTTCATACCAATAGGAATATTACAAACACCAATAAACTGCTTAAAATTGGTATGACGATAAACGGCTTCTGTCACCATGCCTGCTGGATTAGTGAAGTTAATAATCCACGCATTTGGGCATATTTCTTCAACATCTTTAATAATGTCAAAAATAACGGGAATAGTACGTAAACCTTTAAATAAACCACCTGCGCCATTAGTTTCTTGACCTAAATAACCATGACTTAAAGGAATAGACTCATCAAGTTCTCTCGCTTTTAATTGCCCGACACGTAATTGTGTTGTGACAAAATCGGCATTTTTTAATGCTTCACGACGATTTAATGTTTTATGAATAGTTAAAGGAATACCCGCTTTTTTTACCATCCGCTGGCAAAGCTCAAAAATAATATCGAGCTTTTCTTTACCCTCAGCAACATCCACTAACCACAGCTCTGTAATAGGTAACTCATGGTAGCGTTTAATAAAGCCTTCTAACAACTCAGGTGTATAGCTACTTCCACCACCAATGGTAACCACTTTTAATTTATGACTCATAAAATACTCCCATACAGCATAATAATGCTGTTATTTGTGTATTAATGGTGAATTTAAGGCGTAAAAGCCCCTAAGAAAAATCAATTAATTTTTCTTTTCATTTCAATGGCTAAATAAAATCAATTTATTGATTGATTAAATTTTTACGCTTAATAATGAATTAATTTGTTTCTTTAATACTGTATAAATTTTTTCGATAACTATTTGGTGTTAGCGAAGTAACCTTTTTAAAGGTTTTAATAAATAAACTTGGGCTGCTATAGCCAGAATCGAAAGCAATATCCGTTACCGAATAGTTGGTTATTTCCAACTGTTTTTTAGCAAAGTTAATCCTAATATCATGAATAATTTGCATTGGTGTTTTATCGTAATAACGTCGCGTCGCTCTGGTTAAATATTCTTGTGATTTCCCTGATAACATCACCATATTAGCTAAAGCATTTTCACCAAATTTCTGTTTATCGTGCATTTCTGCTACCGTATCCCTTAGCCATAAAGGAATATCATCTTCGATACGATTATCTCTATGATGTCGTAGACGGTTAACCACATTGAAGGTGACTATTTCGATAAATTCATTAAATTCAGTATGACGAAAATTTAATGAACTAATAACGGATTCAATATAAGAAAGAAATTCATTTTTTAGTTCATAAACTTGTGATGCAATAAAATAAGAAGGCAATAAAGAAGAATAATGTTTTTCAAAAAAAGATTTACTAATACCCACATTTAAAATACGAGTCGCACCAAATTCATAAAAACTTTGATGATGAGAACCTATAGGAATAAAAACAAAGTTCCCACGTTCTAATAAAATCTTTTTACCGTTAATCTCTTGATAATAGCGCCCCGTTAAAACAATGGTGAATTCATAATAGTCATGTTGATGCAATCCGCTGACACTTTCCGTTTTATTATAAATAAACACATGAAAGTTTTTGCCATTAAATAGCTGGTCCTCATAGACCATACGTATTTCGCTTTGTGCTTTTAATGACTCCACCACCCTATTCATCTTATTTTATCTTCTCATGTAATTCGATTAATTCCGTAACCAGCTCTCTTGCTAACATAGAGGTCATTAAATGATCTTGTGCATGTACTAATACTAAGCTGACTTTGGTTTTTCCTAATCCTTGGTCATCGCCAATTAAGCGCGTTTGAATTTTATGGGCTTCATTTAATGCTGCGCGAGATTGCTCCATTAATTTTCTTGCGCCCTCAAAATCACCTTCTTTGGCTTTTTTTAATGCACCATAAGCCACGCTACGCGCTTGCCCTGAATTAATAATAAGCCCCATAACTATCTCTTCAAATTCATCTTCTGTTACTGAACTGTCTTCGGCATTTTCAATATCTAACATCGTATTTCCTCTTTGACTTTTAGGTGCAGAGAAAACTCTGCACCTATTTTTCTAACTTAAAACTTCAATGCATTGGCAATATCTTCTTCACTCTCTTCTTTCTCAATCTCACTTTGTGCTTTATTGGAGATAATAACGAAAGGCAAGTAGAACACCGTTGCGACACCAAGGTTAAACAACGCCAGCAATAATGCGGCAATGCTTCCGTTGGTATTAAAGAATGCCCCTAGTCCTGTAGGCATTGTCCAAGGTGCAATATTCGTGACAGGTGGGATAATCCCTAAATAATAAGCCGTGACAGTAATTGCGGCTAAGACTGGCTGAATAAGAATAAAGGGAATAAACATCACTGGGTTCATAATGACTGGCAAACCAAAAATAATCGGCTCATTAATTTGGAATAAACCTGCTGGCAATGCGAGTTTGGCAACTTGACGGTGATCGGCACGACGAGAAGCGATAAAGATTGCCAGAATAAGTCCCAACGTTGCACCAGTTCCTCCTAAGAAAATAAAGGAATCTAACATTGGTTTAGCCCACAAGTGGAAGCTCTTACCTGCGGCTAATGCTGCGTCAACAGAACCATATTCTGTATAAATTGCTACGTTCTCTAACGCCCAAGGCGTCATAATTCCGCTATCAAGTGCTGCGAGTGCGAGCGATCCGTGAATACCAAAGAACCACAACAATGAAGTGAAAATCACATAGGCCCAACCAACAACGGCACCCATAGAGGCTAATGGAGTTGAAATTGAATCTAAGATGATTTGATGGAAATGCGTTTCGTAGTGTGCCAGTCCCCAAGAAATAATCCCCATAATTGAGAGAATAATAAAGCCAGGGATTAACGCAGAGAACGAACGTGAAACAGAGGCGGGTACGCTATCCGGTAATCGAATCACCCAATTACGACGCACTATAAAGGTAAACATTTCGGCAACCGCAATACCGATAATAATACCAGAGATAATATTTGCACCACCTAACCAGTTGGCGCCAACAGCATAAGCACCACCCGCATTATAAGGTGTTACTGTCATAAAGGCGGCAATAGAAAGTAAACCAGCGGCAATTGGGTCTACTTTTCGTTCTTCTGCTAATGCCATGCCGATAAAGAAAGGCGCCATTAATGACATGATACCCAATGTACCATTATAGACATTACCCCCAATCGCTTTAAAACCATTGAGTGTTTCTATTGTTGATGCATCAAGACGAATACCGAGAGAATAAAAGAAGGAGCCATCACCAAAACTAAGAAAAACGTTATTGATAAGAACAAACATCGCCCCTGCTAGGGTTAACGGCATTAAACGGATAAAACCATTTTTAATGGCGTTGACATGAGGTTGCTTTCCAATTTTAACCGCAAAAGGAAGGAGTACCTTTTCAAGTGAACCGATGAACTTACTCATAGAAAAATACCCTTAAAATGCCGCTAACAGCACGGCTAGCTGAAAAATTCACTCTTTGACTGAAATAAAAATAAAATTCAAAAATAAAAAATTAATTTGTTGTTGCTACTGCTTTTTTAATAGAGGCAACGGCCGCTTTTAGCACACCTAAACCATCCACTTTTCCGTATAACAAAGAGTCGATAACCTCGACAGGTTTATTCGGTAATAATTTTTGAATATCTGAAAGCATCCAACCTATTTGAGGTCCGAGTAAAATAAGGTCAGCTTCCTGTCCTTTTTGCTCTGCTAATGTTTCAGGAAATGCTTCAATCACGACAGGAACATCATATTTTTCTGCTTGCGCGCGCATTTTTGTAACCAAAAGAGATGTTGACATGCCGGCAGAACAAAATAGATAAATATATTTCTTTTGCATAAAACCCTCTTGAGTTGGCAACGATTTGCCCTAGAGATAACCATGCTTTCTCATGTGCATTCATTACTGTGTCAGTACAGAAACAGAAGTAAGATTAAAATAAGGATTGTTTCTGCTTGAATAAAGTATACGCAATGATACTAGGGAACGATATTTCCTAGCAGATAAGAATTGTCTCTCCTTGACCTACTCTTTTGACACTCTTCACAAATTGAGCAAATAATCTTTAGTTTTCTTCGGTTTTCCTCTCTTTAAGCATCAATCAAGCTCATATGATCTCACGCAAAAATTCATCACTTTAATAAAGTTAACTCTTTATTATTATGAGAATGTGAATTAGTATCATTACTCTTTATCGTTTTGATGTTATTATTGTCTTTTAGTGGATCGAGATTTAGGCCGTTGCTGTAAAGATCCGTCTTATTTCGAGTTGCAACAATATGGGAAAGAGAATGTTTAAAAAGTCATTAAACCCACTGTTTTTACTACTTTCTTCACTTGTTATCGCAGGTTGTGATAACGCTCAAGACACATCAACAGCACAATCAGCAGAGAAACAAACTCTCACGATTGAACATTTTCAAGGGACAACCGAAATCCCAGCACATCCACAAAAAGTGGTTGTGATGAATATGGAAACCTTAGACATTATTGATGCGCTAGGTGTGCCTATTGTTGGACTTCCACAGACGAATGTTCACTTGCCTGAGTTCTTATCTAAATACACCAACAGCAACGACTACATCAATGAAGGCGCATTATTTGAGCCTAACTACGAAAAACTGAGCAACACAGCACCAGACCTTATTTTAAGTGGTAGCCGTGCTCGTGATGCTTATCCAAAATTAAGTGAAATTGCACCTGCAATTTCTATGGATATCGACAGCAAACGCTTTATCGAAAGTCTGTCAGAGCGCACAACAGAACTTGGTCAAATTTTTGGTAAAGAAGAACAAGCCAAAAAATTACTGACTGATTTCAATAGCAAAATTGATACCGTAAAAGCAAAAACATCAGATGCGGGTACAGCAATGGTGGTTTTAGTCAGCGGCGGAAAAATCTCGGCTTATGGCCCAGGCTCTCGCTTTGGCTTTATCTATGATGTACTTGGTTTTAAACCGGCTTACACATTTGATAGCCCAGGTTCTCACGGTAATATTGTAAACTCAGAATTATTACTGAAATTAAACCCAGACTGGATGTTTGTGATTGACCGCGATGCTGCTATTGGTCGAGAAGATTCACAACCTGCACAGCAAGTATTAGATAACGCGTTGGTTAGAAAAGTGAATGCTTGGAATAAAGACCAAGTTATCTATCTTGATTCAAGCTCGATTTATATTTCAGGCGGGATCCAAACTTACTCTCGCTTAATGGATACTATTAATCAGGCTTTGGATAATAAAAAAATAAAGTAACTGAATGAAAACGTATCATTTATCATTGGGGATAGGACTTGTTGCTATCCTCTCAATGATCAGTCTATTTATCGGCGCAGGAGATATTACTCCTGCTTCGCTTTTTACTGATCCTGATATGCGCGATATCTTCTTTATCAGCCGTGTTCCAAGAACCCTGTCATTATTGCTTGCCGGTGGAGCCATTAGTGTTGCTGGATTAATTATGCAATTACTAACACAAAATCGCTTTGTAGAGCCGTCGTTAGCAGGAACCACACAATCTGCCAGCCTTGGATTATTAGTCGTTATGCTGTTATTCCCAGCAGCAGGTATCTTCACCAAAATGATGGTAGCAACTGTATTTGCCATGCTTGGCACAATACTGTTTATGATGCTATTACAAAGAATAACCCTAAAAACAGCGCTTATTGTTCCTCTTATTGGCATTATGCTCAGCGCAGTTATTGGTGCGTTAACCGTTTTTTTAGCGGTTTATTTTGATTTATTACAATCATTAGATGCCTGGACTAGTGGCGATTTTTCTAGCGTATTACAGGGTCGTTATGAACTTCTTTGGCTGGTTGGCGCATTAGCCTTAATGGCCTGTTGGGTCGCTGATAGCTTTACTGTTGCCGGAATGGGTCGCGAGTTTTCCATTAACGTCGGATTAAATTACCGTAAAGTGATGATCATTGGCCTTTCAATTATCGCATTAATCAGTGGTGTGGTGGTTTCCGTTGTCGGCGCTTTACCCTTTCTTGGTTTGATTGTGCCAAACCTGGTCAGTTTGGTAATGGGCGATAACATCCGTAAAACCATCCCTTGGGTCTGTTTAAGCGGTGGCGCAATAGTTTTACTTTGTGATGTTATTGGCCGTTTAATTCGCTACCCCTTTGAAATTCCAGCCAGTGTGATTTTAGGCGCTGTGGGTGCAGTAATTTTCTTATTCTTACTACTAAAGCAGCAACGTTATGCAAAAAGTTAACTCATCACTTATCAGCAAATGTACTGGCGCTGCCTTACGCGAAAAAAAGTGCCTTTCGCCTCTTACCCGAATTGGGTTATTGCTAGGTGCATCGTTGCTGGCTATCGCTCTGTTTATGTCGATCAACCTAAGTGGCAATATCGCTTATATTTTGACTCATCGCGCTTATATTGTACTGACAATGATTATTGTCGCTTTTTCTGCGGGTGTTTCGACCATACTATTTCAAACTATCGCCAATAACCGGATCCTCACCCCATCATTAATGGGATTAGAAGCACTGTTTGTGTTGCTACAAACGCTGTTTGTCTTCTTTGAAAGTGATATGCCAGCATCGTGGATGCTCAATATCACCAAATTTTTTATCGAATCCGCGTTATTGGTGCTGTTTTCTGTGTTGTTATACCGATGGTTATTTAGCTCGGTTCGCTTTAATATCAACTTAGTTTTGATGATAGGTATTATTCTAGGTACGCTCTTTCGCAGCTCCGCCACCTTATTACAGCGCCTAATGGATCCCAATGAATTCTCTGTTTTGCAAGGCCGCATGTTTGCCACCTTCACCAGAGCAACACCTGATCTTATCTTTTGTGCATTAGCCATCATCGTCGTTGTGGGTGTGCTACTTTGGCGTATGCGCTATAGCTTTGATGTCATGGCATTAGGCCAAGCCAATGCGATTAACCTTGGAATTAATTACCGTAAACAGACCACTTATATCCTGTTATTGATTTCAGTATTAGTTGCTGTCTCTACTGCATTAGTGGGTCCTTTAACCTTCTTAGGATTAATTGTTGCTAACCTTGCTTATCATATCAGTGGTAGCAGTCAACACCGTTTTCTTATGCCCGTCGCATTTTTACTCGGCACTATTGCCTTAATTGGCGGACAGTTAATACTAGAATACGGTTTGAAAATGACAGGTACACTTTCTGTTGTTATTGAGTTTATTGGCGGGATGTTCTTTATCTATTTGGTATTAAGAAGACTTTAACATGATTGAAATCAGCAAAATATCGAAACATTATCAAGATATTACTGTTTTAGATAACATTACAACAACAATTCAACGTGGCGGTATTACTTCGATCATTGGTCCTAATGGTGCGGGTAAATCCACACTGCTTTCTGTTATTGGACGCTTATTAATTCCTGAAAGTGGCATGGTCAGTGTTAATGGTATGGATGTTGCTGCCACAGATAGCGATGTACTAGCCAAAAACCTCTCAATTCTACGCCAAGAAAACCAGTTTGTGAGCCGTTTAACAGTGGAAGAATTAGTAGGTTTTGGTCGTTATCCTTATAGCAAAGGCCGTCTGACACTTGAAGATAAAAAAGTCATTGATGAGTCATTAGATTTTTTAAATCTAACAGAATTTCGTCACCGTTATCTTGATGAATTATCTGGAGGACAACGCCAACGTACCTATGTAGCAATGGTCCTTTGCCAAGATACTGAATACGTTATGCTAGATGAACCACTAAATAATCTTGATATGAAACATGCAGTAATAATGATGAAACTTCTGCGAAAAGCCGCTGATGAGTTAGGAAAAACCATTATTATTGTTATTCATGATATCAACTTTGCATCCGTTTACTCTGACTATATTTTAGCAATGCGTAATGGGCAACTCTATTATCATGGTTCACCAAAAGAGATCATGAAAGCAGAGATTATCGAAGATATTTTCGATACTCCTGTTGAAGTCAAAGAGCTTGATAACAAGCTCATCGCCATGTATTACTAATTCAACAAATACTAAAGCATGTTATTTTCATCTTAAATAACATGCTTTTTTATGATTTCTTTTCTGATTTTTTTTCTGGTTGAATCAGCGTCGAATTAATATCTTCAAATATTGATTGCCATGTTGCATCATCAATATCCATCAAACCGAAATAGCGTAATAAAAAAGTGCCTTCTGTCGCTAAAAATGCCAATCTTGCCCGCTTTCCTGCTTCTGTTGTTGTATCTAACCCTGCTAATCGTTGTTGATACCACTCTTTGGTACTTTGCAAATATTCAGGGGTTTGCAACAGTGCTGCCATCAAACTAGCGCCTTTGGCAAAAGAAACTTGGTCATGATTATGGGTTGCATGAATATGTGCAGTAACGCGATTTTCTGGTGAGTTTTCTTTTGCTGCAATTTCATTAAATCGGGCTTCATACCCACCTTCCCAATGCTCAAACATTGCATCAATCATCGCTTCTTTACTGCTAAAGCAATATTGAACACCGCCTTTCGAAATGCCCATTTTTTTAGCAACGGTATCTATTGTCAATGCCGCAGCACCTTGCTCCATAACGATATCAAAAATGGCTTCAAGCAGTTTATCTCTATCAATTGTTCTTTGGCGTCCCATTTAAAAAAACCTCTTTTCAATACAGTCGTATGGATTTATATTACTACCGTTAGCAACAAAATAATACCCATGATAATAACTGAGATTTTTATGTTAAGAGATTATAAACGCTGGATCATACTGCTTTTAGTATCGAGTATGCTGTTTCTGATTGTCGTTGATGTCACAGTGCTCTATACCGCGTTACCTCGTTTAACCCATGATTTAAACGCCAGTGCTTCTGAAAAACTTTGGATAATGAATGCTTATCCTCTGATTGTTGCGGGATTATTACCAGCAGCAGGCATGTTAACTGACCGTATCGGCCATAAAACACTATTTATTAGTGGGCTACCGCTATTTGCAATTGCCTCACTCTGTGCCGCATTTTCCCCTACCGCCACAGCATTAATAGCTTCTCGTGGTTTCTTAGCGATTGGTGCAGCCATGAGTATGCCAGCGACTCTTTCGATAGTTCGCCAAGTGTTTAGCAATTCACAAGAGCGTGCTGTGGCTATCGGTATTTGGTCTGCGGTTGCTTCTGGAGGTGCAGCTTTAGGGCCATTAATTGGCGGTGCTTTATTAAATAACTTTTGGTGGGGTTCGGTATTTTTAATTAATGTGCCGATAGTCCTGATTGTTTTACCTTTTGCGATTTGGCTTATTCCTCAATATGCTGGGCATGGTAAACATAAAATTGATTACTTAAGCTCTGTACTTATTCTAATTGGTTTAGTCAGCGCAATTTATGCTTTAAAAGAGCTAGGAAAACCTTACACACAGTGGAGTGAAGCGGCTATTGCAACCCTTATTGCCGTTGTTTTCCTAACTATTTTTACCTTGCGTCAAAGAAAACAGACTCACCCCATGATTGATTTTTGCTTATTTAAAAATCGATTTTTTAGTATTGGTATTGCGATGGCGGTACTTTCAATGGTGATAATCGTTGGTATCGAATTATTACTAAGCCAGCGTTTACAATTAGTCGCAGGTTTTACTCCATTAAATGCAGCGCTAGTTATTTTACCCATCCCCATTGGTTCTGTTTTAGCATCCCCATTAACCGGTTATTTTTTAGCACGATTAGGCGAAGTTCGGTTAATTATCGCCGGATTTACACTCACTTTAGTGGGAAATATTTGGTTAATCGCAGTGTATCAAACTACATCACCAATGGTATTAATCGGTAGTCTATTTTTAATTGGCTTTGGTTTAGGAATGATTTTTACCACGGCATCCACTTCTATTATGTTAAGCGTGGCAGATAGACAAGCTGGTATGGCAGCCTCAATTGAAGATGTGGCTTATGAATTAGGTAGTGTTATTGGTGTTACGTTTATGGGGAGTTTAATGAGTACGGTATACACCTTAAAGCTGATATTACCAGGCTCACTAAATGTCAGTGATGTCGTTTATGACAGTTTAGATGAAGCATTAATTGTGTCTGAAAAATTACCAGACACATTATCGACTTTATTAATTACTCAAGCTAACACCGCATTTGAACAAGCTTTTTTAGTTGTTTTAATTGCTACCGCGATTATTACAGCATTAAGCCTGATTTTTTTACCTTATTGTTTACGCAATACAATACGCAAAAAAGTGGCTTAAAAACAGAGATATTCTACAAAATAAACGCGCCATTTAGGCGCGTTTTTAATAATGAGGCTAATACGTTAAATAACTAAAACCGATCAATATCCAAGGCATCCATACTAAAGTGAGAAGGCGATAGCCCCATCTGCTTTTTAAACATAGTTGAGAATGAACCCGCGCTGTTATAACCCAAGTCAAAAGCGATTTCGGTAATTCCACGGCCCGATAAAATTTGAGTTAATGAATTTAATAAGCAAACTTGCTGACGCCATTGTGAAAATGACATTCCTGTTTGTTGACGGAAAAAACGGCTAAAAGAACGCTCACTTTTATGTAATTTATCGGCCCATTGTTGAGGTAATGAATCTATTTTGGGATCACGGATAAAATCACGACACAGCGTCGCTAATTTATTATCTTGAGGAATCGGAGCAAAAAATGGTAAAGGTTTCGCTTTAGCTAATTCACATAAGATTAACTGCATTAAAATACCATCGCGACCTTTTTTATCGTATTTTGCCGGCACATCAACGGCCTCTAATAACAGTTGACGAAATAACGGTGAAACACTCAATACTTCACACTGCTTACTATTACGAGGAGCTGCTAAAGGCTCGATATATAAACTGCGAGTACTGACTTCAAGCATACGTGTTTCATGACCTGTTTGCGGTGGGATCCACACGCCACAAGACGGAGGAATAACCCATTCGCCATCGTCAGTACTTACTTCAATAAGCCCTGTCGCAGGATATAAAAACTGTGCTCGACGATGCTGATGCGTTTCTAATAGTGTATTAGGCAAATAATCTGTACCAAGCGCAATAACATCTCGGTCAAGTGAATCAACGCTTTTTAAAGGCACATTTCTCACAGTTTGGGTCGCTCTCTGCTTATTTTTATCTTATTTAATATAACAGCTATCCCTCTATCCGCACACCGGCAAATAAAGGGCATATTATTAAATTCGTTATATATTTAAACAAATAACGATATTAACTTATGTTAAATTTAAACCTTACTGATATCTATTTAATAAACCTCATTAACAATCGAAAAACGCGCTTTTAACACCCCGCGTAAATAGGCTGAAATTCAGATGTCATTGTCTGGTTTTAGAATGTTGGCAAAAGATTAATCAACTACTATCCCTCTCGCAGACGTTATTTCGGGCGTTCTGCAATTATCTATGCATTCAATAATAATGCAGCGGATACCAGACATTCCCTATATTCATAGCCTAGAAAAACCACACTAATTCTTTATATCAAGTATCGGGTATATCGGGATCCGCCTATTATGTTTAAGGTAGAGTTCATTATGAGCAATCAGTCCGATCACGATAGTGATAAAAAGAATATTCTTAGCGATGTTAGCCGTCGCCATTTTTTACAAGCCAGCTCGGCATTAGTTACCCTCCCTTTTCTTGCATCAGGATCTATTGCTGCAACCATTGATAATGCTATCGCTGTAAAACCAATAACAACTGAAGATGGCGAACGTGTTGTATCTACTTGTAGTAGTTTTGACTGTGGCGGTAAATGTGATATTCGCGCCCATGTTAAAGATGGCAAAGTGACGCGCATTAGTACACGCCCTGACGCTGATTTAGACGAAGAAATGCCCATTATGCGCGCCTGTGTACGTGGGCGAGGCTACCGTAAATTTGTCTATCACCCCGACCGTTTAAAATACCCTATGAAACGCGTAGGCAAACGTGGCGAAGGTAAATTTGAGCGCATTAGTTGGGAAGAGGCAACAACGCTTATCGCACAGAATATGCAGCGAATTAACGCACAATATGGCCCTGCTTCTCGCTTTGTAAGCTTAAGTACGGGTGTGACTGGCGGAATTTTTTCTGGTGCCAATATGCTGCGTCGATTGTTTAATATCACTGGCGGATTTCTAGAAAACTACCACTCAGTAAGTAACGGTAACACGATGGCGGTTACCCCTTACACTTATGGCACATCCGCAAGTGGCAGCACTTTAGATACCTTAGAAAATACACCATTAGTAATTTTATGGGGTCATAATCCAAACGAAACTGTGTTTGGCCATACCAATCATTATTTCCAAAAAATGAAGAAAAACGGCACTAAATTTATTGTCGTTGATCCGCGTTATTCTGATACTGCCTCTTCATTAGCAGACCAATGGATCCCACTATTACCAACCACTGACAACGCCATGATGGATGCGATGATGTATGTCATCATCAGCGAAAATCTGCATGACCAAACCTTTATTGATAAATACACACTCGGGTTTGACGAACACCAAATGCCAGATGGTGTTGGTGAAAACGAATCGTTAGTTGCCTATTTAATGGGTAAAAAAGATGGTGTGGTGAAAACACCAGAGTGGGCAGAACCTATCACTAAAGTACCAGCAGATATTATTCGTCAATTAGCCCGTGAATATGCGTCAACAAAACCAGCAGCATTAATGCAAGGTTGGGGGCCACAACGTCATATTTGTGGTGAGCGTACAGCGCGTGGTGCAACATTATTGGCGACTATCACCGGTAACGTTGGTGTGCGTGGTGGTTGGGCCGCGGGTTATGGTATGGCGTTAAACCCTGATTTACGCAAGACCATTGCAGGGCCAAGCTTACTCACAAATCCAGTTAAAGCAAAAATCAATATCACCAACTGGGTACAAGCCTGTGAAGATAAAAAGCTAGTCACTCCACAAAACGGGTTACTCAATGCCGAGAAACTTGATACTGAAATCAAGATGATTTTCTCAATGGCGGGTAACTACATGACCAACCAAAACACCGATATTCTTCATGCGGCTAACGTGTTAGAAGACGAATCTAAGGTTGAGTTTATTGTTTGTAGTGATCTTTATTTAACGCCAAGTGCAAAATTTGCCGACATTCTACTACCAGAAACTAGCTTCTTAGAACGTTGGAATATCGGCGGCACATGGAGTTATGGCGACTACATTATTTTATCTGAAAAAGTCATTGAGCCAGAATTTGAACGTCGAACTGACTACGATTGGTTACGTGAAGTTGCAGATAAATTAGGCGTTGGTGAACAATTTAGCGAAGGGAAAGAAACCGACCGCGATTGGATTGAATATTTAGTCAATGACGCTAGCGTTAAACGCCCTGAAGACGGCATCCCTACCTTTAATGAGTTACTCGTTAAACGTCGTCATTTATTAAAACATCGCCCACACACCCAAAATGTCGGGTTTGAAAAAAATATTCAAGATATTGAGAACAATCCATTCCCAACACCATCAGGAAAAATTGAGATTTTCTCTAAACGTCTTTATGACATGAATAATCTCGATATCCCTGCCTTATCGCACTATGTACCGGCAATTGAAGGTCCCGAAGATAAATTAACGGGTAAATTTCCACTTCAGCTAATTACGTGGAAAGGCCGTAATCGCGCTAACTCCACACAATTTGCTAACCCTTGGTTACAAGAAGTTCAGCGCCAAGAGTTATGGATAAATCCGCTTGATGCGCAAGATAGGAATATCAAAGAGGGTGAAAAGGTCAAAGTCTATAACGACCGTGGTATCACGATGATCCCCGTCAAATTGACACAGCGTATTATGCCTGGGGTTGTCGCATTGCAAGCAGGTGCTTGGTGGCAACCTGATGCAAAAGGTATTGATCAAGGTGGATGTGCCAACGTATTAACATCATCTCGTAGCACCGCAATGGCACATGGCAATGCTCACCAAACATTATTGGTTGAGGTAGCAAAAGCATGAGTAAATTTACCGTTTATCCCGCTGTAAGTCGCAAACAGTTAGGATTCTATATTGATAGCGCCCGTTGTTCAGGGTGCAAAGCCTGTCAGGTTGGTTGCAAAGATAAAAACAATCTTGATGTGGGACGTAAATTCCGTCGTGTTTATGAAATTACGGGAGGTGGTTACACTCGTAATACCAATGGCGCGTTAATTAACAACGTTTTTGCTTATACCTTATCAATCTCATGCAATCACTGTGCAGATCCTGTTTGTGTAAAAAATTGCCCAACAACAGCGATGCACAAACGTGAAGGTGACGGCATTGTTATGGTTGATACTGATAAATGCGTTGGTTGTGGTGCTTGTGCGTGGTCTTGCCCTTATGGTGCACCACAAATGAATCCAGAAACCAAACAGATGTCGAAATGCGATTTCTGTGTCGATCTACAGCAAAAAGGGGAGCAACCGGTTTGTGTTGCGACTTGTCCTCTTGGTGCAATCCAATTTGGCCCTATTGATGAACTTCGTGAACGTTATGGCGATTTAGACTATGTAACAGGCTTACCTGATCCATCAATTACACATCCCAACCTCGTTATTAACCCGCATCAAGGTGCGAATAACGACGGTATAAATAATAAGGGAGAAAGAAAATGAATGAATGGTCGTTATTAATCTTCACATTCATGATGAATGCCACTATTGGGTTAGCGCTAACTACAGGTATTTTTGCTCGTCGCCTTGCTGATTATCTCAATGCCGAAAGCTATTATCGCTTTATGTTACTCGCTCTCTTTGTAATTTGCGTATTAGCCGGACTAGGCTCTATTGCTTCTATTACTCACTTAGGTGTGCCATTAAACGCCCCCAATGCGGTCAGAAATATTTTCTCTGCATGGTTAAGCCGTGAAGTTGTTGTTACTGCTATTTTTGTTGGCTGTCTAGGGCTAACCTTTTTATGGTTGTGGCGTACCCGCAAGCTCTCAATGTTGTTATTAACTAGCAGTATTCTGATTGGTCTATTTGATATTTATTGCATGGCATCTATTTACCGCCATACCTCCATACTGACATGGATGGATCACAATACTTATATTATGTTCTTTGGCGCTATGCTGACTCTTGGTGCCGCCATTTTCTTTTTATTACTTAAAATATTACAAAATATTGGACATAAATTAGGCATTGAAATTCCACAAGTACCACTACCGATTCGCTGGAAATGGCAATTATGGGGAATAATGGCATTTAGCTTAATCGCCCGATTACTGTATCAACCTTTTTATCAGCAATATTTAACCAGTACGTTATATAGCCAAAAATCCGTGACATTCCCGCTATCACCAATAGAGGTTTATCACTCAATTGGCACACTTCGCATCACTTGTTGGGTACTTGCTACACTTGCGGTGATTGTAAGTGGATATAGCTTAGTAAAATTCCTAACGCAAAAAAACCAAGCAACATCAACAGAATCGTTATTTGTTATTGGTTGTGTACTGGCAATTATTGCTGACTTTATGTTGCGCTATGTTTTTTACTCGATTCACTAATCACACGCTATAACGACTTTTAAATAATAAAAAAGCAAACCTCAAATAAATATTTGGGGTTTGTTTAAGGAAGTATCACAAATTATGAGCAGACTCTCCTATTACGCGGCTGCATTTAATTTATTGGGAATTTGTTATTTATTCCCACCAGATGACGACACCAATAAAACAGCACTCAGCTTTTTTAAAACCGGCGATTTTGCAGCCCAGTGGCCTTGCAAAATAGAAAGTCGTCTTTGTGAACGTTTAATGAATTCGGTCTCTATTGAAGCCGAACAGTTAAAAATACAGTGGGAAAATTTATTTGTTGGCCCTAATGCATTACCAGCGCCACCTTGGGGTTCGGTTTATTTAGATCCAGAGGGTTTATTACAAGGCGATTCAACATTTGCCCTTAGTGAATTCTTAAAACGTGAACGTTTAAAAATAAATACCCCATTTCCTGAACCGGTTGACCATATTGGTTTAGTTCTATTTCAGGCAGCGGTATTAGCCTCTGCAAAAAGAGCAACGGCGGTTGATGAATTATTGACCCATCATTTAAAAACCTGGCTGCCCTTATATTTAAATAAATTAAAGATGAGCGGCTATAGCCAATTTTATAGTGCATTAACAGAACTGGTATCCATCACGGTGAATGAATTTAGAAAGTAATATTTATTAAAGACTTATCATTCTAACATAATGACCCAAGGTAATTTGGATCACGCACCCAAATTACCTTTTTCTATTTTGTTTGCTCAATGTGCTCTCAAAATAATACTACTTTAAATCTAATCTCTTAGTTAAACGGCGTAAATTGGCCGGATCTATCGCTAATTCTCGTGCAGTTGCAGCCCAATTATGATTATTACGCAGCAAGGCTTGTTTAATTAAATCACGCTGAAATTCATCTGTTGCTTGTTTTAAGTTTTTATCTACCGAAGGCAAAGAGTGCGGTGTCGGAATAACTTGATTTTCTGATCCCAAGGCAAAATGACTCACCTGCAAAATAAGGCTGTCAGCTTTACTTCCTGCTCTGGCGAGTACAATACCTCTGTGAATGGTATGTTCTAATTCACGCACATTACCAGGCCAAGAATAATGTAATAAATAACGGCGCAATTCAGGGCTAATCACAACTTGAGATAAATTAAAACGCTGACGATATTGCTCACAAAAATAGCCAGCTAATAACAAAATATCGTCGTGACGTTCACGTAATGGCGGTACATGAAGAGGGAAAATACTTAAACGATGAAATAAGTCGGCACGAAAATTCCCAGCTAATACTTCTTCCCATAAATCACGATTAGTCGCAGCTAATACACGCACATTGACACGTAAATTACGATCATCACCAATACGTTGAATATCACCATATTGTAATACTCGTAGTAATTTAGCTTGTAGTGTTAACGACAATTCACCTATTTCATCCAAAAATAAGGTGCCATTATCGGCCATCTCAAACTTACCACTACGATGACTAATTGCCCCGGTAAATGCACCTTTTACATGACCAAATAATTCACTTTCAGCAACGCTTTCAGGTAGTGCAGCACAATTTAAATAAACCAACGGATTATCTGCACGATTAGACATCTCATGAATCGCCTTCACCACCAGCTCTTTACCTGTGCCCGTTTCACCACTTACTAAAATATTCATATCAGCGGGAGCAACTATCTCTATTTCTTTTTTTAATTGCTCCATCAAAGTAGATAAACCAATAATTTCCGTTTTTACTGTGGGCTTAAATGAAGTGGTTGGGGTAAATAACATATTCTGATTTTCAAGCTGCTCAATCAATAATGCGTTATTTAATGCGCCCGCGGTTAATGCCGCAATTAAACGCAATTCTTCATCACTAAAGGTATCAAATTGATGCGGATCCATACCATCGAGCGTTAATGTGCCAATTAAATCTTGTCCTGCAAATAGTGGTAAACCCACACAAGCATGAACTTTTAAATGCTCTCTATCAGGAATAAGTCCGTCGTAAGGATCAGGCAGGTCGCTATCAGCAGGAAAACGCACCACATCACCGGCACGAGCTATCGTTTCAAGTCGAGGATGGCCTTCAAGTAAAAAGCGACGACCTAATACATCAGGCACAAGACCATCAATGGCTAATGGAATAAACTGATGAGGCTCATAGCGCAGCAAGGCCGCAGCATCACAACCGAGCACTTGCCGAAGAGTCGTTACTAAACGCTGAAAACGGTCTTGATGACCCACATCTTTTTGCAATTCAATGGCTATTTTAGCCAGCACATCAACCGAAAATCCCATAAAAACACCTCATAGTCATTATGACCCCTATTATGGTCATTTTGACATGATAAAGATAGTCATATTGACAATACTTTAATTAACTTATAAATAAAAATTCATTTAAAACAATAAGATAAAAACTGGCACGCTTCTTGATTATATCAATATATATCCCGATAAAAAGATTAATCAAAGGAACAACACAAAATGGCTATTCATGTAAAAAATAATGTTAACTGGGTTGGGCAACGTGACTGGGAAGTTCGTGATTTTCATGGTACTGAATATAAAACCTTATTAGGTAGCAGCTATAACAGCTATTTAATTTGTGAAGAAAAAAATGTGCTTATTGATACTGTTGATCATAAATTTAGCCGCGAATTTGTACAGAACCTACGCACACAAATTAATTTAGAAGATATCGACTACATTATTATTAACCATGCAGAAGAAGATCATGCCGGTGCATTAACAGAATTAATGTCATTTATTCCTAATACCCCAATTTATTGCACAGCCAATGCTATCGATTCTATTAATGGTCATCATCATCACCCAGAGTGGAATTTTAATATCGTTAAAACCGGTGATAGTTTAGATATTGGTAACGGTAAACAGCTTATTTTTGTTGAAACACCCATGTTACATTGGCCAGATAGCATGATGACCTATTTAACTGGTGATGCAATTTTATTTAGTAATGATGCTTTTGGTCAGCACTATTGTGATGAACGATTATTTAACGATGAAGTTGACCAAACTGAATTATTTGAACAATGCCAACGTTATTACGCTAATATTTTGACCCCTTTTAGCCGCCTTGTAACACCAAAAATTAATGAAATTCTCGGCTTTAATTTACCTGTCGATATGATTGCAACATCTCATGGTGTGGTATGGCGCGATAATCCGACTCAAATCGTTGAGTTATACCTAAAATGGGCAGCTGACTACCAAGAAGATCGCATCACTATTTTCTATGACACCATGTCAAATAATACACGCATGATGGCGGATGCTATTGCGCAGGGTATTAATGAAATTGACCCAAATGTGTTTGTAAAAAGCTATAACGTCGCCAAAAGTGATAAAAATGACATCATTACCAGTGCATTTCGCTCTAAAGGTGTTCTAGTGGGTTCATCCACCATGAATAATGTGATGATGCCCAAAATTGCCGCCATGCTTGAAGAAATGACAGGCCTACGTTTTCGTAATAAAAAAGCGGCTGCATTTGGTAGTTATGGCTGGAATGGCGGTGCGGTTGACCGCATTCAAACTCGCTTAATGGATGCTGGTTTTGAAACTGCATTGGCATTAAAAACCAAATGGCGTCCTGATATGGATGCACAAGAAATTTGCCGTGAATATGGTAGAGAGCTTGCTCGCCAATGGGCATTAGCGCCTTTACCAACACCTATCAAAAACACCGTTTTGCCACCAGAAGTCACATCTGAAATAACAGCTGTCAACCTAGGTCCTTGTATGCAATGCAGTGTTTGCCAATGGATTTACGATCCAGCGATAGGTGAGCCGATTCAAAACGTACAACCTAATACACCGTGGAGTGAGGTTCCTGATTCATTCTTATGCCCTGAATGTTCATTAGGTAAAGATGTTTTTGATGCGATAGCAAAGGAAGCAAAATGAGCATAACGAATATAAATCACGGCATAGTGATAATTGGGGCAGGTTTTGCAGCTCGCCAATTAGTCAAAAGCATTCGTAAATTTAATACAGATATTCCGATCACTTTAATCGCATCGGACAGTATTGATGAATATAACAAACCAGATTTAAGCCATGTCATTAGCCAAGCACAAACTGCCGATGATTTAACAAAACAGACAGCAGAGGATTTTGCACAGCAATATCAATTGAATATTCATCCTTATACGCAAATTGCCTATATTGATGGAACCGAAAAGCTTATTCAAAGTACGCAAGGTAAGCAATGGCACTACGATAAATTAGTATTAGCAACCGGCGCCAAAACGTATTGCCCCGCTATATCAGGACATGAACTGATGTTTACCTTAAATAGCCAACAAGAATATCGTACTTATGAAGCCCAAATTCATCATGCTAAACGCGTATTAATTTTAGGTGCTGGGTTAATTGGTACAGAATTAGCGATGGATTTTTGTCGAGCGGGTAAAAAAGTAACACTTGCTGATATCTCTGGTAATTTGCTGGCGTCACTACTTCCTTCTGAATTAAGTGGCCGCTTACAAGCAAATTTGACTGATATTGGTGTTCGCTTACTTTTAAAATCGCCACTACAGTCATTAACCCAAACAGATAAGGGTATTTTGGCTACTTTTAATCAACATCATCAATTAACTGTTGATTGTGTTATTGCGGCAACTGGGCTTTCTCCTAATATTGAATTAGCTCAGCTTGCTGGCTTACATACCGACCGTGGAATTACTGTAAATGAATATCTGCAAAGCAGCGAAAAAGATATATATGCCTTAGGAGATTGTGCAGAAATTAACGGTAATTTATTACCATTTTTACAGCCAATTCAATTAAGTGCTATGCATTTAGCTAAAACATTAGTGGGAGAAAATACCGCACCGCTGTCTTTACCGCCAATGATAATTCGAGTGAAAACCCCCTTAATGCCACTGCATCTTGCTGGCGAGACAACACGCAGCGATTTAAATTGGACTATCAACACCACACAATCGGGCATTATTGCTAAAGGCTATGATACAAATGATATATTTCGCGCTTTTGTGGTGACACAAGAACAAATAAAAGAAGCCTTTGCTCTATTACGTGCTCTTAATGCTTAAATTTAGAATGCTTAATTAGCATCTATGATTATTTAAAAATAGGTGAATACAATGAATTTACGTGATCAACCACTAGGACAATTAGCGCTCTCTATTTCAGGCGCAAGCGCTATATTTCGTCAATATAATCTCGATTTTTGCTGTGGTGGAAAAAGAACTCTCATTAAATCCGCAGAAAAAGCCGGATTAGATATTGATGAAATTGAAAATAAATTACTCGCACTCTCACAACAACCATTAGAAAAAGATTGGCGCAAAGTACCTTTAAGCGAAATTATTGATTTTATTATTGTCCGTTATCACGATAAACACCGAGCACAATTACCTGAGCTAATTTTACAAGCTGAAAAAGTAGAGCGCGTTCATGAGGCTAAACCTACTGTTCCTAAAGGCTTAGCTCGCCAGTTATCGTTATTACTTGAAGAGCTAACTAGTCATATGATGAAAGAAGAACGCGTGCTCTTTCCTATGATAAAAAATGGCCTTGGCAGCCAAGCGGGGGCACCTATTAGTGTAATGGAACATGAACACGATGATGCGGGTGAAATTGTTGAGGTAATTAAATTTATTACTAAAAATGTTACACCACCACCCGAAGCCTGCACCACATGGCGTGTACTTTATAATGGAATTAATGAATTTATTGACGATTTAATGAATCATATTAGCTTAGAAAATAACTTATTATTTCCAAGAGCTTTAGCTGGCGAATAATGTTGATAATTAGTGGGGGTATTCTTTACCCCCCTACTATTTTTCAAATAGTAATAATAAAACTAGCGCTCACCTTGCGTATCTATTAACAAACGTTGATTAATATATTCAATTGTCTCACCTATAGTCATAATATTATTAACGACGTTTGTAATACCTTGCCCAATAATAATTTCAGCTTGTCTCAGATTAAACAACTTACCATTAGGCACTGAAGATTCACGGATCCCTTTATTAATTTCCTGATACGCTAATGTCATCCACGGATAACGATGGCTAATTTCCTGATTATGGCTAAAGTTTTGATGATTACTATTTCCCCCTAACAAAATCAGGTGATCCATAACAACTGGCGAATATAACCAACGATAAAACTGTTCTGCGTATTGTGCTTTTTGGCTATAACGAGAAACCCCTAACACACCACCACCTAACTGAGGAACACCACCAGGCACAGGAGCGAAACCAATTTTAGGTAAAATATCGCTATGAGCGACATCGTTAAATAAATTCATATAAGCAATAAGCATTGCCAAATTACCTTGCTCAAATTGCCTAACTGACTCACTCCACCATTTATTATGAATGTTTTCGGTGATCGACAACTGATGTAGATATTCTTTAAGAATATTGCCAGCTAATGGCATTGTTAGCTTAGGAATATTGTCATCACCAATTAACCGCCCACCTTGTGCGTAGTAACGTAATAAATATTCTGTTGCAATAAGACCGGCACTGCCCAATGTTGTTGACGCGCCCATTGGCCGAGATAATTGCCCAGCTTCATAATTTTCTGTAAAAAACTGGGTAACTTGATCATATTCTTCAAACGTCTCTGGCACAGTTAATTCATTGCCTGTTTTCTCGTAATACATTCTTTTTAAAATAGTGTCTTCAAATAAATCTTTACGATAAAACAGTAATTGTGCACTCGCATCAAATGGCATCGCATATGCCGTATTATTTACCAAACTAAATTTTTGCTGCGTGGGTAAAGAAAAATTCTTTAGTAAATCAGCTAATCCATTACCAATTTTATCTAACGGTTGCAATACGCGCTCTGCAAACCAAGGAAAACACGCCATATCAATACGTAATAAATCATAATAAGGGTGTAGATGTAATTGGCTTAATATTTGATAAACCTCATCATAAGGGTGAACCGCTAAATTAACTTGAATACCCGTTTGACGATAAAAATGAGGCAATAATTTTTTTAATGCGCTTGTGGATGGGCTGGGTAATATCAATAAATTAAGACTAATATCTTGCTCGTCTTTATTTATTATTGCTGGTGTCGCGGTATAAAGATGTTCACCTTGATTACGCACACAAATAATATTATCAGTGACGCTATCGTTATCTAATTCTTGTATCAGACAATCAATAACTTCTAAACCTAGCTGCGCATAGTTCATCGGAAAATAATACAACCCTTTTAAAACAGGAGGAATATTGTCACTTAAAGCAAAAATGGGGGAGCAATCATTATGGCTACCAAAATAACTGGCTTGGGTTAAATAGCGCGCTTTTTCGATGTCCTGCGTAATAAAAATATCTGGTACTTGCTCCATAGAGAAAAAATCAAATGCAATTTTATAACTCTCTTCATCTGAGGCACTCAGCACAACGGATTTTTTATCTGGTGAATATTGGCTAATTTTATTTTGCAATTCACTAGCGAAAATCTGACTATTTAAATAGTCTCGATTATCAATAAATATTCCCACTAATTTACTGCTTGTTTGGGCTAATTGCTGGCAAATAACATCAGCTGCTTGTGAAAAATCTAAGGTAAAAAAGCGCACAGCATTTAAAGGGCGGCGATAAATAAAAGCGATTTGAGCAGGAGGTAATTTTAACGTTTCAAAATAGATTGAGGCATCTTTAAGGCAACTAACAGAAATAACCTGTTTATATCCCCCAGCCGCAATCTTTTGCAATGCCTCTAACTCTGTGGTTTCAAGATCATCGGTTAAAAAAAGATCGTAAGTTATCTCTGAAAAATGGGCGATAGACTGCCTTAACGAGTTAAAGAAAACAGCATATTTCTCGGACACTAATTGTGGCAAAAGTATCGCAATTTTATGGCTCTTATTGGTTCTTAGCATTTGAGCTTGTGTATTTAGCTGATAACCCATTTGTTTAGCTGCTTGATACACCGCTTCAATTTTTTCCACACTAACATTTCCACGTTTATTCAATACGTTAGAAACAGTACCATGAGAAACACCCGCTAATTTTGCAATATCCTTAATCGTCGCCATTTGTCTATTTCCACCTCAATTTTCTCACTCAATAGCATACCTGAATTATTTATCACGACTACCGATAATTGATTTGATCGTTCCACTTCAAATCTGCTTATAAAACAACCTCATATATTTTATTGCCAAATTAATGATTATCAATTTCATTAATTTTTAATAATCATATTTATCAAATAGATAAAAAATATAATTTGAATGGGATCACTGATCTCAACTTCATTTATTGGCAAATTTTAATGGCCATTTTATTATTGGAACGTTCAAATTAATCTATTCATTATAGATAACCAGCACCAGAATTTTAATAAACTTATAATAAAACAATAAGATAAGGGGATTTTCTATGAAACTTCATTTTTTAGGGACGGCTGCCTCTGAAGGCATTCCAAACCCATTCTGCCGTTGTGAACACTGTCTGAAAGCACGAGAACTCGCAGGAAAAGATATTAGAACGCACTCTTCTGCAATCGTTGATGATCTGATGTTGATCGACGTATCACCTACATTTAGCTATCAATTAATGCGTGATGGTATGGATGCAACAGGTTTTGAAAGCTTGCTATTTACTCATACTCACCCAGATCATTTTAATGTTGGCGATCTTTTCAGTCGTATGGAAGGCTATGGTTTTGAAATTAACCACCCACTACATATTTTTGGTAATGATCGCGCAATTAACGGCTGCATTGAAGTATTACCTGGCTACAGCAAAGAGCGATTCGCTTTTCACTGTTTAATTCCTTTTGTTACCGTAGAAAGAAATGGCTATAAAATTACACCATTACTGGCTAATCACGCCAAGTGGGAACTTTGCTATGTTTATCATATTGAAAAAGATGGCAAGGTTATTTTTTATGGCCACGACTCAGGTTGGTTCCCCGAATTAACATGGAAATGGTTAGAAAATAAACCATTAGATATCGTGGTTTTTGAATGTACTTATGGCTTAAATGGTAAAGATCGCACAGATAATCATATGAGCCTTGAAACTGTCTTTGCAGCTAAAGAAAAACTGCAACAACAAGGTTGTTTACATCAAGATAGCCAAATTGCTGTTTCGCATATTTCACACAGTGGTAAATTGCTTCATCACGAATTAGAAGCGATTTGTGCTCCTCATAATATCCGCGTTGCATACGACGGATTAACGTTAGAAACAAATTAAGAGGAGAACGATGATGGATATGAAAATTACCTCTCGTTTACTAATCATGATGTTCGTCCAATATTTTATGCAAGGTGCATGGAATATGACAATGGGATTAGTATTAAGCAGCTATGGCATGGCAAGTATTATTGGTAACGCCTACGCTTTATTAGGTGTCGCGACTATTATCTCCCCACTGTTTATTGGTATGGTGGCCGACCGTTTCTTTGCTTCACAAAAAGTCATGGGCATACTGCATCTTATTAATGCCGCAGTCATTGTTTGTGTACCTCAATTTATTGAGGCGCAAAACAGTGGTATGACATTATTTATGATTTTCATCATTGGTTTACTGTTTTATCCAACAACTGCACTTTCTAACAGTATCAGTTTCTCTCACATTAATGGTGTGAAATATTTCCCGATAATTCGCGTTTTCGGTACATTTGGTTTTATGGCGATAGGATTTATTTTAGGAGAAATGGGCTTCTCTGGTAGTACCATGACTTGGTATATCGCCTCTGCTGTCGGGGTTGTACTAGGCTTTTATTGCTTCACGCTGCCAAATACACCACCAAAAGCCAAAGGAAAACCTTTCTCAGCGCGAGATATTTTATGCTTAGATGCGTTGTCATTATTTAAAGATCGCTATTTCGCTATTTTAATGTTTAGCATCTTTATTTTGATGATCCCTAAAACCGCTTATTCTGCTTATATCCCTGTATTTATTAAAGCATTAGGATTTAATAACGCTGCTTCTATTATGCAAATTGGTATTGCGTGTGAAGTGCTATTTATGTTTGTTCTATCGTTTTTCTTAATGAAATTCGGCTTTAAAATTACCTTACTACTTGGTGCTGTAAGTTGGATTATTCGCTCTATTTTATTTTCTTATGCTGCGGTTGATTCCGGTTTCTATTTTATCGTTATCGGATTAATGCTACAGGGATTATGTTGGGACTTCTTCTTTACTGCTGGTGATATTTATGTTGACCGCAAAGCAAAACCTGAAATTCGTGCTCAAGCGCAGGGTTTACGTTTTATTGTCTCTAATGGTTTCGGCTTATTATTTGCTTCCACTATTTGTGGTCAAATCTTTAATTCAACCGTAACAGAAACAGGCAATGCAGCCTTACCTCAATGGTCAACATTCTGGTATTACCCTGCCATTGTTGCTGCTGTTGTCACTGTGTTTTTTATCTTCTTCTTTAAAGACGATGTGTCTAAAAAGCAAAATAATGAAGATAAAAAAACACAAGAAGGTATTGCCACCCCCTAATACCACATTAATAAAGGAATAAGCCAACATCAGGAGCAAACCATGAACGCATTAATACAGTTTGTTGATACTGTTGGCCCTTTATCACTATCAAGTATTGCTAAATTACTGGCCGCCTTTGTTTTGGGCGGCCTTATTGGCTTAGAACGTGAATCAAAGGGAAAACCAGTTGGGTTTAAAACGTGTGTCATTATTGCGGTTGCCAGTTGTTTATTAACAATCGTTTCAATTCAGTCTGCAGAATATTATGCCAATATTTCTGACAATATCCGTAGCGATCCAATGAGATTAGCGGCACAAATTATCAGTGGGGTCGGTTTTTTAGGTGCAGGAGTTATATTACATCGTCGTGATGATGCCATTTCAGGATTAACAACTGCCGCGATTGTATGGGCATCTGCGGGAGTTGGCATTGCCTGTGGTTCTGGATTTTATTGGCATGCCATTATTGTGACTATTCTCTTTTTTCTGGCTATTCAACTTAGCCCACAAGTGGTGCTATTTCAGATGAAAAATCAGCGATTAGGTAAAATTAAAGTACGTATGTTATTTACCCATGAGCGTGGTGTACCGCTATTAATTGAGTATTTAAATAATCATAAAGATGTTATAGAAAACCTCACTATACGAGATATTAAAAAAGAACGAGTAGAAGTAAATTTAAAATTATTAGTACGTCAAAAAGTAACTTTACCTGAGTTTTATTGCTCATTAAAACAGTTAGATCATGTTCATTCGGTTTCTCTTGATCACTGAACCACACTAATATACTGGTTAAAATAGCGAGCATAAATTCCTAATCAAAAATGCCACCAATAATTTTATTATTTATTAAAGGTGGCATTTTTTATTTTAATTAAATTTAGTTATTTTTCTTTTAGTGGGTTGCCAATACGCTCTATATACATCTGACCAAACAACACAGAAGCATAATCTGTAATATGACCAACATCGCGATAAACCGGCACACCATCAATATCTGTTAAACAACTATTTTTATTACATTGTACATCTTTAGGATCGATAACAATTAAAGTGGGATAATCTATTTCCAGTTTTGCAAATAATTGATTAAACCAACTGTTATCCTCACTTTTGTAATTTTTAGGGTTACAGTTATTATCCGCAAAATCTTTTCTTAATTTTGCATTTTCATAAAAACAGGTCATAAACCCGCTTGGCATTGCATTTATACTTTTAATTATCACAGGTTTCGCACCTGTTGCGATAACCATATCCAACGCCTCACGCATTGCTTTTTCGACCCGTTTTCTTGAATCATCAAGCGTTCTTTTATCTCCTACTTTATTAATTACATGATTTGAAGCGTAGTTATTCCAAACTTGTCCAAATATCACATAATCAAAATGACCTTGTTTGATCATTTGGTAATATTTAACCGTATGATCATAGCAACGTTGATAAACTGCATCTTTATGATTTGACCAATCATAAAGATAGATATTGGGTAGAGTTATACAAGATGAAGTTGCCTGAGCATATACATCTAAGTGTGCATCTTTAGCCAATATATCGATAAAACCCCAAAAATGATTCGCATGAGAATCACCCAATAGAAATGCTTTTTTCTCACTGGTTATTTCACCAACATGGCATATTTCATCAGGATTTTTAGCTTCAAAGTTCATGCATTTAGAACGATTTACATACTCAAATTGCTGTAATTTATGCTCTAGATTAACGTAATTTTGCCCTAGCCTTACACCTAAACCTTGGTATTTTTCATTTAACGCATTTAGGCTCAATGTGATTAAGATTGGAACAATTAACAGTAATGTTATCGAATATTTAAATGCCAACCGCTTTTTTCTAAATGGTTTTTCAATAAGCAGATAAGAACTTACAGAGAGTAATACCGTTAGGACTAAAATAAGGCCTTTTTGTGTTGCCGTATCAAAGACACCCACATAACGTGCGACCGCAAATAACGGCCAATGCCATAGGTAAAGCGAATAAGATAATAGACCAATAATAACAATAGGTTTGAATGCAAGTATTTTCTCAATAACACTACCTTGTTGTCCGGTATAAATTATCAATGCAGCCGCTAAACAGACATAAAGTGTTTGATAATTTGGGTAACCTAAAATAACGTCATCTTGAAAAGCGATCCAAAAAATACTTCCCAGTGCAATTAAGCTAATAATATGATTAATAATTGGATGAAGTTTAAATTTACGAGGAAAATAAGCAGCGCAAACCCCCAGCATAAATTCAAATATTCTAGCCGTAAAAAAATAGTAGTTACGGGGCTGATCTTTTTGATAATGCATTGCTATCAGAAAAGTTAGAATTGTAATAACAACAACAATATAAAAGTGATTTATCTTTTCTTTACGATTAAATTTATGTAGTCCGTAAAGGACCAAAGGTAAAAACAAATACCATTGCCACTCTATCGCTAAAGACCAGGTGTGTAATAACGGCAAAAATAGCGCATCTTGTGCAGCATAGCTGGTTGTTGCTCTAGCAAAATACTTATTTGAGATAAACGCAGAGGCATATTTTTCGCTATTGGTAATATCCAAAAAATCACTTGGCAGATAAAAAGCACCTGATATCAGTAAAACTACGATTAATAACACCAGATAAAGCGGTTGTAATCGCCACAATCGTCGATTATAAAAATCTGTTAGTGAAAAATTCCCTTTCTCTAGAGAGGTTTTAATAATGTAGGAAATTAAGAAACCAGAGATCACAAAAAAAATATCAACGCCAATAAAACCAGAAGGGACAATATTCTTATCAAAATGGAAAAGGAGCACGAGAATAACAGCAACCGCTCTAAGCCCATCAACATCAGCACGATATTTAATATTCATTACTCAGTACATAATCTCAATTAATAACAATCTCAAAATTATATACTAATTTTTTATCTATAAATTAATAATTCCCAAACCATATCTGATTAAAATCATGGGTAATATTTGAAATAACTCTGCTTGATAATGAACCTTGGCTAATAACAAACTTAGGTTGTACTATTTTCCAACAAGGTATGAGTGATGAGAAAACCGTATCAAGATTATTATTAATAATATGGTCGTAAAAAATCTTTATCTCTTTTGATGACGTATTTTTGCTTAGTCGCCCCAATGTAAGATGAACAATATTTTTATGTAAACCGCTATCAATAGGAATATCTTTATAAACCCTTTGGCGAAAATGCTCTAACTCTGGTGAAATTGCAGTTAATACCACGCTACCATTTGACGTTAACACGACTTCACTAAAAATAAGTTCAATGGTGTTGTGCCGCTGAAATAAGCAAGCTATTTCACTACACCATTGGTGTAACATCATTTTATTATTAATAAAATCTTGCTGTTTTCGGTTAAAAATAGCGAGCAGTGTAGAATGGAAATCTGCTTTTTGAGTAAACTTAATAAACGGAAATAACCTTTCAAGCTTTCGACAATAAATATCAAGTTGCTGAACAATAGCGATAAAATCTTTATCTGCTTCTCTTTCATTTACGGCTAATTGCCCTGCGTTTAAACTAATATCAATTATCGTTTCATCATTCACCTGCTTTAACCACTCTTCGCCTGTTGCTAGTTTTCTACCTGTTGCTTGTGTCAAAAACTCATAAGCCATAAATATGCCTTAGTAAAAAATAAGATTATTACTAACACTTTGGTTTGGGTGGTTTGGAAAATCAAGTTTTAGCGCAAATGATAAAAAAGTGGCTTTCTAATAAAAAGCCACAGTCACATCAAAGGGGGAGATGTTAAAAGATGGGCTACTTATAAATACTCAATCAAGATCAAAGGAGGTTAAAGAAAATCAGCGGCTTTAAACTTCGCTAATGCATCAGCTTTTTGTTCAGCAGTCATTGGACGCAATGGGCGACGAGGATCACCAACATCAATACCATGCAATTGCATCGCGACTTTTCCTGCCGCAACACCACCGTATTCAACTAAAACTCGAATTATCGCAATCACTTTATCCATATAGGCAGCAACAGCTTTATGGTCACCTGCATTGAATTTATCAATTATTTCAAGGTATAACTGCGCAGCATAATTATAAGTGCTGCCTACTGCACTTAGTGCACCGCAGGCTAGTCCTGCTGGAATAAACTCATCAACGCCAAATGGGATGTCATACTTACCATTGTCTACACGTAAACAACGCTGAAATTCATACATATCAGGAGAATTAAACTTCATACCCGATAGATTTGGAATTTTTTTACCCGCAGCTTGTAAGAATTTTTCCATATCAAGGCTCAAACCTGACATGGTGGAATGATAATAATAAAAACCTTTAGACGGTGCGCTTTCTGCTGCTAAACGACAATATTCAACCAAATCATCAACATTTCCCGGTTTAAAGAAACAAGGGCCGATCACTGATGTTGCTTTAATCTCTAAAGTCTCAGCATGGCGAGCAAGTTCGATAGTATCAGCGATGCTTAACGCGCCTGTGTGAATAATTAAATCTAATTTACCCTGGCTCGCAGCAACCCAGCGCTCAGCAACTTTTTTACGTTCTTCAACGGAGCAATGAATACCTTCACCTGTTGTTCCTAATACATAAGCACCGGTCACACCACTTGAAATTAGGTGTTTTGCTATTTCATCAATGACAGGATAATTAACGCTACCATCTGTCGCAAAAGGAGTATGAGGAGCGGCAATCAATCCAGAGAGTTTATTCATGATGACTTCCTTTGGAGGTTAATTTCTTTATTGTTTATATAATGGAGCTTTACTCTATAGTAGGGAGCAACACTTCAGAACGCAATAAAGAAATCAGCGTTAAAGGAAGAGAAAAATGAAAGTGTGATCTTTCACAGATTTTCGCTAAAAACCACACAATACAGAAATAAACTTATACGCAATGAGTGTGTTTTAATGCGTTCAATGTTCGAAGTTTTTGCTCTTTTACCATTTCTGGCTGGGCTTGAACTAACAACGTATAGAGGAGATCCAACACAAAGAGCTGTGCTGTTTTGGTTCCAATAGAGTCACCTTGCAGTTTCCCTTGGCGATTACCATTAATCAGATGATAATCTGCATATTCCATTATCTGTGAACCCAAATTATGAGTCAGTGCAATGGTGATTGCTCCTGCTTCTTTTGCAACTTTAAGGGCATGAACAGTTTCAGGTGAGTTACCCGAATGACTAATCCCAATAGCAACATCGCCTGGTTTTAATAATGAGGCCTGCATATACATAAAATGGTTATTTGTTACCGCATCAACTCGATGGCCAATTCGCATGAGCTTATTTTTAAGATCTTCTGCGGTAATACCTGAAGAACCTACACCACAAATAAAAATATAGTTGGCTGGTAATAAAGCATTTACCGCACCTTGAACTTGTTTCATATCGAGCAAATTCAATGTTTCCGACAATACGTTATTAATCGTTGCCTGTAGTTTTAAACCAATAGTATGGATATCGTCTTCGTGACTCACTTCAGCATCAAGGATAGGTGACTCTTCACTATCTGAAGTTGCCATCTCAATCGCCAAATCCATTTTAAAGTCTTGAAAACCTTTATAACCTAATGTACGACAAAAACGTACAACCGTGGCTTCACCTGCTTTTGTCGCTTGTGATAGTTGAGCAATAGAAAGTTGAGTGACTTCTGTAGGATGAAACAGGATATAGTCTGCAATACGCTGTGATACTCGCGTTAAGCTATTTTTCATTGCACCTAGCGTATCAAGTATTTTACCCGGCTTTAGTCGGGTCATTGCCTGTTCTGTCATGGACATTATCCTTGGTTGCAGAAGATACACGGGAAAAGAATTCTGCCAACAAGAGTACCAATTCCAACACGTTAAAAAAAGCCTTGCTCATACAATAATGTGATAATAACAAAGCGCTTTATTTCCAATATCATCATGATACAACTTACTGATACATCAGAAATAAAGCACGTTATTAAAACAACAGCGATCAGTCACACAATGCTGCAATATCTAACTTAATAACAGCTTTCTTTACTGTATTTACACTTTTTTCACTCGCTATTCCCGGTTTATGCGGTTCATAAGGCATAAAAATAGCAAACATATTCGGTGAGAGTGATAATGTTTGTCGATGAGTTATTGTATCCGTAAGTTGATAATCATCTGCTTCATTATAAGGTGTCGTATCTTGCGCCGAACCTTTTATACCAAAATCAATAATCTCTTCACCTGATAATAGTATTTGAATATCAATATAACGCTGGTGCAACTCCGCTCGTTTTTGCTCTCGAGGTTGCGTTTCAAATGTCATCACATTCATAAACAGCGTTTCATCTTCAATTTTATAACTACCCGGAGCAAGAGAGGCGGGATCAAGTGCTAATGCCTTTTCTATTGCACCACGTAGCGCTGAATTTATTTCTGGCATCATTTTCAGATCTGATATATGTCCAAATAACATAGGTTATCCCTTATTAATTTTCTGATATTTCACTGTCATTTAATGAAATTTGTTTTGCTGATGCAAAAAGAGGTGCCGTAATAAACCCAGCAATCACCACAGACATCGCGCCAATGACACCATAGAAGAAGAAATTAAGATCACTACCATAACGCGCTGCTAATACCGCAATAATACTGACAATGATACCTACAACAGCGCTACCTGCATTGGCACGTTTAACAAAAATACCAAGCATAAATAACCCCGTCATGGGGCCCCCCATTAAACCGATCAAGCTATTAAAAGCATCCCAAATTTCAGCCTCATCAGATAAAACAAGCCAAATGGCCGCGAAACTACTGAACACGCCAGCAACAATAATAACGAGTCTGGCTATTCTCATTTTTTGTTCAGCACTGCGTTTGACCTTACTTAAGCGAGTATATATATCAGAGTTAAAGCAGCTGGAAATACTATTTAAGCTACTGGAAATACTAGATTGAGCAGCAGCGAAAATGGCTGCAATAATTAATCCTGCAATACCCACTGGCATTTCAGTCACAATAAATAGAGGTAGAATACCGCCGGTATTAAAACCTTCAGGTAATAAACTAGGATTTTGTTTGTAATACACAAATAGTGCAGAGCCGATAGCAAAGAAGAAAATAGGAATAATGGCAACTAATTTGGCGTTTGTGATCAACGTACGCTTAGTTTCTTCAATTGAATCCGTCACAATATAACGTTGTACGACATCCTGACTCGCTGTAAATTGCTGAATATTAGCGAACAAAAATCCAATCATCAAAACAGGAATAGTGCTATCCGTCCAACTCCAACGAAATTGAGTTGTCGGGAAAAATTTATCTGCTTGTGATGTCATCGTGAATACTTCACTAATTCCACCATCAACTTTAAAGCAGATCATAATAAAGATAAGTACGGCACCACCAGAAAGTAATAACCCTTGAATAACATCGGTCCAAATAACCCCTTCAATACCCCCCATCCATGTATAGATAATACATAGCAAACTAATCAACACAATTAGTACTACCGGATCGATCCCCATAAAAGGACGCAGCGCAAGTACAGTTAAATAAATAATAATGGCAACTCGACCAATATGAAATAACATAAATGAAAGGCTAGCAAATAAGCGGCTGCGTACATCAAAACGTGCTTCTAAATATTCATAGGCCGATGTTATTTTTAATTTTCTAAAAAAAGGAATATAGAAATAAAAAACTAATGGCAAAATAGCGATAGCTAAATATTGCCCAAGAATAAAAGTCCAGTCTGATGTATAAGCCTTTGCGGGAATGGACATAAAAGTAATAGAACTCAACGTAGTTGCAAAAACGGAAACACCAGCTGCCCAACCCGGAACACGACCGCCACCACGGAAATAGTCATCTGCTGTTTTTTGACGTTTAGAGAAATAAACGCCGACAAGTAACATTGCCGCTAAATAACCGAACAATACTGCATAATTAACGAAACCAAAATCATGTAATTGCATTTTTTAGTCCTGCCATATGTAGGGTAAAGGGTAAGTTTTACGACAGTTTTTTTATTGCGCTCTGGCCCAAAAAACTGAGCCCCAGAGCCCAGCATCATGATGATAATGAGCCGATAAAATGGGTACTTGTAATGTTAATGGTTGTTGTGTCATGGCTGCTTGAACGAGCGCTATATACCCTTTTGCTAACCCAACACTACCGCCAAGGACGACACAATCGGCATCAGTTGTTGCTTTAATATCTGCCACCAAATTTGCGATTGTGTTTGCTGAACGTTCAATAATTGATTTTGCTTGCGGATTTCCCTGATGAAAGGCGGCAAAAATCGCTTTAGCATCTTTTCCGGCAAGTTCATTGGTCGCTTGTGCCGCTATCGCTCGGCCTGAGGCAATTGCTTCAACGCAACCGTAGCGACCGCACCCACAACGTGGCCCATGAGGATCAGCTAATGTATGACCTAAATGGCCTGCAATACCTCGTTTTCCTATAAAGAGTTGTCCTTGCTGAATAACGCCACCGCCAACACCTGTCGATACAGTAATAAACGCCATATCAGAGATGGTTTCGCGACGGTAATTATATTCAGCCCATGTTGCCGCTTGAGCATCATTAAGTAACCAACATGGCAATCCAGTAAGTTCAAATAATATTTCCTTTAAAGGAAAATCTCTTAGCCCACCTAAATTATCAGGGTTCAATGCTGTTAAAATGCCATTACAAATAATCCCTGTTGATGCCACCGCAACACTATCAGCGTGAGCTTTTAGTGGTGTAATAATGGCAACTAACGCCTTATAAAGTTGTGTTGGTGATGCGCTTGCTGGTGTGGTGATTTGAGTATGTTGTGTCAATTGGTTATCTCGACTAATTAATGCCGCCGAGATTTTTGTTCCTCCAATATCAATTGCTAATGTATTCATTTATCTAGCTCCTGCTGCCACTTTAACGCCTGAGTGAACCAATCACATACACACTCAAGACGTGTTAATGCTGATCCCACAGTGACAGCCCAAGCACCTGCTTGCATAGCTCTTGCTGCCATCATTGGCGTGTTATAACGCCCTTCAGCAATCACTCGACATCCTTTTTCTGCCAATGCAGTCACTAAATCCAAATCAGGTAATTTCGGTATTTCACCACCGGTATAACCTGACATTGTTGAACCAATAAATTCTGTACCTAATTCTTGGCAATACATGCCTTCATTAAAAGTGGCGCAATCAGCCATCGCCAATTTTCCTAAATGATGAATATGGGCTAATAACGCTTTCACCGTCACAGGGCGCTCACGATTAGTGCCATCAAAAGCAATAATATCTGCACCTTCTGCCGCTAATTCCTCAACATCACTAAGCCACGGCGTGATCCTCACGGGACTATCGGGTAAATCACGCTTTACAATGCCAATAATCGGTACATCGATAAGTGGACGCGTTGCCTTTAAATTATCAATTCCCTCAATACGCACAGCGATAGCACCAGCATTTACTGCGGCTTGAGCCATTGCGGCAACAATTTCTGGCTTATCCATTGGACTATTATCAACAGGCTGACAAGACACAATTAACCCGCCTTTTTGTTGAATATCTTTAATCATTGTTTTAATTAGCGCCATTTTAAATATACCGCTCTCTTCTTTTTGAAATATAACTCCAAATTATAATATTTTACGGAGTTTGATTTCTCAATCAAAAAAACAACAATATGTGAAGAGGATCAAACAATAATCGTAAGACTGTAACCAACTGATAAATAATAAAAACAAAGAAGGAGAGTGATATCTTCACCATTCTCCTTCTTTATTTAGCTTGTTTTCTTTAATGGAAATTAAAAATTAAATTGCAATTTAATACGATAATGCGTCTGGCGATTATCAATTATCACTAAAACTTACTGTCATGGTGAAAACGTCAAAATAAGGTATGAATGCAATATGGATTTGATATGAAAAAGCCACTTTAAATTTATTAGATGCATAACAAATAAAACCATTAGGGCAATTTATTTTTTCATCATTAATACCATGTGTGCTAATTGAAACATTGGTTATTTAATATGACTAGAATCAAATCAAATTGTTATTTTTTAATATAATTTGTATCCGTATTGTTAGTATGGATTTATTTATTTTACTCGTTATAATTCTCCCGTCATTTTAAGTAGTAGTTCATCACATTGAGTTCGCTTAAAGATACTCAGGTCTGTCTTGAATGATTGAAAAATGAATTCTTATTCTCTGCTGGACGTTTTTTTAACGCCCGGTACGGATGTTATTTATCAATTAACAAGGAGACTCTGATGCAAATCAGTCGGAGATCGTTCTTTAAGATCTGTGCTGGCGGAATGGCTGGTACATCTGCGGCATTACTCGGCTTTTCACCTGAAGTCGCGGCAAGCTCTCGTCAATATAAACTCTTACGTTCTATAGAAACGCGCAATAACTGTACTTACTGTTCTGTAGGTTGTGGCATTTTAATGTACAGCTTAGGCGATGGTGCAAAAAACGTAGATAAAAGCATTTATCACATTGAAGGCGACCCCGATCACCCCGTCAGCCGTGGTTCTTTATGCCCAAAAGGCGCTGGCCTTGTCGACTATATTCATAGTGAAAACCGCTTAAAATACCCAGAATATCGCAAACCAGGCTCAGATAAATGGGAACGAATTTCATGGAATGAGGCGATAGATAAAATCGCACGTTTAATGAAAAAAGACCGTGATGAAAACTTTGTTACTCATAACGAAAAAGGACAAGAAGTAAACCGCTGGCTAACAACAGGTATGTTGTGTTCATCTGCGGCAAGTAATGAGACTGGCATTCTAGATAACAAATTCTCACGTTCATTAGGCATGATTGCTATCGATTGTCAGGCAAGACTCTGCCATGCACCAACGGTAGCGGCATTAGCACCCACCTTTGGTCGTGGTGCAATGACTAACAACTGGGTTGATATTAAAAACGCCAACGTTGTATTAATTATGGGTGGTAACCCAGCAGAAGCACACCCTGTAGGTTTTAAGTGGGTAATTGAAGCCAAGACTAAGAATAATGCTAAGGTTATTGTCGTTGACCCTCGCTTTAACCGCAGCGCTGCTGTAGCTGATTTATATTCTCCTATTCGTGCAGGCTCTGATACCGCCTTTTTATTAGGCGTCATTAATTATCTAATTGACCATGATAAAATTCAGCATGAATATGTTAAAGCCTATACCAATGCACCATTAATTATTCGCGAAGACTATCGCTTCGATGAAGGCCTTTTCAGCGGGTTTGATAAAGAAAATCAAAGCTATGATAAAACCTCATGGCACTATGAACTTGATGAAAATGGTTTAGCGCTAAGAGATGATTCACTGCAACACCCCCGTTGTGTCTGGAATTTATTAAAGCACCACGTATCGCGTTATACCCCTGAAATGGTGACCTCTTTATGTGGCACACCATTAGAAGATTTTCTCTATATTTGTGAAGCATTAGCTTCAACAAGTGTTAAAGACCGTACCTCAACCATTCTTTATGCCTTAGGTTGGACTCACCACACCGGTGGTGCACAAACTATTCGTGCCGCAGGGATGATCCAACTGTTATTAGGGAATATAGGAATGCCGGGTGGTGGTGTTAACGCACTGCGTGGTCACTCAAATATTCAAGGCTATAGTGACCTCGGATTATTATCATTAAATTTACCAGGCTATATGCCATTACCTAATGAAAAACAGACTTCATTAGAGACTTATTTATCGCAAATTACGCCTAAAACTGTTGTTGCTGACCAAGTCAACTACTGGAAAAGAACTCCTGATTTTTTTATTAGCTTATTAAAAAGTTTTTGGGGTGATAGTGCGACAGAAAGTAATGAGTGGGGTTATCACTGGTTACCTAAATGGGATAAAAGCTACGATATCATGACGCAAACGCAAATGATGATTGATGGCAAAATGAATGGTTATATCGTTCAAGGCTTTAATCCATTAGCCGCATTTGCTGATAAAAATAAATGCAGTGCCGCATTAGCCAAATTGAAATATATGGTCGTTATCGATCCGTTAGTGACAGAATCTTCTAACTTCTGGCAAAACCACGGTGAAATGAACGATGTTATCTCTGCGGATATTCAAACAGAGATATTCCGCCTACCTTCATCTTGCTTTGCTGAAGAAAACGGCTCAATTGCTAACTCAGGTCGTTGGTTACAATGGCACTGGGCTGGCGCTAAGCCACCGGCACAAGCATGGCACGATGGTAAAATTTTAGGTCATTTATTAATGCGCTTACGCGAATTATATCGCGAAGAAGGCGGCGTATATCCTGAACCTGTGATGAATCTAGCTTGGAATTATGTCGACCCTTATGATCCTCAACCAGAAGAAGTGGCAAGAGAAGCTAATGGCCAAGCAATGCGTGATATCTACGATGATTCAGGCAAATTATTGTTTAAAAAAGGACAGCAACTTGATGGATTCCATCAGTTGAAATCTGATGGTTCAACAGCAAGCTTTTGTTGGATTTATTCTGGTTGCTGGACTGAAAAAGGCAACCAAATGGCCAATCGCGATAACTCAGATCCATCTGGATTAGGTTGTACGCCGGGTTGGGCTTTTGCATGGCCTCAAAACCGCCGAGTATTATATAACCGTGCTTCTGTCGATCCTCAGGGTAAACCGTGGGATGAAAAACGCCAGCTTATCAAATGGAATGACTCGCAATGGGTAGGCCCTGATGTGCCTGACTATAATAATGCTGCGCCAAATAGCGGCGTTGGACCTTTTATTATGCAAGCTGAAGGTATGGGACGCTTATTTGCTATCGATAAAATGGCTGATGGTCCATTCCCAGAATTCTACGAACCATTTGAATCACCTGTTGAGCATAATATTTTACACCCAGAGGTTTCACGTAACCCTGTCGCACGCTTATATAGCTACGATGCTGATCACTTAGGTAAAGCTGACGAATTTCCATTTGTTGCAACAACCTATTCAATTACCGAATTGTTCCGCCATTGGACTAAACATTCATTAATCAATGCGATAGCACAACCCGATCAATTTATCGAGATTGGTGAGCAATTGGCATTACGTAAAGGCATTGCTGCGGGTGATGAAGTCAAAGTTAGTGCAAAACGCGGTTATATAAAAGCAAAAGCCGTTGTCACTAAGCGTATTAGACCACTCACTATCAACGGTAACATCGTTGATACGATAGGTATTCCTTGTCACTGGGGATTTGAAGGTGCAACACGTAAGGGTTTCCTTGCTAACACATTAACGCCGTCTGTAGGTGATGCGAACTCTTTCACACCAGAATATAAGGCGTTTTTAGTTAACATCGAAAAGGCATAAGGGGAAACTAATGTCATTGCAATCTCAAGATATTATTCGTCGCTCTGCTACCAATTCCTTAACGCCCGCACCACACGTGCGTGATTTTAAAGAAGAAGTAGCAAAACTCATCGATGTAACAACGTGTATCGGCTGTAAAGCCTGTCAGGTTGCTTGTTCTGAATGGAACGATATTCGTGACAAAGTCGGTCTTAACGTGGGTGTTTATGATAACCCAATGGATTTAAC
>NZ_LXEV01000004.1 GCF_001654965.1 Proteus hauseri ATCC 700826
CGCGGGTTTGTATGATCCACAAGGTGTAGGTGGTACACACGTAATGTACGTACTTCATCATGCTGATAAACCCAATCTATATCACGGTTTACCAGAAAATCCAGAAATTAGCTCAACGGTTAAATTCTGGAAAGGTATTTGGAAACCACTGGCTGCCGTTGGTTTTGCTGCCACTTTTGCAGGTGCAATGTTCCACTACTTAGGTGTCGGCCCTAACCGAACGACTGAAGAAGATGAAGAAGAAGCGCTTAAAGAGATGGAATCCTCTTCTAAAACATCAAGCTCTGCAAATAAAGAGGAGCAAAAATAATGAAGAAGAAATGCGATAAAATTCTTCGCCATACCGCATCAGAGCGTATTAACCACTGGGTTGTCGCTATCTTTTTTATTTTCACTACCTTTAGTGGGTTAGGATTTTTCTTTCCCTCATTAAATTGGTTTATGAATATTTTAGGTACACCACAACTTTCGCGTTTACTGCACCCATTTGTGGGTCTTGCGATGGTATTTTTCTTTATCTTTATGTTCTTCAGATACTTAAAACATAATTTTATTGATAAAGACGATTTAGTGTGGGCTAAAAATATTCACAAAGTACTGCAAAATGAAGAAGCGGGTGATATCGGGCATTACAACTTAGGCCAAAAAGGAATTTATTGGACTTTAAGTATCAGCCTTATCGTTCTCACCATTAGTGGTGTGATTATTTGGCGTCCTTATTTTGCTGATTATTTCTCTATTCCAGTTATTCGTATTGCATTACTAGCGCATTCAATTTCAGCAATATTACTGATTATTACTGTTATTGTTCATGCTTATGCCGCGTTTTGGGTTAAAGGCTCGATTCGTAGCATGATTGAAGGTTGGGTAACTCGCGGCTGGGCTAAAAAGCATCACCCTCGTTGGTATCGTGAGATTTTAGACGAAGAGAAAAAAGCAGCAGAAAATAAAAATACACCAAAATAATAAACGGCTTAATTAATGTGTGAGAAAAAATGGAGGCTAAAACGCCTCCATTTCTATAACTGTATACCACATTTAATGTGCTGCTGTTTTAGCCTGTTCAACTAAATTAATTAAACGGCTTCTCATCGTATGATAGCTTTGAGAAACTTGGCTTTCAGCCCATTTTTGGTCATCGATTTTAATGACTTTCGCAGCACAATATTTTGTTTCTGGTGTTTTTGAAACCGGATCAAGATTATCTTGTGTGAGTTCATTACAAGCGCCAATCCACCATTGATACGTCATATAAATAGCTTGCTCATTAATGCTTTCATTAACATTGCAACGAGACATCACTTTTCCACGACGAGATTCAACCCAGACAATTTCTTGGTCGCGAATTCCTGCTTTTTTTGCAACCTCTGGATGCACTTGAACGTAACCCGGCTCATCGGCTAATGAGGCTAATGCTTTGCAGTTACCCGTCATTGAACGGCAAGAATAATGCCCTACTTCACGTACAGTAGAGAGGATCATCGGGTAATCAGCATCAGGTAATTCAGCCGGTGCTCGCCATTGTGTCGCAAAAAGCTTTCCTTTACCTGATGGCGTATTAAATTCATTTTCTGAATATAAATAAGGTGTACCAGGGTGGTCTAAATCAGTACAAGGCCATTGAATATGCGCTAAACCAGCCAACTTCTCATAAGTAGCACCATAAAATAGTGGGCATAACTCTCTAACTTCATTCCAGATTTCTTCATTATCAGCATACGACATTGGATACCCCATTTCGGTAGCTAATAAACTGATAATTTCCCAATCACGTTTTACATTGCCTCTTGCTTCAACGGCTTTTTCAAAGCGTTGGAAACCTCTATCTGCACAAGTAAAAATGCCGCCATGCTCACCCCAGCTAGTAGAAGGTAAAATAACATCCGCTTGCTCTGCCGTTTTAGTCATAAAAATATCTTGTACTACTACAAAATCGAGGGCTTCAAATCCTTTTCTCACTAACCCTAAATCAGCCTCTGTTTGGAGTGGATCTTCACCCATGATGTAATAGGCTTTCACCTTACCTTCAATAGCCAAATGAGGTACTTCGGTGATGCGGTAACCCGCTTCTGGGTCGAGTTTTTCAACAGGAATATTCCACGCTTGAGCAAATTTTTTGCGCGTCCTTTCATCTGTGACATATTGATAACCCGGAAACATATTGGGTAAAACTCCCATATCACACGCACCTTGAACATTATTTTGTCCACGAACGGGGGCTACCCCCACATGTGGTTTACCTAAATTTCCAGTTAATAATGCAAGACCCGATAATCCTTTAACAACATCAACAGCTTGACCAAATTGCGTAACCCCCATACCCCACATAATGGTTGCAGTTTTAGCGCCCGCATAAGTGCGCATTGCTTTACGAATTTCGATAGCAGGAATACCAACAATATCTTGCACCGCTTCAGGGCTATAGTTTTCTAATTGCTTTTTATATTCATCAAAGCCCTCGGTATAACGGCTAACGTAATCTTTATCGTAAAGGTTTTCTTCTATTAGCGTATAAGCAAAAGCATTAACTAATGCCATATTTGTTCCATTCTTTAGGGGTAAGTATTGATTAGCAATTTTAGCGGTTTCTATTTTTCGCGGATCACACACAATTATTTTGGCGCCCTTCTGTTTTGCTTTAACAACGCGTCTAGCCACTATAGGATGAGAATCTGCACAGTTATAACCAAATACCAATAAACAATCAGAATCTTCAATATCAGCGATTGAATTACTCATTGCGCCATTACCTAATGTTTCTTGTAAACCTGCAACAGAAGGGCCATGACAAACTCGGGCACAACAATCGACATTATTATTACCTAATACAGCTCGGACAAATTTCTGCATAACAAAATTGGTTTCATTCCCTGTACCACGAGAAGAACCTGTACACATAATTGATTTTGCACCGTATTTATCTTTTATTTCTTGCAGTTTTTGAGCGGTGAAACTAATAGCCTCATTCCAACTCACTATTTCAAAATCACCTCCCTTTTGTCGGCGGATCATGGGTTCATGAATTCTGGCTGTTAGCAATTTATTGTCGTTTAAAAAATCCCAACCATAGAGCCCTTTTAAACATAGCTCGCCCTGATTGGTGACACCATTGGCGCCTTCAGCTTTGATTATTTTACCATTTTCGACACAGAGATTGATTTTGCAGCCAGCGCCACAATAAGGACAGACGGAGTTGATTTTGTTCATGTGATATCCTTTCCCCTAACTAGGGAGTAAAAGAGTCATAAAGAACTTTCAACTAAGCACAAATTATGCCAATAAATATTTTATTAATTATCAATAAAATAGAGATAATCTTAGTGAGAAATAAATAGACTTCGACATTTTTGACGATAAAAAACTACCTTTATAGGTATAAGGCTGTTCTTGCCATTAATACTTTCATTATTAGTATTAATTTTTATTTAAAAATGTACTTGGCCTTTAATACAACATGTTATTGAAACGAGGTGAAAACAAAGCAAATAAAACTCGCTATATACTAACGGCTTTAAAAATAAGGCTTTCTTTAATTTATTTTTGTGATATAAAAAAAGGGTCGATTTTTAGCAGTGGCGTCTACAAAAACCCTGCATTTAACTATATTCATATCAACAAAGAGCAAAAGTATGAAAGCAGGTATCAATAATTTACGACTACTAAGCCTAAACCTACTACTTCGTTAGGTGGCCGCGCTTATTCATCTTTTGCAAAAGCCACCAGTAAGGTGGCTTTTTTGTTTGTAACCTACTGGTGGAACTGATTTTTAGGGGAGTTCTATGATGTTTAGTTTCACCACAAGGATTATGAATTACAACGCGTTATCTTCAATCTATTGTTTGGCAATAACCTCCACCACTAAAACAATTAACCCGGAGGAAAAATGAGCCAACAATGGACCTCCCGATTTGGACATATTTTAGCTGCCGCAGGTTCTGCAATTGGTATTGGCGCGATATGGAAATTTTCTTACGTTGCTGCAAATAATGGTGGCGGTGCCTTCCTCGTCGTATTTTTATTATTTAGCTTTATTATCGGGCTTGCGGTATTACTTGCCGAAAACATTCTTGGAAGCAGTACTCAAGCTGAAGCTGTTAATGCTTTTAAGAAGATGATGGGACGCAATTGGGCTGTCATTGGCGTAATTGGTGTTTTCAGCTCATGGTGTATTTATAGTTTTTATAGTGTTGTCGGCGGCTGGACCATTGGTTATACCGTAATGGCAGCAACTGGTGAGTTAAATATTACTGATAGCACTGAATTAACAGGTATTTTTACGCGTTTTATTAGTGATCCGTGGTGGCCAATACTTGCTCATCTCGTCTTTTCTGGCTTAACTTGTTTTGTGGTATTAGCTGGAGTACAGCGAGGATTAGAAAAAGCGGTTAAAATCATGATGCCAATGTTATTTATCATTATGATTTTACTGATTATTGTCGGCATTAGCTTACCGGGTTCTTCCGAAGGTTTAAAATTATTTTTATATCCTGATTTTAGTAAATTAACACCTCAAGGTGTGTTAGATGCGCTGGGATTAGCCTTTTTCTCATTGTCTATTGGTTTAGGTATTCACATCACCTATAGCGCCTATTTAGCGGACAATAAAGGCATTGCCAATTCAAGTGTATGGGTTGTTATCCTTTCTTGTTTGGTGTGTGTATTAGCCGGTTTGATGATTTTTCCTGCATTATCGGCTGCGGGTTTAGAACCTAATGCAGGCCCCGGCTTAACCTTTATGACTATGCCTGTCTATTTTGCTCACTTACCTGGTGGCAATATTTTAGCGGTCACTTTTTTTGTATTGTTATTGATGGCGGCATTAACATCTGCAATTTCATTACTTGAGCATATTGTTGCTTATGTACAAATGCGTTTTCAATGGACTCGTCGCAGAGCTGGCTTAGTCGTTACCGCATCGATTATGTTAATGGGTATCCCGGTTTCATTATCCTTTGGCCCTATGAGCGATGTGACATTAGGCGGAAAAACAATATTTGATCTATTGGATTACCTGACCTCAAATATTCTGATGCCTTTGTTTGGTATTGCGATGTGTCTTATTTTTGGCTGGTCACGTAGAGCAAGCGCATTAATTCCTGAGAATATTGTGGGATTAAAACGCCAATGTTTATTGCTGGTATGGCGTTATATCGGCCCATTATGTATTGGTGTTATTTTAGTTCATGGATTGATTGGTTAATCTATAAAATCAAAAGCAGTATAGAGCGATTTTTATACTGCTTTTATAATGATATTACCACTAACTTGGCAATGGTCTTATTGTCAAACCTGTAGAAAAGACTGAAGTTTATCTGAATATTGAAATAAAAAGAGAGCTACCTGATGTTGATATAAAAACAGGTAACTCTCTCTATTTATTACTACCTTAATGGATACTTAATTACTCTATTATTACTCTACTTTGTTATTTGTAATGCTGCTTAATTTCTTTAACTATCGCCAAGCCACGTTTTGCTTCTTTTTCAGCAATCTCTACAGATAAGCCAATATAAGAGCGAGGATCTAACATCGCCTTAATTTCATCAGCATTAAAGGCCGCTGTAATAGTTTTATTTTTCATCAGGTTAGTATAGAAATCTTCACCATCTGCGGCGGTTTTAATCGCTTCTTCATATAACAGTGAGTGAGCTTTATCTTTACCTAATTTTTCTGCCATTTTCATCATAACGTATTCGGTATTATCTAATCCTTTATTTCTTAATACGTTATGCAGCATTCTCTCTTCATGAGGAACTATCGTTCTAGACAGCTCTTCTGTTCTTAATAGAATTTCTGTTGTCAGCTCTAAAGCTTCTTCAAGTAATCCATCAAATAACATATAAGAGCTACTATCTCCCTCATAAGGTCTAACAGCAGAATACATCCCCACACTTGGCAGAGAATAAAGTTTTTGTGAGTTAGCAATAATTCCTTTTGCTAATTTGGGATTTATTTTATGGGGCATTGTACTGCTGCCCACTGTGCCTTTCGTAAATCCTTCCGAAACTTCAGCAATTTCTTCAAGTGTTGTGCTATACACTTCTTCGCCAATTTTATGGCAGATATTTGCCATCAGCGCTAAATTAGCCATATATTCTAATTTATGAGTGCTGAGGTTACGAGAAGGGACTTCCATTGCCTCCATACCCACTAATTCAGCAACACGTTTTTGTACTTTTATTCCTACTTCAGGCATTGAGTTAAATGCACCAACTGCCCCGCCCATCATGATAGTGAATACTCGTTTTTCACACTCTCTCATGCGCTGATAGCAGTCGATAAAATCACTTATCCAAACAGAAACTTTATAACCATAAGTGATAGGAATAGCATGGCGTCCATGTGTTCTCCCTGCCATTACCATATGCTTAGTTTTCTCGGCTAAACCTGATAAATTTTCGATGATCTCACTTAAGAGCAGCATAAATTTATGGTGCACTGTTTTCATCATATAGAGCTGTGAACTTTGTTGTATATTTTGCGTAGTAATACCGTAGTGAATATATTTACCACTCTCTTCTGAACACGCATTCACTAATACCTTTAAAAAAGGTACAAAGCCATGACCGATTTTTTGATAAATACGGTTCATCTCTTCAAAGTCTATATTTTCAATGACTGCCTTTTCTTTAATTTCATCTGCAGCTGATTGTGGAATAAAACCTTGTTCTGCTTGAGCTTGAGCTAACATTGATTCAAACATTAACCAAGTTGAATATTTGGCTTCATTGGATAGCAGCTCTTTTATACCGCGATCATCAATTGTTTTACTTTTAGAATCGTATAACGCTCTCATCATGTATCCTTTTTTATTTCTTCATTGCTTCATCAACAGCATTTCGGACAAATTCGACTTTAGGCCCGTAAACAACATGGACATGATTTGCCGCAGGTATAAAGAATGCTGTACAACCCGACTCCAACATTAATTCTTTATCTATTTGATTAACTTCTGAAATATCAATTCGAAGTCGAGTAATACAGTTATCAACGTTGCGAATATTTTGTTTTCCACCTAATGCTTGAATTAATATTTCTGCAATTTCGCCATAACGTTTTTCTTTGATTAATGTATTTTTAAGATTACTTGATTCTTCTCTACCGGGTGTTTTGATATCGAATTTCACAATAGCCCAGCAGAAGATAAAGTAAGTCACAACGGCTAAACTGGTGCCAATAAGGACTAAGAAAATCCAGTTGGTATTTTCGTAAAGTAAGCCAAAGATAGTGAAGTCAAAAATAGTTCCTCGGATATAACCGATAGCCACACCAGCAAACGAGAGTAGAACCGCACCGATACCCACGATAATGGCGTAGATTAAATATAAGAGCGGCGCGATAAAGACAAAGGTAAATTCTAACGGCTCAGTTACGTTTCCAAGCATCGCCGTCAAGACCATAGTGACTAACATCGACTTCACTTCAACGCGATTTTCTTTTTTAGCGGTTTTGTAAATAGCCAATGCAATAGCAGGAAATAAGAATAGCGTCACCAACATTTGCTGTTGAGCCATAAAACGCGTCAGACTTGGCATCATTGCCCAATATTCACTGCTTGGTCCTTGGTTAAATAACACTTCTGTCATTGCAGGAACTACACCAACGTAGGTTTGTCCATCAATGATGTAAGAGCCGCCCGCTTCAGTGAATCTAAACAGAACGTTCCATACATGGTGTAAACCAAATGGAATAAACAGTCGTTCACCACCCGCAGTAAAGAATGGGCCAACTGGGCTTAAAAACACGGCTGAGAGCTTAGTTAACCCCATCACTAAGACTTCCCAAATAAACGGTAACAATGAACCGACACCAATCATCAATCCAACCATAATAATGGCGACAGATTTTTTACCAGAGAAGAAAGCAAATGCGGTAGGAAGTTCAAGGTTATAGAATTTATCAGTCGCCCAAGCGGCAATTAATCCGGTGATAATCCCCCCAGCAGCACTGATATTCATGGTTTGTATGCCTAACACCTTGATTTGCCCCACTTGCGTCATAATCGCAGGATCAGCAAGCTTACCTGTCAATACCAGCCAGATATTGATGGTACTTATCAAGGTTAAATACCCGACTACAGAGGCAAAAACGGCAATTCCCTTATCTTTATGGCTCATACCATAAGCCACACCCATTGCAAATAGCAGTGGAATGTTGTCAAAAATAACGCCAGCAATAGAACGGATACTGACTAATAATGCATTGACTGTTTCATTTCCTAAGAATGGAAATCGTGCAATCATATAAGACTGAACTAGAGCACCACTGATCCCCAGTATCATACCAATAGGCGCCAAAACGCCGATAGGTAGGAGTAGGGTTCTACCAAAGCGTTGAATGGATTCACTGAACTTTTTTCTGGCCATATTTTTTTCCTTATGACTCTGAATATACATAATTACAGGGCTACTCTAGCACTGGGTGTTCTATAAAATGAATGACGTTGCGGTTTTAAATATTATCTTAAGTCATTATTTATGACCTAGGTCTTGTAAGGAAAATAGGAATAGTAATAAGAGATATAAAATAGTTTTATATCTCTTATATATTGTTATTAAAAAAAAAGAAAATTAGAAAGAAATAACTGTTATTATTGAGTTAAATTTTTAAATTATTATTTTCAACACTAGAATAGTTTATTAATATTAATAAATAAAAAGAAATAAAAACACCAACCTTTATGACTAATAGCATTATCGTTATAAAAATTTAAAGTAAATTTTCTAATTCGTTAATCAACAAGTCCACTAAAATAAAAAAACCTATTCTAGATTTTGTATCATCTCTTTTCGTATCATGGCTATCTGCAAAACAAAACAAGGTATTATTGGCATAAGCAGTGAGTTCATTGGTGTGAAATGCCGTCATACTAATAATATTAGCATCTTTTAATTGAACAATTTTAGCCGTTTCAATAATTTTTTTAGTACCACCGGAAAGGGAGATAAATATAACGGTGTCATCTTCATTAACTAACCGAGTAAAAGAATCAGATAGATTGTAATCATTAATAAAAAAACAGTGTAACCCCAATGCAAATAATAAATGCTCGAGGTAATATCCCACCGCTTTACTGGTACCTCTAGCAACAATAAAGATATTTCTAGAATGACGTAACGTTTTAGCACAATCATGGATCTGTTCTTCATTAATTAATGTAAAACTTTTATTAATGTTTTTTTCTAGCTGTTTTTTATAAGATGAAGAGTTTATTTTTTCTGCTTTATTTTTTGTTAAATTATAATTATTAATTTGAAATTTAAGTTCTTTAAACCCACTAAATCCTAATTTTTGCGATAAATTAATAATTACCGTTTTTGATACAAACGTTTTTTCTACTAACTCATTAATATTTAAGAAGGGTATATCGGCAATATTATCAGTGAGATATTTTAATACTTTTTTTTCGCTGACTGTTAAGTTGTCATAATTTTTTAAAAAATCCAGCATATCTCACCCAATCAATTAGTCTAAAAATTCGTGTTTATCATCATCTAAAATGGTGTGAATTAAAGTCCATCGTTCGTGTTTTGAGTATACGTTAAATCAGAGAGTTATATAGTGTTAGAGCAGTATTTTGTGAATTGAAGTAATAATTACAACCAATCATGATAGCCTCAAAACGCGACGTTGAATTTGATATCGTGTCGCGTTTATTAGATACCTTTCAAGCAAGAGATTCAGCGCTATTCATTACCCCATTGATTTAAAAATGTCGCTATATCATCAATGCGCTGTTCATTAATACCCGCTTCTTTCGCTATCTCTTTTTGTGCTTCTTCGCTTATTTCTTCGTTATTTGTTAAACGAGCCAGCAATAACTGAAAATAACGAGCAAGTGCGTCTTCTTCGGCTTTATCTACAGGTTTTGCCGATCCCATCGCGTACTCTTCCACGATGTCATAATATTTAAATGGTATTTCATTATTCATAGATCGCCCTCAAAAGTTTAGAGTGAGAGTGGAGACTTATTCTCTGAGATTAAATGTTTTTAATTACTTTTACTGTTGCATCGATATCTATTTCATCTTCAGAAAAAGTTAATATCGTTCCATGAAGCGTCGTTATCGCTAATTTTTTTAGTGAGCGCATTTCATTAGGATTAGCTGATTTTGGTCTAATGCTATTCATCAGAGCGCCTATAGACAATACCGTATTTTCTTTATCAATGCGGGTATCTGCTGGCACTTCTTCGCTATAAACCACATAAGACTTAATAGCAGTCAGTTTGATGCGCTCACCCGCAATATAGATATATTTGCTATCTGGAATAACTTTAACAGCGTAAGCTGACAAACCTTTAGTATTCGTGGTCGGTTCAAAAGTTACTATAGCACCTTTTTTAATCAGATCAGGGTTAGAGACTTTAACCACATGAAAATAACGATTATCACCGTTTTCATCTTTGATAAATCCAAAACCTTTATCTTCAAACCACGTTGTGATCGTTCCATCCATCGCTATTACCGCCTCTTAATCATTATCTAACCAATTTTTCAGCGCGCAGTATAAAGCACAATGCTTATACAGACTATGCCTTTAGTTTAAGTCTAGATGAGAATTTTCTACAATGTGTAAACAAGCGTGTTCTAGGTGTCATTCGCTAATCAACCTAAAGTTGGTTACTATTCTCGCCTACTCTTCGCTGGATAAACCGATGTCTAAGATTATTGATACCTTTATTGCGCCACCTTGCTATGACGAAATTGAATATCTCTATCAAGATGAACATTTAGTTGTTATCAATAAGCCTTCTGGACTACTCAGCCTTTCAGGAAAAAATCCACAGAATTTAGATTCAGTACATTATCGATTAGTACAAGTTTTTCCTGGTTGTACACTTGTTCATCGTTTAGATTTTGGTACTTCAGGGGTGATGGTTGTGGCTCGCAATAAAGCGATAAATGCGATACTTTGTCGGCAATTTAGCCAGCGTACCGTGACTAAAGTCTATCATGCGTTACTTTGTGGGCATTTAAGTGATGACTGCGGTGTTATAGATGCGCCAATTGCTAAAGATCCTGCGCTATTTCCGCTTATGTCTATTAGTGCCACACAAGGTAAACCGGCTCGTTCTCGCTATCGTGTTATCGAACGTTTTTACCAAACGCGAGAAGATGGCGCATCTGTGCCATTAACACGAATTCAACTCACCCCCGAAACAGGGCGTACGCATCAACTACGCATTCACTGTCAGTATTTAGGTCATCCTATTTTAGGCTGTGATTTATATGGTGGTCTTTTACCAACAGGTACTGAAAAAACGCCACGGCTAATGCTACATGCCAGTGAATTACATTTTTTGCATCCTCTAAGCAAAGCACCAATCAATGCTCACAGTGCAAGCCCATTTTGATAAAATGATTACCACATCAAATCATCTGGCACTTTAAAATCAGCATAAGGATCATCTTCATCTTGTTCAATTTGGCTAAGTGCATTATTGAGTAAAATGCTGTTGGCATCTCTTTGCATAATTTTATCAGCAACACTGGCTGGAATAATGGCGTATTCCGTTTTACCACTGTTATCCGTCACCAAACGAGCAATGGCGAGACGACCACTAATCAATTGAGATTGTGTTAACTTGTCGACCACAATATTTTTAATTAAATTGTTGTCCGTGAAATTAAAATCAATATCACCTTTTGATGGTGTGATCCGATTCATTTCAATCAGTTGTTTTACCTGCGCTTTATACTCTTTAGACAAAGCCGCCTGCTTTTGTTGCTCACTAAGCTGCTTATCACGCTCAAGCTGTGCTCTTTTATTTTCTTCTACCGTTTCTCTCGCTTCACGAGCCTGAATGCGTGATTTTTTAGCTGTTCTCTGCACTTTTGCCATTTTTTTGCTGGTCACAAGACCGGCTTTTAACATTTGCTCTTGTAAAGTAAGTTTTGCCATTTTTATCTCTGAATCAGTGAAATAATTTAAATGATTATACCTGTAATTTCTAAGACTGCATTAGGTTGCAATATTGGGCATTAGTGATAATTAATATTTAATTGTTTATTATTTATCTCTAATTAGAGAAATGAATTTAAAGATAACAAACAAAAAGTAAACGCTTTTATATGCTTTTATTCTTAAAAGATGATAGAAAATATTGGTTGGATTAGGCGTTATACAGGAATAATAAATGCAAAATGAAGTAATACACACGGCAATGCACGAAATTAAAGTCTATCTTGTGAACTCATTTACTCGAAATAATACTGGTGGTAATCCTGCTGGGGTTGTTCTTTACCCACCAGCGCTGAGTGTTGAACAAAAAATAGCTATTGCACGACAAGTAGGCTTCTCTGAAACTGCATTTGTTTATCAGGGCAAAGAGACCGATTTCGAGGTGGATTTTTTTACTCCTGAAGGCGAAGTTGATTTTTGCGGACACGCAACATTAGCCGTTTTCTTCACCTTATCTTCACTTAAATTGCTGACATCAGGTCATTACACACAAAAAACTAAAGCGGGTATTTTGCGTGTTTCTGTCAGTTCTGATGGTGTTGTTATGGAACAGACGTTACCAATGATACGCCAAGGTCCTGACATTAATGATATTGCTACAGCCCTTGGTATAGATAATAAAGCTATTGAAGCGACAGGCTTGCCTATTAAAATAATCTCGACTGGATTACCTGATATCTTAGTTCCGGTACAGTTTGGCCAATTAGACATTTTGCAACCTGATTATAGCGTGATCGCAAGTTTAAGCCGTGAATTTAACACAATAGGTTTTCACGTATTTGAATTAAGCCCAGAAGAGTCCATCACTGCTCATTGCCGCAATTTCGCACCGCTTTACGGTATCGAGGAAGAGTCTGCAACGGGTAGCGCTAGTGGTGCACTAGGATGTTATCTAGTGAATTATGTTTACCCCAATAGCTCTCATTTTCAATTAGAACAAGGGCGAGCAATGAAATGTTCATCCCTTATTCAAGTCAGCATTGATTCACAAGATGGCGCAATTAACCGTGTTAAAGTTGGTGGGCAAGCAACGATGATTGGCACAAAAATAATTAAACTATAACTAAAATAGGGTGAGTAGTTTTAGCAAAATTTGAACCGATTAGTGCATTCGGAGTATATTGAAAACACTATCGTAAAACTCTCTCTATAACAGGTAATAATAGCAATGGCTCTGATCCCCAAAAACTACGCGCGACTAGAAAGTGGCTATCGTGAGAAAGCATTAAAAATCTATCCGTGGGTATGTGGACACTGTGCGCGAGAATTTGTGTATTCAAACCTGCGCGAATTAACCGTTCATCATATTGATCATGACCATACTAATAATCCTGAAGATGGTAGTAACTGGGAGTTGCTATGCCTATTTTGTCATGATCACGAGCACTCTAAATATACTCAAGCAGATCAATACGGCACCACAGTAATTGCAGGAGAGGATGCACAAAAAGATATTGATGCAGCAACCTATAATCCTTTTGCTGATTTAAAGTCGATGATTAATAAGAAGAAATAATCAACTACAAAAGCCGTCTTTAATGGGTAATGGCATTGATATTAATCAGCTTATCAAGTTAGATAAATATCAGTGCCTTTATATGCCTCTGGTTTTTTTGGGTGAAACGATGAGGTGGAATGGCGGTTTGATACAAGAAAAAATTCATCCTTTTTGCCCAAACTCAATGTTTGAGTAAACTGCCTCAAAACTTATAAATTCTGTTGAAAAAATGTAGTGATTTTATCAAACGGAATTTTGTTTAAATTATCGTATAAATCAACATGATCAGTATTTGGAATAATCAATAGCTCTTTAGGCGCTGATGCTACTTTATATACATCTTCAGAATAATAACGAGAATGTGCATTTTCCCCAGCAATCAGCAAAATCGGTCTTGGCGATATCATTTCAATATTGGCATACATTGGGAAATTAAAGAAAGACGTGGGCGTTGTTGCTGTCCAGGCTGTTGTCGAATTAATTGAACGAGGATGGAAGCCTCTAGGCGTGCGGTAATAATCAAAAAATGCCGCTAATACAGGTGAGGCATTCTCTGGCAAGACTTCGGGTAAAACACGTTGTCCTTCAATAATATGATTATTGTTATCGAATGGTACCTCATGATAGCCCAAAGCATAGTATCCATTTTTTGCATCTTTCCAACGCTGCTGACTAAGATAATCAATAACTTTATGTCGTTCTTCAAGAGTGTAACTATCTTGATATCCACGACTGATGCTGCGAGACATATCGTACATTGATGCTGTCGCAATCGCTTTAATGCGCGAATCACTACTTGCGGCAGTTAAAGCCATACCACTTAATCCACAGATAGCTAATACACCGATACGGTCGCGATCAACATTTGGCTGTAGGCCTAAAAAATCGACAGCGGCACTAAAATCTTCCGTATTGATATCCGCAGAAGCAACATTTCGAGGCTCACCACCACTTTCTCCAGTAAAAGAAGGATCAAACGCTAGCGTAATAAAACCACGCGCTGCTAATGTTTGCGCATATAACCCCGAGGACTGCTCTTTTACAGCACCAAACGGACCACTTAATACTATCGCAGCTAATGAACCGTTAATATTTTTCGGTTGATATAAATCCCCAACTAAAACTAAACCATAGCGATTTTTGAACATGACCTTTTTATGTTCAACTTTTTTGTTTTTCACAAAGGTTTTATCCCATTGATTACTAAAAGCTATATCTGATTGCGCTAATGCTGGAGATGTCATTATTGACGCCATACTTGCAACAGCAAGACTCGCACCCGTTAATTTTAATAAATGTCGACGTTCATTGTTCATATGTGCACCCTCTTCTATTCATTTTCTTGAGTAGGTTCAATTACCGTTTTTTTGGTGATTTAAATTGTAGATATTCAGTTCATAGGTTATTTTTCCTCAGCGGATCCGCCCAGGGGACAAGTATTGCTGCCACAACAAGCAATAATGCACTGACAACAAAAGCACTTTCATAGCCTCCGGCATCAAATAATATGCCTCCCATCGACGCGCCACAGGCAATGGAAAGTTGGATCACAGCAACCATCAGCCCACCTCCTGCTTCTGCATTATTTGAAAATACTCGAGGTACCCAACTCCACCAGCCAACAGGTGCTGCGGTTGCAATAAAACCCCAAAAACTCAGTAATACGATGACAATAAAAATGGAATGACTAAAGAAAATTAACAATGCGCCAATGCTGGCCATTAATAATGGAATAGCGATTAATGTCTGATAAAAACCTGTTTTTAATAAGCGATTAATAAACAGTGTTCCGATAAATCCGGCAATACCAATCAGTAACAAAATAAATGTCACCATCGAAATATCGACTTTTACCACGGTTTCGAGAAAAGGGCGTACATACGTAAATAGAGTAAATTGCCCCATAAAAAATAGCCCAATAGCAAGCATACCCAATGTCACAACACGGTTTTTAAACAAGCTAAAAATGCTAAAAACCGGTGAGGTATTTTGATGACCGGCTAGATCAGTTGGCATTGTAGGTAAACTGATCCATAGCCAGAAAATTGTTACTATCGCGATAGGTACTAGGCAAAGAAAAGCGCCTCTCCAGCCAATTACTGCGCCTAAATAAGCCCCTAATGGTGCAGCAATAACCATTGCTAATGCATTACCACTATTAAAAATAGCAAGTGCTTTAGGAACTTGTTCTATCGGAACTAAGCGCATGGCTATCGCAGCAGACATAGACCAAAAACCACCAACGACAACACCGATTAGTGCACGACCAAGCATATAAATATAATAATTGGGTGCTAAACCAATCATTGCCCCTGACATTCCCATCAAGAGCGCAAGCCCTAGTAACAAAGCTTTGCGATTTAAATTACGTGTAAGCACGGAAATAAATAAGCTTGTTATGACAGCAAATACCCCTGATATTGTAATCCCTTGTCCCGCCATCCCTTCAGTCACCTGAAAATCAATCGCTAAAGGTGTCAACAAACTAACAGGCATAAATTCTGAAGCGATTAATACAAAAACACATAGCGTCATGGCGAAGACCGCGCTCCAATTCGCCCTTTCAGGGGATTTTTGCTGTTGATAAATTGCATTATCCATCTGTTCTATTTGCCTTTCTGACTAGGATATTTAATGGACATCATCATGACATACAGGTGATAATTTAATTAGTAGATATAATCTTTATGAACTTGTGAGAAAAATTCACTAATGACTAAAAGTAAAATGAATGACTTGCATGCTTTTCTTATCGTTGCTCAAGAGCAAAGTTTTACAAAAGCGGCAGCAAGACTTGGTGTAACACCCTCGGCCTTAAGCCATACAATACGACTTTTAGAAGAGCGTTTAGGTATTCGGCTTCTCGCAAGAACAACCCGGAATGTCTCTGTGACAGAGGCAGGCGCACAACTGATGAACGCTATCAGCCCATTATTTGAACAAATTGAAACTGAACTTAATGCGTTAGGTGAGTTAAGGGATAGTCCTCGTGGAACTATTCGTTTAAGTTGTACAGATGACCAAATTGAAATTTATATCCGCCCAATATTGAATGATTTTTTACAAAAATATCCTGATATCACATTAGAAATATATGTAGATTATGGTTTTACAAATATTGTTGAAGAACGCTTCGATGCGGGAATACGAATTGGTGATGATATAAATAAAGACATGATAGCGGTACGTATTGGGCCCGATTGGCGTTTAGTTGCAGTAGCTTCCCCAGCTTATTTTAAACAATGTTCTAAGCCTCTTATTCCTACCGATTTGTCTGAACATAAATGTATCAATATTCGTCATCGTGCGGCGGGTGCTATTTATGCGTGGGAATTTAAACAAGGGGGTCATACAACAAGTATAAAGGTAGATGGGCAATTAGTTTTCAATAGCACACTACACCAGTTAAATGCAGCGCTTGATGGTATGGGAATAGCATATATTCCGGAACATTTAGCAGAACCTTATATTGCCAAAGGTGAGCTGCTATCGGTATTAACCGACTATAGTCCTTACTTTGAAGGTTTTCATCTGTATTATCCAAACCGTCGTCAGTCCTCACCTGCTTTTATGGCTTTTGTAGAGGCAATAAGGTATCGGTTAAAGGATCATCGCCAATAGTGTTAAAAACTGATACAAAAAACTTTATATATCTTATTAATATTGATGAATTAAATTTATATACCAATCAAATTAAACAATCGGATTGAAATACTGCGTTTATGCTTTGCATCTTTCAAATAGCAGATGTGGCCGAATATGAACGCGTAATTATTGATACTCTCGAAATGAGCTATCGCCTAATTAATATCATAGCATCTTATTAAAATTTAAAATGAAACGATAGCCTAATACAAGAAAAGATGAGAACTTGCGAGATTATTTAACATTAATTAAACTTTATTAAAGGTTTTACTTTTCATAGTAATTGTTTCGTATGGTTATGAGTATTAGTTGTATATTTATACATAACTTACACATGAATAATATAGAAAAAGCGATTTGATACTTAAGGCATGAATTTATACATTTACTCGTTTTATAATATAAACATCCGTTTATTTCCAGCCATATTGCCAAGGTTAAACTTTAAAAAATTCGTCTGAACACATCTTATTTAGAATACCATATTTATCTATTAATAATTTAACTCGATTTTAAACATGATAAGAATCAGCGTGTTAATATTAATGAAAATAGCTAACAATAATAAAAATATCAATACTATCAATTAATTATAAAAACAAAACGCTATTTTAAGTCATCATAAACAGAGTAATCAAAACAATAAAACCAGAGAGATAAAATTAAATAAACTTTTCACGTGTTATTTAATCGCTAATATAAAATATATCATTTTATCTTACATCACACTGTTATTACCCTAATAATGCTCTAATTAAGACTTCATTCATTAAATTAAATCTTTTTAGGCTATGACTTTGGTAATTTTACAAAATAGGCGTATATTTAATATTGATCTCAATATTAATACCACTTAATTGCCACATAGTTATTGAGGAAGTTAAAATATGAGTAATAATTCATTAAATCCAAAACACAGTGGAATGGATGATGTTTACGCGTCATTAGAATTATCAAAATCATTGCCGAAAAATAAATTTCCATTAAAAGAACAAGATCCGCGTAATGTATTTAGTGCAGTACGTGATGAATTAATGTTAGATGGAAACTCGCGTCAAAATTTAGCGACGTTCTGTCAAACATGGGTAGATGATGAAATTCGAAGCCTGATGGACTTATCTATCGATAAAAATATGATAGATAAAGATGAATACCCTCAAACTGCTGAAATTGAGAACCGTTGCGTCCATATGTTAGCAAATCTTTGGCACTCTCCAGATGCCGCTAACACATTAGGCTGTTCAACTATTGGTTCATCCGAAGCCGCAATGCTAGGTGGATTAGCACTTAAGTGGCAGTGGCGTAAAAAACGCGCAGCTCAAGGTAAATCAACAGATAAACCAAATATGATCTGCGGTCCCGTTCAAGTATGCTGGCACAAATTTGCACGTTACTTTGATGTAGAACTCAGAGAGATCCCACTTGAAGGTGATCGTCTCATCATGAACCCAGAAGAAGTCCTCAAACGTGTTGATGAAAATACTATCGGCGTTGTACCGACCTTAGGCGTTACATTTACTTGCCAATATGAACCGGTTAAAGCAGTTCATGATGCATTAGATAAGCTACAAAAAGAGACTGGACTTGATATTCCTATCCATGTCGATGGTGCGAGTGGTGGTTTCTTAGCGCCGTTTTGTGCCCCAGAATTAGAATGGGATTTTCGCTTACCTCGCGTAAAATCGATTAACTCCTCTGGCCATAAATTTGGATTAGCACCGCTGGGTGCTGGCTGGGTAATTTGGCGTGAAGCAAAAGACTTACCAGAAGAACTCATTTTCAATGTGAATTATTTAGGCGGCAACATGCCAACGTTCGCACTCAACTTCTCTCGTCCTGGTGGTCAAATCATCGCACAGTATTATAACTTCCTAAGACTGGGCCGTGAGGGATATGCCAAAATTCATAACGCCTGTTACGCAACCGCACAATATCTTGCTCGTGAAATAGAAAAACTCGGCCCATTCGAAATGATTTTTGATGGTGATAGCCAAAAAGGGATCCCTGCTCTGGCTTGGAAACTGAAAAAAGAGGCAGCCACCAGTAATTATTCCCTATATGACATCGCAGATAAACTACGTAGCCGTGGATGGCAAGTTCCTGCTTATTCAATGCCTGCTAACCGAGAAGATTTGGTTGTCCAACGTATCTTAGTGCGCCACGGTGTGAGCTTAGACTTGGCCGCATTATTAATTGAAGATTTCAAACGTACTCTTGAGTACTTTGATAAACACCCCGTCAATAAACCGTTAACCGAAGAAGAAGGCGGCGGCTTTAATCACAGTTAATTTGTTTTGTCACTATGAAGCCAAAGAACTCAAGGTTCTTTGGCTTTTATTGGGATCTGCGCAGTAAAGCAGATTATTTATGGATTTTAGGAGAACTCGTATGGCAACAACAACGACAGCTCCAGCCGCAAAACAGCTGACATTATTAGGCTTTTTTGCTATTACTGCCTCAATGGTGATGGCAGTCTACGAATACCCGACATTTGCAACGTCAGGTTTTAGCTTAGTTTTCTTCTTATTATTAGGTGGATTGTTGTGGTTTATTCCTGTTGCCTTGTGTGCAGCTGAAATGGCCACAGTTGAAGGTTGGGAAGAAGGAGGGGTATTTGCTTGGGTTTCAAATACCCTTGGCGAACGTTGGGGCTTTGCGGCAATTTCATTTGGTTATCTACAAATTGCGATAGGCTTTATTCCAATGCTGTATTTTGTATTGGGTGCGCTGTCTTATATCCTCAATTGGCCTGAACTCAACACCGACCCAATAACCAAAACTATTGGGGCACTGGTTATTTTGTGGGTACTAGCATTTACCCAATTTGGTGGGACAAAATACACCGCAACCATTGCTAAAGCTGGCTTCTTCGCAGGTATATTATTACCCGCACTCATTTTAGTATTTTTAGCTATCAGTTATTTAATTAATGGCGCTCCTTTAGCTATCGAAATCAGTGCTGACACCTTTTTCCCTGATTTCACTAAAATCGGTACGCTAGTCGTTTTCGTTGCCTTTATCTTAAGCTACATGGGGGTAGAAGCTTCTGCCACTCATGTCAATGAAATGAAAAACCCTGGTAGAGATTACCCTATCGCGATGTTTTTACTCATGATAGCCGCAATTTGTTTAAGTTCGATAGGTGGGCTGTCTGTTGCTGCGGTGATCCCAAACAGTGAGATCAACCTTTCCGCGGGTGTAGTTCAAACCTTTAATGTATTAGTCACTCATTTTAATTCAACTCTTGAATGGGCTGTAAGAATTATTGCTGCATTACTGCTATTGGGTGTGCTTGCAGAGATAGCTTCGTGGATAGTAGGACCATCACGCGGTATGTATGTTGCTGCTCAAAAAGGAATTTTGCCGCAAAGCTTTGCTAAAGTGAATAAAAATGGTGTACCAGTCACACTGGTTATCTGCCAGTTATTGATTACAACGGTTGCCATTATTGTGCTAACGAATACAGGGGGCGGTGGTAATATGTCCTTCCTAATCGCTTTAGCACTGACCGTCGTTATATACCTATGCAGTTACTTTATGTTATTCCTTGGCTATATACATTTAGTGCGTAAACAGCCAGAGAAAAAACGGGCATTCAGTATTCCGGGTGGTAAAACATTTAAAGTTATCGTTGCATTAGTCGGGTTGATTGTCTCTATATTGGCATTTATCGTTTCATTCTTCCCACCAAGTTCATTACCAGGTGGAACTAGCGATAATACTTATGTAACACTACTTGTAGTAAGTTTTGTGGTTATTTTCTTACTGCCGTTTATTGTTTATGCGCTCCATAACAAACAAGGTAAGAAAACCGGCGTTGTGATGGTACACATCAAAACGCACAATGCGCCAGCCAACCACTTTTTTATTCACCCTCGTGCACGTTCGACTTATCATTTAGTACATGATGATAAGAGCAATAAAGATAGTGAATAATTAATACTAATAACAGCAATCTGTTGGTTGCTGTTATTTCGACAGCTGACAAAATCCTCGCTTTTTAGTGAGGATTTTCTCCTAATAAGATGAGTAAAAATAAGGGTTTTATTGCATTAAAACAAAAACAGCTAAGTTCTCGATTTTACTCTGTGCTCTTATCATGTTTTTAATCCGAAAAGCCTTCAAATAGCTTCATTATCCGACAGATATTATGGCTCAATCTATTCGCGAGTATTTAACATATGCAAAAGGATGTCATAGAGGAATAAATGCCCCTAGATTGTTTTTTGAATGGGATGATGGTTAAAAAATAACGAAATAGAAGTATTTTGATAGTCAGTCTAACAGCCAGATCAAATTGGTAAATAGCTACCAATAAGTATCCCTTTTCGCTCTCTTACGCACAATGGTGTATACTCGCTGACAAGAAAGTTATTCACGGTTAATTAATAATGAAAGAAATCGAAAAAGCACAAATTAAACTTCTTAGCGACCGTTTAGATAGTATTCGTCACCAGATGGCAAATATGCAACTGACGAACGAAGCGGAAAAGTACGCAGAACTTGAGAAAGAAAAAGCGACGCTGGAAACTGAAATCGTTCGTCTGAAGGCGGTACGTAACAATAAACTAAGCAAAGAAGCGCAAAAATTAGTAGATATGCCATTCAAACGCCCTATCACTAAGAAAGAACAAGCGGATATTGGCAAGCTGAAGAAAGCAGTGCGAGGCTTGATAATTGTCCACCCAATGACGGCATTAGGCCGCGAAATGGGACTGGATAATATGACTGGTTTTTCTAAGACTGATTTCTAGTTATAAAATCAACCCAACTAAAATCTGTAATGACCCACTAATACTAGAAGGTTCTTAATATACTTTTCGTTGTTATGAACCGTTTAACTCACAGCATAAAGCTGATTTTAACAATTTAGTTAAAGTTAAAAATAGTGATTTTTCTTACGAATCCCACCAGTACCTTGCAATGCTTCACGGTCATTGAAACTTAAAAACTGATCCAGCTTGGTATCCCAATCCTGTAAAAAAACCAGCTTATGGCGCAGTGCTTGGTCTTCGGCAAAATCGAGCCACATATTGACGATACGGTTTAATTCTTTCAGTTCATTTTCACGTAGATAATTCTTCGCAACCGTTACATTCGTTTTACGCACCTCATCGAATTTATAGTTGGTTAAGCCCATATTCGGCTGACTGGCATCTGCGCTGCTGACAATAAGCTCTGCCGCTGTCATGCCCGTACAAGCAAAATGCAGTTTGTTTTGAATGGATTGGAAGAAACGTGTGGTTTCTTTATTTGAAGGCTCGTAATCCGCTGCCATGGTGAATATTTCTTTCACCCGTAAATACACCCGCCGCTAACTGGCGCGAATATCACAGATGCGTTCGAGCATCTCATCAAATGGCCTCCACTCTATCCGTTATGCACAAACTATGAACAACAATATAGTATGTTTAACAAAAAAATAAGGCCACCAGCAAATAGGTGATAAGCACATTATTTTATGAAAAACAATGTGTTACTATTATCTATATTCTTTCTCTTCCTGAAAAATGCTCATACATCTTTTAGTTATCACCCATAGCGCCTTATTCAATTTAATATCCCCATCAATGCCATTCACTGAACGAGTGTGGGCACGCTTACCTTTTGTATTTTTACCCGATAATCCGCCTTTGATTAAATTCTTCTGTAAGCATTGATGCTCTTCACCAAAGCGATACTTCATTCTCCAGTAGCTTGAGCCTTTAGCGGTAACTTCAAGATATAAACCACCACCATCAAAGAATTTATATGACTTTTCTTTAGGCTTTGCAGTCTCAACCTGACGGGCGGTGAATGCCATTGGGGGCACCTCATTTTGGGAGAGTTTTAGTGCCCTTTAATATGTCTTCAAAAACCTATTGATGTAGGTTGATTTTGGTTGATATCAGCTGAATTAAACGTGGCTTAATAGCTGATATTATAAGGAATTAATTGAAATTTGTAGAGGTGTATTGAACTTGAGTGGCGATCACAGGAGTCGCATTTAATAGGCAATGGCATTGATATTAAATGAGTTTGTCTAGTTGGATAAATATCGGTGCCCCCATTAATGCCCCCAAGTTGGTTTTTGAGGTGGGCATGGTTAGGAAATCGCAAAACAAAATATTTTAATGTTGTATCACCTATAACCTGATATTACCCAATTATAGGGAATTATTATATCTATAGGTCACTTATAAGTGAAGAATCGACCTAATATCGTATTTTCAGCGGCAAGTTACCCTCAAAATATACATTCTAACTATGATTATTGGATGAACCATCTATGTTTTGAACCATCCCAACCATAAGATTTTTTATAAAATGTCTCCATCGCTGCAACATATTGTGAAAGTATCAAGGTGACATCACTTGCTTGGGGAATATCATCTTCATCCAAAAAGTCTAAAAAACTAATAGAACCTTCATCAGACAACACCGTTTTGACTCTTTCCAACAAACGGTTGACTATTTTTATTTTACTTTTACTCACAGCAGAATCAGGTTTCTTCTTAGAGATATCTCTAAATTCGGCATACATAGCTTTTAACAAAGGCATTGTAGTATCGTGTGTTTGAGCCTTTTCCCTTGTTGTATAAAATTTATCTCTATTCACATTTAATCCTTAAGTTTTTTAGGCTTTACCGTACGAAGTAGTAACATACCATTTTCATCTACTTTATCAGTTGCATTACCGTTTACTTGCCAATACCATGCACCGTTTTTGATAATAACATTATCAGACCTTAGCTTCTCAAAACATTGTAGGTACTGGGAAAGTATAAAAACAATATCACTGTTCTGTGGCATATCATCTTCATCAAAGTTACTAAAATCATCGAAAGGCCTATACACATTGTCTAAATAATCGTTACTTTGTGATAGAAGTTTATTAACAAACTTTAATTTAAATTTATTTACCGCATCGTTTGGATTCTTTTTTGATAAAAGTGATACCTCCTCATATATACTTAATAATTGACCAAACAGTTTCTCAAAAGTATCTACATTATCTCTATTCATATTCTCACTCCTATGATGGGCACGATCTCCGAAATTCAATATATTTTTTCTTCAAGACTTCAATCGGTGCTCTTTGCTTACTTTCATATACATCAACCATTAATTTTAAATCATCATCTGTGATTGCAATTATACATTTTCTTTGAGACGACCATAAGTCAATAGTATTTTTGAACATCGCCTTTGGTAATGGATTACGGGTTAGAAATATTCCAAATCGTCCAATATTAGATTGGAGATACCGATTGAGCTGATTTATATGATCTCTATCGATCACTTTTACATTTTTCATCTCAATGACAAGTTGACGATTCTCATACTCTGTAAATATTTCATCTAAGAAATCAACGTCACGATTATTATAGAATATCAAATCCCGAATATGCCTTCCCGAGTCCGTGCGACTTTGCGTATCGGCAAAATCTAAATGAGGATAGAATAATGTAGCTAATAAATCAGCTGATAGCTCCTCATATCTCATGTCCGCACCATCTTCTTTCCCTGTTTTAAGCTCTAGAAGTTTAGCTAGTTTCCTTTTTGCAGATAAGACTGGGATCTGACTAAACAAAGGATCATTTTGACAATCCTTTGAGGTTCGATCTTTATATTTTACATATTCTTCTATCACTCCATAATTATCCCTGTTGAAATTCAATACCTTTACCCGTTCTTCAGACCCATTCAAATTAAATATTTCATCCTTCGGGCAATAGGATTTAAAGTAATCCTCGAAATTAATCCAAGGATTAAATCTAAGCCAGCGCTTAGGAGTAAAAATTAAAGGCTCTTTGGTCTTAGGATTTACTGGAAGTTGTAGTTTTTGATTACAATCAAAAGAATGCTTTTGATAGTTATATAGAGAGTCTAAGATAACACCTTCAGTAGGTATCCCATTGATTTCACACTGTTCAATCGTGTAATCAATCAAAAATGATTTAATATAATTACAAGCAATGTCACTAACTCGATCTTTTGATATACCTGAAACATAAAGCTGAATCACTTCAAAGTGAGTGAATCCGAACTGACTATACTCCGGAATATCTGCAAATAAACTAAGAATTTCATTTGCCTGTTTAATTCCAATTTTTACGCCTTTTCGCGATCTAGAAACACCAAGACCAACTTCTGAACATTCAGAAAGATTAATAAGTGTTTTAACAGCATCTTCTTCACGTCCTTTTTTAATCAAGTAATTTAGGTGATTGAATGAATTTGTAATAGCAGTGTGTAATGATTGATCCTGTAAAGATGGCGACTTCCACAGTAAAAATGGGTCAACATAAAGAGGAATATCCTCATCAAAAAACTGAATTGCAAAATCCAAATCTGTTTGAGATTTATGGATGCCATGATAGTCAGTTAATCTTGGTCTAAATAATTCCATTAGTCCTCTTTATATTTTTACCTGAATAGGAACAGTTTACAGTGCCTTAAATATTCAAAAATGAATAACAGATTTATGGTAAATTTACCAAATAAGCTTTGCTCTTTATTTTTCAATATACCAATATCTTCCCATAATTCATCTGCATCAAAAGCAGTCCATACTGGAGGTACAGGGGATAACATATTACAGTAGCAGATAGGAGCAACATACCGACACAGCATGACTTGAACATACTCAACGGGAAAATGTTTTGCGACCGAGGCGATATATTGGTAATCCACCCAATTGCCCACAAATATGTCGGATAATGCGGCACAGAGATCTTTGTCTGTAAACAGTTTACTTGTATTCACCACATCACTTCTTTTGCTTACTTGTTTTCAGCAAATCTTTCAACACTGCAATATTCGCCCTCGCCCCTTCCGCCTCTTTTAATTGACGGCGTTTTTGAGCAAAAATATCAAACACTGCTTTGGCTTTCTCATCGGCTGCTTTTTTGCTAATACCACCAGCACCTTGTAATACGTCTCGATCATTGAAACTTAAAAACTGATCTAGCTTGGTATCCCAATCTTGTAAGAAAACTTGCTTACGGCGCAGCGCTTGGTCTTCGGCAAAGTCGAGCCACATATTGACGATACGGTTTAATTCTTTGAGCTCATTTTCTCGTAGATAATTCTTCGCAATCGTTACATCCGTTTTACGCACTTCGTCCGACTTATAGCTAGTTAAACCCATATCTGGCTGACTGGCATCTGCGCGGCTGTTAATTAATTCAGCAGCAGTCATGCCGGTACAAGCAAAATGCAATTTGTTTTGAATGGTTTGGAAGAAACGAGTTGTTTCTTTATTGGAAGGCTCGTAATCCGCTGCCATGGTGAAGATCTCTTTCACCCGTAAATACACCCGACGTTCACTGGCGCGAATATCACGGATGCGTTCGAGTATCTCATCAAAGTAATCAGGCACGACTGATTGACCAACAGGCGGGTTTTTTAGCCGCTCATCGTCCATCACAAACCCTTTGATCAGATACTGCTCCAGCGTTTGCGTTGCCCACTGACGAAACTGCGTTCCGCGAACAGATCGGACGCGGTAGCCAACAGCGAGGATCATAGAAAGATTGAAGTATTTCACATTGTACTGTTTAGCATCATCCGCAGTTGTTCGGTAAAACCGAACAACTGAATCTTCGATTAACTCGCCTTCAGTAAAAATATTGCTGATATGCTCACTAATCGTGGCTTTAGCTTTACCATAAAGTTCACAAATCGAGGCTTGAGATAACCACAAAGTATCAGATTCAAAGCGGCATTCGACGCGAGTTTGACCATCTTCACTTCGGAACAAAACAAATTCGCCCTGTGGTGCTTCAGGAAGATTATCACTCATTACATTGCCTCCGCTCACTGAGCACTATCTCAATCAAATAAAAACCAATGCTACCAATATACCCAGAAAAATAAATGTTAAAATACTTAAATCAATTAGTTGCTTGCAACTGACATCTTCGCTAACTCTGGATTATTAGCCTGAAAAATCGATAACGGCAATTCAATCTTACGCCCGTTCTGATCTTCCACGGCTTTAACCACTTCAAACTCAGCAACATCTTCACAAGGAATTTCCAATCCTGTAAAGGTCGCACGCGTTGCACTAGAATCGCCAAAAGGTTCCACTTCCAGTACCGTATCCCCTAATACTTTTCCTTGCCCATCTTTCATTCTCAAGGTTATCTCCAGCGCACCAAACTCCGCATGGTCTAACACCATATGGTTACCGCCATTATCGAGGGTAAATGAATAACCACAGTAACCTTGGTTAATAAAATTTGAGCTGGTATGTGTGATGCTCGCATAACGCTGTTGTTCTTCAGCCAAGCTAAATGTACTAACTATCAATAGTTTTATCGCAAATAGGCTTTTTATCTTATTCATTACGTTACCTTTTGTTATCTTGTATCGTCCCCGCTACCGCAAGTAACGATAGCGAGAATGTTATTTATTGTTGGTTGGTTTGCAATCCGCCTTTAGTGCGGTCCTTTTCTTTCCAACGTGGGCGTTTTTTACCTGATAATTCTTTTTGCTGGTTCCAATAACCTATCGGATAGCGTTTGACGATAGTACCGTTGACACCAATATCAACTGACGAATATTGCCCGTTATTAATGTATCCTTTTTGGACATAAGCGTTAGGGCTACAAGTGCCCGTATCGCGTTGTTGCCAGTTTCCGTCAGTTCTTGCCACGATGTAGAAATCACCAAATGCACAGCCTGACGCGGATTTATGATTCAGTACAGCAACATAATGTTTGGTTGAGCCCACAATCCTACAGCTACTGTTTTGGCCCCCACACACTTGCCATAAGGTTTTACCGCCATCACCGTTATACTCCCAAATGATATTTTTAGGGGGCTGGCTGGTGGCATGTAAGTATCCCGGAAAAAAGTCTCATTCACTTTCAGAGATCTTCATCCATACTGATATGTATCCTGAGGAGATCGCCATGCGCAAAGCCCGATTTACTGAACATCAGATTATCGCCGTTCTGAAGTCCGTTGAAGCCGGACGGACAGTCAAAGATGTCTGCCGTGAAGCCGGTATATCCGAAGCCAGCTACTACAACTGGAAAGCTAAATATGGTGGGATGGAAGCCTCTGATATTAAAAAATTAAAAGATCTTGAAGAGGAAAACCGGCGTTTAAAACAGATGTTTGCTGACCTGAGTCTTGAGTGCCGGGCACTGAAGGATGTTATCGAAAAAAAGCTTTAAAAACAGCGGTAAAGCGGGAGCTTGTCAGTTACCTTATCGAACAGTATTCGATGAGCATCCGTCACGCCTGCCGGGCCTTATCGCTGAGCAGAACGGTGTATTTTTACAAACCGGATACCCGGCGGAATGAACCGGTGATACAGGCGCTGACAGAGGCGGCAGAACGTTATCCCCGTTACGGGTTTAAAAAGCTGTTTCAGATCCTGCGCAGGCAGGGCAACGGATGGAATCATAAGCGCGTTCACCGGATCTATTGTCTGCTGAAGCTGAACTTTCGCCGTAAAGGCAAACAACGTCTGCCTGTGCGTAATCCGGCACCGCTGGCAACGCCGGAAGCACTGAATCAGAGCTGGTCGGTTGATTTTATGCATGATGCGTTGATCTGCGGCAGGCGTTTCAGGACGTTCAATATCGTGGATGATTTTAATCGTGAAGCACTGGCGATAGAAATTGATCTGAATATCCCGGCCCAACGTGTCGTCCGGGTATTGGACAGAATAGTTGCAACACGCGGATACCCGGTGAAAATACGGATGGATAATGGTCCGGACACTGAATGAAGTACGGGAAATCACAGAACGCTGGCTGAGGGAATATAACCGGGAGCGTCCACACGAATCCCTGAATAATCTGACGCCGGAAGAATACCGGTTATTAGCTGAAAATAACGAAATCTCAAAAAGTGTGTGGAACTGAAACGGGTGTACTTACAATTTGGTCATTTGGTCGTTTGGTAGAAATTCGAACCTCACTAAAGGTACGTTTAGATGTAAGTGATTTGAATCTAAAGAGGACTAGCCCTGTGTATGCTAACATAAAGCAGTATTAAGTATTCCTAGCCTTGATAGATTATTTACTATAACTCTAAAGCATCTGATACGGTGGTACTCTAATGTTTTATTTCTTCATCGAGTTAAATTTTCTTGTAAATGCTCAAAATTAGTGTTTTTGGATAAAAATAATCATGTTGAAACAAGTTTTTAATAAAGAACAGCTATCCAAAGTAATTTCATCTACCGATGTTTGGAGATGGGATTTATTGTCAAAATTTGGAGATGTTGACGCATCATTAGAACAGACTATTGGATACTGGAAAACAAATGGTTTGTACTTGTCTCCTATAAAAACAAAAGTGGTAAACGGGAAAACTGTTTTTACACCTAGTCGAGTTGAAGATGCATTTGCTATAAAACTTCTAGATAGATTTATAAGAAGAATATATAAAGTTAGACAGTCTGATCGTAACCGAATTGTGAAGCAAGTGCTTACTTTGCTAAAAGATTCTGGTGATTATCATATTCTTCGGTTAGATATTAAAAACTGCTACGAAAGCATTAGTTTTGAGAAAATGATTGCTAAATTTCAGGATGATCTAATTTTATCTCCAGACTGTATAAAATTATTGAATAATACTAATCAGCAATTGAAGAATGGATTCGGGTTTCATGGTTTACCTAGAGGATTATCAATAAGTCCTACTCTCGCAGAACTATATCTAGAAGAACTTGATAAGAAAATAGCATCAAACAATGATGTAATTTATAGTGCTAGATATGTTGATGATATAATATTAATTACAACAGCCAGCAAGAAAAAAAAACTAGAAATTGATCTAAACAATACTCTTGTTGATATGGGGCTAGAATTTAACGAAAGTGAAAATAAAAAATTCTCAGGTTCTTCTAAGAACGCTAATTTTAATTATTTAGGATATTCTATTTGCGTTACAGCTAAGACTAACAAACCTAATCAAGTCGATGTTACTATTTCCAAATCAAAAATAAATAAAATAAAATCTAAAATATTGAAGTCATTATATGAAAATAATAAAAATAAAGATCTAAAAATGTTGAAGCGAAGAATTGAATTCCTGAGTTTATTAAAAGTAGTTAAGAAAGGAAGGAATGGCAACCTTTTGGCTGGAATAGCACATAACTATCAATACTCTACAGATAACTTTGAATCCTTGAAAACTATAGATGGATTTCTTATAAATCAATTAAATAATTCAAGATTTAACTTGACGCCATTAGAAATAGCTAAGATAAAAAAAATATCATTTTATGGTAATGCCAGAAAAGGTAGCACGGGAAAATTCACTAGAAAGCAAACAGCAAACATAATGCAGGTTTGGAAACATGTCTAAAATAATTAAAGTTAATACTAAAGATAAATATAGAGCATTATTAACAGATGTTCTGCCTTATGAATTACCACTATGGTATTCTAATTTCACGATGTATAAAAGATTTCATAATAAAAATCATCGTAACTCCTATGGTACGATATCTGGTATTAACTTCGATGCTAGTACAGGTACTTATATACCATTAGATTATCTAGTTAGTCGTGGTGGAAATAAAACGCCCCGTTCCATATCTATTATGCACCCAGCGGCTCAGTTAAAAGTATGTGATTTTTATGAGGAATACGGGGATCTTATAGAGTATTACTGTACTAAGTCTAAACACTCTTTAAGACATCCATACAGAAAAACTAATAAATTTTATGGTAAAACTCAACAAAGTTCTAAGGTTTCTGATGGAGTCGAAGCTGAACATGAAGATCGTATTGTTTCAAGTTCATACTTTAAGTATAAAGCCTACCCATTCTTATATCGTTTTTTTGAGTCATATGAATACCATAGACTTGAAAAAAAATTTCATAGTATGTTACAAGTTGATGTATCAAAATGCTTTCCGAGTATTTACACCCACTCAATTGGCTGGGCAGTGAAAAATAAGAATCTAGCTAAAGCTAAACCTAAAGGTAGCTTTGACGGTGAATTCGACAATTTGATGCAGTTGACAAATTATCGGGAAACCAACGGTATTCTTATAGGCCCTGAAGTTAGTAGAATATTTTCTGAAATTATATTGCAGAGAATAGACTTAAATTTAGTGGATAGAATGCAAGCGCATGGTTATTCCATCTCGAAGGATTTTGATTTTAGAAGGTATGTTGATGATTACTTTATTTTTTATCGTTCAGATAAGGTTAGGCAAAATATCGTAAAGCACCTAGAGGCTTGCTTGCTAGATTACAAAATGTACTTAAATGATGCAAAGACAATAATAGCTTCTAGGCCATTTGCTACTGATATCTCATTAACCAAACACTCTTTAAGAAACACCGTAAGTGAATTTTATTTATCGCGATACAATAAAGTAGTTGAGATTGATGATGATCCAATAGTTAAATTACAACGACCTGGTTCAAAAGCTAATAGAGCAATATCTGAAATAAAAATGGCATTAGCTAATTACAAAGTAGAATATAGCTCTATTTCAAACTATTTATTTAGTGCTATCACGAAAAAAATTGACTCTTACATATTAAAACTATCAAATATTAATACATTGCAAGAACACCACATAAATTGGATTATTGTCGATTTAGACGTTTTGTTTTTTATTCATACTATGGATATTAGAATAAGACCGACGGATAGGCTAGCTAGACTTATAAGCGAACTTATTGATAGAACATCAGGTTGGTCACAAACTTACCTTGATATTATAAATAAAAAAATATTTGACCACGTTAAGCAAGCTATAAATATTTATATTGATCATGCCAATGACATTATTGGATTAGAAACTCTGAATTTGTTGATGATCTTAACTATGTTACCTAAAGAATATCAACTTCCGCCAAGTAAGCTAGAAGAATACATCAACTCTTTGAATTCCAATTCAGAAACTAACGATTTTTATTTTCGTTGGGTTACTTTTATGCTTTACATTGGTCCTAGACCTCAATATCACATTATCCACGACCAATTAGTTCAGTTAGCCAATAAATATTTACTTGAACATGAGAATATGTTTATAGATACAGAGTATTTTATATTCTATTTTGATTATCTTGCATGTCCTCATATTGATGAAAATATCAGAACAACAACGATGGACGCAGTAAAAAAAATAACTTTCGGTAACAAGAGAAAACCTGTAACATTCGATTCAGTAGCTCAGGGAAGAACAGCCCTAAAGAATGACTTTGTGGTAGCTTGGCGTGATCCAAATTATTTGAAAGCTAGCCTAGAAAAGAAAGAGTACATTTTCTCATACAGTTAAATCTATGCCGTCTGCCTCCGTAGGCTTCTGCATTCACCTTAGCAATCAAGCATTAAAACTGTGTTTTAAACACGCTGTTTAATATAAGATTGTTCGGATGTTTGTATGGGCTGCAAGTAATTGCAGCCACACACACGATAGGAGGTGGACGGCACCCCATCAAGCATAAACTCATGTGCTTGTTACTCAAAAATGTCTAACACTGGGTCATAGTGGACACTTAATCCCCTCCAACTCATCCATGTAATCCGCATACCACTGCATCATTTCCCTGCGTCCATCCATATACTGGGCATGGTTATACGTGCCACGGATCGCGTTTTTATCAATATGCGCGAGCTGGGTTTCAATCCATACTGAATTAAATCCTTTCTCATGCAAAATTGTGCTCATTGTGTGGCGGAAGCCATGTCCTGTTAGCCTTCCTTTATACCCCAACAACTCAATAACCTGATTTACGCTTTCCTTACTGATTGGTTTTCTATGGTCATTACGGCCTATAAAGACAAGCTCATAATGCCCTGATAGCGGCTTAAGTGAATTAAACAGCTCAATCACCTGTTTTGATAACGGCACAACATGTGGTCGCTTCATTTTCATCACTTCAGCAGGGATCTCCCAAATCCCTTTTTCTAAATCAATATCCTGCCAACGAGCAAAGCGGAGTTCTTGTGTTCTGACTGCTGTTAGTAAAATAATTTTAGTCGCAGTTTTAGTAATAATACTCCCCGTGTAACCAGCTAAATCCTTTAGGAAATAAGGTAACTCTTCAGCGGTTAAGAATGGAAAATGTTGTTTTTTCGGTGGGGTAAGCGCTGAAGCCAGATCCGGTGCAGGGTTATATTCAGCCCGCCCTGTAATGATTGCGTATCTATAGACCTCTCCGCAGCGCTGGCGGACTTTGCGCATATTTTCTAAGGCTCCGCGCTTCTCCATTTTTCGCAGGGTTTCTAGCAGCTCTAATGGCTTAATTTCCGTTATAGGACGTTTACCTATATAAGGAAAGATATCTTTTTCAAAGGTATCAATAATTTCATCACGGTAACGCAGTGACCAGCGATCTGCTTTCGATTTATGCCATTCGCGAGCAATAGCTTCAAACGTATTTCCTGTACTGAGCTTTTGAATCGCCTTCTCTTCTTTTTTCACTTCTCCGGGATCACCACCAGCAGCAAGTACCTTTTTTGCTTGGTTTCTCATTTCACGTGCTTCAGCAAGTGTCACGGTAGGAAAAACACCAAAAGCTAATCTTTTTTCTTTATCACCAAAGCGATACTTCATTCTCCAGTAGCTTGAGCCTTTAGCGGTAACTTCAAGATATAAACCACCACCATCAAAGAATTTATATGACTTTTCTTTAGGCTTTGCAGTCTCAACCTGACGGGCGGTGAATGCCATTGGGGGCACCTCATTTTGGGAGAGTTTTAGCGCCCTTTAATATGTCTTCAAAAACCTATTGATGTAGGTTGATTTTGGTTGATATCAGCCGAATTAAACGTGGTTTAATAGCTGATATTTAAGGAATAAATTGAAATTTGCAGATATGTATAAAACTTGAGTGGCGGAAGATCACAGGAGTCGAACCTGCCAAGGACCGCTGGCGGCCCCATCTGGATTTGAAGTCCAGCCGCCCCACCGGGGACGATGATCTTCCTTTTTAGGAGTATTATTAGGAAATAACGAGCTGATTATACGCTGAATCCTTTATATTCCCAAGTATCCTAAATCAATAAAACCTCTTTCAAAGAAAATAATCCCATTTTTGAGTAAAACTGCTGATAATGACCGCGATACTATTGAACTTATACTGTTTCATCCTCATCTTACTATCTATAACGAATAAACATTAGTGGTGTGTTTCATATCACTACAACCCAATTAACAGGATGTTTTTATGTCAAATCCATTAGTTAGCACAACGGGATTACCTGCATTCTCCCAAATAAAACCAGAACACGTTGTACCTGCACTGAAAGAAATTTTAGCAACCTATCGCGCAACTGTTGAGAAATTACTCGCTGACAATACTCAATTTAGCTGGGATAACCTTTGTCAGCCTTTAGCTGAAGCGGGCGATAAACTTGCCCGAGCATGGTCTCCTGTTAGTCATTTAAATTCAGTAAGAAACTGTGCTGAATTGCGCGAAGCTTATGAACAAAGTTTACCATTACTCTCTGAATTTAGTACTTGGATGGGTCAACATGAAGGGTTATATCAAGCCTATAAATCAATAAAAGAAAGTGCTGATTTTAATCACCTCACCCAACCACAGAAAAAAGCCATAGAAAACGCACTACGCGATTTTGAGTTATCTGGTATTGGCTTATCAAAAGAAAAACAACAACGTTTTGGTGAAATTAGTGCGCGTATGTCAGAGCTTGGCGCAAAATTTGGTAATAATGTGTTAGATGCAACAATGGGTTGGTCTAAATTAATTACCGATGTAAATGACTTAGCGGGGATGCCACAAAGCGCTATTGATGCAGCCAAAGCTATTGCAGAGTCTAAAGAACAAGAGGGCTATCTATTAACACTTGATATGCCTAGTTATTTGCCTGTAATGACTTACGCTGATAACCGCGAACTTAGAAAAGAGATGAGCATCGCTTATAGCACGCGAGCCTCCGATCAAGGCCCTAATGCGGATCAGTGGGATAACAGTGAGATTATGGCTGAAATCTTAGCGTTGCGTCATGAATTAGCACAGTTGTTAGGTTTTAAAAACTACGCTGAAAAATCACTAGCAACTAAAATGGCACAATCACCAGAGCAAGTCCTTAATTTCTTAACTGATTTAGCACAACGCGCTCATTCACAAGGTGAAGCAGAGCTCGCTGAATTAACGCAATTTGCCAAAGAACACTATGGTGTTGATAAGTTAGAACCTTGGGATCTGGCTTATTACAGTGAAAAACAAAAACAACATCTATTTTCCATCGATGATGAACAATTACGTCCTTATTTTCCTGAACAACGTGCCCTCAGTGGATTATTTGAAGTAGTTCATCGTATTTATGGTTTAACCGCTAAAGAACGTAAAGATATCGACACATGGCATGATGATGTGCGTTTCTTTGAGCTTTATGATGAAAGCAATACCCTACGCGGCAGTTTCTATCTCGATTTATATGCCCGTGAACATAAGCGTGGCGGTGCGTGGATGGATGATTGTATTGGTAGAATGCGTCATGCTGATGGCTCACTACAAAACCCAGTTGCTTATCTCACCTGCAATTTCAATAAACCTGTAGGCGATAAGCCAGCACTCTTCACTCATAATGAAGTCACAACGCTATTCCATGAATTCGGTCATGGCTTACATCATATGCTAACGCAAATTGATACCGCTGATGTTGCGGGTATTAATGGTGTGCCTTGGGATGCAGTCGAATTGCCAAGCCAATTTATGGAAAACTGGTGCTGGGAGCCTGAAGCATTAGCCTTTATTTCTGGACATTACGAAACGGGTGAGCCTCTGCCACAAGCAATGTTAGAAAATATGTTAACAGCAAAAAATTATCAATCTGCAATGTTTGTTCTACGCCAATTAGAATTTGGTCTATTTGATTTCCGTTTACACGCTGAGTACTCACCAGAAAAAGGGGCTCGTATTATGGAAATTTTAAATAGCGTGAAAGAGAAAGTCTCTGTGGTACCTTCTGCACCGTGGGCGCGTTTCCCTCATGCCTTTAGTCATATCTTTGCAGGCGGTTATGCTGCGGGCTATTACAGCTACTTATGGGCGGATGTTTTAGCTGCGGATGCATTCTCTCGTTTCTCTGAAGAAGGTATTTTTAACCGCGAAACAGGCCAATCATTCCTTGATAACATTTTAACGCGTGGTGGTTCAGAAGAACCAATGGAACTATTTAAACGCTTCCGTGGTCGTGAGCCTAAGCTTGATGCAATGCTCAAAGGCTATGGCATTAAAGGGTAACCTGTGAATATCTGTTTAGTTTGTGAAGAAGGCGCTGATAACAGCGCCTTATCTGATTTAGCCGCCCGTTGGGGATTGGTTCACGACGATACTCAAGTAATGGCGTTAGTTTTAACGCCAACTCACCTTGAGCTACGTAAACAAGATGAGCCTAAATTAGGGGGTATTTACGTTGATTTTGTTGGTGGCACTATGGCACATCGTCGTAAATTTGGTGGTGGCCGTGGCGAAGCTGTTGCAAAAGCTATCGGTATTAAAAAAGATTATTTACCCGATGTTGTGGATGCAACAGCCGGGTTAGGTCGAGATGCCTTTGTACTTGCTTCTATTGGCTGTAACGTAAGAATGGTCGAGCGCCATCCTGTTGTTGCTGCATTGCTTGAAGATGGTTTAACACGGGCTTATGCAGATGCGGATATTGGTGAGTGGATGCAAGAGCGCATGAAATTAATTCATGCTTCATCAATCCAAGCATTAACTGAAATAACACCACAACCCGATGTGGTTTATTTAGACCCTATGTATCCCCATAAAACTAAAAGTGCATTAGTTAAAAAAGAGATGCGCGTATTTCAATCTTTAGTGGGTGCCGATGAAGATGCAGATGCATTACTGGCACCAGCAATGAATTTGGCGAAAAAACGAGTAGTCGTAAAGCGTCCTGATTATGCTGAGCCGTTAAACAATCAGCCTTCACATGCTAGTGTAACAACCAAAAATCATCGTTTTGATATTTATCCCTGCATTTAATTTATTCGTAATAACAATTTATTCGTAATAACAAAATAGTTGAGGGGCATTTAGCCCCTCTTTGCTACTAGTTTTTAATTTTTTGTAATACTAATTTTTCAGCTTATTGAATAGTATATCCACCATCAATGACAAGATTATGGCCATTTATCATATCTGAAGCGTTACTCGCTAAGAATACAGCGGCGGCCGCTATTTCTTCAGGCTCTGCGAAACGCCTTGCAGGAATTTGAGCCTTCATGTTTTCTCCCTTTTCACCTTCCCACGCTTTCTTACCTAAATCAGTCATCACAATAGTTGGCGATATTGCATTGATTTGTAATCCTTTTGGTGCCCATTCTAATGCCATAACTTTTGTCATATTAATAATTGCCGCTTTACTGGCACAATAAGCAATATGTTCAGGCAATGCGACAACCCCAGCTTGAGAAGCTAAATTAATAATTTTACCTTGTCCCCTTTGCAACATATGTCGACCAACTTCTTGGCATAATAAAAATGTACCTGTTAAATTGACAGACAAGGTTTTATTCCAATCATCAAGGGAAAGTGATTCTGCGGGTGCTAATGCCACAATCCCTGCACAATTTACCAAAATATCAATACGATCAAACTCTTCAATCACCGAATGTATAGCTCTTTTTACAGACTCATCATTTGAAACATCGCACTGAATACCCACCGCATTATTTAATCGCTGAGCGATTTGCTCAACCTGTTCTGATCTGTCTAATAACGCGACTTTAGCGCCTTTCTCAATAAACATTTGAGCCATTGAAAGCCCTATACCAGCACCACCACCCGTGATCACTGCGACTTTATTTTGGAGTGTAAAATCAATCTGAGTTGCCATACATCCTCCTGCTATAAAATGAATACTCAATTAAAGAGCCACTCTTTTAAGCATAGCAGATGAAAAATTAGGCTAAGAATATAAGGGGATTATCTGGCAAAGTCTGACGGGTGTTTAACACCCGTACAGAATAAAGAAAAATATTACAATACACCTTGCGCTAGCATCGCATCGGCAACTTTTACAAAACCCGCAATGTTGGCACCTTGAATATAGTTAGTTTGCTTACCTTCACCGCCGTAATTTACGCAAGCGTGATGAATATCTAACATAATATGATGTAGACGAGCATCTACCTTCTCAGCTTTCCAACTCAAACGTGCTGCGTTTTGAGCCATCTCTAAACCTGATGTGGCCACACCACCTGCATTGGCGGCTTTACCTGGAGCAAATAAAACACCAGCTTCAATAAAGGCATCCGTTGCTGCAATTGTCGTTGGCATATTCGCGCCTTCTGCAACGGCTTTAACGCCATTTTTGATTAACACTTTAGCCGCTTCAAGATCTAATTCATTTTGTGTTGCACAAGGCAGTGCAATATCAACAGCAACAGCCCAAGGTTGTTGCCCTGCAAGATAAGTCAGACCAAACTCTTTGGCATATTCTTCAACACGACCATAGTTATTTTTAATCTCAGTTAAGCGTGCAAGCTTTTCCGTTGTAAAACCGGCTTCATCAACAACCGTCCCACCAGAATCGGACGCTGTGACAACTTTAGCACCTAACTCTAAACATTTCTCGATAGTAAACTGCGCCACATTACCTGCGCCAGAAACCGCTACACGCATCCCATCAAGAGACATACCATGACGTTTAAGCATTGCGTCAGTAAAATAAACTAAACCGTAACCTGTCGCTTCTGGGCGAATTAAACTACCACCAAAAGAAAGCCCTTTGCCCGTAAATACACATTCATTGCTGTTAGACAGTTTTTTCATCATCCCTGCCATAAAGCCAACTTCTCGTGCACCTACGCCAATATCACCTGCGGGCACATCCGTATTTGCGCCTAAATGACGATAAAGCTCGGTCATTAATGCCTGACAAAAACGCATTACTTCACCATGACTTTTACCTTTAGGATTAAAATCTGAACCACCTTTAGCGCCACCCATTGGCAATGTAGTTAATGCATTTTTAAAAGTCTGTTCAAAACCAAGGAATTTTAGGATTGATAGATTAACGGAAGGGTGGAAACGCATCCCGCCTTTGTAAGGGCCAATAGCAGAGTTAAACTGAATACGCCATGCACGGTTAACCTGGACTTGTCCTTTGTCATCTAACCAACAAACACGAAACTGAATAATACGTTCAGGCTCAACTAATCGCTCAAGTAATGATTGTTCACGATATTGTGGATTTTTATCTAAAAAAGGCCACAAAGTAGTAAATACTTCACGTACCGCCTGATGATACTCAGGTTGATGAGCGTTATATTTTTCTACCCCTTCTAAAAATGAAGACAACGAGCCAGATATAGTCATTCAGCTATTCCTTTTTTGTGTGATGTGATGTGTGTATAACCTCATTTATTCGGAATATTTTTGGGTTTTGTGAGGTCGATATTGTTTTGCCTCTTGAATATATCATTAAAACACATTCACACTTCAAGACATTTTTTTCATAATTAGACAAAAAAAAAAGCTTGACCCTTCGCAAGGGTATTCAAATCAGGAATTGTGGGCAAAAAAATACCTGCATAAGCAGGCATTTTTTTTGCTTAAAAAAGCAATTAATTATTCTTCATCGTCTTTTAGAGGAACAATTAACATATCAACATGGACTGTGTTGATGAGCTGACGCGCTGATGACATCAACTTACTCCAGAAATCTTGATGATGACCACAAACGACTAAATCCATATCGTATTTTTTAATTGCATCAACAAGGACTTGACCTAAATCACCACTACCACTGAGTGTTTCCTGAATTTCATAACCAGAGTTATCAGACAGGTCTTTTAATGCGTTACGGGTTTCATCAGTGATGCGCTGTTGCATATCACCAAGGTTGACATCAATTAGACCCGTGTACAGATCAGAATAGTTAACATCAACGTGAATTAAGGAAACTTTGGCATTATAGGGTTTTGCCATAGATACAGCTTTCTGTACCAAGACGTTACTCTCAGGGGATAAATCAACTGCCACTAGAATATGCTTATAAGCCATCGTGAACTCCTTCCATAAGCTGATTAATCGGTCGGAAAGGCTTTACGCCTATATCCTTTACATTAAATATAACGTTTTAAGATGAAAGTTAGATGTCGTCTAGATCACAACTTAACGCAAATTACATCAAGAGAGCATCTATCGGTAAATAACAATATACTACATTTTACATTAGCACTATCTAGCTGCCATCGAAATGAGCATAATAATGTGAATTTAGTACAAAAAATAATAAAAACACCCTTTTAGAGTTAATTTTTAATCCATTCTTTGAAAAACTAATCAACTTAATAAAGTCGCTTTTATTTATTCGGTAATTTCACCTAAACTTAAATAAGAGAAAATATAACCTCTGTAGGTAAAGGTTTTCTCATCTCAGAATCAATTATTCTAGGGAGGGGATTATGTTTAGTGTCATTGTTATATTTTGGGCGCTGTGTATTCTTTGCCTGATTAATATGATGCGTTATTTCTCATCTATTCGGGTATTATTATCCATATTGCGCCAATCGGATCCTTTGCTTTATCAATCTGTTGATGGCAATGGTTTTTTTACTACGCATGGGCAGTTTTCAAAACAACTACGTCTTATTCGTTATATTAATCAGCGACAATATACTAACCATCATGATCCTGAAGTCATCATGCGCTGCGAGCGAATTTATCGACAATTTTACCTTATCAGCCGTTTTTGTATTCTTGTCGTCGCAAGTCTAATCGCCCTATTATTTTGCTAATTATAGATAAAAAAACGGTGACCAAAAGTCACCGTTTTTCAATAATTAGGATCTTGTTACTGTTATCAGCTGCTCACGAGAAGTGATAACGATATCCAATAAAGCACACCAGATAAGATGATACTAACAGGTAAAGTTAAAATCCAAGCCAAGGCAATGCTTTTCACTGTCTTAGTTTGAACACCACCACCATCAATAATCATAGTACCAGCAACGGCAGAAGAAAGTACTTGTGTCGTTGATACAGGCATACCTGTATAACTTGCCACACCGATAGAAACCGCTGCAGTTACCTGAGCAGAAACACCTTGAGCGTAAGTCATACCTTTCTTACCAATTTTTTCACCGATAGTTACGGCAACACGCTTCCAACCAACCATAGTCCCAATAGAGAGCGCTAAAGCAACAGAGATAATGATCCAAATTGGAGCATATTCCACTGTATTTAGCAGGTCACGACTCAATGTTTTTAAGAACCGCGCATCTTGGGTACTTGTTTCTGGTAGCTTAGCAACTTCTGTTGCTGTATCGGCAATACACATCAGTAATCGACGCATTTGAGCACGTTGGTCTGCACTCAGTTCATCGTAAGAGCTTATATTTGCAAGCATTTGCTCTGTTTGATTAAGAACAATTGGTGTTCTTGCACTATTACAATGAAATTCATCGTCAGCTGTTGCAGATTCGGCTGATACTGCTGGTGTATTTTCAATAGCGTGCTGTAATGCTGGCTGATGTTTTTCATAATACTGTTGTAAATGTACAACGGCATCATGGGTTCGAGTGATGTCATATCCACTCGCATTCATATTGACGACAAAGCCCGCAGGCGCTACGCCAATAAGAACCAGCATGATAAGACCAATCCCTTTTTGCCCATCATTCGCACCATGAGAGAAGCTCACACCTATCGCAGATAAAATCAGCGCAGTACGAGTCCAGAATGGTGGCTTACGCTTACCATCTTGTTTCTCACGTTCTGCTGGTGTTAGGTGAATACGGCGGCGTTTTTTCGTTCCACTCCAGTAACGGCGTAGAATAAAAATCATCGCACCCGCAATAACTAAACCAACAATTGGGGAAAGAATGAGTGAAAGGAAGATGCTGATCATTTTTGGTACGTTTAACGCATCAACAATGGACGAGTCCGTGATGATAGCGTTCGTTAAACCGATACCAATAATTGCACCTATCAGCGTATGTGAACTTGATGCTGGAATACCTAAATACCATGTACCTAAGTTCCAGATAATGGCGGCTAACAGCAACGAGAAAACCATGGCGAGGCCATGTGAAGAGCTCACATTTAGCAGAAGGTCTGTCGGTAACAAATGAACAATAGCATAAGCTACGCTCAACCCACCGAGCAAAACCCCGAGGAAGTTAAACACACCCGCCATCACGACCGCAAATTGCGCTCGCATTGCACGAGTATAGATAACAGTTGCTACCGCATTTGCGGTATCATGGAAGCCGTTGATAGCTTCGTAAAATAGCACAAAAATAAGTGCTAAAACCAACATTAAACCTGTATGAAATTCCAGGCCAGTAAACAAATGTAGCATAGACGTTAAGCCAGTTAGTTGGACATGAACGCGGCGCATTATCATGGACAAATGCGAACGGTGGAAGCGAAATTTAACCTTTTTTTGATTTGATAACTAAGAAACTCAAAGTGTTTCTCTAATAATACTTTATATATCATTAGATTAGCAAAAAAATAAAAAAAGTAAATTTCTGTCAATATTTCAGCTTGCTAATAAGAATTTAGGTGAAAAATGTGGATTTCTCCATATAATTTTACAAATTTACTCTGATCTTACGCAAAAATCATTGATAAGTAATTAGAGATAACCAAAAACGAGACTTTATTGTGGGATCATTCGATACAGTAATTATAGGTGCAGGAGCCGCTGGGCTCTTTTGTGCATCAATAGCAGGACAAGCCGGTTTATCTGTTTTAGTGCTCGATAATGGCAAAAAAGCCGGTCGAAAAATTCTTATGTCAGGAGGCGGTCGTTGCAACTTTACTAACATGTATATCGAGCCTTCTGCCTATTTGTCAGAAAATCCCCATTTTTGTAAGTCAGCACTTGCTCGCTATACACAATGGGATTTTATTGAGTTAGTACAAAAATACAAAATTACCTATCATGAAAAAACATTAGGGCAGCTATTTTGTGACGACTCAGCACAACAAATTGTTGATTTATTGCTCACAGAGTGCCAAAAAGGGAAAGTGAGTATTCGCTTACGTAGCGAAGTTACTCAAATAGAAAAAATAGAAGACGGATTTACGATTTTTGTTGATGGTAATGAAATTTCGACCCCTTCAGTAGTGATAGCAAGCGGTGGTCTTTCAATGCCAGGCTTAGGTGCTACCCCTTTTGGTTATCGCATCGCAGAGCAATTTAACCTTCCCGTTTTACCTACTCGAGCAGGATTAGTCCCTTTCACTTTGCATAAACCATTATTAGAGCAGCTAAATTCGCTTTCTGGTGTTGCGGTACCCGCAATAGTGACTGCAAAAGATGGTACTAGCTTTAAAGAAAATATTCTGTTTACTCACCGTGGGCTTTCTGGCCCAGCTATTTTGCAAATATCAAGCTATTGGCATCCTGGTGAGTATGTGAGCATCAACTTACTTCCTAATATTGAGCTTCAAGCATTATTGCAAGCAAAGCGCCAAGAGCACCCTAATCAATCATTAAAAAATACCCTTTCTCGTTTATTGCCAAAACGTCTTATCGAAATAATGATTGAAACAAAGCAACTACCTGATGTGGCTTTAGCTCAACTAAGTAATGAACGTATAGAGCAAATTGTAACGCTGCTACAATCATGGCAAGTACAACCCAATGGCACTGAAGGCTATCGTACAGCCGAAGTCACATTAGGAGGCGTCGATACTCGCGCCCTTTCCTCTAAAACGATGCAAGCTTCCAGCGTTAAAGGACTCTATTTTATTGGCGAAGTGGTTGATGTAACTGGTTGGTTAGGCGGATATAACTTTCAATGGGCGTGGAGTTCAGCTTATGCCTGTGCTCAGGCACTTATTTCAATGCCTAAATAAGTATTATTGAGTTTGAAAATTATAAATTACAACATACCAAATACAGCCATCATAAATTATTGATGGCTTATTATTATTTAAATTTTGATTTATTCTCATAACCTTGCCATATCCTCTATTTTAATATGGAGATAATCGATATTTTACTCCTATTTCTACTTTAATAACCCTACAAAGAATATGAGTAACTCTTTGGTTATATTAATCTTTTAAAAAAAAGAAAAATAAAATAACTCTTTAATCAGAGGGTTAACTGTATTTCTATACTTTATCGTATTTTGTTTAAAAAAAAGACTTTACAAATGATACTGATAACCATTATCATTATCAACACTTTCAGATGCACCTCCTTCAGGGTCATATGAAAGAACGACATTGCTCACATTGCTTCCAGTGTTTTATTTTAGCCAGCCGGGTGCTGGCTTTTTTCTTTCCTACTTTTATCTTCTTCAACTAAGTTCTTCTTCGATGTTTTTGTTCCCTCTTATTCAAATTATTTGGATCCTCAGATTAAATTCCTCCGCTGTTTTACTTTGTGCTATTGCGTAAACTGTGTTCAACAACTTCAGAGAAGGAAATACACAATGATTTATCTACGCAAAGCAAACGAAAGAGGACATGCTAATCATGGTTGGCTAGATAGCTGGCATACCTTCTCTTTCGCAAATTATTATGATCAAAACTTTATGGGTTTTTCTGCTTTACGCGTGATTAACGAAGATCGCGTTATTGCAGGTGAAGGTTTCGGTACGCATCCTCATAAAGATATGGAAATTTTAACCTATGTACTTGAAGGTAATATTGAACATAAAGACAGCATGGGTAACAAAGAAAATGTACCGGCTGGTGAATTTCAGATAATGAGTGCAGGTACTGGTATTACTCATTCTGAATATAATCCTAATCATCAGCAAGGGCTGCATTTTTACCAAATTTGGATTATGCCAGACACCGTAGGTATTACACCGCGTTACGCTCAACGCCGCTTTGATACAACAGAAAGCAAGCAGTTGATCTTATCGCCAGATGCTCGTAATGGTTCGTTAAAAGTTTTTCAAGATATGACGCTATGGCGTTGGAACTTGAAAAAAGGCGAGCTAGCCGAATATCAACCAGAACAAGGTCGAAATGTTTGGTTACAAATAGTAAAAGGTAAAATAACTATTAATGACACAATTGCGACCACGAGTGATGGTGTTGCTATCTCAAATGAGGATATTATTCGTTTCGTTGGCGACGAAGACAGTGAGGTTTTACTGTTTGATTTGCCAGCAGTAACAGCATAGTTGGGTTACCACCCTAAAGTCACTTTTTCTCTAAACAACCTATTTCACTTTGTTTTCTTTTAAATCCCCTGAATGACGAAAGTAGTTCAGGGTTTTTTTTACTTATTTTTCGGTAAAAAAATCCCAAAGTGGCAAACTACCGACTTTGGGACTGTATGATTAATGACTACTTAGCAATTAACTAATAACTAACGTTTGGGTCCAACTTTTGTGAGAGCCTGACCTGCTGGTGTATCCGTATATTTATCGAAGTTTTTCACAAAACGATCTGCGAGATCGTCTGCTTTTACATCCCATTGAGTTTTATCTGCATAAGTATCACGAGGATCTAAAATCTCACCATTAACACCAGGTAGCGCTGTTGGGATCTCTAAATCAAACACTGGTAATGTTTTCGTTGGCGCTTTATCAATATCACCACTTAAGATGGCATCAATAATCGCACGGGTATCTTTAATTGAAATACGTTTACCTGTTCCATTCCACCCCGTATTAACAAGATAAGCTTTAGCACCTGAATCTTGCATACGTTTTACTAATACTTCAGCATATTGCGTTGGGTGCAAAGATAAGAAAGCCGCACCAAAACATGCAGAAAATGTTGGTGTAGGTTCTGTTACACCACGCTCTGTACCTGCTAATTTTGCGGTAAAACCAGATAAGAAGTGATATTGCGTTTGCTCTGGTGTTAACCGTGAAACCGGGGGTAATACACCAAAGGCGTCTGCCGTTAAGAAAATAACTTTCTTAGCATGACCCGCTTTAGAAACTGGTTTTACGATATTATCGATGTGATAAATGGGATAAGAAACTCGGGTATTTTCTGTTTTTGTGCCGTCGTCAAAATCAACTGAACCGTCAGATAACACCACTACGTTTTCTAATAGAGCATCGCGTTTAATTGCACCGTAAATATCTGGCTCGGCTTCTTTTGAAAGATGAATAGTTTTTGCATAGCATCCACCTTCAAAGTTAAATACGCCGTCATCATCCCAACCGTGTTCATCATCACCAATCAGTTTACGCTTAGGATCTGTAGAAAGTGTAGTTTTGCCTGTACCCGATAAACCAAAGAATATGGCAACATCTCCACTTTCACCAACGTTTGCAGAACAGTGCATAGAGGCGATGCCTTTAAGAGGAAGGAAGTAGTTCATCATAGAGAACATCCCTTTCTTCATTTCACCACCGTACCAAGTACCACCAATTAACTGAATGCGTTCAGTTAAATTAAATGCAACAAAGTTCTCTGAATTCAGCCCTTGTGCTTTCCAATTTGGATTTGTACATTTCGCACCGTTCATCACAATAAAGTCTGGTGTAAAATTCACCAACTCTTCTTGTTCAGGGCGAATAAACATATTCTTAACAAAATGCGCCTGCCAAGCCACTTCCGTAATGAAACGAACTTTTAAGCGAGTGTCTGCGTTGGCACCACAAAAAGCATCAACAACAAACAATCGTTTGCCTGATAGCTGTTCAGTAACTAATGATTTTAAATCAGCCCAAACCTCTTGAGATAACGGCTTATTATCATTTTTACCTTTACCCTGATCAGCCCACCAAACTGTGTCACGGGTTATATCATCACGAACAATGTATTTATCTTTCGGAGAACGTCCAGTGAAAATACCAGTATCAACGGCAATAGCACCTAATGAAGTTAAGGTACCACGCTCATAACCTGTTAATTCAGGTTTAGTTTCTTCATCAAATAACAGCTCATAGCTAGGGTTATAAACGATTTCACTAATGTCATGGATACCATACTGCTGGAGATCCTTTGGGGTAAGACCTTTAACGCTCATAGTTTTGCTCCTGATAAATAGACTTTTCTATGAACAATATTAAGGTGTTACGATTTATTAACAGCGATTGTTATCAATATTTTGAAAATTTATAATTTTTTTATGTTCAGAACGAGAGCTAATGCACAAAACTACAGTAAAATTGTTGAATAAAAAAGGGTGCAAAATAGCACCCTTCTTATAATATCACCTTGCTAAATCGAATCAGTGCAATTCTGACTTATCTAACTTATTGATATTCTTAACATCATCTTCATTGAAGATGTAGTGTGTACCACAATACTCGCACTCCATATCAATATTTCCTTGTTCTTGCAACAGGTGATTCACATCTTCTTCTGACAATGTTACTAATGTATCTTCACATCTTTCTCGAGAACAAGTACAACGAAATTCAACACGTTGAGGCTCATAAAGCGTCACATCTTCTTCATGATATAAACGATGCAATATCTCTTTAGTATCAAGAGTAAATAGCTCTTCTGCTTTTATCGTATGGGTCAGTTGAGTCAATAATTCAAAATGTTCCGCAGTCTGTTCTACTGAGTGTTCTTCAGTAGCCGGTAGCACTTGCAATAGCATACCAGCCGCTGCGGCTTTACCCGCTTGCATACCACTACGAATAAAGACTTGAGTAGGTAGCTGCTCAGACTGTTTAAAGTAGTTATCAATACAAGCTTCTATGGTTTCACCATCAAGGGCAACAATCCCCTGATAACGTTCACCTTTTTTAGGTGTAACAGTGATAACCATAAAACCATTACCGATCATCTCTTTTAGTGTACTTCCTGCTTTAACATCTTCTTCTCCAACGCGTGCAACACCGCGCATTTGTTGGTTGTTATTACCATTAATTACGACCAAACGAACAGGGCCATCACCTTGTAATTGAACCGTAATATCTCCTTCAAATTTAAGCGTTGCTGTTAACAAACTTGTTGCAACGAGTAAATCACCCAGAAGACATTGAACTGGCTCAGGATAATGATGATTTTCTAACATTGATTGATAGGTTTCAGTCACATTGACTATTTCACCGCGTACCGCGTTTTTTTCAAATAAAAAACGTGATAAAGAGTCTTTTTTAGACATAATTTTCTCTCATTTCAGGGAGTCGGTTAATCCGACTCTTGTAAATTTGTCTGTTTGAAGCGAAGTAAGGTGCGTCTTTCCTTTTTATCAGGACGACGTTCAGGATGAGGCATTGTTAACGCATTCATTTTTCTTGCTAGAGCAATTTTTTCTCTTTTAGCAATACTCTCTGGCGTTTCGCAATACAGCGCTTGTGCTTGTGTAGCACCTTGTCGCTGTGCACTTACCATTAAAATGGTTACCGTCCGTTCATCATTACCTTGTCGTAAACGTATTTCAGCACCGACTTCAACGGTTTTACTCGGTTTACCTCGCACACCATTATAATGGACTTTACCGCCCTCAATCATTGTGCGTGCGATAGCGCGTGTTTTATAAAAACGCGCAGCCCAAAGCCATTTATCTAAACGGACACCGCTTTCTTGCGATAGTTGACTCATCCTTTCTCCTTAAGCTTCTTTGTGAAGGCGATAGTGATAACACATAGCCTTCCACAACAAAGTACTTACTGAGGAGGGCGATAAAAACAGTGCTCGTAATAGAGACTGATTTTATTCATGCGTTGGTTATTATGTCGCCGACGCCGGATGATAAGAAATAGGTTCAACATAAGGAACCCTATAGCAACGAGTAATAATAACGTATTACCGATATAATATAACATCGTCATTGAGTCTGGCAGGCTATGCAAAAAGATCTGTAAAGTACCATTCGCATCAACAACCATTCCGGTGATAACACCACCAGTATCAAAAGGTGTATGTAATAAAATATCTGATAAACGCTGAAGTTCTCGCCATTGTTCTAGCGGGGTTGGTTCAAATACAGAATTTGAATTTGACGCGTAATCAACGAGCTGCTTTCTTTCATCACTGATTAACAGCACACCTCCTGGTGGAGGGCTATTTAACAGTATTGCGGCTTTATCTATTTCTCTATAGATAAAAGAAGATGTGGTGGTGTCGATGAGCTTTTCCAAGGCCTCAGCACTAACTGCACGTAATAAAACATTGGTACCCGTTAATTTGCCACTTTCTGCTCGTTGTACTAACGCTGGCCAATCATTGACGTTACTTAAATTAACTAACGCCATTTTAAGCCGAATACATTCATTTTCTCTTGGGCATAAATCTTGTGTTTTCAATATAATGCCATCGAAATTATCCAACAGATTCATACCCGATTTGGTAATTGCTTGTCCTAAACTTGGGTTCACCCGATTATTAGAAATAGGATGTAGCTGTTCTTCAACCATATGCAGTAAAGCTGCTGCTTTTTCTATCGTACTCGATTCTGGCATCGGCATCGGATTACTGTTATTCCAATAAATGCCTGAACAATCAAAGGGAGCAAAAATTGTTTTATTATTTTTACTTGAAAGGTTAGGCGGCATATAGCACATCCCTACCCCTTTAGCCTGAATAATATCACCCACATGCAATGTTGTGGTTTCCAACTCTGTAAAATTAGTCACTAAATGAGGTTCGGTATCTTTCAACCATGAAAAACTTAATTTCATAGAAAGAGAAAGGGGTTGATAAAGATACAACATCACAATAATAAACAGACTCCATAAAACGAAAATAATATTTTTAATATAACGTTTATATGGATAATTTTTTTCTTCATCATGCAAAGAAAGATAGCTACCTTGCTTTATTACATGATGATTAGGATACATTTCTAAATAAGTAACTTTATCAATATCATTTTGAATATAAGGCTCCCAGTGGGGGGGATAAACAAGATCAATACCACCTAAAGAGATATTTTTAACTTGCCCATGATCAAAGTTACCAAAAAGCCCCCAACGCTTTAAACGACCTTTAAAACAGTGAACTTCTTGTTTACGTGGTTTAATTAGTGGCCGGTGAATAAGAAATATTCCGAGAAGAAAAAAGGCACCACCAGTTGCTAAAATTAAAGGGAGAAAAACTTGGGGCATCATCAATGCTGTTAGCCATAATGTCAGCCCAATGCAAACAAAAGAGCCATCCCAAAAGCCTGATGAATTATGTAATCGGTACTCTTCGTTAGTTTCTTCACGGATCTGCAATAAATGGGCTGCATCACCCTCATTTTTTTGAATGGTTGATGAACCATTTGCTAATATAGGTTCTGAAAGTTGTTTTAAGCTTAATGCAGAAAAATGTGATTTCTCATCTTTTAGAAAGTGCCCATTAACACCCACAACAATAGGAATTGATGGGGTACAAACAACATCTAAAACATTCTCTTGTTGGAGATAAGGAACTAATAAAGGGGGAATGTGGATTTCTACGGCATCAATATAATAGCGCCAATGGTTTAACCCTTCGGCAGAACCAGCAAATCGGTTAACGATATTTCGTAATGTCGTCACCACCTCGCCTTTGGCAGGTATTTCAGGAAAGTTTTGTAATGAATAACCTGAAGAGAAATCCGATGTACCAAAATAAGATAAATAATCAGCAATAAGCCCATAATCATCTGGGGTAAGTTTACGATGAGTGGGTTTTGCAAGCGAGGGAAGATGATGTGAGTCATCAAGCCGCCTTCTTTTAAAGAATAGAAAGGCGGCCATTATAAATAGGCTAATCATAAAGATAGCCAATATAATGACTGATAATCTCATTTTTTCCCCATGCTTATACTGATGCTGCGTAATAACAATAACAAAATTGAAACCCTGCCTAACATAAGGCAATTCCTATTCTTTTGTTCTATTTTTTATTTAAATACAATAGATTATATTTTTGTAGTCGCGTTATAATTTATAACTCTTATCAATTTTATATCCGCCTACTGCGCTATCTTCAATTAAAATAGCGAATCAATAAATAATAATATTCTCAAAAAATCAATCAATAACTGGGTGTAGTAGCGGAGTGTACTCAATTTTCCCTTAAAAGCTAAATCTAATTGTTAGATTTATTTTGTCATTAATGTGTTAAATTCGGGTTAATCTCTTTTATTGTCAGGGGCTGTTATGAACCAACTAAAAAAACCAAATATACTTAATATTGATAACATTGCCCGTTCTCGATTATTTCAGATCCAATCCGTTAATCTGGAATTTAGTAACGGGGAAAAACGTATTTACGAGCGTATGAAACCCGCTAATCGTGAGGCGGTGATGATTGTTCCAATTATTGATGATCACCTTATTCTTATTCGTGAATATGCTGTTGGTATCGAAAGCTATGATTTTGGTTTTCCTAAAGGAGCGATTGATCCAGGCGAAAATGCAATTCAAGCAGCTAACCGAGAACTCAAAGAAGAAATTGGTTATGGTGCCCACTGTTTAACTGAAATTGCAAAGCTCTCTATGGCTCCTTCTTATTTTTCTAGCAAAATGAATATTGTTATTGCTGATAAGCTTTATCCAGAACAACTTGAAGGTGACGAGCCGGAACCATTGATTCAAATTCGTTGGCCTATCGCAAAAATGATGGATTTACTCGATCACCCAGATTTTACTGAAGCACGCAGTGTCAGTGCGCTATTTCTGGCTCATCGCTTTTTACAAAAACAGCAATAGTAATAGAAACTAAAAAGCCGGATTATTACATCCGGCTTTTTAACTAGATTAATTAAAATAACTCATTAGATTCGCCGTTATCTTCAAAAATCTGTGTACCCACTTCGTTTTTTGCTCTTTCTGTTGGTTGTGTTCCTTCAATAAAATATTCTTTCATTGAAGGGCCATCACCAGCCAACTTACCTGTTTTTCTATCAATTTGAACCGCGACGATACCTTTTGGTGCTGGCATCATATTCACAGGAACGCCATCAAGTGCGACTTTCATAAAGTCATTCCAAATAGGTTGTGCGGTTTTAGCGCCCGCCTCTCCACCACTTGCTGCAGTACGCCCTAAATTACGACTGCTATCATCAAAACCAATCCATGCGGTTGCGACAATATTGGCACCATATCCAGAGAACCATGCATCTTTAGAGCTATTTGTGGTACCAGTTTTGCCACCAATATCTTGTCGTTTCAGATCACGCAAAGCTCGCCATCCTGTTCCCGACCAACCTGGTTCACCAACAAGGTTTGTTCTTAATGCATCATGCATTAAGAAGGCAAGAGGTGTACTGATAACATGAGGTGCATATTGGCTTTCTTGTACTGTTTCAGCTAATGGTGCAGCTTCTAACTCGATGTCTGGTGCTACATTTGAAGGTTGAGCGGCTCTAGATTGCGCTACATTTTCCATGTAATCATCAGATAATGCGATAGAACGATTGGTATCACCATAAATAACCGGAATATCGGTACATTCAGGACAGGCGATTTTAGGTTTAGCTGTAAATAACACTTCACCTTCAGCGTTTTCAATACGTTGAATAAAGTAAGGCTCGATTAAATAACCACCATTAGCCATAACGGCAAAACCACGAACCATCTGCATTGGCGTAAATGACGGGGAACCTAATGCTAATGACTCAGTTCTATCGATATTTTGATTAGGAAAGCCAAATCGTAATAAGTAATCAGCGGCATAATCCACCCCCATTGCACGCATGGCTCGTACCATAACAACGTTTTTAGACTGACCTAATCCTTGACGTAAACGAATAGGCCCTGCATAGGTTGGAGGTGAATTTTTAGGACGCCAATCGGTGCCCGCACCTGCATCCCATCGGCTAATAGGTAGGTCATTAAGAAGCGTTGATAAGGTTAAACCTTTATCTAATGCTGCGGCATATAAGAAAGGTTTAATATTTGAACCGACTTGACGTAATGATTGAGAAACACGGTTAAATTTACTTATCTCAAAATCAAAACCACCAACCAGCGCAATGATACTGCCATCAAGCGGATTCAGTGCAACAAAAGCCGCATTTACACCTGGTAGTTGCCCTAAAACCCAGTTATTTGCATTATCTTGGCGAACCCATATTTGCTCACCCTCATGAACAACTGCATCCACTTTAGATGGTGTAGCACCTTGAGATGTATCAGAAATAAATTTACGCGCCCAGCGTACCGCTTTTAAATCAAGCGAAATGGTGTCACCATTTTTTAATACGACCTTGGCTTCTTTAGCATCAGCCGATAATACAACGGCAGGAATAAGCGGACCATAAGCCTGAATTCCTTTTAATTTTTCGCTAATTGCTTTGCTATCCCAAGGCGTTTGCCCTGCACTCCAAAGTACTTCTTGTGCTCCGCGATAACCATGACGCATGTCATAATCAATAACGTTATCTCGTAACGCTTTTTCTGCTGAAAGCTGATCTTTTCGTATCACTGTGGTATAGATTTTATAGCCATCAGTATAAGCATTTTCACCATAGCTTTCATACATTTCCATTCTAACCATTTCAGTCAAATATGGAGCAGAAAAATCAATTTGAGGCGCATGATATTTAGCAACAATAGGTTCTGCTTTAGCGCTCTCGTACTGTGCTCGAGTAATATAGTTCTCTTCAAACATACGTTGTAAAACAATATTACGTCGTTTAAATGCACGATCATAAGAATAGAGAGGATTTAGCGTAGAAGGCGCCTTAGGTAACCCAGCAATCACTGCCATCTCACTTAAGCTAAGATCATGAACACTTTTACCAAAATAGACATAAGCAGCAGCCCCCACCCCATAAGCACGGTTACCAAGATAAATTTTATTGAGATAAAGCTCTAAAATTTCATCTTTAGTTAACTCTTTTTCAATACGAATAGCTAAGAACGCTTCTTTAACTTTTCGCATTAATTTCTTTTCTGGTGTTAAAAAGAAATTTCGAGCTAATTGCTGTGTAATCGTACTAGCACCTTGTGATGCTTGTCCTGAGGTTAACGCGACCATTACCGCACGAGAAATACCTATTGGATCAATACCGTGGTGTTCACGAAAACGAGTGTCTTCTGTCGCAATAAAAGCATTAATTAACTGAGGTGGCATTTCCTGCAACGTCAGCGGTAAACGGCGCTTTTCACCGTATTGTGCCATCAACTCTCCGTCTGCACTAAAAACCTGCATTGGGGTTTGTAGACGAACATCTTTTAATGTTGCTACATCTGGAAGCTCAGGCTCAACATACTTATACATACCGTATATCGAGGCTGCTCCCAAAATTATGCAAGCAAAAACGAAGATGAAAAAATATTTTAAGAACTTCACCTTAAATTTCCCATGTAATGTGGATTGGGCAGTTTATAAACAAACAGTGCGTAGTATAAAGGTAACGCCTTACTGAAAATAGGCTGTTACGAATTCAATCGATATGGATATCATTTATGAAAACACTCAATCACCAGATTGGTATTGAAATTAATATCAATTATATCAATGCAGTATTGGTCTCTCAGCAAGATAGACGGTGGAAAATCAATGCATTTTGGCAATTCCTTTTACCTTTTAATAACAATATAGATCATTTAAAATTAAGAAATATCTTAAGGCCTTGGCGACAAACATTACCTCCCATCAATAATGTTACTGTCTCACTGCCTGATATTTATGAAAGTTATCATACTATTCCTTTACCTAACCCTATTTCTCTTACGCCAGCAGCGTGTTATCGGTTAGCTCAACTACATGCAACATCGCATACACAAACAACCAAAACAGTGGTTAATTATGATTATCGGCAAAATAATCAAAATCTCGCCATTCATTTGTATCCTAAAAATCCTATTGACCACTATATTGCGTTATTTTCTAGCTTAAATTTAGCAATATCTGCCATCGACACGCCGGCTTGTTCATTACGTTATTTAGCGTCTTATCTTGGCTTACCCTCTAATTGCATACTTATTTATTGTGAAGATAAAAAAATGTATTGGGTTTCATCCGATGAAAATATGCCGCATTACGGCACACTTTATTATGAAAATGAGAGAGCACAAGAAATCTCTTTTCATCAACTAGCAAAGAAATATCAATGGCAGCGAGAACAGTGCTATTTCGCGGGCGATAATTCACATAATTTTAGCCATCTTATGCCTATTTGGCCTGATATTACGAACTCTCTTTTTCAAAAAGTAACGCAAAAAAAAGAACTTCCACTTATCGCATTAGGATTAGCATTAGGCCCGTGGGAGGAATTATGTATCAAGTAAATTACCTTCCTTGGCGTAGTTCTTTTATTAGCAAAAAAGCCCAAAACTGGTTTTATCAAACCTTATCGCTTATTGTTATTAGTATAATTACTTGTAGTTATTATACTTATCACTTAGCAAAAAAATCACATTTACTCACAACACTACAACGCCAATATCAATACCAAGAAGCATTGCTTACACAGCATATTGCTGAGCGCCATCAAGAAAAAGAACGAGCTGAATTAGATTATCAGCACTATTGGTTACACTATCAAAATTGGTATCGCTACTTACGCTATATCACTTTTTTTCAATCTATAGAAACCTGCTTACCTACAACAGGCTGGATAAGCCAATTTTCAGAGATGGATAATAAACTCTCTTTGCATTTGATCTTACCTTACGAGCAGTCACTTTTACTGATGTCATATTTTTATCACCACCCTATGCTTTCTGTACTGAAACTAAATACATTACAAAAAAGTGTCACTCAGCCAGCATATACAGAGCTATTTTTTAATGGTGATTGGGATACAAATAACGACAAGAAAACAGATAATAAGAGGAGAGAAAGACAAGAAGAAGGAAGCAGCGATGACTAACTTTCGGTGGGCACAATATCTTGTATTTCTCCCTTTTTGGAAAAAATTAGCATTAAGCTTTTTTGCTCCAATGAGTATTGGCTTTATCAGCTGTACCTTTATATTTGCTAACTATCTTCAACAAATAGAAATACAACAAGCAGCAATAACACAAAGTCAAACACGTATTAAGCAATATCGAACAACATTAGATAATATGCCTTCTATGAGTTCATTAAAGGCATTACAAAATGACTATTATATCCCTTTCAACTCAATTTCTGCCGATGAGCGATTACAACAAGTATTAAATAAACATCAATTTATTCCTGATAGTTGGGAACGCGATAACAACACCTTTTATAAACTTCACTTCACACTTTCTTATTCACAATTTCTAATCTTATTAGAACGAGTTAGCCAAGTGGGATTTTCTCTTTCTTCTATTAACGTTATGCCAATAAATTCCCTAATACTTTCAGTACAACTTCACTTAATCGATCTGAATCAACCAATATCAACTTTATTATTGAGTGAAAAATCATGAAATTTTTATGTTCTTTCTTTGCCTCATTATTGATAACTCATACTCTTGTTGCTGATGCTAGAGACCCTTTTTTTCCCGAAATAATTTCAGTAGAAGAGAACCAAGTAAATAAAAAAATAACAGAACAAAAAATAGAACCTAATAAGCGCCTACATAGGCGTATTTATCTATTAAATTATGCCAATGCTGAAGATATTGCAGCTCAATTACACTCTGATGTAATGCCTCTATTAAGCTCACAAGGGCGAGTTATTACAGATATAGAATCAAATAGCCTTTCTATTATGGATGATGATGAAACGCTGTCTGAAATTGCAGATTGGTTAAAAATGAAAGATATGCCACAACAGCAAGTTCATATTACAGCATATATTATTAGCAGCAGTCAGGATGCATTAAACGAATTAGGTGTTCAATGGGGATTACAAACACCCAAACCTCTCGCAGCAGAAAGTTTGCCTGCCACAGAAAATACCTCCACAGCATTATCATCGACGACGCATAACACTCTCAGAGCCCCTTCTCTTTCTACATTATCCGTTCATCAAAATACTAAAAACCCTCTTCACTACCTCGCATTAAATATTGCGAGAATTAATGGTCGTCTATTAGAACTTGAACTCAGTGCACTAGAACAAGAAAAACAGCTATCAATTATCGCAAGCCCTAGACTAACAGCTGCACATGAAAAAATGGCTTCGATTAAACAAGGAACAGAAATTCCTTATGTCAGCAGTAATAATGAAATTACCAGAATACAATTTAAAGAAGCAGTATTAGGTATGGAAGTGACGCCAATCATTCAAAGAAACAAAAAAATTAGATTGATACTAAAAATTACGCAAAACACACCAGGTGTCACACTTGTTCAAGGGGGAAGTGAACATCTTTCTATCGATAAACAAGAAATTAGTACAGAAGTCATAATTAATGATGGTGACACCTTAATGTTAGGGGGAATTTTCCAACAAAAACAGCAAGAACATGACGCAAAAATTCCGCTCTTATCGTCCATACCATTACTTGGGACACTTTTTAGCCACAAAAGAGAGCAACACAGTCGCCATGAATTGGTTATTTTTATTACACCCAAATTAATCTAACCTTTAGAGTGATAAATAATTTATCTATAAAATACAAGTGATTAAGTATTTTTATCTGCAATAAAATGAACTACTATTCATTGTTTTTTCTTATAATCTCTATTTATAGATTTGACGCTGAGGACGATTTAGCTTACAAGGGTTAGCTAATTGAGTGGGCCTGAATTATCGCAACTATAATACGGATACATTTTATGCACTTCCTCTATTATTGGAGGCAGGGCTTTTTATATGTAATATTGATTGCCAGATGACTAAAAAGACAAAGTGATCAGATACAGTTTTCTGACTAAATTGTGTTAGAATCTCCGCATTGCCAACAAAGATGATTGATTTTTTTTAGTAGTATCTTGTTATGTACTGTAGGCAAAGGGATTTTTATCTTATGATGTCGCTTGCGACACCATGTAGTTATTTTATGGCGATCTACTAAAAAAACTCAATCTTGATATGAGAGTAGATAGAAACGTTATCAGGCGTGAATTAAATAGACACTCATAATTTCAGTTTAGGTCCCGTCGCTGAATGAATTTGGCGGGGCGGGTTATCATTAACGAATATCTTAGTAATACCAAAAACATGGCAGAGAAACGTAATATCTTTCTGGTTGGGCCTATGGGTGCCGGCAAAAGCACTATTGGTCGTCAGTTAGCTCAACAACTTAGTATGGAGTTTTATGATTCCGATCAGGAAATTGAGCGGCGTACAGGTGCGGATGTAGGTTGGGTATTTGATGTAGAAGGCGAAGAAGGCTTCCGTCAACGAGAAGAAAAAATAATCAACGAACTTACTGAAAAGCAAGGCATTGTGCTAGCAACAGGTGGTGGTTCGGTAAAATCGAGAGAAACCCGTAACCGACTATCTGCACGCGGTGTTGTTGTTTATTTAGAAACTAATATCGAAAAACAATTAGCTCGTACTCAACGTGATAAGAAACGTCCATTACTACAGGGTGTAGAACCTGTACGTGATGTACTAGAAACATTGGCTGAAGAACGCAATCCTCTTTACGAAGAAATTGCAGATATCACCATTCACACAGATGATCAAAGCGCAAAAATTGTTGCCAACCAAATCATTGAAATGTTAGAAAAAAACTAACATTCTCAGTAAATTAAGCAACAAATAAAGACGATAAAAGAAGGCTACTTTTATGGAAAGTATCGCTGTTACATTAGGTGAAAGAAGCTATCCCATTACCATTGCTTCTGGCCTTTTTCGCCAGCCAGAAACACTTTTACCTTTAAAAGCGGGACAACAAGCGATGATAGTCACTAATGAGACTCTCGCACCGCTTTATTTAGAAAGGGTAACGACTACCTTAAAAAACCAAGGTATTCTGGTAGATAGCGTAATTTTACCTGATGGTGAGCAGTACAAATCACTTTCTATAATGAATGACGTCTTTACTGCACTTTTAGAAAAAAATCACAATCGAGATACAACACTTATCGCTTTAGGTGGTGGTGTTATCGGTGACTTAACAGGCTTTGCAGCTGCAAGCTATCAACGTGGTGTACGTTTTATTCAGGTACCGACAACCTTACTTTCACAAGTAGATTCATCAGTCGGTGGAAAAACGGCAGTTAATCATCCACTTGGTAAGAATATGATTGGCGCTTTTTACCAACCAGCCTCTGTTGTTATCGATCTCGATTGTTTGACGACTTTACCCTCTCGAGAATTATCATCAGGTTTAGCTGAAGTTATCAAATATGGCATCATTCTAGATAAAGCCTTTTTTATCTGGCTTGAAAATAATATTGATAAACTTTTAGCACTTGATCCTCAAGCTCTTGCTTATTGTATTCGTCGTTGCTGCGAAATTAAAGCTGATGTAGTCGCCGCCGATGAAAAAGAAACCAGCGGTTTACGTGCATTACTGAATCTTGGCCACACTTATGGTCATGCTATTGAAGCACATATGGGATATGGTGTTTGGCTACATGGTGAAGCTGTTTCTGCTGGCATGGTTATGGCAGCAAAAACAGCACAGGCCCTTGGCCAATTCTCTCCTGAAGAAACGCAACGCGTTATTCAATTGCTTGAAAAAGCAAAACTTCCTGTTTCTGGCCCTAAAGAAATGCTTCCTGATGATTATTTACCGCATATGATGCGAGATAAAAAGGTTTCTGGTGGCAAATTACACCTTGTTTTACCAAAAGGTATCGGCCAATCAGAACTGCGTGCGGATATTTCTCGCGAACAGGTGCACAAAGCGATAACATCTTGCATTAATGCAAATTAAGCTCCCCATTACCTGACTAGAGAGAAACCAATTTATCTGTTTTAAGGATAATTCTGGTTAATATTGTCAAATGCAACGTTTCGTAAAAAGCGTTTCATCCTTATACTAATAGGTAATGGCTAAGGCTGAATAGATTATCTTCGCTTTTTGACGCTCTGACGGAGGGCATAATGGACGAGTTCAAACCTGAAAATGAAACAAAGAGTGATAACACACTCAAACCTGATACATCGGATAGACCCGAGCGTCGAACTAACCGACCGCGTAATAACCCATTAAAAAATGCTCGTTTTTCTGTATCCCGTCAGCAGATGATGATTGGTGTTGGAGTTCTTGTCTTAATTCTGTTGATTATCGCAATCAGTTCCGCATTAAAATCACCAGAAACAACTGAACCAACAAATCAGGCAAATACTGAAAGAAATATCGATCTTTCTCAGCAGCCATCATCCGTTACGCCAACAGAAAATACACCATCTTCACCACAAGAGATTTCTGGCCAGCCGATCCAACCGTCAACTGAGCCAACGCCTGCTCCAGCACAAAATTTACCACCGATGATTGACTCTCAAGGGCAACGAGTCGAATTACCAGGTGATATTGTTGATTCTTTAAATCAGCAACAATCAGGTATTAACCATGCCGTTAATCAACAACAACTTAATGCGCAAAATCAGCCTCAAACACCACAACCTGTAACTCCAGCTCCGGTTACCAAGCCAACACAACAACCGGTGCAAAAACCTGAAGTGAAAGCACCAACAGTAAAACCCGTAACCCCACCAGCAACTCAACCAAGTAAACCAACGACAAAACCCGTCGTTTCAGGTCAATTATCTGCAGCTAATCTTGCGTCTATTCCAGCAACGAATTATACCTTGCAGTTAAGTGGTGCGAGTCGCCAAGATACTTTAGAAGCTTTCGCTAAAAAGAACTTAAATGGGAACTATACGATTTATAAGACCCAACGTAATGGTAACCCTTGGTATGTGCTCATCTATGGTAATTATCGTAATATAAGCGAAGCAAAACAGGCGGTTTCTTCATTACCAGCACCTGTTCAAGCGAAACAACCTTGGGTTAGACCGATGAAACATGTTCATCTAGACCTAAAAAAATAATTAAGACGAAGTTCACCGCTGATATGCTGTCTGAAACAGAGTACAATCGGCGACTCTGAAACGATTGAGAAATTTGGACGGCATGAAAAAAAAACGCGCATTCCTAAAATGGGCTGGTGGTAAGTATCCTTTGGTAGATGATATCAAACGTCATCTACCAGAAGGTAACTGTTTAATTGAACCTTTTATGGGTGCGGGTTCTGTTTTTTTAAATACAGAGTACGATTCATATATTCTTGCCGATATAAATAGCGATTTAATCCATCTCTATAACACGGTAAAACAGCATCCTGAAAAATTTATTAATGATGCTCGTTTGTTATTCACACCTCAAATGAACACAGCTGATGAATTTTATAAGTTAAGACAACGATTTAACTTATCCACAGACCCTTATCAGCGTAGTGTATTATTCCTCTATCTAAATCGTCATTGCTACAATGGGTTATGCCGATACAATTCAAGAGGTGAATATAATGTTCCTTTTGGGCGTTATAAAAAACCTTATTTTCCAGAAACTGAATTGAACTGGTTTTCTGAAAAAGCACAAAAAGCCATTTTTATTTGCCAAAGCTATTCATCTACCATGACAAATGCGCCTGATGGGTCGGTCATTTACTGTGATCCCCCTTATGCCCCACTGTCACAAACAGCAAACTTTACGGCATATCACACGAATAGTTTTAGTTTTCAAGAGCAAGAACATCTCGCTCAACTTGCTTCAATGCTGGCTTACGAGAGACAGATACCCGTGTTAATATCAAATCACGATACTACTTTAACCAAAGAGTGGTATGCAGATGCTAAAGAGCTACATAGTGTGAAAGTCAGAAGAACAATTAGTAGCAACACACTCGCTCGTAGCAAAGTGAATGAATTACTTGCCTTATATAAATAATTGTTAACACCTCCCGACAATGGGAGTGTTGTCAGGAGAATGCGATGAAAGACTTTCTGATTGCCCCTTCTATTTTATCGGCTGATTTTGCTCGTCTTGGTGAAGATACAGACAAAGTACTTGCTGCTGGTGCCGATGTTGTCCACTTTGATGTGATGGATAACCATTATGTGCCAAACCTCACCTTTGGTGCTCCTATTTGTAAAGCTCTGCGCAAGTATGGCATTACTGCACCTATTGATGTCCATCTAATGGTAAAACCGGTTGATCGCATCATCCCTGATTTTGCAGAGGCTGGCGCAACTTATATTTCGTTTCACGCAGAAGCCAGCGACCATGTTGATCGCACTATTCAATTAATTAAAGATTGTGGCTGTAAAGCCGGCCTCGTCTTTAATCCTGCAACACCATTAAGCTATCTTGATTATGTAATGGATAAACTCGACCTTATTCTTATCATGTCGGTTAACCCTGGATTTGGTGGCCAATCCTTCATTCCAAACTCCCTCGATAAATTACGCCAAGTTCGTAAAATGATTGATGATGGTGGTTATGATATTCGTTTAGAGATTGATGGTGGTGTAAAGGTAGATAATATCGCTGAAATTGCACAAGCAGGTGCAGATATGTTCGTGGCTGGCTCCGCTATCTTTAACCAACCAGACTATAAGCATGTTATAGACAACATGCGCCGTGAATTAGAAAAGGTATCGTAATGACTGATAAAAAACTCAAAGGTATTCGTGCTATCGCCTTTGATCTTGATGGCACATTGACTGACAGCGCTGTAGGTTTAACAGAAGCGACAGATTATGCATTACAATCAAAAGGCTTTCCTCCTGCTGGCAAACATAATGTCACAATATGGGTAGGTAATGGCGTTGATATGCTGTTAACCCGTGCTTTGCATCATTCTGGCGTTGAAAAAGTCACTGATAGCCTATTAAAAGAAATGCGTGACCTATTTGACGAACATTATGCTACTTCAGTGAAAACTGGCAGTGACCTTTTCCCTCACGTAAAAGAAACGCTTGAAACACTATTTGCTCAAGGTATTCCTCTGGGTATCGTCACGAATAAACCTTCACCATTTATCGCTCCACTGCTACAACAATTAGAGATCGAAAAATACTTTTCTATGATATTAGGTGGTGATGATGTCAAAGAAAAAAAACCACATCCAGCACCATTATATTTAACAATGGGTACTTTTGGTGTTAAAAAGGAAGAACTTCTTTTTGTTGGGGATTCTCGCAACGATATTATCGCAGCCCAAGAAGCGCAATGTCCTTGTGTTGGTCTGACATACGGTTATAACTATGGCGAACCTATTGCAGACAGCAAACCAGACTTTACTCTTGATAATTTTGCTGACTTGCTTTCTATCCTCGACATCTCGCCAATGACAACTGTGGAACAGAATTAAGATGACGACTTCAGTAGAAAAAACGGCTCACAAGCCGATAGTATTCAGTGGTGCACAACCCTCAGGTGAATTAACTATTGGTAACTATATGGGTGCATTACGTCAATGGGTACAAATGCAAGATGATTATGACTGCATTTACTGTATCGTCGACCAACATGCCATTACTGTTCGCCAAGATCCTAAAGAACTAAGAAAGAGAACCTTAGATACTTTAGCGCTTTATCTTGCTTGTGGTATTGATCCTGAAAAAAGTACCATCTTCGTTCAGTCTCATGTTCCACAACATGCGCAACTAAGCTGGGCACTAAACTGCTATACCTACTTTGGTGAATTGAGCCGAATGACTCAATTTAAAGATAAATCAGCACGCCACGCAGAAAACATTAACGCAGGTCTATTCGATTACCCTGTGCTGATGGCGGCAGATATTCTTATTTACCAAACGAATCAAGTTCCGGTTGGTATTGACCAAAAGCAACACCTTGAATTGAGTCGTGATATTGCACAGCGTTTTAATGCTATTTATGGTGATATTTTCACTGTGCCAGATCCTTTTATTCCGAAAGGTGGTGCTCGTGTTATGGCTCTGCAAGATCCGACCAAGAAAATGTCTAAGTCTGATGATAACCGTAATAACGTTATCGCATTGCTTGAAGATCCAAAAGCAGCAGCCAAGAAAATCAAACGCGCAATGACAGATTCTGAAGAACCACCTCGTGTTATTTACGATCTTGAAAATAAAGCAGGTGTTTCTAACTTGTTAGATATTTTAGCTGGCGTAACAGGCAAAACTATTCCTGAGTTAGAAACTGAATTTGAAGGCAAAATGTACGGTCATCTAAAAGGTGCTGTCGCTGATGCTGTTTCAGAGATGCTAACTAATATTCAAGAGCGTTTTAATACTTTCCGTAATGATGATGTTTTACTGAATAAAATCATGAAAGAAGGTGCAGATAAAGCCAAAGCTCGAGCCCAAGCAACACTAGATAAAGTGTATGACGCAATAGGATTTATTGCTCATCCGTAATATTGATTCAAAAGGCCAGATATCATTTCTGGCCTTTTTCATTTCACGCTTTTTTAAACAGTCGTCTATCGAAACTCTCAATAGTTTGGTTTTGCAATCGTAACTGCATTGTCTTACTCCAACTGGCAGATAGCCCTGCTGCGCTTAATAAACGTCGATAAAGCTCTTCATCAAATGGCATATGAAAGGCGATAGAAATTGCTTCTTTAACAGAAACATCGCTATTTCTAGACACCAAAACCAGTGGATGATGACTTCCTGTTTCGCCAGTACCAATAACTCGATAAAGCCAACCACAATAGCCACTATCTTGCATAATTTGAGAAAAATTACTGACATCCGTTACTGTATTTAACTTGTAACAAGGCGAACGCGGTTGGGTGACTTGAATAAAAGTATTGCCCCATTGGTAAATATCACCAATAAAAACATTCTCTTCCGTCATGCCAACGGTTGAAATATTTTCACCGAAAGCAGGAGCATTACAAAAATCCGCTAATTCAGGAAATTGTTCAGACCAATAAAGATAGTGTTCTTGAGGATAATGACACAATACGCGATCAGGCCCGCCATGAAAGGCTTTTTCTGCTTGTTCATCTCCAATTAATCCAATAGACGTTAACTGGATATTGCCATCCACCAGCTTTTTGGTGATCGCACTGGTAAATCCATTGGATATTGTTGTGATATTGCCAATAAAAACAGTGGGTAAATAGCGCATAATTCACTACCTAAACAAAAAGAATAACCCATAGTAAATGATAGTGGCGTCAATAAACAATGCCGACAAAAGTCGGCATTGAAAAATCACAAGAGAAAAGAAAAATTACGCTTTGCTCTGATAACGTTTTTGCGCTTCATCCCAGTTAATAACTGACCAGAAAGCTTTGATGTAATCTGGGCGACGATTTTGATATTTTAAGTAATATGCATGTTCCCAAACATCTAAGCCAACAATAGGATAGCCAGATGCGCCAGCTAACTCTTCACCCATTAATGGGCTATCTTGGTTTGCAGTAGAAACAACGGCTAATTTGCCATCATTTTTAAGTACCAGCCAAGCCCAACCTGAACCAAAGCGACTTGTAGCTGCTTTTTCAAACAGTTCTTTAAATGCATCTACGCTACCAAAATCACGTTCTATAGCATCTTTTAAAGAACCTTGCAGTTGAGTCCCTAATTTTAACCCCTTCCAAAACAAAGAATGGTTAGAGTGGCCGCCTGCGTTATTACGTAAAAATGTACGTTGATCAGCTGGAACTTTATGTAAATTTTTAACTAACTCATCAATATCTAAACCAGCAAGTTCTGGTAATTTTTCTAATGCTGTATTGGTGTTATTCACATAAGTTTGATGATGTTTAGTATGGTGAATTTCCATTGTACGTTCATCAAAGTGTGGCTCTAATGCATCATAAGCATAAGGAAGTGCAGGTAATGTATAGCTCATATTAATCTCCAGTGCTGTTTTATATTCGATCACACCATGTGACTTATCTTTCTCATTATAGTTAAAAAAACGCTAATGAAAATCATTATCATATCCATATTATTTTTGTGGTTTTTTATACCGCACTGTACGATTCATTTTCATAGCATATTATTTCAATTTAAAAGCATTTCAATAAATCAAAACGCTATTAAACAAGAAAAAAGTAGATAAATCATACGCCACTTGCTTTAGCACTAATTGATCACACCATGAAAACCACTTCCATTATTTCGTGATCTTCTGCGCAAAAAAGAAACAATGTTTATTTACCCTCTTTTGTTAACCACTTTTTGACATAGTATTAACAATAGTGAGGAGAACTACTATGACAAAAATAAATCAACATTATATTCCTGCTAACATTGCAGAACATGCCCTGATCAATAAAGAGCAATACCAAAAAGATTATGCATTATCCATCAAAAACCCAGAGGCCTTTTGGGCAGATAAAGGGAAAATTATTGACTGGATAACACCCTATACCGTGGTAAAGAATACCTCATTTGACCCTGGTCATGTCCGCATTCGCTGGTTTGAAGACGGGCAACTAAATATTAGCCAGAACTGCCTTGATCGCCACCTAAAAACCCGAGCAGATCAAGTTGCTATTATTTGGGAGGGAGACTCGCCTAATGAGTCGAAAAAAATCACTTATCGACAACTTCATCAAGATGTTTGCCAATTCGCTAATGTATTAAAAAACTTAGGTATTAAGAAAGGCGATGTAGTGGCTATTTATATGCCAATGGTACCTGAGGCTGCGATTGCCATGTTAGCCTGTACTCGTATCGGCGCCATTCACTCTGTTATTTTTGGTGGATTCTCACCAGAAGCTGTGGCTGGTCGTATTATTGACTCAAAAGCAAAGCTCGTTATCACCGCAGATGAAGGATTACGTGCAGGTCGCGCAATTCCATTAAAGAAAAATGTCGATGACGCTTTAAATCATGCTGATATCCCACCAATTAGTCATGTCGTTGTTTTCCGCCGCACAGGACATACAGAGCAGTGGATTGAGGGGCGTGATTTATGGTGGGATGAAGCCATTAAAGGTGTAAGCACCGAATGCGATGTGGAAATTATGGATGCTGAAGATCCGCTATTCATTTTGTATACATCAGGTTCAACAGGAAAACCAAAAGGTGTATTGCATACCACGGGTGGTTATCTGGTTTATGCCTCTATGACATTTAAATATACCTTTGATTATCATGAAGGCGAAATCTATTGGTGTACTGCTGATGTTGGTTGGGTAACAGGGCATAGTTACCTACTTTACGGCCCACTTTCTAATGGTGCCACAACGGTGATGTTTGAAGGCGTTCCTAACTATCCTTCTGTCAACCGAATGGCTCAAGTGGTTGATAAACACCAAATCAATATCCTTTACACCGCACCAACGGCAATCCGCGCTTTAATGGCTGAAGGTGATAAAGCAATAGAAGGTACTCAGCGCACATCACTGCGCATCTTAGGCTCTGTAGGTGAACCTATCAACCCAGAGGCTTGGGAATGGTTCTATCAGAAGATGGGACGCAGTCAGTGCCCTATTGTAGATACTTGGTGGCAAACTGAAACAGGTGGTTTTATGATAACGCCATTGCCAGGTGCCATGGATTTAAAACCAGGCTCCGCAACACGCCCATTCTTTGGTGTGCAGCCCGCTATCGTCGATAATATGGGCGAAATTCAAGAAGGTGCTTGTGAAGGTAATTTAGTTATTGTTGACTCATGGCCAGGCCAAGCAAGAACACTCTTTGGTGATCACGACCGCTTTGAACAGACCTATTTTTCCACATTCAAAGGAATGTATTTTTCTGGTGACGGTGCTCGCCGTGATGAAGATGGTGATTACTGGATAACAGGACGTGTTGATGACGTACTTAATATTTCAGGCCATCGTCTAGGTACAGCAGAAATAGAATCTGCACTTGTTGCTCACCCTAAAATTGCAGAAGCTGCCGTGGTAGGTATTCCTCATAATATTAAAGGGCAGGCGATTTATGCCTATGTCACTTTAAATCATGGCGAAGAACCGACTGCTGAACTTTACGCTGAAGTCCGTAACTGGGTACGTAAAGAGATAGGACCAATAGCGACTCCCGATATCCTTCATTGGACAGATTCCTTACCCAAAACTCGTTCAGGAAAAATAATGCGTAGGATCTTACGTAAAATTGCTTCTGGCGATACAACCAATCTCGGAGATACCTCAACACTCGCTGATCCTGGAGTAGTAGATAAACTGTTAGAAGAAAAACAGTCTCTATCACTAACGGCTTAGTGTTCTATTAAAAGCCACTCATTTAAAGGTGGCTTAATAAAAAGAGTTTCTCGTTAAAACTACGCGCAAAGGCATTTCGATGCCTTTGCTAGGCTGTCTCACCTAAAAATCATGAAATGCGGGGATTTACGCCTCTAAGTCATGTGATAAACCAAACAATTATATAGAGGAGAACTCTGATGAATTCTAATATTTATCAAGAGATAGAAGATAACCCTCGCTTTAAAGAACTGGTTAGAAAACGTAGTCGTTTTTCATGGACACTCTCTATTATCACGCTGGCAATGTATGTCTCTTTTATATTACTTATTGCTTTCTACCCACAATGGCTAGCAACCCCACTTTATGAGGGATCTTATATAACAAGGGGAATTCCTATTGGAATTGGTTTAATTGTTGCTTCATTCGTACTCACTGGCATTTATGTTATCAGGGCGAATACTGAGTTTGACAAATTAACGACTGAAATCATTCGTGAGGTAGAAAAATGAGAAAGCTACTCTACGTTATAAGTCTATTTATGCTTTCATCAACATTGAGTTATGCCGCAGCAATTACTGAAAGTGGTGAAAAGCAACCTATGAATATTCAGGCAATTATCATGTTTCTGATATTTGTAGGATTAACTCTATATATTACTTATTGGGCCTCAAAGAGAACGCGCTCACGCTCTGATTATTATACTGCAGGTGGCAAAATAACAGGATTTCAAAATGGGATGGCTATTGCGGGCGATTTTATGTCAGCAGCCTCTTTTTTAGGTATCTCTGCTCTAGTTTATACTTCAGGTTATGATGGTTTAATTTATTCGATAGGCTTTCTCATTGGTTGGCCTATTATTTTATTTATTATTGCTGAACGATTACGTAATTTAGGTCGTTACACATTTGCCGATGTTGTCTCTTATCGATTAAGCCCTAAACCAGTCCGAACACTCTCTGCTGTTGGATCGCTTGTCGTTGTTGCACTTTATCTTATTGCCCAAATGGTGGGTGCCGGTAAGTTAATCGAGCTTCTTTTTGGATTGAATTACCATATTGCAGTGGTTCTTGTTGGTATCTTAATGGTGCTTTATGTTCTCTTTGGCGGGATGTTAGCCACCACATGGGTACAAATCATTAAAGCGATTTTATTACTTGCTGGCGCAACATTTATGGCGGTAATGGTAATGAAAGTCGCTAACTTCAATTTTAATACGCTATTTAAAGAAGCCGTCAATGTCCATCAAAAAGGCTTTTCTATTATGAGCCCTGGTGGGCTGGTGTCAGATCCTATATCTGCGCTTTCTTTAGGCCTTGCATTAATGTTTGGTACCGCAGGGCTCCCTCATATCATCATGCGCTTTTTTACTGTTAGCGACGCTAAAGAAGCCCGTAAGAGTGTATTCTATGCGACAGGTTTTATCGGCTATTTCTATATTCTCACTTTTATTATTGGTTTCGGCGCTATCTTACTCGTTAGCCCTAATCCTCTGTTCAAAGATGCCGCTGGTGCTTTAATTGGCGGAACTAATATGGCAGCAGTTCATTTAGCAGATGCTGTTGGTGGTAATTTCTTTCTTGGCTTTATCTCCGCAGTTGCTTTTGCCACCATTCTTGCCGTTGTTGCGGGATTAACCTTAGCGGGCGCTTCAGCTGTTTCTCATGACCTTTATGCCAATGTGATTAAAAACGGTAATGCCGATGAAAGAAAAGAGCTAAACGTCTCTAAAATTACCGTTGTTATTTTGGGAATTGTAGCTATTGGGCTAGGTATTCTGTTTGAAAAACAAAATATCGCCTTTATGGTGGGTCTAGCATTCTCTATTGCTGCAAGTTGTAACTTCCCGATTATTTTACTTTCGATGTATTGGAAAGGGTTAACCACCAGAGGTGCTGTTGCAGGAGGATGGTCTGGATTATTAATCGCAGTAACTCTCATGATTTTAGGTCCAACGATTTGGGTAAATATTCTTGGTCATGAAAAACCTATTTATCCTTATGAATATCCAGCACTATTTTCTATGGTGATTGCTTTTGTTGTCTCATGGTTATTTTCTATCACAGACAAATCATCTTTGGGTCAGCAAGAGAAGATAAAATTCCAAGCGCAATTTATTCGCTCTCAGATAGGACTAGGTATAGAAGAGGGTAAATCGCATTAATAAAGATTAATTAGCCTTATCAAACCTGCAAAAAAGTGCTGATATTATTTAGCACTTTTTTGTTTTTATTAGCGATTACTACAATAGTGGCCTTTCGATAACTATTTTGGTTTTAAATTTAAATAATTAAACTTTTAAATACATATCTATACGATATTTTAAATAATAGTAATACTAATCATTAGATAATTATTATTTAAAATAAAAATCAATGAATTATCAGTTTTAATAGCTTTTCTACTTTGTAAATATCGCACAATTTATCCGCATAAAAAACCATAAATCACTGTAAAAAATAGCTAAGATAACAATTTCAGATTCACTTTAGTCAATCAATACTTGTATTATCAAAAGGTAAATGGTTAACTTTTAGTCCATGTAAAAAAGGTGACAACTTTAAATAGACTATGTCCAAATTAACGAGTTACTTACTTTTATTTATTTTATCTATAATGCCCGCAATGCTAGGGGGGGCAACACTACATATTGAGCAAAAGTTTTATATCATCATAATTGGTTGGCTTATCATGCTAACATGCGGTGGTATTTATCACTCAATAATTGGAAAAGGTATTACCTTTATCATTAGTGCATTATGGTCTTTAAATCTCTCTATTTCTTTATTTTTTTATCGTGAGCATGATATTGCTTTTTCATCATCTATCGCAGAAACCTTTATTAATACGAATGGTAGTGAAACTGTAGGAATGCTTTCTTATAATAAGTATTATGTTTTATTTTATATTGGTATTTTTGTAACCTATTTTTTTCTTATTCATAAAAGTGCTAATTATTTAACAATAAAAAAAAGTAAGCAAAACCTAATTGCAATTATTATATTAATTTTGATTATTCCATTTTATGAAAAATTAAATTTAAGAGAAAATAATAACAAATTAATCGCTGAAACAATCTTGCTTAATACTCCATTTTACAATGCAGCTGCACTAGTAAGAACATTTCATGAAAATCAACAGATAAGAAAAATAGCCACTCAAGAAGTAACTTATAAATATACTAAAAATGATAATAAAACAGAGGTTTATATTCTTATCATTGGTGAATCTGTTCGTCGTGATCATTTAGGCATATATGGATACCATTACAATACAACACCTAACTTAGCCAAAGAAAAAGAGAATATTTTGTTATTTAATCAAGTCTATTCTCCCGCTCCAGTAACGATACTTTCTGTACCTATATCTCTTTCAAATATTGACTTGGACCAATTACAAGATAAAAATCTTTATGCGGATAATATTATTTCTCTCGCAAATCATGCGGGTTTTAAAACTTATTGGTTAAGTAATCAGGGTAAAAGTAGCCAAAAAACAAGTGTAATATCTGTAATTGCAAATATGGCACAGAATAAAAAATGGAATGAATTTATTGGCTATGATGAAGAATTACTTTCTTATTTGGATAAAGCGCTGAATGATGATTCATCAAAGAAAAAGTTAATAGTATTACATACCTATGGTAGTCATGAACCTTCATGTAACCGGTTTCCTGCCAGTGAACTTATTAACTTTACCCAACAAGAAGATGATAACTGTTACGATAGCTCTATAGCTTATACAGATAAGCTTATAAAACAGATCATTAATAAAGTTAACAATAAGCCCGCAACACTTCTTTATTTTTCTGATCACGCTTTACAGCGTTTTGATAAGAATAGAGAGATCCGCTATCACCATGGTGTAAATAGCCCAAAAAAAGAAGCTTATGATATTCCATTATTTATTTGGTATAGTCCATCATCTACACATCCAAATATTGATGCTAAACACTTAACTAAGCCTTATTCTACAGTCGATAATTATTGGTTACTTAGTGATTGGTTAGGTATAAAACATGCTTCTCCTAAAGCGTGTAATTCACCATTAAGTTATTGCTATCAAGGAAGAAAATCAATTATGGTTATTGATGGGAATAAAAATATCTTAGACTACAATTTATTAAAATCAGAACAGCAAGAACCTCAATAAACTAATTTAATATTTTATTATTGTTTCATCTTTACTAATTTAGCATAACCATTCATAAAGAAAGATTGCGATTATTAAGTCAAATCTATTAAGAATTTTGTAATTATGAGAATAGATATTAAACATAATCTCAAAAAAGCTAGCAGCAAT
>NZ_LXEV01000005.1 GCF_001654965.1 Proteus hauseri ATCC 700826
TGAAATTAATTTTCGTTCGCTTTTTTTTTCAACAATCTGAGGAAAAATGCTCTAATTTTATGCTGATAGCATAAAATCCAAACAGCTTTCTATCTCTGACTCACGTAATATAAGCAACAAATTATGGTATAGGTAATTATTATTATGCAATTTAGCGAGCAACGTTCAGCTTCTCAAAAAAATCTTTCTTATATTGTTGCTGAAAAATTAGGTAAACAAATCCTTTCTTCTACTTATGAACCTGAATCTTTACTGCCTGGAGAGATAGAACTAGCAGAACAGTTATCCGTTAGCAGAACTGTTATACGCGAAGCAATAAAAATGTTAGCGGCAAAAGGTATGCTTTTACCTCGTCCAAGGATCGGAACACGAGTTACGCCAATGCAAAATTGGAACTTATTAGATAATGATCTTCTTACTTGGTGGATTGATAGTGGTGAATTTAACAAAGTAAGTCACTATTTCCATCATGTCCGCTTAGCAATAGAACCTCAAGCTTGTTATTTAGCTGCATTCAATGCAACTGAAGCACAAAAACAATCGCTTTCTTTATTTGGAAAAGAAATGCAATTACTTGATGAACATTTTGATCGTCAGCACTGGTTAGATATTGATACCCAATTCCACTATCTTATTTATCAAGCTAGCGGTAACCCATTCTTTGCATCTTTTGGCTCATTATTTCTTTCAGCTTATAAGAAATACTTTGACCTTATTGTGGGTAATGAAACTGTTCAACCAGAAACTCATAATCAAATTGTTCAATCGATTATTGATGGCGATGGAAATAGAGCTAGAGATCTCTGTTTAGTATTACTAACTAGTGATTGAATATTTTTAATACAAATTAAATGAGTTCTCTGCTTATAATAGAAGAGTAAATAAATAGAGAGCAAAGACGGTATATGTATTTATGTTTAAATCCGCCAAAAATATGTCAGGATTGCCTTGGATAGCCGCGATGGCTTTTTTTATGCAGGCACTCGATGCAACGATACTGAATACTGCGCTCCCTGATATAGCAAGGAGCCTTAACCATTCCCCATTAGCAATGCAATCTGCCGTAATTAGCTATACGCTAACAGTTGCCTTACTAATTCCAGTTAGTGGGTGGTTAGCCGATAGGTTTGGTACTCGAAAAATATTTATTATTGCTGTTTCTTTATTTTCTATCGGGTCGTTATTTTGCGCACTTTCTCCTAACTTAACTTCTCTTGTGATATCTCGTATTTTACAAGGAATAGGTGGTGCAATGATGATGCCTGTTGCTCGCCTTGCTTTATTAAGAGCTTATCCTCGTAGCGAACTATTACCTATTTTAAACTTTGTGACTATGCCTGGGCTTGTTGGCCCTATTGCTGGACCTTTATTAGGTGGCGTACTGGTTACTTATGCATCTTGGCATTGGATATTTATTATTAATATTCCTATCGGCTTACTTGGTATTTTTTATGCCATTAAGCACATGCCCGATTTTACGATGCCAAAACGGAAATTTGATTTACTTGGCTTTATTTTCTTTGGTTTTGGATTAGTAATGCTTTCTGTCAGCTTAGATCTTTTTGGTGACAAAGCAATTTCTCGCTATGTTCCTATTGCTGTAATTTTAGGCGGCTTCTTTCTACTAATACTATATATCAACCATGCAAGGCACCACCAACAACCTCTGATCCCACTCAATATATTTAAAACTCGAACTTTCTCTGTAGGTATTGCTGGAAATATTGCAACTCGACTAGGTACAGGTTGTATTCCGTTTTTAATGCCTCTTATGCTACAAGTGGGATTTGGTTATCCCGCCATTGTTTCTGGAATGATGATGGCACCAATGGCATTAGGTTCTATATTTGCTAAATCTTTTGTTACCCACATATTGGTGAAATTTAGTTATCGGCGAACACTCTTTGCTATCACTATTATTATTGGTCTGATGATTGCCCAATTTTCATTACAATCACCAGGTATGTCTATTTATTATCTTGTGTTACCACTATTTCTATTGGGTGTTTTTATGTCGATTCAGTTTACTTCGATGAATACTATTTCATTAGCTGACTTAACTGACAATAATGCAAGTTCAGGAAATAGCGTGCTAGCCGTTACCCAACAACTGGCAATTAGTTTTGGTATTGCCGTTAGTGCATCTATTTTAGGATATTTTGATACTGAAAATGTGGGTACAACGGTAGATAACTTCCATTACACCTTCATTACGGTGGGTGTTATTACTTTATTATCTTCCTTTGTCTTCTTATTACTAGATAAACATGATGGCGATAATCTGACTAATAAAAAGAGAAAAAATAATTTTCTTAATAAAGCCAAATAAAAAAGAGAGCTTATGCTCTCTTTTTTATGAACACTCATGAGTTATAAAGATGCAGATAAAAAAGCATCAACCTCATCTCGCCAAGGCACTGATGGTTGAGCACCTGATCTTGTTACAGCAATAGCAGCAGCAGCATGAGCAAATTTAATTGCAGACATCATTGGTTGCTCTTCTAATAACGCCGTAATAAAAGCACCATTAAAAGTATCTCCTGCCGCAATAGTATCTACCGCTTTAACTTTAAATGCAGGAACACAACAACCTTGATGACCTATCTGGCTTACCCAAACACCGCGACTACCCAAAGTAATTAGCACTGTATCAATGCCTTTATTATGTAAAATATTAGCTGCTTCTTGAGCACTTTCATCATCGATAACTTTTATACCCGTTAAATATTCAGTCTCAGTTTCGTTTGGTGTAATAATATCGACTAAAGAAAGTAAATTATCGGGTAATGCCTGAGCGGGTGCTGGATTTAATATAACCTGCACTTTTTCTTGATTAGCAAACTCAGCCGCTTTTAAAACAGAATCAAGAGGTGATTCAAGCTGCATTAATAAAGCTGCAGCACCTTTAATAACGCCAGCATGACGTTCTACATAATCCGTATTTAATCGACCATTCGCGCCAGCATGAATACCAATAATATTTTCACCTTGCTGATTAACAAAAATCAGCGCTACGCCCGAGGCTTCATTTTCAATTAATTCAATACTGTTGATATCTATATTATCTGTTAATAACTGTGCTTTTGCTTTCTTACCAATATCATCATCTCCCAAACAAGCAAGGAAAGTAATATTAGCGCCACAACGTCCCGCAGCAACAGCTTGATTAGCACCTTTTCCACCAAAAACCATTTGAAAATGGTTACCTGAAACAGTCTCACCAGGAAGCGGAAAATTGGCAACATTAAGAATATGATCAGCATTAACACTACCTAAAATCACAAGTTTCTTTGCTTCCATGTTTTTTCCTTACTCTCTGGGTAATATGTTCTAAATGTATGGCATAAATAACATTCAATATTTTAAACCGATCATCTCAGCAACATAAATGAAAAAACGTGATCACCATCGAAACGTTTCGCGGCAAAAACAAAAAAGAACCAAAAATAAGCTATATAAAGCTGAATCGATTTTTGTTATAAACGAAAGGAATACAAATTAAATGTTTATCTGTATATCGCACTTCGTTTTCTGATATTTTCTTTTAAGAGCAATAATAAATCCCCTTATTAGGAGTTTTTATGCAACTAGCAGAACGGATCTCACAATTAAGCCAATACCTTGAAACTGGGCTTTATGAGCGCCAGTCAACGATTCGCCTTTGCTTGCTTGCCGCATTAAGTGGAGAAAGTGTTTTTCTACTCGGTCCTCCTGGTATAGCTAAAAGTCTTATAGCAAGAAGAATGAAAGAGGCATTTAAAAATGCTAAAGCTTTTGAATATTTAATGACCCGCTTTTCTACACCAGAAGAGATTTTTGGTCCATTATCAATTCAAGCTCTAAAAGATGAAGGAAAATACCAGCGCTTAACAGAAGGCTACCTTCCTAATGCAGAAATTGTTTTTCTTGATGAAATATGGAAAGCTGGCCCTGCTATTCTCAACACATTATTAACTGCAATAAATGAACGCAAATTTCGTAATGGCGAAACAGAAATTGCAATTCCAATGCGTTTATTAGTCTCTGCATCAAATGAATTACCAGATTCAGATAGCAGCCTTGAAGCTCTTTATGACCGAATGCTTGTTCGTATTTGGCTAACTCCAGTTCAAGAGAAGAAAAATTTTCGTGCATTACTCGTCAATAAAGAAGTTGAGTCTTTTAATGTTCCAGAGCAAGTACAAATTACAGCTGAAGAATTTAATCGTTGGCAATCTGAATTAGAAAAAGTCACACTTGATGACCATCTATTTGATTTAATTTATCAACTAAGACAATCATTAGAAAAAAGTGATGCAGCGCCTTATGTTTCAGATAGACGATGGAAAAAAGCAGTGCGACTTTTACAAGCGAGCGCATTTTTTAATGGCCGTAGTGCTATTTCACCGCTTGATTTTATCTTACTACGTGATTGTCTTTGGCATGACCAAGCATCATTTGCCTTACTTGATAAGTTATTGCAAAGTTTATTAACCGAGCAAGCTTACCACCAGCTAGAATTAGTAAGAAAAACAGAAACACTCTGGGCTGAGTGGATGCAATCAACAAGAAGTAAGCAAGACCAACAAGCATTTCGCTTTGAAAAACAAAGTGGTATGTTTGGTAGAAAAATTCATTTCAATCTATCAGAAAAAATGCAATCAGATAAATTTACACTGTTTTTGCATATTCCTCTGCATATCCACAGTATCCAGGTTAACTTTATTACCATTGAAAAAAAATCATTAGAAAACTTTTTAGACAAAGGCGATGAATTATCTGCACGTTTAAATGGCATTGGTTTCCCGCAACCTATTACGGCACAAATCCGCCAAGATGGAGTATTAGAAATACTTGATGTTAGCCGCAGAACCACCTCTCTTTATCAACAACAAGAAGCCATAATCACCACAGTTGAAAATAATAAAGAGTGGCTAGATAAATTAAAAAATCTAGCTCAAGAAATTTATAGTGAACAAGAAAAGTTTAATCATCATCAACCAAATCTATTTATTAATGATGATTGGCTTATTTATATTGAGCAAAGCTTTGTTCAGTTAAACGAAAAATTGGCACAATTAAAAAGCCAAATAAAGTGACAATATTATGTTAACACTTTCAACAATAGATATGCTTTTAGCAATAAATGAAGGACAGTTAATAGAAGAAGTTATTGTGGCATTACTCGCATCGCCTCAATTAGCTGTATTTTTTGAAAAACATCCCAGATTAAAAAAAGCATTACTAAAAGATATCCATCAGTGGAAAAAAAGTTTACAGCAACGAGTAAAAGAAACATTAGTTCCTACGATGATTGCTGATGAATTTGCACTTTATCAGCAAACACAATCCTTAGGTAATGCGTTATTTAATCAAAAAACGGCACAAATTCTTATTGAATTAAATAAATTAGAATCTTCTTTTACTGAAGAAGCTTCTCAGCTATGTAAAAACAACACACCTTTTACTTCAGCACAACAGGCACTATTTATTCAGCGTTGGCGTATTAGCTTAATATTTCAAGTTACGACATTACATAAAATGTTGTTTGAACAAGAGCAAGAACAACTACTAGCAGAACTTCAAGAGCGCCTCGCACTAAGCGGTAGTTTAAGTAATACCTTTGCTGAAAATGAACGCGCTGCGGGTCGTTTATGGGATATGAGTAAAGGCGTTCTCACAAAAACCCCTTATGATGAGAAAATAATTCAAAGATATAGTGATTTTCTTGATCAACAACCCGAATTGCACAAGCTTGCTAGTTTATTAGGCCGCAGTAAAACAGCGAAATCGCTCCCTGAAGAAAGTGTTATTTTTGAGCCAATCACTATAGTAGAAAAAGCATCAGACACTACACCAGAACAAGTAAATGGTATCGGTCTTAGTGATGATATGTTACGTCTTCTTCCTACCGAACTGGCCTTATTAGGTGTCGATGAAATAGAGTATGAGTTTTATCGAAAATTAATAGAAAAACAGCTTAATACTTACCGTTTACAAGGCGATAACTGGCAAGAACGTACGGTATTGCGCCCAGTAACCCATCATCATGATGAAGAACGTCCTAGAGGACCTTTTATTGTTTGTATTGATACTTCTGGTTCCATGGGGGGCTTTAATGAACAGTGCGCTAAAGCTTTTGGCTTAGCATTAATGAAAATCGCGCTTGCCGATAATCGTTCATGCCATGTGATGTTATTTTCGACAGAAATCATTCATTATCAATTATCATCACCTCAAGGATTACAAGAACTTATTAAGTTTTTGAATCAAACATTTAGAGGAGGAACGGATTTGAGTGCTTGTATGGAGAATGTAGCCGATAAACTTAATAGCCCAATATGGAAAGATGCTGATGCTGTCGTTATCTCTGACTTTGTTGCCCAAAGGTTACCCGAAAACCTAATCAACAAAATTAAAAAAAGCCAACAGCAACAGCACAATCGCTTCCATGCGGTTACCCTATCCAATTACGGTAAACCCAGTATCATGAAAATATTTGACCATATATGGCGTTTTGATACTGGATTAAAAAGTCGTTTACTTAGACGCTGGCGCCAATAATTACAATATATCAGCGAAGGCTAAACGGGTTTCTTTTTCCCATACACTACATTGAACTTGTCCAATATGCTCTTTTTGCAGCAACAGCATCACTAAACGAGATTGGCCAATACCACCACCAATAGTTTGCGGCATATCGCCATGAATTAATGCTTTGTGCCAATCTAATTCAAGACGTTTAGTATCATCAGTTAATGTTAATTGGCGCATTAATGTTTCAGGATCAACACGGATACCCATAGATGACAACTCAAATGCATCTTGCAATACTGGGTTCCATACTAAGATATCGCCGTTTAATCCTGCAAAACCTTCTTCGTTTGGAGTTGTCCAGTCATCATAATCAGGAGCTCTGACATCATGAGATTCACCGCTAGAAAGTTTACCGCCAATACCAATTAAGAAAACAGCACCACAATCTTTAGCTATCGCTTTTTCACGACCTTTTGCATCTAGATCAGGATAACGGCTTAGCAGTTCTTCAGTGTGAATAAATTGGATTTGATCTGGTAGGAACGGTACCAGACCAAATTTTTTGCTAACGGCTTCTTCAGTTTCTTTTATTGCCTGATAGATTTTACCCACTGTCTGTTTGAGATAAGGAAGTGTACGATCCTTATCTTCTATCACTTTTTCCCAATCCCACTGATCAACATAAACTGAGTGGAGCTGGGTTAAGCGATCTTCGTCAGGTCTCAAGGCTTTCATATTTGTATATAAGCCTTGACCTGAACTAAATCCAAAACGACCTAATGTTTTACGTTTCCATTTTGCTAATGAATGAACAATTTCAAATGTGGAATCTGGTAAAGATTTCACCTTAACCTGTACCGCCTTCTCATGCCCAGATAAGTTATCTTGAGTTCCGTCACCAAGACGACTTAAGATCGGTCCTTGAACTTCAATCAGCTCTAATTCTTTTTCTAATGCAGATGAAAAATATGATTTAACAAAGCTAATTTGTTGCTGAGTTTGAATGAATGATTTTTTCATTTTTTATATCCCTAGTGGCGGTGTCGTCATTTGCTGATATAGATTAAGCAACAAAACAGGCACTAAATTCAATATACTTCATTAAAAATAACCTTTACTGTTTTAAATCGTTAAAAATAACACGATAAAACTGTATTATCGTTAAAAACAAGGGGAGTTTATGGACAATATTTATCAGATCGATAATCTTGATCGTGACATACTTCACGCATTAATGGCGAATGCAAGAACACCTTATGCCGAATTAGCTAAAAAATTCGCCGTTAGCCCTGGAACAATTCATGTTCGTGTTGAAAAAATGAAGCAGGCAGGAATTATTACAGGTACACGAGTAGATATTAGTGAAAAGCAGCTTGGATTTGATGTTTGTTGCTTTATTGGCATTATTTTAAAAAGCGCCAAAGATTACCCTACTGCATTAGATAAGTTAGATAAGTTAGATGAAGTCGTTGAAGTTTATTATACAACCGGACAATACAGTATTTTTATTAAGGTAATGTGTAAAAGCATTGAGGCATTGCAAGACGTACTTATCAACAAAATTCAGACAATAGACGAAATCCAATCAACAGAAACCCTGATCTCTTTGCAAAACCCGATAATAAGGACGATCAAGCCATAAGGGTAAATTCTTATTTTTTTTTATAACCACATTATCCACAGGTAGATCCCAAGTGATTCACAGCGTACAATAGCGCGTCTTGAACATAAGGAGATCATTAATGAAAAAAGTCACTCTAATTAGTGGCAGCACCATGGGTAATGCTGAATATGTCGCAGAACACCTTTCTGAGATCTTATCTGAAGGTGGTTTTGAGACTTCACTGCATCATGGACCTTCACTTAATGATCTTCCTCATGAAGGGATCTGGCTGGTGGTCACCTCAACACATGGTGCAGGTGATCTCCCCGACAACTTACAGCCTTTTGCTGATGAAATATCGGCTAATTCTCTTGATCTAAGTAAGGTGAAATTTGGTGCTATTGGAATAGGTAGCAGTGAATATGACACTTTTTGTGGTGCAATAAGAACACTGGATCAGAAATTAACGGAAAAAGGGGCTATTCGTTTAGGATCTACCCTAGAAATCGATATACAGAAATATGACATTCCTGAAGATCCAGCTGAAGAATGGTTGGCATCTTGGATAAATTTACTATAAATCGAACAAAAAAGCAGCAGTCAGATGTGGATAACTATGCTTAAAAGCAGGGGTTAACCGGTAGTTATCCATTGTATAAGCCTCTATCGATAAATGACCTGTGCATAACTAGCCTTTTTGATCCCAGCTTATCAGCAGATAGATCACGGGTCATTCACAGTATATGATCCTTTACAGTTTTATGATCTTTAAATGGAAAATCCACTTATCCACAGAGGATCGCTTCCTTAATAAAAGATCTAATAAAGAGATCTTTAAATAAAAAGATCTTTAAATAATTACCTACGGATTCGTTAACTTGTATCTCTGAAAAAGTTGAGTAGAATTCGTTTTCCCAATGCAACACATTTAGCATTCGTAACATTTAAGGTTCACACATGTTTTATCCAGAACACTTTGACGTCATTGTGATCGGTGGTGGTCACGCCGGTACAGAAGCCGCTATGGCTGCAGCTCGTATGGGGCGTCAAACCCTATTACTGACCCACAATATTGATACTTTGGGCCAAATGTCTTGTAACCCAGCTATTGGTGGGATAGGTAAAGGGCATCTGGTAAAAGAGATTGATGCTATGGGTGGATTAATGGCAACCGCTATTGACCATGCTGGTATTCAGTTCAGAACATTAAACGCTAGCAAAGGCCCAGCCGTTAGAGCAACCAGAGCACAAGCTGATAGAGTTCTTTATCGCCAAGCAATACGTACAACACTAGAAAATCAACCTAACTTAATGATTTTTCAACAACCAGTTGAAGATCTTATTGTTGAGAATGATCAAGTAACAGGTGCTGTAACTCGCATGGGATTAAAATTTCGTGCTAAATCAGTAGTATTAACGGTTGGTACTTTCCTCGATGGTAAAATTCACATTGGTTTAGAAAACTACAGTGGTGGTCGAGCCGGTGATCCGCCTTCAGTATCTCTATCACACCGTTTACGTGAATTACCGTTACGAGTTGGCCGACTAAAAACAGGCACACCACCTCGTATTGATGCAAGAACTATTGATTTTAGCCAATTAGCGCCTCAATTAGGCGATGATCCAATGCCTGTTTTTTCGTTTTTAGGTAATGTAGATCAGCATCCTGAACAAATGCCTTGCCATATCACATACACTAACGAAAAAACACATGAAGTTATTCGTAATAATTTAGATCGTAGCCCAATGTACGCTGGGATCATCGAAGGAATAGGACCTCGTTATTGCCCGTCTATTGAAGATAAAGTGATGAGATTTGCGGATCGTAATTCACATCAGATCTTTTTAGAGCCAGAGGGCTTAACGAGTAATGAAATCTACCCTAACGGGATTTCAACAAGCCTTCCTTTTGATGTTCAAATGCAGATCGTTAATTCAATGAAAGGCATGGAAAATGCCAAGATCATCAGACCTGGCTATGCTATTGAATATGACTTTTTCGATCCCCGAGATCTAAAACAGACACTAGAAAGTAAATTTATCAACGGTTTGTTTTTTGCTGGACAAATTAACGGTACAACAGGTTACGAAGAAGCCGCAGCACAAGGCATGTTAGCTGGACTTAATGCGGCCCGTTATGCCTTTGATCAAGAAGGTTGGTTCCCTCGTCGTGATCAAGCTTACATTGGTGTCCTTGTTGACGATCTTTGTACACTTGGAACAAAAGAGCCATATCGTATGTTTACTTCTCGTGCTGAATATCGCTTGATGCTACGTGAAGATAATGCAGATTTACGCTTAACAGAAATTGGTCGTGAATTAGGTATGGTTAATGATGAGCGCTGGGCTCAATTTAGTGAAAAAGTTGAATTAGTTGAAAAAGAACGTCAGCGTTTAAGAAATATTTGGGTACATCCTCAAGCTGATAATATTTCAGAAATCAATGGCCTACTAAAAGCACCGCTGTCTAAAGAAGCTAATGGTGAAGATTTGCTTCGTCGTCCTGAAATGACTTACGACGTATTGAAAAAACTATCTCGTTTTGCGCCTGGTATTGATGATTCAAAACCACAAGCCGCTGAACAAGTTGAAATTCAAGTAAAATACGAAGGTTATATCAATCGTCAGCAAGAAGAGATCGAAAAGCAATTGCGTAACGAAAATGCCGCGTTACCTATTGATCTGGACTATAAACAAGTCAGTGGATTATCTAACGAAGTGATCGCTAAGCTTAACGATCATAAGCCAACATCAATAGGTCAGGCTTCAAGGATCTCAGGTGTAACACCTGCTGCTATCTCCATTTTACTTGTTTGGTTGAAAAAACAAGGTTTACTACGCAGGAGTGCATCATGAGTGACTTACTTAATCGGTTAAAGAAGCTGGCTAAGCAAGCCAATATTGAGCTAACAGATATCCAAGCTGAAAAGCTAACGGGTTATGTTGCAATGCTTGATAAGTGGAATAAAGCATACAATTTAACGTCGGTTCGAGATCCTCAGCAAATGCTTATCCGTCATATTTTAGATAGCATTATCGTAAGCCAATATCTTGAAGGTGAGCGTTTTATTGATGTTGGAACTGGCCCTGGTTTACCGGGAATACCACTTGCGATAATGCGTCCCGATCACCACTTTGTGTTGCTTGATAGCTTAGGTAAACGCGTACGCTTTATGAAACAGGTACAGCATGAGTTAAATCTCAGCAATATCGAACCTGTACAATATCGTGTTGAAGAATATCAACCTGAGCAATCTTTTGATGGTGTTATTAGCCGAGCTTTTGCATCAATGAAAGATATGCTTTCTTGGTGTTCTCATTTAGTCGCAAAAGAGCATGGTCATTTTTATGCACTCAAAGGGCAAATCCACCAAGAAGAATTAGATGAACTAATAAAAAATGGATTAAAAGCGCCTGAAAAAGTTATTGCTTTGGCAATACCTGAATTGAATGAACAACGTCATTTGGTTATTATTTAACCTGCTCTTTTATTTTTTTTCGGATATTTTTTCGTTATTTGTGCTCTGGCGATAACATTTACAATGTTATCGCCATTTGCTTTAGTGATGAGGTAATAAAATTTTAATTTTTACCTATTCATTACAATTAAATAACATATTTGTGTTTTTTGATTTAATTAACAATGCAACCACTATTTTTTTATTTTTATTTCTAAAATAAATTAGTCATTTTATGCATTAGAAAAATTATTAATTTATTTAATTAAAAATACGCTATTTATTTTTCAATTAGCATGAAATTGTTCAAAAATAGGCAGTTATTTGTTAACTCCATTATATTATTTATGAAATAACCTTTATTTTTACTTCTTTATTTGTGCGCTAGATCACATTATTTATTTATTTAAATTTTATTATTTTGACTCTTTTTGTCCTTAATCATTTTTCATAAATGGAACCTTCGTAAAAAATTTAAATTAATCTTCACTTTTTCGCTACTTATTGATTGAATTCATTGCCACGCCCCGTATAATTTGCTCGTTTTTGTCACTTGACACTTTATAGCAAAGACAGTTTGATACATCATTCAGCAATACCTTTTACGATAGCTAGTCTGGAGAATACAAACGTCATGTCTGTCTCCCTCTACAGCGGGAAAGTTGCACTGAAACTGTTATTTTTGCAGTTTATGACTTTTGTTATTCTCAGTGCGGGTTTCTACTTAAAGAGTACAGACTGGAGCTTTTCAGCTTTTTTAGGCGGAATAGCATGTTGGTTACCCAATATTGCTTTTTTATTATTAATCCGTTTACAAAAAGCAACTGAAGAAGATGCTCCAGTTCGCATAAACTGGCTTTTTGCTTTCAGTGAAGGGTTGAAGGTTATATTATCAATAGCCTTGCTGATAGTTGCTTTAGGAGTGTTTAAAGCGGCATTTGCACCTCTGGTCATGACCTACTTAGCGGTGCTTGTTATGCAGGTCGTTGCACCAGCCGTCATAAACGGTTAGCGTTTTTAACAACAAAAGGGTAATTGGCATCATGTCTGCATCAGGAGAAGCATTAACCACTAGAGACTACATAGGTCACCACCTGAATAACCTTCAGTTGGACCTGCGTACTTTCGAGTTGGTCAATCCCCTTGCTGAAAATACGCCATCATTCTGGGTGTTAAATATTGACTCACTTTTCTTTTCAGTACTAATGGGAGCTCTATTCCTGTGGCTGTTTAGAAAAGTAGCAGTAAGAGCAACCAGCGGCGTACCGGGAAAATTCCAGACTGCAGTAGAAATGATCATCGGTTTCGTTGATAGCAGCGTCCGTGATATGTATCACGGAAAGAGCAAGGTCATTGCACCTTTGGCATTGACTGTGTTCGTTTGGGTGCTGTTAATGAATGCCCTGGATTTATTACCAATCGACTTCATCCCTTATATCGGTGAACACATCTTAGGGTTACCTGCGTTGCGCATAGTTCCAACTGCTGACGTAAGTATTACTCTTTCGATGGCTATTGGTGTATTTATCCTGATTCTCTTCTACAGCATTAAGATGAAAGGCATAAAAGGGTTTACTAAAGAGCTGACGTTACAGCCTTTTAATCACCCAATTTTTATTCCTGTAAACTTGATTCTGGAAGGGGTAAGCCTGCTATCAAAACCTGTTTCACTCGGTCTTCGACTGTTTGGTAACATGTATGCAGGTGAACTGATCTTTATTCTTATTGCTGGTCTGTTACCGTGGTGGTCACAGTGGTTATTAAGCCTCCCTTGGGCGATATTCCACATACTGATTATTACGCTACAAGCCTTTATTTTCATGGTTCTAACGATTGTTTATCTATCGATGGCATCTGAAGAACATTAATTATTAACTCTTTGAAGAAATAACTGAAACAAACTGGAGACTGTCATGGAAAACCTGAGTATGGATCTGCTGTACATGGCTGCCGCGATTATGATGGGTTTAGCTGCAATCGGTGCTGCAATCGGTATCGGAATCCTCGGTGGTAAATTTTTAGAAGGTGCTGCTCGTCAGCCTGATCTGATCCCTCTTCTGCGTACACAGTTTTTTATCGTTATGGGTCTGGTTGACGCCATCCCTATGATTGCTGTGGGTCTGGGTCTTTACGTGATGTTTGCTGTTGCCTAATGAAGGTAACTAGCAGTAAATGCATCAAGTTAGTTTATAACCAAGAAAGAGGTATTGTGCTGTGAATTTAAATGCAACAATCCTCGGCCAGGCCATCGCATTTGTCCTGTTTGTTCTGTTCTGTATGAAATTTGTATGGCCACCAATTATGGCGGCCATTGAGAAACGTCAAAAAGAGATTGCTGACGGATTATCATCTGCAGAACGAGCTAAAAAGGATTTAGATTTAGCGAAAGCCGATGCAGGCGAACAGCTAGCGAAAGCAAAAGCAGAAGCCCAAGTAATCATTGAATCAGCGAATAAACAACGCACTCAAATGATTGAAGAAGCTAAAGCAGAAGCAGAGCTAGAACGTAGTAAGATCGTTGCACAAGCTCAATCCGAACTGGATGCAGAGCGTAAACGTGCTCGTGAAGAACTGCGTAAACAAGTCGCAATGCTGGCTATCGCAGGTGCCGAGAAAATTATTGAACGTTCCGTGGATGAAGCTGCTAATAGCGACATCGTTGATAAACTGGTCGCTGAACTGTAAGGAGGGAGGGGCATGTCTGAAATTGCAACGGTAGCTCGCCCCTACGCCAAAGCAGCTTTTGACTTTGCTGTGGAAACCCAGGCTGTCGATAAATGGCAGGTTATGCTGGCGTTCACCGCTGAAGTAGCACGCAATGAGCAGGTAACCGAATTACTTTCTGGTTCTTTAGCATCAGAAAAACTGGCAACCATCTTCATCGACCTTTGTGGCGAACAACTAGATGAGCATGCTCAGAATTTAATTCGTGTTATGGCTGATAATGGCCGTTTATCAACGTTGCCCGAAGTATTGAGCCAATTTAACCAATTACGCGCAATACTCGAATCAACGGTTGACGTTGAAGTAACTTCTGCCATTGAGCTAACTAAACAGCAGCTAGCTAACATTTCTGCAGCGATGGAAAAACGTCTATCACGCAAAGTGAAGCTGAATTGCAAAATTGATAAGTCTGTTATCGCAGGCATGATTATACGCGCCGGTGACCTCGTCATCGATGGCAGTATTCGTGGCCGTTTAGAGCGTTTAACAGACGTCTTGCAGTCTTAAGGGGACTGGAGCATATGCAACTGAATTCCACTGAAATCAGCGAACTGATCAAGCAGCGCATTGCTCAGTTCAATGTAGTGAGTGAAGCTCACAATGAAGGTACGATTGTTTCCGTTAGTGACGGTATCATTCGTATCCACGGTTTAGCCGAAGTTATGCAGGGTGAGATGATCGCACTGCCGGGTAACCGTTTCGCTATCGCACTGAACTTAGAGCGTGACTCTGTTGGTGCGGTTGTGATGGGACCTTATGCTGACTTAGCAGAAGGCATGAAAGTTAAATGTACAGGTCGTATTCTGGAAGTACCTGTTGGTCGTGGTCTGCTTGGCCGTGTGGTTAACACATTGGGTGAGCCGATAGATGGTAAAGGCGCTGTAGAGCATGATGGTTTCTCACCTGTTGAGATGATTGCTCCTGGTGTTATCGACCGTCAATCAGTAGACCAGCCAGTGCAAACAGGTTACAAATCAGTCGATGCCATGATCCCTATCGGTCGTGGACAACGTGAATTGATTATCGGTGACCGTCAAACAGGTAAAACTGCGCTGGCTGTCGATGCGATTATCAACCAACGTGACTCTGGCATTAAATGTATCTATGTCGCTATTGGTCAGAAAGCCTCTACTATTTCGAACGTTGTTCGTAAATTAGAAGAGCATGGCGCGTTAGAAAACACCATTGTTGTTGTTGCTTCTGCATCAGAATCAGCAGCGCTGCAATACCTAGCTCCTTATTCAGGTTGCGCAATGGGTGAATACTTCCGTGACCGTGGTGAAGATGCCCTGATTATTTATGATGACTTGTCTAAACAGGCTGTCGCATACCGTCAAATTTCACTGTTACTTCGTCGTCCACCAGGACGTGAAGCATACCCAGGTGACGTTTTCTATCTGCACTCCCGTTTACTTGAGCGTGCTGCTCGTGTGAATGCTGAGTACGTAGAAGCTTTCACTAACGGTGAAGTTAAAGGTAAAACCGGCTCTCTGACTGCGTTACCAATTATCGAAACGCAAGCAGGGGACGTTTCTGCATTCGTTCCAACGAACGTAATCTCTATTACCGATGGTCAGATCTTCTTAGAATCTAACCTGTTTAACGCAGGTATTCGTCCAGCTGTTAACCCAGGGATCTCCGTATCTCGTGTTGGTGGTGCAGCTCAGACTAAGATTATGAAGAAACTTTCTGGTGGTATCCGTACTGCACTTGCGCAGTATCGTGAGCTGGCAGCATTCTCTCAGTTCGCTTCAGATCTGGATGATGCTACCCGTAAACAATTGAACCACGGTCAGAAAGTGACTGAATTGCTGAAACAGAAACAGTACGAACCAATGTCTGTCGCACAACAGTCTTTAGCACTGTATGCAGCAGAACGCGGTTATCTGGAAGATGTTGAAATTTCACAAGTTGTGCCATTTGAAGCTGCATTATTAGCTTATGCTTCTCGTGAACATGCTGATTTACTGAAAGAAATCAACCAGACCGGTACTTATAACGAAGAGATCGAAGCTAAGCTGAAAGGCGTGCTCGAAAACTTCAAAGCGACTCAGTCCTGGTAATAACTATTCGGCCTGATAGTAATATTGGGCCGTCTGGTTCATGAGGAGAAGCAGAAATGGCCGGCGCAAAAGAGATACGTTCGAAGATCGCCAGTGTGCAAAACACACAGAAGATCACTAAAGCGATGGAGATGGTCGCCGCGTCGAAAATGCGTAAAACGCAGGAACGCATGGCAGCCAGCCGTCCTTATGCAGAAACCATGCGCAGCGTGATTGGTCACCTTGCGCTAGGGAATCTGGAATACAAACATCCATACCTCGAAGAGCGGGAAGTTAAACGTGTCGGGTACCTGGTTGTTTCGACCGACCGTGGTTTGTGTGGTGGTTTGAACATTAACTTGTTCAAAAAACTACTGGCAGACATGAAAGAGTGGTCTGAAAAAGGTGTACAGGTAGATTTAGCACTAGTGGGTTCTAAAGCTACGTCATTCTTTGGCTCTGTGGGCGGGAATGTTGTAGGTCAAGTAACCGGCATGGGCGATGATCCAAAACTGTCAGACCTTATCGGTCCAGTCAATATCATGTTGCAGGCTTATGACGAAGGTCGTTTAGATAAACTGTATGTGGTGGCAAATAAGTTCATCAATACCATGGCTCAAGAGCCTAAAATCCTTCAGGTTTTACCATTACCAGCGGGTGATGATGAAGAGCTGAAAGAAAAATCTTGGGATTATCTGTACGAACCTGATCCTAAGGCGTTACTGGATACTTTACTGCGTCGTTATATTGAATCGCAGGTTTACCAGAGCGTCGTAGAGAACTTAGCGAGTGAGCAGGCCGCCCGAATGGTCGCGATGAAAGCCGCTACAGATAACGGTGGTAACCTGATTAAAGAATTGCAATTGGTGTACAACAAAGCACGCCAAGCAAGTATTACTCAGGAACTTACAGAAATTGTGTCTGGTGCAGCCGCGGTATAACAGCTAGGTTTACGAATTACGTAGAGGATTCAAGATGGCTACTGGAAAGATTGTCCAGGTAATCGGCGCCGTAGTGGACGCCGAGTTCCCTCAGGATAGCGTCCCTAAAGTATACGACGCTCTTGAGGTTATGAATGGTAAAGAGAAACTGGTGCTAGAAGTTCAGCAACAGTTAGGCGGTGGTATCGTTCGTTGTATCGCAATGGGTACATCAGACGGTTTAAGCCGTGGCTTAAAAGTTGAAAACTTAGGCCACCCAATTGAAGTACCAGTAGGTAAAGCAACACTGGGACGTATCATGAACGTTCTGGGTACACCTATCGATATGAAAGGTGATATTGCAACTGAAGAACGTTGGTCTATTCACCGCGAAGCGCCAACCTATGAAGAGTTATCAAGCTCTCAAGAACTACTAGAAACCGGTATCAAAGTAATGGACTTAATCTGTCCGTTTGCTAAAGGTGGTAAAGTAGGTCTCTTCGGTGGTGCGGGTGTTGGTAAAACAGTTAACATGATGGAATTGATCCGTAACATCGCGATTGAGCACTCAGGTTATTCTGTATTTGCAGGTGTTGGTGAGCGTACTCGTGAGGGTAACGACTTCTATCATGAAATGACAGATTCTAACGTTCTTGACAAAGTATCGTTAGTTTATGGTCAGATGAATGAGCCACCAGGAAACCGTCTACGTGTAGCACTGACGGGTTTAACCATGGCGGAAAAATTCCGTGATGAAGGCCGTGACGTACTGTTATTCGTCGATAACATCTATCGTTACACCTTAGCCGGTACCGAAGTATCAGCACTGTTAGGCCGTATGCCATCAGCAGTAGGTTACCAACCAACATTGGCTGAAGAGATGGGTGTTCTGCAAGAACGTATCACTTCAACCAAAACAGGTTCAATCACCTCTGTTCAAGCAGTATACGTACCAGCGGATGACTTAACTGACCCATCTCCAGCAACTACGTTTGCTCACTTAGATGCGACAGTTGTACTGAGCCGTCAAATTGCTTCATTAGGTATCTACCCTGCGGTTGACCCACTGGATTCAACCAGTCGTCAGTTAGACCCACTGGTAGTTGGCCAAGAGCATTATGATGTTGCTCGTGGTGTTCAGTCTATCCTGCAACGTTATCAGGAACTGAAAGACATCATCGCTATCTTAGGTATGGATGAACTGTCAGAAGAAGATAAACTGGTTGTTGCGCGTGCGCGTAAGATCCAGCGCTTCCTATCTCAGCCATTCTTCGTTGCTGAAGTATTTACCGGTTCACCAGGTAAGTTCGTTTCCCTGAAAGACACTATTCGTGGCTTTAAAGGAATTCTGAACGGTGATTATGACCACCTGCCAGAGCAGGCGTTCTACATGGTTGGTACTATCGAAGAAGCAGTAGAAAAAGCTAAAAAGCTTTAATACGGCTGACGGGAGGTTGATATGGCCGATACATCGTTCCACCTGAAAGTTGTCAGCGCTGAAAAACAGTTATATGACGGCGAAGTAAAACGAATTCAGGTAACTGGTAGCGAAGGTGAGCTCGGTATTTATCCGCAGCATACCCCGTTATTAACTGCCATAAAACCGGGCATGGTACGTGTCGTAAAAACATCGGGCGAAGAAGAGGTTATCTACCTTTCAGGTGGTATTCTCGAAGTTCAGCCGACTGGCGTCATTGTACTGGCAGATACAGCGATCCGTGGTCGTGATTTGGATGAAGCGAAAGCGTTGGAATCTAAGCGTAAAGCTGAAGAACACATTCAATCCTCTCATGGCGATGTTGATTATGCTCAGGCATCTGCGGAATTAGCTAAAGCGATTGCGAAATTACGTGTAATCGAATTAACTAGACGTTGATGTAAACAGGCAGTCTATGAATAAAAAAGCCAGTTGGTATTCACTAACTGGCTTTTTTGCGTTGTGAAATATTTTGAGTGGCGAAATATGTAGTATTATTTATCATAAACAGGTTTACTTGCCATTCTTTACGGGAGTTATCGGGTTAATTATGTCTAGTTCAGCGAAAAGCGTTGTTATTCTTGCAGCGGGTAAAGGTACTCGCATGTATTCACAGTTACCTAAGGTTCTTCATAAGCTTGCAGGTAAATCCATGGTTCAACATGTGATTGATACTGCCAAATCCCTTGGTGCCCAACAAATACATTTAGTTTATGGGCATGGTGGTGAGTTAATGAAAGAAAAATTAGGCTCTCAGCCAGTTAATTGGGTATTGCAAGCAGAGCAGTTAGGAACGGGTCATGCGATGCAACAAGCAGCCCCTTTTTTTGCTGATGATGAAGATATTCTGATGCTTTATGGTGATGTTCCACTTATCACCCAAGAAACGTTAGAGCGCTTAATTAAAGTAAAACCAGAAGGTGGTATTGGTTTATTAACTGTTATTTTGGATAACCCAACAGGTTATGGTCGTATTGTTCGCGAAAATGGTGAAGTTACGGGCATTATTGAACAAAAAGATGCTTCAGAAGAACAACTTAAAATTAATGAAATCAATACGGGTATTTTGGTTGCTAATGGCGCAGATTTAAAACGTTGGTTAGGTAAACTCAATAATAACAATGCACAAAAAGAGTATTACATTACTGATATTATTGCTTTAGCACATAAAGAAGGTCGTAAAATTGAAACGGCTCATCCTCGTCGCCATAGTGAAATGGAAGGGGTGAATAACCGTTTACAGTTAGCAGCGTTAGAACGTATTTATCAAACAGAACAAGCTGAGCGCCTATTACTCGAAGGCGTCATGCTGTTGGATCCTGCCCGTTTTGATTTACGTGGTACTTTAACTCATGGTAAAGATGTCGTTATTGATACTAATGTAATTATTGAAGGTGATGTTATTTTAGGTAATAACGTTGAAATAGGGACAGGCTGTGTACTAAAAGACTGCACTATTAGTGATAATTCTATTATTAGTCCGTATACGGTGATCGAGGATGCTAATCTAGCGCAAGAATGTACGGTTGGCCCATTTGCTCGCCTTCGTCCGGGTACGCAATTAGCAGATAAAGCACATGTTGGTAACTTTGTTGAGATGAAAAAAGCAAGCTTAGGTATTGGCTCAAAAGCGGGTCACTTAACTTATCTTGGCGATACTGATGTTGGTGCTAATGTGAATATTGGTGCAGGTACGATTACTTGTAACTATGATGGCGCAAATAAATTCCAAACTATCATTGGCGATGATGTATTTATTGGTTCTGATACACAGTTAGTTGCTCCAGTTACTGTTGCTAATGGTGCAACAATTGGTGCTGGCACAACAGTGACTAAAAATGTGGGTGAAAACGAATTAGTGATAAGTCGTGTTAAGCAAACTCATATTAGTGGATGGAAACGTCCAGTGAAGAAAAAGTAATAATTTTAAGAAAAGGGCGTATGTTAAATCATCGCCTTTTTCTTGTACGCTATTATTCTAAAAACAAAAAAATATCCCCGCTCTCTACAAGGCTTGGGGAACAAAACAATCAGGTATAAGACATCTAAGTGCGAATAAACGCACGGTTTTAGGAATAACACAATGTGTGGAATAGTAGGTGCAGTTGCACAACGCGATATCGCAGAGATCTTAATTGAAGGTTTACGTCGCTTAGAATACCGTGGTTATGATTCTGCGGGTTTAGCGGTTGTTGATAATGACTGTAAAATGACGCGTCTGCGTGAAGCTGGCAAAGTTCAAATGCTGGCTGATGAAGCAGAAAAAACGCAAGTTATTGGTGGAACAGGTATTGCTCATACTCGTTGGGCAACACATGGTGAACCTTGTGAAGATAATGCGCATCCTCATGTATCTGGCTCAATTGCAGTGGTACATAATGGCATTATTGAAAACTACCAAGAACTAAAAGCAGATTTAATTAAAAAAGGTTATCAGTTTACTTCTCAAACTGACACCGAAGTTATTGCTCACTTAGTTAATTGGGAGCAGCACAAAGGCGGCACTTTACGTGAAGTTGTACAACGTGTTATTCCTCAATTACGTGGTGCATATGGCACCGTTATTATGGATAGTCGTACTCCTGATTTATTAGTTGCAGCACGTTCAGGTAGTCCGCTGGTGGTAGGTCTTGGTGTTGGTGAAAATTTCCTTGCTTCTGACCAATTGGCATTATTACCTGTTACTCGCCGTTTTATCTACCTTGAAGAAGGGGATATTGTCGAGATTACTCGTCGTCACGTTCATATTTTTTCTGTTGATGGTGAAGAAGTAGATCGTGATGTTATTGAATCTAATGTTCAATATGATGCTGGTGATAAAGGTATTTATCGTCATTACATGCAAAAAGAGATCTATGAGCAGCCTTTAGCGATTAAAAATACGTTAGAAAATCGCTTAAAAGCAGAAAGCATTGATCTGAGTGAACTAGGCTCTAAAGCGCAAGATATCTTATCTAAAGTAGAACACATTCAAATTGTTGCCTGTGGTACTTCTTATAATGCGGGTATGGTTTCACGTTATTGGTTTGAATCTTTAGCTGGCATTCCTTGCGATGTCGAAATTGCCTCAGAATATCGCTATCGTAAACCTGCAACTCGCCGTAATAGCTTACTTATTACGTTATCTCAATCTGGTGAAACCGCAGATACTTTAGCGGCATTACGTTTATCAAAAGAGTTAGGTTATTTATCGTCACTGGCTATTTGTAACGTTGCTGGGTCTTCTTTAGTTCGTGAATCAGAATTTGTATTGATGACAAAAGCGGGTGCTGAAATTGGTGTTGCTTCAACTAAAGCTTTTACCACCCAATTAACCGTTCTATTAATGCTGGTGGCATATATGGGACGAATTAAAGGTATCACTACATTAGAAAAAGAAGTTTCAGCCGCATTACATGCATTGCCAAGTCGTATTGAAAGTATGTTGTCTAAAGATAAAGTGATTGAAGCATTAGCAGAAGACTTTTCTGAAAAAAGTCATGCTTTATTTTTAGGTCGTGGTGATCAATATCCTATTGCGGTAGAAGGTGCGCTGAAACTTAAAGAGATCTCTTATATTCATGCTGAGGCTTATGCCGCGGGTGAGTTAAAACATGGTCCACTTGCGTTAATTGATGCAGATATGCCGGTTATTATCATTGCACCAAATAACGAATTATTAGAAAAATTAAAATCTAATATTGAAGAGGTTCGTGCTCGTGGAGGTTTGCTATATGTATTTGCAGATCAAGATGCTGGTTTTGAAGAAAACGAAACCATGAAATTAATTTCTCTACCTCATGTAGAAGAATTAATTGCACCTATTTTCTACACGGTGCCATTACAGCTACTTTCTTATCATGTTGCCTTAATTAAAGGAACGGATGTAGACCAACCGCGTAACTTGGCAAAATCAGTAACCGTTGAATGAGTTAACTGATTATTAAAATAATTAAATAAAGAAAATCCGGTTATCAATTTATTTAACCGGATTTTTTTATATCTAATTTTCAGTAGAATTTTAGTTATAGGATTTAAATACCGCCTGATCGCCTGCTTTATCAAAGGCGATAACTTGGTAAGGTTCTTTATAATCACCTGCATACATTCCTAAGCTGCCTGCTGGCATACCAGCAACGGCAATCCCTGTTTTACTTTTGTCTACTAAATCGATATTTTTTAAGCTATCAACAGGAATATGGCCCACTAAATCTTTACCTTTATAAGTGGCTAAATGGCAGCTTAATAAATTAGCCGGCACACCTGCTTGCTTATATTTCTGCATTAATTGTGTTTCTGACACAATGTTAACTTTAACGTTAAAACCCGCCTCTTCTATACCATCAGCCCATAAAGTGCAGCATCCGCAAGTTTCTGTTTTATAAACCTCAACGGTATTTTTAGTTGCGGCATGAGCTACACCTGTAAATGCTGAAATAGCCAAAATAGTAGGTAATAATAATTTTTTCATCATCAATTCCTTTCATTAAGTTGATAGACAAAACAATAATCTTTCCCCTTACTGGAAGGTCAATTCAATAAAAGTATAAACTTGTAGAAATTTGTAAAATAATATTTATATAAAACAAATATATAGATAATTTATTTTTTATGGTTATTTTCTTACTATTAACTGTAATACATGTTGTTTTTATAAGAAAAAAGCCTGCATAGCAGGCTTAAAATGGAGAAAACAGGGTAATTTAGAGTTAGGGTATAAAGATTATGAGAGGGTATTACTCATGGGTTAAATCATTTCTAATCAATAATAGCTTATGTTTAACTTGTGAATAGTATAAACCTAAACCTTGCTTTAGGTTAAAGCGGATAATTTTGTATAAAGGATTCAGTTTTATTGATGAAAAATAGAACAATAAAATGAAAAAATAAAAAAAACCAATATATTCAATATATTGGTTTTAGTAAAAGAGTCAGTGAAATCAAATGAAATACAAATTATTTGATAATAGTAATCTGCTTCACATCAATTTCAGTACTAGTCCACTCTTTATCTATTTTACCTTCAATTCTTACGGTATTTTCAGGAGTGACAGTTTGTCCTCGCCATCTTTTATGGTCGATATCAACGTTTATTCCACCTGTGCTATCTTCAAAAACATATAGCTCACCACCAATCTTTTTAGTGATTTTTCCAGTTAAAATAACCCAGGTATCATCAGATAACTCTTTTGCTTTATTTACGGTTGTTTCACTAATAGAAGGACCTTTGAACCCACCTTGAGTTGTATTTTCTTGAATACTTCCTTGAGGCGAAATAAAACCACCATTATTATGTTGGTTGGTATTTGCTTGAGATGCAAAAGCCAACGTACTACCAATTAATAATACTAGAATTTTTTTCATAACAAGCTCACCTTTTGGTTAAAATATAACTAATTATAGTCCCTAATTCTATTTCAGTTATTTTTATAAAACAGTATATTAAGGTAAATCTAAGTATTAATGCATCAACTGTTTGAGATTGTTATTTCATCAGCGGTTTTTTATTTCGTTTTATCCTTATCTGTGAAATAAGCATCTATAACTATGTTTTTGTTTTCTTTAAGTTAAACCTACTAGTTATTTCCCCTTTGTATCAGTGTAGGCGGTTATTCAAAAATATACCGCTTAGGATCATTGTTTTTAGATGTATAACCTCTTATTATCCAGCGCTTTCAAATTTTTTTTAATTTTCCCCTATTATTTTTAGAGGTTTTAGGTTTTATGACTAACGAACGCATTGCCAATCCTGGTCCATTAGGTTTAATGGGTTTTGGTATGACAACGATTTTGTTGAACATACATAATGCCGGTTTTTTTCCTGTTGTTTCTGTCATCATGAGTATGGGTATTTTTTATGGTGGAATTGCCCAAGTTATTGCTGGAATTTTTGAATTTAAAAAAGGTAATACTTTTGGCGCTACCGCATTCACTTCTTATGGTTTTTTCTGGATAACACTTGTTGGTATTTGGTTACTTCCTATTATGGGATTAAGTGAACCTACAACGCCTCTTTTCCTTGGTGTTTTTTTAGCGGTATGGGGAATTTTTACACTCTTTATGTTTATTGGCACACTAAAAGCCAATAGAGCATTACAGTTTGTCTTTTTAAGCTTAACTATTTTATTTGCTTTACTGGCTATTGGTAATATCAGTGGAAATGCATTGATTTTAAAAATTGCAGGTTTTGAAGGTATTATTTGTGGAGCCAGTGCTTTTTATCTTGCAATGGCTGAAGTATTAAATGAGATGTATGGTAAAACCGTGTTGCCTATTGGGCATAAATAGTTTTATTAACAGAAGTGGTTAATAATTATTTAGCCACTTCTATCACTCGACTTTTACGTTTAACGACCCGCCTTGCACACCACGCATAAAGTAACCCTGCTATGACACCTGCAATATGAGATTCAGTTGATACCCCTAATTGTCCGGGAATTAAACCATAGGCCATAGTTCCATAATAGAACAATACAAATAGAGCAATCACAATATCGATAACTTTATGACGGGTAAAAGCATGCGCAATAAGTAGTGCCCATAATCCAAAAATCCAGCCACTAGCACCCACATGGATAGCATGACGGCCAAATATCCAAACAAGCAACCCACTAAAAAAAATAATAAATATGCTAGCAGTGACATATTCTCGTAAAGATTGAGTCATAGATAAAAAACTGAGAATAAGCAAAGGCAGTAAATTACTAAAAAGATGAGGCCAAGAACCATGAACAAAAGGCGCGATAAAAATCCCAATAAATCCTTCCCCTGTTCGGGGAATAACACCCCATTCAAGTAAAGGAATAGGTAAAATACTGCCTATTAATTGAAGTAGGATTAATGTGATAGTTAAGCCACAAAGAAAATAAAATCTTTTTTTCAATCCTGCACTTCTCATAGCATTAGCCTTAGTAAAGTAGTGAGATTAATTTAGGTCTACTTATTTTATTACATCAGTCTAATAAGTTAAGACAAGCAGCGCCACGAGCACCACCAGCATCACCGTGACGCGCTTTTTCTATTGCTGGAATTTGTGCATTGCCATAAACACATTTGGCAATATAGTCAGGTAATAGCTCATAAAGCGCATTAAACTGTGACAAACCTCCACCGATAACGATTAAATGAGGATCAAGAACAGTCAGAATATTACTCAGATAAACAGCAAGTACTTTCATATAGCGATCTACATGTTCTATTGTTTTTTCATCACCTGCATAATATTGAGTAACAATATCAACCGCTCTTTGTGGCTCACCATTAAACGCTTTATACATTCGTTCAAAACCACGACCAGATAGATAAGTTTCAAAGCAGGCTTTTTTGCCGCAGCCACATAATATTTTAGGCATTGTTTCGCCAATAATATTATCAGCATCAACATTAAGATTCATGTGACCTATTTCACCAGCAATGCCGTTTTTACCTGATAGTACTTTTCCATCGATAACAAAACCACCACCAACGCCAGTACCAAGAATAAGACCTAATACTGAAGGATGATGACGAAATTCAGGATCCCAAGCTTCAGATAATGCAAAACAGTTAGCATCATTTTCTACTTTCACCGGTCTATCTAATATTTGGGATAGATCATGAACCATTGGTTTATATTTAGCTGCTGGCACATTAGTCGTAAACACAGTGCCTTCTTTAGCATTTACAATTCCAGGAATACCGACCCCAATTTTACCTTTACAGCCTAAATCCTTATCAGCCTCTAAAGTTAGCTCTTCAAAGGCATTTAACAGTGCTAGGTAGTCATTTTTGGGAGTAGGAACGCGTTTTTGCCAGATTTGTGTCAGATTTTTATCGAAAACGGCTAGCTCAATTTTTGTGCCGCCCATATCAAAACCATAATACATATCAGTCTCTTAATTATCCTGTAAATATTATCTACAACGAATTTATCGTTATAGCGCTAAATAACTTCTACCTATTTTTACCGCTTATGGATGTGAATAAAAATAGTGGCTTATAACAGTTGAGATTTTTTTATCTATTAAGTGTTCTTTTCAATTAACCTACTACGTACTTTCATTAATGCAAAGCCTAATAAGTTCAAACCACGCCAAAGCAGTGGGTTATTAGCTTCTTTATCTTGTTCACTTAAACCTATTCCCCATATTTTATCTACGGGGCTTGCTTCAACCAGAACTCGAGTGCCTGTTGAAATAAGAAATTGGCTTAGATTTTTATTTTGCGAAAATTTAGCTTCATTAGCGCGGATAACAATCTCTATGCGTTGTTGTTCCCAAATAGATTGGTCAAATCCTTTAACTTCTCTACCTAATGCTTTCGCTGTACCTGGATTTGAGGTGGCAATAATGCGCGCTCTAATTTCCATATCATTAAAAATTCTCGCTTTTTCAGCCATCATATAGTGTTCAGCAGATGAGTAACGTACATCATCTAATATAAAAGGTGCTGGATACCACTGGCTAAAGCAGCTTTTGTTCACTTCATCATTCTTGGTTTTATGCCCCCAAAAGAAGATAAATTTAATTTTCTTATTCGCTCGGAAATTTTTTTGTAATTGTTGTAAATCCATATTTTTTCTATTTATAGCAGGAATTTCATTGGATTTAATAAAGATAGCATAGAAGTAAAGAAGGATTGAGTGCATTTTTTCATTTATGTGAGGAGGTGAAGCGATTCCGCTAGTAAGAAAATGTATCTAAAAAAATATCATAAAATGATATTTTTTCGCTTATTAATAAAGAAAATACAACTGAAAATGCTAAGAATGTTCTTAAAAAAAGAAGTCTATATACTGTTATCGTTAACATTGGTTCCAAAAACGATTGTCAAAAATAGATTTAACCACCCTAGTATAAAAACGTATTAAGGTAAGTGTTTTTAATATAAAAATTTATCAATATTGGTATTTATATTTGTTATTGGTATTTATAACTAACAAACATGGGTAATTATATATTTATTATGCAGTTAAGTTTTTTTATTGTGTTTTTTCACTATTACATTCGCAATTTGAACTCTATCACGATTGTTATTTTGTTAAGTTAAATTAACAATACTATTTAAAGAGTAAAATATTTTCTTAGTTAATTATTCTAAAAAACTGGTATCTATTAGCGATATTTACTATAAGTGTGGGATGTTTGGTATCGTAGATTGATTATCTATTTTTGTCTTATTTTATAGGTGATTTTTTCTAAAACTTAACCAAATATGATGTATTGATTTTTTTGATGATAAAATCATAAGGCTATCTTATGATAAAAAACAATAAGTACCCTTTTTTTAGGTAAAAGGTAACGCTCATTTGATGATGATCAATATAGATAATTAATCTTCTCTATTTTTTTACTCTAGTTTTATATTAAGAATTGAATAGAAATAAGTCACTTTTTTTAAATTGATCTCTACCAAATATTTTCTTTTTAGAAGAAATAATATTATAAAGTAATTATTTTAGAATTTTATATTTGTAGTATTTATATAAAATGTTATTAATTTAGCTTTGTTATTAAAAAGGCATGAAAGTTTTTTTTTACGTTAAATAGGTGCTTTTTTAGGGATTGTTATCCCTAACTTTGCGGTAAGTAGAAATACATAAATTTATAAATGAGAGTGTGTTAAATCTTATTTTTTAGATTTTTTTGAGGTTGTGCTTTACATTAAAATAATTATACAATTCAAATTAAATAAACATTACTCGTAAAACGTTAGTGATTATTTTTTATTAAATGAAAAATATTTATAAAATGAAATTACCTTACATAGTTAATATCCATTAATAGATGAGAGTTCTAATATGAATTTATAAATATCCATTTTTATTGTAATGAAAGTTATCTCTAATGGTTATCTCTTTTTAAAGAGCATCTAATAATTGAACAAGGTTAAGTGTATAGTTATTAAAGGGGCCACACTATGTATGATGATATAAGCAACCTAAAAGATAAATTTCAGGAAGATGAATTTTCTTTTCAAGATTTTTCTTCCTCTATTACACAAGAAGTTGTGAATAAAAAAGAATCAAACAATATAATTAAAGAAGATAATAAAAAAAATAATAATTTAGTTAGCCGTTCTTTAACTAATAAAACGTTTTCAGAAACATCATCTGTGGTGAAAAACATACCAAAACAGCCTGTTACTAAGTCTATCCCTTCTTATCACCAGAATGCATTAGCAACAACCAAAGCAGAAAAAAACGATTTTATTAAGAGACAATCTACCACTTTATCTGATAATCAAATATTTGATAACGAAAAAACAGATAAGAATCATGCAAATGAAAAAATATCATTAAAAGATATATTGTCATTTATTGCATCTGTTTAAATAAGCTAGTTATTTTTATAAATAATATTGACTGGTGTCAATTTATAGCTATTGTTATTTTTTTAAGACCTAATTAATTCTTTCGGGATTTATTTTCCTGATAAGGAACCTTTGTCTTAAAAAAAAGATATATGGCGATGACAAAGGTATGGGTTTTATGAATAAAATATTAAAAATGCTAATTACAGCCTTTCTGTTAATAACAATGTTTTCATTAATTGTTATGCCGATGAGTGCTGAACAACAATATATCTTTGGTATAATAAATATATTGTTGCTGCTTGTTATTGGTTTTAAAAAATCCAAAAAGCGATTATTAACAATGGTTTTTTTATCGTTGCTAATGTCTACGCGTTATCTCTATTGGCGAGCAACAAACACTCTTAATTTTAATACTACTATTGAAGCTATTTTAGGTAGTGGTTTATTTATGGCAGAAATTTACTCTTGGATGATTTTAGTTCTGGGTTATTTCCAAACATCGTGGCCATTAAATAGAAAAATTGCACCACTACCAAAAGATATTTCTCAATGGCCAACAGTAGATATTTATATTCCAACATATAACGAAAGTCTTGATGTTGTTCGTGATACTGTTTTAGCGGCTCAAGCTATCGATTATCCACAAGATAAAATGAAGGTTTATTTATTGGATGATGGTAGTCGTGAAGAATTTAAACAATTCGCGAGTGATGTGGGTGTCACTTATATTGAACGTGAAGTTCATGATCACGCAAAAGCAGGTAATTTGAATCATGCTATGGCATTGACGGATGGTGAATTAATCTGTGTATTTGATTGCGATCACATAGCAACACGCGTCTTTTTACAAGCGACAGTAGGAAGCTTTTTGCAAGACCCTAAACTTGCGCTGATTCAAACGCCACACTATTTTTATTCATCAGATCCTTTTGAACGCAACTTAAGTGCTGCGAAAGATGCTCCCCATGAAGGTGCTCTATTTTATGGTCCAGTTCAACGTGGAAATGACAACTGGAATGCAACGTTTTTCTGTGGCTCTTGTGCCGTTATGCGACGTAGTGCTCTTGATGAAATCGATGGTATTGCTGTTGAAACAGTGACAGAAGATGCACATACAGCGTTAAAACTACAACGCTTAGGATGGAATTCCGCATTTATTGATATTCCTTTGGCTGCGGGTTTGGCAACAGAACGTTTAGCCTTACATGTTAACCAACGTATTCGTTGGGCTAGAGGGATGACTCAAATATTTAGGGTTGATAATCCTATGTTAGGTCGAGGGCTAACTTTTCCTCAGCGCTTATGTTATCTCAATGCGATGATGCATTTTCAGTATGGTTTACCTCGGATTATATTCTTAACTGCCCCCTTACTGTTTATGTTATTTAACCTCAATATTATTGCCTCTTCAGCAAGTATGATTTTTGCGTACGCATTGCCTCATTTAATTATGTCGGTATATGTGAATTCCAAAAATATTGGTAAATATCGTTATTCTTTCTGGGGAGAAGTATATGAAACGGTTATGGCATTTAGTTTGGTATTACCTACATTATTAAGCTTAATTTCACCAAAACTTGGTAAGTTTAATGTAACGGATAAAGGTGATCTGCTTGATAAAAGTTTTATGGATTATCTAACTGTACGTCCTTTGATTATCACTGCACTTTTTCTTATTGCAGGTATTTCATGGGTAGTTGTTCGTTATTTATTAAATGATTTTCAAGGTATCGATCCGCTCGTTATTGTTTTAAACCTTGTTTGGGCAACTTACAGCTTATTTATTATTTTAGCATCAATAGCTGTAGGTAAAGAGATGCGTCAAATCCGCAAACACACTCGTATTAAAGCAAATTTACCTATTACATTACATTTTGATGACGGTACTGAATTAACAACGACAACAGAAGATATTTCAATGGGGGGGGTATGCATTGCGATAAATAAAATGGCTGAAGTTCGTCAACATAATGTCACTTCCATTACCTTAAGTGTTCAACGAGATATCGTTACTCTGCCTGTCGATCAAGTTAGTTTGGAAAATAATCAATTACGGCTCGAATTTCTACCTATTGATTTAAATCTACGCCGTAAATTAGTCCGTATTATATTTGGTCGCGCTGATGCATGGATTAATCAAGCAGATTACAAAGATAGCCCAGTAAGAGAGCTTGGTGGTATTACGCGTTGTATTTTTGAATTGTTCTTTGGTCGTCGCCAGAAAATAAAAGCACCGGCTGTGCGCTCTAATGCTAAGTCATCGCTCTCTGTTCAATCAATTCACGGAGATGACTAAGAATGAAAAAGAAACTGACTTTGATGCTAAGCCTGACAGCAATGGCTATTGCTAGCATTAATTTATCTCAAGCCGCGACAGGTATGTTTGAACTAAATGGTGAAGCATTGCCTGACCCAACATCATATTCCCACTCACCATCTCAACAAAAAAATGAAGCTAATCAGCTTGATGGACAACTTGATAATTTATCGCTTTCTGAAGCGCGCAATATTGAAGAGCAACTTACATTATCGCAAATGGGGAGCCCATCGCCGATAGTGTTATCTGGTAGACGTTTACTTTCAGGTGTCACTTTTAATATGGCAAATGATTTATTTATTGATAACGCCACATTAACGATGAAAGTAAAAGTATCACAAGGATTAGTGGAATCTGATCAGACGTTACACTTAATGTTAAATGGTCAACCTATGGGATTTCTGCCTTTAGAAGAAGGTGATAAAGAACATGAATATATTCTGGAAATTCCTGAAATGATGCTTACTAATGTGAATAACCTTAGTTTTCGTTTGGCCAATCGTGATGCACTTGACGAAAACCAATGTACGCCACCGTTAGCTGATGGATTAAGCCTGACTATTTCCCCTGAATCATCATTAGATTACCGGGGTCGTTGGATTAATGGCGGGTATAGTTTAGAGCGATTGCCCCTACCGTTCTTTGATCCCGACAGAATGACAGCGACCTCGTTACCAATAATATTGTCAGATAAACCAGATCACGCAGAAGTGACAACAGCAGCAATTGCCGCATCATGGTTTGGTAGTTTAAGCCATGATATTAGACAGTTTGATTTACCTGTTCTTATGAATCAATTACCGGAAAGTGATGGCATATTAATTGGTTATGCTGGGCAAACTATTGCTGGTATTACATTGCCATCGGGTAATAATGGGCAACTCACCATTGTTGATAACCCTGTCGATCCTGTTTTTAAATTATTACTTATTAGTGGTGATGATGAAAAATCATTACGCCAAGCTGTTTGGGCTTTAAATAGCGGTAAATTACCGCAAAAGGATCATTTAGATGTCCCTACACAAAATCTCGTTACTCGCAAAGATTACGATGCACCACGTTGGTTAAATACAGATAAACCCGTTACGTTAGGGCAAATAGCCAATGGTAGTGATGATTTTACCCGCCAAGGTATCAATCATGCGCCTAATCAGTTCTCGTTTCGTGTATCACCCGATCTATTTTGGTGGGATGGCGATGCATTACCGTTAGAACTAAAATATGTATTTCCTCATTCCGATAAACTTAATAATCGTAATTCATCATTAATTGTATCTTTAAATAACCAATTTATTGGTTCTTTATATCCTGCTCGTTCAGAGCCTTTAGGTATGCTAAGACAGTGGTTAGGCATAGAGAGTGAACAGCAAAGTAGCACTCTTTATTTAAGTCCTCATCAGATTTATAGCCAAAATCAATTACAGTTCTATTTTGATTTGCGTGAGCCTGACGATTCTCCTTGTATTTTAGCTGATGGCAGTAATTTGATTAGTCGTATTGAACCGCAATCAACACTGCAATTTAAAAATACTTGGCACTACTCAAGAATGCCTAATTTAGCTTATTTTTCAGGTGCTTCATTTCCATTTAGCCGCCGTGCTGATTTTTCACAAACCACATTGTTATTACCAGAAAATCCAACAGTTGAAGAGCTTTATACTTTAGTGAATTTAATGGCGAGATCAGGTTATTCCACAGGAACACCTATTTCATATGCCTCTGTTTTTTTAGGTGCGAAAGCGTTAGAAAAAAGTAATTTAACTCAACATGATGTGTTAGCTATTGGTTCATTAAATAGTGATGGATTTTTGCCTGCTCGTTTTTCTCAACAGGCATTTTCATTTGTGAATAAAAATATCGAAATCAAGTCGCAATCTATTATCGATAAAGCCAAAGGCTGGCTTGCTGGTGATGTCTTATCACAAGGTGGTGATGCTGCCAATTATTTGTCTTCACTTAATGATTGGCGAGGTATGGTGAGTTTTGTCTCTCCTTGGGCTAAAGATCGTGTTGTTGTGTTAGTTACGGCAAAGGGTAATACATCAATAAAAACGATTATTGGCGATTTAAATTTAGCTGATATTAATGCGGCGATTAAAGGCGATATCACACTAATAAGTGGAAAAGATACCGTTAGAAGTTTTCATTTAGGTGAACACTTTTCTCAGGGCGATTTACCTCTATTACAGCAATTTCTTTGGTACAGCTCTCGACATGTGTACTTGTTAGGACTTTTAGCTGTCGGTTTTTGTGCATTGACGGGAATGGTGACCTATTGCTGGTTACAACGTCGTTCTGCGCGTCGTTTAGCTCAAATATCACAGCATCATTCAGATAAATAGGGGGGACTAATAATGAAAAATCATGCGCTGAATATAATAGTAAAAGTGATTTATGCGAGTTGTATTCTTGGTGTAACAAGCCAAGTACAAGCAACAGCAACAGATCCTAATATTGTTAGTTCTTTAATTGAACAAGCTAACTATTGGCATGGTAAAGCACACGATGAACGTGCAGTAGAGGCGTTGCAAAAAGTACTGATTATGGAAAGTAATAATCAGGATGCGCTCTATTTAATGGCTTTCTTTACTGCACAACAAGGTAATGAAAAGCAAGCGACTTATTGGCGTGAAAAGCTTGTACAAATAGCGCCTCAAGATCCGCGTATTGAGGGATTAAAAAACATCCGATCATCAAAATTTAATGATCAGCAATTAGGTTATGCCAGAGAGTTAGCTAAAAAAGGGCAACATGAAGAAGCGATAAAAGCCTATCAGCGTTTATTTGTGAGTAATGAACCCCCTGAAACAGTGGCTCTTGAATATTATCAAACGATGGCGGGTATTCCTGCAATGTTGCCACAAGCTATTGCTGGATTAAAACAACGTGCTGCATTAATGCCAGATAATAAAGAAACGCAGAAAGCATTAGGACTAACATTAACTTATAACGAAGAGACTCGCCGTGAAGGGATTGCTGTTTTAAGTAAGATCTCAGGTGATGAATCTGCCAATAAAGGGCTTCGCCAAGCATTATTATGGCTTAATGTTCGTCCTGATGATGAAGGATTATATAAAGCGTATTTACAAGTAAACCCTAAAGATACTGCAATTGCAGAGCATTTCCAAAGTGCAATTCAAGGTAATGCTCGTCAAGCAGGTTATGAAGCATTAAATAAAGGTAAATTGAAAGATGCCGAAAATTATTTCAAACAGGCTTTATCTGCTGACAATAAAGATGCACAAGCTCTGGCTGGATTAGGTTATACCGCTTTACGCTCTGGCGACTTAGCAACAGGGCAGCGTTTATTGAATCAAGCGGCACTTTCTGGTGGTGATCAAGGCAGCAAATGGAAACAACAAGCTGATGATGCGGGTTTTTACGCTCAGTTGCGTGATGCACAACAACATGCCAAACAAGGACAAATCCAACAGGCTTTAGATAAGTTATCGCCTCTCACTGGAGCAAGCGGTGAGAAAGGATTATCAGCTAACTTATTACAAGCCGATTTATTGCGTAAACAAGGAAACTTGCCTGCGGCTCATCAATTGCTTGCGGGTTTATATCAACAAAATAGTCGTAATGAAAAAGTAGTTTCAGCTTACTATTATTTATTGGTACAAGAAGGCCAAAATAGTAAAGCAGAGCAGTTAGTTACTCAGCAATCAGCTTCTTTACGTCAAAAATTAACGGCGAATACTGATCCTTCAGAAAAACTACGTCGTGAAGCACAAAAAGCATTAGAAAATGGTCATCGTGTTCAAGCTAGACAATTACTTGTTCAGGCTCAACGCAAAAGCCCGCAAAATAATTGGGTGTATTTGGATTTAGCGCGTTTAATGGCTGCTGATGGTGATAGTGCTGGTGCAAAAAATATTATTTCACAGTTAGAAAATCGCAAAAATAGCGATACCGATTATGTTGCATCACTATTTTATGCTGAACAAAAACAGTGGGATAAAGTTTTTAATTTGCTAAATAGTCATAATCAACAAACTGAAGCTGAAAAAGAGTTACTACAACGTGCTCGTTTTTATCGTCAATTGACGCAAGCAGAACATTATCGTCAATCAGGTAATATTGTTGCGGTACGTAATACATTGCGTCCATTGATTAATCAGGTTGCTGATTATCCAAATGATGTTGGAGAATTGGCAGAAAAGTTGGTTAACAGCGGCTTAAATGATGAAGCGTTACAACTTATTGAAAATGATATTGCCAAAGGAACAAAAGGTTCTGTTGGTAACTACGCGGGTCACATTAATGTTTTCAACGAGTTAGGCCATTATGCACAAGCAACTAGCTTGATTAATGATCCTGCATTACAGCAAGAAACATCTATTGCTGATAAAAAACGTTTAGAAGTGAACACTAAAATTGCACAAGCTGATAATTTGCGTGAAAAAGGTGAAATTAAAGCCGCTTACGATACGTTAGTTGGCGCATTAAATACCTCGCCGGATGATCCTGATTTATTAATGGCATTAAGTCGCGTTTATTTATCACAATCAATGCCGGATCAATCTAATAAAATTCTCTCTTATTTAGAAAAAGAGCAAGGCAAAGACAGCAAACTTATTCAGGCTCAAATAGAAGTTGCACTAGCACAAAAAGATGGCCGAAAAGCACAACAGTTATTGCAACAACTTCCTGCATCTTCACAACCTGCTTATTTGTTGCAAGCAGCTCAAATTGCACAATTAAACGGTGAAAACCGCAAAGCCCTTACATTGTTGCGTAGTGCACAATGGCAAAATACAGCGGGAGGAACCTCAAATACAGGTGTCATTAAAACTTCGGCAGGGCAGCTTAGCGATATTCATGGTGATAATAGTGTTATCGCGAATTCCATTTATGAACGTAAAGAGATGGCTTCTGTTCAACGTTCTATTCATGAATTAGAAGAAAAAGTTTCACCTTGGGTTCAAGGGGGGGTTGCTGTTCGTCATCGTAATGGTGATAAAGGATTATCCAATGTTACCGAAATAGCTGCGCCAATCAGTATCTCTAGTGTTCCAGGTGAAGAGTTCCGTTGGGAATTTAATGTTACCCCCGTTTCTATGACCAGTGGCGCTGTTTCTGGAGAACGAGCAAACCGCTTTGGCTCGGGCCAATTACAACATGCTGAGCGCTTTGCGAAAAATAGTGATAACAATAATGAAAAAGCCAAAATTAATGCGGATGAAGCAGGAAGCCAACGTGCATCAGGTGTTGAATTAGGTTTACGCTTATCACAAGATGATGTCAGCTTTGATGTAGGTTCAACACCAATCAATCAAGACTCAGCTACGGTTGTTGGGGGTGTTACTTATTCACCTAAAATTGGTCAAAATGGACAGTTAACATTAACCGCTGAACGCAGAGCGATTAAAGACAGTTTACTTTCTTATATGGGACGTACTGATCCATTAACAGGAGAAAGCTGGGGTCGCGTAACACGTAATGGCGCAAGTGCTCAATATGCGTGGGATGATGGTAAAGTTGGTGCTTATGCTGGTGGTGGTTTTTACAGTTATAACGGTAAAAGTGTTTCAAGTAACGAGGAAGTCAAAGCTTGGATCGGTTCATATGCAAAATTTTATCAAGACGATCAGCAAGAGTTAAAAGCAGGTGTTCATGTTGATTATATGAACTTTAGCAATAACCAAAACTATTTCTCATTAGGTCATGGTGGATATTTCAGTCCACAAGATTATGTATCAGTTTCATTACCTGTTGCTTATACGCGTCGTTTTGATAAGGGGGAGGTCTCATTAAATGGTGCTGTTGGTGTACAAAGTTATAAACAAAAAGGTAGCGACTATTTTCCTACACACTCTTATATGCAAGATAATTTAAATCAACATAACGCTTCAGATCCTCGTATTAAATCGCATTATGAAGAACAAGATGAAACAAATATAACCTATCGATTAGGTTTAGATGCAAAATATTATCTCACTAAAGAATCTGAATTAGGTATCAGTATTTCACATGATACTTCAGGTGATTATGCCGAAGATAATATGTGGTTACACCTAAAATATACACCAGATTTTCTATCTAAATAATAGAGGAGATAAATAATGAATAAGCATGATAGTGATATTTTACAATTACCTTTTGAAAGCGGCTGGCAAGATTTAACTCAGTTATTATTTTTCCAAGTGCTAAATGATAACGATATTTCAACCGCAGAAAATAAATTAAAAACTATCGGTAAGGAAATGGCATTACGTTATCCTTTACCTGAAAGTGAAAATATTCAATTGCTTGAATCTCATATTAATCGTGTATTAACGTTATTTAAATGGGGATTTGTCACTATTTCACCCGCAATGAGTGAACTGTTATTAGTGCATTGTGCATGGCCTCATTTTACACAAAGTAAAGATGATCCACAGTGGCGAGCAGCAAGTGCAAGCGTATTAGAAGGATTATATGAAGGCTGGTTATCGCACCAAGGCGGTAATGAAAAAATGCAAGTTCATCGCCAATCTACAGATGCAAAAGATGTGTTTATTTTCCGTTATGCGCATCAAATATCTGCTGAGTAATAGAACGTATGCTTTATTAATAAGCATTGGAGGTTAAAAATGAATGAAATAATATTTAATGATGATAATTCTAAATGCTTATTGATGAAGCAATTTACCAATGATGTTTTTATGATGATAGTGACAGATGCAGCAGGTAATATTGTTTATGCCAATGAAAAATATTGTCATTTTAATAATGTTTGTTTCGAAAATATCAAAGATAAAAAATATAATTTATTTTATTTAATTGATAAAAATAAAATAAATAACTGTAAGAAAAATAAAACGAAAGGTGTGTTTAGATTAGAAGCAAGCAATAATAGTAATCAGCAAAAAGATAAATGGGAAGATATTAGTATTATTCCTGTTTTTGATACGGATAATATAATTTCTCATTATGTGTTTATTAGTTTGGATATTACTGATAAGGTAGAATTGAGAGAAGAGTTATTTAGTAAAAGTTATATTGATTCGTTAACAGGAATATCTAACCGATTATGTATTGTCGAAAAAATTGAAAATGAGCGGTTAAATATTAAAAATCCATCTTCTTTTTGTCTCGGTATTATTGATTGTGATAATTTTAAATTAATTAATGATAAATTTGGCCATCATGCAGGTGATAAAGTACTGTGTGAAATATCAAATAGATTATTAAAATTAGAATCAAAAGAAGTTTATTGTGGCCGATTAGGTGGCGATGAATTTGCTATTCTTTTTCCATCTGGATTGCGCTCGTGTTCTATTGTTCTATTAGAAATAATAGAATCACTATGGAATTCAATAGATAAACCAATAAAAATTAATTCAGATAAAATACTAACACCATCAATTAGCTTAGGTATCGCTGAATATCCAAAAGATGGAAAAACACTTTCTGAATTATTAAAATCTGCGGATAAAACATTGTATTCCATTAAAGAAAAAGGTGGGGGTAAATATGGGTTCTATTCTGGTTTTTAAGTTAATCTAAATTAATTTCTATTTATAATTTATGTGGTGGATTTTTTATCTCTATTTAGAGAGGGATAAGTATATTTAAAATTACGTCACCGTTTTATTACTGAATTTTTATAATGTCATTTAAAAATACAGATCTATTAAGTTTATAAAATATCTATTTGAGGATTATATTATGATGAAAGCAGTTATCCCCGTTGCTGGATTAGGTACTCGTATGTTACCTGCAACAAAATCAATCCCAAAAGAGATGCTCCCTATTGTTGATCGTCCATTAATTCAATATATCGTAGATGAGTGTGCTCAAGCGGGTGTAGAAGAAATTATTTTGGTGACTCATTCTTCTAAAAATTCAATTGCGGATCATTTTGATACCAGTTTTGAATTAGAAAATATGCTAGAACAGCGTATTAAAAATAAATTATTAGAAGAGGTTCGCTCTATTTGTCCTGAGAACGTTAAGATTATACAAGTTCGTCAAGGTCATGCATTAGGCTTAGGCCATGCTATTTGCTGCGCTCACCCTATTATTGGTGACAATCCTTTTATTGTTTTACTGCCTGATGTTTTGTTGGATCCACATTATTGTGATCCTAAACATGACAACTTATCGGCAATGATAAAACGTTTTGAGAAAATAGAACGTAGCCAAATTATGGTTGAACCTGTACCTATGAGCCAAGTACAGCAATATGGTGTTGTGGACTGTAAAGGTGTTTTTTGTCCACAAGGAAATTGGGCTCCAATGCGTCGTATTGTTGAAAAACCAAATCCTGAAGATGCACCTTCTAATCTTTCTGTTGTTGGTCGTTATGTCTTTTCTGCGGCAATTTGGGAGCTATTAGATGGCTTACCAGCAGGTGTCGGCGGTGAAATTCAGTTAACTGATGCTATTGAATTATTATTGAAAAAAGAAGTCGCTGAAGCTTATACCTTAGTGGGTAAATCTCACGACTGTGGTAATAAATTAGGTTATATGAAAGCATTTGTAGAATATGGATTACACAACTCAGCATTAAAAGAAGAGTTTACTGCTTGGATGCAGGACTTTTGCCAAAAAACGCTGTTACCACAAGCGATAGAAGATACTGAAGATATCAGTAGCGAAAAAAATGTAGTCGCAATTTTTTAATTTTATCTTGTAATAACATGCAATATGCCGACCGAAATTAATATACGGTCGGCAATAGCAGGAGCTGGAAACCATGTCCATTAGGCACTTATCTCGTTTAAATTATTTATTCTTTTCCTTTTTGGTTTTTGGGGTGTTGTTTGTTGTTTCCCCAATATCACAAGCAGTCGAAACCGCGGCAGGATGGCAACAGTTTAAAGCGCGTTATATTACGGATGATGGGCGTGTTATCGACAGTGCTAACCAAAATATCTCTCATTCAGAAGGTCAAGGTTACGGCATGCTGATGGCGGTAATGAGTAATGATCGTGAAACTTTTACTAAATTATGGCATTGGACGAGAACATCACTTTATCGAGGTGATTTAGGTTTATTTAAATGGCGCTATGAGCCTGAAAATAGCGAACATACACCTGATCCTAATAATGCAACAGATGGTGATATTCTAATTGCTTGGGCATTATTAAAAGCGGGTGAGAAATGGAATGATGAAAGTTATCTTTCGGCATCAGATTCTATTCAACATGCTATTTTAGAACATACATTAATTAATGCACAAAATTATACGATGTTACTTCCGGGTATTAATGGATTTAAAACACCAGAAGAAATTACAATAAATCCTTCGTATTTTATTTTTCCTGCTTGGAAGGATTTTTATCGCCATAGCGATGATCTTCGCTGGAAAAAATTAATTAATGATGGCCAATCTTTATTAAGAAATATGCAGTTTGGTGATTATCAATTACCAACGGATTGGGTTAGTTTGCAAGCCGATGGAAAAATAATGCCCAGCGAAAAATGGCCTGCTCGTTTTAGTTTTGATGCTATTCGTATCCCTATTTATTTAGCATGGGCACACGATGAATTAGCGTTACAGCCTTTTATACAATATTGGCAGCAGTTTGATCGATATACTACACCTGCATGGGTAAGTATTGATGGCAAAGAAAAAGCTGAATATAACCTAACCCCGGGTATGCAAGCTGTACGTGATTTAACTATGAAAACAGTAATTGAAGATGTCGATTTAAGTAAAGATACAGATTATTACTCTTCTGCACTGCATTTATTGGCTGCATTTGCGTAGAATGGACAATAAATATATTTATATCAATAGGTTAATTAATAGATGACTTGAAATGTATTTAATAATAAGGTTATTTCAGCTATCTATTTTTTATAAATAAAAGATAGATAGCTGAAACAAAAATTATTAATGAGTTAAAGAATAAATATAATAAAAAATAAGATTAGTATTGTTTTTTTTATCAAAATATATGTCTCGCTGTCTCTTTTTTTTATAACGTTATGTTTTATTAAGTATCTTTTTATTAAAAATCATGATCCACGAATACTTTATTTAATATTATCTATGCTAAAGTAACTTTAAATTTTAGAAATAAACTTTAAAGTTACTCTTCATCAATAATCAAGGTGGATAAATGAAAGTTTCAGCACGTAATCAGTTAGTGGGTAAAGTTGTTGATATCATTGAAGGTGCGGTAAATAGCGAAGTGATTTTATCGTTAGCTCATGGTGAAAAACTAGCAACAATTATCACTAAAGAAAGCTGTGATAGCTTAAAAATAAAAAAAGAAGGTGAAGCTATTGCGATAATTAAAGCCCCTTGGGTTGTACTTGCCCTGCCTGATTGTGGTTTAAATTTCTCAGCTCGTAATCAATTTGCGGGTAAAGTTACTCAAATTACACAAGGTGCTGTTAATTCAACTATTCATTTAGAAACTGCTAAAGGATTAGAATTAACAGCAGTCATTACTAATGAAAGTCTACAAGAGATGAAATTAGCCAAAGGCAGCGATGTATTAGCATTAGTTAAAGCATCTAGTGTGATTGTAGCGACTCGAAAATAAAATGTTTTAGGTTTTATTGAGTAAAAATATACCAGATGAAAAAAGAGAGGCTAATGATTAGCCTCTCTTTTTATTTGGTTTAATGTGAATCATTTAAGATTTATAGCCTCGATCACCTTTTTAAATAAAGGTGTAGGAACCTATTAATCTTTTTCACCTGCAACCTTGAGTTGTTGGTAAATATAGTTTTTATAACTATTAATCAGTTTTTCATCTTCACAGTCATTTAATTTACCTTCACATAAATGGCGCATTTGGATGTTTGCTTTATAGAAAGGTGATAAAGGTAAACGCGCACGCTCAAGTAACATTCCACCAAGGAAACTGATATCTGTTAATTCACCTGTCGATAAAGTAGCACCTTGGGTTAGATTATCGCGTAATGTGAATTGAGTAATATGTGCAGGATCTGAAAATTGAGATTGATAGTTTTTTAACTCAATATTAGGTTGATGATCACCAAAATAGAGAAATAACGTTGGTCTTTCTCGTTGAGCAACAAAGTGAGAAAAATCTTCTATAGCAGGATCACTATTAATAATTTTTTCCATATAGTGGCTAAATTTACCCGGCGCGTTACTACTTTCTGTTTGGCCTGTGATTTGATAATCATCACTATGAGATTCATTATAAGGGCCATGTTCATACATGGTTAATGAGAACACAAATAGTGGTTTATCTGTGTGTGTTTTTAATACCTCTTTAAGATAACCCAACATATCTTTTGTGGAGATAGTCCATAAATTCTCTTCTAAACTTCCGGGATATCCTAGTTCTTGAGGTTGAATAATTTCATCAATTCCCATTTCTCCGTAAGCATATCCAGCGTGATAAGCGCTACGATTAAATGGTGTCAGCAATACAGTGTAGTAACCTTCAGATTTTAGTTGGCGAAATAGACTTTCATTTAAGTTATCTACAACAAAATAGAAAACGGAGTTTTTACGTGAACCAAAGTCATCTGTATTTAATCCTGTTAATACAGAAAATTCAGAAAGCCAAGTGCCGCCGCCAAAGGTTTGTACACGTAATGGGCTTTGTGCACTAACACCCTCATCTTTTTTAAACATAAACAGATCGGGTAAAGCCACATCTTTATTGAATTGATAAATAGCTGGATTTACGGTGGATTCTTGTAGCAAGACAACAATATCTGGTTTTATTGCTGTTTGTGTTTCTGGCAGGTTGATATTGGCTGCTTTCTCAAGAAAGTAATCTGCCTTTTCACTGTAATAAGGTGGAGAATAGGTTGTTTGATAACCAGACATGATTAAATTAGTTACTGTTCCTTTACCGCCAGGTAATGTTCCTTCCCATGTTGTTTGCCATTTTTCCACCGTGAAATGTGCTGATATTAATCCAATAACTATTAGTAAGATTGCACTAATACGTAATTTTAAATTAGATTTTTTAGAGAAGCGCCAAGAAACCAACATATTAATCAGTAACCAAATTAGCATTACTATTAACGCAACACCCGCTTCCCAATAATGGCCTAAGGTACCCAGATTCGAGCTATCAAGGGCTAGGTTAATATCAGAGAACATTAAGGGTTCTTTATAATAATGCACCTTAAGTTGGCTAATAAACTTAATGATAATAAACAGTGTGCCTGTTGTTACTGCGGCAAATAAGTAACGAGCTGATAATATAAAAAAGATGGCGAATAGGATGAAATAAGCACTAACAGAAAGTAAAGCAGTATAAATGAGATTAGCTTTCTCAAAGACAATAAATAGAGAAGCAATAAGAATTAGTGCAAGGTATGTGTACCCTGATAGTTTTTTCATATCTCTTTCCGAGCATAGTAACAAGTTATTATGATGAGATTATTACAAATATCGCAGGGGATTACCTTAAATTGGCTGAATAGGGTATTCAGCCAAAGAGGATAAAACCAGTAATTAGAATAATCCTTTATCCCGTAGAATATGGAGGTCTTTTTTACGACGGGTAAATCCAGTGCGATCAAAATACTCTAAAATTTGTACTGCTAATTTGCGCCCAACAGATAATTCATCACGAAAATCTGCCGCTGTCACACTACCATTGGTTTCATTATATTTGATGATGATGGATGCAAATTGTTCTATGGATTTATGAGTATAGTAACGATCTGCGATAATAGGAATTATTAATCCTAACTGTGCGGCTTTGCGTAATAAAGAACGCACAATTTTTTCATCATTTTTCATTTTATCAGCAAGATCACGTACCCACCAAGGCTCTGATTGCTCAAAGTAAACTTTAGCTATTTGCCACAACGCATCTTGTTCTGCTGAAAAAGCTAAACCATGTGATGGCAAATGAAGCCAGCCACGACTTTGATTGATGGCTCCTGCGTTTAACAATTGCTCAATTAAGCTGTAGACGATTTCATCGTGATAAGTTGGCAATGCCATGCGTTTTAATCGTGAACGACCTACACCCATCTGATCATTATGTTGTTGGTGATATTCTTCAAGGGTATTTAATAGTTTTTGTTTAGCATTTTGCGCATTGTGTTGAGAAAGAATAACGCCTGCCGCTGACACTATATCTACAGTAGATAAAAGTTGATTAAGTGCCGTATCTGTTAATTGTTGAGCCCAAGAAAATTGACTGAGTAATAACTCACCTTTGGGTAAACATAATTGTAAATATTCACGCTCATCAGCTGCATTATCAAGCGCATATAGCCAGGTTAAAAATTCATCTTGGCGTTTCCCTCTGCGTGGAGAGTGTAAATGTAAAACTTTTGCAGCCGCTAAAGTGCGTTGTGCACCAATATCTCGAAGAATAAGGCGGTCGTTATCCACCAACCAAAGTGGTGTATCGAGAATAAGCTCAGCTAATTGTGGCGTATCACTTGCGTCATTAAGCAGCGAAACCCGCCCCGTAATATGGCGTGTTCCGTGGTGAATATGAACAGATTGCCAATGTTTTAATGGTTCATCTGTTATTAAACTCACTAATACTTTGTGAGCCTGATAATTAGGTTCTTGTGATAGTAACCAATCACCACGAGAGACATTATCTTTACTAATATCTCCTGTGATATTGATGGCAATACGATGACCTGCTCCCGCACTTTCTACAGGCTGATTTTGAGCGTGAAGAGCTCTTATTCTGACGGGTTTATCCGCACCAGTTAACCAGAAAGTTTCACCAATGGAGATTTGTCCAGCAAGTGCGGTGCCTGTAACCACCAATCCCGCCCCTTTAATACTAAAGACACGGTCTATCGCTAATCGAAAACGTTTATGCCATTGAGGGTGTTGTTGCTCTTGTTGGTGCAAGGTAACTAAGTAATCGCGTAATTCAGCAATTCCTTCGCCAGTGGGTGCTGACGTCATAAACATAGAAACATCATGCCAACCTAAATTTGCTAAAAAATCACTAATTTGTTGGCGAACTTCGTCAATACGTTGTGTTGAGACGCGATCTACTTTTGTAAGAATAACGGTAACTTGAGGACAACCAGCAAGGCGAAGAATAGAAACATGTTCGATGGTTTGTGCCATAACACCATCGTCACAAGCCACAATAAGTAAAGCGTGAGAAATACCACCAACACCCGCAAGCATATTAGAGAGAAATTTCTCATGCCCAGGAACGTCAACAAAACCAATAGATGTACCATCAGGTTGAGGCCAATAGGCATAACCTAAATCTATTGTCATGCCACGTTTTTTTTCTTCAGGTAAGTGAGTCGTATCTACGCCAGTAATAGCTTGTATTAATGTGGTTTTTCCGTGGTCTACGTGACCTGCTGTAGCAAAAATCATAGTAAAAGTGCCTGTATTAATGCATTTTCATCCTCAAGACAGCGTAGATCAAGCCACAAGCGACCCTCTGTAATACGGCCAATAATGGGCTTTTCTAGATGACGCCACTGCGCAGCTAATGTTTCTAATTGGCTGCCTTTTCCTTCTTTGGCTTCAAATGTCAGTGCTACACTCGGTAAGCTTTCAATAGGTAATGAACCACTACCTATCTGTGAAGCGCATGAGGAGATGTTGATATGGTAATATTCCCCATAATATGCCTGAAAATGAGGCAATAACCGTTGCGCCATATCATTAATTTCTGTTTGTGTCCGAGTCAACAAACGTAATGTCGGAATTTCAATAGCCATTTTTTCTGGCTGTTGATACAGGCGTAAAGTGGCATCTAATGCCGCTAATGTCATTTTATCAACCCGCAATGCACGTTTAAGAGGATGACGCTGAATAGCCTCAATCCACGTTTTTTTACCTAAAATGATCCCCGCTTGTGGACCACCTAATAATTTATCACCCGAAAAAGTCACTAGATCAATGCCTTGTTGCAAATAGTCTTGCGGCATAGGTTCAGCGGGTAAACCTAAGCGTGATAAATCGGTCATAGAGCCACTACCTAAATCGATAGCAGTAGGTAGATCCATCTCTTTACCAAGTGCCGCGAGTTCTTCGCCATGAACTTCGGCAGTAAATCCTTGAATACAGTAATTACTGGTGTGTACCTTCATCAGTAATCCCGTATTTTCATTAATCGCGTTGCGGTAATCTTTTAAGTGTGTGCGGTTGGTTGTGCCCACTTCTTTTAAAGTACAACCAGCTTGTGTCATTACATCAGGAATACGAAAAGCACCGCCAATTTCAACGAGTTCTCCCCTAGAAACCACTACTTCTTTATTTGGGGCAACGGTTGCTAACATCAGTAAAACAGCTGCTGCATTGTTATTAACGATACAAGCATCTTCCGCACCTGTTAATTCACAAAGCAAATCAGCAACAGCGCGATCTCGATGACCCCGCGAAGCGCCATCAAGTGAATATTCTAACGTGGCAGCTGAGCGCATAACTTGGCTTACAGCTTCAATGGCGGATTCTGCCATTAATGCACGACCCAAATTCGTGTGTAGTACAGTGCCTGTTAAATTAAACACTGGTTTAATCGATGATTTTCGTTGTTGAGAAATACGGTTTTGTAATTCATCAGCCCAATGGCTATGCCACTGCGGAAGGCTACCTTCTTGGCGAATAATGATACGCGCTTCTTCTTGTAATTTTCGTAAGTGCTCTGCAATAAATGTTTGCCCATAAGAAGCGATGAGCGCTTGAATATCGACTTGATGCAGTAATTTATCGATAGACGGCAGTTGGCTGTAGAGTGAGCGCGTATCATTTGTCATGCTATTACCTAATAATTATTCATTCGGAAATAATAATGGGTTAATACTACTGCGGGCAAAGCCCTCTTCTTCCATTTTTGCATCAAGAATAATTGATGCCAGATCATCAGCTACCGCATCAACATTAGCATCTTTTTCTTGATATAAAATCTTCAGATAACTGCCGCAATCACCACAGCTTTCTGCTTTCACCGCCGCTTTTTCACTATCGAGCGACCAGTAGTTTAGTTGACCTGTGAGTTCACAGTTGGTGCATTTTATGCGCACAACATGCCACTCGGTTTCACATAAATTACAGTGTAAATAGCGTAAACCTTGGGTTGTGCCGATTTGTACCATGCTAGCAACAGGCATACTGTTACAAACTGGGCAGAATTGACGGTTTTCGCCGTATTCTGTTTTCGCTTTACCCGGAATATTGGCCGCAAGCTGTGCCCAATAAAGAGATAAAGCAGCCCAGATAAAAACAGATTTATCTGCTGAAACTTTTGAGTATTCATCGTTGAGTAATGCCGTTGCCATCTCTTCAAGCTCATTTTCAGAGGCTTTTGACAGATTCTCTAATGCAACTTTCGCATTTTCAGGCACTACAGTGATAAGTTCAGCAATGATAGATGTTAGTAATTTATGCCAGTGTTTAGTGCGCTGAAATGTTTTTCTATCCAAAGGTGCTTTATTGGCTTGCTGCGTTAACAGTGGTGCTAAGTCGAGCTCTAGAGGATTATCATGTAGCGCTTTTTCTTGCGCGTTAGCAACCTCAGCTGCAAATTCGAGGTAATCCGCGAATGGGTTATCTTTTGCGAGTGTTTGAAAACGTTCAGCACGGCGTTGATAGAGATTTTTTAGATTAGGAAACAGTACTGGTGGAATAAAACTAATACTTTTCTCTGATTGCTCTTTGCCTAATTGCTCTTTAGGAACGATGCGAATACTCATAACGTTCTATCTTCCTATAATCATTAATTTTATAGTTTATTACTTACTTTTGTTGGCATCAGGATAAATCAAAAACTTACTTGAAGCCATTACAGTAGGTAATGATGAGATCATGTTATTGTTTTTTTTCACGATTAATTATTAACGCCGAAAAAAAATGAAAAAACACGAGAATAAAATAAAAAAACGGAGGCATACTTCAGCCTCCGTTTGTTCAGAAATGAGTATTGGTGCCTTATTTCTGTGACTGCTTGTTCTCTTCTTCTTTTTTCTCTTCTTCTAGTACTTCACGGTACCAGCGTGGATGGTGCTTTTTAGCCCAACCGCGTGTAACCCAGCCTTCAACCATGCTACGAATCGAGCCTTTAACCCAAAACGCGGCATAAGCATGAACAATAACAGTAATAATCAGTAAGATTGCTGAGAGTGAATGCACTAGCAATGCAATACGAATAACTGGAATAGAGAAATAATCAGCAAAATAAGGACGCCAAATGATAACACCACTTACTGTCAGCAGAATAAGACTGATACTTAATGTCCAGTAAATTCCTTTCTGACCAAGGTTGTAGTGACCAATATCACCCGCTTCTTCATTTTGCAGTACTTTGTGAATATTTTTAGCCCACACTAAATCGTCTTTATCAATAAAGTTGTGCTTCAAGTATCTGAAAAACATAAAGATAAAGAGGAATGCCATCACGCTACCCACAAATGGGTGGAGTAAACGCGATAATTCTGGCGTTCCTAAAATATTCATAAACCAGTTCAGTGATGGGAAGAAGAAACCCAATCCGCTGATTGCAGTGAATACGAAAACTATCGCCACTAACCAGTGGTTAATACGCTCTGATGCGGTATGGCGAAGAATTTTATCGCTTTTCTTCTTCATCATTTTTGCTCCTCTTTATTCACAGAGTCCTGTGTTTTAGAAGATGCTTCCATCTCTTTAAGCGCTTCTTCTTCATTTTCTTCAGTCGTTCGGTTAGGGCCGACACCTAAGTAGTGGAAGATTGCACCTGCAAAAGTGGCAGCAAAACCAACTGCAGCCAGTGGTTTCCAAATACCTTTCCAGAATTTAACCGTTGAGCTAATTTCTGGATTTTCTGGTAAACCGTGATATAGATTGGGTTTATCAGCATGATGAAGTACGTACATTACGTGTGTACCACCTACACCTTGTGGATCATACAAACCCGCA
>NZ_LXEV01000006.1 GCF_001654965.1 Proteus hauseri ATCC 700826
TGTTAAATCCGTTGGGTTATCATAAACACCAACGTTAGTGCCGATTTTATCGCGAATATCGTTCCATTCAGAACAAGCAACCTGACAGGCTTTACAGCCGATACACGTTGTTACATCGATAAGTTTTGCTACTTCTTCCTTGTAATCCCGCACATGAGGTGCGGGAGTAAGGGAATTGGTAGCAGAGCGACGAATAATGTCTTGAGATTGCAGTGACATAATTTATCTCCTTACACCTTTTCCACATTAACAAGGAACGCTTTAAATTCAGGCGTTTGTGTATTTGCATCACCCACGAATGGCGTTAACGTATTAGCAATAAAACCTTTAACTGCAACACCTTCAAAGCCCCAGTGAATAGGAATACCAATGGTATCCACATTACGACCATCGACTTGTAGGGTTCTAATACGTTTTGTGACTACTGCTTTCGCTTTGATATAACCACGTTTTGAGCTGACTCTAACCATATCGCCTTGAACAATGCCTTTTTCTGCCGCTAAACGCTCACCGATTTCGATAAATTGTTGTGGCTGAATAATTGCATTTAACAATGCGTGTTTAGTCCAGAAGTGGAAGTGTTCAGTCAGACGATAAGTCGTACCAACATAAGGGAACTCTTCCGCTTTGCCCATGTCTTTCCAGTCATCTTTAAAGATACGGGCTGCTGGGTTAGAAACGACATTAGGGTGCAATGGATTTGTACCTAATGGTGTTTCAATTGGCTCATAGTGCTCTGGGAATGGACCTTCTGCCATCTTATCGATAGCAAACAAGCGACCCATACCTTCAGGTTGCATAATAAACGGACCAACATCAGAACCCGGTGCAGCATTGCTATAGTCAGGTACATCAATACCCGTCCATTTGCTGCCATCCCATTCGATTAATTGACGTTTAGGATCCCATGGTTGACCTTGTGGGTCTGCCGATGCACGGTTATAAATAATACGGCGGTTAAGAGGCCATGCCCATGCCCAACCTAATGTGTTACCCAATCCAGATGGATCTGAGTTATCACGGTTAGCCATCTGGTTACCCGCTGGTGTCCAGCTACCGGCGAAGATCCAGCAACCACTTGCGGTTGTACCGTCATCGCGTAACTGAGCAAACGAGCTAAGTTGTTGACCTTTCTTAACAATGATATTGCCATCAGCATCTTTTAAGTCTACTAAGGCTTTACCATTACTCTCTTGAGCCACTTCTTCTGGTGTTGGATTATCAGGATCAAAATAATCCCAAGTCATACTCAACACCTGTTCTGGCATTGCGCCGCCTTCATCTTTATAAAGCTGGCGTAAACGATGGAAAATACCCGATAGAATTTCACCATCACTCAGTGCGATACCTGGGGCATCTGCACCTTTCCAGTGCCACTGTAACCAACGACCTGAGTTAACGATAGAACCGTTTTCTTCAGCAAAACAGCCAGTAGGCAGACGGAATACTTCAGTCTGGATCTCTTCTGTTTTAACGTCGTTCTCTTCACCGTGGTTTTGCCAGAAACAAGAAGTTTCAGTATTGAGCGGATCCATGGTGATAAGGAATTTCAGTTTTGATAATGAACGAATCACTTTGTTCTTATTCGGGAATGACGCTACAGGGTTAAAGCCTTGGCAGATATAGCCATTCACTTCACCTTTATCCATCATCTCGAAATATTGTAGAACGTCGTATGCTTTATCCCACTTAGGTAACAGTGAGAAGCCCCATTCGTTATCTTTTTGGGCTTTATCGCCATAGAAAGTCTTCATTAAACTGACGAAGAATTTCGGATAATTACCCCAATAGTTTACTTGTCCTGGTACTGTTGCTTTTGGCGTATTCGCTGCTAAGTAGGTTTCTAATGAAGTCTGCTTTTCAGATGGCAGCGTCATATAGCCTGGTAAGCTTTGAGATAACAGACCAAGGTCAGTTAAGCCTTGAATATTTGAGTGACCACGCAGTGCGTTAACACCACCACCTGCCATACCCATATTACCTAACAGTAATTGGATCATCGCCATGGTACGAATATTTTGCGCACCCACGGTGTGTTGAGTCCAGCCTAATGCATACAGGAAAGATGCTGTTTTATCTTTCGCTGCGGTCTCTGCAATATATTCACAAACTTTTAAGAAATCTTCTTTTGGTGTACCACAAATCTGAGTTACAACATCAGGCGTATAACGGCTAACATGCTGTTTTAACAGATTCCAGACACAACGAGGATGTTGTAATGTGGTGTCGCGTTTTGCGAAACCATTTTCATCCATCTCGTAGTTCCACGTCGTTTTGTCATATTGACGTTTTTCAGGGTCGTAACCACTGAATAGACCATCATCAAAGTGATAATCTTCACGCACAATCAAGCTGGCGTTGGTATAAGCCTCTACATACTCTTTTTGATACTTCTTATTTTCTAGCAGATATAAAATCACGCCGGATAAGAAAGTAATATCAGTACCAGAGCGAATAGGCGTATAGAAATCCGCAACAGCCGCAGTACGGGTAAAGCGTGGATCAACAACAATTAACTTGGCTTTATTATGGATTTTAGCTTCCATCGCCCAGCGGAAACCTACAGGGTGAGCTTCTGCCGCATTACCGCCCATAACGACGATAAGATTGGCATTTTTCATATCAACCCAGTGGTTGGTCATCGCACCGCGACCAAATGTTGGAGCAAGACTTGCTACCGTTGGTCCGTGTCAGACACGCGCTTGGTTATCAACAGCGAGCATACCGAGTGCTCTAGAGAACTTCTGAGTTAAAAACCCAGTTTCGTTACTTGCTGCTGAGGCGCAAAGCATACCTGTTGTTAACCAACGGTTGACTTCAACACCTTCTTTGTTGAGTTTCTGGAAATTTGCGTCGCGGTCTTTTTTGATTAAGCGCGCAATGCGGTCAAAAGTTTCTTCCCATGATAATTTCACCCATTTATCCGAGCCGGGTGCACGGTATTCTGGGTGTTGTAAGCGACCTTTACTGTGGATGTAATCCACCAGACCTGCACCTTTAGGACAAAGTGCACCACGGTTTACTGGGTGGTCTGAGTCACCTTCAATATGGAAAATTGTTTCTTTTGCGTTTTTCGCGCCATCGCCCAGACTATACATTAATAGTCCACAACCGACAGAACAGTACGTACAGGTATTTCGGGTTTCGCGGGCACGTAGTAATTTATACTGGCGTGAACCTGCTAACGCAACCGCTGGTGCAAAACCAAGTGCAGCCGCCGTTGTACCTGCCATACCGCCAGCACAGATCTTAAAGAACTGTCTTCTGCTGACCTGCATGGGGTCTCTCCTCATCATACATTGCTTTTACTGACTCTGATTTTCTTCACGAAAATGGAGCTGATTCTTGTTTTATTCCCGTTATCATTAACAGGATCAGGTTCATTGCCTGCAAGGTAGTGTAAAATCCTTTTACCCATATTGTTATTATGTATTAATAAATTTAGGAATTCATCTTATGGATGAAACAAAATCGACAGAATTGTTAACTAAACGTGTAATCATTGGCGTAGATCAAACAATTGTGCAACACAAAGGATCTCTTAACAGACAAGAGGGCGATTTTATTGCACTCGAAGTTCCTGTTGCATTAGTGTACAACGGAATTTCTCACGTTGTTATGATGGCAAGCCCTAAAAATTTAGAGTTGTTTGCTGTCGGATTTTCATTATCCGAAGGCATTATAGAGTCTTCTAATGAAATTCGCAGTATCGAAATTGTTGAAAGTTGTAACGGTGGTATTGAAGTTCAGGTTGAACTATCGAGCCGGCGCTTTATGGGATTAAAAGAGCGCCGCCGCAATATGACAGGACGTACGGGCTGTGGCATCTGTGGAACAGAACAGTTAGAAGAGATTTTTCGTCCAATTACGCCATTACCTTTTACACAAACTTTTTCACTTTCTCATCTTGATAAAGCGCTAGAGCAGATGAAAGCAGTACAAGAGATCGGTGAATTAACCGGCTGTACTCATGCTGCTGTTTGGTTATCACCAGAAGGTGAAATACAAGGTGGATGTGAAGATGTGGGTCGTCATGTGGCGCTTGATAAACTGATAGGATTAAAAGCACAAAAAGAATGGACTGATGGTGCGGTATTGGTTTCAAGTCGAGCAAGTTATGAAATGGTACAAAAAGCAGCTATGTGTGGTACGGAAATTCTATTTGCTGTTTCGGCTGCAACCTCTTTAGCTGTCGAAGTTGCCAATCAATATAATGTTACGCTGGTGGGGTTCTGTCGTCGTGGGCGAGCAACGATATTTACTCATCCTCAACGACTGAGTGATTAAAGCGAATGACAGATTCAAAAATAGGTGTAATGGCTTAATGTAATCGCTTCGCACCTATTTTATTTTTTATTTTTTTATCACCATAGTTCACCTAATTTATAATCCCACTCTTTGGGTTTAATCGGTATACGTCCTGCATTTGGAGTAAATGTTATTTCGCTAAATAGCAACGTATGTTCTGACATTAAAAAATCTACCCGACAATAAATAAAACCTTGTGCTAACTTTTCTGCTAGTGAGAGCATTTTGTGAAATTGAGAAGGTACTTCAATATGCTCTGGCGTATTGGGAGCTTCTAAAGTAAAGGGCTGTAGCTGCCAAAGAGTGTTATACACATTGATATATTTATGGCCCTTTGTATCGCTGATATCGATTTCAGCATAGTGCGTATTTCCCTGAAAACAGTGAATTCGGCAAGTTGTTGGCACCATTGGCCTCTGGGTGTTAAAGAGGTCGATATACTCTTCACAAATTATTTGTGGTTTGATATTTTTATAATGCCATTCGCGAGTAACATGATAAAGATTGCGTTTTAAATGAAATGAGAGCTTTTGTTTTGCTTTTTCTAATGAGAAGTTATTTTTATCAAGACAAATAATCGCACTACCGCTGTCATGATTACATTTTAAAACAAAGCGAGGAGGGAGTTCATCTAATATTATTTCATTTGGATGGGCGTAGTTTTTAATAATAGGTACAAGATATTGTTTACCTATTTTATCCGTAACATAATCTCGTACTTTTATCTTGTTGGCTAATTGAGTATAAATAGGATTTCTATCATAAAGCATACGAGCGTTAATTTTCTCATTAAGGGAAGAAGGTATAATGAAATTTGGTTGATAGCCTAAATTACGTATAAATTTATTTTTTAAATAGCTTTGATCAGATACTAAAACAGTACGTAATTGTTTGAAATAATACTCTAATAGTTTCATAGGTTAATATTTATTTTAATATATCAGTAAATTAATATATTGATAATAGATGTGCTTTATATAAAAAAAGATTTAAAAATGATTTAAAATAAAAACCAAGTGTTAGTAGGAGATTAGTTAACCTTATATTTAAAAATATTTTTATTGGTTTTTATTCTAAGTTTTTTATCAGTTTAATATTTAGAGTCATATTCGAATGTTATCAATGTTTTTATTGTAAAATAAAAAAATGTAATCACATTAAGATATGATTAATAAAAAAATATAAATTAAGAATATATTAATTGGTAGACCATTTGGTTACGCTAATAGGTCTATCCCAGCTATGAAAACGTAACCCTTTCCCGGTTCTATTTCCGTGGCTATCTAATATCTCATAATATTCTTCAATAATTTGGCTACGTCCACGTTGCCATTCATTAGTGGTAGCAAAAGGATCGACTAAATAAATATCGCCAACGACAGTATATAACTCACCTAAATAGCGAATTTTACGAGTACCGTTGCTGGAATAGTGAGTAAACATAATTTGGTAGGTTTTATAATATTCAGGTTGGCCATAAGGGCCATATTTCATTGCAATATAACGAATACCTTGAGGTTCTGCATGACTAGAACCACCAGGAACGGGCATATCCGGCGTGATATTGAAAAGTGTGTAACGAGAACTTGCTGTGGGTTGTCTTAATGCTTGTCGATAACTTTGAGAATCTAAGCCAGATGCTGTCCATGTTCTATCCACAAGACCATTTTCTGCAAAACAGAAGAAAGATAATCCTAATAATGAAAGAATTATAAATAGGGATTTAGCTGACATAAACACTCCTTTATTGTCATTATGATGCCAGAAAATAAAGTTGTTATTCCCTGAAATAAAGCGGAAGAATCCCTTTATTTCTAGCCGTCAATATATTTCATTCCAAATGGTTATCGAAAGACGTATTTTTAGCGAGAAAATATTTTTAACGTTATTCTCCGCCTGTATTTTACTCATATGATGTTATTAGATATAAATTTTATTTATTTATTTTGTGATAAAATAATAAAATACAAAATAATTTAAGGTTGATAATTAATGGGTGCTTGTTTATTGAATGCATTTGTATTGCCAGAAATAGGACATTTTGGTGAAGCGTCATCGCGTCTTTTTATTAGTCAACCTGCACTCACTAAACAGATTAAAACATTAGGATCTCAACTTGGTGTGGTGTTATTTCAGCATGGGAGATAAGGAACTAAATTAACTCAAGAAGGACAATATTTATTAAATCAGTCATTATCAGTATTACGTGAAGTAAACATTTTAAAAAAAAAGCCTATCAATTAGCATCACCTGAAAAAGTAGTTCTAAATATTGGCTTTGGACTTTGTGCATTAAGTTTTATCACACCTTTATTAGATAAATGTAATCTGCGTTACCCTGATACTGCTGTAAATATTAAAGATATGCCTTCTAATTATATGGAAGCGAAACTTATCGCTGGCACACTTGATCTGGCCTGTTCTCAGTTACCAGTACCAGAACCATTAAAAGGTATAGCATTAGCTGAAGAGCGATTAATGTTAGCAATACCTACGCAAAATATTGCGGTGCTAGAGATTGATTATCATCCATTACATTATGTTGAAAAACTAAGGCTTATTAAATTAATGGCAGAAAAAGGGAGGCGATTTTATCAGCAAATAGATAATTTTTTAACGTATCATCAAGTTACGCCTTGTGTATTGCAGCAGTCACAAAATATTCAAACTTAGTTATCTCTTGTTGCTGCTGGGTTAGGTGTGGCATTTGTGCCTAAAAGCGCTGCGCTATTATGCGACAAAAAAAGAGTCACCTTATTACCACTTTCTGGTATGTATACTCAATGGAAAATAGGTGTTATTTGTAATGATAATACTGAAAATAAAGATCTTGATATCTTTATAGAATTAATATCCAGAGAAATAGATATATTATAAGTATTTAATTTAAACTTAACTTTCTTATTGTTATTTATTTAACTTTTTAATGGTTTTCTTTTGATTTATATTACTTTTTATTACTAATGAAAGTAATTAAAAATAATAACTGCGAGTTTGATCACAAAAATAAAAATAAATAAATAACCTGTTTATTAACTGTTTTAATAAAAGATAATTTAAAACATAGAATTAAGTTTATCACCATAACTTAAGCAGGGTTAATTAAAATGCACGTTATTAAAAAAGTTATTTACAATTTGGTTAAATTGACTTTTAATTAAATTATAAATGGCGGTGGGTGTTAATTTTATTAAAAATAAAACCTAAGAAATAGGTTAATTATATAATTACTTTTTTTATTTTAAAATAAGTGATTATACCCTAAAGATAATAAGGAAATTACTATGGATATATTGAATAAAGTATCAATTACATTAATTGTATTATTTAGCGTCAGTGCTGTACAGGCAGGCATTCACTCTAATCAAAGTGGTTCTTTAACAACGATGGAAGTGGGGGCAAGTGATCCTATCCAACGTGGTGATCATCAAATGCCTGGTGGAGAACCTGGTGTTGGTATTAGTACAGTAGGAGGTGGAAAAAAAATTGGTTTTGTTTCGCTAACATCGCCAAGAATGAGTGGTGGAGCGGATACTCATGGTGTTTATACTATCCAACCTAATGCTAATTCTCCCTCAAGTCACAGTAATATGGGCGTTTTTCATTTTGCTAAAATCACGGATGCTAATGTCTATTTTGGTGACTGGGCAAAAACTACCTCAGTAACAGATGCCACTCATCAAACCTATTATGTTGGTAAAGATGTGACAACCACATTACCGACAGATAGCGCCACTTATACGGTGACGGGTATTAGCCAATACAGCGGTAGTAACCTACTTTCAGGTACGTTTGATGTTGATTTTTCACAAAAGAAAATCGAAGGTTCATTGGCGAATAGCCAACGCACGGTTGAGTTAGAAGGTGGAAATCTTTATACCACCAATAACCAAGTTACGTTTTCTGCTGCTGCAAAAGAAGGTACAACATCCGGAGGTGTTGAAGGTGCCTTTTTTGGTGAAGAAGCTAATGTATTAGCCGGGATTATGGTGTTTAGTTCAGACCATACTAAAGATATTGGTTTTGGTGGAACTAAAAATAGTACTGAAAGTGTAGAATCAACAGAATCAACAGAATCAACAGAATCAACAGAGTAATAGAAATGATATTGTAATTAATTCCGTTCAATAAGGTGTTCTTATTTTAAGTATTGAAATCTGTTTTCTTAAAGTGGTATTAGTGGTTATTAGGCTGTCTATTAGCAACAGATAATCTGAATAAGGTTATCTGTTTTTTTTTATAAAAATATGGGTTTAATGGAATAAGAATATTTAATAATAAGGAAATGCTATGCATTATTTGTGGCAATTAATAAGATTTTTTTTTATAACTAGCATTATATTTTTTCCATTAATAGGCGAGGCGAAACAGAGATTAAATAATCCTATTTTAGACTTGTTAATTAATCATGATGTATCCATTATAGGTGAACAACTTTATTATAACCTACAGCAACAACGTTGGATTGATGCAGAAGTATTATTACAACATTACCAGCAGCTACCACGGCATGAAGTGCTATTGGTTTATTACGCTAAAGCGCAGTTAGCATTGGCTGAAAGTCATTTCTCATTGGCGGAATTTTATTATCAGCAGCAATTAAAACAAAAAGCTGATTTTATTCCAGCACAAATAGGATTAATTTATCTCTATTTCTATCAACAAGATTATATTAAAGCTAAAAACCAACTAAAAAAATTATCTGAAACAGATAATTTGTCAAAAAGTATTAATAATAAAGTAGCTTATTACCAAGCTAAGTTATCACCTTACTTTTATAGTAGTAGGTTCTATCAACTTGGTTTTATATATAATGACAACATTAATCTTGCCTCAGATTATCAAGAGCAGATAGTTTCTGATATACCTTTTGCTAAAGTAACTCGAAAAGGGGGAAGAGCAAAAGGCTCTGTAGGTATTTCACATTTTTTTTCACTTTATCAGCCTTATATTATTAACCGTATACACTCAGTTTCTATTTATTTTCATGCTCAATATATGGATTACCTCTCTTATCGTGACAACAATTATGTTAATTTTTATACTCAATTTAATTATCAGTATCAATATAGTCATTATCAATTTAAATTATCACCATTTTATGAAATAAAAGTGCGAGATAAACAGCATGAGTATCAATCGATAGGATTAAATTCAAGTTTATTTATCCCTTTATTAAGAAAACATGCTATTAATATTTCTGGTAATTATAAAAATATAAAGTATAGAGATAATTTAATGAATTTAAACACAAAAGAATTATCTGCTATTGTTACTCTTAAATATAATCTAAACAAAAATTCACTATTACTCAGTCAAATAAATTATCAAGAAAATAGGAAAAAAAACAATTTATTAAATCACCATCAATATGGTATAAAAATAGGGGTTAGTTCACAGCTGCCTTTGCAATGGCATATAGATTTATCTTTACGCTATCGAATTAATTATTTTAATAACTATAATCCATTATTAAAGAAAAAAAGAAAAGATAATGAAATTACATTATCTGCTGTTGTTAAAAAACAAGTACCTATTTTCTGGGGTTTTTATCCTGTAACGGAATTACGTTATACCCGAAATTTAAGCAATGTAGCGTGGTTATATAGCTATCAGCAGCAGGAAGTTATATTTAAATTAGAAAAACAATTTTAATTAAATAAATAACTTCATTAACTAAAAGGATAGGTTAAAATAATGTACCCAATGCTTTTTCGGAAACGAAAATTGTTATCTTTAGTGATTGCGATATCACTGATAACTCCTAGTTTTTATCTACGAGCAGAAGATAAAAAATCAGATTTAGGGCATATTCAAATTTCAGATAATAATGAGAAAAGTAAATCAGAAGAAGATAAACAAGGTTATGCGCAAGTTTATGAAAAAGATGTCTCTAACGTTTATTTAGGCAAAGAGCTTCTAGAACGTTACCAAGGTGTTTCTCCCGCTGATTTATTGAAAAGTGCGATAGGGATTTATAGTGGTGAAGCACGTAATGGTGGGGCACTTGACCCGAATATTCGCGGTATTCAAGGACAAGGGCGAATCCCTGTTACTGTTGATGGGACAGAGCAAGCGATTACTGTTTATCGTGGGTATAGTGGTGCCTCTAATCGTAACTATATTGATTCTAATCTGATTAGTAGTATCTATATTGAAAAAGGCCCTTCATTAACCCCAGATATGAAAACAGGTATTGGTGGTGGTATTGCAATAAAAACCCTAGATATTCGAGATATTGTGCCTATTGGTGACTCTTTTGGGATTAACTTTAAAGGGGATATTAGTAATAACGCTACACGATATAAAGAAGTTTATTTAGATATGCTAGGAGATTACCGTAATCATCCTTATTTTTATCATTATGGTTCAAGAGTTATTGATCCTGCCTTAGAAATAACACCTCAAAAAAATAAAGCTTTGAGTTTTCGCGATCACTCATTTCGTCTAGGCGTTGGATTTGAAAAAGAAAATTTTAATTTATTATTTGCTTATGCATTACGAGAAAAAGGAAATTATTTAGCAGGAAAAAGAAATACAAAAGCCTATCTCGAAACCGATAAAATGGAATCTATCCATTCAATAGATTATAAAGTAAGGTTAACACCTTATGTTCCTTTTATTGCCCATATTTATCGTCCCGGTAATGAAGTTCCTAATACCTCTAGTCGTAATCGTTCTTTTTTAGTCAAAGGGACATTATTCCCTGAATCAGCACACCGTTTTTCCATTAATTACCGATACACTGACTTACTGTTTGGCGATATTATGCCGTTACGATTAGAGTGGGCTCGTTATGAAAAAAATTTAGTAACTCAATGGCCATTAGCAACGATTAATCAACAGGCGGGAATATTAACCTATCAATATAAACCAGAAGATAATAAAGCGGATTTACTGTTACGGCTATGGGGTAACTTAACATCTGGACATACAAATACTCGTGGTGGTGAACCTAGAGTATCTCGGCAAATTGATTATGATGAAAAATATTTATCTAAATGGGATACAAAAGTAGACGTCCGTTTTATTGATACAGCTTCTCTTTACCAAGAAAATAATCGTTATGGTATTGATTTATCTTCGATATTTAAATTATCACCTCAATTTTCCATTTCATTTTCAAGTAACTATCAATTTGAAAAATTAGATAATGATGAAATTGATGTGCCAGCAGGTTTTGATTTTGTTACCGCTGGGCGTGGCGGGCAACGTCATGAAGTTAATTTAGCATTATTTACCGATTGGAAACCACTTTCTTGGTTAGCTGTTAATGCGGGTGGAAAATATAACTATTATCGGTTAAATGATGATTTTTTAAATAACAAACGTCGTAATAGAGTAACGGGTTATGAGAAAAAAACACCAGTTCGAGGTTATATTGTTTCTTATAAGCGAGTTTTAAATTCTGAAGAATATTTATATTACCGTGCTATTAATAAAATTGATGTGGAAACATTACCTGAAGAGTTTAAAAATTATAGGCGTCACCCTGAGTTAAATGAAAAAATACGTAATTTTCAACAATCAAAGTTTGTTTATCCAGAGTATGAAAAGTTATCAGAAGAGATAAAGAATGCTGTTGCTAATGATAATCAAGTAAGAAGAGTACAGGTGGATTTTTTACGTAATGATTATATTCGTGATGCGCAAGGAAATATGCAAATAGAGTCATCAAACAAGATCCCTATGATAACGGAATATATTGTTTGGCTATATAATAAAACTGGTGATCTATTAAAAAGTAAAAATATCCTTTTAAATGGTTATTTAGATATGCAAGAAAAGGTTTCTCATCCAACAACAGGAGAACTTGTTTATAAATATGAGATGGAGTTAATAAAACCACAAGAAATTTATATTGAAGAAGAAAATAGTTTTTCACCTCAACCTGCTTATCATCATGGCGCATTTTCACCATTAATTTCAGCGACTATTTATGCCAGTGATATGTTGCGTTTTTACGGACGTTATACTGAACAACTACGTTTACCTAGTTTATTTGAAGATACGAGTGGTTTTTCAGGCTCTAAAGCGAGTTATTACGGTTTTAAATTAAAGCCGGAACGAGCAAAAAGTACTGAGCTTGGTGTTGTGCTTGATTTATCTGATTGGCTCAATGTAGAGCATCACGCTGATATTAAACTTAATTATTTTAAAACCAATATTGAAAATGTATTCGATAGAGATTCATTTTGGCAAATGAGGCAATTAGAAAAGCAAATATTAGAAGGTTTAGAATTACAAGCACGTTTCGATAATGGTTTTATTTTTATGGATGCAGCTTTAGTTTATAACCATAAAAATAAAGTATGCGATAAAAATGCATATAGCTCCTTTGATCCTTCAGGTTTATTAGATATAAAAACCTGCATGACAGGAGGATATCCAGGTGGATTTTTACGTACTTCTATTCAACCAAAATATGCGGCTAATCTTCATATTGGTACTCGTTGGTTCAATAATACACTAGAAATAGGTAGCCGATTTTTATATTCCTCTGAAGTGGAAAATAAAGATGAGAAATGGTTAAAAGAAAAATTACCCCATATATTTTATGGAAATAATAATAATCCAATGCGTTGGGCTAGTGTATTTACTGTTGATGCTTATTTAAAATATCAACATACCCCCAATTTATCTTTTGAAATTGTAGGTAGTAATTTACTAAACGAATATTACATCGACCCATTAACGCGTTCGGGTATGCCAGCACCAGGACGTACAATTAAATTAGGTGTTACCGCACAATTTTAATGAAAATATATTAGGAGCTTTTTGATGTTTGCACTTTCTGTTAGGCAACCACTTAATCTTAATTATTGGCTAATTGGCGTCGCGTTTATCTATAGGATGCTCTTTAGTGAGTTATTACGTTCTGTTTTGGTGACAGAAAGTGCACATCATATTACTCAGCAACAACAAAATACGTTATCCGTGTATCAAGTAACATTTTCAGCACCTCAGCATCAATCCGCGATAATAAAAGAAGAAATTATTGAATATCACTCTGATAACTTACCAGTTATTGTGCCCGTGGTTGAGACAGGAGAACTTCTTCAACAATACAAAAAACCAGAAATATTGCCAAAGGAAAAACCGTTACCACAGTTACAACCACAACAAACAGAAATTAAAAAGCAGCGACCAGCTAAAGAGGAACAAGCCAAACCCCGACCACTTGAAAAAGCCGATCCAAAAAGTAAGCAGTTACAAACCCAGATTCCAGCTACTTTAGCCAGCTTTACAGAGTATAGTGCGAGTTCTCAAGCGGGAAAAAGCCGAGCATTAAACGAAAATAGTATTGGGCAAGGTGAATCTGAAAGTGATTATATGAGCTTATTGCGTAAAGAAATAGAACGGCATAAACGTTATCCACCCAAAGCAAAGCGCATGTTACTCGAAGGCGATGTTGTGGTGCGTCTGTCTTTAACTAATGAAGGTATTATTTCAACCGTTGCTGTTGAAAATACTTCAGGTATTCCTTCGTTAGATAATGCTGCTATTGCTGCGGTAAGACGCGTTAAGCCAATCGGCCCTAAGCCAGACGATGTAAATAATTCACTCATCGTCACACTTCACTTTAATTTACGTTAATTATTTTGTTAAGTAACACCTAAACATATTGCGATTTGTTTAGGTGTATTTTTTAGAGTGAGATTGCGATTTAAAATAGCAATGTTATATCGGCTAATAAGGTATCAGGCTTGGAAAAATGTAAATGAAGATACAGATTTGATTCTTGGCTACCTGTTAAAATGTAAGTTAACGCTAATTGATAAGTCCGAAAATACGTTTTGTTATTACTGATAGGATGATTAATAAGTGGCGTTAATTTATAGATAATATTGTCTTGATTTTGGCCTAAAGAAAAATCACCAGAAGCAACAAGTGTACCTTTTGAAGCATTGCCTGTTCTAATTGATAGTGATAGTAACTGTTCACTTTCATTTGCGCATTGCAATAAAATAATCAAAGGTTGTGGTGTACTGCTTTTTCCTATAATGCCATCAGAAGGTAGGCAAAAAACAGCATCTTGATGAAGTAGAATACAGTTTTTACCTACAAGCATATCGACATAGGCAAATTGTGCATTACTGAGCTGCGGGTCAAAACCATGGTTTAAATCCAATTCATAGCTTTTTTGTTTAATGGGTAAATTGTTCTCCATTTCTAATGACATGGCTCCATAGCCATCATAAAAACGAAAAATAGGCCCTGATTCTGTTAGCCATGCACCAGAGTCATCGTGACATTGCTTGCCATTATGTCGACTCATATAAAGATTAAGGCCATTAAAACAATAGCCAGGAAGATTAAAATAGGACTTATTCTCTCGGTTACCTTGTCCAATGGAAAAACTTTGATTATTGACATCATCAAGCACCATATATTTTAATGCCCCCCAAGGGGTGTCTGAAATATAACGTACCGAAGGCAAAAATTGAGTGGGTGATAAATAGCTTTTATTACTATCAGCTTGGAAAAATATTTCTGTTTTTAATACATCTTGGCTATCACCCGTTACACCATAACAACCTTCATATTGAATATGATTAGGCTGTTTTTCAGTCGTTAAATAGTTTTGTTTAATACGAATAACAGCATCAATATGCGAATAGGTTTCAATACTTTGTAACATCGATGTACGTTGCAACATATCTCGTCCTATATCTAAATACATTTGATAATAGCTTTTTTGATAATCAAAATTATAATCTTTGCCATAAAGTTCTAGGCTATTCCAACGCGTTAATGGTGTTGAAAATTCAATTTCAAAACTACGTTTTATCCAAGATTGGTAAAAAGAGAGCCCCGATGTATAAATACCGGATAAAAATGTATTACATTTTGTGTAATCATCTTTAAATATGAGTGAGGTTTGTTGATAAATTGCTTTATGAATATTGGTATTAAATTTGTCGATGTTATCTCTTAGGGTTTTTAAATTACTTGTAAAATAATCATCTTTAAGGTCAAGCGCTTTCTTATTAGTTAAAATATCACTATGTGCCGCAACAAACAGTGCACAACTGTGACAATAAAAAGGTAATCCAGCCGATTGCGCTAAATTCAAAATTAATGGTTGCTGTGCAATAATTGCAGCGATTACATCATCGAATCGATTAAGAACTTGATCTCGTAAATCTTGTTGTTGTTTATTTGAATAATAGACTTTAGGTTCAAGATAATTATTGAGTGAGTCAGAAAAAAGCTGATAAACGCTAGTAATACCTTCAATAGAAAGTTTAATAATCTTAATGTTATTTTGTGTGATTTCGGCATCAATAATTTGAGAAACATGTGCAATGATCTGTTCTGCTAATGAATCATCTTTCATATTTTTATTAATCATACCAAAGAGGGCTGAGGTTATTTTTGATAACACGCCACCAGCAACAGGAATTAAACCAATAATATGACCAACGACAACCTCACCCACAACAATGGGGGCATTAAGAGGATCTTGCTGATTAAAATCTTCCACAATGGAAGGTAACGTGTCGTTGTTACTGTTAATCATATCCAACATACCGTCTTTTAAATCTTGATAATTAATACAGCTTAAAGGTTTGTTGATAGGTAGAGATGAAGGGCTAATGGCAATTTTTAAATCATTTAAATTATTTAAATACATAAATGAGGATCCTTCTCTAAGTCGAGATTATTGATTCCATTATTCTATTCGTTGAGATTGAGCTAATTAATCCGTTAAACGTTAATAGATAATTTAGAGCTTTCTTTTTTGACGCAAAAGTATCATCAGTACAACCTTAAAAAAGATCAGCTAGTTATTGTTTAATTAGCCTATAAAAAAATATGAAGGATAAAAAAGGTAAAAAGTATTGAAACAAAACTTATGCGAAGTGTTTTTTGTGCGCTTATTCTCATTTTTCCAATAGCAAACTTATAAATGCTTATTGTTAATGATATTGGTTGTGATTATCATTAACAATAATATTTACACATTAGAGTAAAGCGTGCTTTACTTGGAAATCTGTCATGTTTAAATCGCTCTTATATACTTTTTTGCTACTTTTATTTTCTACCTCTTTTAATGTTGCTTATGCCACGGTTGTTGGTGCTGATAATTTA
>NZ_LXEV01000007.1 GCF_001654965.1 Proteus hauseri ATCC 700826
TCTTGGCCTCGTGTTTTTACCAGTGTTGATGGTTCTACTGTTGAAATTAAACAAAAACCTAAGCGGATATTATCGGCATCGGTTTCTATTACTGGCACATTATTAGCAATGGATGCACCTGTGATTGCGAGTTCAACTGCTGCAAATGGTAAATTTTTTGCTCAATGGGATAAGGTGGCAAAAGATAAGGGCGTTGAAAAGTTATGGTCGGCAGGTAGTGTTTCTTTAGAAATGGCCTATCTGACAGCACCAGACTTAATCGTAGTGTCAATTAACGGTGGTGATACTGTTTATCCTCAAGTTGAGCAATTTCAACAAATTGCACCAACTATCGTCTTAGATTATGGTAAACAAGGTTGGGAAAGCTTAGCGGTTCAATTGGCGCAAGCGACAGGGCAAGAAAACGAAACGAAAGCGCTGTTACAACAATTTAATGACTTAGTTGTTAGCAGCAAAGCAAAACTTCAACTACCAACGGATAATGTCAACATTATCTCTTATTTTGGTGCTGGAACGGTTAATCCCGTTTCATTAAAAACGAGTCCTCATGCAATATTATTACAACAACTTGGCTTTTCTATCGAAAGTGCTGATTTGGCATGGCAACCGAAAGATAAACCCGTTTCTGATTTTGTTTGGGCCCAGTATGAACATTTAACACAACTGACGGCACCAACAACATTCTTATTAAGTGGTACAGCTAAAGATGCAGATATTTTTATGGCTGACCCTATTCTTGCCAATATGCCTTCTGTTAAAACAAAACAAGTTTATGGCTTAGGTGCTAACTCATTTCGGGTCGACTACTACAGTGCGCAAGAAATAATTAGCGATATTGTGATGCGTTTTAATAAGCATAAGTCATAACGTATGTCTGCTTCTCAGCATGTTATTAAGTGGGGAATAAGGGGAGCGATTTTCCTATTGGGCGCCTTTGCTGTTCTGAGTTTATTTGTGGGTAGTCGATATGTTTCAATTGAAACCACATGGAATGCCTTTATCGCTTTTGATGCGACTAACAGTGAGCACTTGTTAGTTCGTTATTTACGATTTCCTCGTACCTTATTGGCTATCGTTATTGGTATTGCATTAGGCGGAGCCGGAACGTTAATGCAGGCATTGACACGTAACCCGTTAGCAGATCCGGGATTATTTGGTATTAATGCGGGCGCAATGGTGGCGATAGTTTCATTAATTGCATTAACGGGAATTACTGATGTCACTTTGTATATGTGGTTTGGCTTAATTGGCGCATTTATGGCGGGTGTCGGTGTTTATCTACTTGGCGGTGTAAGACACGGTATAAATCCTATCAGAATGGTGCTGTCTGGTGTTGCGCTCTCTGTTGTTTTATTGGCAATGACACAGCTAGTTACTGTTAATAGTGATGAAAAAGTATTTGATCAATTTCGCCATTGGGTTGTGGGTTCACTGCAAGGGCGAAGTTTTGATGTGCTATATCCCATAACGATACTTGTTGCGATAGGCAGTGTAATTGCTTATTCGTTAACTCGAGCATTGGATATCGTGACATTAGGTGATGATGTTAGCCATGCATTAGGGGCTAATCAAAATCGTGTGTGGCTGTTATCTGCTTTCGCTATTGTATTGCTAGCGGGTAGTGCAACAGCAGCGGTAGGGCCAATTAGTTTTTTAGGTTTAACTGCACCTCATTTTGCTCGTCGTTTAGTGGGTGCTGAATACCGCCGAATATTACCGATGTCGATGCTTATTGGCGCCACAATTATGCTAATTGCAGATTGTTTGGGACGACTTATCGGCACTCCTGGTGAAATTAGTGTAGGTATTATGATCTCGCTTATTGGTGGGCCCTTCTTTATTTATTTAGTTAAACGCTGGCGGATTATTACGTTATGAAATTAAAAAGCAACGAAATAATCTGTCAGTTTGGCACTTGGTCTTGGGTCTTCTCCCAACGCGATATTATTGTGGCTGCTCTTTTATTTTTATTGGTTATCTTGTTGGCTTTTTTAGCGATGACAACAGGAAAATTTCCGATAGATATACCCACTTTAATTAATATTGTGATAGGTGAATCACAAGGTGGTATTAAAGAAAAAATTGTTATTGATATTAGGCTACCGCGACTACTTACTGCAATTGGTGTGGGTGCTGCATTGGGTATTTCTGGCGCAATATTTCAGTCAATTTCGCGTAATGTTTTAGGTTCGCCTGATGTTATTGGTTTTACAACTGGTGCCGCATCGGGGGCGTTATTGCAGATTATTGTATTTAACGGCTCAATTCCTGAAATTGCAGTTTCTACATTAGTCGGGGGAATGGCAACCGCGTTGGTTGTTTATCTATTGTCATTAAAAAATGGCGTAATGTCGGGTTATACCATGATCCTTATCGGAATTGGCGTAGGTGCCGTATTACATGCTTTTAATGGTTTACTGTTAGTTAAAGGTAATATTGATAACGCTATAGTCGCTAATTTGTGGTTAGCCGGTTCTCTTAATGCTCGTACTTGGCAGCATGTTTACCCCGCTTTTATTGGATTATTTGTCTTAATTCCACTTATCTTTTTCTATTCTAAATCACTCACTTTAATGGAAATGGGTGATGATATGGCACAACAGTTGGGTGTTAATGTCGGTAGAGTGAGATGGATAATGATTTTTAGTGCTGTGATATTGGCATCATTAGCAACTGCTTGTGCCGGGCCTATTGCATTTGTTGCCCTTGCTGCGCCTCAGTTAGTTATTCGTTTAAGTCATTCAGGAAAGCTTCCTATTATGGGTTCTGCATTAATGGGATCACTGCTTTTACTCTTAGCCGATGTGCTTTCTCAAAGCTTACCTTTTAACGTAATGATGCCTGTGGGTTTAATGACGGGCGTTATTGGTGGGCTTTATCTTTTATGGTTATTAACGAGAACATATAAAATATAATTTGATAATGATTATTATTACATATTAATAATGATACGCATTATATATAATGCGTAAATAATAATAAATATAGTAAATATTTTCTAACTTATGGATGAGTTAATGGGATGGTCGTTAAAAAGGCATAGTATTTTCATATAAGTGCCTAACGATAAATTAAAAATTGGGAAAGTGATGAGCGTATTTTTAACCGCCTAATGGCATGCGAATCGCATGAAAGGTATAGACTCATGTCTGGTATTCTTACTCTACGCGCAAAAAAAACAACGATAACAACGGTGGTGCAAACTGCTTTATTAAGCACACTTTGGGTGGTCTCACCCAATGTAAATGCACAAGAGACGCCTAAAGAAGCAATTTCTCAAGAGAACAAAAAGCACGATAATAAAAATGAAGATGTGTTGATTGTTACGGGTGAAAAACTGAATAAATCTATTTATGACACGGGTTCAAGTGTCACGGTATATGATTTTAAAAAGATAGAAGCAACACCCAATGCAGACGTTAATACGTTATTACAAATGACGCCTAACGTTGTTGATAACGGTAATAGTAATGCATTACCTGCTATTCGTGGTGTTGATGGTTCGGGACCTGCTCAAGGTGCAATTGCATTTCTTGGTGGTACTCGTCCTCGTGTGAATTTTTCTGTTGATGGTCGTTCATTTACTTATAATGAGTTTGGCTATGGCGCACAATCACTATGGGATGTGGATACTGTTGAAATTTTCCGTGATCCACAAAGTTATATTCAAGGCCGTAATGCGATAGCAGGTGCCATTTTAGTCAAAACGATGGATCCCACCTTTTACTGGGAAAATGCGGTAAAAATAGGCGCGGGTCAGCAAGATCTTCGTCAATATGCTGTAATGACGTCAGGACCATTAATTGAAGATAAACTGGCATTTCGTTTTACTGCTGAAAGGCAAGAACGCGAAAGTTTTGAGCATATGGACAAATACTCACCGTCAGGCAATCCTAGAGAAATTCACTCAAATACATTCCGCGGTAAGTTACTTTACGACTCTATCGATAATCCAGACTTTAAAGCTAAGTTAACAGTAAGTCATCTCGATAGCCGTTCGCCACAAAACGAAGCTAAAATGGCCAGTAATTTAGCGCCTGACGCTGCACCACGTTTTCGTCCTGTGATTAAACGTAAAACAACTAGCGGTATTTTAAATACCACATGGGAAGCTAGCGATAATTTAAGTGTCGAAAATACATTAATTTATACTGATTTCTCGACTCGACGTTTAACTGAAGCTAAAAGCCCGCGTGCGGATATTGATGCGAAAGAGCTTGAATTTGAGCCAATGCTACGTTTTAAAACAGATAGCGAAGCATTAAGTGGAATTTTTGGGTTACGTTATTTTCACGCTAAACAAGATGAGTTTGTGAATATCTTCGGTGGAAGTTATTTTGATGATAAAACCGAAACGGCTTCTGCTTATGGTTCATTAAATTATGCTCTGTTTCCTGAAATAGATGTCACTTTATCAGGACGTTTTGAGCGTGAACATCATACTCGTAATGGTGGTAGCAAAACAGTTGCTATCGATTTTGATGAAACCTATAACACCTTCTTACCTAAAGCAGATTTCGCATGGAAACCGGCAGCTAACCAAACAGTTGGTATTGCCGTAGGGCGTGGTTATAACGGAGGTGGTGCTGGTGTCACTATTGGCAGCCCTATCGTTACTTATGTTTATTCCCCTGAATATGTTTGGAACTATAGTTTATATACTCGTAATAGTTTGCTTGATAACAAACTTAGCGTGATGACTAACTTGTTCTATAACGATTATAAAGATATGCAGTTGCCGTTTTATTTAGGACCAAATTCAACCACTATTCGTAATGCGAAAAAAGTAGAGACTTATGGTGCTGAATTAACTGTCGCATATCAACCTATTGATTCTTTAGAGCTAAATACCGGTGTGGGTTTATTAAAAACTAAAATAAAAGATTTTGGTAATAGTGGTATTGAAGGTAAAGAGTTAGCGCGCGCACCTGATTACACGGCGAATATAGGCGCTAAATATCAGTTAACAGAAGCTATAGATGTGAGTGGTAATGTACAGTTTTCAGGAAATTACTTTTCTCAAGCTAATAATGCAGAAAGCGGCAAAGTAGATAGCTTCTGGCTAGCTAATTTACAGATGGGTTATAACTTTAAATGGGGTAGAACGACGTTGTTTGCTCAGAACTTATTTGATTCTGATAAACGTATTCTTATTCCTGATAATAATAAAGACACCGCTATTTACCAGCGTCCACGTATGTTTGGTGCAACGGTAGAATTTCGTTTTTAGTCATTAAATCTTAAATGGGTGATGTGAATGCATCACCTATATTGATGATGTGTCGTAATTAAATTAAGAAAGATAATGTAATGAATAATAATCGACTACAAACTCATAATTTAAAGCTGGGATACCAACAAACAACAATTTGCCAAGATATTTCGTTAACGATCCCTGATAAGCAAGTTACTGTTATTATTGGGCCAAATGGTTGTGGAAAATCAACGCTCTTGCGTAGTTTGTGTCGATTGCTCAAACCGTTAGCAGGGTATATTTCTTTAGATAATCAGCCATTAACTGATTTTTCAACCAAAGTCTTGGCGCGTCAAATGGCACTGTTACCTCAAACAATGCAGGCGCCAGCAGGAATAACGGTTGCAAATTTAGTTGCCAGAGGCCGTTTTCCACATCAAAGCTTTATGCACCAATGGAGCCAGGACGACAAATTAGCTGTAGATACAGCAATGCGTGAAACGGGTGTGACTGAATTTGCAGATAAAACGGTTGATTCTTTATCAGGAGGACAACGCCAACGAGTTTGGGTTGCTATGGTGTTAGCACAACAAACGGATATTTTGCTGTTAGATGAACCAACAACTTACCTTGATATCGCTTATCAAATAGAACTGCTCAATATTTTTCGTAAACTTAATCGGGAGCAAGCTCGTACTGTTGTTGCTGTATTACACGATTTAAATCAGGCGTGTCGCTATGCTGATAATTTAGTGGTGATGGTAAAAGGGCAAATCGTCGCTCAAGGTGAGCCACAAGCGATAGTTAATGAAGCGTTGATTAAGCAAGTCTTTGATTTGGAATGCCAAATTATTCCTGATCCCATAGCAGGAACCCCGATGATCATCCCTTGTTGAAGAACGGGGCTGTTATCAATAAAAAGCTGTTTTAACAGTTAGTTATAAACAGCTTTTCTGATGGTTAAATGTTTTTAACTACGCCGTACGCCATCTTTGTGCCACCCAAAGCCCGCTCATTTTCATTGAGTAACCAAATAACACGCCAACAATTAATGAAATTATAATTTGAGGTAAATTATCTTGAGCAGCAAATAGAGTACAAGCACCAATAAAAGTACCAGGAATATAGGCGAGTAAGGTACTTTTAGCTTGAATACACATCACAAAAGCAATCACGCCAGTAATGGCATACCCTAAAATTGAAGTATCGTTAAATAAATTGCTACCATAAATAATTGCTAGTGCCCAAATAACACCGCTCATCATTGTCGCAATGGTTACAGCCAATCCTTTAAGGCCTTCCTTAGGATAAGCAAAATAAGCGGTACACCCTAAAAAACCAGCCCAGCTTAATAACCCAAATTGATTAGCAACAAAAGCCCAAACGGCAGAAAGAATGCCTGTTGTCAGCGCAGTAAAAAAAAGCGTTTTCACTATTCACTCTTAATAATTAGGGGGGATAATAACCCAGTTAACTAAAGGCGGAGTTTAGCATTGCGATAGGCGTTTGATCTATATTTAGATCATTAAATAACACGTTTTTTTATAATATTAAGCATAAGTTTAAGTGCTATTTTTTCATCGATTTATTATAAAAATAAGGTAAACGTTTGCGCTATTAAAATAGAGATAAAATATTAAATTAAATAATCTTGGGCTTCATTTAACTCTGGTTTTAATATTTTAAAATGATAAGAAATAAAAAATAATAAAGAGAAAAATAAGTATTATTAATAATGTAATTCTTTTTTAATTTCTATCGTTACCTGTTATAACCGATGAATCAATTTTATTCACGATGACGGTAATGTATTAAATGTCAGCGAGGTGTGTAGAACGCATTCTCATGCCATTACCACTCATCTTGTTATTCACTTTTGTATGCAGAATTACTTTTAGCATCTTTAGGATAAATTTCTATTGCTAAATTAAGTGCTGAAAGAAGTTTAAAAAAATATCAAGCTTGGTGGAGTTAGGATTAAGTTTAAAATTAGAAACGGTATCTTGTCGAATAGCTATTTTCTAAGCAACTTTGGCTTGAGAAAGTTTTTGATTTAATCAAACATCTTTTAGATGGATGCTGAGTTGTTGGGCATTAATTATAATCATCACTATTTTATCGGTTATAGGCGCTAATCACTAATATACTTGTTATAGCGTGTAGATTCATATCTACCTGCTATAACCGGTAAAGTATGTTTTACACGCTACAGCAGGTATGTTTGAGAGATTATTTACCAATACAGAAGCTAGAGAAAATACGACCTAATAAGTCATCAGAGGTAAATTCGCCGGTTATCTCACTTAATGCTTGTTGAGCAAGTCTTAATTCTTCTGCTAATAATTCACCTGATTTCGCATACACCAGTTGCTCATAGCCTTGTTGTAAGTGTTCTGCCGCGGTATTTAATGCCTGTAAATGGCGACGTCGTGCTAAAAAACCACCTTCTGTATTACCGCTAAAACCCATCGCTTCTTTTAAGTGATCGCGCAGTAACTCAATTCCCATACCATCGCGAGCGGATAAACGGATCATTGGGTAATTACCTTGAGCGGTGATTTCTACATTTTCACCCGTTAAATCTGATTTATTACGAATAACGGTAACGGGTAATGTGCTTGGCAAACGTTCCATAAAATCAGGCCAGATATCTTCAGGTGCAGTCGCATCGGTCGTGGTGCTATCAACCATAAATAGTACTCGGTCAGCTTGTTCTATCTCTTTCCACGCGCGTTCGATACCAATGCGTTCTACTTTATCGCTGGCTTCGCGTAATCCCGCTGTATCAATAATATGTAAAGGCATACCGTCAATATGAATATGTTCACGTAATACATCACGAGTTGTGCCGGCGATATCGGTTACTATCGCCGCTTCTCTACCTGCTAATGCGTTAAGTAGGCTTGATTTACCCGCGTTAGGGCGTCCTGCGATAACCACTTTCATCCCTTCACGCAGCAGGCTGCCTTGGTGTGCTTGAGCTCGAACATTATCTAACTCAGCAATTACTGCATCGAGTTTACCTTCGATTATTCCATCAGAGAGAAAATCGATTTCTTCATCAGGAAAATCAATAGCCGCTTCAACATAAATACGTAGGTGAGTTAAAGACTCGACCATCTCATTAATATGGGAAGAAAACGCACCTTGTAGTGAGTTAATTGCAGAACGTGCTGCTTGCTCTGAGCTTGCATCAATTAAGTCGGCAATAGCTTCTGCTTGTGCTAAATCGAGTTTGTCATTTAAAAATGCACGCTCTGAGAATTCACCCGGATTAGCAATACGTACGCCAGGAATTTGTAAAATTCGTTTTAGTAATAAATCGAGAATAACAGGGCCACCATGACCTTGTAGTTCTAGAACATCTTCACCAGTGAAAGAATTCGGATTTGGGAAGAATAGGGCGATACCCTGATCAAGCACTGAGTTATCTTCATTACGAAATGGCAGATAATCAGCATAACGAGGCTTTGGTAATTTACCTAAAATCACTTGTGCAACTTGAGCCGCTTTAGGGCCAGAAACGCGTAGGATACCAACACCGCCTCTTCCAGGAGGTGTGGCCTGAGCGACGATAGTATCAGTGCTATGCATGGTGTACTCGCTTAATCAGAATAATCATTAATTGTATAAAAACGAAAAAACAGAAGGCGGCCTATAAGACCGCCTTCGCTATTTTATGTCACTTTCCTTTGAATGTAACCAAGGAAGAGGTTTTTCCTCATGTGACCTTATTTTTTGTCTCTGCTGTGTAAGCCACGTTTTTCCAGACCGCGGTAAATTAACTGCTGCTGGATAATGGTCACTAAGTTACTGACGATATAGTACAGAACCAGACCTGATGGGAACCACAGGAAGAATACGGTAAACACAACCGGCATAAAGGTCATGATTTTTTGTTGCATCGGATCAGTCACTGCTGTTGGAGACAGTTTCTGAATGATGAACATCGTTACACCCATTAATAATGGCAGGATGTAGTACGGGTCTTGTGCAGATAAGTCTTGGATCCAACCAATAAACGGTGCATGACGTAATTCAACGGAGCCCATCAGCATGTAATACAATGCAAGGAAAATTGGCATCTGGATAATCAATGGTAAACAACCACCCAGAGGATTCACTTTCTCTTGTTTGTATAACGCCATCATTTCTTGGCTCATACGTTGTTTGTCGTCACCGATACGTTCACGCAGAGCAGCCATTTTTGGTTGCAGTAAACGCATTTTCGCCATGGAGGTGTACTGCGCTTTAGTCAGCGGGTACATGATACCACGAACGATAAAGGTGATCATGATGATGGAGAAACCCCAGTTACCGATAAAGCTGTGAAGGAACTTCAACAGTTTAAACAGTGGCTGAGAGATAAACCATAACCAACCGTAGTCTACAGATAAGTCTAAATGTGGCGCAATAGCCGACATTTCAGACTGAATTTCTGGACCAACCCATAATGTAGAGGTGATATCAGCGGTGCTATTAGGTGCAATAGTCACTGGTGCTGATTTATAACCAATAAGAGCAATGGATTTGTTTTCCAGAGTAATAGAATAGAAGCTGTTATTCTGACTTTCTTTGGATGGTACCCATGCTGTTGCGAAGTATTGTTGTAACATCGCAACCCAACCATTATTTGTTGTCAGAGATAAGTTTTTATCTTCAATATCACCAAAGCTATATTTTTTATAGTTGGTTTCATCAGATGAATACGCCGCACCACGATAAGTATGCAGAGCAAAGTTGCTGCTGCCAGTATCACGGCTTTCAGGTAACTTAACAGACTGTTTTAACTGACCATAGAAATTCATTGTCAGTGTTTTATCTGTTGTATTCTCAATGGTGTAATCAATCCCGATGTCATACTGACCTTTTTTCAGAATAAAGGTTTTGACGAATTTAACGCCATCTTCATTCACATAAGTCATTGGAACACGCAATTCATCTTGGTTTGCATCAAGAACGAATTGTGCTTTGTCAGTGCTATAGACAGGGCGAGATTTCTGATCTGGACCATCTGGGCCGATTAAGCCACTTTGAGCCTGATACAGGAATTGAGGTGTAGTTTCCAGTAAACGGAAAGGTGTATCGGAATTAAGCTCGGCTGGATAGGCTAACAAATCAGCCTCATCGATAGTACCGCCCTGTGTATTGATGCGCAGATCAAGTACATCAGTTTTTACGGTAATCAATTTTGCCTGCTCACTGCTGTTACCAGTCACAGCAAGACTATCACTGCTTGGCATGTCCGCTTGTTGCGAGACCTGAGTAGTAGTGGTGGTGTTTTGTGATACTTTATCACCCTCCCACTGCTGCCAGATCAGGAAAGAAACGAACAGCAAAGCGATGAATAGAAGATTGCGTTGCGAATCCATCGTTAATTTTCTCTGTTATCGTCGTTTTTTCTAGGTGGGACAGGATCATCACCACCTTCGTGTAAAGGGTGGCATTTTAATATGCGTTTCACTGTTAACCAACTACCTTTTATCATTCCAAACCTGCGCAATGCCTCAATTCCGTAATGAGAGCACGTAGGATTAAAACGACAACGGGGCCCTAACAGAGGACTAATCCCCAGTTGATAGGCCCTAATCAGCAAGATCAGGATTTTTGAGCCAAGCGACAATGACGACGCCATAATTTACCCAACACTTCCGTCAATTGATGGTTATCAAGTTCAGCAACCCCTTTTCTTACTAATAACACAAAATCCATCGGCGGTAATTCATGCTGATGTAAACGGAAGTATTCACGGGCCAATCGTTTAATACGATTACGCTCATGAGCACGTTTTACGTTTTTCTTTGCGATAGTTAGACCGATGCGGGGATGCCCCAGCTCATTCTGGCGACCCAAAATAGTAACTTCTGGTGAACTCGCGCGCTGTGGCTGCTGGAAAACAAAATTGAAATGCTTGGGAGTTAACAAACGTAACTCCCTTGGAAAAGCTAGCTTAACCACGGAATGGTTAGCTTTTATTATTTCGAAGAAACGGTCAGACGAGAGCGGCCTTTCGCACGACGGCGAGCCAGAACTTGACGACCATTTTTAGTGGCCATACGAGCGCGGAAGCCGTGGTTACGGTTGCGCTTCAGTACAGACGGTTGAAAAGTGCGTTTCATGGCGATTTCTACCTACTTAATATAATTACTGATTCAGCAAATGCGTTGACAGATTGGCATGTCTAAATAAACAAACCGATACTTCAATCGCAGCATCAATGATGGAAAGATGCGGGATTGTAATAAAATCACTCAAATGCGTCAATGAAGATGACGCTTTAAGTACCGATTTTTGTCTTCTTTTTTAGCAAACCCGAAAATCAATCCTTGCTTATGCACAACAGACACTCAAATCAACGACCTAAAATAGGACAGAAATGGGTGACTTGTTAGTGCAAGCACGCAGGGTGGAAGATTATACGGACTCGGTATGAAAGCGCAAGGATCTTTGACGGATCTATCGACAGATTGTTGATCATCTTTAATAACTAAGTAGGATTTCTATCAAGAGAAAGTTATCCCCAATTGCTATTTATGGGGTGACTCAAGTACACTAGAACGCCTTTACATATTTCATTTGGCGCATTATCACAAATTAGTGAGCCTGTGGATAAAAACCATGAAAACTGTGTAAAAGAAAGAGGATCTTCGTTTCATTTTGCGATATGATCCCCCGTCACGATCCAGAATAGCCAGTCTGCTTTCGTGAAAACGATACAAAAAAATCGTTGTCACCAATAAGTTGTTCCTTATTAAAGATGTAAAGGAACGGTGTTGTGTACCTAAGTATTTAATCAAGTAGTGTTTAATCACATTTTTCCTGTTTATTTTTTTTAGTCTTGTTTTTGAGGGGAGTCCGCCGTGTCACTTTCGCTTTGGCAGCATTGTCTTGCCCGCTTGCAGGATGAGTTACCTGCCACTGAATTTAGTATGTGGATACGTCCCCTGCAGGCAGAACTGAGCGATAACACGCTGGCACTGTATGCACCTAATCGTTTTGTGTTAGATTGGGTGAGAGAAAAATACATTAATAATATTAATGCATTGTTGGTGGATTTTTGTGGTTCTGAAGTCCCTTCTTTACGTTTTGAGGTAGGTAACAAGCCTATGTCAACACGTGCTACTGAGAGTGTTCCAAGAACAGTTACACATACTGCGGTGAATCCTACACCGATAAATAGTCAGCCTATTCGACCGAGTTGGGATAATCATCATGCTTCTCAGTTACCCGAGCTTAGTTATCGTTCAAACGTCAATCCGAAACATAAATTCGACAACTTTGTTGAAGGTAAATCAAACCAGCTCGCAAGAGCGGCAGCAAGACAAGTCGCAGATAACCCAGGTGGTGCTTATAACCCGCTATTTCTTTATGGGGGCACAGGGCTTGGTAAAACGCACTTATTACATGCCGTGGGTAATAGCATTATGGAACGTAAAGCAAATGCAAAAGTGGTTTATATGCATTCTGAACGTTTCGTTCAAGATATGGTAAAAGCGTTACAAAATAATGCCATAGAAGATTTTAAACGCTATTATCGCTCTGTGGATGCTTTGCTAATTGATGATATTCAATTTTTTGCTAATAAAGAGCGTTCACAAGAAGAATTCTTTCATACCTTTAATGCGTTATTAGAAGGTAATCAGCAAATTATCTTAACTTCAGACCGTTATCCTAAAGAGATCAATGGTGTTGAAGATAGATTAAAATCACGCTTTGGTTGGGGATTGACGGTTGCTATTGAGCCACCAGAACTTGAAACTCGAGTTGCGATTTTAATGAAAAAAGCGGATGAAAATCAGATTCAGTTACCAGATGAAGTGGCTTTCTTTATTGCAAAGCGACTTCGTTCTAACGTCCGTGAGCTTGAAGGTGCATTAAACCGAGTTATTGCTAACGCCAATTTTACAGGTCGTGCTATTACGATAGATTTTGTGCGCGAAGCATTACGTGATTTACTCGCATTGCAGGAAAAATTGGTCACTATTGATAATATTCAAAAAACAGTCGCAGAATATTATAAAATTAAGGTGGCGGATTTACTGTCTAAGCGACGATCTCGCTCGGTTGCCCGTCCGAGGCAAATGGCAATGGCGCTGGCGAAGGAATTAACAAACCACAGCTTGCCTGAAATCGGGGATGCCTTTGGTGGTCGTGATCATACAACGGTACTTCATGCATGCAGAAAAATAGAGCAACTGCGTGAAGAAAGTCACGATATCAAAGAAGATTTTTCTAACTTAATCAGAACATTATCATCCTAGCGCTATGAAATTTATCATTGAACGTGAACAGCTGCTAAAGCCGCTACAACAGGTCAGTGGCCCTTTAGGTGGTCGTCCGACTTTACCTATTTTAGGAAACTTGTTGCTCAAGGTAACTGAAAATACCTTATCGCTGACAGGTACTGATCTTGAAATGGAAATGATGGCCAGAGTGAATCTGAGCCAGTCTCATGAAATAGGTGCAACGACAGTACCTGCGCGTAAATTTTTCGATATTTGGCGCGGGTTGCCAGAAGGGGCTGAAATTAGTGTCGAATTAGACGGTGATCGCCTGTTAGTTCGCTCGGGGCGTAGTCGTTTCTCATTATCGACACTACCTGCATCTGATTTTCCTAACTTAGATGATTGGCAAAGTGAGGTTGAATTCACTTTACCTCAGGCAACATTAAAACGTTTAATTGAGTCCACTCAGTTTTCAATGGCGCATCAAGATGTGCGTTATTACCTCAATGGCATGTTGTTTGAAACAGAAAATTCAGAGTTACGTACAGTCGCAACAGATGGACACCGTTTAGCGGTGTGTTCGATGGATATCGGACAATCTTTACCGGGACACTCCGTTATTGTGCCACGTAAAGGTGTTATCGAATTAATGCGTTTACTTGATGGTGGTGGCGAAAGCTTATTACAACTACAAATCGGTAGTAATAACTTACGTGCACATGTTGGTGATTTTATCTTCACTTCAAAACTTGTTGATGGCCGCTTCCCTGACTATCGCCGAGTATTACCAAAAAATCCGAATAAAACAGTTACTGCGGGTTGTGATATTCTAAAACAAGCGTTTTCTCGTGCGGCTATTTTATCCAATGAAAAATTCCGTGGTGTGCGTATTAACCTCACTAATGGTCAATTAAAGATAACTGCAAATAATCCTGAACAAGAAGAAGCTGAAGAGATTGTTGATGTTCAGTATCAGGGCGAAGAGATGGAAATTGGCTTTAATGTTAGTTACCTTCTCGATGTGCTTAACACATTAAAATGTGAAGAAGTAAAACTGTTACTGACGGATGCAGTTTCAAGTGTTCAGGTAGAAAATGTGGCAAGTCCAGCGGCTGCTTATGTCGTTATGCCAATGCGTTTATAATCGTTACGAAAATGATTTTATCCCGTTTATTGATCCGCAATTTTAGAAATATTAAAGAAGCGGATTTGCCGTTAGCGGATGGCTTTAATTTTCTTGTTGGCCCCAACGGCAGCGGAAAAACGAGTATACTTGAAGCGATTTATACATTAGGGCATGGGCGCGCATTCCGTAGTTCTCAAGCTAATCGCGTTATTCAACATGATGAAAATGAATTTATTCTTCATGGCCGCTTAAATGGGCAACATGAAGAGAGTCGCGGTTATGCGATAGGATTAAGTAAGAACCGAGAAGGCAATAGTACGGTTCGAGTTGATGGTACTGATGGGCATAAAATTGCAGAATTAGCAAAATTGTTACCAATGCAATTGATTACACCTGAAGGTTTTACATTACTTAATGGTGGTCCTAAATATCGTCGTGCTTTTATTGACTGGGGATGTTTTCATAATGAGCCTCAGTTTTTTGCTGCATGGTCAGATCTAAAACGCGTATTAAAACAGCGTAATGCAGCACTAAGGCAAGCGTCATCTTACCGACAGCTTATGCCTTGGGATAAAGAACTTATTGCGTTAACGCAACAGATAAGTGAATGGCGAGCGCAATATACTGCAGATATCGCCAAAGATATTGAAGAGACGTGCCGATTATTTCTCCCTGAGTTTTCGTTAAAAGTGAGTTTTCAACGAGGATGGGATAAAGAAACTGATTATGCAGATGTATTGGTGCGTCAATTTGAACGTGACAAATTACTGGCTTATACCTCATTAGGTGCTCATAAAGCAGATTTACGCATTCGAGCTGATGGAACGCCAGTAGAAGATATGTTGTCACGAGGCCAGCTGAAATTATTGATGTGTGCATTAAGGCTGGCACAAGGTGAATATTTCACTCGTAAGAATGGGCAAAGATGCCTGTATCTGCTCGATGATTTTGCTTCTGAATTAGATGCAAGCCGACGTCAATTGTTGGCAGAGCGTCTAAAATCTACGCAAGCTCAGGTGTTTGTTAGTGCAATAACACAGGGGCAAGTTAAAGATATGCTAGATGTAAATAGCAGGCTATTTAGCGTAGAACGTGGCAAAATAGAGGTTAAACCATAGGAATAAAGCGAGAAACGTTGATGTCGAATACATATGACTCCTCAAGTATCAAAGTATTAAAAGGGCTGGATGCGGTGCGTAAGCGCCCGGGTATGTATATCGGGGATACAGATGATGGAACCGGTCTGCATCACATGGTCTTCGAGGTAGTTGACAACGCTATCGACGAAGCCCTCGCGGGTTACTGTGACGAAATTATCGTCACCATCCACTCAGATAATTCAGTCTCTGTTCGAGATGATGGCCGTGGTATTCCTACCGGCATTCATGAAGAAGAGGGTGTTTCTGCTGCAGAAGTTATTATGACGGTTCTGCATGCGGGCGGTAAGTTCGATGATAACTCCTATAAAGTTTCTGGTGGACTTCATGGTGTAGGTGTTTCGGTTGTCAATGCGTTATCTGAAAAACTGGAACTGACTATTCATCGTGATGGAAAGATCCATCAACAAATTTATCGTCATGGTGTTCCTGAAGATCGCTTAAAAGTAATTGGCGATACTGAAAAATCAGGTACATTTGTTCGTTTTTGGCCAAGCCTAGAAACCTTTCAAGGTGAGACTGAATTCCAATATGAAATCTTAGCAAAACGCCTACGTGAGCTTTCTTTCTTAAACTCTGGTGTTGCTATTCGTTTAATTGATAAACGTGATAACCGCGAAGACCATTTCCATTACGAAGGTGGTATTAAGGCGTTTGTTGAATACTTAAGCCGTAATAAAACCCCGATTCACCAAAATGTATTCTATTTCTCTACTGAAAAAGACAACATTAATGTTGAAGTCGCTATGTTGTGGAATGACGGTTTCCAAGAAAACGTTTATTGCTTTACCAATAATATTCCTCAGCGTGATGGTGGTACGCACTTAGTTGGTTTCCGTACGGCAATGACGCGTACTTTAAACAGCTATATGGATAAAGAAGGCTACAGCAAAAAATCTAAAATCAGTGCAACGGGCGACGATGCGCGTGAAGGGCTGATTGCTGTTGTTTCTGTTAAAGTACCTGATCCTAAATTTTCATCACAAACTAAAGATAAACTGGTTTCTTCAGAAGTGAAAACAGCAGTAGAAACGCTGATGAACGAAAAACTGGTTGAGTATCTGTTAGAAAACCCAAATGATGCCAAAATCGTTGTGGGTAAAATTATTGATGCAGCACGTGCGCGTGAAGCAGCGCGTAAAGCGCGTGAAATGACACGCCGTAAAGGTGCATTAGATTTAGGTGGATTACCCGGTAAGTTAGCGGATTGCTCTGAGCGTGACCCTGCTTTCTCTGAATTATATTTAGTGGAAGGGGACTCTGCGGGCGGCTCTGCAAAACAAGGGCGTAACCGTAAAACGCAGGCAATTCTTCCACTGAAAGGTAAAATCCTCAACGTTGAAAAAGCGCGTTTTGATAAAATGTTGGCTTCACAAGAGGTTGCAACACTGATTACTGCATTAGGTTGTGGTATTGGCCGTGATGAATATAACCCAGATAAACTGCGTTATCACAGCATCATTATCATGACGGATGCGGACGTCGATGGTTCTCACATCCGTACGCTGTTACTGACATTCTTCTATCGTCAAATGCCAGAAATTATCGAGCGTGGTCATATCTTTATTGCTCAACCACCACTGTACAAAGTGAAAAAAGGTAAGCAAGAGCAATATATTAAAGATGATGATGCAATGGATGAATATCTGATGTCCATCGCTCTTGATGGTGCGGCGCTTTACGTTAGTGAACATGCGCCTGCGATGCACGGTCAACAGTTAGAAAAATTAGTTGTTGATTACCATGCGGCTCATAAAATTATTCGTCGTATGGAGCGTATTTATCCACTGAGTATGCTAAATAGCTTGGTTTATCACTCAACACTGACAGAAGATGCACTTTCTGATAAAGCAAAAGTGGAAGAGTGGATGAGTGGCTTAGTTAATCGCTTAAATGAAGCTGAAGAGCAAAGTAGTACTTACAGCTACACTATTACTCAAAATGATGAAAGCCGTCTTTATGAGCCAGTGTTGCGTATTCGTACTTATGGTGTTGATACAGACTATAAACTGGATTACGACTTTATCCATAGTAGCGAATATCACCGCATTACCAACTTAGGCGACATTATTGGTAACTTGATTGAAGATGGTGCCTTTATTGAGCGTGGTGAGCGTCGTCAGCCTGTATCAAGCTTTGAAGAAGCGCTTGATTGGTTAACGAAAGAATCTCGTCGTGGGTTAGGTGTTCAGCGTTATAAAGGTCTTGGTGAAATGAACCCAGATCAGTTATGGGAAACCACCATGAACCCAGAAACACGCCGTATGATGCAAGTAACTGTGAAAGATGCAATTGCAACGGATGAGCTATTTACCACCTTAATGGGTGATGCAGTAGAACCTCGTCGTGCATTTATCGAAGAGAATGCGTTGAAAGCAGCGAATATCGACATCTAATTACGTGTGATTTTGCAACGTAAAAAAAACCAGCTAATTTTAGTTATTAGCTGGTTTTTTTATGCTGATTGTTGACGCTTTTATTAATGGAAAAACCATTAACGTAATATATTCAGCATACGGCGTAAAGGTTCTGCTGCACCCCATAACAGTTGGTCACCCACTGTAAAGGCAGAAATAAACTCAGGTCCCATATTCAATTTACGAATACGACCTACAGGTGTGTTTAGCGTACCCGTTACTGCTGCAGGTGTTAGTTCACGGATAGTTAATTCACGATCATTTGGAATGACTTTAACCCAATCATTGTGCCCAGCTAAGAGTTGCTCAATTTCTGCAACGGGTAGGTCTTTTTTCAGCTTAAGGGTAAATGCTTGGCTATGACAACGTAGTGCACCAATACGAACACAAAGGCCGTCAACAGGGATAATATTTGAGCCTGTATTTAGAATTTTATTGGTCTCGGCTTGTCCTTTCCACTCTTCGCGGCTTTGGCCATTTTCAAGTTGCTTGTCAATCCACGGGATCAAGCTACCCGCTAATGGAACACCAAATTGGTCTGTTGGCATTGAACCACTGCGAGTAAAGTTAGTTACTTTACGTTCGATATCTAAAATAGCCGATGCTGGGTTCTCTAACTCTTTAACCACTTGATTATGTAATGAACCCATTTGTGACAACAGTTCTCTCATATGACGAGCACCTGCGCCAGAAGCCGCTTGGTAAGTCGATACACTTGCCCATTCCACTAAATCATTGGCAAAAAGACCACCTAATGACATCAACATTAGGCTAACAGTACAGTTTCCACCAACAAAGGCCTTAATACCTTTATTTAAGCTGTCTTGAATGTGTTTACCATTAACGGGGTCAAGAATAATTACCGCATCATCATTCATACGCAGTGCAGATGCAGCATCAATCCAGTAGCCCTGCCAACCTGCGTTACGCAGTTTTGGATAGATATCGTTGGTGTAATCGCCACCTTGACAGCTAATAATGATATCGAGAGATGCTAAGGTATCAATATCATAAGCATCTTGTAGTGTGCTGCGGTGATTGCCATATGCAGGAGCCGCTTCACCAAGTTGAGATGTGGTGAAGAAAACAGGGTTTATCCCATCAAAATCACGCTCTTCAACCATTCTTTGCATTAAAACGGAGCCGACCATACCACGCCAGCCGACAAAACCAACATTTTTCATTGTAGTTACCCTGTCCTTGTCTGTAGGAATTAGAGAGAGACCTCACACTAACCTGACAAAATATAAGAGTTGGCGCAAGTGAATTTATTGATTATTAGCTAAAGAATTAGAAGTGTTTCTTATAGTCTGACTAGAGTTAACAAAAGAAAGTGACAGAACGAACAAACATCAATAAGTTGTTAAAAAGTGAATCAGATTAAGATTAATCTTTTTAAGATCCTTTTTTTACTTCTTATATTTTTCTATGAATTAATGGTAAATAAAAAATAGCGAATACACTTGGGTAAAAAGTGTGAAATGTAAAATAGTGTAATATATAAGAAAAATGTATTTACTTGTTACTCCCTCTGCACCTTATACTGAAGGCCTGTCATTAAACAGATGACGTAATTTCATAAATAAAAAATAACGATGAATGTTTTTCATTTAATCTGATTTTTATTTTACCTTTATAAAAGGCTTCTGGAGGCGAAAATGGATATCTCAACATTTATTCCATTATCTACCTATTACTCGTATTTAAAACGGTTTGTTATTTCACCGACAACAATGGGTACTATTGCGCCTTCATCTCGTTGGTTATGTTATGAAATGTTGGATAAGCTCAATTGGGATCGTGATATTCAAGTGGCAGAACTAGGAGCAGGAACGGGAGTTATTACGCAACAGATTTTAAAAAGAATGTCTGTGAAGTCCTCTCTTGATGTCTTTGAAATAGAACCGAGTTTTACAACAGAATTGCGTAAAATTAATGATGAACGATTAACGATTTACACGACGTCAGCTGAGTCGCTAGATAGTCATTATAATATGATTATTTCTGGGCTCCCTTTTTTATCTATTCCTAAAAAAACAGGCTTAAAAATTTTAAAACGTGTCCATCAAGAATTATTAAAAAGCCAAGGCTGTTTTGTTCTTTTTCAATATACGACACGTTATGAAAAAATATTATCTCGCTATTTTCATTTAGAAAAAAGGCGTGTGATGTTAAATGTTCCTCCTGCGTGGGTTTATTATTGCACGCCAAAAATAAAATAATGTAATTATGGTATTTTTGTAGTGTTTTATTGTCTTTATTAATAATAAAACTAGTCGTTATTTATTTAAGATAACTGCTGTGCAAGAGCGATAATATTGCTTTCTATTTCAATAGGATTATGTGCAGCATATCCTAATAGCACGCCCTGCTTTGAGTATGATTGAATACAATAACGAGATAACGGTTGCATCGCTAACCCAATTTTTTTGCTACTTTTTATAATATATTCTTCTGTATATCCGGCTTGTAACCAGCAGACAATATGGATGCCTGAGTCTGTTGGTTCTACTTTAAATACATGGGGGAGGTGGGTTTCAATTGCATTTTTGAGGGCTAAATAGCGTTCATAACAAGCTTTTCTAATACGGCGAACATGACGGGCATAATGTCCTTGTGAGATAAACAGCGCAAGCGTTGCTTGTTCTAAAAAACCAGAATGAGAGTCTGTATAATACTTTGCCACCTCAAAAGCCGATACTAGATGCGGTGGTACCACTAAAAAGCCCAAACGAAAGCCGGGATACATCATCTTTGAAAATGTTCCAGCATAAATAACACGTTGATGCTTATCTAAGCCTTGTAGTGCTTGAATTGGTTTTGAGTGGTAACGAAATTCACTGTTATAGTCATCTTCAAAAACCCACACATTATTTTTTGATGCCCATTCTAACAATGCAATGCGTCGAGTAAGAGAGAGCGTATTACCTAATGGAAATTGATGAGAGGGCGTGGTAAACACAAGTTTTGTATCAGGGTTTTGATCTATTCCTTGTTTGATATTCATGCCGTCAATATCAGATGCAATAGGGCATACTTTGGCACCATAAGAAGTAAAAATCCCTAATGCACTGTCATAGCCTGGGTCATCTAACCAAACTTTATCACCCTCTTTTAATAATACTCTTGCCGTGAGATTAATGGCTTGCTGTGTACCATTAACAATAATAATTTGATCTGACTGACAATGAAGCCCGCGCGTTGATTGCACATATTGGCAAATCATCTCTCTTAATGGCAGATAACCCATTGGTGAGTTAAATGTTGCCAGCGCTTTTTTAGATTGCCGCCAAACTCGTCCTAATAATCTTCCCCAAAGTTCATGTGGAAAGAGATCAACACATCCCACACCAATATGAAACATGTGATTGTTATTAGTATTAGGTTGTGAATTCGACCAATATTTTTGTGCTTTTTGGATATTAGTATTAAGAGCATCATTGGGTTCAGCGTTTGACGATAATGCATTTAAATTATCTGTTGCTCGGATTAATTCATCGGGGATCGTTGGGGCGACAAAAGTACCAGCACCATGACGCGTAACTAAATAACCTTCATCAATTAAACGTTCAAATCCAGTAATCACTGAATTGCGTGAAATTGACATCATTTCAGCAAGTGTACGACTAGAAGGTAAGCGGCTGCCAGAGGTTAAGCGACCCTCTAAAATCGCTTTTCTAATGGCTTGATAAACTTGTGAGCCAATAGGACCCGTTTCTAAAACAAGATTAGGAAAATAAGCTGTTTTTTTCTGTTTCATAAAAGTGGATCCTATAAAAACACAAAAAGTGTACCTTATTTAGATCCAAAATAAAACGTACCATAACAAGCATAAAGAGATTGATGAAATTTTATTTTATGTCGTTTTATAAGCATCGAGGGACGCTGAGTGATAAATCAAACACCAATAACTGTGTCGATTAAATTTATCGAACAAGAACACTATACGCAATGGTTGCCGCATTGGTTGAGCTATCAAGCGTTTTATAACGTTGAGTTGTCAGAACAAACTACATTAAAAACATGGTCACGTTTTTTTGATGAAAAAGAGCCCGTGTATTGTGTCGTCGCACTAGAAGGTGAAAAAGTACTGGGTTTTGTTCATTATCTTTTTCATCGTTCAACATGGGCTGAAAATGATTTTTGCTATTTAGAAGATTTATTTGTTTCTCCTGATGCCCGTGGTCGACAGGTTGGGAAGCAGCTAATTGAATTTGTCAATCAACAAGCGAAGCAGCGTCACTGTGCTCGGTTATATTGGCATACACAAGAAACGAATTTACGTGGACAACGTTTATATGACTGGGTTGCTGAAAAACCCGGTGTGATTGAATACCGTATGGCATTGTAAGTTAAGTGCATAATGGATAGACAGGAATAAAAAAGAACCGAGATTGCGCGTTCATAATCTCGGTTCTTAAATAGAGTTAGGGTTATTTATCGTATTAATATTTGGGTTAATTTTGAATTATTGTTGGCAATAAAACTCGTTGCCAACTTTTTTTGCCTCTTCACAGGCTTGTTGCATTAATTCTTCTGCTTTTTGTTTATTAGGCTCAATAATATGGTATTGGCCTGAGAACATAAAAGAAGCCATTGCTTGAGCAAACCCAGCAAACGTCATTTCATTGGCTTTAGCAAACCACATATTCGCTTTTTTTGTGTCAACAGGCACATCACCTACGCCACTATAAATAACACCTAACCAAATAGGTGCATAAACAAGTGCCGGATCTTGAGTCGCAGCGACTTCTTCTAGCAATGAAATGGCTTTTTTATAATCTGTTTTACCTGTAAGCGGGGCAATTAATGTCGTCGCTAAACTCACTTTTCCTCGGTTACTACCTTTGTTTGTTGAAACCGTCGCCAATTCCCTAGCCTCAACATAAAGGGTTTTAAAATAAGGATCAGCATTAAATAAGTAGAGGTCAGCCAGTAATGCATAAGCATCAGCATGATCTTTTTTTATCGCTTCTTTAGCCCACATTTGTGCATTAAGAAAATTTTGTTCCACTCCGGTTCCCATAAGATACATTTCAGCCAATTGATATTGAGCTTGTGGGTTATGGTTTAATGCTTCTTTACGTGTTTCTTCAAATTGAATTTTTTCTTGTTCTTCAAAATTAGCCTGTAAAGGAAATGAAAATAAAAGAGCGGTTAGACTGATAAAGGCCGAAATATATTTAATAAATGTCATATAGAGTACCGTTTGTAATGATTTTGCAAATTTTAACAAGAATAATGATATAACTTCAGTTAATTTATTCAGATTCAAAATAAATAATAAAAATAGAGGTATAAAAATGGCTATCGATCTGAGCAATCTTATAACTGAAAGTAGAAATATTGAAAGTGAGAATATCGACACACTTTCAACGTTAAATATGCTGAAAGTTATCAATAATGAAGATAAAAAGGTGCCATTTGCTGTTGAAGCTACATTACCTGATATTGCTAAGTTGGTTGATAAAGTTGCAGATGCTTTTCAGTGTGGTGGTCGTCTTATTTATTGTGGCGCGGGTACTTCGGGTCGATTAGGAATATTGGATGCCAGTGAGTGTCCTCCGACTTATGGATCTCCACGCGAAATGGTTATTGGTTTAATTGCTGGTGGGCATAAAGCTATTTTGCAAGCAGTTGAGAACGCTGAAGATAATTTTGAACTTGGTGAACAAGATTTACGTCAGCTTCATTTTAACAACAAAGATGTGTTAGTAGGTATTGCAGCAAGTGGTAGAACTCCTTATGTCATTGGCGCTTTGAATTATGCTAAATCATTGGGGGCTACAACAGGTGCAATTAGCTGTAATCCTGAAAGCCCTATTGCACAAATTGCGGATATCGCTATTACACCGATTGTGGGAGCCGAAGTGGTCACAGGATCATCACGTATGAAAGCGGGCACAGCACAAAAGCTTATCTTAAATATGATAACAACGGCTGCGATGATTAAAATCGGTAAGGTTTTTGGGAATTTGATGGTGGATGTCGAAGCGACTAATGCCAAACTTGTTGAGCGCCAAATTCGCATTGTGATGCAAGCCACCGAGTGTGAAAGAGCTATCGCAGAACAAGCATTATCGCAATGCCATCACCATTGTAAAACTGCTATTTTGATTATCTTAGCTGGTGTTGATGCACCGCAAGCCACGCAAATGCTTAACCAAAATAAAGGGTTTATTAGAAAGGCGTTGGAATAGTGTAACGCTACAATTTGATGTTCTCTCTAAAGTACTATTATTGACATCCTCCTCGCCCTATGAACTGCACCCCAAAAGTTGGACTCTTTTAGTCTAATTTGAAGGGTGCTTTTTTATGTTAAAACATACTCTAGAGTTTAAACTTGAAATCATTCAGGCTTACCTAAATGATGAAGGGCCACCTAAAATACTCAGTAAAAGGTTTAAAATTAATCATGCCATAATCCGCCTATGGATTGAAAATTATCGATTACACGGGTTAGGTGGCTTAAAAGTTAAAACGTCAAAACAAGTTTATTCTCCCGAGTTCAAATTTCATGCAGTTCAAATGATCCTCAATGGGACATCTCTACATGAAGTTTGCAGACAACTTGATATCAGCGATAGATCAAGGGGGCAGTATCAAATGGCTCATTATCAACAACAGCTACAGGAAAGGGGCTTAAAACAAAGCATGTCACGGAAAGGGAATCGTTTAGATAATGCGTCAATGGAAAGCTTTTTCGGGATACTTAACTCTGAGTGTTTTCATGGAAAAGAATTTAAATCGGTTGATGAATTAGAGTAGACCGTGAAAGAATCAAGGTTAAATTGAAAGGACTCAGCCCTGTAGAGCACAGAACTCAGTCCTTGAAAGCTGCTTAATGAACAGTCCAACTTTATGGGGGCACTTCAGAAAGACGGGGTTTTACGGCATACCTGATAAGTGAATATAAACAATGAGTCAGAGTGGAAAATCGAACCATATCCCCTTATGGCGAAATCGAGTAATATATTCTTTGGGTATTGGTGTTACAAAGGTCGCTTCTACGGTTCTTGCGGGTAGCATAGCGACAAAATTTGAAGTATCAACTGTTTCCCCATCAAGTAGTAAACGTGGAGAAGCTACATTTTTTCGAAATTTTAGCGTTTCAGTTCCAAGTACCTGAGCTGTGATATTTTGCTCATGCATTTTAGGAATTTTAATTTCATATAAATAATCACGAGAATCAGCATAACCCCCAGCCGCCATATCTGTACCGAAAGAGATATAATCTCGGTTAGGGCTACGGACATGGGCTTGTGAGTGTTCTGTAGCATTTTTACTAAATTCAGATTTGAAGCGCTGTAATATTTCTGCGGGTGTATCTTGGCTCCAAGGTTTGAACCCTCCCGCTTCACTTATTTTATTGGGTGCCCGATTTTCACCTCGATAAAATGCCATTGCATCTTCTACTACGGCCCACTTTTTCGCAGCCGCAGTCGCACCGCGACCCGATAATCCTGTGTCTAGAATATTTCCAATACGTGCTCTGAAGCCTGAAGTTGCTCTGCTTAGCCCCATTAGGGCGCCACGACCCACCGCCTCACTGATACCTGCAATACCTGTGCCTAAAGAAACCCAGCCAAGAACAGATGATGCTTCAAGATTACTATCAGAAATAGCACCGCTGATAATACTTGTAATATCGGAAACAACACCCAGAGCCCCTACAGCTAAAGTGATTGCAGAGGTTGAGCTAAGCGCTGCCGCCACACTGCCAGCTGCAATAATTGAAGCGCCTGCTGTGAAGATAGAGAAAATTAATCCTAACGCACCCAATACAATTCCTGTAATAGCGTTGCCACTTAAATGACCACTGGGATCTAATCGGTTGATTGGATCGCCAGCACAATAGGCATAAGGGTTAATACCGCCCGCATCAAAGGGGCTGAGACTATCAGGGCTAATAAACCTCATTAGTTGAGGATTGTACGTTCGATACCCATTCCCCAGATGATAATTGCCACTAAGTGGATCACGACGCTCACCATTAAAGCCGGGTAGCCATAAATCACTACGACTATAACCGTAAGGGCTCCATTGGCTCAGCGTTCCATTATCTTGAGATGTGTCTCGTGACCAAAGTAGGCTGGCATGGCTATCTGTGGCAGTGAGTATGAGATTGTTTTCTGTTGCAGCACCCAAACAATGATGGCCTAGTTTGATTAATCGATTATTAATAGACTTAGATGTCATTAATTCGTTTACAAGCTCATCTCCCCGGTAATAGAGAGATCTACTATCTGTATCATCAATATTTTGTATGGCTAGACGATTTAATGCATCATAACTATATGTACTATTTTTTCCGTTCGGGTTACTGATGATTTTAAGTCGGCCAATTGCGTCATAATGTAATGTATTATCTATTTCATCTTTAATCATACGTCCATTAGCATCATAACTGAGTGAAATATTAGCTGGATAATTGGCGTGTGTATGCGTTATCGATGAGAGTTGAGTGGGATCTTTATCATTTTGATAATGATAGTTAGCACTGTCTATAGTGTTATCTTTGTGGGTTGTGTCTACCTGAACAAGGTTATTAAGAGCATCATAAGAATAGATTTGTTTTGAGAGTAAATTACCATACGGCGTGGTTGGAAGCTCACTCCCTATTGCTTCGTAACTGAGTAAGCGATTGCGTAGATCGTAGTTATAATGTTCTGTACAGACAGTGGTGCCATTTTTTTGGGTTACACGATTGGCAAGTTGATTGTTTTCCAACCATGTTTGAGATATTACTATTTTCATACCGGAATTATCGGTTATAGTACGTGAGATCTCTCTGCCAAAATCATCATAAAAGAGCTGTGTTTTTAGGTTAGCTGCTGTTGTAGGATCAGAAACAGTTAGGGTGCTGAGATCCCCTAATGCGTTGTAATTGATTTGAGTTTTTAATGCATTATCAGTAACTTCAATAAGTTGACCAAATGCATTTCTGTTGTAGCGCGTTTGAGCACTTGTGATATCGTTAAATGCGGTATTGCTGCCGAGTAATGTCCATTGGTAATCGCTTTTTTTAGCACCAGTTAAATTACTCGTGACGGTTTCTGTTTTTAATGTTCCTGAAGGATGCCAAGCCAATAGTGTATTAACGCTATTGGACTCGTCTGCATCTAACAGCCGGCCATTACGTGCATTATAAGAGAACTTTTGTTTAACGTCATTTGAGCTAAGAGAAAGTATGGCATTATCCAATTCAGGCACGTACGTCATAAGGATTTTTTCTTGTGCCGGTGTTGTCACATTATCTGGTACAGGGGAGGCTTTTTGATAGGTATAATCTGTTACCCTCCCTCCACTTATACTTTTTACTACGCGTCCTAAACTATCAAATATTTGAGTACCTAGCGTCCAAGTTTCATTTTCTCTTTTTGAATTATTTCCCGTTACTTTTATGGATGTGATTTGTTCATCCTTTAAAAAAGGGGCATAAGTGCGAGTGACTATGCTACCATCTGCTGCTGTTTGGGTAACAACGCGATCATAAGCGTCATAGGTACGTAGTGTGACGTGACCCAGCTCGTCTTCTTCTCTGCATAAGCGTCCCCATCCGTCATAGTCATACTTACGTGTCCCTTTAATATTCTCTTGTTGGTCTTTGAGTGTAATATGTAGAGGTCGAGAGTTAATATCATAAGTTGTTTGAGTACTACCGCTATATATTTCTTGTCCATCTTGAGTGCCACTTTGTTTTAATATTTTTGTGAGATAGATGACATCAATATTTTGCCAACGTGTTCTACCATTAGTCGAGGATGCCTTGGTTATCTGACCCCAATTATCGTAACAGTAAGTATTACTTATTGTGTACTGTTTATTGCTTTGATTTTCTTCTAACTGCCAGTCACTACTGGTTTCTGAACTTATTTCATTCAATAAATTATAATTATAAGATTGAACTTCATACCAGATAGTAGGGGTATTGCTATTTGCTCGTAATTTACGAATGATTCGTCCTAAACCGTCAAAAAAAATTTTTGACTTATTTCCTTGTCCATCGGTTTCTATGCACGTTATATTCTTATTTTGGTCAATGAGATAATGCCAAGTACTGGTATTTTCATATTCTGTTCCTTGGGATAAAGTTTTACTAATAATTCGCCCCATACAATCATATTGATAATTAGTGTTAATACCTTGAGCATCTGTCTTTGTGTAAAGTAAACCACTAAATAGCGATTGAACACGTGTGAGTTCACTACTTAAGCCGTCATAACCAATAAGTTTAGCTGTTTGTGTGATTAAGTTATTGTTTATTCGCGTACTAAAATATTGGGTATTAATATAGACGTTATCTTCATTTTCTAAGTCATATACTTCTTCTTTAATGATCGTTACTCGACCAAAGCTAATATCGTCTAGTGTTGAGTTTAAGGTGTAAAATTGCCGTGATAATAGTTTGTTATCACTATAAAAACATTTTTTCTCTTGTACGATATATTCAGTATTGCCGAGTTTTTGGTAACTAAACTGAATGACACGTATTGGTGTGGGATAAGGTGTTTTCGGTGGTATGAGCGTTTGTTGTTTCATATATTTTACAAAACCATTGGGGGTTGGTGGACAATTTTCTTCCCCTTCAGCTGCATACCAAAGTGTTTGGATTTCTGAGCCATCTGGATATTGTTCTTTAATCGGGTTGCCCCAGATATCAAATTCGGTTTTTGTTATCTCCTCACGACTCTGTTCTTCAGCTGGTTTGCTGAGGTCAGTATATTGAATTGTTGTTTGTTTTGGTAACTGAAATTGCTCTGGTTGTTGATCAAAAGGCATGCCTATCATTGCGTAATATTCCGTTTTTACGCTGTGTATACAGGTTCCTCTCTGGATCTTCTCTTCTGTGATCAAATGGAAATTGTTATAGTGACGAGTAATAGTAATATTTTCACTCTCTCCTATTTGAGTTTCAGTTGAACCATATTGATAATCAGTCAAAATAGCATAGGCGTTGTCACGGTTAGGAGAGAAATTAACGCCACTTGCAAACCCTAAATAGTTAGTGCTGGTATATTCATATGTAGTAACTTGTGCTTTCTGTTCGTTACCAGGGTCAAGAATATATTTTATTACAGCAGGAAGAGCGGGAATGGCATCTTCAGGAAAACGCATGATATTATTTTGATAAGTTATGGTTTCAGTTAATCCTGAAGGATAAATAATACTCTCAACAAAACCATTTATATTATATGAAATATCCCATTTGTAATCGTTATTTATATAAACTATTTTTTTCAGAAAGCCATTAAATAATTGGCAGTGTAAAAGACGTTCTTCTGAAGTTTCTGAGAATAGTGTTAATGCAGGAATATTTAGATCGTCATAATTGATGTTAATTAGCTCCCCATTTTGATCTTCTATACTTGATAGCCTATTTATTCCTTTAAATATCCAATTGAAATTAACTTGATGGCCTAGAGGGGAATGTATTGAGATCACATTTTTTATTTCTCTACCAGAATTAGTCCCCTCTAAAATCTCAACTACGCCTGATTTGTAAGTAATAATATAATTCTCATTAGTTCGTTCTATTTTAAATGTTTTTAATTTTCGTTGTTCAACCTCTATACCTTGTGGATTTTCTTTGATGTGATAGGTTTCACCATTGGATAAATACAGTATTTTATTTAGTGCATCATAATAGGTTAGTGAGAAAGAAATACCTTTGCCAAAACCGATATTATCAGTGTTAAGTTGATTGTAATTTAATGAAAGATTAATTTCTGGACCTAAATTCCCATTTGCCACGATGTTTATGATGGGAAAAGAGAATGAATATAATCCAGTACGAGGATCTACTCCCCCAAGTGAAGCGCTGAAAAAATTATGACTTTGTGTAAAATATTCTGATTTTTGTGTCATTGTATAAAACTCCATTAATATTATTGGGTTGCAGGCGAAATTAGCCTCTGTGCATAAGTGAGAGGCTAATTTTTTCAAAGATGGGATTTATTTAAATAGGTAATGAATCAAACAATAACGTTAAAAGATATTTGATTATCACCGTTTGATGTAACATTGATATCAGCTCTGTTTCCGTATTGGTCATGTAAGAAGAAATGTAAAGATTTTTTCCATTCGCTGTAGGCCCATAGAGCACCATGCCATACCCGATAAGACCAGAAACAGATCCCCGTTTCTTCATGACTTTTCGATGTTACGGTAATGGACCATGAAGAGGAAAAGGTAAATTTTTTTGTATAAGTGGCAGATACATCACGTTTTATCGATGAGTCAGTTGAGGTGCAGCAACCTTTATAATTTCCTGTTTGTTTATAGTGAAACCAGTAGCCTTTGTCACATAGCGCATCATGCGTTATTGTATTTTGTGCTGTTTTAAATCGAACATAATATTTTTTTAAAATACAGTTATAACCACCAAAATCACTCTCATTTTTTGTCACAATATCCAAATCATCATTATTAAATATTCTCTGAGGTTGGATGTTTAAAGAGATAAAATCAGGGGTGGCATTATTATTGTTATTAATAGTTGAGGTTGTATATTCAGTATCACCAACCATAACACTCACGGATACTTTGAGTGGGGACTCTGAAACCTTAGGTACGGAGAGATAACAAAGGCAACTACTCGCCGCGCTGGAGTATGTTATTGGTTTGGGAATTGGATATGCATATGCTCCTTCTTTATCGGATACTTCTAAAATACTATTTGGAATGGCCTCATTTTTATAGTCAACTAATTTTATGTGTTTGTATATTTCTTCATTAGATAAAATAATTGAATTATTTTTTGCATCTCTAGCCTCTATAATTATATTAATAGGGACTTGATGAGCTTTATTGGCATAAATAGATGTGGATTTCTCACCGTTAGAGATGTAAATATATAATTTATATATTGTTTTTATATCACTCCATGTATTCATAGATAACCTCGCTATATTTATTAGTCAGTTTTTTTCGATATATAGATATTATCTTTATTTTTCCTTTTTATCATAACACGCAAAAAAACATTAATTATATTAATGTATATTATGGCGCTTATAATATTTATGTGTTGGTTTTTCTTATAACCCATTAAACAATAAGTAAGAGTTATTGGCGCTTATATCAAACAGAGACAAAAAAGCCAGCTAATACAAGGTATTGGCTGGCTTAATGATGGGCTGTAAACAGCTAAGAAATCTTACTCAATATTTTGGATCTGTTCGCGCATTTGTTCAATTAAAACTTTTAATTCAATAGCTGAATTCGTCACTTCTGTATTAATTGATTTTGACGCTAATGTATTGGATTCACGGTTAAATTCTTGCATCATAAAATCAAGACGACGCCCTACAGCTTCTTTTTTCACTAAGATTTTACGCGTTTCTTTAACATGTGCTTCTAGTCTATCAAGTTCTTCAGCGACATCTAAACGTTGTGCTAACATCACTAATTCTTGTTCTAAACGATTATTATCAATTTGAACTTGAGCTTCTTCTAGTTTGCTAGTTAAGCGTTCACGTTGCCATTGTAAAATTTCTGGCATTTGTGTTTTAACTTTCACAACTTCAGCGCTGACTGCATCTAAACGTTGTTCGATTAATGTTTTTAGTGCTTGTCCTTCGGCTTCACGGCTAGCAATAAACGCATCGATAGCAAGATCTAACTCTTCTAATAATTGGGTACCAATTGCATCTAAATCTTGTTCTTGTGCAGAAATAACACCAGGCCAACGTAAAATATCAAATGGATTAATCGTTCCTTCATGGCTATGGCTTTTTACCCAATTAGCAGAAGCAACAAGTTGTTTTGCTAAATTTTCATCGAGAGAAAGCTCGCCTTGAAAACGTGCATTAAGATCAAAACGTAAATTACATTCTATCTTGCCTCGGGTTAAGCGATTACGCAGACGTTCACGAATAACGGGCTCTAAGCTACGTAATTGTTCTGGTAAACGAATATAAGTTTCAAGGTAACGCTGATTAACAGAACGTAGTTCCCAAGCGGCGGTACCCCAGTCTTTTTTGATATCTCGGCGAGCAAAAGCGGTCATGCTACGGATCATAATTGGGTCTCAATATAGTAAAAGATGATAGGATTATAACCCTAGGCATCAATACAGGATAGGCATAAGCCTTTTTAGGTCGTATAATGCGCCCCCAATATGTCAGAGAAAGCGGAGAGAACACCATGCGTCCAGCAGACAGACAAGCAAACCAAGTACGTCCTATTACTATTACTCGCCATTACACAAAACATGCCGAGGGTTCTGTATTAGTTGAATTTGGTGATACTAAAGTCTTATGTAATGCAACAGTGGAAGAAGGTGTACCACGTTTTCTAAAAGGACAAGGGCAAGGTTGGATAACAGCTGAGTATGGCATGCTTCCTCGTGCAACTAATAGTCGTAATGCACGCGAAGCGGCTCGTGGTAAGCAAACGGGTCGTACTATGGAAATCCAACGTTTAATTGCTCGCTCACTACGCGCTGCGGTAGATTTAAAAGCACTGGGTGAATTTACCATTACAGTTGACTGTGATGTTATTCAAGCAGATGGCGGTACACGTACAGCTTCTATTTCTGGTGCTTGTGTCGCATTAGTGGATGCTTTAAATAAGATGGTCGCAGAAGGTAAATTAAAGAAAAGCCCACTAAAATCGATGGTTGCTGCCGTTTCGGTCGGTATTGTTGATGGCGAACCATTATGTGATCTTGAATATGTTGAAGATTCTGCCGCTGATACAGATATGAATGTTGTGATGATCGATGATGGTCGCATGATTGAAGTGCAGGGAACGGCAGAAGCTGAACCCTTTAGTCACGAAGAATTACTTTCTTTACTCTCCCTGGCAAAAGGGGGAATAGAGAGGATATTTGAAGCGCAAAAAGAGGCGCTTAAGCAATAATTTTTATTTAATAGGGCGACTGAGAAGTCGCCTTTTTTATGCCTAAAATTTGTCATCAAGTAACGTAGAGAGGAGAAATAAATGAAAGCCTACCAACGCCGCTTTATCGAACTAGCATTAGCAAAAAATGTATTGAAATTTGGTGAGTTTACGCTGAAATCTGGGCGCATTAGCCCTTACTTTTTTAATGCAGGTTTATTTAATACCGGCCGTGATTTGGCTTTGCTGGGGCAATTTTATGCACAAACATTATTAGATAATAATGTGTCTTGTGATGTGTTATTTGGGCCTGCTTATAAAGGTATACCTATTGCAACTACCACAGCTGTTGCATTAGTTGAACATCATGATATCGACATTCCTTACTGCTTTAATCGCAAAGAAGCAAAAGATCATGGTGAAGGGGGAACGTTAGTAGGAAGTCCTTTAAAAGGTAATGTTGTTATTGTTGATGATGTTATTACCGCAGGTACAGCGATCCGTGAATCAATGGAAATTATTAAACAACATGATGCTACATTATCAGCGGTACTATTAAGCCTTGATAGACAAGAAAAAGGGCGTGCAGAACTTTCAGCAATTCAAGAATTAAGGCGCGATTATCAGTGTCAGGTTTATTCCATCATTACATTGGATGATTTAATCAGTTACTTAAGTGAAAGCAAAACCTTATCTGAGCACTTACCTGCAGTTAAAGCTTATCGTGAACGTTATGGCGTAAATGCATAAATAAAGTAAAAACAAATAGATAAGTAATTTGGTCAATTAAAAATAGGCAAAAAAAAGCCCTCGCCCAATAATGGGCGGGGTGAGTAGTACAATGAAATCTCTGTGAGAAATATCACAGACATTGAAATATAAAAAGGACTTTTTATAGCAGGGACTAGGCGTTTGCCTTAGTCACAAGAGAGGAATCGCATTAGTGCCATTCCTGATAAATATTTTAGGGACTTCTGTGCCCAGTGACGCATGTTAACACAAATAAGAAAAAAACGGCATATCTGTCGTTTTCAATTTTTGAGTTAAATCACAAGCCTATCATTTCATTGTAATTGTGCCAGAATTAATGGCCATCGCGCTTCAAATTCTTGTGTTGGTTGATAACGAAACTCCGTGCGAACAAAGCGCGCCAACATACCTTCACAAAATGCGAGCAGCTGTGATGCTAATAACGTTTCATCATGTAAGAATGCATTTCCTTCACGAATTTTGCGCTCTTTAATGACTTGTCGAAGCTGGACTTCAATACGTTCATATAACTGATTAATTCGACTTTGTAATCGGTCTTGCTCAAACATCAAAGCATGACCTGTTAGAATACGCGATAAGCCAGGGTTTTTCTCAGCGAAACCCAGGATCAGAATAAGAATAAGGCGAATTCTTGCGATAGTCTCTTTCTCATCTTTTAAAATCAAATTAATACGAGATACCAAGCTGTCTTCGATAAACTCAATGAGGCTATCAAACATTTTGGTTTTACTTGGGAAGTGTCGATAAAGTGCTGCTTCAGAGACACCAACTGTTGCAGCTAACTTTGCTGTTGTTATACGTTGGCTACCATCACTTGATTCCAACATTTGCGCCAGCGACTGTAATATTTCATCCCGTCTATTTCTTTTCTTTTTTATTTCTTTTTCTTCTGCCATGACTGATAAGGCCCCTGCTAAAAGCAAAACAAATCAGTAAACCTTTGCACTAAGGTTATCAGTGCAAAGGGAGTGATATCGTCATTGATTTAATTAATATGGATCGCTGTAACTATTGGCGACCAGAGTGGCCAAAGCCACCACTACCACGTTCCGTTGCAGTAAAATCTTCAACAATATTAAATTCAGCTTGAACAACGGGTACGATAATCATTTGAGCAATACGTTCACCCGGCTCAATAGTAAAAGGCTGTTGGCCGCGATTCCATACCGAGACCATAAGTTGGCCTTGGTAATCAGAATCGATTAATCCTACTAAATTTCCAAGTACTACACCGTGTTTATGTCCAAGTCCTGAACGAGGAAGTACCATCGCCGCTAATCCTTCATCTGCAATATGCACAGCAAGGCCTGTAGGAAGCAACTCAGTTTGCCCTGGAGCCAAAATAAGTGGCTCATCAAGGCAAGCACGTAAGTCTAAACCAGCAGAGCCTGTTGTTGCATAAGCGGGTAGTGGATATTCTTGACCAATACGTGCATCAAGGATTTTAACGTCAATTTTTTTCATCATAATGTTTGGCTATCTCGTCAAGTAGGCGATGGCTAAGTTGTATTTTACTACTATGTGGTAAACGTGTTTCTCCATCAGCCCAAATAAGGTGTAATGCATTACTGTCACTATTAAAACCATGATTTTCAAGAGAAACATCATTGGCACAGATTAAATCAAGCTGCTTTTGTTTCCTTTTTCTGCGAGCGTATTCTTCCACATTCTGGGTTTCCGCTGCAAATCCAACAACAAAAGGGCGAGATTCGGTCATTTTTCCGACACTTGCTACAATATCGGGATTTTTTATCATGGTGATAGTCACTTCATCACCTTGTTTTTTTATTTTTTCGCTAGCAATCAGTTTAGCTCGGTAATCTGCAACAGCAGCACAACCAATAAAAATATCTTGTGAAGGCGCTAAATTCATAACGTGATCATACATCTCTTGAGCACTTTCTACATCGATACGTTTAACACAAGCGGGTGTCGGTAATGTGACAGGACCGGCAATCAGTGTGACATCAGCCCCCCGAAGTGCTGCGGCTTGTGCGATAGCGAAACCCATTTTCCCTGAACTGTGATTACTAATAAATCTTACAGGATCAAGTGCTTCACGAGTTGGCCCTGCTGTAATTGTTATTTTTTTGCCCACAAAATCGTGAGGCTGAGAGATTAATTGTTTTTCTGCTAAAGCAACTAAATCAAGTGGATCCAGCATTCTACCCGGCCCTATATCACCACAGGCTTGGCTACCAGAATCTGGGCCCCAAATTAAGCAACCTCTTTGCGTTAAAGCAGATAAATTTTCTTGTGTTATCTGAGCTCTATACATTTGCTGGTTCATCGCTGGCGCTATTGCAATAGGCGCAGCGCTTGCTAAACAGAGCGTGGTTAACAAATCATTTGCCATACCAACGCGCAAACGAGCAATTAAATCAGCAGTGGCTGGCGCAAGTAAAATAAGATCTGCCCATTTGCCGAGTTCAATATGGCCCATTGCGGCTTCAGCTGCGGGATCAAGTAAATTATCAGCAACCGGAAAACCAGAAACGGCTTGCAAAGATAATGGTGTAACAAAGGCATGAGCAGCAGGTGTCATGACGACACGTACAATAGCGCCTTTATCGCGCAAGCGGCGCACAAGTTCTGGAGCTTTATAGGCTGCGATACCGCCACTGATCCCAAGAATAATCTTTTTTTCGTGAAGTGTAGTCATGATTGAATGCCTAAGTACATAAATAAATATTCGTAATTTTACCACAAGGAATAGATAAATTAGGAACTCTATGTAATGCGATATTCCATAAAACCAATTCTTGCGGCTTATCTCTCATAATGTTTAAAAGTGGCTTTTTTATACAACCTGAGCAGTTTATAGTAATTTAACTGTATAAAACAACAGTTGTTTTATGATAAACATTTTATGATGTGTTTTACGCAATTATGGCCTCAGTAATATCCTATTAAGGAGAACCAAGGATGGAAAACCTACCTATTAGTACTCTCTTACCCAGAGAAAAACTGGCTCTTTATGGTGCCGAGTCACTGACTGATACTGAATTACTTGCCATATTTTTACGTACAGGCACATATGAAAAATCAGTATTAGAGCTTGCGGATTTTCTACTTAAAGAGTGCGGCTCTTTATACCATGTTATTAATGCCGATTATGAAACATTAGGCCGTTTTAAAGGTGTCGGTATGGGGAAATTTAGCCAGTTACAAGCCATTAACGAGATGGCGCAGCGCTTTTCGACCGCGCAATTTATGTATAAAAATGTGTTGTCGTCTTCAGAAGAGACTAAATATTATTTACATAAATTACTGAACTGGCGTGAAAGAGAGGTCTTTGTTGTACTTTTTCTTGATAATCAAAATCAAATGATTGGTTTTGATGAAATGTTTAAGGGCACAATTAACCGTGTTGAAGTGCATCCTAGAGAAATTGTTCGACAATCGATCAAAAGAAATGCATCTTCTATTATTCTGGCTCATAATCATCCTTCTGGTATTTCTGAACCGAGCCTCGCAGATAAACAAATTACTGAAAAAATATTTGCTGCTTGTCAGTTAGTCGGTGTAAATGTGCTCGATCACCTTGTTATTGGGCATGATAACTGCGTTTCTTTTGCTGAACGGGGTTGGTTATAACAGATCTTTTTTGTAATTTTTGTCAATCTTTATTTGTACGGGTCTTGAGCGTTGGCGCCATTGGGCGTATACTACGCCACCTTTGAGGATCTTGGGTTTGGCGAGAAGAGCCTATCTCAGCAAGTTTTTCCTGAGGTGATTACATAGTTTTTCGTTCGTTAAAAAGTTGCTGAGATGGGCTCCAAAGCCTGACGAGGCGGCCAAACCTGATACTAAAGCTCGAGCTGATTAGATTTTTGGAGAATAGACATGTCCCGAGTCTGCCAAGTTACCGGCAAGCGTCCTGTGAGTGGTAATAACCGCTCTCACGCATTAAACGCGACTAAACGCCGTTTTCTGCCAAACCTGCACTCTCACCGTTTCTGGGTTGAGTCTGAGAAACGTTTCGTAACACTGCGTGTATCTGCTAAAGGTATGCGTGTTATTGATAAGAAAGGCATCGAATCTGTGTTAGCAGATTTACGTGCCCGCGGTGAGAAGTTCTAAGGAGCTGAAAAATGGCTAAAGGTATTCGCGAGAAAATTAAACTCGTTTCTTCTGCTGGTACAGGTCACTTCTATACCACTACGAAGAACAAACGCACTATGCCAGAAAAACTGGAAATGAAAAAATTCGATCCAGTTGTTCGCCAGCATGTGATTTATAAAGAAGCTAAAATTAAATAATTTTGGTCTTCTTAAAAAACCCGACCTAGTGTCGGGTTTTTTGTTATCTGGCGTCTGATAAGTATAACTAGGTAAAGCTATTATGAACTTATCATTCACTTTCGTTATACTGGCTCTCTTTTGGGGTCATTCGGTAAATGGGTTGTAGATGGATAAGCCTGTGTTATCAATATTACATACAGAGTCTTCTTGTGGATGGGGAGGGCAGGAAATTCGCATACTGACGGAGTCTCAAGGGATGATCGGCAGAGGCCATCGTGTCTCTTTGATTTGTTGCCCTAGCTCTAAAATTGCCAAAGTTGCCTCTGAATATGGTATTCATGTTATTACCCTACCGATAGAGAAAAAACGCTGGTCCGCGCTCAAAGCGATTCGCCAATGGTTAAAACAGCATCACCAGCAGTTTGATGTGATTAATACACATAGTTCTACAGATGCTTGGTTAGTTGCTGTCGCTTGTGCCACATTGCGTAACCCGCCCGTTATTATTCGTACCCGCCATGTATCCACTGATGTTTCGCGTTCATTACCTACTCGTTGGCTCTATCTTTCATCTAGCGCACATATTGCCACCACCGGTGAAAAGTTACGTCAAACCTTGCATCAACATAACCGCTTTCCATTAGATAAAATGACATCGGTACCAACAGGTATTGATTTGCAGCGTTTTTGCCCACAAGAGAAACAATTAGCGAGAGAAAAAATTGGTCTCCCCAATAAACCTACGCTAGGTATTGTGGCAACAATGCGGACTTGGAAAGGACATAAATACTTAGTTGAGGCATGGAAAACGTTACATCAACAATTTCCTGATTGGCAATTAATTTTTGTTGGTGATGGACCTCAACGTAAAAATTTAGAGCCAATGGTGAAAGCAGCAGGATTAGAGCACAGTATTTTTTTCTTAGGTAATCGTGATGATGTGCCAGACTGCCTTAATGCGATGGATCTTTTCGCATTGCCTTCTTTTGGTAATGAAGGTGTGCCGCAGGGAATTATGCAAGCCATGGCATGTGGTTTACCGGTAGTTTCGACAACGGTTGGTGCAATTAGTGAAGCTGTTATTGATGGAAAAACGGGCTTTACTTTAGCGCCTCAAGTGCAGGAAACATTGACCAATTACCTTGCTAAGTTAATGGCATCAGATGAATTACGCCAGCAAATGGGACAAGCCTCACTTGAACATGCTACAGCTCAGTTTGGTTTAGATAATATGTTGAATAAAATGGAAAATATATTTATTCAAGCAATCAATTCAAAAGCTAAATTAGTATGATGGATATATGCGTGAGTACTATAAGAGGATCCAAAGGCATTGGTGAAAAGTTATAGTTCTGATAAGTCATAGGTATATTCATAGTATTGGTGAATATTTGTAATGCTTTTTAGTGTATAGTCTGAGAAGTAAATGTATCATTTAAACCAAATAAAAAGTGTATGAATCCAGATAATATATTGATTATCGCAATTGCTCGTTTCGGTGATACGTTATTAATAACACCGACTATTCATGCATTAAAGCAAAAATGGCCTAATGCCCGAATTCATGTGCTAGCACACAAACGTAGCGCATGTATTCTTGAGAGTAATCCAGACATATATAGTATTAGGGTATTTTCTAAAAATAAAGCGCGTTGGTCTGGTTGGTTACCCAGTAAACCTTATGATTTGGCTTTTATTTATGGTAATGATAGTGAATTAGTCAGTTATGCACGCAGGCAATCACGCCATACTTTTGCATTTGCAGAAACTGCACGAAAACAAGCTGATATAACATGGGTAGCTCGCCCAACAGCACCTATGGTGGCACAAAAAGAACGTGCCTTATTAATTAATCCATTAGAGATTTATCCGAGTTGTTGGCAATTGCGTTATACCGTCAGTGATGAAGAACAGCTATTTGCTCAACAATTTCTAATATCTAATTCATTAATTAATAAAAAGATTATTGGCTTCCAGTTACAAAGTTTTCCAGCTAAAGCTTATCGAGATTGGCCAGTAGACAATTTTCTCCAACTAGCAAAACAGATTATTTCTGATGACGAACAGGTACACTTTTTGTTATTAGGAGGGGAAGAGAGTAAACAGCTGGCAATAGATCTCACTAAAAAAATAGGTTCAAAACGCAGCCTAGCGATAGCAGGATGTGTAACTATGCGTCAAAACGCTGCGATAATGTCGAATTTATCGTTATATGTTGGGGTCGATACAGGACCTACGCATTTGGCGGGTGCTTTAGATATTCCGATGGTAGCGCTATATCATAGCTATCATCCAGGGTGTTACTTAGCGCCTTTACAGCATTCGTGCTGTCGTATTATCCAGCATCCAACACCGCTAGCGATGGCTAGTCGTGAAGATACCATGTCAGATATTTCGGTAGAAAATGTTTGGAACGCTGTTAGTGATATATTAAATGGAATGAAGGTGAAACAGTAACTCATGAAGATCGGATTAATTGATGTCACAATCACAATGTCTTATGGCGGGATCCAAACAGCAGTATGGGAACTGGCAAAGCAATTGCATGATGCAGGACATGAAGTTCATCTTTATGGTGGAAATGGTGATATTCGACAAAATTTAGCTGGACGCCAAATACAGATCCACACTTATCCTTATACTCCCAGAGATAAAGTGATTGATTTAGGTGGACGCTTTCGGCGAATTGTTGAACGCTATACCTTTGCCCGACATGCTAAAAAAGATGTTATTAATCAGAAATTTGATTGGGTTATTTTAACCAAACCGTTTGATTTTTTCTGGCCATCATTAATGCCTAAATCATCTTCTACACGATTTTGTTATATGAGTGGTGGAACCAGTTTCTTTAAAGGTGACCGTCGCTTAGGGAAAAATATTTCAGCTTGGGTGGCTTGTAGTCATTTTAATGCGTGGCAGATACAGCACCATTTTAAGCAGTTTCCTCAAGTGATTTACAATGGTGTTGATCTTGAAAAGTTTAAACCAATGACAACATCTTTACGTCAGCAATTAAATATCAGTGATAATACTTTTTTATTAGCATTTGCTGGGCGACTGGTTGGCTGGAAAGGATTAAGTGTTGCGATAGATGCAATAAGCCTTTTGAAGAACGATGATGTAAAACTTCTGATAGTGGGTGCTGGCGAGGATCTTGAGCGATTAAAGAAAAAAGCCTTCACAAAAGGAGTATCAGAACAGGTTATCTTTCATGAGCCTGTTGAGCATGGTGAGCTTCCTGCATTTTATGCAACTTGTGATGCAGGTATTTTTCCAAGTGTGGGTGATGAGGCGTTTGGTATTACTATCGCTGAAGCTATGGCTTGTGGAAAGCCCGTCATTGCCAGTCATATTGGTGGCATTCCAGAAGTTGTCGGTAATGAAGAAACCGCGGGTTTGCTAGTGACTCCCGGTGATGCACAATCTATTGTTACAGCAATTAATCATCTTCGTGAACTACCCGATAGAGGAAAGGAAATGGGAGAAAATGCACGTTTACGTATTGAATCTCGTTATACTTGGCAACATTCAGCGCAACGCCTTTTACGAGCATTGACTTTGTAATTATGAAAATAGCCTACCTCGACCCTTATCCTGTGCCCGATTTACGTGTGGCTTCATTGCAGATTTTGCAAAATGTCGATGCTTTTGCTCGTGCAGGTGCCCAAATGACGCTGGTAACACCCAAAGGGCAATATCGAGATAGTGATATTTTAGGGCGTTCGATTCACGCTAATGCAAGCTTAGTCTCATTAAGAGATATCAGGCGAAAATGGTATTTCCCATTTAATTCACAAAAACTATTCTCATTACAAATTGCGCGCTGGTTAAAACAAAATCCAGTTGATGCACTATTTACGCGTAATTTAAAGCTCGCCTGTTATTTGTCTGAAAATCACTCTGATATTCCCCTCTTTTTTGAAAGCCATGAAATTTTTGCACAATCTTTTGCTGAATCACATTCATTTGAGAAGAAAAAAAATCGCATTAAATATCATAAATTATTGAAGATGGAGAAACAGGTTTATAGTCAAGCAACAGGTATTTTTGTTCTCACATCACTGCTAAGAGATGATATTTTATCGCAATATCAAGTCACAACACCGATTACTGTTGTAGCCGACGGTGTTGATTTACACGCTGTTGCAGATTGTTCGCATGAGGCTAAACCAACAGCAAATAAGCAAACAGAAGTGCTTTATTTAGGTAGTCTGCATAAATGGAAAGGTATTCCTACCATGATGCGAGCGATGAAATACCTTGATAATGCAAGGCTTAATATTGCGGGTGGAACTTCTGAGCAAATTGCTGGGTTAACGTTATTAGCCCGAGAAATGGATGTAAAAGATAAAGTTAACTTTCTGGGTTTTATCGATCCTAAAAAGCGGTTTTTAGCAATAGCCCAACATGATATTTGTGTATTGCCACTGACATTAACCAGTATTGGTAGTCGCTATACATCTCCCTTGAAACTATTTGAGTATATGGCTATGAAAAAGCCGGTGGTGATATCAGATTTTCCTTCAATTCGTGATGTGGTAGATGAAAAAGCTGTCAGTTTTGCTGATAGTGGCGATGCCCAAAGCTTTGCTAAGCAAATTGTACAGTTAAGAGAAAACCCACAGCGAGCCGCTGAAAAAGTAGCTCATGCCCGTTCTTTAGTTGAAAACTACTATAACTGGGATAAACGGGCTGAGACGATATTAAAAACAATTGAAAAATTAATTAACTAATATTAGCTCTGCTGCTTTTCATTCGATGATGCGTTATTTAGTAATGAGTAACGCAGTGCAAGCATTAATCCCACTAAAATGCCTACCTGATTAATATAGGCATTCTCAAATAATCCCCGTAAGACGTACATACCTAAAAATGACATCAATAAAACCAACGCCGCTTGGCGAATAACACCTTGGTTTTTTCTCATTAATTGAATGCCTTGCACGATAACTGAAGAGCAAAAATAGAGAATACTCAATAATCCCAATATTCCACCAGCAAACCAGAATGCTAAAAAGCTATTATGAGGGCCAATAGACGTTTTAAATACCCAATTTTTATGGTCTTTAACACGTTCATTATAAACTTTATGATAAAGCTGATTACCGTAACCATAGCCTTTAAAGGGACTTTCTAAAATAAGGTCAAATGCAGAGCCTTGGGTGCCATTATCAAAACGCAGTCCGCTATTGGTTTGGGTTAATTTGTATTGAAGTTTTTTATTGAAGAATTGGTTGGCTGGCATTTGAGTTGCACCAATAAATAAAAGAGAGCAAATCACGATACCGACAATCATTAGCAGCCATTGGCGGTTAATAATCAGAATAAGAATTGTACTTAATGCTAATGCAACCCATGCGCCTCTGGCTAATGTTCCTAACATTAAGAATAAAAACAAAATTCCAGACGATGCTAATAAAAACCAGTTGATTAAGTTATGGTGTTTTTTTAATGCCCAACAACTAAGAATAATAGGAAAGAAAAATAATAACCCATAGGAAATTTCTCTATGATCCAATTGGCTTTTTACCGTAAAAGGCCAAATACCTTTTTGATATTCCAAATAATACTGCACCAACTCTTTTGCCATAATAACTAACAATCCAATAGCAAAAGCAATCATCACCATTTTTGCAATATCAACGGGCTTTTCTTTATATAATACGATAGGAAAGGTCACTGCAAATAACAATAATCCATTTAAAATAGGCTTATTAATCTCTTTTATGCTGATAGTTGGCTCAACGGAAATTGCTATTGACCAACCTATCGCCAGTAATAAAAATAGCAAAGAGAGTGATAGATTATTTTTAAATACTCGGCAGATAGCACGAAAATCACGTACTAAATACCACAATGCAGTGGCACCAATTAAACCCATCACTATATTTTTATAGCGAGTGATATCGGGTAAGTAGATCAATATAATATAAAGCCCAATAATGGATAAATTCCAAAGGGATTTTTTATTATAGTCTTTAAACCACATCATCATAATCTGCCGTCTTCCTGAGTTCCTATATTGGGTTGCGATCATACAATAAAAATGATGTTATCGCTGTATTTCTCTACTGACAATATGGAGTGACCTGTGCCTGAATTACCTGAAGTTGAAACCAGTCGCCGAGGTATTGAGCCTCATTTGGTTGGTAATGTATTACATTATGCGGTGGTGCGTAACAGTAAACTGCGTTGGCCTGTATCTGAAAAAATTAAAACATTACTTGATGAGCCTATTCTCAGTGTTAAGCGTCGAGCCAAGTATCTATTAATTGAACTCAATAAAGGTTGGATTATTATTCATTTAGGCATGTCTGGCAGTGTAAGAATTTTATTAGAAGAACAGCCCGAAGAAAAACATGACCATGTGGATTTAATATTTCGCGATGGAAAAGTGCTGCGTTATACCGATCCTCGACGTTTTGGTGCATGGTTATGGTGCGAAGATCTGGCAACCAGTTCAGTATTAGCTCATTTAGGGCCTGAGCCGCTTTCTGACGAATTTAATGCAGATTATCTGTATCAGCAATCACGTAATAAAAAAACAGCAGTAAAGCAGTGGTTAATGGATAACAAAGTTGTTGTGGGTGTGGGCAATATTTACGCTAATGAAGCGCTATTTGCTTCAGGTATTATGCCAGACAGAAAGTCGAGTAGTTTAACTCAAGAAGAATCTGTCGTTTTAGTTACAGCTATTAAACGTGTGTTAACACGTTCTATTGAACAAGGTGGTACGACATTAAAGGATTTTCTACAATCTGATGGCAAACCGGGCTATTTCGCTCAAGAATTGTTTGTGTATGGGCGAAAAGATAAGCCTTGCCTTATTTGTGGTAAAACGATTGAAAGTATTAAACAGGGGCAGCGCAGTACGTTTTTTTGTCGCCACTGCCAACACGGTGAAGATGATGCTTAAATTTTACCTAACTTTTTCAGCATTGCTGTTGTTACGACATCAGGTAAAAAAGTGGATACATCGCCATCATGTAGCGCAACATCTTTAATTAAAGAAGACGAAACAAACGAAAGATTTTGAGAGGGCAGTAAAAAGACACTCTCAAGGTCGGGTGCAAAGTGGCGATTCATATTGGCAAGTTGCCATTCATATTCAAAATCTGAAACGCTGCGAACACCTCGAATAAGAATAGTGGCTTGCTGCGCTCGAGCAAAATTTGCCATAAGCTCGCTAAAACCAATAATTTCAACGTTGGGTAAGTGGCTAGTCACTTCTTGTGCTAATGCGACGCGCTCTTCCAGCGTAAACATTGGATTTTTACGTGCACTTGAGGCAATAGCTAATAAAATAGAATCAAACATACCTGCGGCGCGGGTCAGAATATCCAAATGACCATAAGTAATAGGGTCAAATGTTCCTGGGTAGATAGCTTTATTTTTCATTTTGAGGTTTTTTCCGGCTAAGTTCCCATAAAGAGGCATATTTATTAAAGGTATACTGCGCATTAACAAATGCCAATACTAAACCTTGTTTTCCATCTAAAAATCCCATACGCAGCAACCATGTTTTAAAAAAAGCACCTAAGGTATGTGTAAATATCGAGCTATAACGAGTTGTTTTACCTTTTTGAGCGCGTTCTTGTGCCCAAGCTGCGGCATATTTTAGCTGTTTTTGCTGGAATTCCATTAAATCGCGACAAGTAAGGTGGAGTAGATCACCTTGTAAGGTTTTAACAGTAGCATCTTTAGTTTCTAATGATTCATGAACTAAATTATCGTTATATTGATAATGTTCGCGCGCATATAAACGGGTAACTTTATCGGGATACCAACCACTGTATTTCATAAAACGGCCCATAAACAAATTACGGCGAGCACAATTATAAACACAGTGATCATGAGTTTGTTGTAAAGCCGCCTCAATGCTGACTTTTAGTTCAGGTGTTATACGCTCATCCGTATCAATCATAAAAATATAATCGCCGGTTGCATATTGCTGAGCTAATTGACGCTGTTTACCAAATCCAGGCCATTCATTATTTACAAAGACTTTCGCACCTTTCTCTGTCGCAATGCGACAAGTCGCATCTTGGCTACCTGAATCTAATACAATAATTTCATCAGCCCATTGTACTGAGTCTAGGCATTCACCAATGATATCAGCCGCATTTTTACTGATCATCACAACTGAAAGGCGTTTGCTTTGGCTCATCAATGGCTCCGAGGAGGAAGATAAGGAGAAAGTAGCGTCAGTAGGCGTAATAATGCACCCTGATTTTCATGAAGCACTTCTACGGCATGGCGACCATAATAACGGCGATAGTCTTCATCGTTTAACAGTGAGGCGATAGCGGTTGCCATTGATTCGCTATCAGTCACAGTAATAAGGCCTTCTGCTTGATCAAGCTTGGCACAAATATTTTTAAAATTAAAAGTATAAGGGCCCATTAATACAGGAATTGCATGTGCGGCAGCTTCTAGTGGGTTATGTCCACCGCGCTCAACTAAACTTCCCCCTACAAAGGCTAAATCGGCAATGCCATATAACAGCATTAATTCACCCATTGTATTGCCAATCACAACTTGAGTTTGTGCATCAGGGATCGTATCAGTACTGCGTAGCGTATATTTTAGTCCAGCATCTCGTGTTAGTTGTTCTGCTTTCGGAAAACGTTCAGGGTGGCGTGGTACTAAAATAAGGAGTAGCTGAGGAAATTGGGACAGTAGCTTTTTGTGAGTTTCTAAAATAATGGTTTCTTCACCTTCGTGTGTGCTGGTTGCTATCCACACAGGACGATGAGCAGCCCACTGGCGACGTAAAGCAACAGCTCTTGCCGCTAATTCCGGTGTCACTGAAATATCAAACTTTAAGCTACCAGTAACATGTAAATGAGAGCGTTTTAAGCCTAACTCAATAAAACGTTCACCATCTTCCTGATTTTGCGCTGCAATTAACGTAATTTTTCTCAGCATGTTTTTGACGAAACTACCTAATTTTTGGTAGCCCGCAGCGGAACGTTCAGATAAACGTGCATTAGCGATAATCAAAGGTATTTTACGCTGATGAAGTTGAGAAATAAGGTTTGGCCAAAGTTCAGTTTCCATAATGATGACCAGTTTAGGATCAACAGTACGAAGAAAACGATTAACTGAACCCGGTAAATCATAGGGAAGGTAGACATGGTAAACGTCATCACCAAAAGCAGAACGCACACGCTCTGAACCTGTTGGTGTCATGGTGGTGACTGTAATAGGTAAGTCAGGGTAATGATGACGTAACGCACGAACCAGTGGCACCGCAGCGAGCGTTTCACCGACGGAAACTGAATGTAATAATATACCATGCGCCGCGACTTTGCCTTTGCAAAAGCCATAGCGTTCTGCCCACCGTTTGCGGTAGGCTGGTGCTTTTCGGCTACGTAACAAAAGACGCAACCAAATCAGAGGTTGAATAAGGTAAAGAAGTACCTGATATAAACGCAACAACATGCTATCAAATTCACTTATCTGGACGAAGGCCTATAGTATCACACTGTGTAGAGGAAAGTGTGTAAAAACAACTAGGCTCGTATTAAGGAATTAAAGCGATATACTGCTTTAAAATATGGTTCAGCTCAAATTTTGCATAGGATGATGGCAATATCTGAGGCGGTGAATAATAAGCAAGACGAAGTTTCTCTGCGAGTGAGTCAGCGTTCATCTCAGAAAGGTAGTTGGTTAGCTCATCGGTCATAATCTCACTGACACCACCCGGACAACGTGTACTAACAATGGGAGTGCCGCAAATAAGAGACTCAATAAGTACGGTTGGCAGCCCTTCACTATCTGAACTTAATGCAACCACTTTTGCACCTTGAATAGCAGGTAATGGATTACAGATAAAGCCTGCCAATATCACTTTTTCAGTCAGATTTAGCTGTTTAATTTGCTGCTCTAATTGTTGTTTAATCGCCGGTGTTCCTTCGCCTAATAGAATAAGTTGGCAAGGTAAATTAGCTTTAGCAAAAGCGTTGATTAATCGGTCTTGTCTTTTAACTTCATGTAAACGACCTACATGCAAAATATAATCTTGCTGATTAAATGCGTTAGGCTGCTTCGCTTTTTGTTGAATTTCTTCGATATTAAAAGGGTTATAAATCGTTTTTAATTGCAGCGCTTGAATACCAATTTGATTAATTAAATCTTCTTTTACCGCATTAGAGACACAAACGAGGTTTTTATCTTTATACACTTGCTGGATTTTAGTTTTTTTCAACCAATATGAAAAACCTGATTTATTACCAAGGTATGATTGAGAATAAATGCCGTGAATACAGTACCAGACATTACATGTTGCAAGTTGTTTTGAGCGCGAAACAATACGGTCAGTTTTATGCAAATTAGATAATACGAGCGCAGGGCGCCCCTTTTTTGCAAATAATTGTGTTAACACATTATCAAGAGACTTCGCTCTACGCGATATTTCAGTTAACTTTCTAAAAATACCCCGATAATTATCATGATCAACAATATAATCAATAAAATCAGGTAATTGATAAGCTAACTTTTCATGTAATGATAATAGTGTGACTTGATATCCGGCTTGATGAAAACCATCGGCAAGACGTAACGTAACGTTTTCAGCGCCTCCACCGGGTAATCCATCAATAATAAAAAGTATATGCTGTTGATTCACAAGGCCAATATCCGTTTATAAAGTGAAATAAGCTCATCCGACAAATGCTGCGGCGTATAAGGGAGGATCGTTTCTCTTGCTGCTGCCGACATTTCATACCAAGTTGTTTTTTTAGAAATTGTTATAATTGCATCGGTTAATGCTGAAATGTCTAACGCATCGCAAACAAAGCCATTTTTGCCATTTTCAATAAATTCGGCACCACCACAACGGGTTGATGTGATAACCGGTAAACCACACGATAATGCCTCAAGAATAACGTTAGGGAAAGGATCATAAAGTGTGGGAAGTAATAAAGCATCTGCCATTTGATAAAGAGACAGCGTCTCTTTTTGCATTCCTAAAAAGAAAACTCGCTGACGACAGCCTAATTGATTGGCGAGATCTTCATATTTCTTTTGGTTTTTATCAGCCCCTACCACTATTAATATAGCGGATGTGCTCGCGATTGCCGAAATAGCGGCTGCTAATCCTTTTCGCTCAAAACCAGAACCGACATAGATAAAACAAGGTGATCCTTGCGGGATATCATACTGTGTTTTTAATGCTGCTTTTTGTGCATCAGTTGCAGGAACAAAAGCATTATGATCAATTGCATTATAAATGACAGATATTTTATCGGCAGAAAGTCCGAAGTCCTCAATAATTTCTTGCTTAACCATATGTGAATTGCAGATCACTTGTTTTAATGCGGGGTCTGCATACATCTGCTTTTCTGCATTCATGACATAACGGTGGTATCTGTCATAAAATAGCCAATGGCCTTTCCAGCGCGGTAATATTCTTTGGCGTTGTAATAACCAGCGGCGATGAACACCATCACCCGCTCTAAAAATATCACACCCCGCAATGCGCTCATGGCTTTGTACAATATCAAATTGGTTTTCTTGCCAACAGGCTCTTGCTGCTTTGGCAAAACCTGACTCTCGGCTGATTCGTCCATATTTTTTAGGATTGCATAAATGGATATGCCAATCAGGATCTACATGACCTTGCCATTCACGAGTAATAACATTTAATTCAAGCTCATCTGTTGATAGCGCATCTAATGCGCGGGCAATAAAACGCTCAGCACCGCCATCAGGTCGATATTTTTGTCTAACTATCGCTAATCGTAATGGATGGCTCATTGAGTTAAATACCTTTTAGCTGCGTGAAAAACGGCATCGACAGGGATTGCAGAAAGATAGCGCTGTTGCGTATCTGTTTTAATATGGTCTGGGTGTGGGATTTCTGCATAATCTCCTGCCCATATTGTTTCACCTGTGGATTGCCAGGGACGCCAATGTTCTAGCTTCGATGGCCCAAAAAGTGCAATCAGTGGTGTCTTTAGCGCGGCAGCCATATGCATAGCAACAGAATCAACACCGATAAAGAGCTTAGCGTGATCAATAAGCGCGGCTAACTGGGGTAAAGAGGTTTTGCCTGCTAATACAGTAATTTTCTCTTTATTCGGGCCCTGAAGTTAAAACAACAGAATAAGAATTTTGTTGTAGTTGAGAGATTAATGCTGCCATTTTATCTTCATCCCAACACTTAAAGAACCAACGAGAGGTTGGTTGAATAACAATATAGCCATTATTTATATTTTGTTTTGTTATTAATTCATCAACCCATTGCTTATCTGCGTCGCTATAGGCCATTGTAACAGTAGAATCGATAGAAATATTAAGTGGCGTTAAGATACTGAGATTTTGTTCTACAGTATGTAAGTGTTCATGATTTGTCGTTGGTATGATTACATTATGGCATTTCGCCCAAAATTTACTTCCTTTGCGCTTTTCAAACTCAAATCCTAAACGCATTGGCGCCTTAGTCAGGTAGGCAAAAATGGCTGCTTTCCATTGATCAGCAAGGTCAACCACTAAATCATAGTGCTGTTTTTGTAGAGAACGTCCCAGTTGCCACTCTTTTTTAATTCGAGTGAATTTTCCTTGATGTTTCCAGTTTCTATCAAGATAAAAAATATTATTTATTAATGGATTATCTTGAAGTATAGGCTGTGTTTCTTTATACAATAAAACATCAATCGTCGCATTGGGATATGCAGATTTTAATGACTGAATGACAGGCGTTGTCAGCAACATATCCCCATGATGTTGGAGCTTGATAACAAGTATTTTGTTAAATGATTGATTTGGTTTATTCATAATTACTTTAGCTTCAGTAAGATGTCTTATTGTAAACAAATCGGCGAAATGCATCTACTAAACCCGATTTATATTGATTGAATTGATGTTTTCTACTGCGTACCATAGTGCCCAAGTATAATTAGATCAGCCTATTATCCATTAATTGGCGGGGTATGCATGAAAAAACCAGCATTTATTATCACATTAGATACCGAAGGCGATAATCTTTGGGAAAATGATAGCGAAATCACCACAAAAAATACGCATTTTTTACCCCGATTTCAGCAACTCTGTGAGCGCTTTAATTTTAAACCTGTTTGGCTGACAAATTATGAAATGGTAATGGATAACGCTTATATCGAATTTGCCAAAGATGTGATTACTCGTAATACTGGCGAAATTGGTATGCATTTACATGCATGGAATAGCCCTCCTTTAGTTGCTTTAACCGCAGATGATTTACGTTATCAGCCTTATTTGATTGAATATCCAGAAAATCAGATGCGAGAAAAAATCGCGCTGATGACGAATTTGTTGGAAGATAAACTCCAAACTAAGATGTTAAGCCACCGTTCTGGTCGATGGGCATTTAATGAAATTTACGCTCGTCTATTAGTTGAGTTTGGCTACCAAGTAGATTGTTCTGTGACACCAAAAGTTGACTGGCGTTTTACGAAGGGAGATCCAGCACAAGCTGGTGGTACAAATTATACTCATTTCCCAAGTCATGCCTATTTCATTGATTTGCAAAATATTAGTAAAGAGGGCGACTCATCTTTGCTTGAAGTACCAATGAGCATTCAATATAAGCATTCTTCATTGATGAATAAAATTAAGCAAAGCTATGATAAATGTAGAGGTAAGCAGCGCGCACCTTCTGTAAATTGGCTGCGTCCTAAAGGTGGAAATGCACAGCAAATGATTGAAGTGGCTAAAAAATCATTAGCACAAGGTCATGATCATATCGAATTCATGCTGCATTCATCTGAGTTTATGCCGGGTGGTAGTCCAACATTTAGAACAGAAAAAGATATTGAAGGGCTATATGCTGATTTGGAAGTATTATTTAGTTTCTTGAGCGACAAGGTACAAGGAATGACATTAGCAGAATATTATCAAAGTAAAGTACAGGCAAAATAAAATGAAGTTGAAAAAACTGAAATGGGTACATAATTTTTTAACTATCTATAACCCTCTTTTTGGCCGGATGAAAAAAACAGATACTTTTTCATCAGATATTAAATTTACTAGTATTCTTATCTTTTCAACTACGGCATTGGGGGATTTTATGTTTAATACCCCCGCAATTCGGGCTATTCGAGCCCATTATCCAGATGCTCATATCACACTCGTCTCAAGTGAAAAAAATAGATTATTAGTCGAAAATTATGATCAAATAGATAGTGTGATTTATTGGGATAATAAAATTCGAAATTTATTACCTGTTGCATTACAAGCTCGAAAATTTAAACCTGAACTTGCGGTTATTTTGCATTCTCATCTGCCATATGATGTGTTATTCGCGGTGATGTCTGGTTGCCAGTATATATTGCGAACAACTTTCCATGTTATACCTGAATGGTTTAAAAAATGGATTGTTGCAGAACATCAGCCATCGGTGTGCCATGTGATCCAAAGTAAGCTCGATATTATTCGTCATTTGGGCATAAACGATGCCGATACAAGCATGGAAATTCCTTGTGAAATAAAACAATTAGCCAAGGATGAAGGTTGTATTGTGGGTTTTCAAATGGGGGCTTCAACGGTTGAGCGCAGATGGCCAGTTAAGTCTTTTGCAGAAATGGCACAAAAACTGATTGATATTAATCCATCATTACGGATCCAACTGATAGGCTCACCAAGAGAATTAGAATTACCAGACGAGTTCTTTGCATTATTGCCTGAAAAATATCATAGAAATATTATCAACCTAGTAGGTAAAACTTCATTACCCGATTTATTAAGTTATATTAATATAATGGATGTATTAGTGACGGGAGATACAGGGCCATTACATTTAGCTATCGCGTTAAAAGTGCCTACTGTGAGTTTATTTGCAACCGCCGATCCTAAATGGACAGGCCCTTATCAAGACCTTCATTTACATACGGTTATTGATAAAAAAGCAAAACATAATGAAGACGTTAATACTTCTATGGATCTTATTACCGTGGATGAAGTTTTTAATGCGGTTGATAAAACACTAAAGGATTAGTTTCCTTTAGTGTTGATAATGTTAAGAGTTAAGGGTATGGATAACTTGTTGTGGCGTGATCGACACAATATCTCCATCTTCCGCTTTCAGTGCTGTTTGTGCCTTGCCATATCCGCCGATAAGTCCGGGGTCAGTAGGGCCAAATAGAGTGATGTTAGGTTTGTCTAATGCCGCCGTTAAATGGCTTAATCCTGTATCGACAGAAACCACACTTTTAGCCCCTGCAATCACTTGAGCCACTTGTGCAAGTGACATTTTAGGTAGCACATCAACATAATCAAATCCCTGAGCTAAGCGTATTGCGCGCTGGTGCTCGTGTTCTGCACCCCAAGGTAATTTAATACGTAAACCCGAATCAGCAAGTAATCCGATTAACTCGCGCCAATGGGATTCAGGCCAATGTTTTTCGTCACGAGTCGTTGCGTGTAAAAACACTAAATAAGGATGTTCATCAAATGCGGGAAGTGACAGAAAATGTGATGCAATACCATAATCGCCATGAGATTGCGGCAATGGATAGTTCAAACTTAATGCAAATAGTTGGCGAATACGTTCAACAGCATGCATTTTTTTACTGACATCGTGGTGAATATCGTAAAAAAAGCTGGCTAAAGGTTCACGTGCGCTTAGTCGTGAATAGCCGTGTTTAGTGCCTTTGGCATAACGAGTTACTAGAAATGCGCTTTTAAGTAAGCCTTGAGCATCAATCACAGTGTCATAATGATGAGATTGAATTGCTTGGCGAAACTGAGCCCGTTCAGCACGAATAGGCGCACTAAACCAGTTTTTGCGCCAACGGCGTATTGCGACAGGAATTATGCTATCTACCGCACTATGCCAACTTGGAATTTGAGCAAAACCTTCTTCAACAGCCCAATCAAAGCGGATATCAGGATACGCCTGTAACGCATCCGTTAATGCTGGCAAAGTATGTAATACATCGCCCATAGAAGATGTTTTTACGATTAAAACCCGCTTCATTTTGATGATCCCGTTGAAAACAGGTTTTCTAGTTCGGCAAAAACTTGTTCAGGCTGAATATCAATTAAGCTTTGGTGATAACCTTGTTCTGCATCACCTTTACGAATCTTGTGATAACCCGTAATTAAACGAATAACGCGCGCTTTATGGGATAACGGTGGCGTAAAATCTGGACTACTTGGGCCATAAAGTGCGACTAATGGGCGATCTAGTGCGGCAGCAATATGCATTAAACCTGAGTCATTAGAAACAACCGCTTTACAGGATGCTAATAAGTTAACCGCCTGCTCGAGGGATGTTTCTCCCGCAAGGTTAAAACAGGCTTCGCGTGCTTGTGGTGTCAGCGTTTGTTTTATTTCGTCGCCCGCTTCTTTGTCTTTTTGAGAGCCAAAGAGGAAAACCTGATAGCCCTGCTCTGTGATGAGCTTTTGAGCTAATGCTGCATAATGATAATGAGGCCAACGTTTTGCTGGGCCAAACTCAGCGCCAGGACAAAAACCTATTGCAAGGCGCTGTGTTGGTAATGAAAATGCATTTAATGTGGTGGTGATATCTTTATCGGCAACAGCTAACTTAGGCCATAGTAAAGGCTGAGGTAAATCAGTTGCTTTTTGGACTTTTTGCTTATCATAAGCAAGAGCCACATAACGTTCTACCATAAGCGGAAATGCATCTTTATCGAGAGGGCGTAAATCATTTAATAACCCGTAACGCATTTCACCACGCCAACCTGTACGTTTAGGTATATCTGCAAAAAACGGTACTAAAGCAGATTTAAACGAGTTAGGCAGTACATAGGCGTGCGTATAACCGTTCTCTTTTAATTGTTTACCTAAGCGACGACGTTCACCTATTGCTAAAGCACCGTGGCCTAATGGCATCGGAATGGCTTGATTTACTTCGGGCATTTTTTCTAATAACGGACGGCACCATGCAGGCGCCATCACATCAATAGTTGCTGCCGGATGTAATGCTTTTAGTGTGCGATATAGGCTTTGGGACATCATCATATCCCCAACCCATGAAGGACCAACCACAAAGATTTTCATAAACGACGATTATTTATCCTGATTTAACCATTGCATATAAAGAGCAACACCTTCAGCGACGGTTTTAAACGGTGCGGTATAACCTGCTTTACGTAAATTCGTCAGATCAGCTTGGGTAAATGCTTGGTAGCGACCTTTTAATTTTTCAGGAAATTCAATATGTTCGATAGAAAGATCTTTATCAGTATGATAAGCAATAACCGCATTAGCAACCGCTTGGAATGACTCTGCGCGACCTGTACCACAGTTAAAAATACCGGATACATTATTACGCCAGAACCATAAATTGACGGCGGCAACATCACCAACATAAATAAAGTCGCGTTGGAATGTTTCGCTACCTTCAAATAGTTTTGGATTTTGCCCATCATTGACTTGGTTATTTAAATGAAAAGCAACACTGGCCATGCCGCCTTTATGTCCTTCACGTGGGCCATAAACATTAAAATAACGGAAGCCACAAATCATTGATTCTGCATCAGGTAAAATTTGACGCACATATTCATCAAATAAGAATTTTGAGTAACCATAAACATTTAATGGCGCTTCAAATTTTCTTTCTTCAATAAAGTTATCAGTACGGCCACCATAAGTTGCGGCAGAAGAGGCATATAAGAATGGAATTTTGCGCTCGAGGCAAAAATGGAGTAGCTCTTTTGAATATTGATAGTTGTTATCCATCATATATTTGCCATCCCACTCAGTGGTAGAAGAGCAAGCACCTTCATGGAAAACAGCATCGATATCGCCGAAATCATCGCCTGCAACAACGCTGGCAATAAAGTCTTCTTTATCCATGTAATCAGTGATATCAAGATCAACTAAATTTACGAATTTAGTGCCATCTTTAAGATTATCAACGACTAAAATATCAGTATAACCTTCATCATTTAATGCTTTAACAATATTGCTGCCGATAAAACCTGCACCGCCAGTGACGATAATCATATGGCTACCCCTTCATATAAAATCTAAAAATGAGTTCTAGATCTATAATAACACTGAACAGTCTTAACGGTAGTATTCATCATGGAAGAACAGACTGAAACTGACGAAAAAGTTAGTGCATATTAGTGATCTTAATTACATAAATAACATTATTTATTTACATTTGTCGTTTTTAATAGAACAAAGACATAGAATAAGAAACAATATTGACTAGTTTGTAGTCAAGTTTTAAATCTTACCCTTTTTCGCCAGTGGTCTTAGGAGAAAATATGTCTACCCATTCTTTCTATCAGCAAATGAATCAACAACTAGAACAAACGCGTCAAGATGGCTTATTTAAAAATGAGCGCATTATCACCTCTTCGCAAAGTGCTGATATTGCCGTTGCTGACGGCAGTCATGTTATAAATTTCTGTGCTAATAACTATTTAGGTTTAGCTAACCATCCCAAATTAATTGAAGCGGCAAAAGCAGGCATGGACAGTCACGGATTTGGTATGGCTTCTGTGCGTTTTATCTGTGGTACTCAAGACTCACATAAAACATTAGAAAATAAAATTGCTGAGTTTTTAGGTACGGAAGATGCCATTTTATATTCTTCTTGTTTTGATGCGAATGGTGGGTTGTTTGAAACGCTAATGGGACCAGAAGATGCCATTATTTCTGATGCATTAAACCATGCTTCTATTATCGATGGTGTGCGTTTGTGTAAAGCAAAACGCTATCGTTATGCCAACAACGATATGGTTGAGTTAAAAGCTCAGTTAGAAAAAGCCAAAGCTGATAATGCTCGTCATATTATGATCGCAACAGACGGTGTGTTTTCGATGGATGGCGTCATTGCTGATCTTAAAAGTATTTGTGATTTAGCGGATGAATACGGCGCATTAGTGATGGTTGATGATTCGCATGCGGTTGGCTTTGTTGGCGCACAAGGTCGTGGTACTCATGAATATTGTGATGTGATGGATAGAGTAGACATTATCACAGGGACTTTGGGTAAAGCTTTAGGTGGCGCGTCGGGTGGATATACCGCCGCGCGTAAAGAAGTGGTTGAATGGTTACGTCAGCGTTCTCGTCCTTATTTATTCTCAAATTCATTGGCTCCCGCAATAGTTGCAGCTTCTATCGCTGTGCTAGAAATGTTGAAGTCTGGTGATGAAATTCGTTCGCGTTTATGGCGCAATGCTGCGCTTTTCCGTGAAAAAATGAGTGCTGCTGGTTTTACATTAGCAGGTGCTGATCACGCAATTATTCCGGTCATGTTAGGTGATGCGAAGTTAGCGCAAGAATTTGCGACTCGTTTACTCGATGAAGGTATTTACGTTACAGGATTTTTCTATCCTGTTGTGCCGCAAGGACAAGCGCGTATTCGTACACAAATGTCAGCAGCACATAGCACAGAACAAATTGAACGAGCTGTTGCAGCGTTTATTAAAATTGGTAAACAACTGAATGTGATTGCATAAGGTCCACACTATGAAAGCACTGTCAAAATTAAAAGCACAACAAGGCATCTGGATGACAGATGTGCCAGTACCTGAGTTAGGTCATAATGATGTCATGATCAAAATTCGCAAAACAGCAATTTGTGGCACCGATGTTCATATTTATAACTGGGATGAATGGTCTCAAAAAACAATTCCTGTACCTATGGTTGTGGGTCATGAATATATCGGTGAAATAGTCGCGATAGGGCAAGAGGTAAAAGGTTTTAATATTGGTGATCGTGTCTCTGGTGAAGGGCATATCACTTGTGGACATTGTCGAAATTGTCGTGGTGGTCGTACGCATTTATGCCGCAATACCATTGGTGTGGGTGTTAATCGTCCGGGTTGTTTCGCTGAGTATCTTGTTATTCCTGCTTTTAATGCGTTTAAAATTCCAGACAATATTCCTGATGAATTAGCGGCGATTTTCGACCCGTTTGGCAATGCAGTGCACACGGCATTATCTTTTGATTTAGTAGGTGAAGATGTGCTTGTTTCTGGGGCCGGACCTATCGGGATTATGGCTGCTGCCATTTGTAAGCACGTTGGGGCTCGCCATGTTGTTATTACTGATGTTAATGAATATCGCCTTGATCTAGCGAAAAAAATGGGTGTAACCCGTGCGGTAAATGTCAGCAAAGAAAACCTGACTGATGTGATGAAAGAGCTGGGTATGACAGAAGGTTTTGATGTGGGTTTAGAGATGTCAGGGGCACCCCCTGCATTTCGTACCATGCTGAGTACCATGAATCATGGTGGTCGTATTGCGTTGCTTGGTATTCCACCTTCAGATATGGCGATAGATTGGGGGCAAGTTATCTTTAAGGGTTTGTTTATTAAAGGTATCTATGGTCGAGAGATGTTTGAAACTTGGTATAAAATGGCTGCACTGATTCAGTCGGGTCTTGATCTTACGCCGATTATTACTCATGAATTTCCAATTGATGAGTTCCAAAAAGGTTTTGATATCATGCGCTCGGGTCAATCAGGCAAAGTGATTTTAGATTGGAAATCAAATTAAACCTAGGCTGATAAAACAGTGATTAAGAGTCCGTATTGACGGACTCTTTTTATTTACTGAGCCGTATCTTCACTGTTGTTAGCAGGTTTGGGCATTGTTTTTTTATCCGACTCAGGTGTAGAGAGGCTTTTAGAGAACACCTTTATTAAGGTGCTCTGTTTCATTGATATAATTGCTTGATGTGCTGGTTTTAACCATGACGCTGGTTTTGGTGCTTGAGGTTGCTCTGGTATTGGTTCTTTTTCGGGTGTTTTGGGTTGTTCTGGTTGGATTGGTTTAATGGGTTGTGATTTTAAGAGCGCGCTGGGTGCTACCAGTTGAATATCAGCAGGTAATAGTGGTAGCTGTTGTTGTAATGCTCTTACTGTGGATGGGTGAGGGTGACCTATCGCAATTGCTGAACCATTTTTACGTGCTAAAGCAATGGCTCGCGCTAACTGTTGGCGAGTTTCTGCTTCTGTTTGTACGTTATCTAAAAACACATGACGGCGCAAAGAAGGAACACCCGCTGCTTTTGCTGCTATCGCAGCCTGAGTGTTGCCAATAGTCACACTATCTAAAAAATAAAGATTAGAATGGTTTAGTGCTTTAATGACTCTATCCATCGCTTGTCTATCAGATGTCATCGCACTTCCCATATGATTATTCATTCCCACAGCATAAGGCACGTTATTAATAGCATGTTGAATAATACGGTTAATTTCGTCTTGTCCCATGCTGGGTTTTAACGTATCGCGCTCTAAAGGTTGTTTGCTAATAGGCGCCATCGGCATGTGGATGAGAATTTCTCTACCTTGCTGATGGGCTTTGTTTGCAACTATTTTCCCATGCGGCGAATCAGGTAGAATCGCAATAGAAACAGCCGTTGGAAGTTGTAATATTTGATTGTCTTCTTTAGTGCGATAACCAAAATCATCAATCACAATGGCTAACTGGGCAGCTATTGTGGGTGTCGTTAATACTAAACTTAATAGTATTAAACGAGTTATCCAAGATGTTACATGTTGTAATGCACTAAAAAATAGCAAAACTACCTCCCAAGCCAAGGGAGTGGGTTAACCGCTTTCCCTTGACGTCTGATTTCAAAATAGAGTGCTGAACGTTCTTGCCCACCACTATTACCAACTAATGCGATAGGCTGCCCGGCTTTAACTTGTTGGCCTACGTTAACTAGTGCGCTTTGGTTATAACCATAAAGGCTCATATCCCCTTTACCATGTTCTACAACAACCACTAAACCATAGCCTTGTAGCCAGTCAGCAAGTAGAACGCGGCCATCAGCAATGGCTTTAACTTCAGTGCCTTGTGCTGCGGGTATAACTATACCTTTCCAGCGTAATTCACCTGAGCCTGAAATTGATTCGCCAAAGCGATGTAATAAAGAACCTCGAATTGGCCAAATGGCTTGCCCCGCAGGTTTACCTAAGCCCCCAGTTCGAGACATCAACGATTGTTCTTCTGCGGTTGGTTTATATGTTGACCCACGTTGTTGGGCTTCTCGTTGTTTTGCAGCGATACGTGCTGCTTCTCTGGCTTCTCGTTCTGCGCGGGCTTTTGCTTCTCGTTCTGCTTGTGCAATTTTGTTTCTTAATTGCGCTTCGTTAGCCCGCATGGTGGCTAAATTGCGCTGGTCTTCTTTTAATGTTGACTCAAGCTGAGTGAGTATTTTTTGGCGAGCGGTTAGTGCATTATCAAGTTTTTGCTTTTCTTGTTGTTGTTTTGTCAGAACTTGTTTTTGCTCGTTTTGTTTAGCTTGTTGTGCCGCTTTTTCAACTTCAAGTTCTTTTGATGTTTGTGCTAACTGCACCATCGTTTCTTTACGCGCATCATTAATATAGCTGTAATACGCTAAAATACGTTCTTCTCGTTGGCCATCTTCACCACGAAAAAGTAGTTCGATACCTTGGTGCTTTCCTTGGCGATAAGCGGCGTTCATCTGGTGAGATAATAACTCTTGCTGCGAATTATATTGTTTTTGCAGTCGAGCAATATTCGCTGTAATTGTTTTTATTTCTTTTGCCAAGGTTTGCAAGCGACTTTGTGTTTCATGAACAGAACGGCCCGCATGAGATATTTGTGTTTCTTGAGTTTTTAGTTGTGTTAATAAAGAGGTGCGTTGCTTTTGTTGTTCTTGAACTTGTTTTTCTTTTTCAGCAATGGTGGTTTGAAGATCTTTAAGCTGATTACGGTTATCCGTTAATGTATTGGCAAAAACGTTGGTTGCAGAGAATAAAGAGGTGCTAATAAGCAACGTGATTAACGGTAACGAAAATACACGAGAAGGCTGATACATTTTTTTTTGAAGATCCTTTTTCTCTGCCATCTGACCAAAGTACCCTTAATAACAGTTTGTAAGATTATTCCATGTCACTCATCAACTGACCAGTTAACAGGAAATAAAGACGTAATTTCAGATAATACTTAACAAGTAATCTATTTAATTAATACGAGATTATAAAGCAATAATAGTCGGTAAGAGGAAAAAGAGGTTATCAGTGTGACAGCGCAATAGAATATTACGCTGTCGAGATAGAGAAATTATTCGACGATAGTGCCCCAAAGGTCATATTCATCAGCATGTTCAATCAGAACTCGTACTATTTGTCCTGGTTCAACATCAAATTGCTCATTAAGATACACTGCACCGTCAATTTCGGGTGCATCCGCCATACTACGACCTATCGCACCTTCTTCATCAACTTCATCAATCATCACCAGTAATGTTTTACCTATTTTTTCTTGCAAACGTTCTGTCGAGATTTGCTGTTGTAATTGCATAAAACGGTGATAACGCTCTTCTTTAACATCTTCGGGGATTTGGTCTGGTAATTCGTTAGCTTTTGCACCATCAACAGGGCTGTATTTAAAACAGCCGACTCTGTCTAAGCGCGCTTCAGTTAAGAAATCCAACAACATTTGAAAATCTTCTTCTGTTTCACCAGGAAAACCAACAATAAAAGTTGAACGCAGTGTTAGCTCGGGACAAATTTCACGCCAGCGCTTTACGCGCTCTAGTGTGCGTTCAACAGAACCCGGACGTTTCATTAGTTTTAAAACTTTAGGGCTTGCATGTTGTAAAGGAATATCTAAATAAGGCAGAATTTTCCCTTCAGCCATTAATGGAATAACATCATCCACATGAGGATAAGGGTAAACGTAGTGCAAACGTACCCAAATACCTAATTTTGCTAGTTGTTCGCATAAACTTGTCATGCTGGTTTTTACGGGTATTCCATCCCAAAAACCTGTTTGATGTTTGGTATCAACACCATAAGCTGAAGTATCTTGAGAGATAACCAGTAACTCTTTTACACCAGCGTTGACCAATCTTTTGGCTTCATTTAATACATCCCCAATAGGACGGCTATCTAAATCGCCACGCATAGAAGGAATAATGCAGAACGTGCAACGATGATTACAGCCTTCTGAGATTTTTAAATAAGCATAATGGCGGGGAGTTAATTTAACCCCTTGTTCGGGTACAAGGCTAACAAAAGGATTGTGATCAGGTTTTGGTACATAATGATGAATATGTGATAAAACTTGCTCATAACTATGAGGACCCGTGATTTCTAGCACTTTAGGGTGCACTTCACGAATTTGGTTTTCTTTTGCACCTAAGCAGCCAGTAACAATAACTTTCCCGTTTTCATTGAGCGCTTCACCAATTGCCTCAAGGGATTCTTGTACTGCACTGTCAATAAAACCACAGGTGTTGACGATGACTAAATCAGCATCATTATAGGTAGGAACAACGTGGTAACCTTCTGTACGCAGTTCGGTTAGGATACGTTCAGAGTCCACTAAGTTTTTAGGACAACCTAAAGAAACGAATCCAATTTTGGGCACTTGATTTGTTTGCGACATGCTCGTGTTCTCAATACTTTTAAATAAATAACAGATAGTTGCTTTATCTCAGACAGGTGCAAAATCTTACGTAGAAGGTGGTTTTCTTACGTAGAATAGCCATTATTGTGGGTGCGGGTTTCTTAATAGCTTGCCTGAAGAGGGATCCTGTGGAGTGGAAAGAAGTGAACCTTCCGAATCTTCTTCATAGGATTATCCGGTACTAATGGTACAGAAATCCGTCAATAAAAAAAATGATTGTTGAGAAACTTTCCGCAAAAACTACAAGAGAAAATAAGGAATAGGCTGTAATTGCGCCATTACAAAGGTATACTTTGGCTCTTTGATACTATTTTTAACCAACGAGAGTGATTGCATCCTATGCTGCAAGAAGTAATGCAATTTTTCAACCGGCACACCCTGTTAAGTTTTGTTTGGGTTGCGCTGCTGGTGGCGGTCATTGTGCTGACCTTTAAAGGGCTTTTTTCAAAAACGAAAAATATCTCCCGTACAGAAGCTATTTCTTTGATAAATAAAGAGGGTGCGGTGTGTGTTGATATCCGTAGCCGTGATGAGTTCCGCAAAGGACACATCATTGATTCTATCAATTTAACACCTTCTGAAATCAAAGATAACAATATTGCTGAGCTGGAGAAATATAAATCACAGCCAGTTATTGTTGTCTCTCCATCAGGTATGGAAGGTGCAAAACCAGCCGAAAGCCTAACTAAACTCGGTTTTGAAAAGGTCTTTATTTTAAAAGATGGCCTTTCAGGCTGGAGTGGTGAGAATTTACCACTTGCTAAGGGCAAAAAATAACGAGCGGGCAGATTGAGTTCTATACTTACTGCTATTCAATTAATAAGGATATAAAAAGGTAAGATTATTATGTCAGAACAGCAAAACCAAGAGATGACTTTTCAAATTCAACGTATTTATACAAAAGATATCTCTTTTGAAGCGCCTAATGCCCCACAAGTTTTCCAAAAAGAGTGGCAACCAGAAGTTAAATTAGATCTTGATACTTCTTCTAATACTTTAGCTGAAAATGTTTATGAAGTTATTCTGCGCGTAACTGTTACTGCAACTATGGATGACGAAACGGCATTCCTGTGTGAAGTTCAACAAGCAGGTATCTTCACTGTTGAAGGTATTGAAGGAACGCAACTGGCTCATTGTTTAGGTGCATATTGCCCAAATGTTCTGTTCCCTTATGCTCGTGAATGTATCACTAACTTAGTTAGCCGTGGTACTTTCCCACAACTGAATTTAGCACCTGTTAACTTTGATGCGCTGTTTATGAACTATTTACAGCAACAGGATGCACCAAATGCAGGAGTTGAAGAAGCTTAATGAACAATGCTTCTATGACAGTTATCGGTGCCGGATCATACGGCACCGCTTTAGCGATTACACTGGCACGCAATGGCCATGACGTTGTGCTTTGGGGTCATGATCCTGCGCATGTTGCTGCACTAGAGCAGGCGCGTTGTAATCAGGCTTTTCTGCCGGATGTTTCTTTTCCTGATAGTTTACATATGGAAGCTTCTTTGCAAAAGGCGATAGAAGCGAGCCGTAATATTCTGGTTGTGATCCCAAGTCATGTTTTTGGTGATGTATTGCAACAGATCAAACCCTTTTTACGTCAGGATGCGCGTGTAGTTTGGGCGACAAAAGGACTTGAAGCACACACCGGCCGTTTGTTGCAAGATGTGGCGCGTGAAGTATTAGGTAATGAAATCCCATTAGCAGTTATATCTGGCCCAACTTTTGCTAAAGAGCTTGCTGCGGGCTTACCAACGGCTATTTCTGTTGCTTCAACGGACAACGCTTTTTCTGAAGAACTTCAGCAACTTTTCCACTGTGGTAAAAGTTTCCGCGTGTATAAAAATCCTGATTTTATTGGTGTGCAATTAGGTGGCGCAGTTAAAAACGTTATCGCAATTGGCGCAGGTATGTCTGATGGTATGGGATTTGGCGCGAATGCGCGTACCGCATTAATTACGCGTGGTCTTGCTGAGATGAGCCGTTTGGGTAAAGCCTTAGGTGCAGATGCAGCAACGTTTATGGGGATGGCAGGTTTAGGTGACTTAGTTTTAACCTGTACTGATAACCAATCACGTAACCGCCGTTTTGGTATGATGCTAGGCCAAGGTATTGATGTTGATGCTGCGCAAGAAGCCATTGGTCAGGTTGTTGAAGGTTATCGTAACACTAAGGAAGTTCGAGCATTAGCAGAACAAGTTGGTGTTGAAATGCCTATAACAGAGCAGATCTACCAGATTTTATATCAGCATAAAGATGTGAAAGAGGCAGCATTAGCTTTATTAGGACGGGCAACAAAAGATGAAGTGGACAGCTCGTTATTCTAAGCTTATTTTAAAGCACGAGATGTTCCCAATATCTGCGTATATCCATATTAATTGTAAGCCTATAAATGCCCATTAAAGCCTAAGTCCAGACTTAGGCTTTAATGTAAAAATAATGAGAGTGAGTATGTCACTAGAAGAACTAAAACGAGTCTGGGATCATATTAAAAGTGAAGCAAGAGCGTTAGCAGATTGCGAGCCTATCTTGGCAAGTTTTTTCCATGCAACACTCCTTAAACATGAAAATCTCGGTAGCGCATTAAGTTATATGCTAGCCAATAAATTGGCAACGCCAACCATGCCGGCTATTGCTGTGCGTGAGATTGTTGAGGATGCTTATCGCAGTGATATTTCTATGATTGAGTCTGCGGCTTATGATATTTCAGCTGTTCGTTTACGTGATCCTGCGGTTGATAAATACTCCACTCCATTACTTTATTTAAAGGGATTTCACGCCTTACAAGCTTATCGTATTGCTCATTGGTTGTGGCAACAAGAGCGCAAAGCACTCGCGATTTATTTACAAAACCAGATTTCAGTTTCTTTTGGTGTAGATATTCACCCAGCAGCCTGTATTGGGCATGGCATTATGCTTGATCATGCAACAGGTATTGTGATTGGTGAAACCGCAGTTGTTGAGAATGATGTTTCTATTTTGCAATCTGTTACATTAGGCGGAACAGGTAAAACGGGCGGAGATCGTCACCCCAAAGTACGCGAAGGTGTAATGATTGGTGCGGGTGCTAAAATTCTTGGCAATATTGAGATTGGACGAGGCGCTAAAATTGGTGCTGGTTCTGTGGTTTTACATGCAGTACCTGCGCATACCACGGTTGCGGGTGTACCGGCTCGTATTGTAGGACGTCCAACAAGTGATAAACCGTCATTCGATATGGATCAGCATTTTAATGGTTCTATGTCTGGTTTTGAGTGTGGCGATGGTATTTAGAATATAAAAAAGGCGCATATCATTAGATATAGCGCCTTTTTGTTACTTTGATTTTATAAAGATAAAATTAAATAAGAAGCATAAGCCGACATTAAAAATAAGTTTTGTTTAAATACGACTTATATCACCGATTAGATTTAATCTCTAAGCAAAGCACCGGGGTAACCCAACTGCCGCCAGGCTTCAAACACCACAACCGCAACAGTATTAGATAAATTCATACTACGGCTTTCTGCCAGCATAGGAACTCGGATTTTTTGCTGCATTGGCATATTATCCAACACATAAGGCGGCAAACCACGAGTTTCAGGGCCAAATAATAAGTAATCACCATCTTTATAACTAACGTTACTATGTGCTGGCTGACCTTTTGTGGTTAAAGCAAATAACCGAGCACCAGTAGGTGACTGTGCATTATCAGGACTTAATCCTTCGCTTTCTAAAAAAGCATAATAATCGTGATGTTGTTTAATATCAGCAAACTCACGATAATCAAGCCCTGCACGGCGTAAGCGTTTATCATCCCAAGTAAAACCCAGAGGCTGAATTAAATGAAGATGAAAACCTGTGTTTGCACACAGGCGGATGATATTACCCGTATTGGGTGGAATTTCGGGTTCAAATAAGACGATATTGAGCATATAAAATAAGTTTAGTCGTTACCAAAGAGGTCACGAGTATAAACTTTTTCCTCAACATCGTTTAGTGCTGAAGCCCATCTATTAGTAATAATGACATCAGAGATTGATTTAAACTCATTTAAATCACGGATCAATCTTGAATTAAAGAAGGTTTCTTCTTGCATTTCTGGTTCATAAATCACCACTTCAATTCCTTTGGCTTTAATGCGTTTCATAATGCCTTGGATTGACGATGAGCGGAAATTGTCAGAACCCGATTTCATAATTAAACGATATACACCCACAACTTTAGGTGATTTCGCAATAATTGAGTCTGCAATAAAATCTTTACGAGTACGGTTAGCTTCAACGATAGCACCAATAATATTATTAGGTACAGATTCATAGTTAGCTAATAGTTGCTTAGTGTCTTTTGGTAAGCAATAGCCGCCATAACCGAATGATGGGTTATTGTAGTGATTGCCAATGCGAGGGTCTAAACAAACGCCTTCAATAATTTGTTTTGCATTTAAGCCATAAGCTTGTGCATAGCTATCGAGTTCATTGAAGTAAGCAACACGTAATGCAAGATAAGTATTAGCAAATAATTTAATTGCTTCTGCTTCTGTTGAATCAGTATAAAGCACATCAATATCTTTTTTCTGTGCGCCTTCAACTAACAGATTTGCAAAGGTTTCTGCTCTTTCTGAACGCTCACCAATCACGATACGAGAAGGGTAAAGATTATCGTAAAGCGCACGGCCTTCGCGTAAGAATTCAGGAGAAAATATAATGTTCTCAGTATTATATTTCTCTCTCATTTCTTTAGTAAAACCAACCGGAATGGTTGATTTAATAATCATTGTGGTGTGTGGATTATATTCTAAAACATCACGAATAACCGACTCGACAGATGAGGTGTTAAAGTAGTTGGTTTTAGGATCATAATCGGTCGGCGTTGCGATAATAACAAAATCAGCATCTTGGTAAGCAGTTGTTTTATCCAAAGTCGCTGTGAAGTCGAGTTCTTTTGTAGCTAAAAACTCTTCGATTTCTTTATCTGAAATTGGCGAGATTTTTTTGTTTAAGAGTTCGACTTTTTCTTTATTGATATCTAACGCAATAACTTTGTTATTTTGGGAAAGAAGGATCCCGTTAGATAAACCGACATAGCCGGTTCCTGATATGGTGATTTTCATGAGTTTCTCTTATCTAAAGTATTTATATAAATTTAATATAGATGAGAATTCTGTAGCTTAATTATATCTTAATAAAATTTATTTTTTTATAATATCTATATATTCTTTTGCCATTCGACCTGATGATAAGTATTTAATAAAATTATTATGAATATCTTGATTGTTTTTTTCTATACAAGAATAAATTTTTTCATCAAGATTATTATCCTTATCAAAGTCATAAATTTCACCAAAAGATTTATTTAAATTAATAATCTCATTATGGGGAGGTATATCTGATAAAATGCAAGGAATGCCAATAGACAAAGCTTCTAGTACAGCCATTGGTAATCCTTCAAAAGTAGATGCGGATATAAAAATATCTGATTCATATAGAATGTTATCCACATGGTTACTATAGCCTTCAAACGTAATTTTTTTATTTAAAGAATATTGCTTTTTTAAGAGCTCTTCTTCTGGGCCAGACCCTATAATACGTAATCTGAAATCACCATCTAGTTTATCAAAGGATTTTAAAAGAGTTTTAACATTCTTTCTTTTATCTAAATTTCCAACATAAACTAAGTTAATGAATTTTTTTTCATTAAATGAATTATTTTTTTCTTCTTTTTCTTTTACCCCATTTCTAATATATATTGAAGTTAATTTATATTTTGACTTTACATATTCGCTGACACTTTGAGATACTGAAATTACAGTATCTACTTTTTTTAGTGCATAAATATGAAGTAGTGACATTACTATAGATTTGATTAATCCATATTCATGTTTATAGTCAGGGTATATATAATTATGAAGGATAGATATTTTTTTCTGATTTATTAATTTAGGTAATGAAATATCAGCTCTAAATCCTTGAGAAATAATCACATTAATATTTTTCTGTAAAATAATTTCTTTAATTTCAGAATTTATCTTGAAAAGATTATATCCATCATAATTAAGAGAAATTAATTCTATATTTAATTTTAAAAAATCGTTATATCTTGATTTATTACTTTCGAGGCTGGATAATGAAAGTAGTGTTATATTAAAACTACACTCATTTATTTTTGATAGAAGCTCAAATAATTGATTTACAGGTCCACCTTTTTCCAGAGAAGAAATAATAAAAAGAATATTTTTTTTATTCAAATTGAGCTCTCCATTTACCAATATTTTCTAATGGAATTTTAATATTTGTTATATAAGAATTATTAAAGAACTCTATATAGTTAGATATTTCCCAATCTCTAGGTATTACATTTAAGTTAAAATCTTTCTTTTTTTCTTCAGCTCTATTATCAACTGAAATTATAGTGGTTCGTTTACCTTTTTGTAGGGCTCGAATTCCAGCATGAAGTCTAGTACCAATAAAATCTAAAGAGGTATGATTATCAAGGAGATAATCAAAAGATTTTAAATTGGCTGGTATTACATTTATATCATTTATTTCATTATTAAAGCTCATAAAATAGTTATAATCTTGCGAGCCTTGAGCCCAGAAGTATAAATTATTGTATGCTTTTTTTAATGCTTTAATTAAATTTAAATCAAATTCTTTGTTTTTTCTATAATCTGTTAAAGTAAATACAACATCATCGGCTTTATTTTGTGGAATTAACTGACAGTGCTCTGGAGTTAATGTCCACATTGTTGAACATGATGTATTTATAACATTTTTTAAGCCTGCTAGTTTGAATTTATCCTCAGTATAACTATCTCTTACTGACAATAAATGTTGATTAGAAAACATTTTTTGTAGTAATATTTTTGTATAAAGATCTGGAGCATTTTGATAGTTTCCCCAACCTACGCCAAGAGATACAACTGGTTTCATTAATATTGAATTTAAATACCCAATATTCCACTGTCTATGTAAAAACATTGACGAATTAAGACAATTAGTACCACATAAAAAATTTAATTCAATTTCTTTTTGTCTTTTTAGACCGACTCTAGTTATTCTCTCATGTGTAGGAAAATGAACTTTTTGAGTATTTGGGAATAATTCAGATATTACTTTATAACATGAATCCATTATAATAAAATCACCAACATTCATAGAGCAAATGCTTGTATCTAGAACACCTATTTTCGTATTAATATGATTTAGGTTTACCATTAAAAATTATCTCAATTGAAAGTGTAAATGTAATGCTATTTTATATAAAATAGATGTGGATATTCCGAATATTAAAATTGTAATACTAATTAAAAAATTATTTTTTTCTAAGAACATATACGCTAAAGTTAACGCTGCTGCTGTACATGATAGGTTTATATAAAATAATAAGTTATATTTATTTATAGATTTAAGTAAGTATGCATATATTTTGAATATTCCACTAAATGTTTGATAAAAACAAAGCATTAAAAGAATAAATAAAGAAGTATAATTAAAATCATATAATATGAAATAAGAAAAAATGGCAATAAATGTAAATAAAATAGATACAAGTAATCCATTTTTAAAGTATTTTATTTTTATTTTTTCTATCTTAATAAGATCTTTATTGATGATATTTTTTCTCAATGAAGGCATTAAATTATTTTCTATTGCAGAGAAAAAAATAGCAATAACACTTGAAAAACTTAAGCAAACTTTAGAAGTTACAAAGGCTTGTTCTGAGATATAATTATTAAAAATAATAAATATACCTTGAGTTGAAACCCAAAAGCAAAGCATTGATAAGGCTGACCACTTACCTAAGTTAATATAACTTTTTAATTTTTGAGGAGAAAATAACATTTCAAAATAAAATTGTATTTTATATGTTAGTGTTATTTTAATTAAGATAAATAGAGATGAAATAAATAAGGATAATACTAAATAAGAGATGTAATATATATATTCTTCTATGTTATAGACGAATTTAAGTACTATATAAGATGTTAAAGTAGTACAGACAAGTAATAAAGAACTTATTCCTGCTTTTTTTTCATCATTTAGGATATATAAAATTCTTCTTAGATAGTCAAATAAAGGAAATAATAAACAAAGGAAAAATATATTAATAGATAGTAATATGTTTTTTTCATGCATAATATTATAGATGAAAAAACTAACTATTATACTAGATAATATTAAGAGTAATAAATTAAAAGAGTGATATTCTTTTAATTTTTCAATATTAGTACAATAGTACCAAGTCGGTGAAATTATAAATGCAGCATTTACAACTAAAGATAAAGATGTAAATGTTGTCACATAAATATATTTACTTGCTTCATATTCATTTATAAATTTAGATATAAATAGTATGGTACCAATATTTATCAAAGCAAATAGAAATTGATCTATATATTTCCAAAGTTTATCTTTCATTTTTTTCTTTTATGTATTTGCTATATAAAATACTAAAACTTATTAAGTAGAAAAACATTTGATTATGAAATACACCAATTGTCATATCTGCTAATACATATATTAAAAATAGATATAAATGACTATTTTTAACACTAAATATTTTTAATATCATATAATATGCATAGTATATTAATAATAAATAAACGACACCAAATCTAAAAATAGTAAGTAGTGTACCGCTATCAAAAATAAATGGCGGCTCACCTCCAATACCAAATAAAATAGATTCAATATTTAAATTTGATATATAATCTAAAACAGATTTTCTATGAGTAACACCATAATCTGAACCATCAATACTTCTAATGAAATAATTATAAATTCTATCATTTATCATAAGAAACAGGATGAATGATAATAGTGAAACTATACCACTTATTACTATTATTAATATTTTTTTAATAGATTTTGTTTTTAATAGATTAACTAAAAAGTTATAAATAATATAACTTAAAATAGTTATTTTACTAAAACACAGTAATAATGAATATCCTATTAGGATTACTTTCTTTTTACTAAAACTCATAATGTTCCAAAGAGAAAAAATAACAAGAAAGTATGTAGCTAAAATAGTCGGTGAGCCAATAAATCCAATAGGTCTAAAGGTAACTTTTAGGTGAGTATTTATAATGTGATCAATATTTCCGCCATAATAGACATTACTCATTGCATTATAAACAGCATAATTATAAAAAAAGCCACTTGAAAATAAAGGAATATTTATTTTTTGTAATGTTGCTATTATAAGCTGAACTATAATGGAAATTATAATAAATTTAAAAAGAGACTCTTTTCTTAAATGTTTCCATAAAACTAAAGAACTAAATAAAAATAATACCATTTTAATTTGAATAAATGGCAATAAAATATCTTTGAAGTATATGTTTTCATTAAATAATGCTCTGTATAACATTATCATTAAACTAAATATAATGGGATACATGAGAATGAATATTCTCTTATTTACATATGTTCTTCTTTTTATTAATTCTATAATAGATAAAAACAAAGTAAAGCACATTAGAATATCAGATATTAGTATGGGCATTCCTGATATTCTAATTGTAGGTAAGAATATAGAAGAAAAAAATATAAAACAATAAATAAATGTTATAGTCATCTTAAGTATCTATATAAATATCTGACAAAAAAGGTTGGTGAAATTCTGATTAAAAAATAAGAAGAAATAAAAATAATATTTCTCATGTTTATCATTTTCAACTTTTTCATATAGAAGATTTTTATTTTAATCTCATTAAAAGCTTTTTTTAACCCTTTTCTTCTTTTTAACATATCATCAGATGTTCGATAATATATCAGCGGTGTTTCGATGTTAGAAAACTTATGTCCACTTTCAATCAATAAAAACCAAAAAGCTAGATCTTCAGATAACACTGTATCCATTGGGTATCTAAAGCCATTGAGAAAAATAGATTTTCTAAAAATAACACTAGGATGCACAAAAGGACATTTTTTAAAAATATCATTAACTAATTTACTATGTTCAATTTCCATGTTTTTTATAATAGAAAAATTTGTACCAAATTCTTGGCAACTTCCTCCTATAACATCTACCGTCTTATTTCTTTCTAAGAATGAGACTTGCTTTTCTAATCTATCTGAATAGTTAATATCATCTGCATCCATTCTTGCTATATATTTTACATCATTGTCATATTCTATAATATAATCTATGAGTTCATTCAATGATTTTGCTAATCCTTTATTCTCATTTCTGTAGAAGAATTTTATATCATAAGAAGGATTATCATTTTTATATTTTTCTATTAGTTCAATTACAGATGGTTCTACTGGACCATCTATTTTTATCCTTAGTACCCAATTATTGTATGTTTGAATTAGGATGCTATCTAATGATTCTTTTAAAAATGAAATTTGATCATTTTTATAAATGCTCATTATAAATGCGACTTTTCTTTTTGATAGATGACTAATCATATTTTTCCATAGCTACCGCACTAGGTTTACGGCTCCCAGTGCGCCAATAAGTCAGTTTTAAATCCTTATGGTTATGTTAAATAAGGAATTTTTATATTAATAGATTGGTTTCTAGCCAAAGCTGATCTGAGAGTAGACTTTCACAATCAGTCAGTCAAGTAATTATAGCTTATTATATCATTGATTATGAGAATATAAATATCAGAATAGTAGTCGATTTAGCCAGATCTTTCTGAATTATATCAATTAAAGTTAATAAAGAGGAAATGTTTTTTTGATAGCAATAGATTATTAGAATAAAAGATACTATTTGTTGGGTGGGGGCTAAAAATTCAGTTTTTTAGAAAAATAGATTCAGATATTTATTTTAGTATTGATTAAATAATATCTTAATTAAATTGTCTGTAACGAAAGTAGTATTTATTATAAGTATCAATTTATTATGTAATGTATGTGCTTTCTATTTTGAAGAAGATAGTTTGAATCTTTTTTCTATATAATTATACATTATATATGATGAAAGAAGGGCCAATAATATAGATCCTGTTAACAGAACCATAAATAAATTTGTAGATATATTTTTTAGATCAATAAACATTGAATATAAATTAAAAGTTATACTCGGTACTGGTTGATGAAGCAGATACAAGCTGTAACTGACAATTCCAATATTAAAAATTATTTTATTTTTAAATATAGGAGGTCTTGAGTATATAAATACAAAGAAAAGTGCAGATATACAAAGATATGTTTCAAAAGCATGAGGTTTTTGCTTTGTAAAAAGAATAAATATAAATAATATAATCATGATTATATAAGAAATGTAGCGAGCAATTTTCTTTTCAGATTTTGTGATATAAGATGCTATAAAGCCAGTTAAGAAGTTAGTCCATAAAACAGTATCATTTATGTAGCCGAAGTATATTACAATGTATGAATTAGTATTCTTAATGACTTAATTGAATATGCGCAAGCTAAAAATGGAATAATAGTATAAAATTTCCATTCATATGGTAATATCTATATGACAACATTGATATTATTATCTACACTATTACCTAATTTTATTCCATTACCTCAAAAACCAAAGCCATAAATTCTCTGTAATAACAAAAGAATATCATCTATGGATTTTATTTGAGAAAGTTTTAAGCTGATGAAAATTATGAGTACTATTGTTGATGCAACAAGATATGCTGGTAATAATCGATATATTCTTCTTTGAAAAAAAGAAATATCTATTTTGGGGTTTTTTATTACAGAGGAAAATAAAAACCAGTTAAACAAAAAAACATATCAGCACCAAAACTTCCCATTTTTTCAAACGAATATATAGGTTGAATTTCAAATGTTGGTGATTTTATTCCAGTTGTAGATATGGCTAGGTATGAATGTGCAATAAAAACGAGTAAGCATGATATTCCTCGTAGGCCTTCTAAGATTAAATCATTATGGCTTCCTGTTGGAGCTATCTCAATGATTTTATTCAATAAAAAAGATATGATTAGAACAGAAATAATGATAAATAGAGCATAAATAATATTATTTATACTTAAATAGTAAAAGATTTCGTTCATTTTTTATCCATAAAATTAAGCATTTTTTATTCACTACTCAGATATTTTATCATTCTCATAATATATGTTCAGTTGTAGACATGTATTTTTCTACATTTTTAAACGGCTCATATTGTAAGTTATATCTTTATCAAAAAATAGGCTCAAGACATTTTATATATCTAAAGCCTAATATTTTATTTTTTATCAATAAATATTTAGTTAAGTTATCGATATTTTATTCACTGCCCCTGCTCTTGGTAACCAAATTTCTATGCGTAATCCACCTAATGGACTGTCATCCGCCTTTACATTACCTCGGTGTTGACTTACTGCGGTTTCTACAATGGCTAAACCAAGACCTGTACCGCCAGATTCACGATCTCGTGCCTCATCCGTTCTATAGAAAGGTCGGAAGATATGCTCTCTGTCTTCAGGGTTAACACCTGGGCCATCATCATCCACAATAATAGAAATGCCTTGGTTCTGTTCTTTAAAGGCCACTTCAATGCGTGAGTTTGAATAACGCAGCGCATTGCGCACAATGTTCTCAAAAGCGCTAGCAAGCGAGTAAGGGTTACAATAAATAGTCCAAGGCCCCGGTGGTGCGATGACTTGTAATGTTTTATTGCTCTGCTCTGCCTCGAATTTGGCGTTATCTAAAATATCGTCCCATAATTCGTTGGCTTTTACATTTTCACGTAATAATTCGTTTTTGTATTGATTGCGAGATAACACCAGTAAATCGTTAATCATACCGTCGAGACGCTGAGTTTCTGTTTCAATGCGCTCTAATTCTTTACTTTCACCGTGGCGGCGACGCAAAAGAGCACTGGCAAGTTGTAAACGAGTGAGTGGGGTACGAAGTTCATGTGAAATATCAGAAATTAATCGTTGTTGAGCTGCAACCATGCGTTCTAATGCACTAATCATCTGGTTGAAGCTTGTACCTGCCGCTAAAAACTCTTGAGGACCCGTCTCAAGCTCTGGATGAGGCCGTAAGTTACCTTTAGCAACGTCATCAGCCGCATTTTTAAGCTGCCTTGCCGGTTTTGCTAAACTCCAAGATAACCATACTAATAATGGTGTACTGATAAGCATGGTAAATATAAGAAGTAGCAAAGGTTTATCAAATAATAAGTTGATAAAGTCAGATTGCGGGCTGCTCGATGGGCGTACTAAGTAAAGTTGGTAGTGATCTTCACCATCTCGTACTGAAAATGGCCCTAACATCTCAGAACGACCATACTTTTTCTTTTTGGGATGATCTGCGTTATCAGATTGACCAATAAAGTTTCTGACAACTTGCATTTCATTGCGTTGCGCACCAATAATTCGACCTTCACTGGTGACAATAATAAGGCGCTGACCTGGTGGTGCCCACTTATCGATAGCGCGAATTAAACGCCGCCACCAAAGCAGATCATTAGCAGGATCTTGGGCTAGTTCAGCTTCTATATGTTGTTCTAGCATAACACCTTGACGGTATTCACTCTCTAATAGAGTGGTAAGCTGGCGCGAGTCCAGCTTAGGTACCATCATAACTAGCACAAGAACTAGTGCTAGCGTCAGCCAGAATATTGCGAAAATGCGCGCTGACAGACTATTTATCATAGAAATTATTTATCACGTTATGGAAACCATCAGATAACCGCGGCCACGTAATGTTTTAAACCAAGGTTGTCCATCTGTTCTCTCTGGTAATTTACGGCGTAAATTAGAAATATGCATATCAATTGCTCTATCAAATGGCGTTAAACGCTTGCCAAGGACTTCTTGGCTTAAGTGTTCACGAGACACCACTTGTCCTAAATGTTGAGCAAGTAAATAAAGCAATGTAAATTCAGTTCCGGTTAATTCTAAAGGTTCGTTGTCGAAACTTGCCTCTTGTCTACCAGGATTAAGCTGTAATTTATCAACTTGTAACGTAGGCGATGTGTTGCTGTCAGTCTGTTTTTGCTCACTCCAGTTAGAACGGCGCAAAATAGCTCTGATACGTGCAACAAGTTCTCTATCATTAAAAGGTTTAGGTAAATAGTCATCAGCACCTAATTCTAGGCCAAGCACTCGGTCAAGATCACTTCCTCGTGCTGTTAACATAATGACAGGGGTTTGGAAATTTTGGCGTAACTCTTTTAGCGTCTCAATTCCGTTTTTACGTGGCATCATAATATCCAGTAATAACAAGTCGATAGAAGCATCAATAAGTTTCAACGCTTGTTCGCCATCAGAGGCGATTACAACATTAAAGCCTTCCATTTCAAGCAGTTCTTTCAATAGCGATGTTAATTCGCGATCGTCATCCACTAATAAGATTTTATGCATTCGTCAATTCCTCCAAGAGAAAAATACGATAATAAATAGCGCGGATCCATGACTTTACGTTCTTTTACACGCTCTGACGCTAGTTTGCAGGTGTAGCTGTATAGTAATCCACATAGCAACAAATTACACATATTTAGAAAAGTGTTAGTTATTAGGTCGCAATGAAATAACCAAATTAGGAATCAGGAGTGAAAGCAATGCGTAAAGTAGCAATGGTTGCATTAGCATCAATGTTTTTGGTAGCTCCGACGATGGTGTTAGCTGAAACAGCAAATACTAATCCTTCCGCTGAACAACAATACAACGGAAACTATCATTGTGGTTATAACGGTAACGGCATGCATGATGGCCGCGATTATAGAGGTCACCATGGACAACGTGGCCATATGATGAACCGTAATTTTGATGAATCCCATATGTTTTATGGAATTACATTAACTGAACAACAACGTACCCAAATGCGTGATTTAATGCGCCAGCATCATCAAGATAGATATAACAACGCTAATTTCCGTCAACATCGTGAAAATATGCATAAATTAGTGACTGCATCTCAATTTGATGAAGCTGCAGTAAGAGCACAAGTACAAAATATGGATCAACAAGCTATCGAACGTCATGTCGAGATGGCAAAAGTTCATAACCAAATGTATCAGTTGCTGACTCCAGAGCAAAAAACACAGTTGGAGAAAAATTATCAGCAACGTATGTCATCTTTTGATGGCAGCAACAAACAGTAATTGAGTTAGAGTGTAGTAGAGTAGAGCAGTACCTAGTTAGAGAGTAAGTAGCAACAACGAAGTTTTTTCCTTGCCATAGACACCATCCCTGTCTTTTGCAGCCCCTCTGGAGAGGGGCTTTTTTTTATTTCACTATTAGGTAAGTTCAGTTTTTTCGGTAGGGTTAATAATTTTTGTAAAAATTACAAACATAATAAATCTACCTAAAAAATAGATGCTTGAGTTCAATAAAAATAATTGAGATAAAAAAGAATAACTTGTGCAATGCTGTAATCAACGGGAAATCAGTAGAAATACTCTTTTTATAGCCCCTTTAGAAGGGGCTTTTTGTTTATTTAATTGTTGATAGTAAAAAAACAGTCACAGAGATTTTATTTGTTTTTTATTTCTTCTTTAATAATTGCATGAGTATTTTTAATAAAATCATCAACATTGTGAATTTTTTTAATATATTCAACAGCTTCTAATGAAAGTGCTTTTCTTTTATCTTCATTTTCTATTAGATTTTGAATAGCATCGACAAATAGATCGACTTTATCAAATCCATTGCCCAAAACCTCACCAACATAAATACCAAATTTAGAGGTTAAATCGTCTGGATTTCTATTGCTAACAAGTAGTGTACCGAAAGAGAGTGCCTCTAAAAATGATACGGGTAATGCTTCATGAATTGAGCTGTTAACTAATACTTTTGCATCACGTAAGTATTTATTTTTTTCTTCACCTTCAACATGACCAACAAAATGTAGATTAGGGATTTTTTCATATTCAGACATAATGTCGTGATTTTTATCATCAGCTCTAAATATTTTACCTAAAACATAAAAATTGTAGTTGGGCATTTTTTTCGCGATTTCACAAAAAATCCAACCGCGCTTAACTGAAGCAATGCGGCCTAAGAAGACAATGTTGTTTTGCTTAGGGTAAGTTAAAACATCAAAATTATAGTCGATATCAATTGGGTTCGGTGCAAATTCAATAGGAACATCTTTATCTAATTGATATAAATCGATAGCTTTTTGATTTAAACATTTTGCTTGTGTGATAAAACGCACTCTTCCCGCTTTATACCAATCATGAACAAGATCATAAATTTTTTGGTTGTAGTAGGATGTTTCAGGAATTAAATCGACAGTAAAAATCTCATCCCATTCGTACATTGGTCTTGGATCTTGGATCCAAAGAATTAGTTTTTTGTTAGGGTCTAATTCATTTTTTAATATATTGTCGTGAGTGAGCTCAACACTGAAGTAAATATCGTAGTTTTTCTTTTTTAAGAATTGTTGGGTGAACCACTTTCTACGAGGTAATTTATATAATGTAACGCCATCAACAACATTTTTTTCAGCAAAAAAATGACTTTTTCCCTTACCAAGTAAAACATCAAATTCAAACTCATCATTTTTTAAATATTTTGCTATGTAGTATCTGGCTAAATAACCATAACCGCCAAATCTTGTATTTGCGGCTCCAAAAAATTCATCGACGATGAGTCCTACTCTAATTTTACGTTTATTTTCTTTATTCATGACTTACAGAGCCTAGGGTAAATTGTAACTAGCGATTTAATATAAAAAATAGAGACTAAAAATTGGTATTAGTGTCTATAGACAGATATTTCATACATATAACCTAAATATTATCTTAGGTGAGTAACTATGAAAAATGAATTACAAAAATCTATCTATATAGATAATAAAATTACGAATTAATGTGCGGAATGGTTTCTACATTAGTCTACATTATTTCTATCATTTCCTACAACAACGCCTCAGAGTATTCGGGTCGTAAACCTTCAGTAAGAATTTTTGTTGGTATCACGGTGTTATATGCTGTGCATATTTAGGTGCTGTGTTGACACCGTAATGGTTCTAATCATAAAGAATGGGTCATTACATCTATAATCCAAGAGGTAATCATTACAACACGTTATTTTTTTCCATCAGAAGGAGAGGTACCTCTTGATATACTGTAACAGTCTAGGCATAAAATCGGTAAAAAAGAGCACAAATGTTGCTATTAGTCACAAAAGTGTAGGGGATTAGTATTATTTTATAATGCTATCTCAAATTGAATGATTGAACGCTAAAAAGTGAAAAATAAAGTGTAACTGCTCTTTAAAAGAGTAAATTCAATTTTTATCGAAATCTGCCGATGATAATTTTTAGCATAAATAGCGTTTTTTTGAGATGAAAGCAAAAAGGCAGTAAAGTATCTGTATAAAAAGTGTTAACGTAGCCAGTAACCTATTTTTAATACGTATAATTGTTATACAGGCTGTCTGATTTGTTTAATGCGCGTCAAGTTTATTAAAAAAAATGTACGATAATGATGAAGTGATAAAAAATATCCGTACAATGGTGGTGTTGAATCAATTCAGCATTTGCAATATTGGCGAATTATACCAAATAAGCCAGTATTGATATAAAAAAGTTATTCCGACAATTTTGCAATAATTACATCGAATAAGAATCAGAGGTAATCATGGTCAATGGGATCAAAAGAATTGGGGTTTTAACAAGTGGTGGTGATGCACCGGGTATGAATGCCGCAATCCGTGGTGTTGTCCGTGCTGCACTAAGTGAAGGTTTAGAGGTTTACGGTATTTTTGATGGCTATATGGGGCTATATGAAAACCGTATGAAAAAACTCGACCGCTTTAGTGTATCCGACATGATAAACCGTGGTGGTACTTTCCTTGGTTCTGCCCGTTTCCCTGAGTTCCGCGAAGATAATGTTCGTGCTGTTGCTATCGAAAATATGAAGCAAAATGGACTTGATGCACTTGTGGTTATTGGTGGCGATGGTTCTTATCTTGGTGCAAAAAAATTAACTGAAGCTGGTTTCCCATGTATTGGTTTACCTGGCACCATCGATAATGATGTTGCGGGTACTGATTATACTATCGGTTATTTCACCGCATTAGAAACAGCTGTTGAAGCAATTGACCGCTTACGTGATACATCGACTTCTCATAAACGTATTTCTATCGTTGAAGTGATGGGACGTTACTGTGGTGACTTAACACTTTCTGCTGCTATCGCCGGTGGTTGTGAATTTGTGGTGTTGCCAGAATCTGAACTGCATTTTGATCGCAATGAGTTATTAGCTGAAATTAAAGCGGGTATTGAGCGCGGTAAGCGTCATGCTATCGTTGCAATCACTGAGCACGTTTGTGATGTTCATGAATTAGCACGTTTTATTGAAACTGAAACAAAACATGAAACTCGTGCAACCGTATTAGGTCATATTCAACGGGGTGGTTCTCCTGTCGCTTATGACAGGATCCTTGCTTCTCGTATGGGGGCTTATTCAGTACAGCTTCTATTAGAAGGTTTTGGTGGCCGTTGTGTTGGGATCCAAAACGAAAAATTAGTTCATCACGATATTATTGATGCAGTGATGAATATGAAGCGTGTCTTCAAATCTGATTGGTATGAAACCGCGAAAAAACTGTATTAAAGTATACGTTTTTTCAGCTGATCTCCTTATTCGTGAACTGTTCTGATGCATCTGATTTTGCATCAGAACAGCTTCTCGATGTTCGATGAAAACATTTCATTTGGCTTTCTTATTTAACTCTCGTTTTCACACATTCTGCTCTTACTTCTTATATATGCTCGCATATGCTTGTTTTATCTAACGAGTCGTTTTTTATTATTTCATCGTTATAACGCTTTCTGTCAGCCTGTTATGAAACTCAATAATATAGGGGATAGACATGTTTAAACGATGGAGTACCTTATCAACGATTTTCGCAATACTCGTATTTTCTAGTAATGCATGGGCTAAAGATATTCAACTATTGAATGTTTCTTACGATCCAACGAGAGAACTTTATCAGCAATATAATCAAGTGTTTAGTCAATATTGGGAACAAAAAACTGGCGATAAAGTCATTATTCGCCAGTCTCATGGTGGTTCTGGGAAACAAGCAACTTCGGTGATTAATGGTATTGAAGCCGATGTTGCCACACTTGCACTTGCCTATGATATTGATGCAATAGCAGAAAGAGGGCGTATAGATAAACAATGGTTAACGCGCTTGCCTGATAATTCAGCACCTTACACATCAACTATCGTATTTTTAGTTAGAAAAGGAAATCCTAAACAAATTAAAGATTGGGATTCACTTATTCAACCTGGTATTTCTATTATTACACCAAACCCTAAAACCTCGGGTGGTGCGAGATGGAACTACCTTGCTGCTTGGGGATATGGTTTAAAAGCGAATCAACAAGATCAAGAAAAAGCCAAGGCATTTGTAAAAAACTTATATCAAAATGTGGAAGTTCTTGATTCTGGTGCTAGAGGTGCGACAAATACTTTTGTTGAGCGAGGAATTGGTGATGTATTGGTTGCTTGGGAAAATGAAGCGCTACTTGCTATTAATGAATTAGGTGCGGATAAGTTTGAGATAGTTACACCATCGGTTTCTATTTTGGCAGAGCCTACTGTTGCGGTAGTTGATAAAGTTGTTGATAAACGCGGTACTCGTGAGATAGCAACTGCTTATTTAGAATATCTTTACTCACCTCAGGGCCAAGAAATTGCAGCAAAAAATTATTATCGCCCAAGAGATAGCGCAATAGCTGAAAAATACCAAGATCGTTTTCCTCAGTTAACGCTGTTTACTGTTGATGAGGTTTTTGGTGGCTGGCAATCAGCACAGAAAACCCATTTTGCTTCAGGGGGTGTATTTGATGAAATTAGTCGTCGTTAATACAAAATAGAAAAAGTAAGAGATAAAAAAATCACCTTCTATTTAATGTAGTAAGGTGATTTTTTCTATTTTTTATCGATTAAAGGTAAAACCTATTAAGATAAAAATTATTTTTTCGCTTTAGCTTCTGCTGCTGCTTTAACGATAACGGCAAACGCATCTGCTTTAAGTGAAGCTCCGCCAACTAATGCGCCATCGATATCTGGTTGACCAAATAATTCAGCCGCATTTTTATCATTAACAGAACCACCGTATTGGATAATCACTTGTTCAGCGATAGCGGCATCTTTCTTCGCGATATGGTCACGAATAAATTTATGAACAGCTTGAGCTTGTGCAGGTGTTGCAGATTTGCCTGTACCGATAGCCCAGATTGGCTCATAAGCGATAACTGCACCTTTAAATGCTTGCGCGCCATGTGCATTTAAAACAGCATCGATTTGGCGAGCACAAACTTCTTGTGTTTTACCGGCTTCGTTTTCAGCTTCAGTTTCACCAATACATAATACAGGTGTTAAACCTAACTCTTTTAATACACCGAATTTTTGAGCGATAAACTCATCTGATTCTTTATGGTAAGTACGACGCTCTGAGTGACCGATGATAACGTATTTAACATCGACATTTTTCAGCATTTCTGCGGAAGTTTCACCAGTGAAAGCACCTGATAGGTTAACACCCGTATCTTGAGCACCTAATGCAATACGGCTACCACCAACTTCGTGGCGAGCTTGGCACAGATAAACTGTAGGTGGTGCGATAGCAACGTCACAGCCTGCAACACCGCTAACTTCTTTACGTAATGCAGCGATTAATTCGTGTACCATTTTAATGCTGCCGTTGAGTTTCCAGTTACCCATGACTAATGGATGGCGCATAACTTTTCCTCCAACCGAGTGGTTTAAATTAAATTTGCTGATAAACACATACAATTATGTTGATACACAACAGTATAGAGAACATTGAATAGAATAGCTTTGTTTTTTATCACGGAATAGCTGAATCGATATTGCTATTGAGTGACAGCTTAATGGGTTCAATGGCAAAGGTTGTTAGTTGAGTTCCTTCGTTAGTAATAATATAACGAATTGCGCCTACATTATGGCTAATATAAACGGGAATATTATTTTTGAAGGCGAATAAATCGAGTACTTCTTGAATTTGTGTTGGGGTAATAGAAACGTCAAATTGTGCCACAAATGATGTAATGTATTTTGTTGCTATTTCAAGATTCTGTTTTTCTATTTCGGGTGATTCTGGGGTGTGAATTAGCGTGAGTTGTAGGCTTTTTATTTTTTCGCTACCACGTTCTAACACGGCCGATGAATATAAATAAGGTGTGATGCGTGTAGCGGCTCTAACGAGAGGGATCGTAATATCGTTATTGGTAATAATTTTATATTCGTTTAAAAATAATAGTGGGTTTCGCTGGTTGAAATTTGCGCGCAACATAGGAATAGTAAGTTCAAAAACAGGTGCATCCTGTTTAAGGTAAGAAATATCATCTTTACTAGGTTGTTTTTGTGCGACTAATTCTACTGTTGCGAAAACCGATGTTGGCAAACAAAGAGCAATACTGATAATAATCGGAATTAACGTTCTATCGATGCTTTTTTTTATCATCTGTCCTCCGTTTGTCTGTTCTGCTATAGGTGAAAATAAACTCAGTCTGTATTATTGGATAGCAAATGGACAGAGTAACTCACTAAATAAGTATACTATTGAGAAAATATTAATGACATTACAACATTGGGCGTTTTCATTCAAAGGTCGAATTGGGCGTCGTGATTTTTGGTCTGGTTTTGGGGTGTGTTTCGTCCTGTTTTTAGGTTTTTCTCTTTTAAATGAATATTACCCGCTACCTACGATCTTAACTTGGGTGTTATTGTTTATTATCCTCTATCCTATGTGTGCTATTTTTACTAAAAGATTACATGACAGAAATAAACGCGGTATTTGGATTTTACTTTTGTTATTTGCTGTGATGCTAGGATTAGCCGATACCAGTAGTTTAGACTCGTTTTGGCAATGGGCAATAGGGCGCTTTCTTCCTCTATTTATTATTATGGTGATATTGCTCGATTGCGGTGTATTTGTTGGTACTGATGGTGCTAATTATTTTGGGCAACAGACAGAAAAAGTTGACTATAAACGTTTACGTTAACTTTAATTGCTATTTATCGACAGTCTTAGATTAACAAGTAAGGGCCGATTTCTTAGTGAAGTCAGCCCTTAGTTTTATTTTTTGTCACGAGCATAGCGATTACCAATATTGCTCACTAGTGATATGCCCCGGTTTACGTCGTAAATGTTTACGCATTTCCCGCTGTTCTTTAAGGAGTTGTTGAGTATCTCTAACCATTTGTGGATTACCACATAGCATAATGTGACTCTCTTTTGGGGTGATGGTTAATCCCACTATTTTTTCTAAGGCACCATTTTCAATTAATGCCGGAATACGTCCCGTTAATGAACCAATATGGTTTTCTCGGCTAACAATAGTTTGTATGCGTAATTTACCTTGGTAACGTTCGACTAGTTTTTCCATTAACGGAAGATAACTTAAATCGTTGGCGTAACGAACAGCATGAACTAATACTATATTTTCAAACCGTTCTAGATCTTCACCGAGTTGTAAAATAGATAAAAACGGGCCAATAGCGGTACCAGTTGAAAGCATCCATAAGGTTGTTGCATCGGGAACTTCTTCTAAGACAAAAAAACCACTAGCTTGCTGTGTTACAAGCACTTCATCGCCAATAGTGAGCGCTGATAAATTAGGGCTTAGTTTACCTTCTGGCACCGTAACAAGATAAAATTCTAAATTAGGATCTTCTGGAGAATTTACATAAGAGTAGGCACGTTGTACACGTTCGCCCTCGATATCTAATGCCAATTTTGCAAATTGCCCTGCTGTAAACTTATCGACAGGTGCCTGTACAATCAGACTCATTAATGCCTCTGTCCAATGATGAACTTGGATAACTTTTCCACTGACCCAGTTTGCCATATTATGTTATCTCCTTTCTTATGAACGCGCGTATATCGCCTGTTTATTCTAAAGAAGATGCTGATTTTTATTTATCAAGATGATGTGCTGGCGTTATTAATCTGAAATTTTGTTAATTGTTGATATAAAATGTACATTTATATTGACAACTATGGTGTATTTCTCTGACATTAGCACTCATACAAAAATTGCTGACTATCTCGCAAATTTTTCTAAATTTGTTACCTTAGTCTCATTCTTAGCAGAAGTGCATTCGCAGAGTTTATTTAAATAAATCCTCTGGAGTGTTTTCCTGTCCGTTAATCTGTTAATTGTTAATTCTTGAGCAAAGAAATGAGAAAGTTAGAACATGCAAATCTGTTATTGCTGATTATTGCACTAGTTGCTGTGGGGCAAATGACCCAAACTATTTATGTTCCTGTCATTGCTGATATGGCGGTTTATTTCGGTGAGCCGACAGGTGCCGTACAACAAGTAATGGGCGCCTATCTTTTTTCTTATGGATTTTCACAACTTATTTATGGTCCTATTTCCGACAGAATAGGGCGTCGCCCCGTCATTTTGATTGGCATGACCATTTTCTGTTTGGCAACATTAGTGGCGATTTTTTCAAAAAATCTAACCACATTAGTTATCGCAAGTACATTACAAGGTATGGGTACAGGTGTTGCCGGTGTTATGACACGTACTCAACCTCGTGATTTATATACAGGCACAGCACTTCGTTACGCCAACAGTTTGCTGAATATGGGGGTGCTTGTTAGCCCATTATTAGCACCAATGATTGGTGGTGTGGTTGCACATTTTTTTGGCTGGCATGCCTGTTATATCTTCCTATTATTATTAGGAACAAGTGTTTTGTTTTGTATGTATCGTTGGATGCCTGAAACGCGTCCAGTACAAGCTGAAAAACGTAAAATGCTGTCCTCTTTTTATTTATTGTTATCAAACAGTACGTTCAGTGCTTTTCTGATTATGCTGATTTGTGCATTATCTGGTATTGCTGTTTTTGAAGCTTGTAGTGGTGTGTTAATGGGTGGGGTATTAGGATTAAATAGTATTACGATTAGTATTTTATTTATTCTGCCTATTCCTGCGGCATTTTTTGGTGCTTGGTATGCTGGGCGTGAAGGAAAAACCTTTGTTCAATTAATGTGGCATTCGGTTTTTTGTTGCTTAACAGCTGGTATTTTAATGTGGATCCCTGGTTGGCTAAACATTATAAATATCTGGACATTGCTCGTTCCTGCGGCTTTATTTTTCTTTGGTGCAGGAATGTTATTTCCATTAGCAACAACTGGGGCGATGGAGCCTTTTCCTTATTTAGCAGGTTCAGCTGGGGCATTAGTGGGTGGCTTACAAAATGTAGGTTCAGGTATAGCAACATGGTTTTCGGCATTATTACCACAACACAATCAATTTAGCTTAGGAATGATTATGTTTATTATGTCGGTTGCTATTGTGCTTTGCTGGGTACCGCTAGCGCATCGTTTTAGCCATGAAGAGCATACTGTTTAGCGAAATTATAGATTTTAATATTTATCTTAGAAAAATGCCGATAGCTTTTATAAGCTATCGGCATTTTAGTTTTGTAGCCTGAGCTACCTCTCTCTAACGCTTTAAATTATGTTGAGCAATTAGCCGCGATCTTCCCACTCTTGAGCACGTGCAACGGCTTTTTTCCAACCGTTATAACGATAGTTACGTTCAGTGGTTTCAATACCAGGACGGAATTCTTTATCAATTGCCGCTTTATTTTTTACTT
>NZ_LXEV01000008.1 GCF_001654965.1 Proteus hauseri ATCC 700826
CATCTAAATTATCCCAGAATCCGATAGCCAGACCCGCAAGGAATGCGGCCCCTAGCGCCGTACTTTCGCGAACAACAGGACGTTCTACACGAGTGCCTAGAATGTCAGATTGGAATTGCATTAAGAAGTTATTAGCAACTGCACCACCATCAACACGCAGCGATTGTAGACGAGCGCCTGAATCTGCTTGCATTGCATCAAGAACATCACGAGTTTGATAAGCAATAGACTCTAAGGTTGCACGAATAATGTGGTTACGATTTGCACCACGGGTTAAGCCGAAAATCGCACCACGAGCATACGGATCCCAATAAGGTGCACCTAAACCAGTAAATGCAGGAACAACATAAACACCATTAGTATCATTAACTTTGGTTGCGAAATATTCTGAGTCAGTCGCTTCATCAATTAGTTTTAGCTCATCACGTAGCCATTGAATCGATGCACCACCAACGAATACAGCACCTTCTAACGCATAATTCACCTCGCCACGAGGGCCACAGCAAATGGTGGTTAACAAACCGTGATTAGAACGCACAGCTTCTTTACCTGTATTCATCAGTAAGAAGCAACCTGTACCATAGGTGTTTTTTGCCATACCGCTTTGCACACACAGTTGGCCATAAAGTGCAGCTTGTTGGTCACCCGCCATACCTGCGATAGGGATACGAGTACCGCCTTTACCACCAATATTGGTTTGGCCATAAACTTCAGAAGATGCCACCACTTTTGGTAACATATTGCGAGGAATATCCAGCAGATCAAGGATTTTCTGATCCCAATCTAATGAGTGGATATTAAATAACATTGTACGAGAGGCGTTAGTGTAATCAGTGACATGAACACGACCTTGCGTCATTTTCCACACGAGCCAAGTGTCAACGGTACCAAATAGTAGCTCGCCTTTTTCTGCTCTTGCACGAGCGCCTTCAACATTGTCGAGGATCCATTTGAGTTTTGTACCCGAGAAATAAGGGTCAACCATTAATCCAGTATTTTGGCGAATATATTCTTCAACGCCTTCTTTATCTTTTAAACGTGTACAGAAATCTGCTGTACGACGGCATTGCCATACAATCGCATTATAAATAGGTTTACCGGTTTCTTTTTCCCAAACAATAGTTGTTTCACGTTGGTTAGTAATACCGATACCCGCTACATGGTCTGATGGAATATCTTCTTTAGCTAAAACTTCGACTAAAGTTGCACTCTGTGTTGCCCAAATCTCCATTGGGTCGTGCTCAACCCAGCCTGGTTTAGGATAAATTTGTGTGAATTCACGTTGTGCAATGCTGACGATATTTGCATCGTGGTCAATAACCACTGCGCGTGAACTGGTTGTCCCCTGATCTAGAGCGACAATATATTTCTTCTCAGTATTTGATAGGTTTGTTTCAGTTGTCATAATAATAATCCGTTCTGATAATCAACAATATTATCTAATAGTTATTTGTCGTCTTCGATTTTGCAGGTATCACAAGGTAAGTGACGGCCAATTAATTTACGGTAAGCTAACGCACCTAAGATACCACCAATAAATGGCGCAATCATAGGTACTAAGAAGTAAGGAATATCTCGCCCGCCAGTAAGCGCTATATCGCCCCAGCCAGCAAAGTAAGCGACCAGTTTGGGACCAAAATCACGAGCCGGGTTTAAAGCGAAACCGGTTAATGGGCCAAATGCCCCACCAATAACGGCGATTAAGATACCAATAAGTAAAGGTGCTAGTGGGCCTTTAGGAACCCCGTTACCATCATCAGTCAGTGCTAAAATAAGCCCAACCAGAATGATTGCAATAATAACTTCGATAAAGAATGCATGTACAACAGAAATTTGTGCTGCAGGGTAGGTAGAGAAAACACCGGCGGTAAAGAGACTTTCTTGTGAGCCTCGTATAATTCCATTTACTTGTTCATAGTCGGTGAATAAATTGTAATACATAAAGTACACGATAAGCGCAGCAAAGAAGCCGCCTAACATCTGTGCAATGATATAAGGTAATACTTTTCTGCGCTCAAAACAGGCAAATAACCAAAATGCAACTGTAACGGCAGGATTCAGGTGAGCACCCGAGGTGCCAGCGGTAAGGTAAACGGCTAAGGCAACACCTAGCCCCCAGATAATGCTTATCTCCCAAAGGCCTAGCTGAGCACCAGCAATACGTGCTGCTGCAACACAACCAAGACCGAAGAAGACTAGCAATGCAGTTCCGATAAACTCGGAAATACATTGACCCGTAAGAGTGGTTTTCGTCTGGCTCATATATTCTATCCTGAAAGAGGGTTATTTATTGTTAGTATTCTTTTCTATTTGAAAAGATAACTGTAAATTTATCGTTAATGAGCGTAAACGAGAATAAGCGAAATTGAATTTTGTGTGTCTCATCATGAAAATGAGTGAAAACGCTCTTGAATAGTGACTTGTTCGACATTTGTAATGTGATCAGACCAGTGTTTTTGACAGAATGAAAAAAAAATGTAATTCCACGGAAGATGCTAGACAGTTGTTGATAGGCTACTTACAATCGGGAGTATCGATTATATGGGGGATTACAGTATGTCATTTGAAGTTTTTGAGAAGTTAGAATCTAAAGTACAACAAGCTATCGATACCATCACTTTATTACAGATGGAAATTGAAGAGTTAAAAGAAAAGAATGATGCGCTAAGCCAAGAAGTTGAAGGCGCTAAAGAATCAAGAGAAGCATTAGTTCGTGAAAACGATGAACTAAAACAAGAGCAATCAAGTTGGCAAGAACGTTTACGTGCACTATTAGGCAAAATGGAAGACGTACAGTAAATGGCTTAACTTTGTATTTAGTTAAAATAAAAGCCACTCTAGGGTGGCTTTTATATCTCTTGAACAGCGCAATAGAAGAGAAGACACCTAAGTAATAGCTTACTTAAATATCTAGTGGTTCTTCGTCGTCATCGGCATCTAAGCCAAGTGGCTCTTCTGATAAAATAATTCCAGTGTTATCTGCATAAAGATAATCGCCAGAGAAGAAGGTTACACCGCCGAAGTTAACACGAATATCGCTTTCGCCAATTCCTTCACTAGGACAACCCGCAGGTATTGCAGCCATTGCTTGAATACCCAAATCAAGCTCAGATAATGCATCTACTTGGCGTACCGCGCCATAAACAACGATACCTTCCCATTCATTGAGAACAGCGAGTTGTGCTAGCTCAGCATCAATTAAGGCTTTACGCACAGAGCCACCGCCATCGACCAAAAGAACGCGGCCTTTACCGTTTTCTTCGAGTAAGTCATAAAGCAGGCCATTGTCTTCAAAACATTTTACGGTGATGATTTGCCCACTAAACGAGCTACGACCACCAAAGTTTGAAAAGAGCGGTTCTACGACATTGATATCTTCTTGATAGATATCACAGAGTTCAGAAGTATCATAATTCATAGGATTTACGTCAGGTTGCCACAGGAAAGTTCAGTATATCCCTTAACAGGGGGTGTTGGCAAAAGACTCACTGGTAATTCAGTGAGTCAAATCAACAATCCGCTAAAATTATTCTAAAACTAAACCTAAAGAAAATAATACATTGGTAAGCAGTGCGGCTTTAACCATATGCTCAAGCAATGGGCGCATCGCTTCACCACTATGGTCTGCATTAACACGTTTAATATGCAGTAATAACATTGGTACAGCTAATAAAAATAGCCACGCAGTCCAACGGTGCATATAAAGTAGCGTGAAGAAAATTAAGCAAACAATAGAAAGAAAAATAACGCAGGTATGATAAGTGCGAGAGCCAGCAGCACCTAAACGAACCGCTAAGGTATTTTTGCCCGCCTGGATATCACTCTCTAAATCGCGCATATTATTAATATTAAGAACAGCGACAGAAAGTAATCCACATGCAGTCGCTGGGAGTAATGTCTCAATAGCGAAAGTGTTTGCTTGTAAGTAGTAAGTACCGATAACACTTAGCCAACCAAAGAAGATTAAGACTGAAATATCACCGAGTCCCATATAACCATAAGGGCGTTTCCCTACGGTATAAGTAATTGCGGCGACAATAGCTAACAAGCCCATCATTAGAAATCCAATGGCGTCTTCTGGCTTTTTGCATGCGACAACAATAAGTGCAATACCTGAAATGCAGGAAATAATAACATTTAAAATTAGCGCTTTTTTCATTTGAGCTGGTGTTATTACACCTTTTTGCATTCCACGCAGTGGCCCTAAACGCTCTTCAGTGTCAGTTCCTTTTACCGCATCACCATAATCATTAGCGAGGTTTGATAGGATCTGTAAAGTTCCTGCTGTTAAAATGGCCAGCAGTGCAATAGGTAGCTCAAAATGACCCATCCAGTAAGCCAGTGCAGAACCAGTCACTATCGCGATTAACCCTAAAGGCAATGTTTTGGGTCGTAAACTTTCAAGCCAGGCCTGAGTCCGGCTGGTGGAATTTAGAGAGCTCATGCTGAAATTCAATACTCGTGTTCGTTGTTATTATAAAAATAAGAATGGGAGGCAAGCCTCCCACGTAAAATATTGCTGATAAGGATCGCACAAGTTGATTATAAAATAAATCGACTCAGATCTTCATCTGCTACAAGCTCATCAAGATGCTGTTTAACATATTCTGCATCAATTACGATAGATTGACCTTGTCGCTCACTCGCATCGTAGGAAATTTCTTCCATTAAACGTTCTAAAACAGTGTGAAGACGACGCGCACCGATGTTTTCGGTGGTTTCATTTACACGCCACGCAGACTCTGCAATTTTGCGAATACCGTCTGGTGTAAAGCTGATAGAAACGCCTTCTGTTGCCATTAATGCTTCATACTGTTTAGTCAGTGATGCATTTGGTTCGGTCAGGATACGCTCAAAATCTTCTGCTGTCAGTGCTTGAAGTTCAACACGAATTGGCAGACGCCCTTGTAATTCAGGAATTAAATCTGATGGGCTAGAAACTTGGAATGCGCCTGATGCAATAAACAGAATATGGTCGGTTTTTACCATACCGTGTTTTGTTGAAACTGTACAACCTTCAACCAGTGGTAAGAGGTCACGTTGCACACCTTCACGAGAAACATCGGGACCCGAGCTTTGGCCACCACGTTTACAGATTTTATCAACTTCATCGATAAAAACGATACCGTGTTGTTCAACTGCATCTATCGCTTGCTGTTTTAGTTCTTCAGGATTCACTAATTTAGCTGCTTCTTCTTCAACAATTAGCTTAAACGCATCTTTGATTTTCATTTTGCGTGCTTTTTGCTTTTGACCCGCTAAATTTTGGAACATAGATTGCAATTGATTGGTCATCTCTTCCATTCCTGGAGGAGCCATGATTTCAACACCCATAGGTGTCGCTGATAACTCAATTTCAATCTCTTTATCGTCTAGTTGTCCTTCACGTAATTTTTTACGGAAAGATTGACGCGCGGCTGAAGGCTCAGAAGCTTGCTCTGTTACACCCCAGTTATTTTTTGCGGGTGGAATTAAGGTATCAAGAATACGCTCTTCTGCCATTTCTTCAGCACGGAAACGATTTTTTTCTATCGCTTGGCTACGAACCATTTTAACCGCAGAGTCGGTTAAATCACGGATAATAGAATCAACTTCTTTACCCACATAACCCACTTCGGTGAATTTAGTTGCTTCAACCTTAATAAAAGGTGCATTAGCTAATTTTGCTAAACGACGAGCAATTTCTGTTTTACCTACCCCTGTAGGTCCAATCATAAGGATGTTTTTAGGGGTAACTTCGTGGCGTAGCGCTTCATCAAGCTGCATACGACGCCAGCGGTTACGTAGGGCTATTGCCACTGCACGTTTTGCTTTATCTTGACCGATAATAAATCTATCGAGTTCGCTGGCAATTTCGCGAGGAGTCATTTCGGACATGCGCTCAGATCCTTACTCTTTTGAAGAGAGTTCTTCAAAGTTGACATTATGGTTGGTGTAAATACAGATATCTCCAGCAATATTAAGTGCTCTTTCAGCAATTTCTCGTGCGCTGAGATCTGTCGTTTCTAGCATTGCTCGTGCGGCTGCTTGTGCATAAGGGCCACCAGAACCTATCGCAATAAGATCATTTTCTGGCTGAACAACATCACCATTACCCGTAATAATCAAGGAGGTGTTTTCATCTGCAACGGCCAGTAATGCTTCGAGTTTGCGTAGCATTCTATCGGTACGCCAATCTTTAGCGAGTTCAACGGCTGCTTTAGTTAAATGCCCTTGATGGAGTTCTAATTTACGCTCAAATAGTTCAAAAAGAGTAAATGCATCAGCAGTGCCGCCAGCGAATCCCGCAATGACTTTATCGTTATAAAGACGGCGTACTTTGCGGACATTGCCTTTCATGACGGTATTACCCATCGTCGCTTGTCCATCACCACCGATTACAACTTGGCCCTTACGGCGAACACTTACGATTGTAGTCATGAGTCAGCCCCTGGTTTAATCAATAAAAAGAATAACGGGGAGTGCATTTTATGACCCAGCACTACCCGTAATGTGAATTAAATTTATAGGTGGGGGAGAATTTTCATTTTTCAACCCCCAGAAGAGCGAAGAATACAACCTGATACGCCAGCACCTGCCGCTTGTCTGCTTACTGTGTTGGCTTGTTCTTTATTGTAGGGGCCTGATAATACGCGGATCCATCCATCATTTCCTTTTGTCACTCTGCTTTCGACACCAGAAAAAGCTAATGTCGCTCTGACTGATTCTGCTTGTTCTGTATTTTTAAATGAGCCGCATTGAACTAAAAAACGGCTTTCAGTAACAGGCTTAGCAGGTGTCACTATCGCAGGGGCTTGCTCTTGAATTGCAGGAGCAGGTTGTTGCGGTATTGATGGTGTTATTGCCGCTGGTGGTGTTACCGCTACTTGAGAGCGAGGCACTTCACCGTTATAAGGCACTTCAGGAAGTTGTACAGCAGGCTGACGCTTATCTGCTTCAATTTGCTGTAGAAATTTTAATTGCTCAGGCGAAAGCGTAGATTTCGGATTAATCTGGCTGCCAGGAGCGGATAAATTAGGCTGTAAAGGTGTACCAACCTGACGATTTTCTAGCTCTTTAATATATTGCCAGCGTTCTTCAGGTTTTGGTGGAAGGGTGTTGGCTGGATGTTGTCCAGTTGCGGGCGACGTTGTTTGTACGGACTCTTTTTTATTTTGTGTAATAAAATAGAGACCGCCGATAAACAGCGCCACAATAGCAATTGCCGCAATAAGTGTTGTCAAAGGCAACCCTTTAGCGGCCTTTTTACCTTTACTTTTCGTTGTCTTTTTACGACGAGCAGATGTCTGCCCTCGTCCCACATAGTCTCGTTGTGCCACAGTTCGATTCGCTGATAATTAAAGGAATAGGTATCACAAACGATATGTTACTTAACATAGTGAGTTTTGCCTAGCTTTTAAGCCGACAGACACTTTCTCTTGCAATAAGCTCACAATCTAATAAACGAGAACCTGGTGGCACTGGTCGCCCTTGTAATTGATCAAGTAATAGCAACATAGATTGACGGCCAATTTGATAACGAGGCTGTTCCATCGTTGTTAAGGCCGGTTCGCTATATCGGGTAATATCAAGGTTATCGAAACCAATAACAGAGAGATCATCAGGGAGTTGCAATCCTAATTTTTTCGCCTGCCACATCACACCTATCGCCATAATATCGCTATGACAAAAAACAGCAGTAGGTGGCTCAGGTAAAGAAATGAGTTTTTTCAGACTTTCTGCACCGCTTTCATGAGTAAAATCACCCCGAATAATATAGTCTTCACGCAACGGTACGCCGGTTCTACGCATCGCTTGAATATAACCTTGTAAGCGATAACGGCATAAAGGCATATCTTCAGGGCCTGTAATACAGGCAATACGTTTATGCCCCATTTGTTGCAAATAATGAGTTGCTCTAAAAGAAGCCGTCAAATTATCAATATGTACTGTTGGTAATTCAAGTTCAGGCGCAAACTCATTTGCCATAATCATAGGAGGCAGATTTTTCTGTTCTTCTTTGGATACATCAAAAGGGATATGTGAGCCAAGAAGTAACATGCCATCAATTTGTTTGGTAATAATTAAATTGATAAAGGCATTTTCGTGTTTTTGCTGATGTTTGCAGTCACCAATAAGGACTAAATAGCCATGTTGAGCGGCTGTTTCTTCAATACCACAAACAACATCAGTGAAAAAAGGATCGCTGATATTTGGGACAATCACGAGGATAGTCTTTGATTCATTACGTTTAAGGTTCTTAGAGAGGTTATGAGGATAATAACCAACATCAAGAACAGCTTGCTCAACTTTTTGGCGTGTTTGTGTGGATACTTTTTCTGGATTCATTAATGTACGTGAAACAGTCGCTGTTGACACGCCAGCCGCAAGTGCAACATCTTTCATTGTTGCTTGCGTATTATCTTTATTATTCTGTTGCAAACCCCATACCTCCCTTCTGATGGTTTGGTTAAACGATTGCTTTTTTATTGCAAAAAAACCGTCGCAGTTCAAAACAAGAAATTATCGACGGTTTTCATTCAAGAAATATTCTAAATTGTTATTCTACCCACTTTTTAAATAGATACTGTTACCTAGTTTGCATAAAAAGTGTGATACCAATCGTTTTTATGAGTTAGTTCGCAAAATTGATAAATAGTCTTGCTACGTAACGAGTAATTGTTTGTCTTTTATTATTAAGATTATATTGTTTAAAATATATTCAATTTATGAATGTAAATATGATCAACAATCTGTTGGATCAACATCAATATTCCATTTCACTTTTTTGCTTTCAGGTAGCGCCACAATTTGTGGATAAGTTACCGACATTAATTTCTGTAAATAACCCCGAGATGGGTGCTGAAGTAATAATTGCCAGCGGTAATTTCCTCCCCGTTTTGCTTGAATAGCAGGAAGGGGACCCATTACCCATAAATTAGCATCACGCATTGGGTGTTGTTCAAAAAACTGCTTTAGTTGACGCAAAAATTGGGGTGCCCGCTGATTATTATTATCTTCAGAGCGGATCATAATATGGCTAGAATAAGGCGGCAAAAAGGTCGCTTGTCGCTCTTGTAATGCTTCTTTCGTAAAAGCGTCATAGCCTTTTTCTAGCAGTGTTAATAAAAGAGGATGCTCAGGCTGGTGTGTTTGTAGATACACCGCCCCTTGTTTTCCTGCTCTTCCTGCACGCCCAGAAACTTGAGTATAAAGCTGAGCAAAGCGCTCCGCAGCACGAAAATCACTTGAAAATAAGGCGCCATCAACGTCAAGTAGTGCCACCAGCGTGACATCAGGAAAATGGTGTCCTTTAGACAGCATTTGTGTACCAATCAAAATACGCGAACCGCCCTGATAGATATCTTCTAGTTGCTGCTCTAAAGCGCCTTTTCGGCTCGTTGTATCTTTATCAATACGTGTTATTGGTGTATCTGGAAATAGAGTTCCAATACTTTGTTCAAGCTGTTCTGTTCCTAATCCCACAGGAATTAAGTTTGTTGAACCACATTGTGGACATTGGGCAGGAATACGACGTTGACTATCACATTGGTGGCAGCGCAACATACCGTGCTTTTGATGTAACGTATAATAGTGATCGCAGCGTGGGCATTCAGCTATCCAACCACACTCATGGCATAGCAATGTCGGTGAAAATCCTCTTCTATTTAAAAAGAGCATTACCTGATTGCCCGCATTAAGATGTTGTTTGATTGCACCAATTAAAACAGGTGATAAACCGGTGACTAACGGTTGCCCTTTTAAGTCAATTAAATGTTCGGTGGCGGGTTTTGCATTTCCTGCGCGCTGAGATAACGTGAGTTGCTGATACTTTTTCTGCTCAACGTTATAGCTAGTCTCAATAGAGGGCGTCGCCGTTCCCATAACAATAGAAATGTCTTCTTGTTTTGCACGAAAAACAGCTAAATCACGAGCATGATAGCGCCAACCATCTTGCTGCTTATAAGAGCTATCGTGCTCCTCATCGATAATAATAATACCCAAATTTTGAAAAGGGGTGAGTAATGCCGAGCGAGTACCAATAACTATTGCATTGTCACCACGTTTAGCTCGCAGCCAGACCGCTAATCGTTCGGTATCATTTAAACCTGAATGCAACACATCAACTGGGGCATTAAAGCGCGCTTTAAAGCGGCGAATAGTTTGCGGTGTTAAACCGATTTCGGGCACAAGTACCAGGGCTTGTTTACCTTGCTCAAGAATTTTTTCTAATACACTAAGATAAACTTCTGTTTTACCTGAACCTGTAATACCAAGTAATAACCAAGGTGAAAATTGATCTGATTGTGCTGTAATTGCACCTACCGCTATTGCTTGTTCAGTGTTTAGTTTAAATCGCTCACCTTGCACCGCATATTCATTTTGCCAATGAATTGGCGCAGGTTGAATAGGGCGTAAATCAGCGAGCTGTTTCTTTTTAAGGTTGTTAAGTATGGCGGTGGTGATGTCATGCTCTTCTAATTGATGACGATATAATGGAGTACGGCGAAGTGCAGCTAACGCTTGTTGCTGTTTTTTAGCACTTTTTAGGCTATTCAAATCGATGTTGAGCCCTTCTTCTGTAGCGTACCATTGCCATAGTGGTGTGAACTCTGCGGGTTTTCCTTGCCGTAACAAAATAGGCATCGCATGAAAGAGCACTTCACCTAAAGGGTAGTGGTAATAGGCTGAAGCCCAATTAAGCAAATCCCACAAGACACCAGGAAATAAGCTTTCATCATCAAGTACTTCTTCTATAGGTTTGAGTTTTTCTATCGGAAATTCGCTATGTGTGCTTAATCCTTTGACAATACCAATAGAACGGCGTTTATTACCAAAAGGAACGATAACACGGCAGCCTATTACAGGTGTGTTTATTCCTTCTGGTAACAGATAATCAAAGGAAGAAAACAGTGGTACAGGTAATATTACCTGAACTATAGTCATATCAGGGTTTCCGAGAGTTTTAGTAACAAGGTGCCTGTAAGAATATCACAAAAAGTGTTCAGATTTCATTGCGCGTTTAGTGGATATTCTGTATGATCCGCCCCCTTTGGTAGTTAAATTACCAAACAATTAATTTCAATCAACACGACGTGTGGTGTTCGGCTGTGGGCTGAATGGCGACACGGCCTTAGTAGAGGTTTTCCATGAGAAAAGATATCCATCCTAAATACGAAGAAATTACTGCATCTTGTTCTTGCGGTAACGTTATGAAAATCAACTCCACTGCAGGTCACAACCTGAATCTGGACGTTTGTGATAAATGCCACCCATTCTATACTGGTAAACAACGTGATGTTGCAACCGGTGGTCGTGTTGATCTGTTCAACAAACGTTTCAAAATTCCAGGCAGCAAATAAGATATTTGTTGTCACAGGGTTTCAGTTTAGTCTGAAAATCTGTAGACAGTTCGGAATTGAAAAAATGCCCAAAGTGAAAGCTTTGGGCATTTTTGTTTTGTAGTAATTAAAAGATCATGTGAAATATTGCTTGTGATTAATATTCCCAAGTATCGGGATCAACGCCCCTTTGACGCATGATTTCTTTTGCCTCTTCAGGGATTTCATCGTTACGTTCTTTACGTAAGTCTTCATCATTTGGCAGAGGCTGTCCGGTAAATGCGTGTAAAAAGGCTTCACACAATAATTCACTATTGGTTGCATGTCTCAAGTTATTAACTTGACGGCGAGTGCGTTCATCGGTCAAAATTTTCAACACTTTCAATGGGATTGAAACTGTTATTTTTTTGACTTGCTCACTCTTTTTCCCATGCTCAGCGTAAGGGCTGATATATTCACCATTCCATTCAGCCATGAATTACCTTAATTAATATCATTTAGTTGAAGTCAGAATAGGGCTAAATCCATATTCTGATGAGCCATGCCAGTTTATCATGACTTTTCTAAAACCACCGGCTCTTCTGGCTGAAGGTGTGAGAAAAAGCAATAGGTCACTGGCGATACTGTTAAGTTCAATATTATTCCATTACTTAATCTATCCGTAAAGGAGTTTAGATGTCTAGATGTGTTGACGTCTTGGTGTCTAGTTAGCTATGCTGTTAGGGACTTATCCTTTTATCGTAGTCACAAGGTGTCCCATATGACAAAGAAAACCGCCACAATTGCCATCCATAATGGGCTGAATGAAGATACTCAATTCGGTTGTGTTGTACCGCCTATTTATCTTTCCAGTACCTATAATTTTCCAGAATTTAATCAACCACGCGAACATGATTATTCACGTAGGGGCAATCCCACGCGTGATATGGTACAAAAAGCATTAGCTGAATTAGAAGGTGGCGTTGGTGCGGTTGTCACTAGTAGTGGAATGTCTGCTATTCATTTAATTTGTACGGTTTTTCTTCAACCGGGAGATGTGATTATTGCACCTCACGATTGCTACGGTGGAAGTTATCGCTTGTTTAATAGCCAACAAGAGCGTGGTGCATATCGGGTTATTTTTGTTGATCAAAATGACGAGAGCGCGTTACAAAAGGCATTAGCGCAACAGCCAAAAATTGTCTTTATTGAAACACCAAGCAACCCATTATTACGGATCACTGATATTGAAAAAATAAGTGAACTTGCTCATCAAGTTGGTGCACTCGTTGTTGCGGATAATACCTTTATGAGTCCAGTGTTACAAAAACCGCTAGCGCTCGGGGCGGATATTATTGTGCATTCATGTACAAAATATCTTAATGGACACTCAGATATTGTTGCGGGTGTTGTTATCTGTCAGTGCAGGAAACAACTTGAGGATTTAAGCTGGTGGGCGAATAATATTGGCGTAACATCAGGTGCGTTTGATAGTTATTTATTACTTCGAGGAATAAGAACGTTAGTTCCTCGTATTCGGCTTCAGCAAGAAAATGCCCAAATACTTGTGGATTATTTACAGACACAATCTTTAGTCGAAAAAATTTATTATCCTGCATTAAAAAACCATGCTGGTCATAATATAGCGAAAAAACAGCAGCAAGGTTTTGGTGCAATGTTAAGTTTTGAGTTAAAAGGCACAGAGCAGGTGATAAAAACCTTTTTATCTCACTTAACCCTTTTTACACTGGCTGAATCTTTAGGTGGGGTGGAAACGTTGATTTGCCATCCTGCAACCATGACCCATGCAGGAATGTCAGAAGAGGCAAGAAAAACCGCTGGGATCAGCGCCTCATTACTTCGCATTTCTGTCGGTATTGAAGATAGTCAGGATTTAATTAACGATTTGCAAATTGCGTTTGATGCAGCAACCAAAAGGTAACCGTAGATCATGAGTGTAGTGGCGATAAAACAACAGGCAGAACCTATTTGCCGTCAGTTACATAAATTCGGTGGTAGCAGTCTTGCAGACATAAAATGTTACCAACGCGTCGTAAATATCATGACAAATTATAGCCAGCCCAATGATTTAATGGTGGTTTCTGCAGCGGGTTCAACGACTAATCAATTAATTAGCTGGCTTAAGCTCAGTCAAAGTGACCGTATCTCTGCCCATCAAGTTCAGCAAACCCTACGACGTTACCAGTTATCCTTAATTGAAGGTTTGTTATCAAAAGAGAATGCAGAACGATTATCCCAAGCCTTTATTGCTGATCTTGAGCGATTAAGTTACTTACTGGATAAACCAATAACAGATGCAACTTATGCGGAAGTTGTTGGGCATGGTGAAATTTGGTCGGCACGCTTAATGGCAAATCTATTAACAGAGCAAGGTTTACCAAGTGCTTGGCTCGATGCGCGAGAGTTTTTATGTGCAGAACGCGCAGCACAACCACAAGTAAATGAAGTATTATCCCGTCCTTTATTACAAACTTTACTCGCTAAATATCCTGAAAATCGTTTTGTAGTCACGGGCTTTATTAGCCGGAATCAGCAAGGTGAAACCGTATTATTAGGCCGTAATGGTAGTGACTATTCAGCAACACAAGTCGGTGCATTAGCCGATGTGGGAAAAGTCACTATTTGGAGTGATGTTGCTGGGGTTTATAGCGCAGATCCTCGTAAAGTAAAGGATGCATGTTTATTGCCATTGCTGCGTTTAGATGAAGCGAGTGAACTTGCTCGGTTAGCAGCCCCTGTTTTGCACACCCGTACATTGCAACCAGTATCGGGTAGTAATATTGATTTGCAACTTCGTTGTAGCTATCAACCTGAACAGGGTTCTACTCGAATAGAGCGAGTATTGGCATCAGGAACGGGAGCTAAAATTGTCACCAGCCATGATGATGTTTGCTTAATAGAGCTTCAATTAGCAACCCATGAAAATTTTGAGCAACGAGCGAAAGAAGTTGATGAATTACTAAAACGAGCACAAATCCGTCCATTAGCAACAGGTGTTGATCGTGATAGCCATCTTTTGCAACTTTGTTATACCAGCGAAGTGGCTAACAGTGCACTCGATGTGCTGCAAGATGCCGTGTTGCCAGGCAAATTACATTTGCGCGAAGGTTTTTCTTTAGTGGCATTAGTCGGTGCCGGTGTGTGTAAAAACCCATTACATTGCCATCGTTTTTATCAGCAACTAAAAGATCAACCTGTTGAATTTATTTGGCATGCCGAAGATAACATCAGCTTAGTCGCCGTGTTGCGCAATTATACTGAGCATTTACTACAAGGTTTACATCAAACTTTATTTAGAGCAGAAAAACAAATTGGCTTAGTGCTCTTTGGTAAAGGAAATATTGGTTCACGTTGGCTGGAGCTTTTTTCTCGAGAGCAGGGGCCATTATCGGCACGTAGCGATTTTGAATTTATTCTTGCGGGGGTTGTAGATAGCCGTCGTAGTTTATTGGATTATCAAGGTATTAATCCAAGTCGAGCTTTAGCTTTCTTTGATGAAGAAGCCACCGAACTGGATGAAGAAGCGCTTTATCTTTGGATGAGAGCACATCCTTTTGATGATTTAGTTGTTGTTGATATAACAGCTAGTGAATCACTTGCGGCATCTTATGAAGATTTTGCGAGCTATGGTTTCCATGTTATTAGCGCTAATAAAATTGCGGGATCGGCTTCCAGTTTACGCTATCGAGCAACAAGAGATGCGTTCTCAAAAACGGGGCGCCACTGGTTATATAACGCGACAGTTGGTGCGGGTTTACCAATTAATCATACTGTACGTGATTTGCGAGAAAGTGGTGATACGATTTTATCAATCAGCGGTATTTTCTCCGGTACCTTATCTTGGCTATTTTTACAATTCGATGGCACTGTGCCTTTCAGCGAACTTGTTGAGCAAGCATGGCAGCAAGGGTTAACAGAACCTGATCCTCGCATTGATTTATCTGGCCAAGATGTGATGCGAAAACTGATTATTTTGGCGCGTGAAGCGGGTTACGATATTGAACCAGAGCAAGTGCGTGTGGAATCTTTAGTACCTGCTCAAGCCGAAACTGGGTCATTAGAGCAATTCTTTGATAATAGCGCAGTGATAAATGAACAAATGGCGCAACGATTAGCCGCAGCAAATGAAATGGATATGGTTTTACGTTATATCGCGCGTTTTGATGCTAATGGAAAAGCCAAAGTCGGTGTTGAAGCAGTGAGAAAAGATCATCCACTTGCATCACTGTTACCCGGTGATAATCTTTTTGCGATAGAAAGTCGCTGGTATCGCGATAATCCACTGGTAATCAGAGGTCCTGGTGCAGGCCGAGATGTCACTGCTGGCGCAATTCAATCAGATTTAAATCGTCTTTCTCAACTTCTTTAATTTCTCTTTTTTATAAATTAACTATCAGTAGTTTTTACTGCTGATAGTTTTTATTGGCTTTTTCTACTCCATACTTAATACTCAAATTAATGCTGATTATGATGTTATACATTGAGGAATAATAATGAATAGAGTACTAGAAAAGTGGATGTACCGTTCGCGTTGGTTATTTGCACCCGTTTATATTGGGCTTTCATTAGGATTATTGGCATTAACCATAAAATTTTTTGAATCGATGTATGAAATATTGCCAAATATCTTTGCTATATCTGAGGTTGATTTAGTCTTACGTTTGCTTTCTTTGATTGATTTAGCCTTAGTGGGTGGATTGCTAATTATGGTTATTTTCTCTGGCTATGAAAATTTTATTAGCAATATGGAGATAGAAGGGGCAAAAGATAAATTATCTTGGCTTGGTAAAATGGATGCTGAATCATTAAAAAATAAAGTGGCTGCTTCCATTGTTGCTATTTCCTCTATTCATTTATTGGGTGTTTTCATGGATTTAAAAAATATTCCTGATAATAAATTAATGTGGTACGTGCTTCTTCATTTAACTTTTGTGTTATCTGCGTTTGTGATGGGATATTTAGAGAAAATATCAAAACGCAGTAAGCGTAATGAAAAAGCAAGTTTGAAATAAATATTGCTAGATAAATATTTTCTTATCGACCCACATAATTTATTAGTTGGTCTATACTAAAAGTATCTCTAGTCAAAAAGGAGCGATAAATGTCAAAACTCGAAAAACAGATTGACGAGCTAAAAGATAAAGCGACGGAGGTAAAACATCGAGCAGAAGAAAAAGTCACACAAGCAGCTCACGATGTGAAACATAAAGCGTCTGAGTTGAAAGACGATATAGAAAAGAAAGTCGATTCGTTGAAAAAGTAAACGTATTATCATTAACACAAAGCGCTGATCTTCAGCGCTTTGTTCGTTATTTTGCTATAAAATAAAAACGCAGATTTAAGGCAAAATAGCAAAAGAGCGTACAGGAAAGCCACTGGCGTTATAAGGTTTAGCGACAATGTTAAAAATAACCGCGCCACGCGTCGGTAATTTATCAAGATTTGTCATTAATTCAATTTGGTAAGTATCTTGTTCTAAAACGTAATATTCGCCTAATAATGCATGGTTTTTATGAAAATCTTGTGCTGAGTCGGTATCAAAGGTTTCATGACCTATTGCTTTTACTTTTCGCTCTTCAAATAAGAATTTTAGCGCATCAATTCCCCAACCGGGGATCTGATTGTTACCTTTAGCATCTTTATTATCCATTGCTTCTTGTGATGGCCAGCGTTTACTCCAATCTGTACGTAATGCGACGAAAGTCCCCGCTTCAATTTCGCCATGTTGTGCTTCAAATTCAAGAATATCTGCTGTTGAAAAAGTAAAATTAGTATCAATTTTTGCTCGTGCTGATTGATCTATAACAATAAGAGGTAAGACTAATTCTTTAAGTTCTAACTCATGCAAATAACGACGATTAGGAACAAAATGGCAAGGTGCATCAATGTGCGTACCATATTGTCCTGGGAAGGTAAATTGTTGTGCAAAAAAACCATCTTGATAGTCAAATAAAGTTTTAAATTCAGCCGGATCGAACATAAAAAAGTGTGGTGAATTTTTATCAAATGGGTGTGTTAAATCTACCCACTCTTTTGTTTTTATGAGCGTTAATGCATTAAGTAATTCGTTATCCATTGATTTCCCCTGTTTTATGATAATTATATTTAAAACTACTTATGTGATGTTATTTTTTCATTAATAATGAATAGTTGTTATTAATCCATATTTTATTTTGGTTTATTGCTATTTGCTGTAAAAAATAATAAACATAAAAATCAGATAAAAGAAAGAATAAGATCCTTAGTTATTCTTGCGCTATTAATCTGACAGAGAAACCTGAAAAAGATAAGACAAATAAGGTATTAGATAGAGAGAAGGGTTATAAATAAAATCATTAGTCACTAAAATTATTTGATTAAAATTCAATAAGCGAAGCTTTATATAACATATATGGTACGTGACTTTTATATGCTACTTTTATAATAAGGGCATAAGCCACTTACATCATGAAAAAATTTATTATTATTTTTTACCGAATAAATTTTCATATATCTCATCATTTCTAGTAAAAAACACTTCTTAGTCGATAAGAAACAAAAAAAAGTCCTTATTCTTGATAAAATTGAGCCAAAACAACGCGAATATTAGCGATTCTTATAACACTGAAGTCGTAATTAAATTTCAGAAAAATCCCCCAAAGTGTTTATTTTCTGATATGAATAGTAGGCTATGAAAAAAAGCAGTGTGGCTTATCACAAAAATCAAAACAAAGTCACATCAGAAATGAAAGTTAATTACACAACTGGGAGGACATGACTTTTCTATTAGGAAGGACCATGTTGTTACCGACACAAAGCCAAGGTCAGGAGTCTTATGAATCAACAATATTCAGCTATGCGTAGCAATGTCAGTATGCTTGGTAAGCTACTCGGAGACACAATTAAAGAAGCGTTAGGTGAAGAAATTTTAGATAAAGTGGAATCAATCCGTAAATTATCTAAATCATCTCGCGCTGGTAACGAAGTTCAGCGACAAAAGCTGTTATTAACGTTACAGAATCTCTCTAACGATGAATTATTACCTGTTGCTAGAGCATTTAATCAATTTCTGAATTTGACGAATGTGGCAGAGCAATACCATAGCATTTCGCCTCATGGTGAAGCGGCAAGTAATCCTGTGGCATTGGCAAAACTTATTACACGACTGAAAGATAAAAATTTTACTGATGAACAGTTAAAAGAAGCAGTAGGGCAAATTTCAATAGAGCTTGTGTTAACCGCTCACCCAACAGAAATTGCGCGTCGCACGCTGATTCATAAACTCGTTGAAGTAAATAGCTGTCTTTCTCAGCTTGACCATGATGATTTGGCGGATTACGAACGCACCAATATTATGCGTCGTTTGCGTCAATTGGTTGCGCAGTCTTGGCATACCGATGAAATTAGAAAAATTCGCCCAACACCAATAGATGAAGCAAAATGGGGCTTTGCTGTTGTTGAAAATAGTTTATGGGAAGGTGTTCCGGCTTTTTTACGTGAATTTAATGAACAACTAAAAGAATCTATTGATTACAACTTACCCGTAGAAGCTTCACCTGTTCGCTTTACTTCATGGATGGGAGGGGATCGCGATGGTAATCCAAATGTAACTGCTGAAATTACCCGCCATGCTTTATTGTTAAGTCGCTGGAAAGCCGCAGATCTGTTTTTAAATGATATTCAAGTGCTGGTTTCTGAACTATCGATGACAGAAAGTACACCAGAGCTACGTGATTTGGCCGGAGGCACTGATGTTGCCGAGCCTTATCGCGAAATTGCAAAACAGCTACGAACTCGCTTGCAAGTCACTCGTGATTATCTTGAGCAACGTATTAAAGGCCAACAATCTTTGCCTCCAGAAGGTTTATTACTGGATAACGCAGAGCTTTGGGAGCCACTTTATGCCTGTTATCAGTCCTTAAATCAGTGTGGTATGCGTATTATTGCTAACGGACAATTGTTAGATACATTACGCCGTATTCGCTGTTTTGGTTTACAACTGGTTAAGCTTGATATTCGCCAAGAAAGTACTAACCATACCGACGCATTATCTGAGCTCACCCAATATTTAGAGTTAGGCGATTATGCAAGCTGGTCTGAAGAACAGAAACAGACGTTCTTATTAGAAGAATTAAATTCTAAACGTCCACTTATTCCAACCAACTGGCAGCCAAGTGCAGCAACACAAGAGGTTTTTGAAACTTGTCGTGTTATTGCGCAATCACCAAAAGATTCTATTGCTTCTTATGTTATTTCAATGGCAAAAGTACCTTCTGATGTATTAGCCGTAAAATTATTACTAAAAGAAGCTGGCGCTAATATTCGGTTACCTGTAGCACCATTGTTTGAAACCTTAGAGGATTTAAATAACGCTGAAAGTGTGATGACCCGTTTGTTTGATATCCCTTGGTATCGCGACTTAATTGACGATAAACAAATGGTGATGATTGGTTACTCAGACTCTGCAAAAGATGCTGGGGTAATGGCGGCTTCATGGGCGCAATATAGAGCACAAGATTCTCTGATTAAGCTATGTGAAAAATCAGGCATTACACTCACACTATTTCATGGTCGTGGGGGCACAATTGGTCGTGGTGGTGCTCCGGCACATGCGGCACTACTCTCTCAACCACCAGGAAGCTTAAAAGGTGGATTACGTGTTACTGAACAAGGTGAGATGATCCGCTTTAAATTTGGCTTACCACAAGTGACTATTAGCAGCTTGGCTCACTATGCTGGCGCTATTTTAGAAGCAAATTTATTGCCACCGCCAGAACCGAAAGCGCCTTGGATTGAGGTAATGGATTCTTTATCTGATGTTTCATGTGCTATGTATCGTGACTATGTAAGAGGGCAAGCTGATTTTGTTCCTTACTTCCGAGCAGCAACGCCAGAAGGTGAATTAGGTAAATTACCACTGGGCTCTCGCCCGGCAAAACGTCGCCCTACTGGTGGTGTTGAAACGTTACGTGCAATCCCGTGGATTTTTGCATGGACACAAAACCGCTTAATGTTACCAGCATGGCTTGGTGCCGGCGCGGCTCTCCAACATGAGATTGATAATGGTAAACAAGCAGTATTAGACGATATGTGCCAAAACTGGCCATTCTTTAATACGCGTATTGCGATGTTAGAAATGGTTTACGCTAAAGCGGATCTTTGGTTAGCTGAATATTACGATCAACGCTTAGTTGAAGAGCGATTATGGCCACTAGGCGCTAAATTACGCCAGCAGCTTTCGGATGATATTAAGAGTGTACTCGCTATCTCTAAAGACGAGCACCTAATGGCGGGTTTACCTTGGGTTGCTGAATCTATTGCCCTGCGTAATGTGTATACTGATCCACTTAACGTACTTCAAGCTGAGTTATTACAACGTTCTCGTACTCATAGCGAGTCAGATCCTCGAATTGAGCAAGCGCTGATGGTAACAATTGCGGGTATTGCAGCAGGTATGCGTAATACAGGTTAGTTTCTCATATAATGATGCTTAAATAAAAGCAGCTCTTTTATAAGAGCTGCTTTTTTATTATTGCGATGCGGTAGTGTGGTAGCCTTTATTTCTTTGCTTGCTCATAAGCCTCAATTGCTCTGATCCTTGCTTTAGCATGATCCACAATGGGAAAAGGATAGTCGATATTATTATCTGTTTTTGCAGCCCATTCGTGAGGGGTATGAATATAACGAATGGGTACATCAGCAAGTTCAGGTAACCAGTGGCGAATAAACTCACCATCAGCATCAAACTTGCGGCCTTGTGTGGTGGGATTGAAAATACGAAAGTAAGGAACAGCATCTGTACCTGTTGACGCAGCCCACTGCCAGCCACCGTTATTTGCTGCAAAATCACCATCAATTAATTGCGACATAAAATAGCGCTCACCCCAGCGCCAATCAATCAGCAAATCTTTAACTAAAAAGCTGGCGGTTAACATACGTAAGCGATTATGCATCCATCCTGTTTGATTCAGCTGCCTCATTGCGGCATCGATAATTGGAAAGCCTGTTAGGCCTTGAGTCCATGCTTTAAAATTATCGTTATCATTTAGCCAGCTAATTTTTTCTGTCCATATCTGAAAAGCGATATGTTTACATAAATTAGGGTTTGCAACGATAAGGTGCTGATAAAATTCTCGCCAAATCAGTTCGTTAAACCAGGTGAAAGCACCGGATGTGTTATTTTCCATAAAATCAGGTTCAGTTTGGTATAAACGATTAAAGCATTGGCGGACAGAGAGCAACCCAACGGCAAGATGGGGTGATAATTGGCTTGTTCCATCAACCGCTGGAATATCTCGCCATTTTGCATAATGGGGAATACTTTCATAACAGAATTTTTTTAAGCGCTTAAGTGCATCTTCTTCTGTAGGAATAAAAGAGGCAGTTGCTGAAGTTTCGATAGAGAATAAAGGGGCTTTTAGAGGTAATACCGCCTTTTGATTAGCCCTTATTTCAGGGATTGGTAACGAAGCATTATCTTGTGAAAAAAATAAGCGTAAAAATGCATTTTTAAAAGGGGTGAAAACTTTATACATTTCCCCTTGTTGTGTCACTACATTACCTGGCGGAATAAATACATGATCGTGATAAGAATAAATAGTGATTTTATTCTCAAGTAATGCCATGACTTTTTTATCACGACGTTGTTCATTCAGCTCATATTGGTGATTAAAAAAAAGCGCCGTTACTTGATGCTGTTGGCAATATTGAGCAACAGAAATTGCTGCATCAGAATATGTGTCACTTATGATAACGGTGAGTGCGATATTCAATTTAGCTAGCGATATTGAAAGGTTCAGTAGCGCATCATGAATAAACGCCTGATGTGATAAAGCCATATTATGTGCTTTCCACTGTTCAGGCGTAATAGTAAAAATCGCATGCACCAGCGCTTGTTTATCTTGGCAAGCATAAAAAAGAGCTTTGTTATCTGTCACTCTTAAATCATTGCGAAACCAAACCAGATGAACAGGCGCTGGGTGCATGGTAACCTCTTTTTAGTCTAATTTAGGATGTTGGTCGATAAGTGCTTGGCGTTTTTTCTGTAATGTTTCAATTTCAGATTCGATATCTTCCACTCGTTGCTCAATATTATCATAGTGTTCAGAAAGAATTTCTTTTGCTTCTGATCTATCGGACGCCGCAGGTGTTGCACCACGTAACGGTTTATTTGCTGTTTCTGTCATTTTAATACCCGTAATTAAACCGACAATAGCTACAACCATCAGATAATATGCAGGCATATATAAATCACCCGTGGCTTCAACTAACCATGCCGCCGCAGTTGGTGTCGCACCGGCAATTAATACAGAAATATTAAATGCGATAGCTAATGCACTATAACGAATATGTGTTGGGAATATGGCGGGTAAAATTGATGCCATAACACCGGTAAAGCAGTTGAGTAAAACGGCAATAATTAATAATCCTAAGAAAATTAAGCCAATTTCATCGCTGTTAATCATCATAAAGGCCGGGTAAGCCAAGACAAATAATCCGATACTACCAATAATAACGAAAGGCTTACGACCAATTTTATCGCTTAATAAACCAATTACAGGTTGGACAAATAGCATCCCCATCATAATTGCGATAATAATTAATACGCCGTGATCTGCTGAGTAATTAAGATTGTGAGATAAATAACTCGGCATATAAGTTAATAACATATAGTAAGTGACATTAGTTGCGATAACTAAACCGACACAAACAGATAAGCTTTTCCAATATTTTGATGCAATTTCACGTAAAGAGACACGAGGTGGATTTTCGATAGATTTACGGTCATCTTTATTCATTTCATCAACGTGTTGTTGGAATGCTGGCGTTTCTTCTAAAGCATGACGCAGATATAAGCCAATAAGACCTAAAGGCAATGCTAAGAAGAACGGAATACGCCATCCCCACTCATGAAACGCAGTTTCACCCAAGGTTGTTGAAATTAATACAACGACACCTGCACCTAAAACAAAGCCGGCGATAGAACCAAAATCTAACCAACTTCCCATAAATCCACGTTTACGGTCTGGTGAATATTCTGCGACGAAAATAGCAGCACCTGAATATTCGCCACCTATTGAGAAACCTTGTGCTAATTTAGCAAGTAACAGCAAGATAGGTGCCCAGATACCGATGGTTTCATAAGAGGGGATCAGACCGATAGCAAAGGTACTTAGCGCCATAATAATGATGGTGACAGACAATACTTTTTGTCGACCAAATTTATCGCCTAACATACCGAAAACAACACCACCTAATGGTCGTACGAGAAAGGGTACTGAGAAGGTGGCAAGTGCAGCAATCATCTGAACACCAGGTGATGCGCCAGGGAAAAAGACTTGTCCTAATACATAAGCAAGGAAACCATAAACACCAAAGTCAAACCACTCCATCGCATTACCTAATGCGGCAGCCGTGATTGCTTTTTTTAGTTTACTATCATCTATGATTGTTATGTCATTGATTTGTAATGGTTTATTTCTTTTTTTCTTCATTTTCATATTAAGTGACCTTTATTAAGGTATTAGTCAATTCTTGTTATTCAATTAATTAAAAGAAATGAAGTTACTATTTGATAGCGAGAAGAGTGAGTGATAAAGATTCACTAAAAAACAGTCTACTTCTACATAGTTAAAAGAGTGATTTAAAGCTAATAGATAAGGAGATATTTATTGAGTATAGATGAGATTGACTGAAAGTTTAGGAAGTTTTTTGTGTTGTTTTGATATAACAAAACGTAGCCTCAAGATTAAAAATGTGATCTATAGCATAACGGAATTTGGCTTTTCTGTAAAATCGCAGAAGTTAATGCGTGTTGATTGGCTTTAATTTAGTGTTTAATTTTGGTGTCTTTTTTTATGTAATGGTATGTTTTTATTTGTATTTTATAGCAAGCTATTATTTAAGTTAATTTTTTGACGCAGGATAATCCATTTATATACGTATTATGCATAATAAAAGAAGTGATAGTTCTCGTCGGTAATATACGGTAAAAATGCGTGATAGAGCGACTGTTAGCAAAATTAAAATGGCAATAATTTATTTTTATTTAGTGTTTCCTCGAATGATTAAAATAGATAAGTGGATAATAGAATAAATATCGCTATTCTTATTAACAAAGCAGTATAAAGAATAAGAATTACTGTGTATAAAAACAGAGATGCAATTATACATTCTCAACTAAATATATTAAAAATAATCATTTTATAAAACTAATAATTAACCACATATTTGTGCAGATTAACCCAGGTACCCCAAATGAACATTAACCAACTGAGAAGCTTTGTTGAAGTCGTAAAGAATAACTTCAATATTACCAATGCTGCGGAGAAGTTATATACCTCTCAGCCTACAATCAGTAAACAGCTAAAAATATTAGAAGATGAGCTTAGTGTTTCTTTATTTGTACGTAAAAATAATAATCTATTGGCATTAAGTCCGATGGGAAAAGAAGTTCATAAAATTGCCTGCGATATTCTTGGGCAAGTGGATAAAATAAAAAGTATTGTTGCTGAAGAAGATCGTAATAAAAAAGTGGATTTGCATATAGCAACCACTCACACCCAAATTCGTTATTCACTTCCTAATGTAATAGATCATTTCCGCCGTTATTACCCTAATATTTCGCTACATTTTCATCAAGGGGCTCCAGCCCAATTAGCAGAAATGGTTAAAAACGGTGATGTCGATTTTGCTATCGCCACAGAATCTATGCATTTATATGAAGATTTGGTGACATTACCATGCTATCGCTGGACTCGTAGTTTATTAGTCCCCTATGACCATCCTTTAGCACAGTTGGCAGATGATGAGTTAGTTACGATAGAACAACTTGCACAATACCCACTTATTACTTATGTCTTTGGTTTTACCCGAGGTTCTAAATTAGACAAAGTATTTTATAAAAATAATCTGAAACCTAAAGTCGCGTTAACGGCAACAGATACTGAAATTATTAAATATTATGTAAAGCGTCATCTTGGTATTGGTGTGATAGCCACAGCGTCTTATGATGAAAAAGAAGATGGTGGTGCATTAAAATGTATTAATATTGACCATTTAGTCCAGCCAAGTTATACACATATTTGTTTGAGTAAACATACGCATATGAAAGATTATATGCATGAATTTATTTCGTTATATGCTCCTCATATTGATAGAAACATTATTCAAATGCCAGAACAATGGGAAACACAATGGCATAGCAAAGAAGTCTATCAAGAGCTTCCTGATTTAAGTTCAGTGAGTTTAAATGGTAATGTTACAGAATAATTTATCTTAGAAATAAGAAAAGCCCGTTTTTTGCGGGGGCAAAAGCGGGCTTAGGGCAGAATTGAGTGTGATTAGCGAGTCAGAAGATTAACAAAAATCTGAGCACCAACTAATAAGCAATCATCATCAACAAAATAAGGATTAGCGTGCAGGTAGTTATTGATACCTTTCGCTTGATTACCACTACCTAAAAAGAACATTGCACCTACTTTGCCTTTTGTCGCGTTAACCATATAGCTAAAATCTTCACTACCTGTCATTGGTTTACCATTCGATTCAATATTTTCTTCAGGCAAGAAACGACGAGTAGCTTCCAGTAAACGCTGATAAGCCGTTGGGTGATTTACTACCGCAGGATAACCGGTTGCAGTTAACGTTGTTTTAAATCCACCAGCAGTACTACGCGCGACAATTTCTTCAAAACTTGTTTTGAGAATTTGGTTGGTATTTTCATCCATTGAACGAATGGTACCGCGAGCTTGTACGTGATCTGCTAATGCGTTAGGGATCGTCCCGCCATTGATCATGCCACAGCCAAATACTGCTGGGCTAAATGGATCTGTTTTTTTCGCAACAACGTAATCCATATAATCAATCAAACGGGTTGCTTCACGAATAGCATCTAAACCTTTATGCGGTGTTGAACCATGCGCTGAAACACCGTATACATCTAATGTCCACGCTGAACCATAAGATGACATCACTCCATCATTGAAACGGACACAACCTGTTTCGATGGCGGCATCATTATGAAGTGCATAAGTTTCATCAACGCCCTCCATACAACCTAGCTCAACCATTTTATCGGCACCAGGAATACGCATATCTTCTTCAGCCATTTGGAAAATAAAGCGTACATTAGCGCTCATTTCTTCACGGTTTTCTGCAAGGTATTTGGCACTGGTTAATGCGATAGTCATGTGTGTATCGTGACCACAGTTATGTGCACAACCTTGATGAACAGAACTATGTTCATTGTTGGTTAAATCGGGCATTTCTAATCCGTCCATATCAGCACGGATTGCAATTAATGGAAATTCTGAATTAACGATTAAATCTGCAGTAAATCCAGTATAGCCTTCAAACGTTTTAATTTGATAACCAAAACCTTCCATTAATTCACGACAATATTTAGATGTCTTATATTCTTCACCAGATAGCTCAGGTATTTTATGAAGATCTTGTCGTGTTTTTTTACTAAAGTCATTTAATTGAAATAGTTTTTCGCTGACGTTATATAAATTATTCACTAAATTACTCCCTGGATACTAAAACCAATTTGAGCGACGATAGATGCCCCAAAGAAACAGCAGGTTGAAACAATCATGAAAATAAGAATAACTTTCCATGACATTTTTTTAAGTTCTTCTAATTGACCACCAACAGATAAACCTGCAAATGCTAATAACGGTACACAACAAGATAAGAAAGAAACTTTACCAATAGAATTAATAAAGAAATCTCTTACCGGTGTTTCTGGTAAGCAAATAATAATCCCGATAATAGTTGCATAAGCAAATGTCGGTAAAGATGACGGTAAATAATTTTTTGCAATGAGAGAAATAAATACCACTAATGACATAGCAATAAAGCTATCCCACATTGCATAAAGAGCGATCCCTGATGTTAACGTTTGAGTAAACATTGCCAGTAAAATAGCAACGAATACGAATTTCATATCTATAATTATATTTTTCATGCTTTCTCACCTCTGGTACAAATCTTATAAATTTTTTCTGAGAGAGGTAAACCTAAATAAGTTAATGAGAGTGCACCTAATGCTGAAGATAATAAATTTGATGCAGCTGCAACACTGAGAACTTGTTGTGCTAATGCTTCATCAAGGCCATTAATTAATGCGCCTGATGCGGCACTTAACATTGAGCCTGAACCCACACCTGAACCTGCTGCAAGTGCTAATGGATGTAATCCAGTTAATGGTGCAATACTACCTAATACGCTGAACCATAATGTACCGATAACAGAACCACATAAATAAATGGCTAATACACCAATATATTCTTGTGAACCAGTACCAAATTTACCTTGAATAACGGCAATAGAAGGTTCACGACTAATAGATGAACAAGCACCAATAGCACGACGACCAAAACCAAATTTAATGGCTAATGGAACGGCTATTAATACAGGTAATAAGTTTCCGAGTTCCTGAACAAATAAAGGAATGCCGACACTTAAAATCATTTTAATATTAGGAACAATCATTCCTGCATATTGCGTACCTAAAATAAGTAGGCTGAAACCTACCATTTTACCGCAGAAGCCTTCTTCTTTTTCTGTAAATAATTTACCCCATACTTTAATTTTTTTACGGGTAAATCCAGCAGATATACACATACCAATAATTACAGCAAATAACATTGGTAGAATAGGTATTACTGCAATGCCAATCTTAATTTCTTTTTTACCAATCACATATTGTGAGATAAATATTAAGAAAAGGACTGCCAGAATACTAATAAAGAAAACCTTTATTGGACTTCTACTTTTGTCCATCCGTTAATCTCCGTGGAAAAATAAACAGGCTCTATTTTAGAAGAGAAAAAGCAAAAGGTAGCGTGACCAATGTCATGTTTATTTCATACCTCTTTTTCATGGGGTATGAAATAATATAATGATGATAATTTTATTAACAAATTAGGTTAAGTTAAATTATTCAGTAAAGACAAGTGGTAAGGCTGAAATGAGTCAGCTTAATTGTTAATAAAAATAAGATGAGAGAAATTATTAATTAAAAATTATTTTAAATATTAAAATAAACCTATAAGGTTGTTTTGTCTAGCGTTGGATTATATTAATACGTTATTAATGCGATATATTCTTATTTGGTGCGATGTTTCATTATTCTATCATAATTCTAATGAATGGATTTATTTATTAGATTTTCTTTATAAACATTTTACTGCCTAATTATCACTCTACAGTGACATTATTGTGATAGGTGTTATTCTTTATATTTGAGTTAGTAACAAAATTTTCTCTGTAAGCTGTCTCAAGAAAAAGAGTCTTTATCTTGAGCGAATAAAAGAGTAGGCAGTAAGCAGAGGCGTGAATGTAGGCCCAGAATAAAAGGAAAACTACCTCTATGAGTAAGCAAACAGTTGCAACCTATATTGCTAAAGTGCTTCATAATGCGGGTGTTAAACGTATTTGGGGTGTAACAGGTGATTCACTCAATGGGTTGAGTGATAGCTTGCGAAAAATGGGAACTATTGAATGGATGGGGACGCGTCATGAAGAGGTTGCGGCTTTTGCTGCCGGCGCTGAAGCCGCAATAAATGGTGAGCTTGCAGTATGTGCTGGTTCTTGTGGGCCGGGAAATTTACATCTTATTAATGGACTTTTTGATTGTCACCGTAACCATGTTCCTGTGTTGGCTATTGCGGCACATATTCCTTCTGCTGAAATTGGTAGTAATTATTTTCAAGAAACACATCCCCAAGAGCTATTTCGTGAATGTAGCCACTATTGTGAGCTAGTTTCGAACCCTGAACAAATTCCCCAAATCTTGGCTATCGCAATGCGTACCGCGATTTTAAAAAAGGGTGTTGCTGTTGTGGTATTACCTGGTGATGTCGCATTAAAACCTGCGCCAGAAGATGCTAGTGAGAACTGGTATCCGTTACAACAACCCCTTATCATGCCAAATCGTTTTGAAATCGAAAAGTTATCAGACGCGTTAAATAGTGCCAAGAATATTACGCTAATGTGCGGTGCCGGTTGTGAACAAGCACACGATGAAGTCGTGAAACTTGCACAAACATTAAAAGCGCCCGTTGTACATGCATTACGAGGGAAAGAATATATTGAGTGGAAAAATCCTTACAGCGTAGGTATGACTGGACTGATTGGTTTTTCATCAGGCTATCATGCAATGGAGAATGCCGATACTTTAGTGTTATTAGGCACCCAGTTTCCTTATCGCCCTTTTTATCCTTCAAAAGCAAAAATTATTCAGGTTGATATTAATCCAAGTAGTATTGGCTCACATTGTCATGTTGATATGGCAATGGTGGGTGATATCAAAGCGACGCTTAATGCATTACAACCTCGCCTAACAGAGAGAAGTGATACAACGCATCTTGATGCATCGCTAAAGCATTATGCAAAAGCACGCCAAGATTTAGATGCATTGGCTCAACCAAGTGAACGTGAACTTATTCATCCACAATATCTTGCTCGCCAATTAAGTGAACTTGCTGATGATAATGCCATTTTTACTTGTGATGTTGGCACGCCAACTGTGTGGGCAGCACGTTATGTTGCTATGAATGGAAAACGTCGTTTATTAGGCTCATTTAATCACGGCTCGATGGCAAACGCGATGGCTCAAGCAATAGGTGCTCAGGCATTAGATAGAAAGCGCCAAGTGATTGCGATGTGTGGTGATGGTGGATTTACCATGTTAATGGGTGACTTTATCTCACTCGCACAAATGAATTTACCTGTAAAAGTGATTATTTTTAATAACAGCGTATTGGGCTTTGTGGCAATGGAAATGAAAGCCGGTGGCTATTTAACAGACGGTACTGATTTACATAATCCTGATTTTGCAGCAATTGCGAATGCATCGGGTATTAAAGGTATTCGTGTTGAACAAGGTGAAGATTTGGATAAAGCGCTAAAAGAAGCCTTAGCGCATGATGGCCCTGTGATTGTTGATGTCGTGACGGCAAAACAAGAGCTTTCTATGCCCCCTGAAATTAAATTTGAACAAGCTAAAGGCTTTAGTCTTTATATGATGAAAGCCATTATTAATGGTAGAGGTGATGAAATTGTACAGCTCGCCAAAACCAATTGGTTGCGTTAGTGACTAAAACTATGCTCGTCATACTTCAAGTTGCAGGAGATTGACTACGTTCAGCTAGTCGCCTACCTGCAACTCGAATTATTTAGAGTATAAATTGAAGATAAAATAACCTTATTAACATAAATCGATAGGGTTATTTTTTTATCATTGAGCTTTTGCTGTTAAACAGAAGTTTTCAATTAATTGCCCCATTAATTCACGAGTAGGCTCGATAAATGCCATATCAATAAATTCATCGGGCTGATGTGCTTGCTCAATAGAACCGGGACCGAGTACCAAAGTAGGGCATAAATCTTGAATAAACGGTGCTTCGGTACAGTAATTCACGGTTTGCGCTTTCTCACCTAATAACTTTTCAATCACCGCGACCATTCTATGATCAGTTGGGCATTCATAACCTGGAATCGGCTCATGTAACGCTTCAACACTTAAACGACCCGGCCAGCGCGCTTTAACAGGGGCGAGTGTTTCATGCAGTAAATCATCCAAATCTTGCAGTGTTAATCCCGGTAATGGGCGGATATCCATATGTAATTCGCAGCAAGCACAAATCCGATTTGCAGCATCACCACCATTAATATAACCAAAATTCATGGTTGGATAAGGAATGACAAATGCAGGATTGTTATAGCGATTTTTTAAGGTATCGCGAAGTGTACTCAAATGTGTAATAGATTCATGCATTAACTCTATCGCATTCACCCCTTTTTCCGGATCGCTAGAGTGCCCTGATTGCCCTGTAATACGTATCGCATTTGATAAATGCCCTTTATGAGCACGTATTGGCTTTAATGAGGTTGGTTCGCCAATAATGGCAAAATCTGGGCGAATTGTTGTATGCGCGGCGAAATAACGAGCTCCTGCCATTGAGGTTTCTTCATCCGCAGTCGCTAGAATATAGAGTGGATGTGCGAGTTTTTCAGTATCAATATCGCGTAACGCATCAATAATAAAGGCAAAAAAGCCTTTCATATCCGCTGTGCCTAAGCCATATAACTTGCCTGCTTTTTCGGTCAGCGTGAAAGGATCTTGTGTCCATCGCCCTTCATCAAAAGGTACGGTGTCGGTATGACCACAAAGTAATAATCCACCATTTCCCGCTCCTAATGTTGCTAAAAGGTTAAATTTACCTCTTGTTTCAGGGACTGGCTGAATTTCGATAGAAAAACCTAATGTTTCCAACCAATTAGCTAGTAAGTTTATCAGTGCTTCATTGCTTTGATCGGTTTTTGCATCAGTCGCACTGATCGATGGCGTTGCAATTAATTGACGATAAAGCTCAATAAATGTAGGTAATTTAATATTCACTGTTGACAGCCTTTCTTCATAATAGTATCAATATTCATGCACTTTTTTTGAATAAAAATACATTAATCGGTTTATGTTCATAGTACAAGGTAAGAATGACATGTTAAATACCCTGATTGTAGGAGCAAGTGGTTACACTGGCGCTGAGTTAGCGGCATATCTCCAGCGTCATCCTCATGTGAATCTGAGCAGACTTACGGTTTCAGCACAGAGTGCGGATGCTGGTAAATGTTTTTCTCAACTTTATCCCCAGTACAGAGGTTTAGTTGATTTACCTTTAGAGCCAATGGTGGATGTTGCAAAGGCTGCCGAAGGTATTGATATCGTTTTTTTAGCCACAGCACATGAAGTTAGCCATGACATCGCACCTATTTTCTTAGCACAAGGTTGCGTGGTGTTTGATTTGTCTGGTGCCTACAGAGTACAAAATAAGCATTTTTATCAACAATACTATGGATTTGAGCATAAGAATACTGATTGGTTATCTCAGGCAGTTTATGGATTAGCTGAATGGAATGCTGACATTATCAGCCAAGCTCAATTAATTGCGGTACCAGGATGTTATCCAACAGTTTCTCAGCTTTCACTTAAACCGTTAATTGAAGCAGGATTATTAGATACCGCACAGTGGCCAGTGATTAATGCTACCAGTGGCGTGAGTGGCGCGGGCAGAAAAGCGTCATTAACCAGTAGTTTCTGTGAAGTGAGTTTGCAACCTTATGGCGTGTTTACACATCGTCATCAACCTGAAATTGCGACTCATCTTGGTATTGATGTCATTTTTACACCGCATTTAGGTAATTTTGCCCGAGGCATTTTGGCAACGATTACCTGTAAGTTAAAAGCGGGTGTAACAGAAGATGATGTTAGACAAGCTTTTGAAGAAGCTTATTTAGATAAACCACTAGTACGTGTTTATGAATCGGGGTTTCCAGCATTAAAAGCCGTTGTAGGCACGGCTTTTTGCGATATTGGTTTTGCTCAACAAGGTGAACATCTGATAGTGGTTGGTGTTGAAGATAATTTGTTGAAAGGTGCGGCAGCTCAAGCTGTTCAATGTATGAATATTCGGTTTGGTTTCGCTGAAACCGAATCACTTATTTAAATAATGAGTAGGAACGTTTCATGGAACCATTAATTGTCAAACTGGGTGGTGTGTTACTTGATAGTGAAGAAGCTCTAACGCGTTTTTTCGGTGCATTACAACAATATCGTTCAACTCATTCTCGACCTTTAGTCATTGTTCATGGCGGTGGTTGTTTAGTCGATGATTTGATGAATAAGTTGCAGTTACCCGTAGTGAAAAAACAAGGGTTACGGGTTACTCCTGCTGATCAAATAGACATTATCACTGGCGCTTTAGCAGGAAGTGCAAATAAAACCTTGCTGTCATGGGCAACGCGGTTTGGTCTTAATGGTGTGGGACTTTCGTTGGGTGATGGCCAATCCGCAACGGTTACTCAAATAAATGAAGAATTAGGACATGTAGGGTGTGCAAAACCAGGATCGCCTGAGTTGCTGACCTTATTACTCAATGCAGGGTATCTGCCAATTATTAGCTCTATTGGTATGACTGAACAAGGTGAGTTGATGAATGTAAATGCTGACCAAGCGGCAACAGCAATTGCACAAACATTAGGTGCTGATTTGGTTTTACTGTCTGATGTGAGCGGGATTTTAGATGGTAAAGGACAAAAAATTGCTGATATGTCTGCGCAGAAAGCACAAGCATTAATCGACCAAGGCATTATCACTGACGGCATGATTGTAAAAGTGAATGCGGCACTAGAGGCAGCAAAAACACTGGGTAGACCTGTTGATATTGCAAGTTGGCGTCATGCTGAAAAATTAACAGCGCTGTTTAATGGTATTGCCGTAGGCACACGTATTTTAGCTTAATCATTATTACGTTAATTACTTATCAATATATTGATAGTTGGCAGAATTAAAACAAATCGGGAATTGAAGGTTATCACTATGACTAAAGGTATTAAAAAAATCGTATTGGCATACTCTGGCGGGCTTGATACTTCAGCCATTATTCCTTGGCTAAAAGAGCACTATGATAACTGTGAAGTTGTCGCTTTTGTTGCTGATGTCGGGCAAAGCCGTGATGATTTAGAAGGCGTAGAGCAAAAAGCGCTGAATTCTGGTGCGAGTGAGTGTCATGTTATCGATTTACGTGAAGAATTTATCAAAGATTACGTTTATCCTGTTTTAAAAACAGGTGCGTTATATGAAGGTAGCTATTTATTAGGTACGTCAATGGCTCGGCCTGTTATTGCAAAGGCTCAAGTTGAACTTGCTTTAAAATTAGGCGCTGATGCTGTAGCTCATGGGGCGACAGGTAAAGGTAATGATCAGGTTCGTTTTGAAAGTACTTATGCCGCTTTAGCACCACAATTAAAAGTGGTTGCACCTTGGAGAGAGTGGGATTTACGTTCTCGTGAAGCACTACTGGATTATTTAAAAGTACGAAATATCCCAACGACGGCAACACTAGAAAAAATTTATAGTCGTGATGAAAACGCATGGCATATCTCTACCGAAGGTGGTGTATTAGAAAGTCCTTGGAATGCGTCAAACGAAGATTGTTGGGCATGGACCGTTGATCCTAAAAAAGCACCTGATGTACCAGAATTAGTTACTGTGACCGTAAAAGCAGGGGAAGTAGTTGCTGTTAATGGCAAAGCACAATCTCCTTTTGAGTGCTTAGATACATTGAATGCGTTGGGTGTAAAACACGGTATTGGACGTATTGATATTGTTGAAAACCGTTTAGTGGGAATGAAATCTCGTGGTTGTTATGAAACGCCGGGGGGCACCATTATGATGGCGGCACTTCGTGGTGTTGAGCAGTTAGTGCTTGATAGAGATGCATTTAAATGGCGTCAGCAGTTAGGCTTAGAGATGTCTTATGTCGCTTATGATGGCCGTTGGTTTACACCAATTCGCGCATCACTTCAGGCTGCGGCAGAATCTTTGGCTCATGATGTTAATGGTGAAGTGGTGTTAGAACTTTATAAAGGCCATGTAAATGCAATTCAGAAAAAATCAGAAAATAGTCTATATTCTGAAGAGTTTGCAACATTTGGTGAAGATGAAGTTTACGACCATAGCCATGCTGAAGGGTTTATCCGTTTATATTCACTGCCATCGCGTATTCGGGCATTAAGTAAAAAATAAGGTCAATTTATAGAGTGATGCTGTTTAGGGTGTCACTCTACACTCTTTTTTATCATATAGAATAAATACAGGAATCGATTATGGCACTCTGGGGCGGACGTTTTAGTCAGGAAGCTGATCAACGGTTTAAACAATTCAATGATTCACTGCGGTTTGATTTCCGATTAGCGCAACAGGATATTTTTGGCTCTGTAGCGTGGTCTAAAGCGTTGGTTACCGTGGGTGTATTATCACAAGACGAACAAGCACAGCTTGAACAAGCGTTAAATGAATTATCTGAAGAAGTTATTGCTAATCCACAATCTATTTTACAAAGCGATGCTGAAGATATTCATAGTTGGGTTGAAAGTAAACTTATTGCCAAAGTAGGTGATTTAGGTAAAAAACTGCATACAGGGCGTAGCCGTAACGATCAGGTTGCAACAGATTTAAAGCTCTGGTGCAAACAAGAAGTCGCATATCTTCGTGAGGCGATAGTTGAATTACAAAAAGCATTAGTTATCACCGCAGAAAAAAATCAAGATGCTGTAATGCCGGGTTATACACATTTACAACGCGCTCAGCCGGTGACTTTTGCGCATTGGTGTTTAGCCTATAATGAAATGCTGGCCAGAGACGAAAGTCGTTTAGCTGACGCATTTAAGCGTTTAGATGTGAGCCCACTTGGTTGTGGTGCATTAGCCGGTACTGCCTATGATATTGACCGTGAGCAACTTGCCGATTGGCTAGGTTTTGCCAGTGCAACCAATAATAGCTTAGATAGTGTCTCTGATAGAGACCATGTATTAGAGATCTTATCAGCCGCCGCAATTGGTATGGTGCATTTATCGCGTTTTGCGGAAGATTTAATTTTCTTTAATAGTGGTGAAGCGGGTTTTATTGAGCTTTCAGATAAAGTGACTTCTGGCTCTTCGTTAATGCCACAAAAGAAAAATCCTGATGCATTAGAATTAATTCGTGGCAAATGTGGGCGTGTCCAAGGCGCATTAACTGGCATGATGATGACTTTAAAGGGATTACCTCTTGCTTATAATAAAGATATGCAAGAAGACAAAGAAGGTTTATTTGATGCCGTTGATAGTTGGGCAGATTGCTTACATATGGCAACATTAGTGCTTGATGGTATTCAAATTCGTCGCCCTCGTTGTGAAGAGGCAGCAAAACAAGGTTATGCTAATGCAACAGAGCTTGCGGATTATTTAGTTGCTAAAGGCGTGCCATTTCGTGAGGCCCACCATATTGTCGGTGAAGCGGTAGTGAGTGCTATTGAACAAGGTAAAGCCCTTGAAGAGTTAGCATTATCTGAACTGCAAATGTTTAGTGAAAAAATTGCTATCGATGTTTACGATATTCTATCGCTCCAATCTTGTTTAGATAAACGACTGGCAAAAGGTGGCGTATCTCAAAAACAAGTGACATATGCGTTAGCAATGGCTAAAGAACGTTTAAGTATGGATAAGTAGCTTCTTATGCTTTTCTTATAATAGGATATTGTCTTTACCGAAGAGCAGGGTGTATACACCCTGTTTTTTTATACTAGATTGCCGATATTAATAAATGTGATTAATTTAGCCGTTCTTATTAATTAAGAATAAAGATAAAAAATAAGTGCTAAATAACGCTCAATTGATAGAAAAATTTATCAGTTGTTATATTATCTATAGATATTAACTATCAGCAATAACTGTGGGATCTGCAATGAATATCCGAGATTTGGAATATCTGGTAGCTCTAGCTGAGCATAAACATTTTCGTCGTGCGGCAGACTCTTGCCATGTAAGTCAACCCACGTTGAGTGGACAAATTCGTAAGCTTGAAGATGAGCTGGGTGTGATGTTACTTGAAAGAACAAGCCGTAAGGTGTTGTTTACTCAACAAGGTTTATTGCTGGTGGATCAAGCTAAAACAGTTCTGCGTGAAGTGAAAGTGTTACAAGAAATGGCTTCATTACAGGGCGAAAGTATGTCAGGACCTTTGCATATTGGGCTTATTCCTACCGTTGGGCCTTATTTATTGCCTCATATTATTCCTCAATTACACCAAAGCTATCCTAAGTTGGAGATGTATCTCCATGAAGCACAAACACAGCATTTATTAGCACAATTAGATAGTGGAAAACTCGATTGTGCTATTTTAGCGATGGTAAAAGAGAGTGCACCTTTTATTGAAGTGCCGTTATTTGAAGAACCAATGAAGTTGGCTATTTATGAAGGGCATCCTTGGCATGATCGTCACTCGGTTCCAATGGGTGATCTTGCGGGTCAGCGTTTACTGATGCTAGAAGATGGTCACTGTCTACGTGATCAAGCTTTGGGCTTTTGTTTTCAAGCAGGTGCCAAAGAAGATACCCATTTCAGAGCAACGAGTTTAGAAACGTTACGTAATATGGTTGCAGCAGGCAGCGGAATTACATTATTACCAGATTTAGCGGTACCTTCAGAGCAAAAACGAGATGGTGTTTGTTATTTAGATTGCACAGACCCATTCCCATCACGTTCTATTATTTTGGTTTATCGTCCCGGATCGCCTTTGCGTAATCGCTATGAACAATTAGCTGAGACAATCCGAGAACATATGACCGCGTACTATGCGTCTAAATAAGGCGCATTAAAATAAGCGATTTAAACCATTTAATGCCGCAACACGATAAGCTTCGGCCATTGTTGGATAGTTGAAGGTAGTATTAACGAAGTATTCGATAGTATTGCCTTCACCTTTTTGTTCCATAATGGCTTGCCCAATATGAATAATCTCAGCTGCACGCTCACCAAAACAGTGAATACCTAAAATCTGTTTAGTCTCTCGATGAAAGAGAATTTTTAAACTTCCGACATTCATCCCTGCAATTTGAGCTCGTGCTAGATGTTTAAATTGAGAACGACCAACCTCATACGGAATTTTCATTGCCGTAAGTTGTTGCTCAGTTTTCCCAACAGAACTGATTTCAGGAATGGTATAAATGCCTGTTGGAATATCTTCAATCAGGTGAGTCTCTGCTTTTCCAGTGGTAATGGCTTGTGCTGCAATACGACCTTGATCGTATGCCGCGGAAGCTAAACTTGGATAGCCAATCACATCGCCCACCGCGTAGATATGCTCACAGCTAGTTTGATAATGAGTGTTGATAGAAACTAATCCACGGCTATCTGTTTTAATTCCTACATTTTCTAAGCCAAGGGTATCTGTATTACCTGTTCGGCCATTCGCATAAAGTAAGCAATCTGCTTTTACTTTTTTACCTGATTTAAGGTGAACAATAACACCATTTTCAACACCTTCAATGGTTTCATACTCTTCGTTGTGGCGAATAACAATACCGTTATTCCAAAAGTGGTATGAAAGCGCATCTGACATTTCCTGATCAAGAAAAGATAACAAATGGTCACGAGTATTGATTAAATCGACCTTTACTCTCAGTCCTCTAAATATAGAAGCGTACTCACAGCCAATTACACCTGCGCCATAAATAATGACATGACGAGGTTCATGCTCAAGATCGAGTATGGTGTCACTGTTATAAATACGAGAGTGAGAGAAATCCACATCAGGTGGACAGTAAGGGCGAGAACCTGTTGCAATAATAAAGTTGTCTGCTGAAAGAATATCACAAGTCCCATCAGGGTAACGGACACTGACTCTATGCTCGTCAATAAACGCGGCTTCGCCAGAATACATGGTACAACTATTGCGCTCATAAAAGCCTTGGCGCATTTTAGTTTGTTGGCGGATAACTGTACTGGCTTGGCTGAGTATTTGAGAGAAAGAGGAGTTAATAAGATGAGATTGGTCACTATAAAGTGGATTTTGATTAAATTCGATAATCCGGCTAACAGCATGACGTAACGCTTTTGATGGGATAGTTCCCCAGTGGGTACAACCACCACCGACTTTATTGTAGCGTTCGATAACAGCGACGCGTTTTCCTTGTTTCACAAGTCCCATGGCCGCGCCTTCACCGCCAGGACCTGAACCGATTACAATTGCATCGAAATGAGAATGTTGCATAGGAAGAGACCTGTTTTATACAAACCGACAACGACATATTAACATTAGAATGATTAATAGCCCAATTGACATTAAGGGCATTAGTCACAGTTTATTTAAGTTTTTATGAGAATGTGTCTTTTGGGATGATTGGACGCACTGATTTTTTTACAAAGTTTGATATATTGATAATAAACCAAATTAGGATTATCAGGATTTCTGTGAGTAATAATATTGGCATCAGAGCTAAACAAAAAGAAAAGACCCGTCGTTCTTTAATCGAAGCTGCATTTAGTCAACTGAGTGCAGAGCGTAGTTTCACTAGTCTCAGTTTACGAGAAGTTGCTAGGGAAGCGGGGATTGCGCCAACTTCATTCTATCGTCATTTCAAAGACGTTGATGAATTAGGCCTTACAATGGTCGATGAAAGTGGACTGATGCTACGCCAATTAATGCGACAAGCACGGCAACGTATTGCTAAAGGCGGCAGTGTTATCAGAACATCCGTTGCGACTTTTATGGAATTTATTGGTAATAACCCTAATGCATTTCGATTATTGTTGCGCGAGCGTTCAGGAACTTCTGCTGAATTTCGTGCCGCTGTCGCACGAGAGATCCAACATTTTATTGCAGAACTGGCAGACTATCTTGAACAAGAAAGTAGCATGCCACGTTACTTCACAGAAATGCAGTCTGAAGCAATGGTCACTATTGTATTTAGTGCAGGCGCAGAAGCACTAGATATTGATATTGAAAAACGTCAAAAATTAGAAGAAAGATTAGTATTACAACTGCGTATGATTGCCAAAGGCGCTTATTATTGGTATCGACGCGACCAAGAAACGGAAACACCCTTACAAAATAACCCCGATACAAAGAAAAAAACGCATCTGAAAGGAGACAAATGATGGAACAAAATCGCTGTGAAAAAAGCACGCTATTACTTGCCGCAGTCATTGGTGTCGCTTTACATGGTACTTATTCGACTTTATTTAACTCGCTGGTTGAATGGTCAATTTTTCCAATATTAAGCTTAGTGTTAGCAGTTTATTGTTTGCACCAACGTTATTTACATCAGCCAATGACTGATGGAATGCCAAAACTGATATTCTCATTCTTTTTACTGGGATTCTTTGGTTACAACGCTTATATAAGAATGGGTAATCCTGAAATGGGATCGAACTTCTTCTCTTCTGTGGCTATTGTTGTGGTGGCATTGTGGATTTATCGTCAAGTCAAACAACGCCAACGCTTACGAGTGCAAGCTGAAGAAGCTGAAAGAGCTTCACAAGCCGAGCAGTACTAGTCTGTATTTAGCTCTTTGTTCTAAATAAACACAGCGAAATTTTGACACCAGTAAGTTATCTTACTGGTGTTTTTGTTTAAATCGACATTATAAGGCGATCTTTTACTATAACTGGCAAAATAAGCAGTTATCTTTTCTCTAATAGAACACCACATTCCATATGATGGGTATATGGAAATTGATCAAATAATGCTAATTTACTGATTTTATGTGTTTTAATCAGCGTTTCTAAATTTTGACAAAGTGTTTCTGGGTTACAAGAAATATATAAAATACTCGGGTAATTTTTAACCAACTCAACAGTTTTCTCATCTAAACCACTGCGAGGTGGATCAACGAAAATGGTTTCACACTGATAATCTGTTAAATCAATACCTTCTAACCGTCTAAATTGGCGTACGCCATTCATTGCTTGAGTAAAATCCTCTGCAGACATACGAATAATTTTTACATTATCGATATGGTTCATTGCAATATTGTATTGAGCTGCATTAACAGATGGCTTTGCAATTTCTGTCGCTAATACACGATCAAAATTGCGAGCAAGGGCTAATGAAAAATTACCGTTACCACAATAAAGTTCGAGTAAGTCGCCTTTTGCGCCTTCTGTCACGCTTAATGCCCATTCCAACATTTTAATATTGACCTGTGCATTAGGCTGCGTGAAACTATTTTCTACTTGGCGATAAATCATCTCTTTGCCAGCAACTGGCAGGACTTCATCAATAAAATCATTATCAAGCATTATCTTAGTTTTAGAAGCTCGGCCAATTAATTGCACATCAAAACCTTGTGAAATTAATACTTGGCGTAATTCACTTGCCGCTTGTTGCCAACTCTGATCAAGTTTTTTGTGATATAGCATCGAGACAATAATTTTATTACTCAAGGTAGAAAGATAATCAATTTGAAATAATTTATGTCTGAGGAGTGGCTTATCTGCTATTTCTGCTAATAACGCGACCATCATTTGATTAATAAGCTGGCTTGCAACAGGAAATTGATCAACACGAATACGCTGCTTCGTCTCTTGATCAAACATAATATGATAAAGAGAATCTTGTTCATGCCAAATACGGAATTCAGCACGCATACGATAATGCTGTTCTGGTGATGAAAAAACTTCAGGTTCTGGCGCATTAAATGACGCCATCATCGTTTTTAATCGTTGTGTTTTTTCATTCAGTTGAGACTGATAAGTTTCCGTTGGTAATAAATTCTGCATGATAATCAGGCCTTGTTTTTGGCAGTAATAAAGTTAAGCGAGCGAAATTGTAGAGATCCTCATGGAGATGTCCAGTTTTCTTCATGTTCAATTTCTGGACTCAACAGATTTGAAATCGTAGCATGTTAGCTGGTCTCCTTATAGGAGTGAAAAGGGAATCTGGTGCAAAGCCAGAACTGACGCGCAGCGGTAATAGGTTTAAGGGTAATAAAAGACACTGCATGTATGCACTTATTTCTTATATAGGCAATAAGTGATGTGGGAAGTCATTGCCTAAAATAGATAACAAATCTATTTAGCCTACAGTCCGAATACCTGCCAAAGACTTGTCGCATCTTAAATTAAGTACGCGCATTACTTAATTTTTGCGGCATCCTGCTACTTATTTTCTGTTGGATGCAGATTTTCATGAATAATAAAAAATTGTGGTTTATTTCAAGTGTTGCTTTAGCGGTGATGGCGAGTAGTTCAAATGTATTGGCTGATGATAAAGAGAAACTCAGCGTTACAGCAAATCGGTTTCAAGAACCCGCTTCTTCTATTTTAGCGCCTATGACGGTGGTTGAGCGTGAGCAAATTGAACGTTGGCAAAGTAATAGTGTACTTGATGTTTTACGCAGAATGCCTGGTATTGATGTTTATCAAAATGGTGGAGTAGGGCAGTTGAGTGCTGTATTTGTACGGGGTAGTGAATCTCGACATGTCCTTATTCTAGTTGATGGTGTGCGTTTAAATCAGGCTAATATCTCAGGAAGTTCTGATATCAGTCAAATACCACTTTCTCTTGTTCAGCGAATTGAATATATAAGAGGGCCTCGTTCTTCTGTTTATGGTTCTGATGCCATTGGTGGGGTAATTAATATTCTTACAGAAAGAGAAAACGAAGGTGGCACACTTAATGCCACAATAGGTTCTCATGGTTATCAAGAATATGATGGCTCGGTCAAACACAAAGTCGGTGACAAAACGACATTAACAGCAGCAGGTAGTTATCTTTATACCAAAGGCTATGATGTAGAAGCGAATGGTAATACAGGAGGGCATCCTCAACCTGATCGTGATGGCTTTATGAATAAATCGCTGTGGTTAGGTGTTAATCACGATATAAATGATAATGTTTCTTTATTTGCACGGGCTTATGGTTTTGATAATCGTACTGCTTACGATGCTTATTATGATAGCTATAATGATACAACGGTAGACACTCGCCAGCTTTTTAGTCGCACTTATGATGGTGGTGTGAAGTTTAACCATGAAAACTACTCTTCTTATTTAAATACTAGTTATAACTACACCAAAGATTACGATTACGATCCGCGTTATGGTCGTTATGGCAAAGGAAGCCGCTTTACCAACTCAGAACAATATAATGTGCAATGGGGGAATCATCTTTTATTAGGTAACGGCAGTGTGGGTGGGGGGATGGATTGGCAACGTCAATCTATTAAAGCGGGCTCTAGTGGATTCCCTAATAAAGAACACTTTGACAATACGGGATTGTATCTTACGGGGCAGCAGAAATTAGGCGATGTTATTGCAGAAGCGTCACTTCGTTCTGATAAACATTCAGAATATGGTTGGCATACAACATGGCAAACTAATTTAGGTTGGGAGTTTGTTGATGGATATCGCTTAATTGGAGGTTATGGTACGGCATTTAAAGCACCGACATTGAGCCAGCTTTATAGTGAGTGGGGAAGTAATCCAGACCTACAACCAGAAGAGAGCAAACAATGGGAGGGGGGCTTTGAAGGATTAACGGGACCTTTATCATGGCGATTAACAGCCTATCGTAATGATATAGATTCATTGATCCAATCAGAATCTAATTATCCTTATCGCAATTACAATGTCGGAAAGGCATTGATCAAAGGGATTGAATTAACTGGGGAAATGGATACTTGGATTTTCCATCACAGCTTTAATCTACAATATATAGATGCAAGAAATAAAGAAACTCATCAACGATTAGATCGTCGTGCTCGTCAGCAAGCCAAATATCAATTGGATTGGAGTGTTGAACAGTTAGAAATGGGCATAACATATCAATATATTGGTCAACGTACTGACAAAGACTACAGCACTTACCAAGCAGTTTCTTTAGGTGGTGTCAGTATTTGGGATTTAACTGCGTCATATCCTATTACATCTCAATTCTCAATTCGTGGTAGAATAGCCAACCTGTTTGATAAAGATTATGAGACAGCTTATGGCTATCGCACGCCAGGACGAGAATACTTCCTCACTGGAAGCTACAACTTCTGATGCATTACTTACCGCTAACCCAACTGTATTAGTTTTTGATTCAGGGGTTGGCGGTTTATCCGTTTATCGTGAGATCCGTGAAAAATTACCGGAGGCTCACTATATCTATGTTTTCGATAACGAAGCTTTTCCTTATGGTGAAAAACCAGAAACGTTCATTATTGAACGTGTCGTTCATATAATAAGTGCAGTTGCTCTACAGCATGACCTTGCTGCTATTGTTATTGCTTGTAATACCGCAAGTACAGTCAGCCTTCCTGCTTTACGAGCTAAATTTACGGATATTCCCATTATTGGCGTTGTTCCCGCTATTAAGCCTGCGGCAAAATTAACATGTAATGGAGTTGTCGGATTACTTGCTACCAGAGCAACAGTAAAACGACCTTATACTCACGAACTTATTGAACGTTTTGCCACAGATTGTAAAGTTCATTCTTTAGGTTCTGCTGAGCTGGTGGAGTTAGCTGAAAAGAAACTGCATGGCGAAGATATCTCTTTAGAAGAATTACGCAAAATATTAACGCCTTGGCTAAAAATGAAAGAGCCACCAGATACTGTTGTATTAGGTTGTACTCATTTTCCTTTACTCGCTGATGAATTACTTGCTGTATTACCAGATGGAACACGAATTATTGATTCTGGCGCTGCAATTGCACGAAGAACTGCGTGGTTGGTCGTAAATCAAGCAAAAATAAAAGGTTCAAACGAAATTAGTTTCGCCTATTGTCTAAAAGAAGATGAGAATAGCGAATTACTAAAACCTGTTTTAGCGAATTTTGGCTTTAAATCACTCAGGAAACTGGTGCTTTAAGTGCAATTTGGTGGAAAAAGCAACGGTCGGTAAAAAAAACTCAAAAAAAGTGTTGCCAGCCTCAGAAAACTCCCTATAATGCGCCCTCGTTGTCACGGCAAACCACGCTAAGTGAGTTAGCCGAGAGAACAAAAAATAAAGTGAAAAGCCTTATAAAATAACGCTTGACACTGAATGAGGAAGATGTAGAATGCACCTCCCCGCAACAACGT
>NZ_LXEV01000009.1 GCF_001654965.1 Proteus hauseri ATCC 700826
TTTTAGGCTGTGTCAGCCGGTGACAATAAGCCACTAGTTGCTGATATGGCTCAGTTGGTAGAGCACACCCTTGGTAAGGGTGAGGTCCCCAGTTCGAATCTGGGTATCAGCACCATAAGAATTTATATAACTACATAAACAGATAGTTATAGATACAGAATTTGCTTGGCGGCCATAGCGCAGCGGTCCCACCTGATCCCATGCCGAACTCAGAAGTGAAACGTTGTAGCGCCGATGGTAGTGTGGGGTCTCCCCATGTGAGAGTAGGGAACTGCCAGGCATTAAATAAGACGAGAAAGCCAACCCACTGGGTTGGCTTTTTTGCGTTTATAGTATTGCTTAAATAGCGATATAACAGCTTATCTCTAATCACTTATCACTTTGCTATCCTCAATGATAGTTGGCTGTTAAACTAAGCCATCAGCTAAATGAGGTAGACTTTCATGAAAGAATCGGTTTCATTGCAAGCATTTAATACATTTGGTTTGAGAGCAAAAGCTTACCAAATAGAAACTGCAAATAATAAAGATGAGCTCTGTACATATTGGCTAAATGCCCAGGATCAAAAATTACCAACGCTTATTTTAGGCAGTGGTAGTAATGTTCTGTTCATTGAAGATTTCAATGGTATTGTTATTCGTAATTGTATTTCTGGCATTGAAATTACTGAAGATGAACAATATTGGTATATTCATGCTGGAGCTGGCGAAAATTGGCATGAACTTATTGAATTTTTATTAGAAAAGAATATTTACGGGTTAGAAAACTTAGCATTGATCCCTGGCAATGTTGGTTCTGCTCCAATCCAGAATATTGGGGCATATGGCAAAGAGCTAAAAGATGTTTGTGCTTATGTTGATATTGTTGAATTAAGTACTGGTAATATTAGCCGATTAACCAATAAAGAGTGCCAATTTGGTTACCGTGATAGCATCTTCAAACATCATTACCAACAAGGCTTCGCTATTATTTCAGTCGGTTTTTTACTAAGTAAAAAATGGGAACCTATTTTGACTTATGGTGATTTGGTTAAATTACCGCCAGAAACAGTCACACCTAGAGAGGTATTTGAATCAGTATGCCTAATGCGTACAAGTAAATTACCCAATCCAGCAGTAACAGGTAATGCAGGTAGTTTTTTCAAAAATCCTGTTGTTGATATACGTACCGCTCAACATTTAAAAAATGAATTCCCATTTTGTCCTCAGTATGTGCAATCTAATGGCGTTAAACTGGCAGCAGGCTGGCTTATTGATCAATGTGGTTTAAAAGGCTTTCAATTAGGTGGCGCTTCTGTTCATCTTAAACAAGCATTAGTTCTTATTAATACCACGGGTACTGCAAGTGGAGAGGATATCGTCAAGTTGGCAGCCTATATTCGTCAAAAGGTATCTGAACGCTTTGGTGTGCAATTAGAACCAGAAGTTCGCTTTATTGGTCAATATGGTGAAATCAATGCTGTGGATGCAATTTCATGAAAGATATACCAACTCCTTTATTATTAATTGAAATACTTGCTGATGGACAGATCCACTCTGGTGAGCAACTGGGTGAATATTTAGGAATGTCTCGAGCTGGCATTAATAAACATATTCAAACGTTGCGTGGTTGGGGAATAGAAATCCAAACTGTTGCAGGAAAGGGGTATCAATTAGATGCACCTATGAATTTGCTGAACAATGATAGAGTTAATCAAAATATTAAAGGTAATCCTGCTCAGGTCATTCCTGTTATTGATTCTACTAACCAATATTTAATTCAACGTATTGCGGAGTTAAAGTCAGGTGATGTCTGTATTGCTGAATATCAATCTGCAGGTCGTGGAAGAAGAGGGCGTCAGTGGATCTCTCCTTTTGGCCGAAACTTATATTTAAGTATGTATTGGAAGCTTGAACAGGGACCTGCTGCGGCAATAGGGTTAAGCTTAGTTGTTGGTGTTATTTTAGCCGAAGTATTGAAAAAGCTCGGAGCAGATGGCGTTAAAGTAAAATGGCCTAATGATCTCTATTTAAATGATAAAAAACTTTCGGGTATTCTTGTTGAATTAACGGGAAAAACTGGTGATGTTGCTCATATTGTCACGGGTATTGGTATCAATATTTCTATGAGCAAAAATCAAAATGAAGCTATCAATCAACAGTGGGTTAATTTAGAGCAAGTTGGAATAAAAATTGATAGAAATAATCTTGCTTGTGAAATTACTAATGCGTTAAGAGAGGCATTTGTTCAATTTGAAAAACAAGGGCTTTCAGTATTTATTGAACGCTGGAAAAGTTTAGATAATTTTATGAATAGAAAGGTTAAGCTTATTATTGGTGAAAAGGAAATTTTTGGTATTGCAAAAGGAATTAATGAGCAGGGTGCACTTCTTTTAGAGCAAGATAATCAAATTATCCCCTATATTGGCGGCGAAATATCGCTTCGTGGTATACGGTAATTTTTTACTTCATTGAAATAGCTATGCACTTAAAAGAAGGCATAGCTATTTTTTTATCTGACAGGTTAAAATTTATTTTAATATATTCGTAATAATTGATAAATATTATTTACGTAATCGAACGTTGGTAATAGTATGATTATCACCCTTAGTCATGATCAAACTTGCTCTTTCTTTTGTTGGCAAAATATTTTCTTTAAGATTAAGGCCGTTAATTTCTTGCCAAATCGAAGTGGCAATTTCAATAGATTCTTCTTTGCTTAATTTAGAGTAATTATTAAAATACGATTCAGGATCAGTAAATGCACCTTCTCTAAATTTTAAAAAGCGACTGATATACCAATGCTTTAATAATTCTTCATCTGCATCAACATAAATTGAAAAATCGACATAGTCTGATACAAAGACATTATGTGGATCATGAGGATAATCTTGATTACTCTGTAATACATTAAGTCCTTCAAGAATTAAAATATCAGGCTGTTCAATAACCTGTTTTTTATCAGGAAGAATGTCATAAACTAGGTGAGAATAAACGGGTGCTGTAACCTGTTTTTTGCCTGATTTAATATCTGAAACAAAAGAAACAAGACTATGCATATCATAGGATTCAGGGAATCCTTTTTTCTTCATTATTCCGCGTTTCTTTAATTCAGCATTGGGCAATAAAAATCCATCAGTTGTAATTAAATCAACCTTACGATGTTCAGGCCAGCGTGTTAAAAGCGCCTGGAGTAAGCGAGCTGTTGTGCTTTTGCCCACAGCAACACTACCTGCTATACCGATGATATAAGGTATTTTTGCACTATTAGTACCAAGAAACTGCTCTAAGACAGCTTGACGGCGCAAATTTGAGCTAATGTAAAAGTTTAGCAACCTAGATAATGGAAGATAAATTTCAATAACATCATCAATAGAGATTTCTTCATTAATCCCTTTAAGATCCGCTATTTCTTTTTCTGTTAGCGTTAAAGGAACTGAATCTCTTAACGTTGCCCACTGCTTTCTGTCAAATTCTAAATAAGGGGTTATAAAGCGTTCTTTGTTATTCATAAGCCAACATCTGCCTAATATTCGCAGGTTGGACAGGCTGTTTAAAACACCCGTATCCGATAAAAAATAAACAGCATCATAGCGAGTGAAGTCTCTTAGGCGTAGATATTTTTTAATTTTTTTATGCTTTTTTTGACGCGAACTGAATAAATTTATAAAAAAAGTACAAAAAATAGGCATAAAATTTATTTTTTAGCGTAGAATAATTAAGTGTTTTCAAAAAAACATTTATCGATGAAAAAAAATGAGAAAGTAAAACAGATTTAAATCTTAATCTGTCTTGTTCATAGTGCTGTCATTTTGGTCGTTTTTTTCCTAAAAAATCAACAATCCATGCAAAAGCGAACAAAATCTAAGCAAAAGAACAAATATCGCAATTTTTTTGTTGCATCATGATGAAACTCCTCCTAGAATGCGCACCACTTAGCCGGCATAGCTCAGTTGGTAGAGCAACTGACTTGTAATCAGTAGGTCCCGAGTTCGACTCTTGGTGCCGGCACCATAAAAATTTAGTTGGTGGGATACCCAAGCGGCCAAAGGGAGCAGACTGTAAATCTGCCGTCACAGACTTCGAAGGTTCGAATCCTTCTCCCACCACCATTAATTCCTAACTTAAGTGTTTTCAAATACTAAACACTTGAGTAGAATACAAAGCTGATTTTAAGTCAGGTAGCCGAGTTCTGCGGGCATCGTATAATGGCTATTACCTCAGCCTTCCAAGCTGATGATGCGGGTTCGATTCCCGCTGCCCGCTCCAGATGTGCTGATATAGCTCAGTTGGTAGAGCGCACCCTTGGTAAGGGTGAGGTCGGCAGTTCGAATCTGCCTATCAGCACCATTCCTTCATGTTCTTGCCTTCCTGATAAAAAATCTTAACAAGCAATAGCGACTAGCTAATTTTATATTACTGCTTGGTTGATGTGGTGTAACCACCGATTCCGTGTCTTAGAGGGACAATTTAAA
>NZ_LXEV01000010.1 GCF_001654965.1 Proteus hauseri ATCC 700826
GTTTTTATATATTGATTAATAAACGGTCAAATAAGAATTGAAATCATAACAATTATCATTTACTATCTTGAGGTGTAGTAGTTAATGAGGTTGTTATTATGTATGTTTGTCTCTGCCACGGTGTTAGCGATAAAAAAATCCGCTCAACCATCCATCAACATCAAATCCGTACTATTAATGAATTACGCCAAATTCTTCCTGTTGGAAGTTGCTGCGGTAAGTGCATACGTCAAACCCGTCAATTGATCGATAATGAGCAGCCTGCCCTTTATTCTCAAATTTCTGAAGTTGCATAACAAAATTTAGCATTCCTTTCTCTCCTCCTGATTCAAACGGTCTACACTAAAAAGACTGGAAGCAAAGGAGCGTAAAAATGAAAGGTGATAAAAAAATGATAGCCCACCTTAATAAATTGTTAGGTGGTGAGCTTGTTGCAATAAATCAGTACTTCTTACATGCCCGAATGTTTAAAAACTGGGGGCTAACTCGTCTGAATGAAATGGAATACCATGAATCCATCGATGAAATGAAACATGCTGATAGATATATTGAGCGTATTTTATTTTTAGAAGGTCTGCCTAATCTACAAGATTTAGGTAAGCTCAATATTGGTGAAGATGTTGAAGAGATGTTACGTTCTGATTTGGAGTTGGAATTAGGCGGTGCAAAAGATCTTCGTGAAGCTATTGCTTATGCTGATTCAATTCATGATTATGTTAGCCGCGACCTCATGCTGGAAATCTTAACAGATGAAGAAGGGCATATTGATTGGATTGAAACCCAACTAGAATTAATTGAGAAGTTGGGAATTCAAAATTATCTTCAAGCTCAGATCATTGAAGAATAATAATATCTATCAAATAGTGAAAAAGAAAAACACCCATTGTTATTCTATTGTTTTAGTTAATAATAATATTCATTTCCAGAAGCAGCTTCGGCTGCTTTTTCTTTTTATTTAGAAAATAAAATAAACTTTTATCGCTGTTTTTTTATTCTCAGCTTGATTTCATCTCTAAGGCAAGTATAATGCGCAGGCTCACTGATTTAGTGAGGCTGATTTATCAGCTAATGCAGATTTTACATTGCATTAAATATAATACTCCCAATTGGGGAGTTATATGCAGAACGATTACACTCTCTCATCAATCGAAATGGGTACGAGTAGTGATCATTTACGTTTATAAAAAATAGTTGGAGCTCTGGTCTCATGCAGAACCAAAGAATCCGTATCCGCCTGAAAGCTTTTGATCATCGTCTGATTGATCAATCAACTGCGGAAATCGTAGAGACTGCTAAGCGCACTGGTGCGCAAGTTCGTGGTCCAATCCCACTGCCGACTCGCAAAGAGCGTTTCACAGTGTTGATTTCTCCGCACGTTAATAAAGATGCGCGTGATCAGTATGAAATTCGCACTCACAAACGTCTGGTTGACATCGTTGAGCCAACCGAGAAAACCGTTGATGCTCTGATGCGTCTGGATCTGGCTGCCGGCGTAGACGTGCAGATCAGCCTAGGTTAATCAGGTCATCAAGCGATTGAGAGGTTGAAACAATGATTGGTTTAGTCGGTAAAAAAGTAGGAATGACTCGTATCTTCACTGAAGATGGCGTTTCAATCCCTGTAACCGTTATCGAAATTGAAAACAACCGTGTGACTCAGGTCAGAGATCTAGAGAAAGACGGTTATCGTGCCATTCAGGTAACTACTGGTAGCAAAAAAGCTAACCGTGTACTGAAACCTGAAGCTGGTCATTTTGCTAAAGCTGGTGTTGAAGCTGGCCGCTTACTGCGTGAATTCCGTCTGAGTGAAGGCGAAGAATACACTGCGGGTCAAAGCATTAGTGTAGAAATTTTCGCTGACGTTAAAAAAGTCGACGTTACTGGAACATCTAAAGGTAAAGGTTTTGCTGGTACTGTAAAGCGCTGGAACTTCCGTACTCAAGATGCTACCCATGGTAACTCCTTGTCTCACCGTGTTCCGGGTTCTATCGGTCAGAACCAGACTCCGGGTAAGGTGTTTAAAGGCAAGAAAATGGCAGGTCAACTGGGTAACGAACAAGTTACCGTTCAGAGCCTGGAAGTAGTACGTGTTGACGCTGAGCGCAACCTGCTGCTGGTCAAAGGTGCTGTTCCAGGTGCAACTGGCAGTGACCTGATCGTTAAACCAGCTGTCAAGGCGTAACGTCGAGGAGATAGGAATGGAATTGGTAATGAAAGACGCGCAAGGCGCGCTGACTGTTTCCGAAACTACCTTCGGGCGTGACTTTAACGAAGCGCTTGTGCATCAAGTAGTCGTTGCATACGCTGCTGGTGCTCGTCAAGGTACTCGTGCTCAGAAAACCCGTGCTGAAGTTTCTGGTTCAGGCAAAAAGCCATGGCGCCAGAAAGGTACAGGTCGTGCACGTTCAGGTTCAATCAAGAGTCCAATTTGGCGCTCTGGTGGTGTTAGCTTCGCAGCTAAACCACAGGACCACAGTCAAAAAGTAAATAAAAAGATGTACCGCGGTGCTCTTAAGAGCATTCTGTCAGAATTGGTACGTCAAGATCGTCTGATTGTCGTTGAGAAGTTCTCTGTAGAAGCGCCTAAAACTAAGCTGCTGGCACAGAAACTGAAAGATATGGCTCTGGAAGATGTTCTGATTATCACAGCTGAAGTAGATGAAAATCTATATTTAGCAGCACGCAACTTATATAAAGTTGACGTACGTGATGTAGCAACTATCGACCCAGTTAGCTTGATCGCCTTCGACAAAGTCGTCATGACTGCTGACGCTGTGAAGCAAGTTGAGGAGATGCTGGCATGATCCGTGAAGAACGTCTGCTGAAAGTACTGCGCGCGCCGCACGTATCTGAAAAAGCTTCTAACGCGATGGAAAAATCAAACACCATCGTTCTCAAAGTTGCCAAAGACGCGACCAAAGCAGAGATTAAAGCAGCTGTACAAAAACTGTTTGAAGTCGAAGTTGAAAGTGTTAACACTCTGCTAATGAAAGGCAAAGTGAAACGTCACGGTCAGCGTGTTGGTCGTCGTAGCGACTGGAAAAAAGCTTACGTCACCCTGAAGGAAGGCCAGAATTTGGACTTCGTCGGCGGCGCTGAGTAAGTCGGAGGAGTAAAGAACAATGGCAATTGTTAAATGTAAACCTACGTCTCCGGGCCGTCGCCACGTAGTTAAAGTGGTAAACCCAGAGCTGCATAAAGGGAAACCTTATGCACCGTTGCTTGAAAAAAGCAGCAAAACCGGTGGTCGTAACAACAATGGTCGTATCACCACTCGTCATATCGGTGGTGGTCACAAACAGGCTTACCGTATTGTTGACTTTAAACGCAACAAAGATGGTATCCCTGCGACAGTAGAGCGTTTGGAATATGATCCAAACCGTTCAGCAAACATCGCATTAGTGCTGTATGCTGATGGTGAACGTCGCTACATTCTGGCTCCAAAAGGCCTGAAAGCAGGTGATAAAGTTCAGTCTGGCGTTGATGCTACAATCAAAGCTGGTAACACCTTACCAATGCGTAATATCCCGGTTGGTTCTACAGTTCATAACGTAGAAATGAAACCAGGTAAAGGTGGTCAATTAGCTCGTTCAGCTGGTACTTATGTTCAGATCGTTGCTCGTGATGGTGCTTATGTAACTATCCGTCTGCGTTCTGGTGAAATGCGTAAGATTCCTTCTGACTGTCGTGCGACTATCGGTGAAGTTGGTAACTCTGAACATATGTTACGCGTTCTGGGTAAAGCTGGCGCAAGCCGCTGGCGTGGTATTCGCCCTACCGTTCGTGGTACTGCGATGAACCCAGTTGATCACCCACATGGTGGTGGTGAAGGTCGTAACTTTGGTAAACACCCTGTAACACCTTGGGGCGTTCAAACCAAAGGTAAGAAGACTCGTAAAAACAAACGCACTGAACACTTTATCGTTCATCGTCGTACTAAGAAATAATTAGAGGATAAGCCATGCCACGTTCTCTCAAGAAAGGTCCTTTTATTGACCTGCACTTGCTGAAGAAGGTAGAGAAAGCGGTGGAAAGCGGTGACAAAAAGCCTGTTAAGACTTGGTCCCGTCGTTCAACGATCTTTCCTAACATGATCGGTTTGACCATCGCTGTCCATAATGGTCGTCAGCATGTTCCAGTTTACGTTTCCGACGAAATGGTTGGACATAAACTGGGTGAATTCGCGCCGACCCGTACTTATCGCGGTCATGCAGCCGATAAAAAGGCTAAGAAAAAATAAGGTAGGAGGAAGAGATGGAAACTATAGCTATGCATCGCCACGCTCGTTCTTCTGCTCAGAAGGTTCGCCTAGTGGCAGACCTGATTCGCGGTAAGAAAGTGTCGCAAGCTCTGGAAACCCTGACCTATACCAACAAGAAAGCTGCTGGTTTAGTGAAGAAAGTACTTGAGTCTGCTATTGCTAACGCAGAACACAACGATGGCGCTGATATTGATGATCTGAAAGTAGCTAAGATCTTTGTTGACGAAGGTCCTTCTATGAAGCGCATTATGCCTCGTGCAAAAGGCCGTGCAGATCGTATTCTGAAGCGCACCAGCCACATCACTGTGGTTGTGTCTGATCGCTGAGACTCTGGAGACTAGCAATGGGTCAAAAAGTACATCCTAATGGTATCCGCCTTGGCATTGTCAAGCCTTGGAATTCCACATGGTATGCGGGTACCAATGAATTCGCTGACAACCTAGACAGCGATTTTAAAGTGCGCCAGTACTTAACTAAAGAACTGGCAAAAGCATCTGTATCTCGTATCGTTATCGAGCGTCCTGCAAAAAGCATTCGTGTGACTATTCACACTGCTCGCCCAGGCATCGTTATCGGTAAAAAAGGTGAAGATGTTGAAAAACTGCGTAAAAACGTAGCGGAAATCGCTGGCGTTCCTGCGCAAATTAATATCGCCGAAGTACGTAAACCTGAACTAGACGCAAAATTAGTTGCTGACAGCATCACTTCACAGCTGGAACGTCGTGTTATGTTCCGTCGTGCTATGAAGCGTGCAGTACAGAACGCTATGCGTTTGGGCGCTAAAGGTATCAAAGTGGAAGTAAGTGGTCGCTTAGGCGGCGCTGAAATCGCTCGTACTGAATGGTATCGTGAAGGTCGTGTTCCACTGCATACTCTGCGTGCGGATATTGACTACAATACCTCAGAAGCACAAACCACTTATGGTGTGCTCGGCGTTAAGGTATGGATCTTCAAAGGTGAGATCCTGGGTGGTATGGCTGCAGTTGAACAGGCGGAAAAACCGGCTGCTCAACCTAAAAAGCAGCAGCGTAAAGGCCGCAAGTAAGGAGAGTCGCTGATGTTACAACCAAAGCGTACAAAATTCCGTAAAGTGCACAAAGGCCGTAACCGTGGCCTAGCTGCTGGTGCGGATGTAAGCTTCGGGACTTACGGTCTTAAAGCTGTGGGCCGTGGTCGTCTGACTGCACGTCAGATCGAAGCGGCACGTCGTGCAATGACCCGTGCAGTTAAGCGTCAGGGTAAAATCTGGATCCGTGTGTTCCCAGACAAACCAATCACTGAAAAGCCGCTCGAAGTCCGTATGGGTAAAGGTAAAGGTAACGTTGAGTATTGGGTTGCCTTAATCCAGCCAGGTAAAGTCCTGTATGAAATGGATGGTGTGCCTGAAGAACTGGCCCGTGAAGCATTCAAGCTGGCGGCAGCAAAACTGCCTATCAAAACCACCTTTGTAACTAAGACGGTGATGTAATGAAAGCAAAAGAGCTGCGCGAAAAGAGCGTTGAAGAGCTGAACACAGAACTGCTGAATTTACTGCGTGAGCAGTTTAATCTGCGTATGCAGACAGCAAGTGGTCAGTTACAACAGTCTCATCTGTTGAAACAAGTGCGTCGTAATATCGCACGCGTTAAGACTTTACTGACTGAGAAGGCGGGTGCGTAATGACCGATAAAATCCGTACTCTGCAAGGTCGTGTGGTAAGTGACAAAATGGAAAAATCTATTGTTGTTGCTATCGATCGTATGGTGAAACATCCATTATATGGTAAGTTCATCCGTCGTACGACCAAAATGCATGTACATGACGAGAACAACGAATGTGGAATTGGTGACGTAGTAGAAATTCGTCAAACACGTCCACTATCTAAGACTAAGTCTTGGGCGTTAGTTCGCGTTGTAGAAAAAGCTGTTCTGTAATAAAATAGCCTTTTCGTACGAAATAAACGGCTCAAAATTGAACGGGCCGTTTATTTTTTCTGTCCATAGCGAGAATGTGGTGTTATAATGCCGCTCCCTCGTATTATGGGATATTGAACGGCCTCTTCTAATGTGGAAGTGGCTCAGTAGTAGTTGACATTTAGCGGAGCACTAAAATGATCCAAGAACAGACTATGCTGAACGTGGCCGACAACTCCGGTGCACGTCGCGTAATGTGTATCAAGGTTCTAGGTGGCTCGCACCGTCGCTACGCAGATGTAGGTGACATCATCAAAATTACCATCAAGGAAGCAATTCCACGTGGTAAAGTTAAAAAAGGTGATGTACTGAAAGCGGTAGTGGTGCGCACCAAGAAGGGTGTTCGTCGCCCTGACGGTTCTGTCATTCGCTTCGATAGTAATGCTTGTGTATTGTTAAACAACAATAGTGAGCAGGTTATCGGTACGCGTATTTTTGGGCCGGTGACTCGTGAACTTCGTAACGAGAAGTTTATGAAAATTATCTCTCTGGCACCTGAAGTACTCTAAGGAGCAGGCAATGGCAGCGAAAATCCGTCGTGAAGACGAAGTTATCGTGCTAACTGGGAAAGACAAAGGTAAGCGCGGTAAAGTAAAACAGGTTCTTTCTTCTGGTAAAGTTATCGTTGAAGGTATCAATCTGGTTAAAAAACATCAGAAGCCAGTCCCGGCTCTGAATCAACCAGGTGGCATCGTTGAAAAAGAAGCTGCAATTCAAGTTTCTAACGTTGCACTCTTCAATGCGGCAACCGGCAAGGCTGACCGTGTAGGTTTTAGATTCGAAGACGGCAAAAAAGTCCGTTTCTTCAAGTCTAATAAAGAAACTATCAAGTAATTTGGAGTATACGATGGCGAAACTGCATGATTACTATAAAGACGAGGTAGTCCAAAAACTGATGACTCAGTTTGGTTACCATTCTGTCATGCAAGTCCCTCGGGTCGAGAAGATCACCCTGAATATGGGTGTTGGTGAAGCGATTGTTGATAAAAAACTGCTGGATAATGCAGCAGCTGATTTAGCAGCAATCTCAGGTCAAAAACCTTTGATCACCAAAGCACGCAAATCTGTTGCAGGCTTCAAAATCCGTCAGGGCTATCCGATCGGCTGTAAAGTGACCCTGCGTGGCGAACGCATGTGGGAGTTCCTTGAACGTCTGATCTCTATTGCTGTACCACGTATCCGTGACTTCCGTGGTTTGTCCGCTAAATCATTTGATGGACGTGGTAATTACAGCATGGGTGTACGTGAACAAATCATCTTCCCTGAAATCGATTATGATAAAGTGGATCGTGTTCGTGGTTTGGATATTACCATTACTACGACTGCGGGTTCTGATGATGAAGGTCGCGCACTGTTAGCAGCGTTTAACTTCCCGTTCCGCAAGTAAGGCAGGGCATTCATGGCTAAGAAATCTATGAAAGCACGTGATGTAAAACGTGCGAATTTAGCTGAGAAATTCTTCGCAAAACGCGCAGAACTGAAAGCTATCGTTTCGGATGTAAACGTATCTGATGAAGATCGTTGGAATGCTGTTCTGAAACTGCAAACTATGCCACGTGATTCAAGTCCTTCACGCCAGCGTAACCGCTGCCGTCAAACTGGACGTCCGCACGGTTTCCTGCGGAAATTTGGCCTAAGCCGTATTAAAGTCCGTGAAGCCGCAATGCGCGGTGAAATCCCGGGCCTTAGAAAGGCTAGTTGGTAATTACCATAATTGAATCACGGGAGTAAAGACAGATGAGCATGCAAGATCCCATCGCGGATATGCTGACCCGTATCCGTAACGGTCAGGCCGCGAACAAAGTTGCGGTCACAATGCCTTCCTCCAAGCTGAAAGTGGCGATTGCCAACGTGCTTAAGGAAGAAGGTTATATCGAAGATTTTAAAATTGAAGGCGACACTAAGCCAGAATTGGAAATCACTTTAAAATATTTCCAAGGTAAGGCTGTAGTAGAAAGCATTCAGCGCGTAAGCCGCCCAAGTCTGCGCATCTATAAAAGAAAAGATGAGCTGCCACAAGTTATGGCAGGACTGGGTATCGCTGTTGTTTCTACCTCAAAAGGTGTTATGACTGATCGTGCAGCTCGCCAAGCAGGTCTTGGTGGCGAGATTATCTGCTACGTAGCTTAATTCGGGAGGAAAGAATGTCTCGTGTGGCAAAAGCACCCGTCGTCATTCCTGCCGGCGTAGAGGTTAAACTCAACGGTCAGGTAATTACGATAAAGGGTAAAAACGGCGAGCTTACTCGTACTATCCACAATGCAGTTGAAATTCAACATGCTGACAACCAATTAACTTTCGCACCTCGTGAAGGTTATGCAGATGCATGGGCACAGGCGGGTACTACTCGTTCTCTGTTAAATGCAATGGTTGTGGGTGTTACCGAAGGCTTCACTAAAAAACTGCAACTGGTTGGTGTAGGTTATCGTGCGTCTATTAAAGGCAATGCAGTTAACTTAGCAGTTGGTTTTTCACATCCAGTGGAACACGAACTGCCAGCAGGCATCACTGCAGAATGTCCATCACAAACTGAAATCGTACTGAAAGGTGCTGATAAGCAAGTGATTGGTCAAGTAGCAGCAGAACTGCGTGCCTACCGTCGCCCTGAACCTTATAAAGGTAAAGGTATTCGTTACGCCGACGAAGTTGTGCGTATCAAAGAGGCTAAGAAGAAGTAAGGTAACACTATGGATAAGAAAGCAGCTCGTATCCGTCGTGCGACCCGCGCACGCCGCAAGCTCCAGGAACTGGGTGCGACTCGCCTGGTGGTACATCGTACCCCTCGCCATATTTATGCGCAGGTTATTGCACCAAACGGTTCTGAAACTTTGGTGGCCGCTTCTACTACAGAAAAAGCTATCATTGAGCAACTGAAAAACACTGGAAACAAAGACGCCGCAGCAGTAGTTGGTAAAATTGTTGCTGAACGTGCACTGGAAAAAGGTATCAAAGTAGTATCATTTGACCGTTCCGGTTTCCAATATCATGGTCGAGTCCAGGCACTGGCAGATGCTGCCCGTGAAGCTGGCCTTCAGTTCTAAGGTAGGAGTGTAAGATGGCTCACATCGAGAAACAAGCTGGCGAACTGCAGGAAAAGCTGATCGCGGTAAACCGCGTATCTAAAACCGTTAAAGGTGGTCGTATTTTTAGCTTCACCGCACTTACAGTTGTTGGTGATGGCAATGGCCGCGTTGGTTTTGGATATGGCAAAGCTCGCGAAGTTCCGGCAGCAATCCAGAAAGCGATGGAAAAAGCCCGTCGCAATATGAAAACCGTCGCTTTAAACAACGGTACTCTGTTCCACCCTGTAAAAGGTACCCACACAGGTTCTCGCGTATTTATGCAGCCTGCTCACGAAGGTACTGGTATTATCGCAGGTGGTGCAATGCGTGCAGTTCTAGAAGTGGCTGGCGTTCGTAACGTACTGGCTAAAACCTATGGTTCCACAAACCCGATTAACGTGGTTCGTGCAACACTGGACGCTTTAGATAGCATGAAGTCTCCAGATATGGTCGCAGCTAAGCGTGGTAAATCCGTTGAAGAAATTCTGGGGTAATGACCATGGCTAAGACTATTAAAATTACTCAAACACGCAGCTTAATCGGCCGTCTGCCTAAACATAAGGCAACTATGACTGGTTTAGGACTGCGTCGCATCGGTCACACTGTAGAACGCGAAGATACACCAGCGGTTCGCGGTATGATCAACTTGGTTTCCTATATGGTTAAAGTTGAGGAGTAAGAGATGCGTTTAAATACTCTGTCTCCGGCTGAAGGTGCCAAGCATGCGCCTAAACGTGTAGGTCGTGGTATCGGTTCTGGCTTAGGTAAAACTGGCGGCCGTGGTCACAAAGGTCAGAAATCTCGTTCTGGCGGTGGCGTACGTCGTGGTTTTGAAGGCGGCCAGATGCCTTTATATCGTCGTTTACCAAAATTTGGTTTTACTTCACGTAAATCATTCGTGACTGCGGAAATCCGTCTGTCTGATTTGGCTTATGTTGAAGGCGATGTAATCGATCTGAATGCACTGAAAGCCGCAAACGTTGTTGGCCCACAGATTGAATATGCGAAAGTTATTCTTTCTGGTGAGGTTAACCGTGCAGTGACTATTCGTGGTCTGCGTGTTACCAAAGGTGCCCGTGCAGCAATCGAATCAGCTGGCGGTAAAATTGAGGAATAAGTGACAGATGGCTAAACAACCAGGGTTAGATTTCCAGAGTGCTAAAGGTGGTGTAGGTGAACTAAAACGCAGACTTCTGTTTGTTCTTGGTGCACTAATTGTCTTTAGGATTGGCTCTTTTATTCCTATCCCTGGTATTGATGCCACTGTGCTTGCCAAATTGCTCGATCAGCAAAAAGGCACCATCATTGAAATGTTTAACATGTTCTCTGGTGGTGCTCTTAGCCGTGCTTCTATCTTTGCGCTGGGTATCATGCCTTATATTTCGGCATCGATTATTATCCAACTTTTATCAGTGGTTAACCCTCGGTTAGCAGAGATTAAGAAGGAAGGGGAGGCCGGTCGTCGTAAGATCAGCCAGTATACCCGTTATGGTACTTTGGTGCTGGCGATATTCCAATCAATTGGTATCGCAACCGGCTTACCGAATATGCCAGGTATGCAAGGTCTAGTGATTAATCCAGGTCTTCCATTCTATATTACGGCTGTTGTTAGCTTAGTCACCGGAACTATGTTCCTTATGTGGCTGGGTGAGCAAATCACTGAACGTGGTATTGGTAACGGTATCTCAATTATTATCTTTGCAGGTATCGTTGCAGGCCTTCCGCCTGCCATTGGTCAAACCATCGAGCAGGCACGGCAAGGCGAACTGCACTTCCTCCTGTTATTGTTGGTTGCAGTATTGGTGTTCGCGGTAACTTTCTTTGTTGTTTTTGTAGAAAGAGGACAACGACGTATCGTTGTTAACTATGCAAAACGTCAACAAGGGCGTAGAATATACGCGGCACAAAGTACACATCTACCACTTAAAGTAAATATGGCGGGTGTTATTCCAGCAATTTTTGCTTCAAGTATTATCCTGTTTCCTGGTACAATAACCTCTTGGTTTGGCGATGGTACAGGGTGGGGTTGGCTGACAACGATTTCATTGAATCTACAGCCTGGTCAACCTATTTATGTGTTACTATACGCTGCTGCAATCATATTCTTCTGTTTCTTCTATACGGCGTTGGTTTTCAACCCAAGAGAGACGGCAGATAACCTGAAGAAGTCCGGTGCATTTGTACCAGGAATTCGCCCGGGAGAGCAGACGGCTAAATATATAGATAAAGTAATGACTCGTTTAACCTTAATCGGTGCGTTGTATATTACCTTTATCTGTCTCATCCCGGAGTTCATGCGTGACGCAATGAAAGTACCTTTCTATTTTGGTGGTACTTCCCTCTTAATCGTGGTTGTGGTCATCATGGATTTTATGGCTCAAGTGCAAACTCTTCTGATGTCAAGTCAGTATGAGTCTGCATTGAAAAAAGCAAACCTTAAAGGTTAATTACTGCTAAGTAGTTTGTTTTAGAAGTTACGGAGAGTAAAAATGAAAGTTCGTGCTTCCGTCAAGAAAATGTGCCGTAACTGCAAAATTGTTAGACGTCACGGTCACGTGCGTGTAATTTGCAGCGTCGAGCCTAAGCATAAACAGCGTCAAGGCTAATTTATTGCATTTTTTTCTTGCAAAGTTCGGTTGAGCTGGCTAAATTAGCCAGCCCAATCTTTTATAATATGTACAGTATTGTTTGAGTATCCTGAAAACGGGCTTTTCAGAATAGTACTGTATAACTGCTAATTTAGGAGTGCATAGTGGCCCGTATAGCAGGCATTAACATTCCTGATCATAAACATACCGTAATCGCTTTAACATCGATTTACGGCATCGGTAAGACTCGTTCACAGGCTATCTGTGAAGCAACGGGTATTGCTGAAAATGTTAAGATCAGTGAGCTGTCTGAAGAGCAAATCGACAAGCTGCGTGACGAAGTTGCCAAATACGTTGTAGAAGGTGATCTACGTCGTGAAGTTACCCTGAGCATCAAACGTCTGATGGATCTTGGTACTTATCGTGGTTTACGTCATCGTCGTGGTCTACCAGTTCGCGGTCAGCGTACTAAGACCAATGCACGTACCCGTAAGGGTCCGCGTAAGCCGATCAAGAAATAATCGGGGTATTTGAACAATGGCAAAAGCACCTATTCGTGCACGCAAGCGTGTAAGAAAACAAGTCTCTGACGGTGTGGCTCATATCCATGCTTCTTTCAACAACACAATCGTTACTATTACAGATCGTCAAGGTAACGCATTGGGTTGGGCTACTGCCGGTGGTTCCGGTTTCCGTGGTTCTCGTAAGTCAACTCCGTTTGCAGCTCAAGTTGCAGCAGAACGTTGTGCTGAAGCTGTTAAAGAGTACGGAATTAAGAACCTGGAAGTTATGGTAAAAGGACCTGGTCCTGGTCGTGAGTCAACTATCCGTGCATTAAACGCGGCTGGTTTCCGCATCACTAATATTACTGATGTGACTCCGATTCCTCATAACGGTTGTCGTCCACCGAAAAAACGTCGCGTTTAATAACGTTTTCGTTTTTAGGAAAGTTGGAGAAAGAAAATGGCAAGATATTTGGGTCCTAAGCTCAAGCTGAGCCGCCGCGAAGGTACAGATTTATTCTTAAAATCTGGCGTTCGGGCGATTGACACCAAGTGTAAACTGGAACAAGCACCAGGTCAGCACGGCGCACGTAAACCGCGTTTGTCTGATTACGGTGTTCAGTTACGTGAAAAACAAAAAGTTCGTCGTACTTACGGTGTTCTAGAACGTCAATTCCGTAACTACTACAAAGAAGCAACACGTCTGAAAGGCAACACAGGTGAAAACCTGCTGACTCTGCTGGAAGGTCGTCTGGATAACGTTGTTTATCGTATGGGCTTTGGCGCAACTCGCGCAGAAGCACGTCAGATGGTTAGCCATAAAGCAATCATGGTAAATGGTCGCGTGGTTAACATTGCTTCTTATCAGGTTTCCCCGAATGACGTAGTCAGCGTTCGTGAAAAATCGAAAAAACAGTCTCGTATCAAGGCTGCTTTAGAGCTGGCTGAACAGCGTGAAAAGCCAACATGGCTGGAAGTTGATGCTGCTAAAATGGAAGGTGTGTTCAAACGTATTCCTGAACGTACTGACCTGTCTGCTGACATTAACGAGCACCTGATCGTCGAGCTTTACTCCAAGTAAGGCTTAGCACCAAAGAGAGGACACAATGCAGGGTTCTGTGACAGAGTTTCTAAAACCGCGCCTGGTTGATATCGAGCAAGTGAGTTCGACGCACGCCAAGGTGACCCTTGAGCCATTAGAGCGAGGCTTCGGCCACACTCTAGGTAACGCACTGCGCCGTATTCTGCTTTCGTCTATGCCGGGTTGTGCGGTAACAGAGGTTGAGATTGATGGTGTACTGCATGAGTACAGCACCAAAGAAGGTGTTCAGGAAGATATCCTAGAAATACTGCTCAACCTTAAGGGGTTGGCGGTAAAAGTTCATGGTAAAGATGAAGTTATTCTTACTTTGAGCAAATCTGGCATTGGCCCTGTTATTGCAGCCGATATCATCCATGACGGTGATGTCGAAATCGTCAAGCCGCAGCACGTTATCTGCCACCTTACAGACGAGAACGCATCAATTAATATGCGTATCAAAGTTCAGCGTGGTCGTGGATATGTGCCGGCTTCTGCCCGAATTCATTCGGAAGAAGATGAGCGCCCTATCGGTCGCCTATTAGTAGACGCGTGCTATAGCACAGTTGAGCGTATTGCTTATAATGTGGAAGCAGCTCGTGTTGAACAGCGTACCGACTTGGATAAGCTGGTAATCGAGATGGAAACTAACGGTACTATCGATCCAGAAGAATCGATTCGCCGTGCAGCGACTATCCTGGCCGAACAGCTTGAAGCTTTTGTTGACTTACGTGATGTTCGTCAACCTGAAGTTAAAGAAGAGAAGCCAGAGTTCGATCCGATCCTGCTGCGCCCAGTTGACGATCTTGAATTGACTGTCCGCTCTGCTAACTGTCTGAAGGCAGAAGCAATCCACTACATCGGTGATCTGGTACAGCGTACTGAAGTTGAATTACTTAAGACGCCTAACCTCGGTAAAAAATCTCTTACCGAGATTAAAGACGTACTGGCGTCTCGTGGACTATCTCTTGGCATGCGCCTTGAGAATTGGCCACCTGCAAGTATCGCTGATGAATAAGATCACAGGTTAAGGTTTTACTGAGAAGGATAAGGTCATGCGCCATCGTAAGAGTGGTCGTCAATTGAACCGCAACAGCAGCCATCGTCAGGCTATGTTTCGTAACATGGCAGGTTCTTTAGTTCGTCATGAGATAATCAAGACAACTTTGCCAAAAGCGAAAGAACTGCGTCGCGTCGTTGAGCCGCTGATTACTCTTGCCAAGACCGACAGCGTAGCTAATCGTCGTCTGGCATTCGCCCGTACTCGTGATAACGAAGTCGTGGCAAAACTGTTTACAGTATTAGGTCCGCGTTTTGCGAGCCGTGCAGGTGGTTACACTCGTATTCTTAAGTGTGGCTTCCGTGCTGGTGACAACGCTCCAATGGCTTACATTGAGCTTGTTGACCGTGCTGATTCTGAAACAGAAGCAGCAGCTGAATAATTTTATTATTATTTAGTGCAGTGAATAAAAAAACCGGATTTTTTAATCCGGTTTTTTTACTTTTGTAGTTAGTGTAGTTAGATATTTTCTGAAAAACTTCCCTTTATATTTTCACTTTATTTTGCTTACTATTGAGCTACATTATATTTATTTCTTTTCTAGCGTAAAAATAATGTGGTATAGACAAAATACATTCTTAGTATCGCACTATCTTTCAATTCTATTTTTTTGATTATTTGTTATGCTTATTAATAATTAATACTGAGGAATGATCCATGTATCGTATTGGGCAAGTTGCAAAGTTAGCTAATGTGACAACAGATACAATTCGTTTTTATGAAAAGCAAGGATTGATGGGGCACGATAGACGTACAGAAGGCGGCTATCGGCTTTATACAGATCAAGACTTACAGCGATTGCGTTTTATTCGTTATGCTAAAGAGTTAGGTTTTACTTTAGATGCAATTACTGAGCTATTATCAATACGTGTAGATCCTGCACATCATACTTGTGTTGAATCAAAACATATTGTTGACGCAAGGCTTGCTGAAGTTGAAGTTCGGCTTAAAGAAATGAAAAGAATGCGAGATTCACTAAAAATGTTAAGTGATGCGTGTTGTGGCAGTGCCCATGAAAGTACTTATTGTTCTATTCTAGAAATACTTGAATCTGGTGCTACAAAGCAATAATATTTCATCTGATAATACTGTGTATGTTCTTTAATAATTTTAGAGGTTTCTATGTCTAGTAAATATCAGCATCAAAAAGGTGTGATTAAAGACAATGCTCTAGCTGCACTTGTTCATGACCCACTATTTAGACAACGTGTGGAAAAAAACAAGAAAGGCAAAGGGAGTTTTATGAGAAAAGAGAAACATAATAAGAAGGGGAACTGGGAGGCCAGTGATAACAAAAGATTTTTTCAATTGTTATCACTGGCCTTTTAGTTTTTATTTTTGCTGATTTTTTAATAGATCACGAATTTCAGTTAATAAAGTTTCTTCTGCTGAAGGTGCCGGTGGTGCTTTCGGAGCTTCTTCAGCTTGGCGGCGAGTTTTGTTAATTAATTTAATCGCACAGAAGATGGCAAATGCAACAATAGCAAAGTCAAAGACAGTTTGAATAAACATACCGTAATTTAATACGACAGCTGGCACATCTCCAGTAGCTTCTCTTAATACAAAACTAAACTGTTTAAAATCAATACCACCAATTAATAAGCCCAGTGGTGGCATAATGATATCGGCAACTAATGAGGAAACAATCTTCCCAAATGCGGCTCCGATAATGACACCGACTGCCATATCGACAACGTTACCTTTCATTGCAAATTCACGAAACTCTTTAAAAAAAGCCATAGCTACCCCTTAGGTATATCAAAATAGAATTATTATGTGAAAATTTAGTATTCGGAATGATAATAATAATAGTAGACCACAATAGGTAACAATGACTATTATTCTTATTTCTGTAAAATTTCTATAAGAAGAATGGGCTAGGTTGGAACAGTTTCTCTACATCGGGAACGTATTTTTTATCAGTAATAAACATAATAACGTGATCCCCTTGTTCTATAGAGTGGCTTGCATTAGCAATAATAACATCTTGATTTCTAACAATGGCTCCAATGATAGTTCCTGGTGGAAGTTTGATATCTTGAATACGTCGACCAACTACTTTTGATGTATTTTCATCACCATGTGCTACGGCTTCGATGGCTTCAGCAACACCACGACGCAATGAAGAAACACTAACAATATCTGCTTTGCGTACGTGTCCGAGTAATGCAGAAATAGTGGCTTGTTGTGGTGATATAGCAATATCAATAACGCCGCCTTGGACTAGGTCAACGTATGCACTACGTTGAATAAGAACCATCGCTTTTTTGGCTCCCATGCGTTTAGCTAACATTGCAGACATAATATTAGCTTCGTCATCATTCGTTAGGGCGATGAAAACATCAATTTGTTCTATATGCTCTTCTGCAAGTAGTTCCTGATCAGATGCATCACCATAAAAAACAATAGTATCATGAAGGAGTTCTGCAAGTTCAGTTGCACGTTGTTGATTATGTTCGATTAATTTAACGCTATAATCTTTTTCTAATCTCGCTGCTAATCCAGCTCCAACATTGCCACCCCCAACAATCATAATTCGTTTATAAGGTTTTTCTAAGCGTTGTAGCTCACTCATAACGGCTCGAATATGTTGTGATGCAACTACAAAGAAAACTTCATCACCTGCTTCAATAATTGTTGAGCCTTGCGGTCTGATTGGACGATCTTGGCGAAAAATAGCAGCAACACGAGTATCAATATGTGGCATGTGATCTCGTAAAGTCGATAATGCATTCCCGACTAGAGATCCACCATAATATGCTTTTACTGCAACAATACTCACTTGTCCTTCAGCAAAATTAACAACTTGTAATGCGCCTGGGTATTGGATGAGTTTATAAATATAATCAATAACTAAATGCTCTGGTGAGATAAGGTAGTCAATAGGGATTGCTTCAGGTAAAAAAAGCTTATCTGATTCACGAACAAACTCTGAGGCTCGGATGCGAGCTACTTTATTTGGTGTATTAAATAGAGTGTAAGCAACTTGGCAGGCAATCATGTTGGTTTCATCAGAGTTGGTGACAGCAACTAACATGTCAGCATCTTCAGCACCTGCTTCTCTTAACACTCTAGGGTGTGAGCCATGCCCATTAACGACTCTTAAATCGAATTTGTCTTGAAGTTGACGCAAACGAGCTGCATCAGTATCAACGACAGTAATATCATTATTTTCACCGACAAGATTTTCGGCAAGGGTTCCACCAACTTGTCCTGCGCCTAATATAATAATTTTCATCGATGTTTCTCAGAGTATTTAGTTAACAAGTAGAAAACAAAACGCAGGATCTAAGTGATCTTGCGTTGAAATAGTAGCTTTTTTTAGATCCTAGATCATCTTTTATCACCAAGTTAAATTTTCGTGATCACGGCATAAAAGAATCCATCGCCACCATTAGGTTCAGGTAAACATTGGTTTTGGTAATTACATAGAGCATCTTTTGTGGACGATAGGAACATCTCAACTTGTTGACTATTTTCTTCAGGCAAAATAGAGCAGGTAGCATAAACCAATGTGCCACCTGATTTTAAATACGGCCATATAGCATGTAAAATTTCTTTCTGGATTTGTGCTAGCTGTGCAATATCTTCATTACGGCGAAGCCATTTAATATCAGGATGACGACGAATAACGCCAGTTGCTGAACAAGGTGCATCAAGTAGTATTCGGTCAAACTGCATACCAGAACACCACTGCTCAGGATAACGACCGTCGCCACTTTTTACAGTTGCCTGCTGTTTTAGTCGATTTAGATTTTCTTTAACTCGGTTTAGGCGTTGTTCATCAATATCTATTGCTAATACTTGAGATTGAGGCGCAATTTCTAAAATATGAGTAGTCTTACCACCAGGGGCCGCACATAAATCGAGGATCTGCTCTTTGTTTTTTGGGGCTAATAATTCAGCACAACGTTGAGCAGAACGGTCTTGTACGGTAACCCAACCTTCATCAAATCCAGGTAACATATTAACGTTACATGGCGTTTCTAAACGGATTGCATAAGGATGCGATTCGTCAGCTATTGCAGCAATCTCATTATCTTCAAGTAAGGCAAGATACTCTTTACGTGAATGATGAATCTGATTAACCCGTAACCACATAGGAGGTTTTTGGTTATTTCCTTCAACAATCATTTCCCATTCTTTTGGATAAGCTTGTTTGATTCGAGCTAATAGCCACGAAGGATGTAAAAAACGACTCTCATTATTTTGGAAGCGCTCACTTAAAATATCTTGTTGGCGCTGAAACTGGCGTAATACACCATTGATCAGACCTTTTAGTTGCGGTTTTTTTAATGCTACCGCCCCATTAACAGTTTCGGCTAAAGCTGCATGTGCAGGAATACGTGTATATAGAAGTTGATATAGGCCTACCATAATAAGATAGTGCAAAATGCGTTGTTTACCTTTAAGTGGTTTATCCATTAGTTGTTGGATAGTCCACTCTAATTGAGGCAGTGTACGTAAAGTACCAAAACAAAGTTCTTGTAATAAAGAACGGTCTTTATCAGAAACATTCTTTTGTAATTCAGGAATGACAGTGCTTAATGATAAACCTTGGTCTAAAACTTGGCTGATTGCTTTTGCCGCAATACTACGTATGTTGTATGACGTTTTCATAATGAGTTAACGTTTGATATCTAGCGCCAAAAATATCGGCGTGAAAAAAGGAAAACCCCGATAAGTTTTATCAGGGTTTAGAATTGTTATTCAATAATTTTGCCGGGTGTGAACCACTCTTGCTTAGAGTTTAGAAAATCTGCAGATGTCATCGGTTTTTTGCCTGATGGCTGAAGTTCTATAATATTCAGCGTGCCTTTTCCCGTTGCTATATAAATGCCAGTTTTATCAGCTTTTAGTAACATGCCAGGTGTTTGATTAGTGTCACCCAAAATGACCTGTGCTTTCCAAACCTTTACAGGTTGATCCCCTAGCATGAAAAAGCTCATCGGCCATGGATTGAATGCTCGAATACATCGTTCTATTTGTTCCGCTGATAATGACCAATCAATTCTGGCTTCTTCTTTTGATAATTTTTGTGCGTAGTTTGCTAAATTATCATCTTGTTTTTCTGCTTTTAGCTTTCCTGCAGTAATTAGGTCTAGTGTGCTAATTAAAGCTTTGGGGCCTAAATCGGCGAGTTTTTCATAGAGTGATGAACTAGTGTCTTTGCTAGTAATTGGACATGCTGATTTATACAGCATATCTCCAGTATCTAGTCCTATATCCATTTGCATAATGGTGACACCGGTTTCTGTATCTCCAGCCCAAAGTGCGCGCTGAATAGGCGCTGCTCCTCGCCATCTAGGCAAAAGAGAACCATGAACATTTAAGCAGCCTAAACGAGGAATATCGAGCACTGCTTTAGGTAGGATCATGCCATAAGCAACAACAATCATAATGTCAGCTTGTTGTGCTTGAATCCATTCATGGTTTTCTACTGGTTTTAAAGATGCAGGCTGATAAACAGGAATATCATTTGCTAGCGCGAGTTCTTTAACTGGGCTAAAGGTCAGCTTCTTACCTCTTCCTGCGGGCTTATCAGGAGGTGTAAGTACTCCTACAACACTATGTTGAGTTGATAATAATGCAGCTAAATGTCGAGCTGCAAAATCGGGCGTTCCCGCAAAAATAATGCGTAATGAGTCAGACACGTTTTCTTCCTGTTTCAATTGAATTACTGTCCTGCTTTAGCTCTTTTCTTATCTAACTTATCTAATTTTTCCACTTTTTGGCGGATACGTTGACGTTTAAGTGGAGATAAATAATCAACAAAGAGCTTACCAACTAAATGATCCATCTCATGTTGAATACAGATAGCTAATAAGTCATCAGCTTCTAATTCAAATGGCTGGCCATTATAATCAAGTGCTTTAACTCTTACTCGTTCAGCTCTTGGTACAAAAGCACGCTGCTCTGGAATAGATAAACAGCCTTCTTCTATACCTGTGTCGCCATCAGAATCAAGAAGCTCTGGATTTATTAGTACTAGTTTTTGGTCTCTATTTTCAGAGACATCAATGACGATAATGCGCTGGTGGATATCCACCTGTGTTGCAGCTAGCCCAATACCTTCTTCTAAATACATCGTTTCAAACATATCATCGATGATTTTTTGAATTTCAGCATTAACTTTTTCGACTGGCTTTGCAATCGTGCGAAGACGCTCGTCTGGATAATGTAATACGTGTAACACGGCCATAGTTTATTCGGACTGTTTCTAAAATGTGAATGAGATTTAACGTCTATTCTAGACATTTATTGTCTAAATTGACAGTATTTGGTGGTTTAGCGCTCACCCTGTTTGTTAAAAATAACACTAGGATAATGCATGGATGCTAGAGAAATATGGATAAGACTAAATACTATTTCAAGATTACCTATTAATAAAGTGATTCAATTAGTCAGCCATTTACAAAGTTTATCACGAATAAATGATAAACAATTAAAAGCCTGCGGGCTATCAGACCAGCAATGTGTTCAATTTATGAGGCTTCATAAAGATTCTGTTAAAAGTGCATTAAATTGGTTAGATAAAAATGAGTCATCACTTTTAACGATCTCTGATCCCGATTATCCGTCTTTATTAAAGCAGATTTCATCTCCACCTCTTTTGCTTTTTGTTGCAGGTGATAGAAAACACTTATCAAATACTCAAATAGCATTAATAGGTAGCCGTGATGCAACACATTATGGAACTAGATGGGCAACATATTTTGCTCAAGAACTGGTCAATAATGGTATCGCTATTACAAGTGGGCTCGCCCAAGGTATTGATAGTGTAGGACATCGTAGCGCTTTAAAAAATAAAGGGATTACTATTGCTGTATTAGGAAGTGGTTTAGAACATATCTATCCTTCTTTTCATCGCTCACTTGCCTTGCAAATCAAAGAAACTGGTCTTCTTGTATCGGAGTATTTACCTAATACGCCACCTTTAGCGCACCATTTCCCACAGCGTAATCGAATTATTAGTGGATTAAGTTCAGCATTATTAATTATAGAAGCAGGAATAAAAAGTGGTTCTTTGATTACAGCTAATTGTGCTTTGCAGCAAGGAAAAGAGTTATTTGTTTTACCTGGTTTATTAGGTGATATACATTTTGAAGGTAATCATCAACTTATTAAACAAGGAGCAAACCTAGCTTCATTTCCCAATGATATTTTGGAATATTTAAATAGTTCATTACATTGGCTCTCTGAACATGATGATATACATGAGCAACAATATTTATTACCGCCACAATCTGTTCATTCTCAGAAAGCAGAAAGTAGGCAACTGGACTTAGTTCAACAAGAAGCTATTAATACAATATTACCCTTATTGCGCTTTGATGAGGCAACGGCAATTGATATCATTGCTAATCGTAGTGCATTATCAACATCTGATTTAGCCCCTCTTTTATTAGAACTTGAGCTTATTGAAAAAATAGCTATTGTGGCTGGTGGCTATATTCGATTGAAATAAGTGTAATGAGGTAAAACAATGGCAAAAAATATGCCGTTTACACAGCAAAATGAACAAGAAATGTGTCCTGATTGTGGTAATACTCTCGTTATAAAAAATGGTGGGCATGGACCTTTTTTAGGATGTTCTGCTTACCCTAAATGCCATTATATCAAAACATTAAAACCTCAAGGTGATAGCCAAATTATTAAGATTTTAGAAGGCCAGCCTTGTGAGTGCTGTGGTGCTGATTTAGTTTTGCGTCAAGGTAAATTTGGCATGTTTATTGGTTGTAGTCGTTATCCAGAGTGTGAGCATATAGAACAAATAGACAAGCCAGATGAAACAGTTATTCATTGTCCTCAGTGTAAAAATGGTAAGTTGCTACAACGTAAGTCACGATTTGGTAAGGTTTTTTATGCGTGCAATCAATATCCCGATTGTCAATTTATCCTAAATAATAAACCAATTTGTGGGGAATGTGAGCATTGTAATTATCCATTATTGATGGAAAAAAGGTCTTCTCAAGGAGTAAGATTAGTCTGTGCCAGCAAATTATGTGGAAAGCAACAAACAAAAAGAGAAGAACATGAATAATGAAGTATCACCTGTAAATAATACTATCGTAAGCGCATTACAAAATAATCAAGTTATTGCTTACCCAACAGAAGCTGTGTTTGGTTTAGGTTGTGATCCGGATAGTGAACAAGCGGTAATGGCACTATTATCGTTGAAACAACGACCTATAGAAAAAGGATTAATTTTAATTGCTGATAACTATGAACAATTAAAACCTTATATAGATGATGATATGTTAACGCAGACACAACGTGAAAGGATGTTTGCGTCATGGCCAGGGCCTGTCACCTGGGTTATTCCGGCAAAGGCATCTACACCTAAATGGCTAACTGGAAAATTTTCATCATTAGCTGTGAGAGTGACAGATCACTCTTTGGTTAAAGCGTTATGCCTTGCTTATGGTAAGCCTATAGTTTCTACAAGCGCTAATTTGAGTGGTTTACCTCCTTGTCGTACGGTTGATGAAGTGGAAGGCCAATTTCAAAATAATATCCCTATTCTAAATGGTGTTGTTGGTGGAAGACTAAATCCATCTGAAATTCGTGACGCGCTGACGGGTGAGTTATATAGACAGGGGTAACAGGTGTAATGGAAAAATATTCTGTATTGGGAAATCCTATAGAGCATAGCCAGTCGCCATTTATTCACCAGTTTTTTTCAAAACAAACGGGTGTAGAGTATGACTATGGTCGCTTATTAGTACCTTTTGGTGAATTTGAAAAAACAGCTAGCCATTTTTTTTCTCAAGGAGGACTGGGAGCAAATGTTACCGTACCTTTTAAAGAAGATGCATTTCGCTTTGTTGATAGCTTGACAGCTAGAGCAAAAGGATGTGGAGCTGTTAATTCAATTAAAAAATTACCAGACGGTTCATTGCTGGGAGATAACACTGATGGTCAAGGACTTATTCTTGATTTAGCTAGGCTTGATTTTATTGTTCCGGGTAAAGTGTTATCTGTACTTGTGATTGGTGCTGGTGGTGCAACAAGAGGAATTTTACTTCCATTACTAGAATATGATTGTGATATCACCCTTACTAATCGTACTTTTGTAAAAGCTGAGCAATTGGCACAAGAGTTTAGTCAATTTGGTTTAATTAGAGCTATGCCCGCACAAGATGTTGCAGATAGACATTATGATTTAATTATAAATGCATCATCATCGAGCATGATGAATGAGTTGCCTCCAGTGCCGAATGATGTGTATGGCTATGAGACGGCTTGTTATGATCTCTATTATCAAGCAGGAATAACGTCATTTTTATATCATGCACTAAAGCATGGTAGTACTCGTTTATCTGATGGGTTAGGTATGTTAGTTGGACAAGCTGCTTATGCATTTGAGTTGTGGTATGAGTTTGTCCCTGAAATGGATCCTGTTCTTAATGTATTAAGAGAAAAGTTAAATCAATGAACCAATCTATTCAATTTCCAGATCGTGAAGAGTGGTTAGCTGAGGAAAAGAAGATCCAATTTCCTGTAATGATAAATGGAATGTTACTTGATTGCCAAGTAACAGAAGATGAGTTATTTAAGCGTTTTGGTAATAAAGAAAATGCCCTAATTGTATTTCGAAAAAATCGCTGGGAAATAGAAGAAGAGTTTGAAAAGCTGATAACTAACAATGAGCTATCAGCCCTTCATCCGGTTTATTCTTTATTAATGGATGTATGAGTTGTAGCTAAGTAGTCATTTTTCCATTTTACATAATTATTAGCAGAATAGATGAGAGCATCTATTTCTGCTAACGATAAAGGGCGAATTTTTTTTACAGGATTACCTAAATAAAGAAAACCACTTTCTAGTCGTTTCCCTGGTGGTACAAGGCTCCCTGCTCCAATCATCACATCATCTTCAATTATTGCACCATCTAATAAAATTGATCCCATGCCCACCAGAACACGATTACCAATAATGCATCCATGCAGCATAGCTTTATGACCTACAGTGACATCATTACCAATAATAAGAGGAAATCCTTCAGTATTTTCTGTAGAAGCATGGGATACATGGAGTACTGAACCATCCTGAATATTTGATCTTACCCCTATGCTGATATAGTTTACATCTCCACGGATAACAACCATTGGCCATACGCTTACATCTTTACTTAAGCGAACATCACCAATAACAGTTGCAGTTTCATCAATAAAAACGTTGTCATTAATAGAGGGAGATAAATTCAAATAACTTCTAATGGTGGGATATTTCATTCGTTACTCCAAACTTAATATAGAGATGCATAGTGAAAGAAAGCATAGCAGCGGACATATCTTTTTTGCGAGCAGTCTTGTTTCAGATTGCAAATTTTGCGAGTTTTGTTCAATAGTAGAGTGAAATTAGCAGTAATAGAATATCGCTGGTGGACAATAAGGTTAATAAAAGTATGATCTTTAATCTATTAGGATGCTTTTTGTATCAAAAATAGACGTAAAGTTTAAAAAGAAAACGAACAGAAAAAAAATCAC
>NZ_LXEV01000011.1 GCF_001654965.1 Proteus hauseri ATCC 700826
TATTTAGGGGCGTAGTTCAATTGGTAGAGCACCGGTCTCCAAAACCGGGTGTTGGGAGTTCGAGTCTCTCCGCCCCTGCCAGTTACCAATTAAGTAATAACAAAATTTATACTATATTTGTAGCCCAGTTAATTAACTGGGCTTTTTGTTATTTAAAATCCAAATATATTCTTATTAACAATAAGATTTCTCTTCAATTATTCCATTCAAATCAAGCCTATTCCTCAGAAAAATCTAGAATTCCAAAATAATGACTTAATATGAGATGCAAAATTAATGCTACTTTTGTTGAAAATAGGCAATAAAATAATAAGCTTCAATTTTTATTTTATGTAAATACAACAAATTGAAGCTTATTATTATTGATGAGTGACTGGTTGTTTTAGTAATTGTTGTATTAATGCTTGCTGATCGCTGGTGTTTAACCAGACGGCAAAGAGAGGTTTTTGAATAATATCAGCTGAAGCTGCAGATAAATCAGAGTAAAGATCAAGCCAATGTACAGGCAAGAAAGCAACTGCATGTGTTGTTTTCATTAACTGATAGGCAATTACAGCTGAATTAGTAGTTAAAATAGGATCAGTTTTTTTATCTATATCATTTTGTAATGATGGATAAAAATCAGCACTCCATTCTATTTTGATAAATTGGGTGACTTTGTCAGTATTACTTGATGATATTTTCATCAGCTGAAATGCAATATTACCGATAATCTTACTTTCCAACTCATCCATTTTAGGGGCTTCTGTCGTGAAAAGAAGATCAAGCTCTCTGGCATGAAGTTGTTTTACAAGAGATTGTCTCGTAGAGACTCTAGATTCGATCCTGAGCTCTTTTTTATCTAGATAGGATTCTTGTAGCCAAGAGGTTAAATAAGCTTCCCAGAGTGATGCTGTTGCGCCAATTGAAAGCTCAGAATGTTGAGATGCATGACTAATTTCTTTTTTAGCAAGCAACCACGTATTCATCAACGATTCAGCATAAGGTATGAGCCTTTCACCGGCCACTGTTAAGCGAATATTATTGCGATGGCGAGTGAATAAGTTTGTGCCTAATTGCGTCTCTAATTGTCGTATTCTAAAACTCACCGCAGACTGCGTTAAATAAAGAGATTCGGCGGCTCGTCCAAAGTGTCTTGTCTTACTGACTTCCAAAAAGGTTTTCAGTAATTCGGTATCCACATCTATCTCCAAAAAAATTTGTCGTTACGATTTAAATATTTTGTTTTACAGAACTGCATGACTACCTAATACTCCGCGCCATAAGTATGACGATAGAGAATTAGGAGTGTGTCAGATGGCAGAAAGTTTTATCACGACTAATCGTTTTTTTGACAATAAACATTATCCGCGTGGTTTTTCTCGTCATGGCGATTTCACTATCAAGGAAGCTCAGATATTGGAACGTCATGGTCAAGCATTTAATGAGCTTGATTTGGGCAAACGAGAGCCTACAACCGAAACGGAAAAATTATTTGTTGCCATGTGTCGTGGCGAACGAGAAGCAGCAACTATTGAAGAAAAAATTTGGAAAAAATATACCAGTCGTATAAGTCGTCCAAAACGTTTTCATACATTGTCGGGTGGAAAGCCACAGCTCGATCCATCTGATGACTATACCGACTCTGATGATTAATATCATTAGTTTTAGTTAAAAGGAGCGTTTTTCGCTCCTTTTTGTTTATTCACCAAACTGTTTTTGAAGATGTATCATTAATCTATCCATTGCACGAAAACTCAGCGCCTCAATTAAATGATTTCGTTGTATATTTTCTTCGTTTTGCAAATCGGCAATTGTTCTCGATACTCGAAGGATTTTATGCCATGCACGTATAGATAACCCAAGCTTATTCAGAGTGTTTTCTAAAAAGGTTGCGTCAGCTGTATTTAGCACACAATGCTGTTCAATTTCTTTTCCTGTCAGATAAGTATTAATTTTTCCGCACCGCTTTAATTGTCGTTCTCTTGCTTTTAATACTCGCTGTCTTATTTCTTCACTGCTTTCATTTGAATGCGTTGGATTGATAAGAGCACCCTGAGGTAATAATGGCATTTCTACAGAGAGATCAAATCTATCCAAAAAGGGACCTGATATTCGGTTTAAATAACGTAATATTTGTCTTACTGGTGCTCGATTGTGTGTGCCTTGATAATGCCCTGTTGGACTAGGATTTAGTGCTCCAATAAGTAGTACATTGGCAGGATAACTTATTTTGGCTTTTGCCCGTGAAATAACAATTTTTCTCGCATCAAGAGGCTCGCGTAATGCATCTAATACTCGGCGCTCAAACTCAGGTAACTCATCTAAAAATAAAATACCATGATGTGCTAGCGTTATTTCTCCGGGTTTAGGAATTGAGCCACCACCCGTTAAAGCTATTGCAGATGATGTGTGATGAGGCGCTCTAAAAGGCCTTGATGGCCACTTCCCTTCTGTAAATATTACGCCTCTTAAACTATTGATGATTAAAACATCTAGTGCTTCTTGAGGGGTTAGAGGGGGTAGTAGTGTGCCAACCCTTTTTGCTAACATTGTCTTCCCTGTTCCAGGTGGGCCAAGAAATAAAATATTGTGATTTCCTGCTGCTGTGATTTCTGCCGCCCTTTTTGCATTATTTTGACCAATAATATCACTCATATCTTTATTATTTTGGTTTTCAATTGCGTGATTAATATTAAATTGCTCAGCTTCAATTAATGGTGTGTTATTTTCTAAGTAATGGCAAATATCTAAAATATGAGAAGCTAATAAAACAGATTTATTTGGTAATAATGAAACTTCAGAGTCATGTTCTATTGAAACAATACATGTACGTTTATTTTGAGATGCACTAATAATGGAGGGAATAACGGCATTAACTCTTTGTAATTTTCCTGATAAGGCAAGCTCACCAATAAACTCATAACTATTTAATTTATCTGATTTTAATTGTTCAGAGGCAATTAAAATTGCAAGAGCTATCGGTAAATCATAACGTGCGCCTTCTTTTGGTAAATCAGCGGGAGAAAGATTAATTGTTATTCTTTTTGCTGGGTAGATATATCCACTATTAATTAATGCACTTCTTACTCTATCTTTTGCTTCTTTTACCACAGTTTCAGGTAACCCCACTAAAGTTAACCCGGGGAGTCCTTGGCTTATATGAGCCTCAATAGTAACAAGTGGCGCAGATATTCCTAACGACGCTCGTGTATATATTACTGCTAATGCCATTTATTATTCTCCATTATTTTTATTCTTTTTAATTTATTTTCATTTTTTTGTTAAATGGTTATTTAAATAAATGAGAGTAGGCTCGTAAATATTCTAATTGCATGAAAAATATAAATAAATTAATATTATTTTAAATTTTATTAATAGGTATTTAATTATATTTATATATTTTTCATCTTTTAAAATAAATATATCTCAATAGTAGCTTAAAAAGTTAAATAAACAGTTATTAGCTAGTATATAATTCTTATTATTATTTATTTCTTGGTTTATTATTCTTTGATGGTTGAGGGGGTAAAAAATAACTATAAATTACAATGTGTTGCGTTTATTTTTAAAATAATCGTTGTCAAGGCTAAAATATCATGGTAACTCTAAAAGGACAGAGTGAAATAAAACACAATACAACATTACAAACATACATTTTAAATAAAAAAGAAGTCATAAAACTATGAATAATATCGTCCTAGTGATTAGCCTAATTATTGTCAGCGTGGTGGTGATTATTATCCCACCGTGCGGGGCTGCACTAGGACGAAGAATGGCTAAGTAATTAGCCGGATCGCTTAAAACCCCCGCACCGAAAGGCGCGGGGGTTTTTTTTGAGCCTAAGTTTGAGAAATAAAGTAAAAGCAGAATAAACCAATATTAAACAATGAGTTAAATAGACGGGTGATAAAATGAATGGAGCACAGTGGTTAGTAGAGGCATTGCGAAAGCATCAGGTTGAAACCGTATTTGGTTATCCTGGCGGCGCAATCATGCCTGTTTATGACGCACTTTATGATGGTGGTGTTGAACATGTTTTATGTCGCCACGAACAAGGTGCTGCCATTGCTGCTATTGGCTTTGCTCGTTCTACAGGGACAACAGGGGTTTGTATTGCAACCTCAGGACCCGGTGCCACAAATGTGATTACTGGACTGGCAGATGCATTATTAGATTCTGTTCCTGTTGTCGCTATCACGGGTCAGGTCGCTTCAAATTTAATCGGTACAGATGCATTTCAAGAAATTGATGTGTTAGGGCTTTCATTGGCCTGTACAAAACATAGTTTTTTAGTCTCTACCGTTGATGAGTTACCAAGAATTTTATCCGAAGCTTTTTCTATTGCATCACAAGGAAGGCCTGGCCCTGTATTGGTTGATATCCCTAAAGATGTGCAATTAGCTGATGCTTCACATTTATCCAGTTATGAATTACCTCAAGAGCAGGAATTTCCTTATCCAACACAAGAGTTAGCGCAAGCTTTGCAAATGTTGGCGCAGGCACAAAAACCTATTTTGTATGTGGGTGGTGGTGTGGCGATGGGAAGTGCTGTTAATGCTTTAAGAGCCTTTGTTACACAAACGCAGATCCCTGTTGTTTCAACGTTGAAAGGTTTAGGTTGTGCTGATGCATTAGATGCTAACTATTTAGGTATGTTAGGTATGCATGGTACCAAAGCAGCTAACTATGCAGTTCAGCGCAGTGATTTATTGATTGCTGTTGGTGCTCGTTTTGATGATCGCGTTACGGGGCGATTAAATACGTTTGCGCCTAATGCCAAAGTTATTCATATCGATATTGATCATGCGGAACTGAATAAACTCAAACAGGCACATGTTGCTTTGTTAGGTGATGTTAAGGTTTTATTACCTGTTTTATCACAGACATTAGATATCACGCCTTGGAGAGAAGAAGTTCAGTACTTAAAAACGGAACATGCTTGGCGTTATGACCATCCTGGTTCTGCAATCTATGCGCCATTGTTATTAAAACAACTTTCGGATGCTAAACCTGAAAATACGGTTGTCACGACAGATGTAGGTCAACATCAAATGTGGTCAGCGCAACATATGATCTTTGATGCACCTGAAAATTTTATTACCTCTAGCGGGCTTGGCACCATGGGATTTGGCATTCCTGCTGCTGTTGGCGCGCAAATCGCAAGGCCAGATGCTTGTGTTATCTGTGTCTCTGGCGATGGCTCTTTTATGATGAATGTGCAGGAATTGGGCACAATCAAACGTAAGCAATTACCAATCAAATTAGTGTTATTAGATAACCAACGTCTTGGCATGGTGCGTCAATGGCAAGAGTTGTTTTTTGAACAGCGTTATAGCGAGACGATTTTAACTGACAATCCTGATTTTGTTGCTTTAGCAAAAGCATTTGATATTCCGGGACAGCGCATTACAGAAAAATCACAGGTTGTCGGTGCAATCAAAAACTTATTAGAGAGTGATGGTGCTTATTTATTACAGGTATCTATCGATGATGCAGAGAATGTCTGGCCTTTAGTTCCGCCGGGCGCAAGTAATGATGAGATGATGGAGAAATCAAAATGAACCAACACAATATCACAATTGAAGCCCGTTTTTGTCCAGAGATCTTAGAACGTATCTTGAGAGTTATCCGCCATCGTGGTTTTCATATATGCTCAATGAATATGAATATCACGGAGAGTAATAATATCAATCTTGCTCTGACTGTGAGTAGCCAACGACCTTTAGACCTTTTATGTAGCCAGTTAACTAAGTTAGCTGATGTTGCAGGAATTCAGGTCTTACAACAACATCAACAAAAAGAAAAATTACAATTCATGAGCGCATTTGGTGCCATGTAAGGATAGAAGAATGACAAAGCAAGCTGATTATATTTGGTTTAACGGTGAAATGGTTCCATGGGCTGATGCCAAGGTTCATGTAATGTCTCATGCATTGCATTATGGAACTTCTGTTTTTGAAGGCGTTCGTTGTTATAACTCACATAAAGGGCCGGTTGTTTTTCGTCATCGTGAGCATATGCAGCGTTTACATGATTCTGCCAAAATTTATCGTATGCCTGTTGCACAAAGTGTCGATGAGTTAATGGAAGCCTGCCGTGAAACTTTACGCAAAAATAATTTAGTCAGCGCTTATATTCGCCCATTAGTTTTTATTGGTGATGTGGGTATGGGGGTTAACCCACCGGACGGTTATAAAACAGATATCATTATTGCGGCATTTCCTTGGGGTGCTTATTTAGGTGAAGAGGCGCTAGATAAGGGTATCGATGCGATGGTTTCGTCTTGGCATCGCGCAGCACCAAATACGATCCCTACCGCAGCTAAAGCTGGGGGTAACTATCTTTCTTCGTTATTAGTCGGTAGTGAAGCGCGCCGTCATGGTTACCAAGAAGGTATTGCCTTAGATGTTCATGGTTATCTTTCTGAAGGTGCTGGTGAGAATCTGTTTGAAGTAAAAGATGGCATTATTTTTACACCACCCTTTACATCGTCTGCACTACCGGGGATCACCCGTGATGCCATTATTAAATTAGCAAAAGATTTAGGCTTTGAAATCCGCGAACAAGTACTTTCTCGTGAGTCACTTTATCTTGCTGATGAAGTCTTTATGTCAGGTACGGCCGCTGAAATTACGCCAGTTCGTAGTGTTGATGGTATTCAAGTCGGTATTGGTCGCTGTGGACCCGTAACTAAAGCTATCCAAAAAGCGTTTTTTGGTCTATTTACAGGCGAAACAGAAGATAAATACGGCTGGTTAGATCCTGTTAATCAATAATCATAAATTAAATAAATTTGTTTAGCGGGTGGTTTGTTCGCTACTCGCTTTCATTATCGCAGGAGTGTTAAAAATGCCTAAATACCGTTCAGCGACAACGACTCATGGTCGCAATATGGCTGGAGCACGTGCTTTATGGCGCGCAACAGGAATGACTGATGCTGATTTTGGAAAACCCATTATCGCAGTTGTGAACTCATTTACTCAATTTGTACCGGGTCATGTGCATCTACGGGATTTAGGAAAATTGGTTGCAGAGCAAATTGAGGCTGCAGGTGGTGTTGCTAAAGAGTTTAATACTATTGCCGTTGATGATGGAATTGCAATGGGACATGGCGGAATGCTTTATTCTCTGCCATCTCGCGAGCTAATTGCTGACTCAGTAGAATATATGGTGAATGCACACTGTGCTGATGCCATGGTGTGTATCTCTAACTGCGATAAAATCACTCCGGGCATGTTGATGGCATCGTTACGCTTAAATATTCCCGTTATTTTTGTTTCTGGTGGGCCAATGGAAGCAGGTAAAACGAAGCTTTCAGACCAAATCATCAAACTCGATTTAGTTGATGCGATGATCCAAGGTGCAAATCCTAATGTGAGTGATGCCGATAGCGAACAGATCGAGCGTTCTGCTTGCCCGACTTGCGGCTCATGTTCGGGAATGTTTACGGCAAACTCGATGAACTGTTTAACCGAAGCATTGGGATTATCTCAACCGGGAAATGGCTCATTACTGGCTACTCATGCTGATCGTGAAACGCTGTTTATCAATGCGGGTAAGCGCATTGTTGAATTAACCAAGCGTTATTATGAGCAAGACGATGAATCAGCATTACCTCGTAATATTGCGAAAAAAGAAGCGTTTGAAAATGCGATGATTTTAGATATTGCGATGGGTGGCTCGACTAATACCGTATTGCATTTGTTAGCGGCAGCCCAAGAGGGTGATGTTGATTTCACGATGGAAGATATCGACAGACTTTCTCGCCAAGTTCCACACTTATGTAAAGTTGCACCAAGTACCCAAAAATATCATATGGAAGATGTTCACCGTGCTGGTGGTGTTATGGGTATTTTGGGTGAACTAGACAGAGCAAACTTACTTAATCGCAATGTTAACAATATCTTAGGGTTAACTTTGCCAGAAACGTTAGCTCAATACGACGTAATGTTAACGCAAGATGAACAAGTTAAATCTATGTTCCAAGCAGGGCCTGCGGGTATTCGTACCACTAAAGCATTTTCTCAAAATTGTCGTTGGCCAACATTAGATACGGATCGTGAAAATGGTTGTATTCGTAGTAAAGAGCACGCTTATAGTCAAGATGGTGGACTTGCCGTGCTTGCTGGCAATTTGGCGCAAGATGGTTGTATCGTTAAAACGGCGGGCGTTGATGAAGATAACTTAGTTTTTAATGGCCCAGCTAAAGTTTTTGAAAGCCAAGATGATGCGGTTGAAGCCATATTAAGCAGCAAAGTGGTCGCTGGTGATGTTGTTATTATTCGTTATGAGGGGCCTAAAGGTGGTCCGGGTATGCAAGAAATGTTGTATCCAACTTCTTATTTAAAATCGATGGGATTAGGCAAAGCTTGTGCATTAATAACCGATGGACGTTTTTCTGGTGGCACTTCAGGATTATCTATCGGTCATGTTTCACCAGAAGCGGCTAATGGCGGGATTATCGGTTTAGTTGAAGATGGCGATATGGTTGCTATCAATATTCCTACTCGTGAAATTACGTTAAAAGTTGATGATAAAACCTTAGCTGCTCGCCGAGATGCACAAAATGCACGTGGTGATAAAGCATGGACGCCAAAAAATAGAGAACGCCAAGTCTCCTTTGCTTTACGTGCTTACGCCTCTTTGGCAACAAGTGCAGACAAAGGTGCGGTACGTGATAAATCGAAACTTGGGGGCTAAGAATGGCTGCCTTTAGACCTTTAAACTCGGCACCAAGTAGTGCTGAGTATTTAAAAGCGGCGTTAAGTGCGCCTGTTTATGAAGTTGCGGTTGTCACACCATTACAAGAAATGGTTAAAATTTCTGAGCGCTTAGAAAATACCATTTTAGTTAAACGCGAAGATAGACAACCCGTACACAGTTTTAAATTACGCGGTGCTTACGCGATGATCGCAGGCTTAACACCAGAGCAGAAAGTGAAAGGTGTAGTAACCGCATCAGCCGGAAACCATGCACAAGGTGTTGCATTATCAGCCAATAAAATGGGTGTAAAAGCGTTAATTGTTATGCCAGTGACAACGGCCGATATCAAAGTTGATGCAGTACGTCAGTTTGGCGGTGAGGCTCTGCTTTATGGCGCTAACTTTGATGAGGCCAAAGCCAAAGCTATCGCGCTATCGCAAGAGATGGGTTACACCTTCGTGCCGCCTTTTGATCATCCCGCTGTCATTGCGGGGCAAGCGACATTAGCTATGGAGCTTTTGCAGCAAGATGTTCACTTAGACCGAATTTTTGTCCCTGTTGGTGGTGGTGGTTTAATTGCGGGTGTCGCTGTATTAATTAAACAATTAATGCCTGAGATAAAAGTGATTGGCGTTGAAGCAGAAGAGGCTGCATGTTTAAAAGCAGCGTTAGAAGCGGGGCATCCTGTTGAGTTACCTAAAGTTGGGCTATTTGCCGAAGGTGTTGCAGTTAAACGTATTGGTGATGAAACATTCCGTTTATGTCAAAAATATGTCGATGATGTTATCACTGTCGATAGCGATGCGATTTGTGCGGCAGTGAAAGACTTATTTGAAGATGTTCGTGCAATTGCAGAGCCTTCTGGGGCGTTAGCGTTAGCGGGGCTTAAAAAATACGTTGAAGAGCATCAAATTAAAGGTGAACGCTTAGCACATGTGCTTTCTGGCGCTAATGTTAATTTTCATGGTTTACGTTATGTTTCAGAACGATGTGAATTAGGTGAGAAACGAGAAGCACTATTTGCAGTGACGATCCCTGAGCAAAAAGGTAGTTTTTTACGTTTCTGTCAAATTTTAGGTCAGCGAGTGGTGACTGAGTTCAATTATCGTTATAGCGATGCAGATGCGGATAATGCGCGTATTTTTGTCGGTGTACGTTTAAGCCAAGGCTCACAAGAGCGTAAAGATATTTTACGTGAATTAACTGCTGCGGGTTATCAAGTTGCTGATCTTTCAGATGATGAAATGGCTAAATTGCATGTGCGCTATATGGTTGGTGGTCGTCCAAATAAGCCATTAAAAGAACGCCTCTTTAGCTTTGAATTCCCGGAATCACCCGGCGCTTTAATGAAGTTTCTAAAAACATTAGGGACTTACTGGAATATTACGCTGTTTCATTATCGTAGCCATGGCACTGATTATGGCCGAGTGCTAGTAGCGTTTGAATTACCAGAAACAGAAGGACGCTTTGAAAGACATTTAGATGCGTTAGGCTATGAATATCATGACGAGACAGGAAATCCCTCTTTTCAGTTATTCCTATCTCCTCAAACAACAAATTTAGCGGTGGAGTAATCGCCAAAACGCTTTGATTACAGGCTCTTGAAGGCGTTTGTTTAACCCACAAACGCCTAATTCAAATGGTTCTACTAGCGAAATATTATCTAGCAATGAGATGCGATTGCGGACAGGCTCAGGGCAATTATCAACCACTACTTGCGGAATAAGCGCAATGCCACAGCCTAATGCGACCATTGAAACTATGGCTTCATGTCCTGAAACAGTCGCATAAATTGAAGGATTATGAATACGGTGGCGTTTAAACCATAAGGCAATACGTTGCCGAGAAGGACCATGCTCTGGAATGATAAAGGGAATATTCAGCCAATCTGGATGTTCCTGTGTAGCAAGATGTTGCACATTGCAAGGTAAGGCGGGGGCAATAAGAACCAGAGGGATCTCACCTATTTTTTCAAAACAGATATTCTCTGGTAGTTTTTCTGGTTTACCCGCAATACCGAGGTCAGCCTCATCAGACAGTACTTTATCAACGGCATCAGCGGCATCTCCCGTGGTTAGTTTTATCTCAACCAGAGGATTTTCAGCACGAAAACGGTCAAGAATCGATGGTAAATGACTATAAGCCGCAGTGACAGAACAAAATAATCGGAGTTCGCCTGAAAGTGTTGGACCATTTTGGTTTAGCGTGTGCTTAAGTTGTTTATATTGTAATAATGTTTGTTGTGCATAGCGCTTAAGTTGTTCACCCGCTGTGGTGAGAGTAACTTGCCGATTATCACGTAAAAAAAGTGGATGACCAAGGCCCTCTTCTAGGCGCTGAATTTGCCGAGAAAGCGTAGAAGGGCTGACATGCATCGCTTGCGCGGTCTTTGTAAAATGACAGCTTTCAGCGAGATGCAAGAACAGCTTGAGATCGCGAATATCCATTGTCAGCCACCTATTTTAATGAAAAAAAGTACGTTGCATATTCTGCAACATCATCTTGTAAATATATCAATTTAAGCAATGGCTTTCATCACTTATAGTGAAGTTATGCAACACCTCACTGAGAGTGGGGATAAAAATAGCAAACACATACACAACGATTTTGGAGTCACTTATGACAAACTATTTTAATACATTAAATCTGCGTCAGCAGTTATCGCAATTGGGTAAATGCCGCTTTATGTCGCGTGACGAATTTGCTGATGAAGCAAATTATCTGAAAGGCAAAAAAGTCGTTATCGTGGGCTGTGGCGCACAAGGCCTGAACCAAGGTTTAAATATGCGTGATTCAGGTTTAAACATTGCCTATGCGTTACGCCAAGAAGCTATCGATGAAAAACGCGCATCATGGCGTCGTGCAACTGAAAATGGTTTTGAAGTAGGAACTTATGAAGCGCTGATCCCTCAAGCAGATTTAGTTGTTAACTTAACACCAGACAAACAACACTCAGTCGTTGTTCAAGCTGTTCAACCTTTGATGAAATCAGGTGCGGCATTAGGTTATTCACATGGCTTTAATATCGTTGAAGTGGGTGAGAAAATTCGCGATGACATCACCGTTGTGATGGTTGCACCAAAATGCCCTGGTACTGAGGTTCGTGAAGAATATAAACGTGGTTTTGGTGTTCCGACTCTGATTGCAGTTCATCCTGAGAATGATGCAAAAGGCGAAGGCATGGCAATTGCTAAAGCTTGGGCTGCGGCAACAGGTGGTCATCGTGCCGGTGTTTTAGAGTCTTCTTTTGTTGCTGAAGTAAAATCAGACTTAATGGGTGAGCAAACTATTTTGTGCGGTATGTTACAAGCAGGTTCACTGTTATGTTATGACAAAATGGTGGCTGATGGTGTTGAACCGGGCTATGCAGGAAAACTGATCCAATTCGGTTGGGAAACCATCACCGAGGCTCTGAAACAAGGTGGTATCACCTTAATGATGGACCGATTATCTAATCCTGCGAAAATACGTGCTTATGCATTATCAGAACAACTGAAAGAGATCATGGCTCCACTGTTTGAAAAACATATGGATGATATCATTTCAGGTAAATTCTCTGAAACAATGATGGCAGATTGGGCTAATGACGATAAAAACTTGCTGACATGGCGCGAAGAAACGGGTGCTAGTGCATTTGAAAATTACCCAGATTATAGCGGTACAATCAGTGAACAAGAGTACTTTGATCACGGAGTATTAATGGTTGCGATGGTTAAAGCTGGAGTTGAGTTAGCGTTTGATACCATGATTGAGGCCGGTATTATCGCAGAGTCAGCTTATTATGAATCGCTGCATGAACTCCCATTAATTGCGAATACTATTGCGCGTAAACGTCTGTATGAAATGAACGTGGTTATCTCTGATACCGCAGAATACGGTAACTATTTGTTCTCATTTGCAGCTGTGCCAATGTTGAAAGAGTTTATGACAACATTACAGAGCGGTGATTTAGCGAAGAATGTTCAAGATAATGGCACTGATAATGCGCAGTTACGTGAGATTAATGAAGCGATTCGTCAGCATCCTATCGAAACTGTAGGTAAAACTTTACGCGGCTATATGACCGATATGAAGAAGATTGCTGTCGGCAACTAATTTTTCAATTTTTCGTCGCTCTTTACGCGATAAGTGCGTTGGCTACACTCGGTTACCCAAGTCACATACTAATGTATGCTCCTTGGGATAACCTCCTTTGCCGCCTTCTTCTCTCGCAAATAGCTTAGAAAAATAAGCGTAAGATCCAAATTTGTTGAAAACCGTGTTTCTTAATGAAATACGGTTTTTTTTTACAGTTTGAGGGAAATTGAAAGAGGGAATGACTCAAGACTTTGGTTGGTTTCTGCTACAATTATCCCCCGTTATGTTCTTGGTTAATGAAGTTTGGAAAAAGTATGCGATTAAACCCCGGTCAGCAAAAAGCAGTGGAATATGTGTCAGGCCCTTGTTTGGTCTTGGCGGGTGCAGGTTCGGGTAAAACGCGCGTTATTACCAATAAAATTGCTCATCTTATTCGTCAATGCCGATATCCTGCAAAACAAATTGCAGCCGTGACCTTTACGAATAAAGCCGCGCGTGAAATGAAAGAGCGTGTTGCTCAAACGTTAGGTAAGCAAGAAGCAAAAGGATTAATGATCTCAACGTTTCATACTTTGGGTTTAGAAATTATTAAACGGGAATATAAAGCGCTAGGCATTAAATCTAATTTTTCATTATTTGATGATCAAGACCAATCCGCATTACTAAAAGAATTAACGGTAGATTTATTAGAAGAAGATAAAGATTTGTTATCACAGTTAAAGAGCCAAATTTCTAACTGGAAAAATGACATGCTCACACCAGAGCAAGCCGTGGGTATGGCGAGGTCGCAACAAGAACATACTTTTTCTGAATGTTTCCGTCGTTATGAGCAACATCTGCGTAGCTGTAATGTGTTGGATTTTGACGATTTAATTAGTCGACCTACACAGCTTTTACGCTCAAATGAAGACGTTAGAGAGCGTTGGCAACAACGTATTCGCTATTTGCTGGTGGATGAATATCAAGATACCAATACCAGCCAATATGAATTAGTAAAATGGTTAGTGGGCGAAAGAGCACGTTTTACGGTTGTTGGTGACGATGACCAATCCATTTATTCATGGCGTGGGGCTCGTCCTCAAAACTTGGTCTTACTACAAAAAGATTTCCCACAATTAAATGTGGTTAAGTTAGAGCAAAATTACCGTTCTTCAGGACGTATTTTAAAATCAGCTAATATTTTGATTGAGAATAATCCTCATGTTTTTGAGAAAAAACTTTTTTCAGAGTTGGGTTATGGCGATGAACTTCGTGTATTAACGGCAAATAATGAAGAACATGAGGCTGAGCGAGTTGCTGGTGAATTAATTGCTCATCACTTTATTAATAAAACGAACTATAAAGATTACGCGATACTTTATCGTGGTAATCACCAATCTCGTGTTTTTGAAAAATATTTAATGCAAAATCGCATTCCTTATCGGATTTCAGGTGAAACCTCGTTCTTTTCACGTGAAGAAATCAAAGATATTTTGGCTTATCTGCGAGTAATAACAAATCCTGATGATGATTCTGCTTTTTTACGTATAGTGAATAAACCACGCCGTGAAATTGGGCCAATGACGATTCAAAAACTTGGTGAATGGGCAAAAATACGTGATAAAAGCCTATTTAACGCTTGTTTTGACCTTGGCTTAAGCCAAACTTTAACAGGGCGTGGTTTAAATTCACTACAAGCTTTTTCACAATGGATGTCTCGTATTGTACAAAAATCAGAGCAAGTGCCGTTATTAGCTGTGCGTGATTTGCTTCATGAAATGGATTATGAAAGTTGGTTATATGAAACCTCTAGCAGTGCTAAAGCTGCTGAGATGCGAATGAAAAATATTAACCAATTATTTTCATGGATGAGTGAAATGTTAGAAGGTAATGATCTTCACGAACCTATGACTCTTTCTCAAGTTGTAAACCGTTTTACGTTACGCGATATGATGGAACGAGGTGAGGCAGATGAAGATCTGGATCAAGTTCAATTAATGACATTACATGCTTCTAAAGGGCTTGAATTTCCACATGTTTTTTTAGTGGGAATGGAAGAGGGGATATTGCCTCACCAAAGTAGTATCGATGAAGATAATGTAGAAGAAGAGAGACGACTTGCATATGTGGGGATCACCCGTGCACAGAAAACATTAACCTTCACATTGTGCAAAGAACGACGTCAATATGGTGAGCTAATTCGTCCAGATCCTAGCCGCTTTCTTTATGAACTACCACAAGATGATTTAAATTGGGATACCAATAAAAAGAAAGTGTTAAGTGCCGAAGAGAAACAAGAAAAAGGGCAGGTAGGTGTAGCAGGATTAAGAGCTATGTTAGCAAGGCATAAGTCTTAAATTTTTTATATCGGTGTTACCATCAATCTAATTACATCGCGTGATACCTTAAAAGACAAAACCCCTTTATCGATTAATAGATAAGGGGTTTCGTTTTAAATTTTTTGCTTCAACACCAATTAAAACGCATTAATCCATACGTGAACTATTTTGTTCTTCAATAATAAGAGGCCAATGGATATAGCTTTGTAATTGTATCTCTTCTTGAAGATTTTCAGCACGTAAAGGATGCTCTATAAGCCATTGATGAGGCAGTGTAATTACTAATTTTTCATCTTCTGTTCGTAAACGAAGTGCTGGCAGTGTGTCATCACGGCGCCGGCTAGCAAAAATAATAGCTAGTCGTAATAAGCGGACTAATCGGTATGCCTGATTGATTGGTAACGCATTTTGGTGATTAAGTGGCGCTAAATCGATAATACCCGTTTGGTTTCTCAATAGAGAAGCTAATAAACGTCGTTGTGCTGGCGTATAGCCCGGTAAATCTAAGTGAGAAATTAGATAACTAGCATGTGATGGTGCTTGGCGAAAATCTACACTAAGACCAATTTCATGTAGTGCGCTAGCGCTATTAAGTAATTCACGACAACGATTATCCAATTGCCAGCTTTTACTTACCTGAATAAAAAAGTGTTCGGCAAGTTGTTGAACGCGATGAGCTTGTTCGATATCAATTTGAAAACGGCGTTGAACATTACGCAATGTGCGTTGACGAATATCTTGTTCAATAGGCAAATGTAACATGCCATAAACCAAACCTTCGCGTAGTGCACCACCGGCAAGGATCATGTTTTCAATATGAAGCGTTTCAAAAATAGCGATTAAAATCGCAAGGCCGCTAGGAAAAACTAGTGCCCTTTCAAAGGTTAAACCTTCAATTTCAAGCTCTTCTAGTTTTCCACATTCAATCGCTTTATGTTTAAGATGCTCTAATTTAGGTAAGGTGATAAGTTCATCCATACCTTGTGCAATCATTATCTCTTGCAGTGCTTGAACGGTACCTGATGCACCGACACACACTTGCCACCCTTGCTGAATTAATTTATCAGCAACAGGTGCAAGGATTGCTTTAGCGGCATCTTGAGCTTGTTTGAAATTTTCTTGTGTTAAAGAGCGATCACTAAAATAGCGCTCTAACCAAGTTACGCAGCCCATACCAAGGCTCATTAACTGCGTGGTTTTAGCCCCTGTTCCTGTAACCAGCTCGGTACTACCACCACCAATATCAACAACTAAGCGTTGTTCTGCTCCGCCTGTGGTATGTGCTACACCACGATAAATAAGACGAGCTTCTTCCTCACCACTAATAACATGAATGGTATTACCTAAAATTTCAGATGCTTTAGTGACAAAAGTTTCTGCATTTTTGGCGATACGCAGTGTTGCAGTTGCAACAACTCTGATTTGGTCTGTAGGAATATCACGTAGATATTCTGAAAAAAGTTTTAGACATTGCCAGCCACGCTCCATTGCTTGCTCTGACAATTCATTCTCTTCATTTAGACCTGCTGCAAGGCGAACTTTACGTTTAACACGATAAAGAACCTGTATTGAACCTGCGATTTCACGAACAACTAGCATATGAAAGCTATTTGAGCCTAAATCGATAGCAGCATAAAGTGATGAGGATTTCAGCATAATTTATGAGTGACTCTGGCGTTTAGGTCGGTTATTACGTTGAGTATTATTTCCTCTACGAGGTGCCGCATTATTACGACGAGGCTGACCTTGGCGAGGACGATGACGACGTTTAGGTTCCGGTAATTCGGTTAACAACGCGTCACTGTTATATTTACTCACAGGAATTGAGTGTTGAATATACTCTTCTATCGAAGGTAAATTCAGGGCATATTCTTCACAAGCTAAGCTAATGGAATTACCGCTGTTACCTGCGCGTCCTGTTCTTCCGATGCGGTGAACATAATCTTCACAATCATCAGGTAAATCATAGTTGAAGACATGAGTTACTGAAGGAATATGTAATCCTCGCGCTGCAACATCGGTTGCAACCAAAATATCAAGATTACCTTGTGTAAAGTCTTCTAAAATACGTAGCCGTTTTTTCTGTGGAACATCACCTGTTAATAAGCCAACGCGGTGTCCATCGGCTGCAAGGTGCGCCCAAATATCATCACAACGGTGCTTGGTATTGGCGAAAATAATACAGCGTTCAGGCCACTCTTCTTCAATAAGAGTCTGAAGAAGACGCATTTTTTCTTCATTTGATGGATAAAACAGCTCTTCTTTAATGCTAAAGCCCGTTTTTTGTTCTGGTTCAACTTCAACATATTCTGGATTATTCATTTGCTCAAATGCTAATTCTCTTACACGGTAAGAGAGTGTCGCTGAAAATAGCATGTTCATTCGTTCTGCCGCGATAGGCATACGACGAAAAATCCAACGAATATCTTTAATAAAACCAAGGTCATACATTCTATCTGCTTCATCAAGTACTACAACTTGAATTGCACTTAGATTGATGTGGCCCTGCTTTACATAATCAATTAGGCGGCCTGTTGTACCAATAACGATATCAACGCCACTACTTAAGACTTTAAGTTGTTCGTCATAGCCATCACCACCATAGGCTAGACCCATTTTAATGCCTGTGCATTGCGCAAGCGCTTGTGCATCAGAGTAAATTTGTACTGCTAGCTCACGTGTTGGAGCCATAATTAAGGCACGAGGTTGATTAGTTACGTGACCTTCTTTTGCTGGATGCGTTAAAAGATAATGAAACGTTGAAGTTAAAAACGCCAACGTTTTTCCTGTTCCTGTTTGGGCTTGCCCGGCAATGTCTTGACCTTTCACAGTGATAGGTAACGTCAATGCCTGAATTTGTGTACAATTAGAGAACCCTTTTTTCTCAAGGGCTTCTATCACTTTTGGATGCAAGGCGAAGTCGGAAAACTTCTTTTCTGTCAAATATGTTTTGCTCATAATGTAATAGAATATCAGTTATGGGTTGCATTACAAAAGTTTATCCGCTGAAATGCAGGCAGACTTTTGTTGTTTAATGTTACACTGGTACGGTCAATATTATTCTTTGGAGTAGAACAATGAGCGATAAAATCCTTCACTTATCTGACAGCAAATTCGATGCTGATGTATTACAAGCAACCGGCCCCGTGCTCGTTGATTTCTGGGCTGAATGGTGCGGCCCGTGTAAAATGATTGCTCCTATTCTAGATGAAGTTGCAACAGAATACGCAGGTAAATTAACAGTAGCGAAATTAAATATCGATGAAAACCCTGCTACTGCACCAAAATACGGTATTCGTGGCATTCCTACACTGATTTTATTCAAAAACGGTGCAGTTGCTGCAACTAAAGTGGGCGCACTGTCAAAAACTCAACTGAAAGAGTTTTTAGACGAAAATATCTAATTTGATTTAGATAACAAAAATAAAGTAGGACGTTTAGATGTTGTCGGTATTTCTGTTATTGACCGCTAGACGTCCGCTTAGAAGCATGATAAGTTAGCGCCACTTGCTTACATAATACATCGGATTTTCTTGTTTATTTGATTAGACACAATTAAATAAGTCTGAAATACTGAGTATCTCAAATATTGAACAAGTATTTGAATATAAGTAATCTGTATATAAGCAATCTGAATTCATCTAACCAGTCAAGTTGCCTTAGAATAATCTATAGTATTCAAGGAATATAAAATTTTTCCAATATGTTCCTAACCCATATGTTGAAAGTACAATCATTTCATTATTACAATGGATGTCACTTTTCTGGATATGATGCTGACTGGTCTATATAAAAGTATCATCATACACTCTAGCATTATCATTTATGTTATATACCAATGTTAGAAAGTAGTAATCTGTAATTTTACACATGACGAAACTGACAGCGATTCGCTGTTATACTATTCACGTTCATAGTTCGAGAGTTACCCCGAGTTATTAAGAACCCACCATTATGAATCTTACCGAATTAAAAAATACGCCGGTATCAGAACTGATAGCACTTGGCGAAAATATGGGGCTAGAGAATCTGGCTCGAATGAGAAAGCAGGATATTATTTTCTCTATTTTGAAGCAGCATGCTAAAAGTGGAGAAGATATTTTCGGTGACGGTGTGCTGGAAATACTACAAGATGGCTTTGGTTTCCTACGTTCAGGAGACAGTTCCTACCTTGCAGGCCCCGATGATATCTACGTTTCTCCTAGTCAAATTCGCCGTTTTAACCTTCGCACTGGTGATACCATCGCAGGGAAAATTCGTCCTCCTAAAGAAGGTGAACGATATTTTGCCCTCCTAAAAGTTAATGAAGTTAACTTTGATAAACCAGAAAATGCCCGCAGTAAAATCCTCTTTGAAAACTTAACACCTTTACATGCTAATAATCGCTTACGCATGGAACGTGGTAATGGTTCTACAGAAGACTTAACCGCGCGAGTGCTTGATTTAGCCGCACCAATTGGTCGTGGACAACGTGGTCTTATCGTTGCACCGCCTAAAGCGGGTAAAACAATGTTACTGCAAAATATTGCAGCCAACATCGCTCATAACTATCCTGATTGCGTATTGATGGTTCTTCTTATTGACGAACGTCCTGAAGAAGTAACAGAAATGCAGCGCTTAGTTAAAGGTGAAGTTATTGCATCGACCTTTGACGAACCTGCTTCTCGTCATGTGCAAGTTGCTGAAATGGTAATTGAAAAAGCAAAACGTTTAGTTGAGCATAAAAAAGACGTTATCATTTTATTAGACTCCATTACGCGTTTAGCGCGTGCTTATAACACCGTTGTTCCTTCTTCAGGAAAAGTGTTAACGGGGGGTGTGGATGCTAACGCATTACATCGTCCTAAGCGTTTCTTTGGCGCGGCACGTAATGTTGAAGAAGGTGGAAGCCTGACCATTATTGCAACTGCGCTGGTTGATACGGGCTCTAAAATGGATGAAGTTATCTACGAAGAGTTTAAAGGCACAGGTAATATGGAGTTACACCTGTCGCGTAAGATTGCTGAAAAACGTGTTTTCCCAGCGATAGATTACAACCGCTCAGGTACGCGTAAAGAAGAATTACTCACATCACAAGACGAGCTACAAAAAATGTGGATCCTGCGTAAAATTATTCATCCAATGGGTGAGATTGATGCAATGGAGTTCCTCATTAATAAATTAGCTATGACAAAAACGAATGAAGAGTTCTTCGACTTTATGAAACGTTCATAATATTCATATAGAAAACGAGATCATCATAAAGAAAAAATGATGGAACAGTGTGCGCTATTACAAAAATAAGTAATATCACCTCAATTTATATGCTGTTAAGCTCGTTTACTTTGTGTGAATAACGATATGATAAAAACGCCACAAATTTTTGTGGCGTTTTTTTATATGGATTATTTATTGATTGCAATAGATGAGATCTCGAACTTGGTACATATATTGCCTGTTTATTATTTTTGATAAAAATAGCGATGGCATCAATGCAAATAGTTAAGGAAAACTTATTATTGATGAAGGGTGGTGGGTTACTGAGTTAACTCGTCGTGGTACAGGCTGGAAAAGAATAAAAAAACAATGGATGAGTAAATAACCAGCTATATTTATTATAGAGAACAGTACTGTGGATATACTAAAAATGAGCACAAGTGTTTTATATGTGTTCTTATTTTCTTTCGCATTTTTATTTGTTGCACGTAAAATCGCAAAGAAAATTGGACTCGTGGATAAACCTAACTATCGTAAACGGCATCATGGATTGATCCCTCTTGTAGGCGGGATATCAGTCTATTTTGGTATTGTTTTCGCATTCTATATTTCAGATTTATATATTCCTAATAAGGAACTTTATCTGGCATGTGCGGGACTTTTAGTTTTTGTTGGTGCCTTAGATGACCGTTTTGATATTAGTGTAAAAATAAGAGCGACAATTCAAGCATTTGTGGGGATTGCCATGATGGTGTGGGGAGGGTTGAAATTAGATTCTCTCGGTCATGCGTTTGGTCCTTGGGATATGCATTTAGGGCCTTTTGGCTATATTGTTACTCTCTTCGCTGTTTGGGCTGCAATTAATGCTTTCAATATGGTTGATGGTATTGATGGACTCTTAGGAGGCCTTTCTTGTGTCTCTTTTGGTGCTTTAGGTATTTTGTTATATCAAAGCGGTAACTCAGCCCTCTCATTCTGGTGTTTCTCCTTTATTACCGCGATCTTACCTTATATTTTATTAAATTTAGGCGTGTGTGGTAAAAAATTCAAAGTCTTTATGGGTGATGCGGGTAGTACACTTATTGGCTTTACCATTATTTGGCTATTGGTTTCATCAACACAAGTTGAACCTCATCCGATTAATGCGGTTACTGCGTTATGGATAATTGCTATTCCTCTTATGGATATGGTGGCAATTATGTATCGGCGTTTACGTAAAGGAATGAGCCCTTTCTCACCAGACCGTCAACATATACACCATCTTATTATGAGAGCCGGTTTTACTCCTCATCAAGCCTTCATTCTAATTACGGTAGCGGCGGCCTTATTAGCGGCAATTGGTATTATTGGCGAAAACCTATCATTTGTGCCTGAATGGGTAATGTTGGCATTATTCTTGCTTGCATTTGTAATGTATGGTTACTGCATTAAACGCGCGTGGCGAGTCGCTCGTTTTATTAAACGACATAAGCGTCGCCTACGTAAAGCAACACAACTTAAGCATTAATAAGCAGAGGTTTTGTAACGTGATGAACTCGGAAAATAACGCTTCCCGACAAGGTGTTTCACCTGATAATGAACTCGATATTCGGGGTCTTTGTTGCACACTTTGGTCAGGAAAAATTTGGATTATAGGGTTCGCTCTGCTTTTTGCTGTTGTGGCTCTCGGTGCATCTTATTTGATGCAACCGAAATGGAGTGCTCTCGCAATGACAGAGAAACCGACAGTTAATAACTTAGGTAGTTATTACTCTCAGTCTCAATTTTTACGTAATCTTGATACACAAATTAATCCTTCAACGTTTAATTCATCATTGAGTATTTCAGATGAAGCTTACCAAGAGTTTATTACTCAAATAGCCGCTTTTGATACTCGTCGTGAATTTTGGTTGCAAACAGATTACTACAAGCAACGTAAAGAGAGTGATGAGCAGGCAAATGCAGCGCTATTGGACGAGTTGATTAACAATATTCAATTTATACCAGCAGATGAGAAAAAGTTGGTTAATGATCAACTAAAATTAATTGCTGAAACCTCGAAAGAAGCTAGCCAACTATTAAACGAATACATTGCTTTCGCTAATAAACGCGCTTCAACTCATCTTAATGAAGAGGTGATTGCGGCTTGGGCAACCAGAACACAATCGATGAAAGCATTGGTTAAACGTCAAGAAATGGCAGCTCGTGCTGCTTATCAACGTCAGATTAATTTATTAGAGCAATCAATGAAAATTGCTGAGAAACAAGGAATTTCTCAAAAACAGACATCGATTGCTATGGATGAGTTACCTGATTCTAAGTTATTTATGTTAGGTGTTCCGCTTTTACAGTCGCAACTAGAAACCTTGATTGCTACGGGGCCAGATTTTGATAGCGATTATGATCAGAATACGGCAATGTTAGCGACCCTCGCTGTTGGTGCAAAATTACAAGATAACTTCCAAACTTACCGTTTTTTACGTACACCTGAAGATCCGGTGAAACGAGATAGCCCGCGTCGTGCCTTTATAATGGTACTTTGGGGTGCTATTGGTGTTTTAGTCGGAGCCGGTGTTGCACTGACAAGACGTAAGTCATTAAAAAATAATAATTAATTTTATCTGTTATGACAATAACGAGGCATCAGGTGTATCTGCACCTGATGTGCTGAGAATAAGGGCATATTGCTTTCCCAAAAATAAGCAATATAACAATGAAAAAAGAGAGCCACTGTGAAAGTGTTGACTGTTTTTGGCACACGCCCTGAAGCGATAAAAATGGCACCTTTAGTGCACGCTTTAGCAAATGATAATTCGTTTGAAGCAAAGGTATGTGTTACGGCCCAACATCGAGAAATGCTTGATCAGGTATTAAATCTTTTTGAGATCCAGCCAGATTATGATCTCAATATTATGAAACCAGGACAAGATTTAACTGATATTACTTGCCGTATCTTAGAAGGGCTAAAACCTGTTTTAGCTTCATTTAAACCCGATGTTGTTTTGGTACATGGTGATACAACAACGACGATGGCTGCGAGCTTAGCGGCGTTCTATCAACGAATTCCAGTTGGTCATGTTGAAGCTGGGTTACGCACTGGTAATCTTTACTCACCTTGGCCTGAAGAGGCAAATCGGACAATTGCAGGACATCTTGCAATGTATCACTTTGCTCCTACAGACACAGCAAAACAAAATCTTATTCGTGAAGCCGTTGCTGATAAGAATATTTTTGTTACAGGAAATACTGTGATTGATGCACTCTTTTGGGTGAGTAATCGAGTCATGGGAAACCAAGTGCTACGTGATGAGCTTGCGGTTCACTATCCATTTATTCAGCCAGATAAAAAAATGATCCTAGTCACGGGTCACCGTAGAGAGAGTTTTGGTGGTGGATTTGAACGTATTTGCCAAGCATTAGCTGAAATTGCGTTGGCACATCCTGATGTTGAAGTGGTTTATCCTGTCCATCTTAACCCTAATGTCAGTGAACCGGTTGAACGAATCTTGCATGGCATTGAAAATATTAAATTAATTAAGCCACAGGATTATCTGCCATTTGTTTATTTAATGAATCATGCCTATCTTATTTTAACTGACTCAGGTGGGATCCAAGAAGAAGCACCTTCATTAGGCAAACCCGTTCTTGTGATGAGAGATACCACAGAACGCCCAGAGGCAGTTGAAGCAGGTTCAGTTCGTTTAGTTGGAACTGATACTAAACGGATAGTAAGTGAAGTAACTACTTTATTGACAGACGAAAACGCGTATCACCAAATGGGTAAGGCAACAAACCCTTATGGTGATGGTCATGCCTGCCAACGTATTCTTGAAGCATTGAAAAAAAATCAGGTGACATTATGAGTTTTGAAACTATTTCTGTTATCGGCCTCGGCTACATTGGTTTACCTACTGCGGCAGCTTTTGCCTCTCGCAAGAAAAACGTCATCGGTGTTGATGTTAATCAGCATGCTGTTGATACCATCAACAAAGGTCAAATTCACATTGTTGAGCCTGATCTTGATAAAGTGGTAAAACAAGCCGTGGAAGAAGGTCATTTAAAAGCCTACACCACACCACAACCTGCGGACGCTTATCTTATTGCGGTTCCAACCCCGTTTAAAGGTGATCACGAGCCAGATTTAGCTTATGTAGAATCTGCCGCGCGTTCTGTGGCTCCTGTGCTTAAAAAAGGTGATTTAATTATTTTAGAATCCACATCACCTGTGGGCACAACAGAACAAATGGCAGAATGGTTAGCGCAGGCGCGTCCTGATTTAACTTTCCCACACCAACAAGGTGAAGATGCTGATATTGATATCGCTTATTGCCCAGAGCGTGTATTACCGGGACAAGTAATGATTGAGCTTATCCGTAATGACCGTGTTGTGGGAGGTATGAACCGTAAATCGTCAGAACGGGCTAGAGAATTATATAAAATTTTCCTTGAAGGTGAGTGTGTTATCACTAATGCGCGTACCGCAGAGATGTGTAAGCTAACTGAAAATAGCTTCCGCGATGTTAATATCGCATTTGCCAATGAATTATCACTCATTTGTGCTGACCAAGATATTAATGTTTGGGAACTGGTTAGTTTGGCAAACCGTCATCCTCGCGTAAATATTTTACAACCAGGTCCAGGCGTAGGCGGACACTGTATCGCTGTTGACCCTTGGTTTATCGTGTCACAAAATCCAAAACAATCTCGCTTAATTCACACTGCACGTTTAGTTAACGACGGTAAACCAGTGTGGGTTATTGATCAGGTAAAAGCGGCGGTTGCTGATTGCCTAACTGAAACTGGAAAACGTGCTAACGAAATTAAAATCGCATGTTTTGGTTTGGCATTTAAACCCAATATCGATGATTTACGTGAAAGCCCAGCGATGAATATTACTCAACAAGTGGCAAATTGGCACAGTGGAACGACTTATGCTGTTGAACCGAATATTCACGAATTGCCGACTAAACTGAAAGGTATTACAGAATTAGTGTCTACTGAACAAGCATTAAAAGAAGCTGATATTGTGCTAATGCTGGTCGACCATCAACAGTTTAAAGCAATTCCGGGCAGCAAAGTAACGCAAAAATGGATTGTAGATACCAAAGGAGTATGGCGTTGAAACGCATTCTAGTTACAGGTGGAGCCGGTTTTATCGGCTCTGCTGTTGTTCGACATATTATTGATGACACCACAGATAGTGTTGTTGTTGTAGATAAACTGACTTATGCCGGTAATCTTGAATCATTAACAACGGTTGCAACCAGTGATCGTTATGCTTTTGAACAGGTAGATATCTGCGACAGAGCAGCACTGGATCGTGTATTTGCGCAATATCAGCCGGATGTAGTGATGCATTTAGCCGCCGAAAGTCATGTTGATCGCTCTATTGATGGCCCTGCGGCATTTATTGAAACCAATATTGTGGGTACTTACACGTTATTGGAAGCGGCTCGCCACTTTTGGCAAGTTTTGCCAGAAGAAAAAAAGAGTGCATTCCGTTTTCACCATATCTCAACAGATGAAGTGTATGGCGATTTAGACGGCACGGATGATTTCTTTACTGAAACTACACCTTATGCACCAAGTAGCCCTTATTCTGCATCTAAGGCCTCTAGTGATCATTTAGTTCGTGCGTGGTTACGTACTTATGGCTTACCAACCGTCATTACGAACTGCTCGAATAACTATGGTCCTTACCATTTTCCTGAAAAATTAATCCCATTAATTATTTTAAATGCGATTTCAGGCAAGCCATTACCTGTTTATGGTAAAGGTGAACAGATCCGTGATTGGCTCTATGTTGAAGATCATGCTCGTGCGCTGTATTTAGTCGCAACAACAGCACAACCGGGTAAAACTTACAATATTGGCGGACATAACGAACGCCGTAATATTGATGTGGTTAAAACAATTTGTGATCTATTGGAAGAGTTGTATCCAACAAAACCCGCAGGCGTTGAAAAATACGTGGATTTAATCACATATGTGAAAGACAGACCTGGTCATGACCTGCGTTATGCCATTGATGCTGCAAAAATTGAAGCCGAATTAGGTTGGGTTCCACAAGAAACCTTTGAATCAGGTATTCGTAAAACAGTGCTGTGGTATTTAAATAACCAGACATGGTGGCAACGCGTTCTCGATGGCTCTTATGCGGGTGAACGTTTAGGGCTTGGAAACTGATTGAGTAAAAAGGATAGATGATGAAAGGTATTATTCTGGCTGGTGGCTCTGGTACGCGATTACATCCAATAACGAAAGGGGTGTCGAAGCAGTTGTTGCCTATCTATGATAAGCCAATGATCTATTACCCATTATCTGTGCTGATGTTAGCAGGTATTCGAGATATTTTAATTATCACCACACCTGATGATCTCACTTCATTCCAACGTTTATTGGGTGATGGTTCTGCTTTTGGGGTTCATCTTCATTATAAAGTTCAACCTTCACCTGATGGATTAGCCCAAGCCTTTATTTTAGGTGACGAATTCATTGGTGATGACCATTGCTGTTTAGTGTTGGGTGATAATATCTATTTTGGCCAAGGATTTAGTCCAAAACTAAAACAAGTTGCTCAGCGTGAACGCGGTGCTACGGTCTTTGGTTACCAAGTGATGGATCCTGAACGATTTGGTGTTGTTGAATTTGATGATGATTTTCGCGTGTTATCGATAGAAGAAAAACCCGAAAAGCCTAAATCTAACTGGGCTGTTACTGGGCTTTATTTCTACGATAATCGAGTGGTGGATTTTGCAAAACAAGTAAAACCCTCTATTCGTGGAGAGCTTGAAATTACCTCTATCAATCAAATGTATCTGGAATGTGGCGAGTTAAATGTTGAACTTTTAGGCCGTGGTTTTGCATGGCTTGATACAGGTACTCATGACAGCCTAATTGAAGCTAGCACCTTTGTTCAAACTGTAGAAAAACGTCAAGGATTCAAAGTGGCTTGCCTTGAAGAGATTGCTTGGCGTAATGGTTGGCTAACTGACGAGCAAGTAAGAGAAAGCGCTAAATCACTGTCTAAAACGGGCTATGGCCGTTATCTACTGGATTTATTACATGTCCGTCCTCGCCAATATTAATCATTTAGAGTGGGAAAGTGAGTTTTTTTCCCTTAAAACTGGGCGTCTTGAATTTAGTCCTCAGGCGCCTGTTTTAACACATAAACAACTTGATGAGTTCGGTGTGGTTCATGCCAAAGTTGCATCACATGAGTTATCTCTAATTGATGAATTGGGTCACTTTGGCTTTCGATTTGCTGAAGGTGAAATCGATTTCAAACTCTCAGTTGGCACAGAAAATGCTACAGAAAATAGTTGCAAACAAGTAACGGCGCAAACATCACAATTTCGAGGAGCAAATGAAAGCGATATCGATTTATTGATGACAACTGCTCGCGAAGTTTTTGTACAAAGCCGTTTTAGAACCCCTTGGTATCAACCTGATGATAGCGGTCGTTTTTATGCGCTATGGGTGAAAAAAGCCGTTTTAGGCACTTTTGATAACACCTGCTTATTGACGATTGATAGCAATAACAGAGTCAGTGGTTTTGTTACTTTGCGCCGAGTTTCAGAGAGTGAAGCAAGAGTGGGCTTACTTGCTGTAATGCCCAATAGAACAGGACAAGGCATCGGTAAGCAACTGATGTCGGCAGCGAAGTTTTGGTGTCAACAGCAGGCATTATCAACCCTGTATGTTGCAACACAGATCAGCAATATTGCAGCTTCGCGTTTATACACACACAGTGGTGCTTTAATAGAGAGCACCACCTATTGGTTATACAGGGGATAATATGATTCCGTTTAATAAACCACCCGTTGTCGGCACAGAATTAGAATATATGAAACAAGCTATGGAAAGTGGCAAACTCTGTGGCGATGGCAACTTCACAAAAAAATGTGAAAAGTGGTTAGAAGAACAATTTCATTGTCATAAAACACTGTTAACGCCATCTTGCACTGCATCGTTAGAAATGGCTGCTATCTTATTGGATATCAAGCCTGGCGATGAAGTCATTATGCCTAGTTTTACCTTTGTTTCGACCTCTAATGCTTTTGTATTACGCGGTGCTACTATCGTTTTTGTCGATATTCGTCCAGATACCATGAATATTGATGAAACAAAAATTGAAGCGGCAATTACCAATAAAACTCGTGCGATAGTTCCTGTTCACTATGCTGGTGTAGCGTGTGAAATGGACACTATTATGGCGATAGCTAAAAAACATAACTTGTTTGTGATTGAAGATGCGGCACAGGGTGTGATGTCTACCTATAAAGGTAAGGCACTTGGCACTATTGGTCATATCGGTTGCTATAGTTTTCATGAAACTAAAAACTACTCATCCGGTGGTGAGGGTGGTGCAACCCTGATTAATGATCCAGCCTTAATTAATCGTGCCGAGGTTATTCGTGAAAAAGGGACTAACCGTAGTCAATTTTTCCGCGGTCAGGTAGATAAATACACATGGCGCGATATTGGCTCGAGTTATTTAATGTCTGATTTACAAGCAGCTTATTTATGGGCACAACTTGAAGAAGCCGAGAAAATTAATGAACGCCGCCTTGCATTTTGGCAGATTTATTATGATGCATTAACGCCATTAGCAGCCAAAGGTTTATTAACGCTGCCAGTGGTTCCAGAAGGATTAGAGCACAATGCACATATGTTCTATATCAAACTGAAAGATATCGAACAACGTACTGAATTTAATGAATATATGAAAGAACATGGCGTATTAACCGTATTCCACTATGTTTCATTACATACCAGCCCCGCAGGTATGGAGTTTGGTCGTTTTGATGGTGAAGATATTTTCACTACAAAAGAAAGTGAGCGTTTAGTCCGTTTGCCGATGTTCTACAATATGACAGAAGAAGAACAGCAGACTGTTATTGGTCATATTCGCGACTTCTTTGCCTAATATGTCATTAGCTAAAGCATCTATTTGGACTGCTGGATCAACCCTAATAAAGATTGGGGTTGGTCTGCTTGTCGTAAAATTACTTGCGGTTTCTTATGGCCCTTCAGGGGTTGGGCTTGCGGGTAACTTTCGTCAGTTAATTACTGTACTTGGTGTGTTATCAGGTGCGGGGATCTTTAATGGCGTTACAAAATTAATAGCACAATATCAAGATGATGCAATTCAACGTAAAAATGTGTTGGGTACTTCATCATCAATGATTTTGCTGTTTTCAACGCTTTTAGCCATCTTATTTCTTCTTTTTACAGTACCAATTAGTCGAGTTTTATTTGGTGATGATTATCAGCAATATCAAAATATTGTAAGAGCAGTGGCTTTTATTCAAATGGGTATTGCTTACACCAACTATTTTTTAGCAATTTTAAAAGGTTATCGTGATGCATCGGGTAATGCATTGGCGATTATCGCCGGAAGTTTAATTGGTGTTGTTGCATACTATTTATGTTATCTCTTTGCTGGTTATCATGGTGCGTTAATTGGGCTTGCGCTAGTCCCTGCGTTAATACTCTTTCCTGCTACTGCTATATTATTAAAACGTAAGCGTTTTGCGTTGAGTGAGCTTAGGCCACGCTGGGATAAAGCGATAGCGAGCCATCTTGGTAAATTCACCATTATGGCAATACTAACCTCAATTACCTTACCTGTTGCTTATATCATGATGCGTAATCTTTTAGCTGAAAATTATAGCTGGGATGAAGTCGGTATTTGGCAAGGGGTGAGCAGTATTTCAGATGCTTATCTACAATTTATAACAGCTTCTTTTTCGGTTTATTTGCTACCTACTCTTTCTCGTTTAACGCAAAAAAGTGATATTGCAAAAGAAATCATTAAATCATTGAAGTTTGTTCTTCCTGCCGTTGCTGTTGCTAGTTTTATGGTGTGGTTACTGCGCGATTTTGCTATTTGGTTGCTGTTTTCAGATAAATTTACTGCAATGAGTGATCTTTTTGCATGGCAATTAGTTGGGGATGTTTTAAAAGTCGGTTCCTATGTATTTGGTTATTTAGTTATCGCAAAGGCAGCTTTGCGTTTTTATATTCTCACTGAAGTAAGCCAATTTGCTTTGCTAACGCTATTTTCCCGTTGGCTAATTCCTGAGCATGGTGCATTAGGCGCTGCTCAAGCCTATATGGCGACATACATTATTTACTTCTTTCTCTGTAGTTCTGTTTTCGTTATTTATTGCAGGCGCAAATGACAACTTTGATTTACGTACTAGGCTCAGACATTGTGCATCATAACAGCACAATGCTACGTTTTTTTAATGATCACCTCGTGACTGAGGCGGCGTTAACGTATAAACCTCGTTTTATCGTTGCCAGTAAAGATAGTGCTCTTCAAGCGCACTATCCTGCTTTAGAAATTGAATGCTTAGCAGATAAACAGCAGGTGGCACAGCGCGTCATTGCCCTAGCTAAAGCAGATAGAACCCAGCGATTTCTCTTTTTAGGGCAATTCAATGCGCCTATTTGGATGGCGTTGCTAATGGGTAAAATTAAACGCTACCAATTTTGGTGGCATATTTGGGGCGCTGATCTTTATCAAGATTCAAAACAATTAAAATTTAAGTTGTTTTATCTTTTGCGTAAATTGGCACAAAAGCGTGTAGGGCGCGTGTTTGGTACACGGGGTGACCTTAACTATTTTGCGCAATCTAACGTGAATATTCCTGCAAGTTTGCTCTATTTCCCAACCCGAATGGATCCTAAACTTACGGTTACAGAGAAAAAGGGAATTGATGAGCAGCAAATGACTATCTTGCTCGGTAATTCTGGGGATAAATCTAACCGTCATATTGATGCACTAAATGCGATAGCGGAACAATTTGGTCAACGAGCTAAAGTGATTATTCCAATGGGATATCCTGAAAATAACGATGCCTATATCCAAGAAGTTTCTCAAGCCGCTGATGAATTGTTTGTAACAGGTAACGTAGAGATATTACGTGAAAAACTGGCCTTTGATGATTACCTGGCTTTACTGAAAACCTGTAATTTGGGTTATTTTATTTTCCATCGTCAGCAAGGCATTGGTACGTTGTGTTTGCTTATCCAATTCGCCATTCCTTTTGTTATCAGCAGACAAAACCCATTCTGGCAAGATTTAACGGAGCAGAGTGTGCCCGTATTTTTCTCTGGTGATAAGCTTGATGTGCCATTAATTGAAGAAGCCCAACGTCAATTATTAATGTTAAATCGTGATGAGATTACCTTCTTCGCCCCTAATTTTACGCAGGGTTGGAAACAATTAATTGAGATGAGCACAGGAGAGCCGCAATGACATTGGCGGAATTAGGCGGACTCACGCTTGTCTATTTTATCTCCTTGGGTTTTATTTTATTGCTGACTTATCAAGAGTTTCGTCGGGTTCGCTTTAATTTTAATGTCTTTTTTTCCATGCTCTATTTATTGACCTTCTATTTTGGTTTTCCTCTTACCTGTATGTTGGTCTTTCAGTTTGATGTGGCGGTTGTTCCCGTTGATGCGTTACTACATGCGTTATTAGCCTCTACAAGCTTCTATGCGATTTATTATGTCACTTATAAGGTTAGGCTAAGAAAACCTACTAGTGGCCCATCTAGGCCGCTATTTACGATGAATCGAGTAGAAACCAATCTAACCTGGATCCTGTTAGCGCTTATTGCCTTTGTGACGGTAGGAATTTTCTTTTTACAAAATGGTTTCTTACTGTTTAAGTTAAAAACCTATAGCCAAATTTTTTCTAGTCAGGTTTCTGGTGTTGCGCTTAAGCGGTTCTTTTACTTCTTTATCCCTGCAATGCTGGTGGTCTATTTCTTAAAACCAACGCAACAGCGCTGGATTTTCTTTTTATGCGCCACCGTTGGTTTTGGTATTCTGACTTACATTATTGTAGGTGGAACACGCGCTAATATTATTATCGCTTTTGCGCTGTTTTTATTTATTGGCATTGTTCGTGGCTGGATAACGTTATGGATGCTGATTGCCGCGGGTGTTATGAGTATTGTAGGCATGTTTTGGCTGGCATTAAAGCGCTATGGGCTTGATGTCAGCGGTGCTGAAGCATTTTATACCTTTTTATATTTAACGCGTGATACGTTCTCACCTTGGGAAAACCTCGCACTATTACTGAATAATTACGACAAAATAGAGTTCCAAGGTTTGGCTCCTATCATTCGTGATTTTTATGTCTTTATTCCTTCTTGGGTATGGCCAGAACGTCCTGATGTTGTTCTTAATTCAGCAAACTACTTTACGTGGGAAGTGTTGAATTATCATGCTGGGCTAGCGATTTCTCCGACTTTAATCGGATCACTCGTTGTGATGGGAGGGGTTGTATTTATTCCATTAGGTGCGGTTGTGGTTGGGCTTATCATTAAATGGTTTGATTGGCTTTATCAGCAGGGTGTAAATGAATCCAATCGCTACAAATCAGCCATATTACAAGCATTTTGTTTTGGTGCTATTTTTAACATGATAGTGCTGGCGCGAGAAGGTGTTGATTCTTTTGTCTCTCGTGTTGTCTTCTTCTGTCTTATTTTTGGTTTATGTTTAGTTATTGCAAAACTACTCTATTGGTTATTTGAGAGTGCGGGATTAATCCGTCACTATGTAACAAGCCAAATGAGTAATAAACCTCGTTTAGAGAAAAAGGAAAAATAATGGAATCGAATTCAATTCCGAAGTATTCAATCCGCGGACATAGCATCTGGGGATTTCGAGATATGAAACATTTTCTGGATTATCTTTATGAGGATACGCAAATTAAGACTGGTTCACTCATTGCGCTTAATGCTGAAAAAATTCTTAATGCTGAGACGAATAGTTCTTTGAATGAGCAGTTAAAAGAAGCTGATTATCTCTATGCTGATGGAATTAGTGTCGTGCGAGGTATTCGCCGTAAATACCCAGAAGCCCAAGTTTCGCGTATTGCTGGTGCTGACTTATGGGAAGCATTAATGGAAAGAGCAGGTAAAGAAGGAACGCCTGTCTTTTTAGTGGGTGGTAAGCCTGAGGTTTTATCTCAAACAGAAGATAAACTGAAATCGCAATGGAACGTTAATATAGTAGGGAGCCAGGATGGTTATTTTACACCACAAGATAGAGATGCTTTGTTTGAGCGTATAAAAGCGTCTGGTGCGAAAATTATTACTATTGCGATGGGTTCACCTAAACAAGAGTTATTTATTCGCGCATGTCGTGAAACTCTCCCAGATGCGTTATATATGGGTGTTGGTGGCACTTATGATGTTTTTACTGGGCACGTTAAAAGAGCGCCTAAGGCGTGGCAGAACCTTGGTTTAGAGTGGTTATACCGTTTATTGTCACAACCAAGCAGGATTAAACGTCAATTTAAGCTATTAAAATTTGTCGGTTACTACTATTCCAATAAATTATAAGGCTAGAGAACCCGTTTTTATTAGGTTTAATGTATTAATGTAGAAATAATAGTATTTAACAAGTATATTGATTGTTCGAATATTATACTGATGGGGCGTTAGATGCGTAAAAACGCTCCATTTATCGACGAAATGCACAAACTATCGTCAAACAGATTTTTTTTTTCAAAAAGCACTAGACAGACAGTGCGTAAATCCGTACTATCCTCTCCCGCAACGGCGTGAAGCGCCCGTAGCTCAGCTGGATAGAGCGCTGCCCTCCGGAGGCAGAGGTCTCAGGTTCGAATCCTGTCGGGCGCGCCAATAAAAAGCGTGCTAAGAGTTACGGTGAAGAACGTTGTTGTAGAAGTAAATAAGATAGCTGTTATGGTGGCTATAGCTCAGTTGGTAGAGCCCTGGATTGTGATTCCAGTTGTCGTGGGTTCGAGTCCCATTAGCCACCCCATCTTATCTTAGTTTTTGTTTATGCGAGGGTGGCGGAATTGGTAGACGCGCTAGCTTCAGGTGTTAGTGTCCTAACGGACGTGGGGGTTCAAGTCCCCCCCTTCGCACCATAAACAAGATAAGAACAGTGATTCAAACGGCGAGTAGCGCAGCCTGGTAGCGCAACTGGTTTGGGACCAGTGGGTCGGAGGTTCGAATCCTCTCTCGCCGACCATATTAAGAAAAAGCCCCGATTTTATCGGGGCTTTTTCGCATCTGTCGTTTACATTTTGCCATTGTGCGATTTGTCCTGCATATCCATATCCATATCCATATCCATTATCTATAAATTATTTATGCTAACGTTAGCGACAAAATCTGTGGGTTATATATTAGGTTCGTTGAACCCTCTTTCACGTGAGTAAAGCGGCTATTTTCATTTTTTATCCTCTCTCTCTTCATTGCTATTTATTGATGAGAAAGATACCTTTCCGCGTCTTATTACTGTTCTCACTTAAGCGTTATTGATAATTTACTTTACCGCCATATATCGCACTTCAAATAAAGATGAATACTCAATATTAAATTAAAGGTTATAACTATATGAATAATAATAATTTTATTTGATTTGTCGGCAAATGCCAACAGTGGGCTATTTTTATGTCTCCAATAGGTGACATTTAACTTTATGATTTTAAAGAATTAAATATTCAAGTGCCATTTGTTGTCGTGAAAAAGAGACGAATAGGTAGCCTTATTTTTTATTTCCCATTTAGCAATAGAATAATGAAACCATGAATAGCACTTCTTTTGTTATTAAAAATGAGTAAAGGCAAATAGGGTAACCAAAATTCAGTAGGTTAGCTTTTATAAGTTGAGGCATCTATTTTGTGTATCAGACAAAGAAAACTTGGCACACTAAATGCATTAATTAGTTCGTAGATGCTCATTCCACTCCTTATGACAGCATTGGCTTCATAAACCTAGGAATGATGCAGAGCCGATTATTCGGTGCCTACGTCCACGTTATCGATGAACATCATTCATCATCAACAGGACGAAACGTTGAGTGAGGCACCATCCGTCTGTAGACCTGATTGTATATTTATGCACCTGTATTTTGTATACAGGTGTTTTTTTTTGCTTCTTTTTTGTGATAGATGTTTTTTTGAATCTGTGTATCGCAATATTCCTGCCCATTTCAAATACTAAGTTACCTTTTTTGTATTCATAGAATTATCAGGCTATTATCCTTCGGCGATATATTGCTGAAGAGAGCATAACACAATGAACGATAAACAAAATGCACGCCTTGCAGAAGAACGGTTGTTTCTTATTGAGAAATTTGGCCCTCTGCTATTTTTTTTGATCCCATTGATTATTTTGATCGTTGGTGGAAAAGAGGGGGACTCACAATGTGTTATTTGTTTGTCAGGGAATTGCGATAGTTTATATTGGCGTTTTTTATCAAGCCAGAAAACGCTATCTAGCCTATCAGCAAGAAAATGCTAAAGAGGTTCCGAGTCGTTTTTATCGTATTGCGTGGGGATATATCTTATTGGCGGTTTGTGTTGAAATTGTTTTGCTATTTTTGATTTGGCTACCGTAGTTTAGTTGTTATTAAAAATAAAAAACCCCTCGCTAGGGAGGGGCATGGAGATTTGGGTTTAAATGGCTATTTACTTTTTTTAGGCTCTTCAAAAATAACAGAGTCTTTTTTCAAGGTCATTAATAGCGCATCTTTACGCACTTTCGCAGACTCTTCTGGTTTTTTCTGTTTATCTAATGCATCAGCAAGCCATGCAAAATCATGTACATCAGGTCGCTGTTTTAATGCATTACGAAAAGCGTTTTCTGCTTCAGTCCATTTGCCTTGTTGCATTGAAATTTGCCCCAATGTACTGTTTAACAAAGGTGTTGGTCCATGTTGCTTTATCAGTGTATTGAGTACTTTTAAAACCGCTGTTGCATCTGTATTTTTCAGGCGCGGAAGCAATAAGATCAGACGTTCATCATAGTGACGTTTAATACCCTCTAAAATGATCGTTTGGGCGGTATCAGGATCATTACATTCAATAAGATGTTCAGCGAGTACAACGCGTAATGCATTATCGTGCTGAATTTTACGTGGTTGTGCTTTCCACCAATTTTTCAGTCCATCGCAACCGCTTTCAGACATTTTCTGACCCATAATACCGATATAAGCATTTTGGCGCAGTTGGTTTAATTCATCATCGCTATGTAATTCAACTTTTTGCATTGAAGGAATAATATCTAACAATGCCTGCCATGCAGCCGTGCGGGTGTAAGCTGTTTCAGCTAAACGCAGTACTTCAGGGTGACGAGGTGCTTGATTTAACAACTCATCGACACCCGTACGAGCAGCGTAATTTTCATTTTGGTCTAATAAAATACGCACTCGGGTAATATCAACAGGGAGTTGGTTGGTATCCGCCAGTTCACTCGCACGTTCAAGATATTGCTGAACGCGGAATTCATCACCCCGTTGTTGCGCTGCCTCTGCGGCAAGAAGGTAGTTCACGACAGGTTGCTCTGCATAATCGGCATTGCGACTCATCAGTTTTTCAACTTGTTTAAAATCACCTTCAGCTAATTTCATTAGCGCTAGACTAGTTTGTTTACGTGCGCGGTTGCGTCGACGAAAAGAAAACCAGCTGTAAGCTTTTGATCCCGTTCCAATAAAGCGACGATAGCCCCAACCAATAAGTAACAAAGCCAGTTGAAGTAAAATAAACATGATAACGACACTGGTAACACTGGTTTCGATATCCCAATCGTCGGTTTGTATAAGAACATAACCCTGATGACCCGCTAGCACTGGGCCAAAAATAACGCCAGCAATCAGTACCACAAAAAGGAGCAATACTTTTAACATGCGATTATTCTCCCTGTGGTGTTACAGTTTCTGTTGTTGCACTGTCAGTAACCGTATTCGTTGTAGCATCTGCAACTGGGTTTTCAGCTTCAGTAACTTGAGCACCTTGAGCTTCAACAGCCTCAGGTTGCGTATATTCACTTTGAGTGAGTAAATTACGAATTTGCTTTTCAACACGTTTTTCTAACAGTGTGGGACTTTTTAGTTCGGCAGGCATTGCTAGGGTAATAGGTTGTTTCTCAAGGGCAGATACCATATCTAAAAATGCCGTTGTATTCGGATCAGTCGTATCAAAATAAGAACGAACCCAGGTAGACACCGCTTCAAGTGATTGTTGATAAATCTCAGTTTGATGACGCGGAACAGCTTGAGACGCAATTAATAGACGCGAGCGAATATTTTCACGTAAATAAATATCTTGGTTTGGTGCTAATAAAGGAACGGCAGCTGTATCACGGCGACGAATGGTAATAAAGTCATCCATAAAGCTTTTCCAGCTCTTACTGAGGTTTTCTTTCCAGTCAGAAAGTGAACCTGAAATGGCTTCATCATTTTTATCCATTGGCGCACCATTACGTTCAAAACCAGATAAACGTAAATTATCAACCTGATTCGCTAATTGATTAAGCTGTAAAATAATACCATCGTTATCAATTTTAGCTAATGCAGAAAGGTTGCCGATATCTTCATTAATAGCACGACGAATTTCCAATAAACTTGGATCATTCATTTCAGCTAAGCTGCTGTCAGCGCCTTTTAATAAGCTTACTGCAGTAACAACATCTTGGTCATTCCAAAGCTTACGACCTGCCATTTTTACCATAAAATCAGCTTGAGCAAGTAGCCAGCTTTTTACGTCAGCACTTGAAATGGCGGCAAATCGAGCTTGAAGATCTTGAAGTTGGCGCTCTGTAATTTGGCGTTCATTTTGTAGCTTATCAATAGTCAGCTTTTGTGAATTAAACATACTATCGATATTATCAAAACGCTGTTGATAAGAGTCTTGTAATTGCTGTAGTTGCGCTAGATCTGTTTTAAGCGATTGGTTTTCATCACTTAAACGTAATGTTTGCTGGTTGGTGTAAGAGTAAAGCCCACCACCAATTGCTAAGATAACGATAATCGCAACAGCACTAGCAATTAGACCTGAACGTTTATTATTAACAGGTTTAACTTCCTGATAGCGGACATCTTCATCAGCTTTCGATGCACCTTTTTGCAAGTCATTTTCATTGATATTTTTCTGTTCCGTCATATCGGTGTCTCATTTAGGTTCTATATTAATGCACGAAATAAAGCATCATTATTGGCACTATCAGCAACGGTGATATTTTTCCACCCTAGTGTTTCTGCTATTGTTGCTAATCGTTTACTTACAACAATCAAACGGCAGTGTAACAGCCATGCTTTTTTAGGTTCAGTGACCAGATCAAAAAGTTGTTGCAACATTTCGCCGCTCGTCACCACCAGTGTTTCAATCTGTGCGTTTTGCCACTGAGCGCTAAATGTCTCTGGCGAGTAATCAATAAATAGACGTTGATAGCACTCACACTCATCAACTATCGCGCCGCGTTGGCGTAGTGTGGCGGCAAGTAAATCTCTGCCACCATTCCCTCTAAGTAGTAAAACTCGTTTCTTTGCTACCTGATTGAGTTCAGGGAGTGTGAGTAAGTCTTCACTCGTTTCTCCATACTCAGGGTAACTGATAGTAAGACCACTTAAACTTTGAAATTCTTTTGCAGTACTCGAACCTATTCCATAATAGAATAGCGTATCTGGCCATGATTGTTGTAATTGATTTAACTGCCAGTTTGCGTACGACACCGCATTTTTAGAAAGAAGAAAAAGGCAATCACTCGGCCGAAGCTCATCTAGCTTAGTTTTTAATAAAGGTAGCTCTCGACCAGCGGCTATCTTTATTAAAGGAGCTAGAAAGGCTTGTTTTCCTGCATTATTTAAGCGTTGTACTAGTGCTTGTCCTGCGGGATTTGGACGCGTGATAAGAATACTCATTTAGGTGCATTGCCTTGGTAGACAGCAGTTAAAATTTCTCGAGCGCCTTTATCTAATAACTCTTCAGCAAGGGAAATTCCTGCTTTTTCAGCTTCTTCTGGTGTGATTAAACGCTCGCCTCGTAAAATAGTTTCACCATCAGGTGAACCAACAAGCGCACGTAGCCAGATTTTATCATCTTGCCAAATGGCATAACTACCAATAGGTACCTGACAACCGCCTTCGAGTCGAGTGTTCATAGCGCGTTCTGCTCTTACACAGATATCGGTACGAGTATGGTTTAGCGCATCTAATAATTTACGCGTTTCATGATCATTTAATCGACATTCAATGCCCACAGCACCTTGTCCTACGGCTGGTAAAGATTGTTCTGCAGACAATGGTGAGCGGATACGCTGCGCAAGGTTAAGACGTTTGAGTCCCGCTACAGCAAGAATAATCGCATCATAGTCGCCGTTATCTAATTTACTTAATCGTGTACCTACGTTACCACGTAAGTCTCGGATAATAAGGTCTGGGCGCTGTGCTTTTAATTGGCATTGGCGGCGCAGACTTGAGGTTCCAACGATGCTGCCTTCTGGCAGTGCATCTAGAGAATCATAATGGTTAGAAACAAAGGCATCGCGTGGGTCTTCTCGTTCACAAATAGTAACTAGCCCTAAGCCTTCAGGGAAATCGATAGGCACATCTTTCATAGAGTGAACTGCGATATCAGCACGAGATTCTAGTAAAGCTAATTCTAATTCTTTAACGAATAGTCCTTTACCTCCAACCTTTGCCAATGGGGTATCTAAAATGATGTCACCTTTTGTGACCATCGGTACCAGTTCGACCGCTAAGCTTGGGTAAGCAAGCTGTAGTTGTTCTTTTACATACAGAGCCTGCCACATAGCTAGGGGGCTCTGGCGGGTTGCAATACGGATGGTACTTTTTGACATAATAGTATTATCTTCCGAGCGATTAGCGATATTTTTGTTTATAAATAAGGCTTTGTTTTAACATTTTAGCGCGCATTTTTCCAGTTAAGGGATCTGAGATGAGCGTTTTGATACAAAAAACGAGGACTTTTATTGCGAGAAATAAAAAGAAAGTTGAGAGAAAAAAAACAAATAATAAGAAAAAAATAAAGAAAGTACTTATCATTTTTCTTATTTCATATTTTGCTCTTTTTATACCTATATAAAGAATGTGGTTATTTACAAAATTTAAACATTTAGTTATAACCATTAACCTTATTTTTAAATGCAAAGAATAAATGAGATGAATATCACTGAACGTATTGATAAAGCAATAATAATTTTATTATATGATTTTGTTTTTTGTTTTTTGATTAAATATAAAGGCATTATAAAATTTAACAAAAAAGTATTTTAATTAATAATTAAAAATATTATAAAAAACAAAATATATATTTATTTATTTTTAAAATAATTAATAAATTAAATTTATTTTTTCTCTAATTATATCTTTAATATTCATTAAAAATAATCTTATATTATTAGGTATAAAAATAAAAAACAGCATTTATAAAATATTATTTATTATTATCAATGAGTTGTGTTTATTTTCGTTTATTTTCACTTTTTTAGATTTTATCAGAATTTTTTTAGCCCTTCATCATGGGGAAACAGTGCTTTTTTACAGGGTTAACGGCGGATTGAGGTTAAATTCCATGGTTTATTTTTATAAATTAAATGCTATATCATTTTGATTATAAAGACATTATAGGCGTAGCTTTAAACGATTTAGCTGCTAAATATATTTTTTAGATCTTGGTGCTATATTTTTAGTTCCTCTTTACGCTTTGCTTGCAAGGTGTTAAATTGATCACGTTTCCGAGATTTTGTTAGTAAAGTTTTATCTATTAATAAATGAATAATTCAAGCTCGGTAACTTATAAACTCAGATTCTACTATCTTCTTAGTATTGTTCAGGCGAAACTCTTGTATCTTTATATTGAAACACTGAAGCAACGGCTGGATGCGATTAATCAACTCAGACTGGAACGAGCTTTTGCATCGATGGGTGATGTTTTTAAACAGGTCTATGGTTTGATCCCTGTTTTACTGCATTATCACCATCCTGAGTTACCTGGTTATATTCAGGGGAATGTGCCTCATGGGACATGTTTCTTTGAACCTGATGATGTGCAACGTCAATGGACAACCAAACTGGTTAACGCATTATGTGATGAGCCAATGGATGGATACGCCAGCGGAGAACTGCCAATTACTGGCATCTATTCGATGGGGAGTACTTCTTCTATTGGGCAAAGTCACAGCTCCGATATTGATATTTGGGTCTGTCATCAATCTTGGCTGGATCAGGATGAGCGTGCACTTTTGCAACGTAAATGTCTGCTGATTGAGCAATGGGCAGGTAAGCTGGGGATTGATGTTACGTTTTTTCTTATCGATGAAAATAGATTTCGTCATCATGCAAGTGGCAGCCTGGGTGGAGAAGATTGCGGTTCGACTCAGCATATCCTTTTGCTTGACGAATTTTACCGTACTGCGGTTCGCCTAGCAGGTAAACGCTTGCTGTGGACTATGGTGCCAGTAGAAGAAGAACATCATTATGATGAATATGTTATCTCTCTTTATTCTCAAGGTGTTTTAACACCGAATGAGTGGTTAGATTTAGGGGGATTAGGTGAGCTTTCTGCTGAAGAATATTTCGGTGCAAGCTTATGGCAGCTTTATAAAAGCGTCGATTCACCGTATAAAGCCGTATTAAAGAGTATTTTATTAGAAGCCTATTCTGCTGATTATCCGAATGGCAAATTGCTAGCATTAGAAATGAAACAACATTTACATCGTGGTGAAATTGTGAACTACGGTTTAGATGCCTATTGCATGATGCTTGAGCGAGTCACTCGCTATTTGCTTTCTATAAATGACTTAACTCGTCTTGATCTTATCCGTCGTTGTTTCTACCTCAAAGTCTGTGAAAAATTATCTAACGAAAACACAGAAAGTGAGCCTATCGGTTGGAGGCGACAAGTATTATCTCAATTAGTCACTCAATGGCAGTGGGATAACGAGCGCTTAACCGTATTAGATAACCGAGACAGCTGGAAAATAGAGCGTGTGCGTGATGCACATAACGAGCTATTAGATACGATGATGCAAAGTTATCGTAACCTTATTCGTTTCGCTCGCCGCAATAATTTAAGCGTAAGCGCGAGTCCTCAGGATATTGGTGTATTAACACGTAAACTTTATGCTGCATTTGAAGCATTACCGGGTAAGGTGACGTTAGTTAATCCGCAAATTTCTCCTGATTTATCAGAGCCTCATTTAACCTTTATTTATGTTCCACAAGGCCGCGCTAATCGCAGTGGTTGGTATCTGTATAATCGGGCACCAGATTTTGCCAATATCGTCGGGCATCAACCTTTAGAATATAACCGTTACTTAAATAAATTGGTGGCATGGTCTTATTTTAATGGCCTGTTGACTAGTCATTCTCAGGTTTATATTCATCAGGGTGAATCTTCTTGTGATGAAATTAAGCTGCATGAATTAGTTAGAGATATGTCTGGGCACTTTCCATTACGCTTGCCAGCACCAACACCTAAAGCGTTGTATAGTCCTTGTGAAATTCGACATTTAGCCATTATTGTTAATTTAGAAACGGACCCTACAGAAAGCTTTTCTGATCAAGTGGTTCACTTTGATTTTAGAAAACTTGATGTATTTAGTTTCGGTGAAAAAGAGCAATGTTTAATTGGTAGCATTGATTTGCTCTATCGTAATTCATGGAATGAAGTCAGAACGCTACATTTTAGTGGCACTCAATCGATGTTGGAGTCGTTAAAAACGATTTTAGGTAAGATGCATCAAGATGCTGCACCTCCAGCCTCTGTTGAAGTATTCTGCTATAGCCAACATTTACGTGGCCTAATTCGTACACGTGTTCAACAGTTAGTATCAGAATGTGTTGAGCTACGTTTATCAACTAACCGTTTAGAGCCAGGTCGTTTTAAAGCGTTGCGTATTGCGGGACAAACATGGGGATTGTTTTTTGAGCGCCTTAATGTGTCAGTGCAAAAATTAGAGAATGCTATCGAGTTTTATGGCGCTATCTCCTACAACAAATTACATGGATTGCCGGTTAAATTAGACAAAGATGCGCGTTATTTACCTGCGGTTATCGATGGTTTCGCTTGTGAAGGGATTATTCAGTTCTTCTTTGAAACCACTGAAGATAACAATGTCTTTAATATCTATATCTTAGATGAAGCAAATCGAGTAGAAATTTATTCTCATTGTGAGGGAAGTAAAGAAGATTTGGTTAAAGATGTTAGCCGTTTCTATTCATCGTCCCATGATCGATTTACTTACGGCTCAAGTTTTATCAACTTTAATTTGCCTCAATTTTATCAAATCGTGAAAGTAGAGGGATTAACACAAGTGTTGCCTTTTGCGGGTGGATCTTTTGGTCGATTAAGCGAGTTGGGGAAAGGGGATGATTCGCTACAAGATATGATCTCAGTTGAATCTCGTGCCTATACTGATTATCAGGCCGTTCAACACTCTTAATTTTGTATCGTAATGAAGTGTATAAAAATTAACAGGAGCTAATTAAGGCTCCTGTTTTTGTTGCATGAATACATTAACTAAAATGAAAATGCTTCACCACTTTGTTCAGTTATTGCTGTTGCCAACATGGTTAAGAATTCGCCGCCACTTCTATCACAAATCCATTGGTTATTTTTCCAATCAAAATGATAGCCACCAGAACGCGTTGCTAACCAAACTTGATGAAAGGCTTCTTGGCGATTGATAATAATTTTACTATTATTTTCAAAGGTTAATGTCATAACGCCACCATTGATTTCACAATCAATATCCGCATCACCTTCATAGTTGTCGATAGTTTGTTCTATTGCTGACATCAATTCATCAGCTAATTGGTGAAATTCACTGTCGTTCATCTTCATTTCCTATTTGCTTTTCGAGATCTAACTGCGATTATAGAGGATATTAATCAAATTAATGACAGGCAGATTTCGAATGAAAACGTATTTACGTTGCACTCTTGCTATAATAACACTGATTTCTCTTTCTGGTTGTGGCTTGAAAGGCCCTCTTTATTTCCCTCCTGAAGATACTCAGGCAAAAATGACTCAGTCATCCCAGCCAACCCAGCAAGTTGAGAGCACCTCGACTCAGAGTAATTAGTCAATATTAGGAACGGGACACCGTTTCAGGCAGGGGCAAAATGCAATTTTCAAAAATGCATGGTCTTGGCAACGACTTTATGGTGGTTGATGCCGTGACTCAAAATGTTTATTTTTCACCAGAGCTGATTTGTCGATTAGCTAATCGACATACAGGTGTGGGTTTTGATCAATTCTTAGTCGTTGAAGCGCCTTATGATCCTGAGCTTGATTTTCATTATCGCATCTTTAATGCGGATGGAAGTGAAGTTGCACAATGTGGTAATGGTGCGCGTTGTTTTGCTCGCTTTGTTCGATTAAAAGGGCTCACAAATAAAAGAGAAATAAAAGTGAGTACACAATCTGGCAGAATGACACTGCACGTTATGGACAATGACGATGTTTGCGTCAATATGGGCGAACCGGAGTTTGATCCACAAAAAGTACCTTTTCGTGCGCAAAAGGCAGAAAAGACCTATATTATCAGAGCGATGGAACGTACCGTATTATGTGGTGTCGTTTCTATGGGAAATCCACATTGTGTTATTCAGGTCGATGATATTCAAACTGCAGAAGTTGAATTATTAGGGCCAGTATTAGAACAACATGAACGTTTTCCTGAGCGTGCTAATATAGGGTTTATGCAAGTTGTGGATAGAAATACCCTTCATTTGCGTGTTTTTGAACGCGGTGCAGGTGAAACCAATGCCTGTGGAAGTGGGGCTTGTGCTGCTGTTGCGATAGGTATTTCACAAGGCTTACTCGATAAACAAGTAAAAGTGACGTTACCTGGTGGTTCATTGCTCATTGAGTGGCGAGGTGCTGGTCACCCACTTTATATGACAGGCCCTGCGACACATATTTATGATGGGATCATTCAGCTATAATATTACTTTTTAAGAGGTTATCTGTATGACGGATAAAAATGAGCAGTTTTGTTACCCAGAAAAAAACGAGTTAAATGATCAACAGGTCATTCGTTATCTTAGGGAACACCCTGGTTTTTTTATCCGCAATGCCAGTTATATTGAGCAAATGCAGGTTCCTCACCCAGTAAGAGGCACTGTTTCATTGGTGGAATGGATTATGTCTCGTCAGCGTAATCGTATTCATTATCTTGAAGAAGATATGCGATTACTAATAGAGCAAGCGTCAGAGAATGAGTCACTATTTAGTCAATTGTTGCTACTTATTTCTGAGTTATCAAGCAGTACTTCGCTTAATGATATGTTAGAGCGCTTAAATCTTTGGGCTAAAGGTTTAGGACTTTACTCTGTACAGTTGCGCTTATTTACCGACCGCTGGCAATTAAATCCCCCTTTAGATGCACAAGATTTAGCATTATCTCGCCAGTCTTTTGAGCATTTTCGAATTCAGCATATGGGTGAAAAAAATCACTATTTGGGCACTTTAAATGGGCAAGAAATGATGCTGTTAATGCCTAATGTGCGTCGCTCTGGTTCTGTTGCGCTCTCTTTATTGGGGCATTATGGTGACTTAGGTGTGATTATTTTTAATAGCCGAGATAATCAACATTTCCAGCAAGGAATGGGAACCGTCATGCTTGATAAACTCGCTCATTTATTACCCGAATTATTAATGCGTTGGGTAGCAAGGCAATGAGTCATTTAGTGGCGATACCCGAAACGCTTTCATTACCTTATGAGCAATTTTTGCGTTATATCCAAGTTGAACGTCGATTAAGTCCTGTTACTGTTGAAAATTATCAGCGCCAACTTTCTGCATTAGCGCAAATGATGGTCGCGATGAATATTATTCAATGGTCATCGCTTGAAAGCCAACATGTGCGTATGCTCCTAGCAAAAAGTCACCGCAGTGGATTACAAGCAACAAGTTTGGCTTTACGTTTTTCTGCGCTACGCAGTTTTCTTGATTGGCAAGTTGCTCAAGGAATGTTAGAGGTTAACCCCGCCAAAGGAATTCGTACGCCGAAATCAGGTCGCCACCTTCCTAAAAATATGGATGTTGATGAAGTAAATCAGCTGATGAATATTGACTTGAAAGATCCTCTCTCTGTAAGAGATAGAACCATGCTAGAAGTGATGTATGGTGCAGGATTACGTTTATCAGAATTAACGGGGTTAAATATTACCGATATCGACCTTAAAGAAGGTGAAGTTCGTGTATTAGGTAAGGGAAGTAAAGAACGAAAAGTGCCGTTGGGGCGAATGGCGATTGAGTGGCTACAACATTGGTATCCCATGCGAGAATTGTATGCACCAGAAGATAAAGCGGTGTTTATTTCGACCAAAAGTGGTAAGCGGTTATCAGTGCGCAGTGTGCAAAAACGGTTTGAACTTTGGGGTGTTCGCCAAGGCTTAAGCAGTCATGTTAACCCACATAAATTACGTCATTCTTTTGCGACCCATTTACTGGAGTCCAGTGGTGATTTACGGGCAGTGCAAGAATTATTAGGTCACGCTAATTTATCGACTACACAAGTTTATACGCACTTAGATTTTCAACATTTATCTAAAGTGTACGATGCTGCTCATCCTAGAGCTAAGAGAGAAAAATCATAATGCACTTTTATCGAACACTGATGCCCATTGCAGCAATGACTTTCGATCTTGATGATACGTTGTATGACAACGTCCCTGTGATGGATAAAACTGAACAAGAAACACTGGCATTTATTCGTCAATATGATCAGCGTTTTAATCATTTTACAGAACAAGATGTAAATGCCTATAAAACGCCTCTGATAGAAAAAGATCCTGATATTTTTCATGACATCACTCAATGGCGTTGGCTTGCAGCAAGAAATATGTTGTTAGATTACAACTACAGTGAAGCAAAAGCACAGCAAGGTGCCGACGAAATAATGGCGCATTTTGCTTATTGGCGTAGCCGCATTATGGTGCCGAATAATACTCATCAAGTACTCAGTGAGTTAGCGCAAAAAATGCCGCTAGTGGCGATAACAAACGGTAATGCAAATCCTCTAAGTTGTGGTTTAGGACAATATTTTTCTTATATTTTGAAAGCCGGGCCTGATGGCCGCTCTAAGCCTTACCCTGATATGTTTGATAAAGCGGCATCTTTGCTGAATTTACCTCATCAGAAAATTTTGCATGTCGGCGATCATCTTGTCACTGATGTTGAAGGTGCTGTTCGCAGTGGATTACAAGCTTGTTGGATTAATCTTGATAACCGTAGTTTATTTCAAGATGGTGAAACAAGAGTGATGCCACATGTTGAAATCACAGATTTAAGCAAGCTGACAGAGTTAATCTAGATAAACGCTAAGTTAAAATAACCTAATAAGACCTTTAAGATAGGCTTTACTTTGCACAGGGCGTAAAATCCTGTTAGTTTGTTACAGATTAATTGTTTCTGTATATATCCACAGTATTTTCTCTTCACTCAATGATTGGTAATTATGGACGTCTCATCTCTGCTAGAAGGCCTTAACGATAAACAGCGTGAAGCTGTTGCGGCACCTCGAACAAATATGTTGGTGCTGGCAGGTGCGGGTAGTGGTAAAACCCGAGTACTGGTACATCGTATTGCTTGGTTATTATCAGTTGAACAGGCGTCTCCATTCTCAATTATGGCGGTGACCTTTACCAATAAAGCGGCAGCAGAAATGCGCCATCGTATTGAAGACTTAATTGGTACAAGCCAAGGCGGTATGTGGATAGGTACTTTTCATAGTCTTGCACATCGATTATTACGCGCCCATTACCTGGATGCAGGATTACCTCAAGATTTTCAAATTATTGATAGCGATGACCAATATCGTTTAATTCGACGCATTGTGAAATCAATGAATCTTGACGATAAACAGTGGCCAGCGCGGCAAGGAACGTGGTACATCAATGGTAAAAAAGATGAAGGATTACGCCCTCAACATATTCAAACCTATGGTAATCCTGTTGAAGCGACATGGTTAAAAGTTTATCAGGCTTATCAAGAAGCTTGTGATCGTGCCGGATTAGTCGATTTTGCCGAGCTTTTATTACGAGCTCATGAGCTTTGGTTAAACAAACCACAAATTCTAGAACACTATCAAAACCGATTTACAAATGTATTAGTTGATGAGTTTCAGGATACCAACCGCATTCAATATGCATGGATAAGAATGCTAGCGGGTCAAACCGGCAAAGTGATGATTGTCGGAGATGATGATCAATCCATTTATGGTTGGCGCGGCGCACAAGTTGAAAACATCCAAAACTTCTTAAATGAATTTCCTGGTGCTGAAACTATACGTTTAGAGCAAAACTATCGTTCGACCAGCAATATTCTGAAAGCGGCTAATGCGTTAATTTCGAATAACAGTGACAGGTTAGGTAAAAATCTGTGGACTGATGGTGTTGAAGGCGAGCCTATTTCGCTTTATTGCGCATTTAACGATTTAGATGAAGCCCGTTATGTCGTCGGGCGAATCAAGCGTTGGCAAGAAGAGGGCGGTGCACTTTCTGATTGCGCTATCCTTTATCGTAGTAATGCTCAGTCTCGTATAATGGAAGAAGCCTTATTACAAGCTGCTATGCCTTATCGTATTTATGGTGGTCAGCGCTTCTTCGAACGCCAAGAAATTAAAGATGCGCTTTCTTATATGCGATTAACTGCCAACCGCCATGACGATGCTTCTTTTGAACGTGTTGTGAATACCCCAACGCGAGGTATTGGCGATAGAACATTAGATATTGTTCGCCAAGTCGCAAGAGATAACCAAATCACGTTGTGGGAAAGTTCATTACAGGTTATTGAACACAAAATGCTAGCGGGTAGAGCAACCGCAGCAATACAGCGCTTTTTAGAGTTGATTGAAACCTTAGCGTCTGAAACCTCAGAAATGCCTCTACATGTTCAAACCGACCGTATTATTCGTGATTCTGGTTTAAAAGCGATGTATGAGCAAGAAAAAGGTGAAAAAGCCCAAGCACGTATTGAAAACCTTGAAGAGCTCGTTACTGCAACACGCCAATTTAGCTATCAAGATGAAGACGAAGATTTAATGCCGCTACAAGCCTTCCTTTCACATGCAGCACTTGAATCAGGGGAAAGCCAAGCAGATGCTTATCAAGATGCAGTTCAATTGATGACATTGCACTCAGCAAAAGGGTTAGAGTTTTCACAAGTCTTTATTGTGGGTGTTGAAGAAGGAATGTTCCCTAGCCAAATGTCACTGGATGAAGGGGGACGTTTAGAAGAAGAACGCCGCCTTGCTTACGTTGGTTTAACTAGAGCGATGAAAAAGCTAACGCTAACTTATGCTGAAAATCGGCGTTTATATGGTAAAGAAGTCAGCCATCGGCCTTCTCGTTTTATTGGTGAGTTACCTAAAGAGTGTGTTGAAGAGGTGCGCTTAAGAGCGACGGTTTCACGCCCGGTTAATCACCAACGATTGGGTACACCTATTATCAGTAACGATTCAGGTTATTCTTTAGGTCAGCGTGTAAAACACCCTAAATTTGGTGCAGGTACAATTATTAATATTGAAGGAAGTGGTGAACATTGCCGCTTACAAATTGCATTTCAAGGTGAAGGAATTAAATGGCTGGTGGCTGCGTTTGCTCGGTTAGAATAAGCCGTTTTCACGTTATGTGATGAGCATAAGTATCAAAAATAAGCCTCTATTAGCGTAAATGACTAATAGGGGCTTTTTTTTACTGTGAGCTATGGGTGAGTTCTGAATAATCACGAAATAAAATTTTATTTCGGATATTAATTTATGAAAATAGCTCCTATAGCGTGTTATTACATCCCCAGTTTAGAAACGGCTACTTCGTTAAATAAAATAAATAAGTATCAATATGTTACTTTTGATTTGGAGGAGGAGCCAATACCGGTAGCGACTTTATCGCCACCTGTTATTGAACAGGATTTTTATCGTCCTTCTGAGCTAAACAATGACGAAGACTCCTATATCAAACTATTACAGCGCCAACGTAATTTTATACCTCACGTAAATTTATTTTATGTTGCTTGGCAACGTAGCATCCGTATTTTTAATTCACCGGTATTTGTAATGAAAAGAGCTTATCGGTATGTAGAAAATATTGCGCGTAGCTCATTATTAAAATCTGATAAAAGAAAACGATCCTCTTCCGCCTTTGTCGCAATAACTAATTTGGCGGAAGAGTAAAGACGAGGTAATTAAGAACGTCTTAGTCGGCGTTGTGTGTATAACGCATCTAATGTGAACAGAATAAGTGCAACCCAAATAAAACCAAAAGTGACTAAACGCTCGGCATCAATGTTTTCGCCATAAACCATCGTGGCAAGAATAAACATCAACGTTGGGCCAATATATTGGAAAAAACCCAGTGTAGATAAGCGCAAGTGTTGTGCCGCCTCTGTAAATAACAGTAGTGGGATGGTGGTGATAATACCCGCTGCAATCAGCAATGTATTTAATGACCAGCTATTTTCCATCATATTGCTGGTTGAAGAATGGGTGAAAAATAGGATGTAGATTAACGCAATAGGGAATAACCAAAGCGTTTCAATGGTCATACCTGTTTGTGCATCAACACCTAATTTTTTACGTAATAACCCATAAAGACCAAATGTTACTGCAAGACTTAGCCCAATAACGGGAACAGAACCAAATTGCCATAATTGAATTAGGACACCAGTAAAGGCTAATCCAACAGCAATCCATTGCATACGGCGAAAGCGTTCACCTAAAAAGAGCATCCCAAAGAGTACGTTAACCAGTGGATTAATAAAATAACCGAGGCTGGCTTCTAACATAAATCCGTGGTTCACCGCCCAAATATAAATTAGCCAGTTACTGGCGATAATCACCGCCGTTAAGGCTAAAAGGAGTATTTTCTTTGGTTGACGGATAAGTTGACGTAAATAAGGCCAATGACGGCTTACTGTCATTAGAATCAACATAAAAAAGAAAGACCATAAGATACGGTGCGTTAGGATCTCTTCGGCGGGCACTTCTTGAATGCTTTTAAAATAGACAGGGGCAATACCCCAGATAAAATAGGCGCCTAAGGCACATAAGACGCCTTTCATCGTGTTTTTCTGGCTCATGCTATCTCTGGAATTGATGGAAAGGAAAATTGTGACGGGGCTATCATACCCAATGACATCTCTAATGTGTCATCAGGTATGCATTTTTACAAGTAATTAATAACATTCTAAACATCTCAGCGCACGCTCAGTTTTAGCCAACAATTTAGCCAACAATATAAGTTGCTGTACCACTTGCGATATGAATTTGTTTTTCGTTATGTAATTCAACGCGAGCAACGGACACTTTGTTACCACTGCGCAAAATATGGCTACTGGCAGTAAAAATCTCTCCACGGCCAGGGCGTAAATAATCGACGCGTAAATCAATAGTACCCATTTTCGCGAGTTTTTGTTGGAGGTGCTCTTGGGATATCGGTGCTAAACGAGTTAAGGCATTGCCTACACAAACAAGCCCTGCACTGACATCTAAAACCGTGGCGATCATTCCGCCATGTAATATACGTTGAGCAATATTACCAACAAGTTTTTCCTGATAGCGAAATTGAATTTCAGCGTAATCTTGTTCAAAACGAAGAAGCTCTAAACCAATAAGCTGATTAAATGGCATCTGATACACAAAAACATGACCGATTAAAGCTTGTGCTTCTTCTAGCGTTAACTGCTTTTCCATTTTTAATCCTCTAATATTACATCATTAAAGTTAATATAATGTTAATAATGCATGACGAAATCGTAATTTTCTATTCGTGCTATAAATATAATGATGAGAAAATATACGAGATTTAATGGAAATTACGTGTAAAATATGGAGCCTTAAGTGTAATAAGTCGTATTTAAAAGAATTAATTAGCTATTTGGCGCTAACTCTTTTTCTTATTCATCAATAATACAGGATAATTAACTATGCGTTACATCCGTTCTTTGCTAGCGGTGATTTTATTCTATCCAGCATGGGGTACAGCGTCAGAAACATTGACTTCTTCTCCGGCACCGCTTGTTCAGGGCAGTATTATTTCTGGTTTATTGCAAGAATATGACTCACCTTTTGTACTTTATCCTTATGAATCAAACTATATTATTTATACGAAAACCTCTGATATGAATAAAGAGGCTATCGCTAGTTATGATTGGGGTGATAAAGCTAAAAAAGATGAAGTGAAATTTCAGTTAAGCCTTGCGTTCCCTCTTTGGCGTGGCATCGCTGGCGAAAACTCAGTATTAGCTGCTTCTTATACCCAACGTTCTTGGTGGCAATTAAGTAACAAGAAAGAATCTGCACCTTTTCGTGAAACTAACTATGAACCACAACTCTTTTTAGGTTGGGTCACGGATTACCGTTTTGCGGGTTGGACATTACGCGAAATCGAAACGGGTTTTAACCACGAATCAAATGGTCGTTCTGACCCAACTTCTCGCAGCTGGAACCGTGTTTATGCCCGTTTTATGGCGCAAAAAGGTAACTTTCAGCTCGATTTAAAACCTTGGTATCGTTTTAGTGAAAGTGCTCATAATGATGATAATCCAGAAATTAACCGTTATATGGGTTATTACCGTTTAAAAGCGGGTTACCAATTAGGGGATAGTGTTATAACAGCAACAGGGCGATATAACTGGAATAGTGGTTACGGCGCCGCCGAATTAGGCTGGAGTTATCCAATAACTAAACATGTGCGTTTCTACACTCAATTATTTAGTGGCTATGGCGAATCAATGATTGATTATGATTTCCGCCAGACGCGTTTTGGTGTTGGCGTGATGCTTAATGATATGCTGTAATTTTCCTCGTTCTGGGGTAGCATAGTTATATAAATGATGATGGCACCCAGCAGGTGCCTTTTCTTTCGCTCTTCATTATAGTTTTAATCCGTTTTTCAGAGGAACGAGTGTCCACAGCAGAAGTTCTTAACTCAATGCCATCAGCTCAGGTTATTTTGCGTGATACCTTTGGTTATCAACAATTTCGCCCGGGTCAGCAAGAGATTATTCATACCATTACAACAGGCCGTGACTGTTTAGTGGTTATGCCAACGGGAGGTGGAAAATCTCTTTGTTATCAAATTCCAGCACTTTTGCTCGATGGACTCACTGTCGTTGTTTCTCCTTTAATTTCACTGATGAAAGATCAGGTAGACCAGCTTTGTCTTCATGGTATTGAAGCGGCCTATCTTAATTCGACCCAAACACGTGAAGAACAATTTAATGTACAAAAGCGTTGTCAACAAGGTGAAATAAAACTGCTCTATATTGCTCCTGAACGTTTAATGATGGAGAGCTTTCTTCATAACTTAGTTCAGTGGCAGCCTGCATTATTAGCAGTGGATGAAGCTCATTGTATTTCACAGTGGGGGCATGATTTCCGGCCTGAATATCGCGGTATTGGACTATTACGTCAGTATCTCCCTGATGTTCCTATCATTGCACTAACTGCAACGGCTGATAACACAACACGTTACGATATAATTAATCAGCTAGTATTACGTGATCCTTTAATTCATGTCAGTAGTTTCGATAGGCCAAATATCCGCTACACTTTAGTAGAAAAGTACAAACCTTTAGATCAACTTTGGCTGTTTATTCGCGGCCAAAAAGGTAAATCAGGTATTATTTACTGCAATAGCCGTAGTAAGGTTGAAGAAACCGCAGAACGGCTAGGTAAACGTGGCTTAAGTGTTGCGGCATATCATGCAGGAATGGAAATCGTTGAACGAGCTAAAGTGCAAGATGCTTTTCAACGCGATGATTTACAAATTGTGGTGGCAACGGTCGCTTTTGGTATGGGAATTAATAAACCCAATGTACGTTTTGTTGTACATTTTGATATCCCTCGTAATATTGAATCTTATTACCAAGAAACAGGGCGAGCAGGACGAGATGGATTACCTGCTGAAGCCGTATTATTTTATGATCCGGCAGATATGGCGTGGTTACGTCGTTGCTTAGATGAAAAGCCAGAAAGCGACCAAAAAGCAATAGAAACTCATAAATTAAATGCAATGGGCGCTTTTGCTGAAGCGCAAACTTGCCGACGTTTAGTGTTATTGAACTATTTTGGTGAGCATCGCCAAGATGCATGTGGAAACTGTGATATTTGTCTTGATCCACCTAAACAATATGATGGCTTAGTTGATGCGCAAAAAGCGTTATCTTGTATCTATCGAACAGGACAACATTTTGGCATTGGGTATATTGTTGAGGTATTACGTGGTGCTAATAATCAACGTATTAGAGATACAGCTCATGACACATTACCCGTTTATGGTATTGGCAAAGAGCAAAGCCACGAGCATTGGGTAAGTGTTATTCGCCAATTAATCCATTTAGGTATGGTGACACAAAATATTATTCATCGCTCGGCGTTACAGTTAACTGAGACGGCAAGACCTATTTTACGAGGCGAAATTGCGTTGCAGTTAGCGGTACCAAGATTACTTAGCCCAACAAAAAGCCGTAATCAACAAACAAAACATAGCCATAGACAGTATGATAGAAAACTATTTGCGAAATTGCGCAAATTACGTAAATCTATTGCTGATGAAGAGAATATCCCGCCATTTGTTGTGTTTAATGACGTCACGTTGATTGAAATGGCACAACAGTGCCCAGTTTATCCCAATGAACTGTTATTAATTAATGGCGTAGGGCAACGAAAGCTTGAACGTTTTGGTCCCGCTTTTATGACGCTGATCCGCGATCATATAGAGGGCTTTGAATAACGAAGTAAGGAGAGCCAATGACAACCACTCTTTTAAAATACATGTGGTTATCTCGTGAAAAGCAATTTGCCGCTTTTACGAATGGCACCTTATTAGATTTTTGGAATCAGCGGCAAGAAGGGGAATTTATTGGTGTCGATGGCATTATGATCCGCTATGTGTACTGGCGTTCACCTTCGCACAATAAAGCCTTAGTTATTGCTTCGGGTCGTAGCGAAAGTTATGTAAAGTATCCAGAAGTTGCCTTTGATTTTTTCCATATGGGGTATGATATTTTTCTCCTTGATCATCGAGGACAAGGACTTTCGGGTCGTATGCTTGATGATCCACAAAAAGGACACGTAGAAAAATTTAGTGATTATATTGATGACTTTTCAACTTTTATTGATAGCGTAGTATTACCCTATCAGTATCAACATCACTTTGCTTTAGCGCACTCAATGGGAGGCGCAATATTAGCAGGATATCTTCTACGACAACCCCATATCTTTAAAGCAGCAGCACTCTGCGCTCCGATGTTTGGTATTAATTTACCTATACCTCGATGGGTTGCTAATTTTTTAGTTAGCCGAGCAGAGCAAAATTTATCAGATAGAAATAACTATGCGGCATCAACAGGTAAGTGGTTTCCATTGCCATTTATTCTTAATGTGCTAACCCATAGCCATGAACGATACCGTCGTTATTTACGTTATTACGCTGATTTTCCTGAGTTACGATTAGGTGGTCCTACCTATCATTGGATGGGGGAAAGCTTACAAGCAGGAAATTGGTTGATAGAACATGCGGGAGAGATTGATACCCCTTTATTGGTGTTAGAGGCTGAACAAGATAAAGTGGTAGATAATCGGGAGTTAAGGGCTTTCTGTGAACAATATAGTCAGTCCAGAACAAGAGAAAAAAAGCAAAAACTGCCCTTGGTGATTGAAGGGGCACATCACGAAATCTTGTTCGAAATAGATAAGCTACGCTCACAAGCATTAAGTAAAATTTGTGAGTTTTATGATAAGCATTTATTTTAATCAGGAACGTGTATGTATTCGATAGTCGCTTCAGATCTTGATGGCACGCTGCTATCACCCGATCATTTATTAACTCCCTATACTCAAGAAACTTTGCATTTACTTATTAATAAAGGCATTCACTTTGTTTTTGCAACAGGACGTCATCATATTGATGTTGCGCAAATCCGTGATGGATTAGGCATTAACGCTTATATGATAACGTCCAATGGGGCAAGAGTTCACAATACTCATGGTGACCTGATTTTTAGTCAAGACCTTGAGCCTGAGATAGCTTACGATCTTTCATTAATGGTATTTGATCATCCTGAAGTTGAAACTAACATCTACTGTGGTGATTACTGGTATATCAACAAAGAAACACCTGAATTTTGTGAGTTTTTTCAAGAGTCTGAGTTTAATTATAAATTATTTGGTAAAACAGGATTTCCGACAACAGATGTTTGTAAGGTCTTCTTTACTTCAGAAAATCATGAATTGTTATTAAAACTAGAAAGTGAAATTAACCAACGTTGGGGCAATAAGGTTAATGTGAGTTTTTCACTACGTAGTTGCTTAGAAGTAATGGCTGGTGGAGTATCAAAAGGTGAAGCTCTTGAAAAAGTAGCAGAGCTGATGCAACACACAATTCATGATGCTATCGCGTTTGGCGATGGTATGAATGATAAAGAGATGCTGAAAATGGCAGGTAAGGGCTGCATTATGCAAAATGCGCATCAAATGCTAAAAGATCTGTTACCTCATATGGAAGTCATTGGTTCTAATGTCGATGATGCAGTTCCTCATTATTTACGTAAGTTATATCAGGTTTAAGCACTCATTTATGTTTTCCCGCTATAACGTTAAAAGGCAGAACTTATGTTCTGCCTTTTTTGATAATGACAGCCGTACTTAATTAATTTAGTGATATTGCATCGTAAATTGTAATGTACCGTCGGCTTTTCCTGCTGTTGTTGTATCCGAAATCTGAATATAACCGGCCTCTAACGGAATAGAATAATTACCAGCGCCGTTATTTTTTTCACTAATCGTCATTAATTGACCCAGTTTTATCGGCTGATTTTGATACTTAACTTGTATGCCATAGCCTTTTGCCGTGTTGGTGTCGTTGGCATTATTTAAGGTTATTGTTCCTGCGGTTTGGCTACTATCCGCAACGCCATCAAATTTAATTTTAATTGGTGATACTGGGTCACAACTCAAATCAATATTAAAGTCATTAATACTATCAGGGCTAACGGAGCCAACACCATTAAAGCTGGACTTCGCGACTGATCCCATCGGCACATTAATATTATTATTCACGACATCACAACCACTTGAAATAATAGTTAATGGCGCGAGATTAATTTTAGGTTCAACCTTTCCATAAGTATCACTGGTGATAAAGCCATTATTATACAAAATCAACATTGCGACCCATGTAGTCGGTATTGTCTGTGATTTAACATCGTTGCGTAGTTTGTACAGAGTCATTTTTAATGATACTGCATAATTACTGCTGCTTGAGGCTGTCGAGCAAATAAGACGGTTACTATAGTTACCATCAACATTCTGCAAACCATCAACATAAGCGGCTCCACTGCAACCACCACTGATTGACCCATATAATGTATAACCGACACCGCTAGAACCAAGTTCTTTAACATAAGCCCCACCGACTTTGGGGCTAGAGGCTGATAAACTGCCTGGTAAATATATCCCAGGTCTAACAGTGCCGGTGGTATTCCACCATGTCCATGCATTCATCGAGCCTAAGTCTATCGTCGCAAGTTCAGTTAATATTGGTGCGGTTCTGGATACATAAATAGGTGTCGAGTAAGTCACTGTTTTTGTTGTCATATCAGCTCGATATTCTGCCAAGCCGGTTGATGTATACAAAAGAGCAGACAGACAACCTAGCGTTATATACTTATTCATATTTATCACCTATCTGCAATCCAGTTGTAAAAATTGAATTTTTTCTAATGAAAGATCCGCTTTTAATGTGGCTTGGCACTGCTCAGTTTGGCTATTACCCCATTTAGCACGTAATAGGCTCTGTTCAGGTACGCCATTAAGGAAAACTTCACCCTCATTGGCGATGATCCCACTAGAAATTACGCGGTCATCTTGGTAAATCTCGACTTGAGTACCAAATGGCAATACTGCGTCGTTATAATGCAAACTGACGAGTACTCTGGCACCTTTTCTTGCTTTGAAATCGGCTAAAACAATGGCACCTTTGGTTGGTATAACTGTTGTTGATGTTAATTCAACATCGTTATTACCTGTTAAAGATGCAGGATCTACAGTTACTTTATTGCGTTCATAGCGTGAAACATTTGGGATCACGGCATAACCTTGAGAGTTGGTATATAAACTCTGCGTACTGCTGACTTTTAAATGATCAACATCTTCGGCTTTAATTAAAATGGCAGAATCATAAATAGTACGAGAAGGTGTAACACCACCTTGGTGGACTAATAATGCTCCTGTTGCGCTCCAATTAACTGATTGATAGCGTTTGTCATAGCTATAGCCCGCGCTTAATTCTCCACCAGAAGCGGTGTAGTTGCTATTTACTGAACCACTATATTCTTGTCGGGTGTGATTATAGTTTTGTGAAATATCATATTGAAGATTGTTATCTTCTAATTGGGTTCCACTTAAACTAACTGAACTAATGGAATCACCTTGCTTACTGGTATTATAGCGATAGCTTAACCAATTGTTATTATTAGTAATATCAAAAGTAAGGCTGAAGTTTATCGATAGAATTTGATCTGTTAATTCATTATCTTGGCGTTTGTTGTACGCATAAGAAACGCTATAGCTGAGAGAACGATAATTTGAGTTAAAACTTAATGTCGCATTGCGATCAACTCTGTCTCTATCCCAATAATATTGTTGATAACCATTTAACGAGAGATAACCGATGTCACCTAATGATTGAGAAATAGAAACCTGAAATTGTTTTTTCTTATGGTTTAGATGTGAAAGCTGTTCGTTAGTCGATGAAAAATCATAGTAATCTTTGGTTGAATAACGATAAGATGCTAATGAAAAGCCGGTTTTTGTCTCTGGCAGATATTTTGAATATTGTATGCGATAAGATTGCCCTTGAGCATCGGTATCATCAAGTAGCGTAGTGCGAGCATAAGTGATATCTGTTGATACCGCGCCTATATAACCTAAATTTATACCAGTACCTAATACATAAGCTTGGTAATCGCTTGATAATAGCGTACCACCATAAATAGAGAGATTATAAGGCAGGCCATAAATAGCCGTGGTTTGTAAAAAAGTGGGCTTTCTGGCTGCATTATCAGCGTTATATTTACCAATATCGAAACTGTATTTTAAGCTACCCGCTCGTTGCATCATGGGAACTGCAGAAAATGGCTGAGAAAAAGTTCTGGTTGTGCCATCTGCTTCTTCTATTGTGACCTGTAAATCACCGCTATAAGAGGTGGGATAAAGGTCTGATATAGCAAATTCTCCTGGAGGAACCGATGTTTGATAAATCACGCTGTTATTTTGGCGAACGGTTACAACGGCATTGCTTTGTGCAATACCTCTGACTACTGGGGCAAAACCGCGCTGGCTTTGGGGCAGCATACTTTCATCAGAGGCTAATTTAATACCACGATAAGGTGTACTTTCAAGAATGCCGTCATCAGATGCGGTTTCCCCAATAGTTAAACGGCTTTTTAAGCTACGAATATCACGTTCAACGTAGGTTTGTAGGTTATTCCATTCCGACGCATTATCGCTATTTTTATTGTAAGTACTATGGTTACGTAACCGCCATGCACCGACATTCACGCCACTACGAAGCCCCAAGAAGATACTATTGCTATCTTTTTGCTCTTGATACCAATATTTATTTTGGCGATAGGTATAGTTAACAAAGGCGGCGTTAATACCATCGTTCCACTCTGTAGGGGAAATATAGCCCTGTCCATAATTGTATAAAGCAATTTGAGGAATAGAAAACGATAAACGCGCCCGTGAGAAATCATATTTATGCGTGGCATTAGGAATAACACTTGCAATATCGGTAATTGTTGCAGTGCTATTGAGCTGGTTTAGTGTTGGCGTTGTCGTTTCTTTAACGCCCCAATTAAGTAAATCTTGCTTCGTGATCTCAGGAACTAAAGCCTTTTTATCATCATCAAAGATAAAACTAATTTGGCGGTTATCGATTAATTTTTCATTTAAATAAATATCAACAGAGTAGACACCTGGAAGTTGACCACCGGCATAAGAGAAGTAGTCAAGATTATTAATATCCGCAACCTGATTTTCGACACCTAAATTGAGTGCTTCTGGGTTAAAGGTTTGTGCTGCTTGTGTTGTATAAGGAAATAGTACTGCACTAATAGCCATAGCAATTATGCAGTAGCGGTAATGTTCAGTCGCAGGAATAGACTGTTTTTTTGATAAAGTCATTATTGATGAAGACATAGCGATGCGCTCTTAATTTAATACTTTATCTACAGTTGCGCCGTAATCATTAATAAATTGCACGGTCACTTTCTGGTGAATATTGCTTTCTTTAAGCAATACAGTTTCTTGGTGAGGATTAATAAAATCATCAAATGGATAGCGTTTATCACCAATTAAAATATGCTTAATCGTCAGGTGATAAGGTGTGTTGTTGTTGATAATAAGACCTTGGGATTTTTGTGATAATTTAACGTTATTAAAATCCATAGGTTCAATATCATTTGAACGTAAGAAAAGTTTAAACTGAGAATTAATAACTAATTGCAGTTGATTCTCAGGACTTTTTTCAACAGGTGGAATTGATTTAATATTTAACCAATAAACGACTTCTTGGTTTGAGCCTAAAGGCTCTCCCGTATAAGAAATTCGTGCAGTACCTGTGCTATCAGGTTCAATACGAAACAGCGGCGGAGTTGCAATAAAAGGCGATTTTTCTGTGCCTTGATACGCTGAAACCCAGCTCTGAATTAAATAAGGCTTTTCTTTATCGGTATTCATAATAGGAATACTAATTTCACGTTTGCTATCGTTATAAACAAAACGCGTTCCTCCCACACTTATTCCAGCAGCATGGCTTACCGTTATGAGAGAAAAAAACAAAAATAGAATTAAGAAAATATGCTTTTTCATAAGAGGCCATAAGGTTGAGAAAATGGGGGAAGAGGGTAATAACGATTACCCTCCATTTTTATTATTTGTATTGGATGCTATATACAGCAGAGCTGTTAGCTGGGCCTGGTGTGGCTTTTGCGGTTGCTTTATAACGAGCAACATAATCTAAATTGATTTCAGTGCCAGGAATGATGACTTCTTTTGAGTCAGCATACAGGTTGATTTGAGAAACAGCGTCTTTTTCAAACAGTGCGATACCAACGTTAGATGCGCCGCCAGCAACAGTGTCAATGGCTAAAATATCGCTATCAATTGCATCACGAGTACCACCAAAACGCACTGCAACAGTTGTATCTACTGGGCAATCGACAAGTTTAATGGTGAAATCTTTAAGTCCAGCAACTTCCCCTTTAGTTGCTAAGCTTTTTGATGATACTTTTCCTAAATCTACGGTTAGATTTTTAGATGTACTATCAACAGTACAAGCTTGATCGGTTATTTCTCCGGTAAAGTTAATTGTGCCTGAAGCAAATGCAGCAGGAGCAGAAAGCAGAGAGAGACTCATCCCTAATAAATAGAGAGATTTATTTAATTTGCTCATGGTCGGTCCTATATAAAAAGTAAAGAAATTTACTTTTTAGTCTTTAATAATTAATTTATAAGAATAGATTTATTTGCATAGAAGGTATGCGAATAAAATATAACATTGCTTATTTGTTAAGTTAATAAACATTTACATGAGTTTTTTTGTTTTACTATCAATTTATTTAATGTTCGTTTTTTTAATTAAATATATTTGGATGTTATTTAATAATTAACTATGCGTTTTTATTACCTATTGTTGATAATAAAATTTTAATATCCTCCGTTGGAAATGAATTTTTATTCATATAGAGATAGAATTTATATTCTTTTTCTTCTTGTTGCATATTTAATTGTTTTATTGTTTTTTTATTCAGTTCATCTTGAATAAGTGGTAACGGTAAACGTGAATAACCAATACTATGCTGAATTAAATTAAGCGCTGTTTCCACAGAGCCGACGCTAACGTTTTGTATACTATTACTATTTTCTGAAGTATCAGGTAAGAGTGAAACAAAGGTATGCTTTTGTAATTGTTGAGAAATTTCATCACCCGCATACTGTTGTAGTGGATGCTCTGGATGTGTGACTAGTACAGTTTTAATTCTTTCTAATACAATAGGTTGCAGTGATTTAATATAATGATGAGTAATAATAATATCGTTTTCTTTTTGAGAAAAAATATCTGATTTATTGAGTGAAACCTTATTAATATTCAGATCATAGTGTCTATTATCTCGAATAAAAACAGATATTTTGTTTAAAAGATAGTCAGATGTATATAATGGGTCGATAAGTAAATTTATTTTTAACTTATTGTTTTGTTTTATTTTTTTAGCTCTATTTTCTAGAGATATTGCTTTCTCAGTGATTTCTCTTGATAGCTCAAGCAATAACTCACCTTCATGAGTTAATACGGCTCGCCTTTTTTCTAATGAGAGAATTTCAATTCCCAGTATTTGCTCTAATTTATTAATAGTATAGCTCACTGATGACTGGGTTCTATGCAGTATTTCAGCAGCTTGAGCAAATCCACCGTAATCAACGACGGCTTGTAAGGTAATCCATTGGTCGAGTGTTGTACGTGATTTTTCCATAATGGAGCCTTTTATTATTGTTTATTAATTACTCGCTACAAATGAAGCTAGCAATATATCTTAGCATTGTTAATAGGTAGTAATACTGGTTTTTATATTGAGTTTAATAAATATTAACATTATAAGAAGTGTTACTACTTTTTAATTATGTGCTTTTTTTTGCTTAATATTTATTTTTTTATTTTTTGTTTTTTTATAATATTTGATTAATTTTAAATAGTGTTTTTCTTTTATTTTAATTAATTTTTTTTCTTTTGATTATAAGAAAATAAGACGGTTTTTTTATTTTTTATTTTTTATTTTTATATTTTTTTATCTTTATTGGGTTTTTATTTATTTTTAATTAATTTTTAAAGTTGTGATGAATTATTTTTATTTTTATTGTTATTATCGATTTTTTTTATTTTTCATTAGTGCTATATAAAAATAAAATAAATAGATTTAAATAAAAATAGCATTAAAATTTGCTGTTATATTGTTTTTATAAATGATCATGGTGGTGATGACAAAAAATAAAAACAGTAAAAGAGTAAAAAACAAGTCTAATTTAGAATGTTTTAGGTGTTATATCTCGTCTTGTAGGATTAATTTGCTATGTAAAGCTATGTTGGTGACTGTTAGGAAAAGGCTAAATATATTTAGTTTAGGTTGTAATGTATTTGGCTTAGGGGTTTTAAAGTGTGATTTTAATTCTAATTTATAAAATTAAGTTCTAAAAATAGCATATTGTCACTCATTTTATGAGTGCTCAATAAGTACAAGAACGTAACAGTAATGATCTTAATCAATAAATGAAGTGATTTTTTTATATGAGTGCCAATTAAAGCGAAATAAAAGAGGAAGTGGAATCTCGATGCTATAACTAGACTCAACTCAATAAACAGAAATAATCACATTAGTAAATCAATATTCATTTTCTTTGGATTGACGTTTTATTAGTGAAATAAATTGAGTAAAGAGATATTGGTAGGAAAAATGTAAAACAAGAACTATTTATTTATGATGCTCTCTTTATTACTATCTTATTTTTACATAAGTTAAATAGTTTCACGTGTTACTATCTATTAGTTTTGTTTAACAAAAAAAAGAAAAAAGCGTGTATCTGGTTATAATCATCTGAGTGATTTACAAACAAATTGTACTTAAATTGTACAGAGTAGATCAGTTAGATATAGGTAACGATAAAGTGGGTAGGCTGATATGAAGATTAAATTGAGAGCATAAAAATGAAATATGAAAGAAAAAGCCACTATTTAACTTTATTTTCCTAAAAAGTCATAGTGGCTTTTTATCAGAACAATCGATGTGGATAGTTTATAAACCACCCACTTCTCGTTGAGAGTTTCGAGTTGTACTACGAATAGTGTTTCCCATCATATCAACTCTGGCTTGGAATGGTGGGAAAGGCAGTGCAATACCATGCTCCGCAAATGCAGCAAGAATGTTTTGGTGTATCTCATGACGAGCTGGCATTCTATGCCCCATTTCTGCGGCATATACTCGCAATTCAAATATTTGAATACCCTGTTGTAGATCGACAAGGTAAACCTCTGCTGCTGGATTATCTAAAATAAGCGTAGAACGCTGAGCCGCTTCTAATAGCACGTTAGTGACTTGTTCACTGTTGCATTCCGCTGGTGCGGGTATTGTCATTACAATACGAGTTATTGAATCTGACAATGACCAGTTGATAAACTGTTCTGTAATAAATGCTTTGTTAGGAACAATGATCTCTTTTCTATCCCAGTCAGATAATGTTGTTGCTCGGGTATTAATTTTACTAATTTTCCCTGTGAGATTACGAATTGTCACGGTATCGCCAATACGAATTGGTTTTTCAAAGAGTATCATTAGCCCTGAAATGATGTTGGCAAAAATTTCTTGTAAACCAAAACCCAGTCCAACCCCCATAGCCGCCACTAGCCACTGTAATTTCGACCACTCAATACCTAATAAAGAGAAACCAACAATGCTACCTATTAAAGTGATGCTGTATTTGGTCATTGTGGTGATGGCATAGCCTGTACCTGGTGTCAGGTCGAGGTGCTGTAAAATAGCTAATTCAAGCAGCGCAGGCAGGTTCCTGACTAACTGTGCGGTAATAATAATGACAAGTACTGCAACCAGAATAGAACCCATAGTGATCGGTTGAATGGTGTTTACACCATTAATCGAAGAGGTGACGTCCCACAGCCGAATATTGCCAACGAATGAGAATGCAGTATTTAATTCAGACCACAGTAATATCATTGAAACTAATGCGAGCATCGTGAGTATTGAACGAACTAAGTCGATAGACTGTGCACTGATTGCATCAAGGTCGATAGCTTGATCTTCAATTTCTAATCCTGCTAAGCCTTCACCACTACTACTTACTATCGTATTTTCGTCTTCGCCTTTTGCTCGCTGAGCTAAAATTTCAGCACGTTTTTGTTTCGCCCTTTCGAAGGCCAGTTTACGGCGCTGAATAAGCATCCAACGCTGAATAATATGGTAGATAATTAGCAAGGCAAACCAAATTGCCACGGACATCTCTAATCGACCAAGTAAAATAATAGACGTAGAGAGATAACCTAAAACGGCAGCTAATCCCGCGATAACGGGGGCCATAAGCAAGAACCACCATAAAATACTGTTAATGAGGTTATCGCCAGAGCCATGTCTATCTAAATAGAGAGGAACATGCGCTTTTTTCAGACTTGAGGTAATAAAACTTAGCGCAATACAGAGTAATAAAAAGCAAAAGCGTCCGACTGTAGGCGCAAATTCTCGGTCACTATAATATTCAAAAGTGATAAGTGACATCATCAATGGGACAATGACAAAAATAGAGAGCTGATAAAAGCGCATCGCTTTTTTAACACGGCTCTCTTTCCATTTAAATTGTGAAATAAATAGGCCATTAGGACGAGCAAATGTCGCACTGATCATAAATAGCCATAGCACTGGTGCGGCTGCGGTTACGCCATAACCAATAGCACCCGCCATCGGGTAACGCCACTCAACACTTTGTAAACCATAACCCACTGCTGACCATAAAAGTGGTAAGGGAAGCGCGATTAAAATGGACCAGAAAACGGTGCGAACAGTAAGTGAAAAATGGTCTTGAGTCACTTTGCCAATACGGTTACTGACTCTTTCAAGAAAGGCGTTGTAGTGTTTTCTTGTCCGAATACTAAAGCCAACAATAGATAACGTCACAAATAGGTATAAGAAGGTATCTTGATTTTTGAGCATGTTAATTGCCGCATGACCAAGCTGTGAGAAAGTATCTAATGAAAGTAAGCGAGTGATATCTTTAATTAATAGAACTGGGTAATTAAATTTGATCGGGCTTACATCTGCAACCCAGAACATATACCGATTTGTTGCGTCTTTAGTTTCTCTTAATGCGTCTGATAGCTGAGTTGTGGCGACCTTAAGTTTTGTTAATTCAAGGATTTGTGTATCGTAACCTGATAGCAGTGAGTTAAGTAACTCATGTCGTGCTTGAATTAAAGAATCAAAAATATACTGCTGAGCTTCTGGTAGTTTTGCACCATTGGTCGCTTGTTCTGGTGGCTGGACTTTATTGAGGTTTTCCAGCATATCTTCATAGCCAAGGCGCTCAACACGTAATTGAATGATATCCCTATCTAATTCTTGTGAACGAGGCATTTCAGGTAAGCGTGCAAGTTGCGTTCGCAATGCTTCACCTAAGGCTGTTGAACCACTCAACCATTGTGCTTGTTCTCTAATCGTAGTCAGTGTTTGGCGAACTTGTTGAGTTTGCTGGTTGGTAATACGTTGTTTTTCTGCTAGTTGGCTCATTTCCTGCGTTTGCTTATTGAGGATTTGAGATAACTCACGGTTAGTTTGAATCTGTTTACGTAAAAATTCAGGTAATTCACCGCCTTGAACTGCTAACATTTCTGTTTTTTCTAAGGCGAGATCGGCGACTTCTTGACGTTTAATATTCAATAAACTGCGCAGTTGTTGTAATTGTACATCAAGTCGTTGGTAGCGTTTTTTAAATAGCTCAAGGCGAAGTCGAACAATTTCTTGACGGTTATTAGCCGAAAGTTGAGCAATTTCTAGTTCATTTACCATTGCTTTGCGCGCATTCACTTCAGCTTGCGTCAACTTGTTTTGAGCCTCTGCAAGTGAGGTGGCTGATGTGCTGGCTGAGGCAAGTCGTGCCGTTGCATCGCTAAGTAGGCGACGCGCTTCAGATAATTGCTGAGGAAGTAAGTTTAATGATTCGCTTATTTCTCTACTTTTATCTTGTTCTTGTTGTTGGAGCCTTGCTTGCTCCATTAACTGACTACTGACTTGAATAATTTTTTGTTCAAGATCAGGGATGCTGATTTTTTCAGGAATAGAGGGCAGTGAATTACTCTCTTCAAGTAGCTTAGTTCTAAGCTCTTGTGTCATTTGAGGGTAATCATCAATTGCTTTTTGGTAATTATCAGCACTTGCTTGTGCTTTTTCACCATCATTAATCCAATTTATAGTCCCTTGTAGCGCCTGAACCGTCTCGATATCTTGAGGATTAGTACTTCCTTCAAGTTGTTTAATGTCTTGACGTAATTTCTCTACATCAGCGGATAATGCTGATGTCGTCATTGAAACAGTCAGAAAAAGCGTGAAGAGCAGACTGATTATCAGGCGCACAAAGGTATACTCCGAATTACATGTTATTTGTTGATAGTGGAATTTTCATTGTCAACGACATTAATAATGGAACCTAATTGTTCCCCCATTAATGTAACGGAGCCATTTACTAAATCTTTATTTAATTGGACACTGTTTTCAGGGAAAAGGTTGATAACCGTTGAGCCAAGTTTAAAGCGCCCCATTTCCTCGCCTTTTTTCAAGAAGATTGCGCCTGCCTTATCCGCTTGAGGATACGTCCAGCGTTTAATAATACCTTCGCGAGGTGGTGTAACCATGCCACACCAAACAGTTTCAATACTACCCACTATTGTTGCACCAACTAGAATTTGTACCATCGGGCCAAATGCAGTTTCAAAAACGCAAATAATGCGTTCATTGCGAGCAAATAAGTTAGGCACATTAGCTGCGGTTAATGGATTGACAGAAAAAAGATCGCCGGGTACATAGATCATCTCTTTTAGTAAACCGTTGCATGGCATATGCACTCGGTGATAATCACGTGGAGAAAGATATGTTGTAATAAATTGACCATTACGGAACATATCTGCCAGCATAAAATTACCTGCTAGCAGCGCTTCTAATGTGTAGTGATGTCCTTTTGCCTGTAATATTTGATCATCTTTTATTAGACCTAATTGGCTTACTGCACCATCGGCAGGTAAAGCAAGCTGGTTGTCACCTTCAACGATAGGGCGAGCACCTTCTTTTAGGGCACGAATAAAAAAGTCATTGAATGTAGCGTAAGCCTGAAATTGGCTGTCTTTAGCTTCATTCATATCAACTTTATACGTTTTGGCAAAAGTCTTGATAACAAATTGAGTAATGCTACCGGCTTTCTTATTTGCAAACCAACCTGCAAGCTGTGTTAGCCATAATTTAGGCAATAAATACTGTAGTTTAATTTTTAGCTTGTCCAACATGGCAACCTCTAGGATTGAACGATAAAAAATAGACAAAAGGGGTCTATTGTACCTACCCTTGATAGGGTTGTCAGTGAATCTGTTATTAAGAGTCTGAATTAAAGTTTTTGCGAACTTTCACCTGACTCATACTTTCTAGAATTCGATGATAATTTTCAAAACGAGTTTCATCGATTTCGCCTTTTTCAACGGCTTCGTTAATCAGACAACCCGGATCATCTAAATGTTTGCAATCTCGGAACTTACAACCACCCAGATAAGGCCTAAATTCAATAAAACCTTTAGTAACTTGATCGGGTGTTAAATGCCATAAGCCAAACTCACGAACGCCGGGAGAATCAATAACATCACCGCCTTGAGGAAAGTGATATAGGCGTGATGCTGTCGTTGTATGTTGGCCTAAACCAGAGTTATCAGAAACTTGGTTGACAACAATGCTCTCTTCAGTTGGTGGCAGTAGCGCATTGAGTAAGCTTGATTTGCCCACACCCGATTGACCCGCAAAAATAGAGATCCTGCCAATAAGCTCTTTTGTCAGATCATCTAAACCTTCTTTCGAGTGACTCGATACTTCAATAACACGATAACCAATATTTTTGTAAGTTTGCATCCACTCACTTACTGTTTTTCTACTGTCAGCATCTAACATATCAATTTTATTGAGCACAATTAATGGCTCGACATCTAATGTTTCACATGCCACAAGATAGCGGTCGATAATATTGAGTGAGAGTTCAGGCAAAATAGCTGAAACAACAATGATTTGATCAATATTAGCGGCAATAGGTTTTATGCCATCATAATAGTCAGGGCGAGTCAGTACAGAGGTTCGTTCATGTACTGCTTCTACAATCCCATTAACACGTACACCTTCTTGAGTTTGTAATGCAGGGCGCCAGACAACTTTATCGCCAGTCACTAATGATGAGATAGTCCGTCGAATATTGCATCGCGTTATTGTGCCGTCTGCAGCTTCGATATCTGCATGTTGACCAAAACGGCTGATAACTAGGCCTTCAGTGGCTTCACCTAATTGTGTATCGTCTAATTCAACGTGGTTTTTTTTCTCTTTGCTGTGCAAACGCTTTTTATGATTTTCTTGTACTCGGCGTTGCTGGCCCTTAGATAATTTACGTTTTGTCACCGATCCTCACTTGTGTTATTCGGTTAGATGTTCTTCAGTCGTGCTTATTGAGTAAACGCGTTATGATAGCGTTAAAATATCATGTCTCACTCTTAGAAACAGCTAGGAAATATTATGTCAAAAAGCGAGAACAATCTTATCTGGATAGATCTGGAAATGACTGGGCTTGATCCTGAACGTGATCGTATTATTGAAATTGCCACTATCGTGACAGATCCTCAACTTAATATTTTAGCAGAAGGCCCTGTTATTGCTGTACATCAATCAAATGAACAGTTGGAATTAATGGATGATTGGAATACACGTACTCATACAGGTAGCGGTTTAGTTGAGCGTGTAAAAGCGAGTGAATATGATGATGCAGCCGCACAAAAAGCCACTATCGAATTTTTAGAAAAGTGGGTACCGCAAGGGGTATCACCTATTTGTGGTAATAGTGTGGGGCAAGACCGGCGCTTTCTTTTCCGTTATATGCCAGAGTTAGAGCAATACTTCCATTATCGTTATCTTGATGTGAGTACGTTAAAAGAATTGGCTCGTCGCTGGAAACCAGAAGTTTTAGCGGGTTTTACTAAGAAAAATACGCATCAAGCTTTAGACGATATTCGTGAATCCATTGCTGAACTTGCGTATTATCGTAAAACTTTTATTAAAGAATAAAAAATAAGCATTGATGATTGTTCTTGCAGCATTATGCTGATTTTATCGGCATGTAATCAAAAAAACGTATTTTTTTGGTGATAAGGGCTTGCGGTTAATCATTTTTCTCGTATAATGCGCTTCCCGTACCGATGAAGAATTTCGTTAGTACGGGTGTAAGAAAGATGCGGGAATAGCTCAGTTGGTAGAGCACAACCTTGCCAAGGTTGGGGTCGCGAGTTCGAGTCTCGTTTCCCGCTCCAATCTTTCTTTGATAGTTATCAGTATTATGCGACGCGGGAATAGCTCAGTTGGTAGAGCACAACCTTGCCAAGGTTGGGGTCGCGAGTTCGAGTCTCGTTTCCCGCTCCAAATTTTTCTTTGATAATTATCTAAACCTTACCAAATATGCGGGAATAGCTCAGTTGGTAGAGCACAACCTTGCCAAGGTTGGGGTCGCGAGTTCGAGTCTCGTTTCCCGCTCCAAATTTTTCCTCTTCTGCTTTTATCAAATTTCAATTCTTAAAATATTCATCAAAAAAATTTCTTTTTTCTCTCGCTTTTTAAAATATCGACTACACTGTGTATGGTGTTTGTTTAGTGGATTTTACTTAGTGTTTTAGAAAAGAGGATTAGCTATTTTGATATGAAAGGATCAATATTGTAACTCTCAGTAAGATCAAGCTATTTTTTTGTGATCTATCTTCGATCTTTCCTTGCTTTTCTATTTTTACAGCACTAGAATGTGCGCCTTTCCTTATTCAGGGAAGTGTTCGTTGTTAGTTGTATTTTTATATTTTAGGTCTTTATTCTGTTAAGAACAGGTTGAATAATGTTTTGAGTAAAGGAAAGTGTTTTTAGGGCTTTTCTTTAAAAAAATGTGATATATATTCTACTATTCTTAATATATTCCCAAATTGAATTATCCACAGTCAGATTCTGGTAACCACCGCTTCTAAGTCATTTTCATTTTTTTACTGCACAGAGTTATCCACAGGGCATTATCATAAAACGATAATATTATTCGCTTTTACTCTCTAATCGCGTTCGTTTATATCTATTTGATATTTAAGTCTATTTTATTTTTTTAAAAATTGTGTCTTGGTTCGCTTGAATTTTTTCTTCATGTTGATAGGCAAGGGATTTTTATTTTATTCACAGACGAAACTATCTATAGTTGCAGATTGGTTTAATCTATTAAAAATTAAGCATCTCTAGGTAAGCCTTTGGTTATAGCTCTTACTAGACGCTTTTGCTGCGAAGTCTGTATTTTTATCTCTTTTTCGTTACGTTTGGCGGTCTGCTGTGATATTGCCCAATGTAAATGTTCATCTAAAACTTCACTCAAACCAAAGCGTTCTTGTAGAGCAAGTATGATTTTATCTTGATAAGGTGCATTTCCTAACGCCACACTAATATTCCTAAGCCAACGTAAATAGCCTATTCTGCGAATGGGTGAACCTTCCGTAATACGAAGAAATTTCTCTTCTGTCCAATGGAAAAGATCCAGTAGTTCAGGCGTGTGAAGTGCTCGTCTAGGAGAAAAATCATCTTCATCAGTTAATGATGAAAAACGGTTCCAAGGACAAATAAGTTGGCAATCATCACATCCATAAATACGATTACCCATTAAAGGGCGAAATTCTTCAGGGATCGCACCATCAAGCTCTATTGTGAGATAAGAAATACAGCGGCGAGCATCAATCGTATAAGGTTCAACAATGGCACCTGTTGGGCAGGTTGTCATACAAGCAACACATTTGCCGCATTGTTCTTCAACGGGTGAATCAACAGGCAATGGTAAATCAATTAACAACTCACCTAAAAAAAACCAAGATCCCGCTTTATTGTTGAGCACTAGTGAGTGTTTACCAACCCAACCAAGTCCAGCTTTAACGGCTAAAGGGCGTTCCATAATCGGTGCTGAGTCAACAAATGGGCGAAAATTGACGATATCTTGATATTCATATTCTTGGCAGTATTGTGTAATTTTTTCCCCTAATTTTTTAAGACGTTGTCTTAAAACTTTATGATAATCTCTGCCAAGCGCATAACGGCTGATATAGCCTTGCTCAGGATTATTAAGTGTTCGTGCAAAAGCGGCATCAGTAGGAAGATAATTCATTCTGACACTAATTACGCGCAAAGTGCCGGGGACGAGTTCATGAGGTCTGGCGCGAGTCATTCCATATTTTGCCATCCATGCCATTTCTCCATGATATTGCTTATCTAACCATGCTTGTAAGCGAGGCTCTTCTAAAGATAAGTCGGTATCACATATTCCCGTTTGTTGAAAACCGAGTTCAGTGCCCCATAATTTGATGTTATGGGCGAGGAGATTGAGGTCAAGTAATGGCATGATAAACCAAATAAATAGGTAAGAGGTGAGTCCTAAGAGCGCGCAGTGTATCATAGAGAGGCATTAGGAAAAATCCTCGTGATAAATAGATTTATGGTATGGTTATTTGAACACTGATTTAGATAGCTATTTGCCTTAAGAGAATACAAAAAGCTTGGTATTTGATTTTAACCAAAGATCTGGTTTTTTTAGCCGTTATTACCTAATAGTAGATTATATGAATATGAAAGAATGGGTTGTTACATTAAAAGATGAAGCTGCAACAGTAGAACTGGGGCGTTCTGTTGCTATTGCCGCTGATCATGCTGGGTTGATCATCTATTTATACGGTGATCTTGGCGCTGGAAAAACAACCTTTAGCCGAGGATTTTTGCAGGCTCTTGGTCACCAAGGACATGTTAAAAGCCCAACGTATACGCTAGTTGAGCCATATATGCTGTCACCAAATCCTGTTTATCATTTTGATTTATATCGCCTAGCATCTGCTGAAGAACTCGAATTTATGGGAATACGTGACTATTTTGAACAAGATGCACTGTGTTTAATTGAATGGCCTTCTCAAGGCGAAGGGTTTTTACCAAGTGCAGATTTAGAACTTCATTTAAGTTATGAAAATGAAGGCAGAACGGCTCGTTTTGTTGCCCTTTCTCAAAGAGGGAATACAGTTTTATCCCGTATTCAGTCTGTATAAAGGAATATTGATTATGTCAAATCTCGTCACTATGGTGAGCCAAAGTCAGCGTTATTTCGTTGGCTTTTTGTTGTTTCTTATTTCGCTTTTCTTTGTGCAATCAGCACAGGCTGCAACAGTAACAGAAGTTAAAGTGGAAAATAGTGCATCATTAACAACCCTCACATTTACTTTTAGTGATGGGAAGCCGGGTTATAAATATTTTTCGCTTAAAAAGCCAGATCGTTTAGTTATCGATTTTAAGCAGAGTGCTAATATTACTGGATTACCAATGTCGTTAAGTGCAAGTCAGTTAGTGACTAAAATACGGACAAGTCAATCGCAAGATAGTCAATATCAGCGTATTGTTTTAGAGCTTGCTCAGCCAATTGCGGTAACAGAAAGTCTTAGTGCTCAGGGGAGTAATTATAAGTTAGTACTTACTCTCAAAGGATTAAATTCACGCCAAAGCTCAAGTAATCAAACTTCAGTAAACACGGTGGTATTATCGTCATCTGCCGTAAATATGAATATGGCACCGATGACGCCTATCAAGCCAACAACAGTGCAAACTGTAACGCCAACAGCTAAAATTGAGCCTCGTTCAATACCTTCTAAACCTACTACGGGTTCTCGCCAAATTATTATTGCTATTGATGCTGGGCATGGGGGGCAAGATCCCGGTGCTATAGGGCAAAAAGGGATGCGTGAAAAAGATGTCACTTTAAGTGTGGCTAAAAAACTAGAAGTACGTTTACGTAATGACCCAATGTTTAAACCCGTATTAACCCGCAATGGCGATTACTTTATTTCTGTCGCTGGACGTTCAGAAGTAGCCCGTAAACAAGGGGCAAATATGTTGGTTTCTATTCATGCAGATTCTGCACCTAATCATAGTGCTAGAGGCGCTTCTGTCTGGGTGCTTTCAAATCGTCGTGCAAATAGTGAATTAGGTAAATGGCTTGAACAAAGTGAGAAACAATCTGAATTGTTAGGTGGTGCTGGCGATGCTTTGGCCGAAGGTGCAGACCCTTATTTAAGTCAGACTGTATTGGATTTACAATTTGGTAATTCACAACGTGTTGGCTATGACGTTGCTGTTGCGGTGTTATCAGAATTAAGAAAAGTCGGCTCACTCCATAAAAAGACACCTGAACACGCCAGCTTAGGTGTACTTCGTTCACCCGATATTCCCTCTATTTTGGTTGAAACGGGGTTTATTAGTCACGCTTCTGAAGAGCAATTATTGACCTCTGATGCTTATCAAGAAAAACTCGCAGCTGCAATTCATGCAGGGTTGCGTCAATATTTTCTGGCTCACCCATTGCAAAATGCACCAAATAATTAAAACGGAATCAAGGTGATGGCAATAAATTTATTGCCTCCTCAGTTAGCGAATCAGATAGCTGCTGGGGAGGTTGTTGAAAGACCCGCATCTGTCGTTAAAGAGTTGCTGGAAAATAGCCTAGATGCCGGTGCAACAACGATTGATATTGATATCGATAAAGGCGGCGCTAAGCTTATTCGTATTCGTGATAATGGATGCGGAATTAATCAAGCCGACTTGAAGTTAGCGCTTGCTCGCCACGCAACAAGCAAAATATCAAGCCTTGATGATCTTGAGGCCATCATTAGTATGGGATTTCGTGGTGAGGCATTAGCCAGTATTAGCTCTGTTTCTCGTCTTACGTTGACTTCACGCACAGCTTCTCAAGAAGAAGCTTGGCAGGCATATGCTGAAGGACGCGACATGGCAGTGACGGTTAAACCGGCTGCGCATCCAGTGGGAAGTACCGTCGAGGTACTCGACTTATTTTATAATACCCCTGCAAGGCGTAAGTTTTTGCGCACTGAAAAAACAGAATTTGGTCATATTGATGAAGTAGTACGACGTATCGCGTTATCGCGTTTTGATGTTTCGATAAGTTTAACGCATAACGGTAAACGTATGCGTCAATATCGGGCAGCAAAAGAAGAGCATCAGTATACCCGCCGCTTAAGTGCTATTTGTGGTAATAATTTTGTTGAGCAATCTATGCAGTTGTCATGGGAACACGGCGATTTAGCAATAAAAGGCTGGATTGAACACCCATCTTCACCTACACACAGTAGTGACATTCAGTATTGTTATGTTAATGGCAGAATGATGCGCGATAGGCTAATTAATCACGCTATTCGCCAAGCTTATGAAGGCTATTTGCAAGGAGAACAACAACCTTCATATGTACTTTATTTAACGGTTGATCCTCATCAAGTTGATGTGAATGTACATCCTGCAAAACACGAAGTACGTTTTCATGAATCACGATTAGTGCATGATTTTATCTATCAAGGTGTACTGAGTGTTTTAAGCCAAGCAACGCAAGATAGTTTATCTCTTTCAACTTATGATGATGTTGAGCTCATTACGCCGCCTAGTTTTCCTGAAAATCGCCAAGTAGCAGGAGAAAATGTATTTTCTCAGCCTTACCAAACCACGGTTGATCATCAAAGTAATAATCACACTTCATCAAATGTTTTATCATCGTTAGATGAGCCAAAACAGAGTAAAGAGAGAGAAAACACGGCTAAATCGATGCCTTCAGGTGGTGGTAATCGCCAATTTGGTGATAGCTACCAGCGAACTCAGGGCATGCTTTATCAAAAAATGATGCAAGAAAGTGCTAGTTCGGTTGAAAAAACAGAAAAAATACCGCTATTTCCTGAGCGTACCCCATTGAATTTAGGTGAAAGCGTTCATACTACTAGTGATATAGAAAATCGTGTTTCTGTCGTGCCTCGTTCTGCCAATGTATCTGAACAGCAAAATGATTATACTTTTGGGCGAGTATTGGCAATTTATCAACAGAAATATGCGTTAATTGAATCTTCTCAAGGTCTTGGGCTATTAGCGTTGGAAGAAGCTGATTTTCTGTTAAAATGTGCTCAGTTATTGCCTGAAAATGAAACATTGAAACCTCAGCCACTATTGGTTCCATTAAAAGTGGTGTTGAATAAAGAAGAAATAAATACCTTTAATCAGTTTCAGGCATTAATTAGTGATTTTGGGATTATTATCGAGGTATCCCACGGTAAAGCGACAATACATGCCGTATCGTTGCCGTTGCGTAAGCAAAATTTACCAGTATTGCTGACAACATTGCTGACTTATCTTTCCTCTGAAAAGTCATGCACAAAACAGCAACTCGGACATTGGTTTGCTAAACAAATAATCTATGAGTCGGCTCCGTGGTCACAAGCTCAAGCAGTTGGATTATTGGCTGATATTGAAAGGCTTTGCCCTCAATATGTCAGACAGCCACCAGAAAACTTATTACAATTAATAGAATTACAACCTGTGGTAGCGGCACTAAATAATGAGCGAAGTAAACACGCAAAAAAAACCTAAAGCTATTTTCCTAATGGGGCCTACTGCCTCTGGTAAAACTGCACTGGCGATTGCGCTAAGACAAAAATTACCTGTTGATATTATTAGTGTTGATTCTGCTCTGATTTATCGTGGTATGGATATTGGAACGGCAAAGCCAGATGAGAAAGAGCAATCGCTTGCACCACATCGATTGATTGATATTTTAGATCCTGCATTACCCTATTCAGCCGCTGATTTTCGTCGTGATGCATTAAAAGCAATGGATGAAATTAGTTCTGCTGGGAGAATTCCACTATTAGTGGGCGGGACTATGCTATATTTTAAAGCGTTACTTGAAGGCTTATCACCTTTACCCAGCGCAGACCCTGAAATTCGTGCTGAAATAGAAAAAAAAGCAATGAAACAGGGTTGGGAAGCGATTCATAGAGAGTTATCTTTGGTTGACCCTGTCGCTGCACAGCGGATCCATCCTAATGATCCTCAACGATTATCGCGTGCGCTTGAAGTTTACCTGATATCAGGTAAAACAATGACAGAATTAACAAAAATATCCGGTGAATCATTGCCTTATACGGTTTATCAGTTTGCGATAGCTCCGAAAGACAGAAATGTACTTCATCAACGTATTGAAACTCGTTTTAAGCAAATGCTGACTTGTGGATTTGAAGATGAAGTAAAAACATTATATGAGCGGGGTGATCTGCATGAAGATTTACCTTCTGTACGTTGTGTCGGCTATCGCCAGATGTGGTCATATTTATCTGGTGAAATCGATTATGATGAGATGGTTTATCGAGGGATCTGCGCTACCCGGCAATTAGCAAAGCGACAAATCACTTGGTTAAGAGGTTGGAAAGATATTCATTGGCTTGATAGTGAAGATCCTGACCTTTCTCTTAATACTGTTTTGCAGGTTATTAGTGCATAGATGGTAGGTTTGTGTAAAATTGATAGTTGCCAAAGCGCAATTTTTGAGTAGTTCATTTTTCGGACCAATTGGGTTCTAGTATAAAACAACAAAATAAGGAAAACATAGAATGGCTAAGGGGCAATCTTTGCAAGATCCTTTCTTGAACGCATTACGTCGTGAAAGGGTTCCCGTTTCTATCTATTTGGTAAACGGCATTAAATTGCAAGGTCAGATCGAATCTTTTGACCAATTTGTTATTTTGCTGAAAAACACAGTAAGTCAGATGGTATATAAACATGCTATCTCTACCGTGGTACCTTCTCGTCCTGTTTCTCATCATAGCAACACAGGCACGAACCAAACAGGTACTGGCTATAATGGCGGTAGCACGACTCAGCAGGATGATGTTGCAGAATAATTATTACTTATTATTCTTTAAATAATAAAAACATAGGTAGGGAGACTTTACCTATGTTTTTTCCTGTCTTTATAAAGTCCAAGAGGTTTCGCCTTTGTTTGATCGTTATGAAGGTGGCGAGTTAGCCGTTTTAGTGCACGTCTTTTTTTCTCAGGAAAAAGACGTTGATGATTTGCAAGAGTTTGAATCACTGGTGACATCTGCGGGTGTAAAACCAGTTCAAATTATTACAGGGAATCGTAAGGCACCTCACCCTAAATATTATGTGGGTGAAGGAAAAGCTGAGGAGATTGCTGAGGCTGTAAAAGCAAGTGGTGCTGATGTTGTGCTTTTTAACCATGCACTCACACCTGCACAAGAACGAAATCTGGAAAGACTTTGTGAATGCCGTGTGGTAGATCGCACGGGGGTTATCCTTGATATTTTTGCTCAACGAGCAAGAACACATGAAGGTAAACTACAGGTTGAACTCGCTCAGTTACGCCATTTATCAACTCGTTTAGTCCGAGGGTGGACACACCTAGAAAGACAAAAAGGGGGGATTGGATTGCGTGGCCCAGGTGAGACTCAGCTAGAAACAGACCGACGCTTACTCAGAGGTAAAATTAGTCAAATACTTATGCGACTGGGTAAAGTTGAACGTCAGCGTGAACAAGGACGACAAGCGCGAAGTAAAGCTGATATTCCAACATTATCTCTCGTTGGCTACACAAACGCAGGAAAATCGAGTTTATTTAACTACCTTACCTGTTCAGATGTGTATGCTGCGGATCAGTTATTCGCAACGCTAGATCCAACATTAAGGCGTATTAAAGTTGATGATGTGGGTACAGTTGTTTTAGCGGATACTGTTGGTTTTATCCGACATTTGCCTCATGATCTTGTTGCAGCGTTTAAAGCGACATTGCAAGAAACACGAGAAGCGACCTTACTTCTTCATGTTATTGATGCAGCGGATAGCCGTTTTGAAGATAATATTCATGCAGTAGAAAGTGTATTAGAAGAGATTGATGCTCAAGAAATACCGACACTGCATGTTATGAACAAAGTTGATCTTCTTGAAGACTTCACTCCAAGAATTGATCGAAATGAAGATAATCTACCTGTTAGGGTTTGGGTTTCTGCACAAACAGGTGAAGGTATTCCTCTGTTATACCAAGCGTTGACAGAGCGTCTTTCAGGTGAGATCGCACACGTTGAATTACGTTTACCGCCAGAAGATGGAGACGCAGGGCGCTTACGTAGCCGTTTTTATCAATCACAATCAATAGAGCGAGAGTGGATTGAAAAAGACGGTAAAGTCGGACTTATCATACGTATGCCTATGGTAGACTGGCTCCGCCTTTGCAAGCAGGAACCAAATTTATTGGATTACGTGGTCTGATAACGGCCATAATAAAGAACATAAACTGAGAGCTGGCGACGAAATCGGCTCTTAAGCCTGATAAATCTAATCATAATAATGGAGCTAGAACATGGCGTGGAATCAGCCCGGTAACAACGGACAAGACCGCGACCCGTGGGGTAACCGGAACGGCGGTAATAATAACGGCGATGGTAACTCCAACGGCAATCAAGGAGGTCGGAATCGCGGGGCATCAGATCTCGATGATATGTTCCGTAAACTGAGTGAAAAGCTTGGCGGTTTCGGCGGTAAAAAAGGGGGTAATTCCTCTTCAGGACAAAATGGCGGGCCTCGTAGTAATGCTGGAAATCTGCTGGTTTCTCTCGCATTAGGTGCGGTTATCGTTGTTTGGGCTGCCAGTGGTTTTTATACCATTAAAGAAGCTGAGCAAGGTGTTGTCACTCGTTTTGGTAAATTTTATCAAATCGTCGAACCTGGTTTGAACTGGAAACCGACTTTTGTTGATGAAGTTCAGCCTGTCAACGTGAAAACTATTCGTGATTTAACCACGGGTGGCATGATGTTGACGTCGGATGAAAACATGGTTCAAGTTGAGATAAACGTGCAGTATGTTGTCTCAGATCCAGAAACATTTCTGTTTAACCTAACAACACCAATTAACAGTTTAGGTCAGGCGACTGACAGTGCTGTTCGTGGTGTTATTGGTCGTTCAGAAATGGAAAAAATTCTGACTTCTAATCGTTCAGAAATTCGTGACCAAACGCGTCAAGAATTAGAAGAGACTATCCGACCGTATAACATGGGTATCTCTATTGTGGACGTCAACTTCCAAGTTGCTCGCCCACCAGAAGCTGTAAAAGCTGCATTTGATGATGTAATTGCCGCCCGTGAGGAAGAGCAAAAAACCATTCGTCAAGCTGAGGCTTACAAGAACGAAGTTTTACCTTTAGCTAAAGGTAACGCACAGCGCATGATTGAAGAAGCAACTGCTTATAAAACCAGTGTGGTAATGAGAGCAGAAGGTGAGGTGGCGAGTTTCGCCAAAATCTTACCTGAGTATCGTGCTGCACCGGAGATTACTCGTGAGCGTCTTTACATTGAAACCATGGAAAAAGTGCTTTCGAAAACCCGTAAAGTTATTGCTAATGATAAAGGTAACAGTATGTTAGTACTACCTTTAGAGCAGATGTTACGCCAGCAGCCACAGTCGTCAACATCGTCAAATAGTACGATGGAAGCGCCTGCTCGTATGCCAGCACCAACGCCGAATTCAAACACGGCACCTGCTCAAAAACCTGCAACCGGTTATGGTAATGGTGGGTATGGTAATAATAGCAACAATAATAATTATGGCGGTTATGGTCAGCCTTATAGCTCTAATCAAGGAGGACAATAATCATGCGTAAAGTTATCGCTGTTGTTGCAGTTATTATTTTAGCGTTACTGTACTCTTCAGTATTTGTCGTTCAACAATATGAGCGTGGCATTATTTTACGCTTCGCAAAAGTTGTTCGTGATGGTGAAAATAAACCGGTTGTGTACGAACCAGGTCTTCACTTCAAAATACCATTTATTGAGAATGTTAAGAAACTCGATGCACGTATTCAAACAATGAATATTCAGCAAGACCGTTTCTTATCAGGTGAGAATAAAGACTTATTGGTTGATTCTTACTTGAAATGGCGTATCAGTGATTTCAGTACTTACTATCTGGCGACAGGTGGTGGTAATACAACGCAAGCCGAAACATTGCTTCGTCGTAAATTCAGTGACCGTTTACGTTCTGAAATTGGTCGTATGAGTGTCAACCAAATTATTACTGACTCACGTGGTCGTTTAACCATTGATGTGCGTAATGCACTGAATGAAGGTACACCATCTCGTGATACAAGCGCTGCAGATGATGCAATTGCCATTGCTGCGAAAAAAGTAGCAGAAGAAACTAAAGGGCAAGCTCCAGCTATCAATATGAATAGTATGGCGGCATTAGGGATTGAAGTGATTGATGTTCGTATCAAGCAAATCAACCTGCCAATGGAAGTATCTGAAGCAATTTATCAACGTATGCGTGCAGAACGTGAAGCTGTAGCTCGTCGTCACCGTTCACAAGGTCAAGAACAAGCTGTGAAGATCCGCGCAGCAGCGGATAAAACAGTAACTGAAACCTTAGCTGAATCTGAGCGTGAATCTCTGCGTCTTCGTGGTGAAGGTGATGCACAAGCAACTAAATTGTTTGCTGATGCGTTCAACCAAGATCCTGATTTCTATGCATTCATTCGTAGCTTACGTGCTTACGAAAATAGCTTTAATAAAGACGGCAATGACGTCATGGTGTTAAGCCCAGATAGCGATTTCTTACGCTATATGAAAGCACCAACTAAAGCGAGAGCGATGATTGACGATTAAGTCGTCGTTATTTTAAGCTACAAAAAATAATAAAATCCTCTGTGATAAAAAACAGGGGATTTTTTTTAGTTTATTATCATGGGGATATTGCATAAAAATAGGTGAAAAAAATCCAAATATGACGATTAAGCTGAAAAATTACTCACAATGATTTCCAAATTGTCTTTAGCTGAGATAGTATAAAGCGAAAATTGCATTTCAAGATAATCCTTCGACTATTCCGAGGCGTCTTCTGAGCCATTTTCACTTTTATGCCACTCTGCTTTCTGGTTTTACATTCAGAACTGTCGATAAAAATCACAACTAGCTTATATTGTGGGTTTTTAGGGCGAAAATATTGACTATGGCAAGATTTTCTATTGCTTAAAAGCGGTGATGGCATAATTAGATAAAATCTACTGTAACTCTTGAACTGAGATGGTAGAATCCTTTTTTAAGCAACCGAGTGTATTTTGAAATGAGTAATAACGTTGTCGTATTGGGCACCCAGTGGGGTGACGAAGGCAAGGGCAAGATTGTTGACTTGCTAACAGAACGCGCTAAATATGTTGTTCGCTATCAAGGTGGCCATAACGCAGGTCACACTCTAGTCATAGACGGTGAAAAAACCGTTCTCCATTTAATCCCATCAGGCATTCTCCGTGAAAATGTGATTAGTATCATAGCAAACGGTGTCGTTTTATCGCCAGAAGCCCTGATGAAGGAAATGACTCAGCTTGAAGCGCGTGGTATTCCTGTTCGCGAGCGTTTACTTCTGTCTGAAGCCTGTCCGTTAATTCTTCCTTATCACATCGCATTAGATAACGCGCGTGAAAAAGCACGTGGCGAGAAAGCTATCGGTACAACAGGTCGTGGTATTGGTCCTGCTTACGAAGATAAAGTTGCTCGTCGTGGATTGCGCGTTGGCGATCTATTCGATAAAAAAGCATTCGCACAAAAACTGAAAGAAATTATTGAATACCATAACTTCCAGTTGGTGAACTACTACAAAGTTGAGCCTGTAGACTACCAAAAAACCTTAGACGATATCATGGCGATAGCAGATATCCTGACCGGTATGGTTGTTGATGTTTCTGATTTACTTTATAAAGCAACTCAAAATAATGAGCTGGTGATGTTTGAAGGTGCACAAGGCACTTTATTAGATATCGACCACGGTACTTATCCATATGTAACCTCTTCTAACACAACAGCAGGTGGTGTTGCGACAGGTTCTGGCTTAGGTCCTCGTTACGTTGGTTATGTTTTGGGTATCATCAAAGCTTATTCTACACGTGTTGGTGCGGGTCCATTCCCAACTGAATTATTCGACGAAACGGGTGATTTTCTACGTGAAAAAGGCCAAGAATTTGGTGCTACTACAGGCCGTAGCCGTCGTACTGGTTGGTTAGATATTATTGCTATCCGTCGCGCTGTTCAAATCAACTCACTATCTGGCTTTTGCATGACCAAACTTGATGTTTTAGATGGTCTGAAAGAAGTGAAAGTGTGTGTAGGTTACCGTTTACCGAATGGTGAAGTGATTGAAACAACACCTTTAGCCGCTGATGATTGGGAAGGTATCGAGCCTATCTATGAATCAATGCCTGGTTGGAACGAAGTGACCTTCGGTGTGAAAGATAGAGCACTGTTACCACAAGCAGCATTGAACTACATCAAACGTGTTGAAGAGTTAACCGGTGTACCTGTTGATATCGTTTCTACAGGCCCAGATCGTTCAGAAACAATTATTCTCCGTCATCCATTTGATGCATAATTTGTATTAATGGTTTGATGCGAAAATCGTCCCTGAAAATGACAGGGGCGATTTTTTCATATCTGTTAGTCAGTAGTTTGTTCAAAAAATGCCAATAATAGGTGCAATAAAATGGTTTACACTCGGTTCTGTTTTATTGCCTTTGGCAAAAGATAAAAATACAACGTTATTATTGTTTGATAAGCCATAAAGAGAAGCGATCTGTTGAAAAAACGGCAGTATCGCTTTTTCTTTGTCTGTGATATCGCTATTATTTTATTAATAACTTCGTGAGAGTGAGGAATTGCTCACTTTTGAGTATATCTTTGCTAAATGCCCAAACATTAAACATAATATTGCTTAATAAAATGATATTCTCATTATTAATTATTTATCCCTTAATATATTTAATAGGGAAACCTACTTTTCAGAGGTCATTGTGCAATTAACCAGTTTTACAGATTATGGATTGAGGGCATTGATATATATGGCTTCATTGCCTGAAGGCAAAATGACAAGCATCACTGAAGTGACGCAGGTCTATGGTGTCTCACGTAATCATATGGTCAAAATTATCAATCAACTGAGTCATCTTGGTTTTGTCGATGCGATACGCGGAAAAAATGGTGGGATCCGTTTAGGGAAACCTGCATCGCAAATTATTGTTGGTGATGTTGTTCGTGCTTTAGAGCCTCTTTCATTAGTTAACTGTAGTGCTGAGTTTTGCCATATCACCCCTGCTTGTCGATTAAAATTGGTATTAAATCAGGCAATTGAACAATTTTTGAAAGAGTTGGATCGTCACACATTGGCTGAGTTAGTTGAAAATAACAGCCCACTATATAAATTGTTATTAGAAGATGTTTGAGTCAACTATTTCATCGATTCTGATAGCTCGGAGGTCATGATGTCAAAAGATCCTTTTCAGGATAGAGAAGCAGAAAAATACGCCTCTCCAATTGCAAGTCGCGAATATATTTTAGAAGAAATGAAGAAACGTACTGCGCCAATGAGTCGTGATGACTTGGCTCAGGCGTTGAAACTTTCAGGCGAAGAAGATCTTGAAGCCTTACGTCGTCGTCTTAGAGCAATGGAGCGTGATGGCCAGTTAGTCTTTACTCGACGTCAATGTTACGCCTTACCAGAGCGCCTTGATCTTTGGAAAGGCAAAGTAATTGGTCATCGTGATGGATATGGTTTTTTACGTGCCGAAGGTCAAAAAGATGATCTTTATCTTTCACAAGATGAAATGAAAAAAACCATGCACGGTGATGTTATTCTTGCCCAGCCTTTGGGGATGGATAGAAAAGGCCGTCGTGAAGGTCGTGTAGTTCGTGTTATTGAGCCAAGAAACAACCAAATTGTAGGTCGATATTTTATTGAGTCAGGTATGGGATTTGTTGTGCCTGATGATAGTCGTTTAAGCTTTGATATTCTTATCCCTAAAGAAGATATCATGGGTGCGCGCATGGGTAATGTGGTCGTTGTTGAAGTCACAACAAGACCCACTCGTCGCACTCAGGCCGTGGGGCGTATCGTTGAAATTTTAGGCGAAACAATGGGAACGGGTATTGCGGTAGAAATTGCCCTGCGTACCCATGAAATACCATATACTTGGCCAGCACACGTAACAAAAGAAATTGCTGATTTAAAAGAAGAAGTACCTGAATCAGCCAAAGAAGGTCGTGTCGATTTACGTAAGTTGCCATTAATTACTATTGATGGTGAAGATGCCCGCGATTTCGATGATGCGGTTTATTGTGAACGCAAAAAAGGCGGCGGCTGGCGTTTATGGGTTGCCATTGCAGATGTGAGCTATTATGTTCGCCCGCAAACGGCGTTAGATACTGAAGCGCGTAGCCGAGGAAACTCTGTTTATTTCCCTTCTCAAGTCGTCCCGATGCTGCCAGAAGTTCTTTCTAACGGTCTGTGTTCACTTAATCCACAAGTTGACCGTCTCTGTATGGTTTGTGAGATGACGATTTCTGAGCAAGGGCGTTTATCTTCTTATAAATTCTATGAAGCGGTAATGAGCTCTCATGCTCGGATGACCTACACCAAAGTGTGGAAAATCCTTCAAGGTGATGAAGAGTTACGTGAACATTATAAACCTATCGTACAAGATATTGAGCATCTGTATGAGTTATATCAGGCATTAGATATCGCACGCCAACAGCGTGGTGCGATAGGCTTTGAGTCTGAAGAAGCGAAATTTATCTTCAATGCTGAACGTCGTATTGAACGTATTGAGCCTGTTGTTCGTAATGATGCACATAAATTAATTGAAGAATGCATGATCCTCGCTAATATTGCGGCTGCGCGTTTTGTTGAGAAAAATGAAGAGCCTGCGCTTTATCGTATTCATGATAAGCCAAAAGAAGAGAGTGTAATGAATCTACGCTCTGTCTTTAGCGAGCTAGGCTTAACATTACCTGGTGGTTTAACGCCAGAACCCGCTGATTACGCTCGTGTTATGAAAGAAGTGGAAGAGCGTCCTGATCATGAAATGCTACAAACCATGATTTTACGTTCGATGAAACAAGCCATTTATGATCCTGAAAATCGTGGTCATTTTGGCTTGGCACTAAAATCTTATGCACACTTTACCTCGCCAATTCGTCGTTACCCTGATTTAGCGTTACACCGTGCAATTAAATATCAAATTGCAAAACAAGAAGGGCATGGGTCACAACGTTGGACACCAACAGGTGGCTACCATAGTGATATGGATACCATGTTACAGCTAGGTGAGCACTGTTCATTGACGGAACGTCGTGCTGATGAAGCGACTCGTGATGTAGCGGATTGGCTGAAATGCGACTTTATGTTGGATCAAATTGGCCAGCAATTTACAGGTATTATCACCAGCGTAACGGGATTTGGTTTCTTTGTTCGACTAAACGATCTGTTTATTGATGGCCTGGTGCATGTATCAACATTAAATAATGATTATTATCAATATGATAATGTTGGTCAGCGTTTAATTGGTGAATCATCAGGTCAAGTCTATCGTCTTGGCGATGAAGTTGAAGTGAAAGTTGAAGCGGTAAGTATGGATGAACGTACTATCGACTTCTCGTTAATTTCAACAACTCGTACAGCACGTAACCCTGGAAAAACGGCACGAACTCGTGCGTTAAAAGGGGATAAAGACAAGAAAAATGCCAGCAGTAGCAAGTCACGCCGCCGTGATACAAGCAAAGATAAAAACTTTGAACCTGATAGCGCATTTAAAAAAGGTGCGTCAGGCAATAAAGGAAAAGCTACCGGTAGAGGAAAAACAGCTGGTAAAGATAAAGCAGTTGGTAAAGATCAAGCAGTAAAAGACCAAGTTGCTAAAGATAAAGCGAGCAGTAAGCGCAAAAAGACTTCATCACAAACCAAAAAGATTGAAGCAAAATTAAAAGCTAAACGAGCGGCTAAACGCGATAAAGAATAAGTTTAGTAAGCTATTTAGCGAAAGTTGTTATCTATAAAAAAGGCGGGAACTCCGCCTTTTATCTGTTATTGTGCCTTTTATTTTTTACGAGTAGAAAACGCTATGAGCGAAGAAATTATTTATGGGATCCATGCTGTAAAAGCATTATTAGAGAGTGATCCTACGCGTTTCAAAGAAGTTTATGTATTAAAAGGGCGTGAAGATCGTCGTTTAACGCCGGTTATTCATGAACTAGAAGCGCAAGGTATTTTAGTTCAAATCGCAAACCGTCAGTGGCTTGATAGCCAAACGGAAGGGGCTGTACACCAAGGTATTATTGCTAAAGTAAAACAAGGTCGTCAGTATCAAGAACAAGACTTACCTGATTTATTAGCAAAAGTAGAAACACCTTTTTTACTGATATTAGATGGTGTAACAGATCCGCATAATTTAGGCGCATGTTTACGTAGCGCAGATGCTGCTGGTGTTCATGCGGTAATTGTTCCTAAAGACCGTTCTGCACAATTAAATGCCACAGCAAAAAAAGTGGCATGTGGTGCAGCTGAAAGCGTACCTCTAATTAAAGTGACTAACCTTGCACGTACATTACGTTTTCTACAAGAAGAGAATGTGTGGATTGTGGGCACTGCGGGTGAAGCCGATCACACCTTATATCAAAGTAAACTGACAGGTCCTTTGGCATTGGTGATGGGTGCCGAAGGTGAAGGTATGCGTCGTTTAACTCGCGAGCATTGTGATGAGCTGATTAGTATTCCAATGGCAGGTTCAGTTTCTTCATTAAACGTCTCTGTCGCGACAGGTGTTTGCTTATTTGAAGCCATGCGCCAACGAATCGCAGTGAAATAAATTATTAGCGCGTTTTATTCACTATACTCCCTTGAGTTTTATTAGCAGCGGGGGTATAGTTACGCGTCAATTTTTTCAGTCACAACTTAAACAAGTTCCTTGCCTCCATGGGTGGTGACTGACCCTGACAGGAGGCTGATAAATCCGTAAGGAGCAATATCAAATGCGTCATTACGAAATCGTTTTTATGGTTCACCCAGACCAGAGCGAACAAGTTCCTGGTATGATCGAACGTTATAAAACCGCTATCACTAATGCAAATGGTCAGATCCACCGTCTCGAAGACTGGGGTCGTCGCCAACTGGCTTATCCAATCAACAAACTGCACAAAGCACACTACGTTCTGATGAACGTTGAAGCTCCGCAGGAAGTGATTGATGAACTGGAAACTACTTTCCGTTTCAACGATGCCGTTCTCCGCAACATGATTATGCGTACTAAACACGCAGTAACTGAAGCTTCACCAATGGTTAAAGCAAAAGACGAACGCCGTCGTGATATCGCTGATGACCTCGATGAAGAAGAAGTTGATGATGTAGCAGAGGATTCTGAAGAGTAATTAGTGCTGTGACGGCTAATCGATTGGTGCTTACTGGCACAGTGTGCAAAGCATTAATACGAAAAGTTAGCCCTGCTGGGATCCCGCATTGTCAATTTGTTATTGAACATCGTTCGATACAAGAAGAGGCGGGATTAAAAAGACAATCATGGTGTCGAATGCCCATAATTGCCAGCGGGAAAGCGTTACAAGCTGATACTCACAGTATAACGGTCGGCAGCACAATCACCGTTTCAGGATTCATTAGTAGCCATCAGGCGCGAAATGGATTGTTTAAACTGGTGCTTCATGCCGAACAGATTGAATTGATAGATTCTGGAGACTAGCCATATGGCACGTTATTTCCGTCGTCGTAAGTTCTGCCGTTTCACAGCGGAAGGCGTACAAGAGATCGATTATAAAGACATCGCTACGCTGAAAAACTATATCACTGAAAGTGGTAAAATTGTACCTAGCCGTATCACCGGTACTCGCGCAAAATACCAGCGTCAGCTGGCTCGTGCTATCAAGCGCGCGCGCTACCTGTCTTTATTACCTTATACTGATCGTCATCAGTAATAGGTATATAGTCCATTAATGACTTATAGAGGATAAGGTAATGCAAATTATTCTGCTTGATAAAGTAGCGAATCTGGGTAGCCTGGGTGATCAGGTTAACGTAAAATCGGGCTATGCTCGTAACTATTTAATCCCACAAGGTAAAGCTGTTTCTGCGACTAAGAAAAACATTGAGTTTTTCGAAGCGCGTCGTGCTGAGTTAGAAGCTAAATTAGCTGAAACTTTAGCAGCAGCTGAAGCTCGTGCAGCGAAAATCAATGCACTGGGTTCAGTCACCATCAGCTCTAAAGCGGGTGACGAAGGTAAACTGTTTGGTTCTATCGGTACACGTGACATTGCTGATGCAGTAACTGCAGCTGGCGTTGAAATGTGTAAGAGCGAAGTTCGCCTACCAAATGGCGTTCTGCGTACTACTGGTGACCACGAAGTTCACTTCCAAGTTCACAGTGATGTATTCGCTGAACTGAATGTCATCATCGTTGCTGAATAATCTTTAGATTATTGAGTTTGATGTTGATAGAAAAAACGCCAGCTTAGCTGGCGTTTTTCTTTTGGTGCAAACTTAACTAATTAATATCTATGGTGTACGGTAATAGCTACCATCACTTAAACGTGTAAATGTAATCGCTGTACCTGCACTATTTGTTACTTCTAACATGCTGATATCTCCCTGTGGATTACGTTGTAAACGAATTGTTTGACCAGCACGCAGTTGGCTAAGTGATTTTTGTTGATCTTCTGATTTCGCCATTGCAAACGCATCATTTACGGGAAGTTGGTTATCTCTAAACAATTGAGCCAGTGTTTGTCCTTCTCGAATGGTATAGGTTTTCCATGGTTCAACAGTGGTTGGCTCTTCAGATGGCTGTGTTGGTGGCGTTGTCACATCATTGGCTGTATTGTTATCACTAGTGGATGGAACATTAATATTGGCTGAACCTTGATCCTCATTTAAGCTATCTGGAGCTGTGGGTAATGTGGTTTGATCGTTAAGATTGTTCACTGAAGGAGCAATAGGAACAGGAAGATCCTGTGTTAAAGACGGTGTTTGAGGTGTCGAATTGTTATCTTCACTTGTCGGTAAGAAGTATACGACCAGCAAAATAGCAGCAATAGCAAGTATTGCTTTACGATGTAAACCAGGGAATTTGCCCATATTCACCTCATGACTAGACTGCACATTGGTATTATTTGTTGTAACTTCTGTTTTATTTCTTGTAGCCATACTAGCACGAACCATGATCCTAACTCGCTCCCTGATTTCTTTTCAGAATTATCTATCCATTTTTGACTGACTATATTATTTACCATCCTGATAATGAACTAAAAATTGCTTAATACGCTGATAGGTATCGTTATTGGTTTCTATGGTTAATGCATTACTCAATTCACTATAGAAATCATGAGGCAATAACACCTCAGACCAAGAGGAAAGCGCGTTAAGAGCCATATTTCTGTCACGTAGTGTTGAACTGCGTAACTGTCTTTTTATCAGCGACCAACCTATACCAGGAAAACCACCAAGATCTTGCATTATATATTCAACGGCATGATGGAGTTTATATTCAGGGGGGGGTGTTATTAATGGTTCATCTCTGCTGTTTAATGCTGTTAAATCAATTTGTTGCTCTGCAAGTTTGACTACTCGTTCTATTTTATGAGAAGAGTCTGTTTGCATTAATTGATACCACCAATCTGAATGAGGTTTATCTTTTTGTAATGAAAAGAGAAGCTCCCAGATATCAAGGCGAAGGGATTTTGCGACAAGACTTGCTTGATAATTTTGATGACGCGAAGTGCTTTGTAATGCGCCAATAATCAGGTTCGCCCATTCTGGCTTTTGAATAACCTGTTGTGACAATGCCATAATTTGTTGTTGGCAACGATCATTCCACCCTAATGTTTCTAACAATATCCAGTCTTCACCACTATTTTGTACAAAATCAGTTATTTCACAGACACAATAGAGCAGTTTTAATTCTTTTGCTGGCATAGCATTGACTTGTGAAATAAAGACTTTACATGTTTCTGCACCTTGCTGGTAATCATAAATATCTTTTGCCGGCCCACCATTTAGTAAGGCACGCAAAATATCACTACAACCTAATAGTAACGCTGTATTTAAAGGTTGTGTGTTGAGCATTGCTAACATTGTCCCTTTTACTGCGCAATCATAAGCAACATACTCTGTCATCACATTGTTTTTATAGCCTTGAGTTAGTATCCAGTAACAATGTTCAACAGTAAGAGCTTGAGGTAAATGCTCGATATATTGAATTCTTCCCCATCCCTTTGTACGTTGTCCAATAGGTAATAAAAATGGGTGAAATTCATCATAAGAAAGACGCTTTTTCAGTGAGATAATTGAGTAAAGCGTAAATTCAGGATGTAGCATAAAAAGCATTAATAGGCGTTGAGAAAGGCTATCAGAAAAATGACTTAATAGTGCAAGGGCAATTTTAATCGGATTTTGATCTGGGCTTTTAGTTAAGATCCACAAGAATAATTGATAATAAATATCGTTTTTAGCAATATTATTGTCTTGTTCTAGTTTGAGTATGAGTAGAGGAAGATAAGTGATAGGTGCTAATTTATCTTGGCAAAGCATAGTATAAAAAAATGAGAGATTATCTTTATCAGGTAAAACAATCGCTTGTTTAATTGCGTTATAAATCAGATCGGCAAATTCTTCACAATGCTTATCAGAAGGGTACTGTTCTATTGAGCGGCCAATACGCTGATGCAAAATAAGACCTTCTCTTGCACCTGCCGACCAACTAAAAGCAACAGAAGCGTTGTATTTATCAGGCTTTTTTGGTGCTTCTGATAATAAATTTAACGCATCGGGCAATGGTGAATCGCCTATTTCATAAGGTTGTAAACGCGAGAAAAGCGAAGGAACTAATAATGAGGAGATCTCAGGAAAATCGAGAGTAAACGCAATTGGCACAGATGAGTTACCAAAAATTTTATCGAGCCAATTAGCCATAATATGTCCTATTCATTTCGTCCTCTTAGTATAACTTTAGTGGAAAATAGACAAGATGGATAAAAATAAGGCAGAAAAAGTAGAGCATCGCTAAAAAATAACATCAAAAAAGATCATCATAGAGATGAGATATAAAAATTTCTTCAAAAAAACTAGTCATCAAAATAAAAAAGCGCTACATTATCGCAACTCCATATTGTTATATTATAACATTACATAAAATATAAGAGAGATTGATAATGAAATCAGGTATCCATCCACAATATCGTACTGTCATCTTTCATGACACAAGCGCTGACGCTTATTTTAAAGTGGGCTCAACGATTAAAACGGAAAAAACTATTGAATATGAAGGGCAAACTTACCCTTACATTACGCTTGATGTCTCTTCTCAATCACATCCGTTTTATACCGGAAAACAAAAAACACATTCTCAAGAGGGTAATGTGGCTCGCTTTAACAAGCGTTTTGGTCGTTTTATTAATTAATTAGAGCAGGGAAAAAACATGCAGGTATTAAGTTCACTAAGAAGTGCTAAGCAGCGTCATCCGGATTGCAAAGTAGTACGCCGTCGTGGTCGTATTTATGTCATTTGTAAATCTAATCCTCGTTTTAAAGCCGTTCAGGGGTGAGATGATGCAAAAACCATTTCTTTCTTGTGTATTAATTATGGGATTACTGGGTTCGACAATGTCGGTGTTGGCTCATGGACATCATCATGAAAAGCAAAAAACTCAAGCTCAACGTGATGCTGCTAATGGAATTTTTGAGGACAAGGATGTTCTTGATCGCCAATTAAGTGATTGGGAAGGTGTATGGCAATCTGTTGAGCCTTATTTACGTAGCGGCGAACTAGATGTTGTTTTACAAGCTAAAGCCGAAGCTAAAAAGGATAAAACTGTAGAAGAGTATCGTGCTTATTATGCACAAGGTTATAAATCAGATGTAGATATGATTGGTATTGAAAATAACATCATTGAGTTTCATCGTGGTGAAAATGTCGCAAGTTGTGAATATCATTATGATGGTTATCGTATTTTAAATTATACATCAGGTAAAAAAGGGGTACGTTATCTCTTTAGATGTGATGACTCGAAAAGCCAAGCACCTAAGTTTATTCAATTTAGCGACCATATTATCGCGCCTGAAAAAGCAGAACATTTTCATCTTTATATGGGGAATATCTCACAAGATGAATTACTCAAAGAGCTGACTCATTGGCCAACGTATTATCCTTATTCAATGAAAGGGGACGATATTGTGCATGAAATGCTACATCATTAATAAAATATGATGATTATAGTATTGTGAAGCATTTAAAAAGGGATGGGCTAATATTCAATCCCTCGATGAAAATATCGAGGGATTTTTTAGTAAAAACGAGTTATAGCCCTTGGCAAAGATATTTCATTTCCATGTAATCTTCAATTCCGTGTTCTGAGCCTTCGCGGCCTAAACCTGATTGTTTAATTCCACCAAAAGGGGCAACTTCATTGGAAATTAATCCGGTATTTATACCAACCATACCATATTCTAAATTTTCAGCTACACGCCAAATACGTTGTGGATTTTCACTATAAAAATAAGCGGCGAGACCATAAATAGTATTATTGGCTAAATGCACCACTTCATCTTCATGTTCAAAAATAACTAAGGGTGCAACAGGCCCAAAAATCTCTTCTTCAAGAATGTGACTATCGGCAGGAACATTGCCTACAACCGTTGGTTGAAAGAAATTTTCACCCGCAGCATGCGCTTCACCACCACAAAGTAATGTTGCACCACGTTTTAAGGTATCAGCAAGTAAAGATCGTGATTTTTCAACTGCTTTACGATTAATTAAAGGTCCAATAGTCACGCCATCTTCAAAGCCATTACCAACTTTGAGCTTTTTAACGGCCGCGACAAGGCGTTCACTGAATTGGGCATATACATCTTTATGAATATAAAAACGATTAGCACAAACGCAGGTTTGCCCTGCATTACGGAATTTAGCTCCCATCGCACCTTCAACGGCTTTATCAATATCCGCGTCGTCAAAAACGATAAAAGGTGCGTTGCCACCTAATTCAAGAGAAACTTTTTTTACGCTATCAGAACATTGACGCATTAATAAGCGACCAACCCCAGTTGAACCTGTAAAGCTTAATTTGCGAACACGATTATCAGAGGTGAATATTTCACCAATTTTAACGGCATCACCTGTAACAATATTAATTACCCCAGCAGGAATACCTGCTTGAGAGGCTAATTCTGCTAATGCTAATGCGGTATAGGGAGTTTCGTTGGCAGGTTTTATCACCATAGTACAACCTGCCGCTAATGCTGGAGCTGCTTTTCTGGTGATCATGGCCGCAGGGAAGTTCCACGGTGTGATAGCTGCACAAACACCAATGCCTTGTTTTATCACCATTAAACGCTTATCCGCAGAAGGTGATGGAATTATCTCACCGTTTGTTCTTTTACCTTGTTCTGCAAACCATTCAATAAAAGAAGCGGCATAGGTGATTTCACCTTCTGCTTCAGAAACGGGTTTACCTTGCTCAAAAGTCATTAGTTCAGCTAGTGTGCGTTTATTTTCACTGATTAATCTAAACCAATTTTGCAACAAGATTGCTCGTTGATGAGCAGTTAATGCGCGCCATTTAGGTAATGCTTTTTGTGCAGCATCGACAGCGGCTTTTGCTTCTTCTGTTGCCATATTTGGCACAGTACCAAGAAGAGCACCTGTTGCAGGGTCAATAACATTTACCTTGTCTTTATTGTTGGCATCACACCAAAGACCATCAATATAACCTTGTTCACGGAAATAGGGATTTGCAGTTATCTTCACTTAATACCTCTTTGAACACTTATATATTGATATTTAGCACTGAATTAACAGGACTACGTAGTTTTATGCCTGCTTGTAATTATATGCCGGTGTTTTAATGTTGTGAAAAAAAGAGTGAAATTTTTCGGCTAAAAGTATTAAAAAACGTGATAAAGCGAAGAAAATACCCCTGTTTTCGATGAATAACCGTTATAAGTTTAGGCTGGCGGTTTACGCTGTACCTTCCCACTGTTATTCTTGGCATTAACATCCATAAAAAACAGGTATTTTTCATGTCAAAACCATCATTTGATTCTATTGAATCACAAGCAAGTTACGGTATTGGTCTGCAAGTTGGGCAACAACTAACTGAGTCAGGTCTTCAAGGATTAGAGCCTGCAGCGCTGTTAGCTGGCTTGACCGATGCATTAGAAGGGAATGCACCTTCTGTACCTGTTGAAACGCTACATAACGCATTACGTACTATGCATGAGCGTGCCGAAGCTGTTCGTCAAGAACGCCAAGCAGAACTTGCTGATGCAGGTAAAATTTTCTTAGAAGAAAATGTGAAAAACGAAGGTGTTAACGTAACGGAATCAGGTTTACAGTATAAAGTACTGAACGCGGGAGAAGGTGCAATTCCTGCAAAAACTGATCACGTTCGTGTTCATTACACCGGTCGTTTAATTGATGGCACAGTGTTCGATAGTTCAGTACAACGTGGCCAACCCGCTGAATTCCCAGTAAATGGCGTTATTGCTGGCTGGATTGAAGCATTAACTTTAATGCCAGTAGGTTCAAAATGGGAATTATATATTCCTTACCAATTAGCTTATGGCGAACGCGGTGCTGGTGCGGCTATTCCTCCATTCGCAACATTAGTTTTTGAAGTGGAATTACTCGAAATTTTATAATTTCATCTTTCACGATAAAACAAATAGAAATAGCCGGTTTTTCCGGCTATTTTTGTCTCTATACTGTAGTAAACAATGGTAATAGAGATTTAGCGTGATTGATTCTTATAAGGGAGACTTTAACTCTTATAGAAACAAGAGAGGTGCATCATGTTAGAACAAGTCAGCGAATTAGCTCGTCAAGCGGGTGTAGCAATAATGCATATTTATCAGCAGTCAGCACCAATAAAAGTAGAGGAAAAAAGTGATAATTCACCTGTCACTGAAGCTGACCTCGCTGCTCATCAAATTATTAAACAAGGACTTGCAATAATTGCGCCTGAGATCCCTCAGTTATCTGAAGAAGATCCACCAGAGTGGGAAATTAGACGCCATTGGCAACGTTATTGGCTTATCGACCCACTTGATGGAACAAAAGAATTTATCAGTAAAAATGGTGAATTTACCGTCAATATTGCATTGATTGAAAATGGCATACCTGTTTTAGGTGTAGTTTATGCGCCTGTACAAAACGTACTTTATGCAGCCGCGAATAAACAAGCTTGGAAAGAAGTGTGCGGGCAGCGGCTCCCTATTCATGCCAGTCGTGCTGAACCCCCTGTTATTGTGATTAGCCGCTCGCATCAAGATGATGAATTAAAAGAGTATTTATCTCAATTGGGCTCTCATCAAACTGTGGCAGTAGGATCATCGTTAAAATTTTGTCTGGTGGCTGAAGGTAAAGCTCAGCTCTATCCTCGCTTTGGGCCTACTCACACTTGGGATACAGCTGCAGGACATGCAGTTGCCATCGCGGCTGGTGCACATGTTACTGATTGGAAAGGAGTAACGCTAGATTATTCTCCGAAAGAGTCACTGATAAATCCAGGCTTTAGAGTCTCTATTTTTTGAGTTTATTAGATTAAATCGGAGCCCTTAATTTATTCGGGCTCTGATATGACAATAGCGATTATTCTTTAATTAAATCATTGATAAGATTGATTGCTGTTGTTATTTCAGCGCCACTTAATACGCCTTCTTTTACAAAACGCACTTTACCTTGTTTATCAAGAACAACAATTGCTGAGCTCTCTTTTTGTAATCCCCAGTTTTTTAATGCCACGCCATCAGCGTCGACAATAAACTGCGACCAAGGAAACTCTTTTTTACTGTCTTCAACGCTGCCTCGTACAAAAGGGCCAGTACCAAAAACAGCATCATCAGTATTAATAATGGTGGTGGTTTGATAGCTGCCTTGTGGGAATTTAGCTTGTTTTATCGCATCAATAAGAGGGGTATTCATTTCTTTAGCTTTGCTGCGTCCAGCAATATGCTGCACCGTACGAACTTTTCCACTGAGCAGACCACTATTCCAGTTTTGGTAGCTAAACTTATCGGTTGCAGTGTCATAAAGTAATTCACCTTTATCACTGACTGTAACAGCAGGAAGCTGAGTGTTTTCAGTAATATTATGAGCAAACGCCCATGTTGATGCACTGAGTAAGAGTGCAGCTAAAGTTATCTTGTGCATAGCCGTTGTCCTATTATTGAAATCGATTTTACTTTCTATTTAATTATAGAAGGTAGTGTCGAATAATACCTGATTATAGATACATTTTTTTAACATATAAGGTGTAATATAGAGTCAGAGTTATTTCTATTTATCTGCTTTAGTGTCAATAAATGTAAAAATAGATAAGAAAACTAAATAAGTGGAACCTAGTACTTATAATTAGGTCTTTAGATTTGATATATATTGATAGGTCTTTATGACTGATTAAACTCACAACTGAGCATGGGAGACTAACTGAAAGATGAAAATCTTCAACCGCTATAACCCAGAAAAAATTGCTCTCTACGTTAAGACATTATTTCGTGGACGGTTTTACATCAAAGGAATGGGCGCATTTGAATTCGATTACGGCAAAATATTGCTACCCAAAATAAAAGATAAGCTACATTTTAATGTGATGAGTGAAGTTAACCAACAGGTTATTTTGCTTAAAGCAGAGATGGGCTAACTTTTATCTGATAGATAACTGAGTCTTTATCTTGGGTGAATTTGATAAGACTCAGTTATTAATTTCTTCAGTTATTTCTTTTTGGTAAGTCTAGTTTTATATTATCCGCGTTTAATGTTCCGCTTTGTTCTCACCTGCATTGTTTTTATTGAGACTGTTTTCTCTTACATCACCTTGCTCTGTTTTATTTTTATCTGTTCTCATTTCAACTTCTGTTGTGGTTGTTTGAGTTACAGGCATCTGTCCTTGTAAAACAGCTTTAACCGGTGGAGTATCGTCTACCCTAGTTACTAACAATTGGTCGATTTTATAATTATCAATATCGACAACTTCAAATTTATAACCAGAGAATTTCACATAGTCTGTACGTTTTGGAATTTTACGTAAGCGATACATCATAAATCCGGCAATGGTTTCGTAATTGCTGGAATCAGGGAAATCATCGATATCCAGTGCTCGCATCACATCGTCAATAGGTGTTCCGCCTTCAACTAACCATGAATGCTCATCACGACTGACAATTTGTTCTTCTTGCCCTGGGCCAATTAAATCGCCCATCAGTGTTGTCATCACATCATTTAGTGTAATGACGCCCATTACCATCGCATATTCATTAAGAATGATAGCAAAGTCTTCACCAGAGGTTTTAAAGCTCTCTAGCATATCTGAGAGTGTTAAAGTATCGGGAATAATTAGCGCTTTGCGAATATGAACACCTTCGTTTAAGTTTAAACTTTGTCCATTAATAACGCGATTAAGTAGCTCTTTAGAATCGACATAACCAATAATATGGTCGATATCACCTTCACAAACTAAAAATTTAGAGTGAGGCTGAGTCGCAATCTTATGCTTAATATCGTCTTCTGTTTCTTCACGATCAAAATAGACAACGTCTTCTCGAGGGGTCATGGCTGACGGAACAGTACGTGACTCTAATTCAAATACATTTTCAATTAACTCATGTTCTTGTTTACGTAAAACACCCGCAACAGCACCGGCTTCTACAATGGCAAAAATATCATCAGAAGTAATATCTTCATTTCTCACCATCGGTATTTTAAATAATTTGAAGATAAGATCAGCAATACCATTAAATAGCCAAACAAGAGGACGAAAGAAGGCGAGACAAAAACGCATTGGGTTAACAATTTTTAATGCAATAACTTCAGGTTTAATCATTCCAATTCGTTTTGGTGTAAGGTCTGCCAAAAGAATAAACATTGAAGTAACGATAATAAACGAGAAGATTGATCCTAATTGTTGGGCAAGAGGTTCTTCGAAAAATTGTAAGAAAAAGCTTTTTAATGATGGTGAAAATGCGGATTCACCAACAATACCCGCTAAAATGGCAACGGCATTAAGGCCAATTTGTACCACAGTAAAAAACATACCAGGCATTTCTTGCATTTTTAATACGCGAGCTGCGTTGATATTTCCTTCATCAACCAGTTGTTTGAGTTTAATACGACGAGAAGCTGCAAGAGAGATTTCAGACAGCGAAAAAAAGGCGCTGATGGCACAAAGCAAAAGCACAATGAGTAAACTATTAAGCATATAAGGCTCACATCACCCGGAGTATTTTATTTAAAGGGCAATACCAGAGTGTTAACAATAGAAGATAAATCAATATATTGTGATAGACTATTTAATAAAAATAGACACAAAGACAGATAAGAGGGCGCGATTATATCATCGCCCTGCTATTTTCTGCTAGTTTTAGTTTTCAGGTGGTAAACAAATACCAATCCCCCCTAAACCACAATAACCTTGTGGATTCTTATATAAGTATTGCTGGTGGTAATCCTCAGCAAAATAGAAAGGGCCTGTGGGTTGTATTTCTGTCGTGATTTCTTGATGATTGTCTTGTTGTTGCATCGCTTGTTGATAACGTTTTTTTGATTCTATTGCTTGCTGATATTGAGATGCCGTACAGGTATAAATTGCCGAACGGTACTGGCTACCAATATCATTACCTTGACGCATTCCTTGTGCAGGATTGTGATTTTCCCAAAAGAGAGTGAGCAATTGTTGGTAGCTAATAATGTTGGGATCAAAAACGATTTTTACCACTTCAGCATGACCCGTACGACCTTGGCAAACTTGTTCATAAGTTGGGTTTTCGGTCACGCCGCCGCTATATCCTGCACTAGTGGTATAAATTCCAGGCTGTTGCCAAAAAAGACGTTCTACACCCCAAAAACAGCCCATAGCAAAATAAGCGGTTTCCATATTTGGAGGGGAAGTCTTGATGGGATGTCCATTAACTGCATGATAAGCAGAAATGTCTAATGGTGTCAGATTACCTTTGAAGGCATTCTCTGGTTGGTAAGCTCGATGTTGCAAGGTAGACTCCATTTTTTATATTTGTAAACGCTTTAGTATGGTAAAGGTTTAATATTGTTATAAACTAAATCTACAATAAAGCTAATAATAGACCGTCGTCAAATCATCAAATCGACTAAATACTATTGAGGAGAAAGCGTGCCGAGATACTCCGTTATCTACGTTCTCTGTCTGTCTTTCGCTGCACCTGTTGCCTATGGGGCAAATTTGCGTTTAAAAGTGGAAGGTTTAGAAGGGCAACTCGAAAAGAATGCACGAGTGCAGCTATCAAACATAACAACAGAAGAAGTTGCACCAGATGGGCGTTTTCGTGCGCGTGTTGAAAAAGCAATTCAAGAAGGGCTTCGGCCTTTAGGTTACTATCAGCCTACTATCACTTTTGATTACCAAGAAAATACACCTCCTGCACGCTCGGTGTTAACAGCGAAGGTTAATCCAGGGATCCCTGTTTTACTAAAAGGTGTTGATATTGTACTTGAAGGTGGTGCAAAAACAGACGAGCAATACGCTAAAGTTATTAAAGAAAATACACCACCTTTAGATAGTGTGTTAAATCACGGTGATTATGAAAAGCTAAAAGGCTCATTGACGGGACTTGCTATTCGTCGTGGTTATTTCGATGCAGAAATGGAAAAAAGCCAATTAGGTGTCTCTTTAGGTCAACATGCCTCTTATTGGGATTTCGTTTTTAATAGCGGTGAACGTTATCGTTTTGGCACAGTGAACTATACCGGATCTCAAATACGAGAAGACTACTTACAAAATATCGTCCCTTTTAAAGAAGGTGATTATTACTCTTCTGAAGAATTAGCTGAGTTCAATCGACGCTTAGCTGCAACTGGCTGGTTTAATTCTGCAATGGTAACGCCAGATATCGCTAAAGCACGGAGCGAAGGTTCATACCTTTTACCCATGAATGCCACAGTCACACCACGTTCTCGAAACTATGTTGAACTTGGTGGTGGTTTTGCAACTGATGTTGGTCCTCGACTTAATATGCAGTGGGATAAACCGTGGATGAATTCTCGCGGCCATAGTCTGACATCCAATATTAGCCTGTCTCAACCTGAGCAATCTATTGGTGCAAATTATAAGATCCCACTTAAAGTAAACCCATTAGAACAATATTATGGTGTTCAAGGTGGTTTTAAACGTACTGATTTGAACGATACTCGTTCTGATACCACAACGCTGAATGTTTCTCGTAACTGGGATATGTCTACAGGATGGCAATACAGCATTAATACGCGTTGGAGCCTGAGCCACTTTACTCAAGGTGACGTTACTAATACCACCATGCTGTTATATCCAGGCGTTAATGCCAGTCGGGTTCGTCAACGAGGTGGTATGATGCCATATTGGGGGGATAGCCAACGTTATTCGCTTGATTACTCAAATAAAATTTGGGGTTCTGATGTTGAATTCGCTGCATTTCAAGCACAACAAGTTTGGATCCGCACACCGTGGGAAGGACATCGTTTTGTAGTCCGAGGTCACTTCGGTTGGATTGAAACCAATGCTTTTGAGCGAGTTCCTCCTGAATTACGTTTCTTCGCCGGGGGGGATAGAAGCGTTCGTGGCTTTAAATATCAAAGTATTTCACCTGAAGATGGTAAAGGTAATTTAACGGGTGCATCAAGAATGTTAGTCGGCTCAGTGGAATATCAATATAACGTTACTGGAAACTGGTGGAGTGCGGTATTTATTGATAGTGGTGAAGCTGTTAATGATTTCACACGAAGCGATTTTAAAACAGGTGCGGGTGCGGGTGTTCGCTGGGCATCGCCTGTTGGTCCAATTAAATTTGATTTAGCATTACCTGTTAGTGATGTGGATAAACGTAGACTCCAGTTTTATATCGGATTAGGGGCAGAGTTATGATGAAGTGGTTGAAATGGATTGCGCTTACACTCCTTATCATTATTCTGCTTACTTTCGGCGCTATAGCGTGGATTTTAGGCACACAGTCAGGCTTACACTTTGCAATTAACAGCGCAGCTCGTTGGGTTCCAGGTTTAGAAATTCAAGATGTTAATGGTGGTTGGAAAGATCTGCACTTAACGGGTGTTGAATACCAAATGCCGGGCATTAACGTTAATGTCGGCGAATTATCACTTGGGTTACGTTTAGCGTGTCTAACTGATAAACAGGTTTGTATTGATAATTTAGGCACAAAAGATGTTGTGGTGAATGTCGATACCAGTGCATTTCCTCCTTCTGAAGAAACGCCGCCATCAGAACCTTTAACGGAGCTTAATGCACCCCTACCGATTTTCTTAAATTCACTTTCATTAGAAAATACCCACGTTAAAATTGACGATATGGCGATATCGTTGAGCGATTTTAAAACCGCAGCTCAGTGGGAAGGGCGCCAAGTTACCTTAAAATCTACCCTTATTGACAATTTGCTGGTGGCGTTACCTAAAACGCCAGAAGAAGGCAGTATAGAGGCGGTAGCACAAGAGGTAAAACAGGTAGCAACCGCTGAACCTAAAGCTGAACCAACGACACAAGAAGAGAAAGAAAAAGCCTTAGCAGACACGATTAAAGAGATTTTCGCAAAACCATTACTCGCTGAATTACCTGAAATTATTATCCCTGTTGATGTGAAAATTGAAGGTATTGAAGGAAAACAACTTCAAGTTACAGGTGATACACCGGTTACTATTAATCAGTTGGTTCTGCAAGCTGAGACTCAAGACAAACACATATCTCTTACTCAATTTACGGTTGATGCTCCAGAGGGTGAAATCACTTTATCTGGTGGTATTACATTGGATAAGCAGTGGCCTGTTAATCTTGATATTAATGGTGCTATTCGTGATGTGGCTGGACTTGAAGATTTTAAAGATCAGAAAATCACCTTATCTTTACAAGGTGCTATTCTAGACGAATTAAAACTGGCTCTTTCATTAACGGGCGTAGTGACGGCAACGCTTGATGCTCAAGCTGAATTAGCCAAGCCTCATTTACCATTAAAACTTACCCTTGAAAGTGAAAAGGTACGCTGGCCATTAACAGGTGATGTGCAATATCAACTTGATGGCACAAGGCTACGTCTTAATGGTCAGACAGATAATTACGATCTTTCATTACGTTCGGATATTCAAGGACAAGATATACCGCCAGCCAAATTAACACTGGATGCGAAAGGTAATGAAGAGAAAATAGAGTTAACACGCCTACGTTTAGCTGCCTTGCAAGGCCATGCCGATATCACCGGGGTTGCGGATTGGAGCAAAGCCATTAGCTGGAATGCGTTATTAACCATTTCAGGAATTAATACAGTAAAACAATACCCAGATATTCCCGCTAAGCTCGATGGTCGTATAGCAACAACTGGAAGCCTGTATGGTGGAAGTTGGCAACTACGAGTTCCTGAAATTACCTTAGATGGCAGTGTTAAAAATAACATAATTAAAGCTCGAGGTAATGCTTATGGTAATGACTCTGGTCAGTGGAATATCCCCCAATTAAAACTTATTTTAGGTAAAAATAACCTCGATATTGAAGGGCATTTAGGGGATAAATGGGCGTTAGACGCTAATATCAACGCACCCGGTTTAAATGGCTTAGTTCCGGGTTTAGCGGGTGTTATCAAAGGTAAAGTGAATATTCGTGGTGATATTAATACACCTAAAATTATTGCTGACATAAATGCACAAGGCATTCAATGGCAAGACCAAGTTAGCGTTGAATCAGTCACAATAAAAGGTGATGTCACCTCTGATAAAGAGATTGGTGGCAAACTTGCTATTACAGCTCGCCAGCTAAGACAGGCTGATTTAATTATAAGAAATTTAGCTTTAAACGCATCAGGTACTGAAAAACAGCATAAATTAACGCTAAAAGTAGAAGGTGAACCCGTTTCTGGTGGGCTGACACTGGCAGGTTCATTTGATAAAGAAAAACAGCAATGGAAAGGAACTTTAAACAACACGGCATTTGATACACCCGTAGGTGAATGGCGTTTAAATAAAGCAATGGCTCTTAACTTGTTAGCTGAAAAACAAGAAGTCACCATTGGTTCTCATTGCTGGGTTAATCCAAATGCACAGTTGTGTGTACCTAAAGCGATTACTGTTGGCGAAAGTGGCTCTGCTGCAATCACGCTAACACGCTTTGATTTAGCCATGATAAAACCCTTCTTACCGCCAGAAACATCACTTAAAGGTGTGTTTACGGGAGATGCAACGGCAACGTGGAATTCTAAAGGTGGGTTACCTAAAGCCTCTGTCAATCTTAAAGGGCAAGGTGTTGCATTAAAGCAAAATCTAGAAGGGACTATTTTACCAATAGATTTTGATGCAATCACACTTAATGCTGACATTAATAATGGTAAAGCATCACTCCAGTGGCTTATTAGTATTGTGGGCAATGGTGATTTTAAAGGGAATGTGCATGTCTCAGACCTTGAACATAAACGCCAGTTATCCGGTAATGTAGATATTGATAACTTAACTTTAGACTTAATTAAGCCTTTCTTAGGTAAAGGTGAAATTGCACAAGGAAGTATTGGTGCTCAATTACGTTTAGGTGGTAGTGCACAATCACCATTATTATTTGGCCAATTTGGCATCAATCAATTGAAAGTAGCTGGGCACTGGATCCCGTTTGATATCACTAAAGGAAATGTTGATATCAGCTTTAATGGTGCAACCTCTGATTTAGGCGGTAGAATTGAAACACCTGAAGGTTACTTAAACCTTACTGGTAATGCTGACTGGCGTAAATTAGATGAATGGCGAGCGGTTGTTGCTGCTAATGGCAATAAATTACGAGTATCGCTACCACCTATGGTACGTATTGATGTGAATCCTGATTTAGTTTTTGAAGCAGGTCCACATTTACTTAAACTAGACGGTCGTATTGATATCCCTTGGGCTAGAATTGTTGTTCAAGACCTACCTGAATCTGCAGTATCGGCTTCTTCAGACGAAGTCATGCTAAATGATGATTTACAACCTATTGCACCCAAAGAAACATCGATTCCAATTCAAAGCAATTTAGCGATTAATATTGGTGATGATGTGACATTGGACGCATTTGGACTTAAAGCTAGATTGACAGGTATACTTAAAGTCGATCAAAGTAAACAAGGGCTTGGTTTGAATGGCCAAATTGATATTCCTAAAGGGGAATTCAAAGCTTATGGACAAGATTTACAAGTACGTAAGGGGCAAATCTTATTCTCTGGGCCTGTTGATCAGCCTTACTTAAATATTGAAGCTATTCGTAATCCTGAGAATACCGCAAATAATGTTATTGCTGGAGTTCGAGTAACAGGGCTTGCTGATAAACCCAAGGTTGAAATTTTCTCTGAACCTGCATTTACTCAACAAGAGGCATTATCTTACTTGTTAAGAGGTGAAGGATTAGATAAAAGTGGTGATGCAGATTCAGCACAAATGACAGCAATGCTGATAGGATTAGGTGTTGGTCAAAGTGGTCAACTTGTCGGGCGCATTGGTGAAACCTTTGGTGTTTCAGATTTAGCGCTGGATACACAAGGTGTGGGTGACAACTCACAAGTTGTGGTCAGTGGTAGGATAACCAATGATCTACAAGTGAAATATGGTGTGGGTATCTTTGATTCGCTAGCGACGTTAACTCTACGTTATCGCTTGATGCCTAGGTTGTATTTACAAGCCGTGTCTGGTATGAATCAGGCAATAGATCTGCTTTATCAATTTGAGTTTTAATTATATGCGAATTATTGTTTATGGTAGTTTACGGCAAAATCAAGGTAACCATCACTGGATGACCTATGCACAACTATTAGGTGAGCATAAATTAGTTGGGTATAAACTCTATGATTTGGGGTTTTACCCTGCGGTTGTTGAAGGTGATGGCGAAATAGAATGTGAAGTCTATCGAATAACACCTTCTATATTGACAGAACTTGATGAATTGAAAAAGAATGATCAAGATTACAAGCGACAACTGATTTCGACACCTTATGGCAGTGCTTGGATCTATCTTTATCAAAAGTCTGTTGATGGTTTGCGCGAGATAAAATGCGGTGATTGGCTAAAACGTCACGAAGAAGAGTAAAAGGTTATTTACTCCTTACTGCAAGTTATATAAAACGGCTCGATAGTGATATCGGGCCTTTTTTACGCATAAAGCTATATAAAAACATTTACTTATTTATTCTCTAGATTTATTTTTTATTATTAATAATAAGCCGGTTTTACCTATTTATAGAGATAGATATTATTACTGCTTTGCTTATTTTTATTATTTTATTCATGAGAGATAGAAAGAAAAAGAAGATAAAACAGTAGATTAAAATTTATAGGCTGGATTATTAATATAAGCCCTTCAATAAAGATAAAGGGCTTATATTTTTAAGATGAATTATTTGTTTATAAACAACTTACCTTATGAACTCTGATTAACTCAGAATTATTTTTTAGCGCGTTCGAAAGAAGACAGAATTTCAGCTTTAGCTGCTTCTACGCCTTCCCAACCGTCAACTTTCACCCATTTACCAGATTCTAAATCTTTGTAGTGTTCAAAGAAGTGTTTGATCTGTGCTTTTAACAGTTCTGGCAAGTCTGTCACATCTTTAATGTGATCATATTCTTTGCTTAGTTTAGTATGAGGAACAGCAACCAGTTTCGCATCTTCACCTGATTCGTCAGTCATTTTCAGTACGCCAACGGGACGGCAACGAATAACTGAACCAGGTTGTAATGGGTATGGAGTTGGAACCAGAACGTCTACTGGGTCACCATCTAAAGATAAGGTGTTATTGATGTAACCGTAGTTGCATGGGTAGAACATTGCTGTTGACATAAAACGGTCAACGAACAGAGCGCCACTTTCTTTGTCAACTTCGTATTTAATTGGATCAGCATTTGCTGGGATTTCAATAACAACATAGATATCTTCTGGCAGTTCTTTACCAGCAGGAACATGATTCAGGCTCATAAAAAATTTCCTATTAAAAAATTAATTTTACGTGGCCTGTAGTATAGCGAAAAGTTTTTAACAATACCCGTTTTTTGCCGAAGCTGTTGTGTTCTGATGTAAAAATAAGCAGTACATAAATAGAAGGGCGATTTTAAAAGATGAAAAAACCGGACGAGTCGCAAGCCCGGTTTATCTATATTGATGTTAGATCAATGAATTATTCTTCGTCTGGATATTGCGCCATAAAGCTTTCTGCTTGTTCGACCATCGATTTGGTACCAACAAAGAAAGGCATACGCTGATGAAGTTCTTTAGGCTCAATATCAAGAATACGATCTTTACCGTTACTTGCTTTACCGCCAGCTTGTTCCGCTAAAAATGCCATTGGATTGCACTCATACAGTAAACGTAATTTACCTGTTGGATGGCTTGCTGTACTTGGGTAAATATAAATACCACCTTTTAATAAATTACGGTGGAAATCGGCAACTAAAGAACCAATGTAACGAGTCGTGTAAGGGCGGTTAGTTGCAGTATCTTGTTCTTGGCAATACTTAATATATTTTTTAACCCCTAATGGGAATTTAATATAGTTGCCTTCGTTGATTGAGTACATGTTTCCTGTTGGTGGAAAATGTACGCTTTCATGAGATAAACAGAAAACACCCAAAGAGGGATCGTAAGTAAAGGCATGAACACCACAACCTGTTGTATAAACTAACATGGTTGATGAACCATAAACGACATAACCTGCAGCCACTTGACGATTACCTGGTTGTAAAAAGTCATCAAGAGTGACAGATTGCCCAACAGGGGTAATTCTGTGATAAATAGAGAAAATTGTACCGACGGAAACGTTTACATCAATATTCGAAGAACCGTCTAAAGGATCCATTAGCACAACATACTTAGCGTTCTCTGCACGGTCACCTTCAAAGATAACAATATCATCTTCTTCTTCTGAACCGATACCAGCAACTTCTCCTCGAGCCTTAAGCGCCGCTTTTAGCTTCTCATTGGCGTAAAGATCCAGTTTCATCTGGGCTTCGCCCTGAACATTAGAAACACCATTGGTACCAAGGATATCGACTAACCCTGCTTTGTTAATATCACGATGAATAATTTTTGCCCCTAACTTAATTGCCGAAAGCAGTGCTGTTAATTCGCCAGTAGCATGGGGAAAATCTTGTTGTTTCTCGACGATAAATTCGCCTAATGTTTTCATGACGCAGGTCCTGAATGTGAGTGGGTAAAGTAAAAAAGGAGAAAAATCCCCTTGGTGGTGGCAAGTTTAGCCAAAGAATCGGATGATTCAAAGGTTAATCCGTTCCTAATCTGCTTTTTGATGGTTAGAATAGTGACCAACTTCATGCTATTGGACAGAAATTCATGCACATTCATATTCTTGGTATTTGCGGCACCTTTATGGGAAGCCTTGCTATCCTTGCTAGAGCTCAGGGATATAAAGTTACAGGCTCGGATGCTAACGTTTATCCACCAATGAGCACATTGCTGGAAAACCAAGGCATAGAACTTATTGAGGGGTATGATCCAAAACAATTAGAACCTGCTCCTGATATGGTGATTATTGGCAATGCAATGACACGGGGCAACCCTTGTGTTGAAGCTGTGCTTGAAAAAGGATTACCTTACACTTCAGGCCCTCAGTGGTTACACGATTATATTTTACCAGAACGCTGGGTTTTAGCGGTTGCAGGTACTCATGGTAAAACAACAACAGCAGGTATGTTGGCTTGGGTTTTAGAAGATTGTGGTTATAAGCCAGGCTTTTTAATTGGTGGTGTGCCCGGAAACTTTCAGGTGTCCGCGCAATTAGGAGAAAGTCCTTTCTTCGTTATTGAAGCAGATGAATACGACAGTGCGTTTTTTGATAAGCGTTCTAAATTCGTTCACTACTCGCCACGCACATTAATCCTTAATAATTTAGAGTTTGATCACGCGGATATTTTTGAAGATCTTGCTGCTATCCAAAAACAGTTCCATCACTTAGTTCGCATCGTGCCAGCAAGTGGCAAAATTATCATGCCTGATAATGATATGAATCTAAAACATACTATTGGCATGGGATGTTGGAGTGAGCAAGAATATACAGGCGAAACGGGTAATTGGCAGGCCAAAAAACTCAATAATGACAGTAGTCATTTTGAGGTTTATCACAAAGGTGAGTGTGTTGGTGAAGTTTGCTGGGGGCTTTCTGGTGAACATAATATGCAAAATGGCTTGATGGCTATTGTGGCTGCTCATCATGTAGGCGTATTACCCGCAGACGCTTGTGAAGCGCTTAATAAATTTGTTAATGCGCGACGTCGTTTAGAGTTACGCGGTGAAGTCAACAATATCAGTGTATATGACGATTTTGCGCATCATCCAACTGCAATTTTAGCAACACTTGAAGCGTTACGCAGCAAAGTTGGCGGAACAGCGAGGATTATTGCAGTATTAGAACCACGTTCAAATACGATGAAGATGGGGATTAGTAAAGACGATATCGCACCGGCATTAGGTCGCGCGGATGAAGTATTTTTATTTCAGCCACCGAATATCCAATGGTTAGTGAGCGAAATTGCGGAACGCTGTGTACAGCCAGCTCGCTGGAGTACAGATTTAGATACGTTAGTTGATATGATAGTGAAAGAAGCGCAACCCGGAGATCATATATTGGTGATGAGTAATGGTGGTTTTGGCGGGATACACGAAAAATTATTAACAGAACTCGCTAAACCTAAGCAGACTGAAAATCAGTACTAGAATAAAAAAAAGCCACTGAAAAAATAATACAATTTCAGTGGCTTATCATTTTTAACTTCGTTAGTGTAGGATTATAATTCCTGATCAAACAGGTTTAAAATTGCATCACGAAGTTCTTCAGTAGAGAAACCCGGTGCGGGGGTTGAAAAAATAGTATCATCACCCGCAATACTCCCAAGTATTCCTTCGGCTTTTCCTAATGAATCTAATAGGCGAGCAATAAGCTGTGCGGCGCCTGGGCTGGTTCTTATCACCACAACAGAATGGTTATGGTCAATATCTAGCACCAAGTTTTTGAGTGGGCTACTTGCGGTAGGAACGCCCATTTCTGTAGGAAGACAATAAACCATTTCCATTTTGGCATTGCGAGTTCTTACTGCCCCAAATTTTGTTAGCATACGAGAAATTTTAGATTGGTTGATATTATCAAAACCAGCTTCTTGTAATGCTGTCACGATCTCGCCTTGTGAACTGAATTTTTCTTCTTTCAGTAGGGCTTTAAACGCTTTAACCAAGTCTTCTTGCTTAGAAGGAACGCGCATAGTTCACCTTTAGTGAGTTATCAATAACTCCTGCATTATGCAGAGGAGTGAATTTTTATGCAACATAACATCGCGTTAGAAAGATGATTTATCTCTAAATATTTTCACAATGTGATGCCTTACAAAAGAGTTTTATTTATTTGGGCTGAATGCGATAATTCAGATGAGGTAAAACATTTGTTAACCAAATGATAATCTTAAATGATTTGAGTAAGTAGAGTGGTACACTTAACACTTTACTATATTTATTGGAATTATTTATCAAAAGAGTGCCCGCTATCTCATTAACAGATAAGCAATTTGTTTAAAATAACCGAAGTATTATTTTTTAATGTAAATGCCTTATTATGCAATATTGCTGTTAAATAATTGTTTTTTTTCAAGGCGGATTGCGTAATAGTGAATACATCAAAGGCGTTCCACTATCTCGTAACTAAGGAGTATCAGAATGAAAGTAGCAGTTCTCGGTGCAGCAGGTGGTATTGGTCAGGCACTGGCACTTCTTCTTAAAAATCAGCTTCCAGCTGGTAGTGAACTCTCTTTATATGATATCGCTCCGGTCACACCGGGTGTTGCAGCAGACTTAAGTCATATCCCGACTCAAGTCACTGTAAAAGGTTTTGCGGGCGAAGATCCTTCACCGGCTCTAAAGGGCGCAGATGTTGTGCTGATTTCTGCTGGTGTTGCTCGTAAGCCTGGTATGGATCGTTCAGATCTATTCAATGTGAATGCGGGAATTGTGCGTAATCTGATTGAGAAAGTTGCACAAAATTGTCCTAAGGCATTAATCGGTATCATTACTAATCCTGTCAATACTACTGTCGCTATTGCTGCTGAAGTTCTCAAAAAAGCAGGTGTTTACGATAAACGACGCCTGTTTGGTATCACCACTCTTGATATTATTCGTGCAAATACCTTTGTTGCTGAGCTAAAAGGTAAAGATCCTCAGAAAACCAATGTTCCTGTTATTGGCGGACACTCTGGTGTTACTATCCTTCCTCTGTTGTCACAAGTTGCTGATGTCTCATTGACCAATGATGAAATTGCAGCATTAACACATCGTATCCAAAATGCAGGAACCGAAGTTGTAGAGGCTAAAGCTGGTGGCGGATCCGCGACATTATCAATGGGACAAGCAGCAGCACGTTTTGGTCTTTCATTAATTCGTGCATTAAATGGCGAAAAAAATGTTATTGAATGTACTTACACTGAAGGTGATGGGGAATATGCCCGTTTCTTTGCTCAACCTATTCTTTTAGGTAAAAATGGTGTAGAAGAATATTTATCTATTGGTAAATTAAGCGATTTTGAAAAACAAGCTCTTAATGGCATGTTGGATGTATTGAAAAAAGATATAATCCTCGGCGAAGAATTTATTAATAAATAAGAAATACTTTTTTTGCTATAAAAATAATGCAAAATTAAATAAAAACCGCTGGTACTATATCAGCGGTTTTTTTTATTAATTATAATGTATGTAATTATTAGTTAATTATTAGTTTTGTCACGAATCTTTCGTTCAAGTAATTCTCCCGTTTCAGGATGGAAATAACGGCTTGGCCAAATTTCGGAAGGTTCTATACCTAAATAATCAGCAATAATTTTTTCACCTTTTGGCCAAGGTCGTGACAGAGCATTAGCCAGTGTTGATGAGCTTAGCCCAGCTTGGCGAGAGATGGCTGCAAGTGTTGTTCCTCTTTTTCTGAGTGCGGCAATAATATCGGCAGGATGCCAATCAGATTTCCTTGAAATCATTTTTAATCCTTTTTCTATAAAATTGAATGCTGTGTTAGTGGTATAAATAACAGTTTATTAGAAATGCCTAAAAGCATTTAAACTGATTATTTAGAAAATAAAATAACATTATTTTTCTAAAAAGATTTCTGATTTTTTTCTTAATAATTTCTTTTTTGAAGTTGATAACAATTTTAGAGAAACGTAATGAAAAAAGAGTGGTATACGGCAATGGAATTGACGGGTATAGGTGGATTACCTAAATCGCCACAGGGTGTTAATGCGAAAGCAAAACGTGAGTCTTGGTTGAAACAAAAGAAAGTGAATAATAAACAAGGTAGTGGAGTTGAATATCATTATTCTTGTTTCCCAGAAAAAACTTTAATTGCTTTGGAACTTTATGAACCATTAGCACATTACAAACTAAATAAAGAGGAGCCACTCGTTATCTGGGTGAAAGCATTCCAACAACTAAATGATGGTGAACAAAAAACATTAACAGAGCTGATATTGCGAGATGGTATTAGGAGTTTTTTAGAAAAAGTCGTCAATGATTGAGCGATTTTAAAGAATGATTATTGCGTTATCCGCAACAGATATCTGACTAACCTCTTAGTTGAATGTGAGATGAGATCATGAAAAAAGAATGGTATACAGCAAAAGAATTAGTGGGGCTTGCGGGATTACCCAATTCACCGCAAGGGGTTAACTTGATGGCTCGCCGTGAAGGATGGGAAAATCGTCGCAAACGTGGGGTGCAGGGTAAAGCCGTCGAATACTCGATAAAAAGCCTACCTGATGAGGTTATTGGTGTCTTAGCAGCTCATGAACCTCCTGCAGAATATTTATCTAAGCGACAGGATGCTTTTCTTATTTGGGTTGAAGCCTATTACCAGTTAACAAAATCTGAGCGTGAGAAAATTGTAAAGTTTGTTTTACGCGAAGGGCTGTCAAAATTGATTAGTTATATCGATGCCGATAATCAAGACGCGATAGAACGTGAAAATGAAGAAGTGCTGCGAAAATTAAAAAGTCCTCCAGAATCGACATAGTCGCTCTGGAGGGCTTCTAAGTAATGCTTAATACTCTTTCATTACGATTAAGATTGGCGTTGTACAGCAACGTGTGCAAGCCCAATTAGCGCATCTTTATAAGATGAGTCAGGAATAATAGATAAGGCCTCAATGGCTTTGTCAGCTTCTTCTTCTGCTTTTTGGCGGGTATATTCCAAAGAGCCACACTGTTTCATGGTAGCTAAAACAGTATCGAGCAGATGACGACCATTGCCTTGTTCAATTGCTTGGCGAATGAGTAGAGATTCTTCTTCATTGCCATTATGCATTGCATGTAACAGTGGTAATGTTGGTTTCCCTTCATCAAGATCATCACCCGTATTTTTACCTAACTGACTATTATCTGCATCATAATCAAGCAGATCGTCAATGAGCTGAAAAGCGGTACCAAGATAACGACCATAATCTTGGAATGCTTTTTCTTGCTCAGGCGTTGCGCCCGAAAGTATAGCCGATGCATGAGATGCGGCTTCAAATAAACGGGCTGTTTTACTGTAGATAACCTGCATATAGTCTTCTTCAGTAATATCAGGATCGTTACAATTCATTAATTGTAAAACTTCACCTTCAGCAATCACGTTTGTTGCGCTAGACATTAATCTTAATACACGCATTGAATCGAGATCCGTCATCATCTGAAAGGATCGTGTATAGATAAAATCACCGACTAATACGCTGGCAGCGTTACCAAATACCGCATTTGCCGTTTGTTTTCCTCGACGCATATCTGATTCATCAACAACATCGTCATGTAATAATGTTGCGGTGTGAATGAACTCGATAAGTGCAGCAACCGAGATATGTTTGTCCCCTTGATAACCTAAAGCTCTGCCAGTAAGTACTGCGATCATTGGGCGGATCCTTTTTCCTCCACCGCTAATGATGTAGTAGCCGAGCTGGTTTATCAGAGAAACATCTGAATTCAGTTGGTAAAGAATTGCCTCATTTACCGCCGTCATATCAGTGGATGTCAGTTTTATAATAGATTCTAAATTCATGTTTTTTCGACTTTGGCTCGCCAATGAGCGCGTTATTATTAATAAAAAATTATCATGCCACAGATTTTACTCTCTTATAATTTAGATTGTACTTTAAAAATTGCTGAAATAAATATCGTGTAAAAAACTCTTTTTTTTAACGGTAGTTTGCGATCTGTACTTGTCATCGACATTAAAGTTGCGTAGAATTCGCGCCCTATGTGAATATTTTAATTGTGCGCTCAGATTATCATATTGAGAGTGCACGGAAAGCGGAGTTTATATGTACGCGGTTTTCCAAAGTGGTGGTAAACAACACCGAGTCAGCGAAGGTCAAACTATTCGTTTAGAGAAGCTCGAAGTAGCAACTGGCGAAACTATTGAGTTTGACACCGTTATGATGGTCGCTGATGGCGACAACATTCAAATTGGCGCTCCTATCATTGCGGGCGTTAAAGTTAAAGCGGAAGTGGTTGCTCACGGTCGCGGCGAGAAAGTTAAGATTGTTAAGTTCCGTCGTCGTAAACACAGCCGTAAACAACAGGGCCACCGTCAGTGGTTTACTGATGTTAAAATCACTGGTATCGCTTAAGGTTTAGGAGAGTAGTTCAATGGCACATAAAAAGGCTGGCGGCTCGACTCGTAACGGTCGTGATTCCGAAGCAAAACGTCTAGGTGTAAAACGTTTCGGTGGTGAAGCTGTATTAGCAGGTAGCATCATCGTTCGTCAACGTGGTACTAAATTCCATGCAGGTACTAACGTTGGTTGTGGTCGTGACCACACACTGTTTGCATTAGCTGACGGAAAAGTTAAATTCGAAATTAAAGGTCCAAACAACCGTAAATTTATCAGCATCGACGCTGAATAATTACCGGTCCTTTAAATACCGAGTTAAAAGCCCTGCACAGTCTGTTGCGGGGCTTTTTATATTTAAAAAAGGCCATCTCTGGGTAATTTCGGCCATCCAGCACGTTAATGGCTATCATACGGAGTAAAATCATGAAATTTGTTGATGAGGCCAAGATCCTAATCGTCGCTGGCGATGGTGGTAATGGCTGTGTAAGCTTTCGTCGCGAAAAATATATCCCTAATGGAGGACCTGACGGTGGTGATGGTGGTGATGGTGGTGATGTCTACATGATTGCGGACGAAAACCTCAATACCCTTATCGATTACCGTTTTACTAAATCTTATCGTGCTGAACGAGGCGAAAACGGCCATAGCCGTGATTGTACTGGTAAGCGTGGTCAAGATATTACCATTAGCGTACCCGTCGGAACTCGAGTTCGTGATCTGGCAACTAATGAGATCATTGCCGACTTAACGGTTCATGGTCAAAAGCAAATGGTCGCTAAAGGCGGTTTCCATGGCTTAGGTAATACACGTTTTAAATCATCAGTTAACCGAGCGCCACGTCAGCGCACAATGGGAACACCTGGTGAAGAACGTGAAGTACTGCTCGAGCTTATGTTATTAGCGGATGTTGGCATGTTAGGCATGCCAAATGCGGGTAAATCAACCTTTATTCGCGCTGTTTCAGCAGCAAAACCAAAAGTCGCTGATTATCCATTTACCACATTAGTACCTAGCTTAGGTGTTGTGCGTATGGACAATCATCAGAGCTTTGTAGTTGCAGACATTCCAGGTCTTATTGAAGGTGCTGCTGATGGTGCTGGCCTTGGGATCCAATTTTTAAAACACTTAGAACGTTGCCGAGTGTTATTGCATTTGATTGATATTGATCCTATTGATGGTTCAGATCCTGTCGAAAATGCCAGAATTATCATTTCTGAATTAGAAAAATACAGTGAAAAATTAGCCCAAAAACCACGTTGGTTAGTTTTCAACAAAGTTGATCTTCTTGATCCTGAAGAAGCAAAAGAGAAAGCACAAGCTATCGTTGAAGCGCTAGGTTGGGAAGGCGATTACTATATGATCGCAGCGATCAACCAAGAGGGTGTGAAAAAACTTTGCTGGAATATCATGGAATTCCTCAATGTAACACCACGAGAGCAAGATGTGGTTGCTACTGTTGAGAGCAGCGATAAAGTTGATTTTATGTGGGATGATTACCATAAAGAACAGCTTGAAAATCCTGATTTTGAAGAAGATGACGAAGATGATTGGGATGAAGAAGATGACGAAGGTATCGAGTTTATTTATAAACGCTAATTTGTCGTTTCTTTAAATAGTAAATTAAAAGAAAATGCCTGATTTATCAGGCATTTTTTATGATTAATTATTATTGCTAACTTATTTTTCTCATAAATTAACTATTATTAGTATTTATTGAATCATCAATTATTTATTGTTGTACATATCTTTATACAAATTTGTTTCAAAACGAACTAAATAGGCTCGACCAGCATTACGATTTTGTGTTGGAGGGGAGTAAGCAGAAACATATTGTACAAAAGCCACTTTTTGTCCATTAGCTGTCGTCATAAATCCAGCAAGATTATAAACACCTTTTAAAGAGCCCGTTTTAGCTGATACTTTGCCATCAACACCTGCCTCATGAAATCCTCCACGATATTGCAGCGTACCGTCGTGACCCGATAGTGGCAGCATAGTAATAAAATTGAGTTCGCTCTCATGTTCCCCAATATATTGAAGTACTTGCATCATGGTCGCAGGCGCGATGAGGTTATGGCGAGAAAGGCCTGAGCCATCAACCATTATGGTATTACTTAAATCAATACCTGCCTTTTGTTTTAAAATAGCCCGAGTTGCATCTGCACCTGAGCGCCAAGTGCCTGCTACACCATAATATTCACGACCTATTGTTCTAAAAACGGTATCTGCAATCATATTGTCAGACTCTTTTAGCATGGTGGTGAGCAATTTATGCAGTGGTTTAGATTGTGTTTGAGCAAGAATGGTAACGGGGGCTTTAGTTTGGGAACGGCGTTTTACATAGCCATCAAGCTCAATATTAGCTCTTTGTAGTTCTTCTTTTAAAATTGTTCCGGCCCAATGAGCGCCATCTTGAATTGAAAACATAAGAGGGATTGCATCATCTCGTTTTGGAATACAACCTGTAATAACATAGGTATTTAAGTCACGAACAGTGACATCTAATTCACAAAAACGGGTGCGAGTTGAACCTTTCTCATAGGTTTCAACTTCACTTAATACGGTAACGGGATAAAAAGACGCTTTGCGAACAGTTGCAATATCACCATCTTTAGTGCCGCTTTGCAATAAAACGGAGAAGCAATTTTTATCAACAATGGCAGCTCCTGGCGGCGCACTAAAACATTGTGTCATATCGTTCCAAACCCAACCAGGGGCTTGGTCATGGCTAGAAAATGCAGAAGTATCAATAAGCAAATTGCCATTAATTTTTGTGACACCTGACTGTTTTAAAACAGCCACCATACCTCTAAGTTGCTGGCGAGTTAAGGTTGGGTCACCACTGAAACGAAAGATTAAATCACCATTCAGTGTCTCTTTATTGATTTTGCCTTCGGTTTCCATTGTTGTTGTAAATTGATAATCCCCACCCAACTGTAATAAGGCTGCCAATGCGGTTACCACTTTTTGTGTACTGGCTGGAAGTGCTAATTGATTTGCATGGTAAGTGAGATTAGGCGATGGAGCGCCAACTGTTTGCGTTATCAAGCCAACTTGTGTTCCGTCAGGAAGATATTCTATGTAGTTTTCTACAGGAATAGCCTGTGTTGAAAAGCTAACGATACTTAAAGTGCAAAGTATTCGTCGTAAATTAGGGAATAAGCGCATAATTTCTCTATCCATGACTATAGCGTGATAACGTTACAGTGTTGATTGCCAAGTAGGTAATACTAAAGGGCAATGAGGGCAAAAGTAAACGTTGATAAGTGTGATTATGTCATTATCAGAAAATGTCTAGTTATCTATTTATAAATATAGATAAGGCGTGAAGCTATTCGAGTCTTGTGTTAGATTTAGTTTAAATGTGAGAGGTTAATTTCACTTCTCAATAGCACGAATTAGTTGCCAAATAGGTCGCTAATTCACTGAATTTATGTAGAGACGGGCCCAATTTCAGGTTGCCTGTGTCTTTTTTTGTCTTGAGAAGAGGAAATTTATCTTTTTCTCTGTGTTGTTAGTATAAAAAATCAGGATGATACCTATTTTTTATTAGGAATAGTATTGAGGTATTAACACATGAATCAGATCCCTATGACAGTTCTCGGTGCAGAAAGATTACGCGAAGAACTGGAATTTTTAAAAAGTGTTCGACGTCCCGAAATTATTGCTGCTATTGCAGAAGCACGCGAGCATGGCGACTTAAAAGAGAACGCTGAATATCACGCTGCCCGAGAACAACAGGGTTTTTGTGAAGGTCGCATACAAGAAATCGAAGCTAAGTTATCGAATGCTCAGGTTATTGATGTGACAAAAGTGACTAATAATGGCCGTGTAATTTTCGGATCAACAGTGACGTTGCTAAATGTTGATACTGAAGAAGAGCAAACTTATCGCATCGTTGGTGATGATGAGGCCAACATCAAAGAAAATTTAATCTCAGTAAACTCACCGATAGCTCGGGGACTTATTGGTAAAGAATTAGATGATGTGGTTGTTATTAACACTCCAGGTGGTCAAGTTGAGTATGAAGTTTTAGATGTAAAATATATTTAATTTGTAATTTTACGTTTCTATAGAAAACTCAGCTGTTATCCTGTGGTAATATAAAAAAAGGCCTTAAAAGGCCTTTTTTGCCATAGAGTTAGTAATGGCATTTTTATATAAAGGTATAAGTTTTATTTCGGTAGAATAATCTTGCGCTCTTGTGAAGGGCGATAAAGAACTAATATTTTTCCGATAACTTGTACATTCTGTGCACCGCTTTCGCGTACAATCGCTGCAACGATCAAGTTTTTAACATCTCGATCTTCGCCTGCGATTTTGACTTTGATAAGCTCATGGTGTGCCAGAGCGAGTTCAATTTCTGCAAGAACGCCTTCAGTTAACCCGTTGTTACCAATCATAACGACTGGATTCAGGTGATGAGCGAGCCCTTTCAGGTGTTGAATTTGTTTTTTGTTAAGAGTCATCATTAATTTTTGCTTTGTTGGGATTGAAAACTCACTATTCTAACGCCATCTCTCACTTATCACCATAAAATGTCGTTATGACGAGGTTAAATGAGTGAGATAGTAAAAATTTTGATAGCTAAGTGTATGATAGTTGGAAAACGCAATGGCCAATAAAAAACGTTCGGCAAGCTCTAGCCGCTGGTTACAAGAACATTTTAGTGATAAATATGTTCAACAAGCAAAGAAAAAAGGGTTTCGCTCTCGCGCTTGGTTTAAACTGGATGAAATTCAGCAAAGTGACAACATTTTTAAACCGGGTATGACCGTTGTCGATTTAGGAGCCGCTCCTGGTGGGTGGTCTCAATACGTTGTACAGCAGTTAGGGAACAAAGGTCGAATCATCGCATGTGACCTTTTACCTATGGATCCCATCGTTGGAGTCGATTTCCTTCAAGGCGATTTTCGTGATGAACTTGTATTGAAGGCGTTGCTTGATAGAGTAGGTGACAACAAAGTCCAGGTTGTCATGTCTGACATGGCTCCAAACATGAGCGGAACACCCGCGGTCGATATTCCTCGATCCATGTATTTAGTAGAGTTAGCGCTTGATATGTGTCGTGATGTGCTGGCTCCCGGGGGAAGTTTTATTGTCAAAGTGTTTCAGGGAGAAGGCTTTGATGAATACCTGGGGCAAATACGCTCCCTGTTTACGAAGGTAAAAGTTCGTAAACCTGACGCTTCGCGGTCTCGTTCTCGTGAGGTATATATTGTAGCCACAGGGCGTAAACTTTAGTACCCTAAAGCTATTTGTTAACACAGTTGTAATATGAGGTTAATCCCTTGAGTGACATGGCGAAAAACCTGATCCTCTGGTTAGTCATTGCAGTCGTTTTGATGTCATTATTCCAGAGCTTCGGACCCAGCGATTCGAATAGTCGTAAGGTGGATTACTCTACCTTTATCAATGAGTTAACTAATAACCAATTACGCGAGGTCAGCATAAGTGGTTATGATATTAATGTAACTAAAACAGATAACTCAAAGTACAGCACGTATATGCCTATGCGTGATGACAACCTGCTGACCACTTTAATGAACCGTAATGTAAAAGTAACGGGTGAACCACTAGAAGGTCAAAGTCTACTGACTCAGATTTTTGTTTCTTGGTTCCCAATGCTATTACTGATTGGTCTTTGGATCTTCTTTATGCGCCAAATGCAAGGTGGTGGCGGTAAAGGTGCGATGTCTTTCGGTAAAAGTAAAGCTCGTATGCTAACGGAAGACCAAATCAAAACAACGTTTGCAGATGTTGCAGGTTGTGATGAAGCCAAAGAAGAAGTGAGCGAATTAGTTGAATATCTACGTGAACCGGGTCGATTCCAAAAATTAGGGGGTAAAATTCCTAAAGGTATCTTAATGGTAGGACCTCCTGGTACAGGTAAAACATTATTAGCAAAAGCGATAGCAGGTGAAGCTAAAGTTCCATTCTTCACTATATCTGGTTCTGATTTTGTTGAAATGTTTGTGGGTGTGGGTGCTTCGCGTGTTCGTGATATGTTTGAACAAGCGAAAAAAGCTGCACCTTGTATCATTTTTATTGATGAAATTGATGCTGTAGGTCGCCAACGTGGTGCAGGTTTAGGTGGTGGTCACGATGAACGTGAGCAAACACTAAACCAAATGCTGGTTGAAATGGATGGTTTTGAAGGTAATGAAGGTATTATCGTTATTGCGGCAACTAACCGCCCTGACGTTTTAGACCCAGCATTGCTGCGTCCAGGTCGTTTCGACCGCCAAGTTGTTGTTGGCTTACCCGATGTTCGTGGTCGTGAACAAATTCTGAAAGTCCACATGCGTCGTGTACCTTTGTCACCAGATGTTGATCCAGCGATTTTAGCGCGTGGTACTCCTGGTTTCTCTGGTGCTGATTTAGCTAACTTAGTTAATGAAGCTGCACTGTTTGCTGCCCGTGGTAATAAACGTGTTGTTTCTATGGTTGAGTTCGAGAAAGCTAAAGACAAGATCATGATGGGTGCAGAGCGTCGTTCAATGGTAATGACCGAAGAACAAAAAGCATCAACGGCTTATCATGAAGCTGGTCACGCAATTATTGGTCGTTTAGTCCCTGAACATGACCCTGTGCATAAAGTAACGATTATTCCTCGTGGGCGTGCATTAGGTGTGACATTCTTCTTACCAGAAGGTGACCAAATCAGCGCAAGCCGCCAGAAGTTAGAAAGTCAGATTTCAACTTTATATGGTGGTCGTTTAGCTGAAGAAATTATCTATGGTTCAGAACATGTTTCTACAGGCGCATCTAACGATATTAAAGTAGCGACAAACATTGCGCGTAACATGGTGACACAGTGGGGCTTCTCTGAAAAATTAGGGCCATTACTGTACGCGGAAGAAGAAGGTGAAGTCTTCTTAGGTCGCTCAGTCGCTAAAGCACAACATATGTCTGATGATACGGCACGTACAATTGATGAAGAGATTAAAGCAATTGTAGACCGTAACTATGTTCGTGCTCGCCAGATCCTGATGGACAATATCGATATTCTGCATTCAATGAAAGATGCGTTGATGGTTTATGAAACTATCGATGCACCACAAATTGATGACTTAATGAATCGTCGTGAAGTACGTCCACCTGCTGGCTGGGATGGTAATGGCAACAGTGGTTCTAACACCACAACAGCACAACCAGAACAATCGCATGTTGCGAATGAACCTAAATCGGATGGTGACACACCGTCTGATAACAATACTCACTAATCCTATTTAGGCGATAAATGAGTAAGCTGTAAAATACAAACCCCAGGCTTCTGGGGTTTTTTTATAAAGGTATCAACATAATGAAATTAATTGCCAATGATAGAGAGCTTTGTTTAGCAACACCTCAAGTTATGGGAATTTTAAATGTAACCCCAGACTCTTTTTCTGATGGGGGTACTCATAACTCACTTAATGATGCACTCAATCATGCGGCAAAAATGATTGCACAAGGCGCGACGATTATTGATATTGGTGGCGAATCAACAAGACCTGGTGCAAGTGATGTGAGCATTGAAGAAGAGCTACATCGAGTGGTTCCTGTTGTTGAAGCAATAAGACAACGTTTCGATGTTTGGATTTCTGTTGATACTTCAAAAGCGCAAGTTATTACCGAATCAGCAAAAGTGGGTGCAGCTATCATTAATGATATTCGCTCATTGCAAGAACCTGGTGCATTGGAAGCTGCTGCTAAAACGGGATTACCCGTTTGCATCATGCATATGCAAGGTGACCCTAAAACAATGCAACAAGCGCCACATTATAAGAATGTGGTGATGGATGTTAGTCGTTTTCTTGAAGAAAATATCCAACGTTGTATTGATGCTGGGATTGAAAAAAATCAAATTATTCTTGATCCAGGATTCGGCTTTGGTAAAAATTTAGCGCATAATTATCAGTTATTAGCACACTTAAGTGAATTTCATCACTTTGGTTTACCCATACTCGCTGGAATGTCACGCAAATCTATGGTTGGACAACTATTAAATGTTCCACCACAAGAGCGTGTTGCTGGTAGTGTTGCTTGCGCTGTTATTGCGGCAATGCAAGGCGCACAGATTATTCGTGTACACGATGTTAAAGAGACCGTTGATGCGATGAAAGTCGTGCAAGCGACTCTTTCTGCAAAGGAAAATAATGAATGAGCGAACGTAAATACTTTGGAACAGATGGTATCCGTGGAAAAGTAGGAGATAGCCCAATTACTCCTGATTTTGTTTTAAAATTAGGCTGGGCTGCGGGTAAAGTATTAGCTCGTCATGGCTCTCGTAAAATCATTATCGGTAAAGATACACGTATTTCGGGTTATATGTTGGAGTCTGCATTAGAAGCAGGTCTGGCTGCAGCGGGATTATCTGCATCATTTACAGGGCCAATGCCAACACCTGCTGTAGCTTATCTTACACGGACTTTCCGTGCTGAAGCGGGTATCGTGATTTCAGCTTCTCATAATCCTTATTATGATAATGGGATTAAATTCTTCTCTATCGATGGTACAAAACTTCCTGACGAAGTAGAAGAAGCCATTGAAGCTGAAATGGAAAAACCAATTACTTGTGTAGAGTCCGCTGAATTAGGTAGAGCCAATCGTATTGTTGATGCGGCGGGGCGTTATATTGAATTCTGTAAAGGAACGTTTCCAAGCGAAAATAACCTTAATGGATTAAAAGTTGTTGTTGATTGTGCTCATGGTGCTACATACCACATCGCGCCGAATGTTTTTCGTGAGCTAGGTGCTGAAGTCATTACTATTGGATGTGATCCAACAGGTATTAATATTAATGATGAATGTGGTGCAACAGATGTTCGTATGCTGCAAAAAAGAGTAGTGGAAGAAGGTGCTGATGTTGGTTTAGCTTTCGACGGTGATGGTGACCGAATTATTATGGTAGACCATCGAGGATTGAAGGTGGATGGCGACCAAATTCTCTATATTATTGCAAGAGAAGCGTTACGTCAGGGGCAATTACGCGGTGGCGCAGTGGGCACACTGATGAGTAATATGGGATTAGAGATAGCACTGAAACAATTGGGTATCCCTTTTGTTCGAGCTAAAGTAGGTGACCGATATGTTCTTGAAAAACTGCAAGAAAAAGGTTGGCGTTTAGGTGCTGAAAACTCGGGTCATATTATTTTACTTGATAAAACGACAACGGGTGATGGTATTGTTGCTGGGTTACAAGTGCTTAGTGCAATGGTACGTAATCATATGAGCCTGCATGATTTATGCAGCGGTATGAAATTATTACCTCAAATATTGGTTAATGTTCGCTTTACGGGTAGTCATGATCCACTACAAACCCCTGAAGTTCAAAGTGTCGCTAAGGCAGTTGAAGAAGAGCTTGCAGGTAAAGGTCGTGTTCTATTACGTAAATCGGGCACTGAACCATTAATTCGTGTGATGGTTGAAGGCGAAAATGAAGAGCAAGTCACAGCGATGGCAAACCGTATTGCTGATGCAGTAAAACACGTTGGCTAATTGCTGTTTTTTTCTTCAATCAATCACTTTATAGAAAAATAACCTTGCTTGTCAGTTCAGCTTTGGTTAGTATTCACACCCGCTTAGTAAGGTCGTTTAGCTAGAGCGGGTGAAGCAATCGAAGGTTATCGCCGAGGCGATAAGTTCCATAGAATAGGTAACGCAAATGTATACAGCACTCATTGTTATTCTTATCATTGCAGCAACAGGGCTGGTTGGCCTGATCCTGTTACAGCAGGGTAAAGGTGCTGATATGGGCGCTTCTTTTGGTGCAGGTGCTTCCGGTACAGTATTTGGTTCAAGCGGCTCAGCTAATTTCATGACCCGTATGACCGCTGTTTTAGCAACAGTGTTTATTGTACTTTGCCTGATTTTAGGTAATTTAAGTGCCAATAAAACTGTACGCGAAGACAGTAAGTGGATGTCTATCGAGCAGACTGCAGAAGAAGAAAAGAAAGCTGAACAATCAGCCCAGCCTGTAGCGCCAGCAAAAACAGATATTCCGCAGTAATCTAAGTAAAGTTTAAAGTGAGATTGTTAGGTTTTGAGTTATAAATAACAGTCTCATTCAAGTGCCGAGGTGGTGAAATTGGTATACACGCTACCTTGAGGTGGTAGTGCCTACAAAACGGGCGTACGGGTTCAAGTCCCGTTCTCGGCACCATTATTCCAGATAACTTGCGTTTTGCTTGTTATCAGCGTAAAATTTGCCACGTTTTTCGAACGCGGGGTGGAGCAGTTTGGTAGCTCGTCGGGCTCATAACCCGAAGGTCGTCGGTTCAAATCCGGCCCCCGCAACCACTTCTAACAATACAGCACTTTTCTCATTAATCATCTTGTAAATCGATTATGATCCTGAGTGGAATGTGCCGTAAGAAGAGGTTATTCTCGAATGGCAATTTACAGGGTCCAGTTGCATAAAGCCCCGAATTTCGGGGTTTTTTGTTATCAGAGAATAGAATACTGGGCTATAGGCCCTTTTTTTATGCCTTGGGGGTGGTTTTGTCCACATTAGAGCAAAAATTAACAGCGATGGTTTCAGCACCAGTAGAAGCATTAGGCTTCGAATTTGTTGGTCTTGAGTTTATTCGTGGCCGAGAATCAACATTGCGTATCTATATTGATAGTGAAGATGGTATCACTGTTGATGATTGTGCTGATGTCAGCCACCAGGTCAGTGCTGTGTTGGATGTTGAAGATCCGATTCAAACAGTTTATAACCTTGAGATTTCATCTCCTGGTTTAGAAAGACCTTTATTCACTACAACGCATTATGAGCAATTTATCGGTGAAGAAGTCGCCGTTGTATTACGAATTGCAATGCAAAACCGCCGCAAATGGCAGGGCATTATTAAATCTGTCGCCGGCGAAATGATCACGGTTACTGTGGATGGTAAAGACGAAGTGTTCGCACTGAGCAACATCCAGAAAGCTAACCTGGTACCCCACTTTTAAGTTTTGAAGAGGCAACTAGGATGAACAAAGAGATTCTGGCTGTTGTGGAAGCGGTCTCTAACGAAAAATCTCTTCCTCGTGAAAAGATTTTTGAAGCACTGGAAACCGCACTGGCGACAGCAACTAAGAAAAAATATGAACAAGAGATTGATGTGCGTGTGTGCATTGATCGTAAAACGGGGGATTTTGATACATTCCGCCGTTGGCTTGTGGTTGAGGAAGTGACTCAGCCTACCCGCGAAATTACATTTGAAGCTGCACAATATGAAGAACCTGAAATTGAATTAGGTGGCTTCATTGAAGATCAAATTGAATCTGTTACTTTCGACCGAATCACAACACAAACGGCTAAACAAGTTATCGTACAAAAAGTACGTGAAGCTGAACGAGCAATGGTTGTTGATCAATTCCGCGAACACTTAGGCGAAATTATCACCGGTGTTGTGAAGAAAGTGAACCGTGATAACATCACCCTAGATTTAGGAAACAACGCGGAAGCCGTTATTCTACGTGAAGATATGCTTCCACGTGAAAACTTCCGTCCTGGTGACCGTCTACGTGGTGTGTTATACGATGTACGTACCGAAACACGTGGCGCACAGCTTTTCGTTACTCGTTCTCGCCCTGAAATGCTGGTTGAATTATTCCGCATTGAAGTGCCAGAAATTGGCGAAGAAATCATTGAGATTAAAGCCGCCGCTCGTGATCCAGGATCTCGTGCCAAAATCGCAGTAAAAACCAACGATAAACGTATCGACCCAGTCGGTGCATGTGTTGGTATGCGTGGTGCGCGTGTACAAGCTGTTTCCAGTGAACTGGGCGGCGAACGAATTGACATTGTTCTGTGGGATGATAATCCTGCACAATTCGTTATTAACGCAATGGCTCCGGCAGATGTTGCTTCTATTGTTGTCGATGAAGACAAATGCACAATGGATGTGGCAGTTGAAAGTAGTAATTTAGCTCAAGCGATAGGCCGTAACGGTCAAAACGTTCGTCTTGCTGCTCAATTACTGAAAAAACATCGCGGTGATGACAAGTGGGAATTAAACGTCATGACTGCTGATGACCTGAATGCTAAGCATCAGGCGGAAGCAAACGCAGCCATTGAAATATTTACTAAGCATCTCGACATTGATGAAGACTTCGCAACCGTCTTGGTTGAAGAAGGTTTCTCTACCCTTGAAGAGTTAGTTTATGTGCCAATTGACGAATTGTTAGCCATAGATGGTTTAGATGAAGAAACTATCGAAGCTCTACGTGAAAGAGCCAAAGCTGCATTAACGACAATTGAATTAGCTCAAAAAGAAAGCCTAGGCGATAACCAGCCAGCTGAGGACTTATTAGCCCTTGAAGGCTTGGAGCGCTCTTTAGCATTTGATCTAGCTGCCCGTGGTATCTGCACACTGGAAGATCTTGCCGAACAGGGTATCGACGACCTAACTGATATTGAAGGTTTAAATAGTGAGCGCGCAGGCGAACTCATTATGGCCGCACGTAATATCTGCTGGTTTGGGAATGATGCATAATAACTGAGCAGGAAGGAACAGAATGACAGATGAAACAGTAAAATCACTGGCAGAAGAAATTCAGACACCGGTTGAACGTTTAGTACAGCAGTTTGCTGATGCTGGTATTGAGAAGACCGTCTCTGATTCTGTCTCCCAAAAAGAGAAAGAGACCTTGCTGGCTTGGTTGAACCGTGATAAAGACATATCAACTGGCCAGCCAAGTAAATTGACACTGCAACGTAAAGTTCGTAGTACGTTAAGTGTTCCTGGTACAGGTGGCAAAAGTAAATCAGTAGCCATCGAAGTCCGCAAAAAACGCACTTATGTGAACCGTGATGTAATTGAAAAATCACAAGCGGAAGAGCAGGCGCTGCGTGAAGCGGAAGAAAAGGCGCATCGCGAAGTAGAAGAGAAAGCACAGCGCGAAGCACAAGAAAAAGCACAGCGCGCAGCTGAAGAAAAAGCAAAACGTGAAGCACAAGAGGCCAAGAAACAGGCCGAAGAAAAAGCGAAACGTGAAGCTGAAGAAGCAAAACGTGAAGCAGCGGAATTAGCTAAGCGCGAAGCAGCGGAAAAAAATAAAGTGAAACAAAACGATAAACCAAAAGCTGATGTAGCAGATCAGGATAAAGCACGTCGCAATGCTGAACTGGCTGAACTGAAACGTAAAACAGAAGAAGCACAGCGCCTTAAAGTTGAAGAAGAGACGCGCGCTGCAGCAGAAAAAGCACGCCGCTTAGCTGAAGAAAACGCTGAAAAATGGACTGCTGAACCTAAGGCTCCTGAAACAGAAAGCGCGGACTATCATGTAACTACATCTCGTTATGCTCGTGATGCAGAAGATGAAAGCGATGCAGAAGTAGAAGGTGATCGCCGCCGCGGTCGTACTGCTAAAGCACCTCGTGCTAAGAAAAATAACCGCCACTCTGAAAAAGCGGATCGTGAAGAAGCACGTGCAGCGGGTCGTTCTAATAAGAAAGGCAAACGTAAGAGCAGCACTTTACAGCAAGGCTTTAACAAACCTGCTGTTGCAGTCAACCGTGATGTTATCATCGGTGAAACCATTTCTGTTGCTGAACTAGCAAACAAAATGGCTGTAAAAGGTTCTGAAGTTATTAAAACCATGATGAAAATGGGCGCAATGGCAACCATTAATCAGGTTTTAGACCAAGAAACGGCACAGCTAGTTGCTGAAGAAATGGGTCATAAAGTTATTTTACGTCGTGAAAACGAATTAGAAGAACAAGTTATGAATGACCGTGATACTGGTGAAGAAAGCGAGGTTTCTCGTGCGCCAGTTGTTACTATCATGGGTCACGTTGACCACGGTAAAACATCATTACTTGACTATATTCGTTCAACGAAAGTTGCATCAGGCGAAGCGGGTGGTATTACTCAGCACATTGGTGCTTACCACGTTAAGACTGATAAAGGCGAAATTACTTTCCTTGATACCCCAGGTCACGCCGCGTTTACTTCAATGCGTGCTCGTGGTGCTCAGGTAACAGATATCGTTGTTCTCGTTGTTGCTGCGGATGATGGCGTAATGCCTCAAACTATCGAAGCAATTCAGCATGCTAAAGCGGCTAACGTACCCGTCGTTGTGGCTGTGAATAAAATCGATAAGCACGAAGCAGACCCAGATCGCGTTAAAACTGAGCTATCTCAATATGGCATTTTGTCAGAAGATTGGGGTGGTGAGACTCAGTTTATGCATGTATCTGCAAAACAAGGCCTTGGTATCGATGAATTACTGGATGCAATCTTATTGCAAGCAGAAGTTCTTGAACTGAAAGCAGTGAAAGAAGGCATGGCAAGTGGTGTTGTTATTGAATCTTACCTTGATAAAGGTCGTGGTCCAGTTGCAACTATTCTTGTGCGTGAAGGTACACTGAATAAAGGTGATATCGTTCTGTGTGGCTTTGAATACGGTCGTATTCGTGCAATGCGTAACGAACTAGGCCAAGAAGTTCAGTCTGCTGGTCCTTCAATGCCAGTTGAGATCTTAGGTCTGTCTAACGTTCCTTCTGCTGGTGATGAAGCGACAGTTGTTCGTGACGAGAAGAAAGCGCGTGAAGTTGCACTGTATCGTCAAGGCAAATTCCGTGAAGTGAAACTTGCACGTCAACAGAAATCTAAACTGGAAAACATGTTTGCTAACATGGAAGAAGGCAAAGTTTCTGAACTGAACATCGTACTGAAAACTGACGTTCAAGGTACTTGTGAAGCAATTACTGATGCATTAGTTAAACTGTCTACCGATGAAGTGAAACTGAGAATCATTGGTTCTGGTGTCGGTGGTATCACTGAAACAGATGCAACTTTAGCAGCAGCTTCTGAAGCAATCATCCTTGGCTTTAACGTGCGTGCAGATGCATCAGCGCGTCGTATTATTGAACAAGAAAGTGTTGATTTACGTTACTACTCCGTTATCTATAGCCTGATTGATGAAATCAAACTGGCCATGAGCGGTATGTTAGCACCTGAATACAAACAAGAAATCATGGGTCTTGCAGAAGTCCGTGATGTGTTTAAATCACCTAAATTCGGCGCAGTTGCAGGCTGTATGGTGGTTGAAGGTAACATCAAACGTAACAACCCAATCCGTGTTCTACGTGATAACGTGGTTATCTACGAAGGCGAGCTTGAGTCATTACGTCGCTTTAAAGATGACGTTAACGAAGTTCGTAATGGTATGGAATGTGGTATCGGTGTGAAAAACTACAACGATGTCCGTGTTGGCGACATGATTGAAGTGTTCCAAGTTATCGAAATCAAACGTTCTATTGCTTAATTTAGTACGTCTTGCTTTAAAAGGGAGCTTAATAGCTCCCTTCTTATTCCCTTCTTTGCTCTGTTTATCCTCGCTTATTTTTCTCCTTTATTTTTCAATATAACCGAAATAGATTGGCTTTCAGTAATTTATGAAAGCAAGAGAACAGGGTAAAATAGCAACGAAGAAAAATGTTTATTTCTAAAGTGCATATGAGCAGAAAGCAGTCGTAAGACGCCACATCATGTATACTCTTTAGAAGTTATCTATTTTTGAATCAGAATCAATAGTGGCAATCAGAGAAAATGCTGTATTGCCAGGGAGAGATAAAATGGCAAGAGATTTTAGCCGTGCCCAACGCGTTTCTCAGGAAATGCAAAAAGAAATCGCAATCATCTTACAGCGTGAAGTCAAAGATCCTCGTATTGGAATGGCTACCGTATCAGGTGTTGAAATTTCACGTGATTTGGCTTACGCCAAAGTTTTCGTGACTTTCTTTAATCTATCTGGTGGTGAAGAAAGCGAAGAAGAAATGGTTGCTAATGGCTTAAAAGCATTAAATGAAGCTGCGGGTTTTATTCGTTCATTACTGGGTAAAGCGATGCGTTTACGTGTTGTGCCTGAGCTGACATTTTCTTATGACAACTCATTAGTTGAAGGTATGCGTATGTCTAACCTTGTAACTAATGTGGTTAAGGATGATGAAAAACGTCGTCATAAAGAGGAAGAGTAATGGCGCGGCGTCGTAAGGGGCGTGAGATTAACGGTGTCTTGTTACTCGATAAACCCCAAGATATTTCCTCTAACGATGCGCTCCAAAAAGTCCGCCGTATGTTCAATGCAAGTAAAGCAGGGCATACGGGGGCACTGGATCCTTTAGCAACAGGAATGCTACCTATTTGTTTAGGTGAGGCAACTAAATTTTCTCAGTTTTTGTTGGATTCAGATAAGCGTTACCGTGTTATTGCGCGTTTAGGGCAACGAACGGATACTTCTGATGCACATGGCGAAATTATCCAAGAACGTCCAATTGAGTTTACACAACAAGCATTGGATAGTGCATTAGATAGCTTTCGTGGCGAAACGTTACAAGTGCCTTCAATGTACTCTGCATTAAAACATCAAGGTAAACCCTTGTATGAGTATGCAAGACAAGGCATTGAAATTGAACGTGAAGCGCGACCTATTACTGTTTATGAACTACAATTTATACGTTGGGAAAATGACGAATTAGAGCTTGAAATTCACTGCTCTAAAGGAACTTATATTCGTACGATAATCGATGATCTTGGTGAGAAATTACATTGCGGAGCACATGTTATTTTTTTACGTCGATTAGAAGTTGCTGATTATCCTAAAGAACGTATGGTAACACTTGAGCAATTGAGAGAATTGATTGAAGAAGCACAATCAATGGAAGACGAGCCGTTTTCTCGACTTGATGCGTTATTATTACCAATGGATACCGCAGTTGCTCATTTCCCTGTTGTTAACTTATCCACGGTTATTGCGGGATACTTAAAATTAGGTCAACCTGTTAGAGTTAACCATGATATTGCTGAAGGTGAATTACTTAGAGTCACTGAAGGTGATGAAGAAAAATTTATTGGTTTAGCGATTATCAGAGATGGACTGGTTGCACCTAAAAGAGTGGTTGTTGAATACAACACAACTGATAACACTTAATAGCAATTCTTGCGCAAACTGTGTTTGCAGCGTAGAATAATGCGGCTATCTGTTTAGGTGGCTGAGTTGGGTAGCTGAATTAGAGATTGGCTATCTAAATATTTTATATCATTTTGGAGTTTATTATGTCTCTAAGTACTGAAGCGAAAGCAAAAATCGTTGCTGAATTCGGTCGTGGTCTTAACGATACCGGCTCTAGCGAAGTTCAGATTGCACTGCTGACAGCAGAAATCAACCACCTGCAAGGTCACTTTTCAGAGCATAAAAAAGATCACCACAGCCGTCGTGGTCTGCTGCGTAAAGTTTCCAGCCGTCGTAATCTGCTGGACTACCTGAAACGTAAAGATGTTGCTCGTTATTCTGCACTGATCGAACGTTTAGGTCTGCGCCGCTAATTAAGCGAGTTTCAGTGGAAAGGGGCCTGTTGGCCCCTTTTCTACTAGAACGTGCTATTTTTAATACTAGTCGTTATGTTTTAATGTGGTGATTGTTATTTAGATTCTCTAGTTACGACAATTCGCGCGGCTAATGAAAATATTTTAATACAATGCGGAAAATATTTTCATTAGTCGCGAGGGGACGTAGCGGAGAAAAGATCATTCATCGTCGCTAAACATGTGGCGACAATAAGATAAAGGATATTATTTTGCTGAATCCTACAGTTCGTAAATTTCAATACGGTCAACATACCGTAACGCTTGAAACGGGCATGATGGCTCGTCAAGCAACGGCAGCTGTAATGGTAGACATGGACGGCACCGCTGTTTTTGTTACTGTTGTTGCCAAGAAAAAAGTTAAAGCAGGTCAAGATTTCTTCCCATTAACGGTTAACTATCAAGAGCGTTCATACGCTGCTGGCCGTATCCCAGGTAGCTTCTTCCGTCGTGAAGGTCGTCCTGGTGAAGGCGAAACGTTAATTGCACGTTTAATTGACCGTCCTTTACGTCCATTATTTCCAGAAGGCTTCTTAAACGAAGTTCAAATCGTTGCTACTGTTGTTTCTGTTAACCCACAAGTTAACCCAGATATCGTTGCAATGATTGGTGCTTCTGCGGTTTTAGCACTGTCAGGTGTGCCATTTAATGGCCCTATTGGTGGTGCACGTGTTGGCTTTATCGATGGCCAATATGTTCTGAACCCAACCGTTGATGAGCTGAAAGTCAGTAAATTAGACTTAGTGGTTGCAGGTACTGCGGGTGCGGTACTGATGGTAGAATCAGAAGCTGATTTATTATCAGAAGAAGAAATGTTAGGTGCGGTAGTATTTGGTCATGATCAACAACAAGTTGTGATTGAAAATATTAATGCATTAGTTGCAGAAGTGGGTAAAGAGAAATGGGACTGGGCACCAGAAACCGTTAATCAACCTTTACATGACCGTATTGCACAAATTGCTCAAGCACGTATTGGTGATGCTTACCGTATTACTGAAAAACAAGAACGTTATGAGCAAATCGATGCTATCCGCGATGAAGTAGTAACGACTTTATTAGCTGAAGACGAAACATTAGACGAAGGCGAAATCAATGATATTTTCTCTAGCTTAGAGAAAAACATTGTTCGTGCTCGTGTATTAGCTGGTGAGCCACGTATTGATGGTCGCGAAAAAGACATGGTACGTGCGTTAGATATTCGCACTGGTTTATTACCACGTACTCATGGTTCAGCACTATTTACTCGTGGTGAAACTCAGGCGCTGGTTACTGCTACATTAGGTACAACGCGTGATGCTCAAAATATCGATGATATTATGGGTGAACACACAGATTCATTCTTACTGCACTATAATTTCCCTCCATACTCAGTTGGTGAAACCGGTATGATGGGTTCACCAAAACGTCGTGAAATCGGTCATGGCCGTTTAGCAAAACGCGGTGTATTAGCAGTAATGCCAACACTTGAAGAATTCCCATATACCGTTCGTGTGGTTTCAGAAATCACAGAATCAAATGGTTCATCTTCCATGGCTTCTGTTTGTGGTGCTTCTTTAGCACTGATGGACGCAGGTGTACCAATTAAAGAATCTGTTGCAGGTATTGCGATGGGTCTTGTGAAAGAAGGCGAAAACTTCGTTGTTCTTTCAGATATTCTTGGTGATGAAGACCATTTAGGCGATATGGACTTTAAAGTTGCGGGTAGCCGTAACGGCGTCAGCGCATTACAAATGGATATCAAAATCGAAGGTATCACTCGCGAAATTATGCAAGTTGCGTTAAACCAAGCGAAAAGCGCTCGTCTACATATTTTAGGTGTAATGGAAGAAGCAATTAGCCAACCTCGTGCTGATATTTCTGAGTTTGCACCACGCATTCATACCATCAAGATCAGTCCAGACAAGATCAAAGACGTTATCGGTAAAGGTGGTTCTGTTATTCGTGCGTTAACCGAAGAAACAGGTACAACTATCGAAATCGAAGATGACGGTACTGTGAAAATTGCTGCAACTAGCGGTGACCAAGCGAAACTGGCAATTGCTCGTATCGAAGAAATCACGGCGGAAGTAGAAGTGAACCGTATCTATAATGGTAAAGTAACCCGTATTGTTGACTTCGGTGCATTCGTTGCTATCGGTGGCGGCAAAGAAGGTTTGGTTCATATTTCTCAAATCGCAGATAAGCGTGTTGAGAAAGTCAGTGATTATTTAACGATGGGACAAGAAGTTCCTGTTAAAGTACTGGAAATTGACCGTCAAGGCCGCATTCGCTTGAGCATGAAAGAAGCACAAGCAAATCAGCAGGAAGCAACAGAAACTTCATCTGAAGAATCTGCTAATTAATGATATTCTACTACCGGTATCTAGACATAGGTATCGGTAGGGATTTATTATTACTGACAAATAGGACGTCATTGAATGCTTTTTGTTGAAAGAGTCTGACTTTGGGAGTTGGAAATGAAAACATTTCTGCGCGGTTGTTCTATTGCTGCTTTCGTCTTTATTTCAGGATGCAGCACTAGCCCAGAATGGCGTCAGAATGCAGTTTTTGCTACTCCACTACAGCCTTCTTTACAACAAGAAGTGATATTGGCTCGTATAGAACAGATCCTTGCGAGCCGCTCATTAACCGAAGATGAATACGCACAGCTTTTATATGAGCGTGGTGTGCTGTATGATAGTCTCGGTTTAAGAGCATTAGCGCGTAATGATTTTTCAATGGCGCTATCAATGAGACCCGATATGCTAGAAATATTTAATTTTCTAGGTATCTATTTTACGCAAGCAGCAAATTATGATGCTGCATACGAAGCGTTTGATTCTGTTTTAGAGCTTGATCCAACTTACAATAATGCGCGTTTTAATCGTGGTATCGCTTTATACTACGGTGGCCGATTGAAATTGGCGCAGGATGATCTGCAGGCGTTTTATCAGGTCGATCCAAATGACCCCATTCGTTCGCTTTGGTTATATCTTGTTGAAAAAGAAATAAACACTGATTCAGCTAAACAACAGCTGAAACAGCGATACCAGCAGGCGAATAAAACGGGGCAATGGGGATGGAATATAGTTGAATTTTACTTAGGTGATATCAATGAAAAAACATTGATGACAAAACTAGGTGAAGTTTCAACCGATAACACTTCGCTCGCTGAGCATCTCAGTGAAACTAACTTCTATTTAGGTAAGTATTACCTAAGTCTGGGGGACATGGATAGCGCACAAGCGTTATTCAAGCTGACGGTTGCCAACAACGCACATAACTTTGTTGAGCACCGCTATGCATTGTTGGAATTAGCGCTGTTAGGCCAACAAGAAGACCTAGCGGAATCGGACCAGCAATAGCTGACGAACATTTCTCTGATCAGTTTGAAAGCCATCATCTATGAAGGATGAGGGCTTGTTTGTTCGTTTAATAATATAATTTGAGCCAGTTCACATTTTAGATGATAAAGACCGACAAACCATGCGGTATGTTATGTCAACTGGCTGCCATAATGAATGAGGCACAGTGACAATGACTACTGAAACCGATATGACTTTTGCTGATCTAGGTTTATCAGCACCTATTTTGACTGCACTGAATGACTTAGGCTATGAAAAGCCTTCTCCAATTCAGCAACAATGTATTCCTTCTCTTTTAAACGGTAATGACGTTTTAGGTATGGCACAGACCGGTAGTGGTAAAACCGCTGCATTTAGCCTGCCACTATTACACAATCTTGATGAATCATTAAAAGCACCACAAATTTTAGTATTAGCACCAACCCGTGAACTTGCAGTACAGGTTGCTGAAGCTATTGAAGATTTCGCTAAACATTTACCAAAAGTGAATGTTGTTGCACTTTATGGTGGTCAACGTTATGACGTACAATTACGTGCATTACGTCAAGGACCACAAGTTGTTGTTGGTACTCCAGGACGTCTGTTAGACCACTTAAATCGTGGCACTTTAGATTTATCCAAACTGAAAGGTTTAGTACTGGATGAAGCTGATGAAATGTTACGCATGGGCTTTATCGAAGATGTTGAAAATATCTTAAGTAAAATCCCAGCAGAACACCAAACAGCACTGTTCTCTGCAACAATGCCAGAAGCAATTCGTCGTATTACACGCCGTTTTATGAATGATCCTAAAGAAGTTCGCATTCAAAGCAGCGTAACAACTCGTCCAGATATCAGCCAAAGCTATTGGATGACATTTGGCGCACGTAAAAATGAAGCGCTAATTCGTTTCCTTGAAGCGGAAGATTTTGATGCAGCAATTATTTTCGTTCGTACTAAAAACGCAACATTAGAAGTTGCTGAAGCGTTAGAGCGTAACGGTTATAACAGTGCGGCATTAAATGGCGACATGAACCAATCATTACGTGAACAAACATTAGAGCGTTTGAAAAATGGTCGTTTAGATATCCTGATCGCAACAGATGTTGCTGCTCGTGGTCTTGATGTTGACCGTATTAGCCTTGTTGTGAACTATGATATCCCTATGGATTCAGAATCTTATGTTCACCGTATTGGTCGTACAGGTCGTGCGGGTCGTGCGGGTCGTGCAATTTTATTTGTTGATAACCGTGAACGCCGTTTACTGCGTAATATCGAACGCACAATGAAGATGACAATCCCTGAAGTCGAACTGCCAAATGCAGAGCTCATCAGCCAACGTCGTCAAGAAAAATTTGCACAACAAATTACTCAACAATTAGAAACAAGCAATCTGGATCAGTATCGTGCTCTGTTACCAAAATTAGCGCCAGCGGGTGAAGAAGCGTTAGATATGGAAACATTAGCTGCGGTATTACTGAAAATGGCACAAGGTGAGCGCGCGCTTATTCTTCCACCAGATCCAGTTCGTCGTCCACGCCGCGAATTTAATGATCGTGATGATCGTCGTGGTGATGATCGTCGTCGTGGTGATAACGACCGTGAGCGTTCACCTCGTCGCGAACGTCGCGAAGCCGGTGAAATGGATTTATACCGCATTGAAGTAGGTCGCGATGACGGTGTTGAAGTTCGTCATATCGTTGGTGCAATTGCTAACGAAGGTGATATCAGCAGCCGTTATATTGGTAATATCAAATTATTTGGTTCTCACTCAACTATCGAGTTACCAAAAGGTATGCCAACAGACTTATTAAGTCACTTTACTCGCACGCGTATCATGAACAAACCACTGAATATGCAATTAGTGGGTGATGCACAACCTTACCGCGAACGTCGTGGTGGTGGCAGCAGCAATAGCGGCAGCCGTCGTGAAGGTCAGCCACAAGGTGGTCGTCGTTTTAGCAGTAATGCTGAACAACCACAACGCCGTGGTAATGCTGATCGTGCTAACAGCGGTGAACGCAGCAGTAATGAACGTGGTGGTGAGCGTGGAAACTTCCGTAGCCGTAGCAACGAAGGTACTCCTCGTCGTCGTAGCAGCTCTCATAACCAATAAGAGAGAAGGCTATTAATTCAGTTTTAATCTGAATTAGTGATAAAAATAAAAACCAGTCTGTGAAAATGGACTGGTTTTTTTATGCCTACTTGGATGATACAAAAGGAGTATAACGAACTGTATTTATCAATATGAGGAAGAAGGAAATCAATGCCAAGGAATCAAACCAATTAATTAGAATTACGTTGTATTGAGTTAGATACTGAAACTCAAAATTATTATTTTAATTTTTATGTCGATGGAAAAGCATTAGATGAATGGCTTGGTTTTAATAAACAAACTGATTGGCGTTTTTTGAATTTTGATTTTGATATTTTTGTTGTAGATAAAACTCGGTTTCCTGATTATGACCATCGCCAAATTATTGGCAATAAAATAGACCAATATCTAGGGATAAAACCTGTCTTTACCCAATTAGAAGATAACCGATTGGTACTTTATCGTTGCCATTGTGGTTGTGATTATTGTTCTGTTATTTCCTGTGATTTGGAAATTAATGATGGATATGTAAAATGGCGTAATATTGCTTATGACGATGGCTTAGATAGCGAAGATGCATTAGATCTTGATGAACATAGAATTAGAATGATTAAACAACTTATTTTTACTCGACAGCAATATCAACAAGTCTTTAATGAGTATTTAGAAAAATATTCATAATTATTTAAATACCCATTTACTTCATTATTCAGCTTTACTAATTAACGCAATTATTTCTGCATCTACAAGTGGTGCTAATTTTGCACTGATGACGATTTTTTTATGTTTTTTATTAAAGCTCCTAGTGATGATTTCTTTAAATAAACGTATTTCAACTTTAGATAAGCCATCTTCCACTTTTTCTAAAGGATGAATGACGACATCTCTCTTTTTACAAAATAGCGAGGTAGTATTAATATTCACACGCTCAAGCACAGCCTGAATGGCTTTAATAGCAGGAAAAAATCACCAATTAACATTCGAGTATGAGAAAAATGACTTTCTGCTGAAGTTTCTTCTTGAGTATGAAGATCACGCATTTCAATACGATTTGTATAAACTTTAATAGCTATACCTTAAATAAATAGGTTCCATCCTATTTTTATATCCTTTTATTTTTTCATTGCTATTTAATTAACTTAAACCTATTGCTTCTTTTAAAGGTTTTAAATAACGTCGGCTGACAGGAATTTTACTATTATTATGCAATATTAATTCGGCTTGGCCGCTATCGCCAAAAATAATTTCGTTCACGTAGTCCATATTTACCAAATATTGGCGATGACAACGTACAAGCTGTGTACGCATTTCTAATGTGCGTAATGTCAGCTCAGTAAAGCCTTCTTGCCCTTGGCTATTGGTAACATAAACACCACTAAGTCTTGATGTCGCAAATACTGCGTCATCTATTGGCATTAGCCAAATACGGCTATGTCCGGTGCAAGGAATACACTTTAAACGCTCTTCTGGTGGCGTTAATAAATCGATATTTTGTTTATTTCCTTGGCGTAGACGGTTCAGTGTCTTACTTAAACGTTCTTGTTCTAGTGGTTTGAGTAAATAATCAAATGCATGTTCTTCAAATGCCTGAATAGCGTATTCTTCAAAAGCAGTCAGAAAAACAATATAAGGACGGTGTTCAGGATCAAGCATTGTTACCATTTCAAGCCCTGTAATACGAGGCATTTGAATATCAACAAAGACGACATCGGGTTTTTTACGATGTATTTCGCCAATAGCCTCAATGGCATTGCTGCATTCGCCAACGATATGAATATCTTTTTCTACTTCAAGTAAGCAACGTAAGTTTTCACGAGCTAATGGCTCATCATCAACAATTAATATATTCATTATTATGCTGTGTTATCCATACTTTTCTCTAAAGGTAAGCAGATTTTGACCTTAGTAAATTCGTCAGGTTGATAATCAACAACAACGCCATAAAGGTCGCCATAGCGCAGTTTCAATCGTTTATCCACCAGCCTCATACCTAGTCCTAACTCATGAGAAGGACACTGAGGGCGATAAAGACCTGCATTATCGCAAATTTCGATAATGATTAAATGACACTCTTGATAAGCATGGATTGTAACCTTTCCTGTTTCTAATAACTGTGATCTATCAAATAAAATATTCCTCTACATCAGTGATCTAGCGCACAAAATTCTTAAAAGGATTTGATGTTTTTGTGTAATATAACTTGTCAGTGAGTGTTCTACTTCACTATTAAGGTCTAATCGTTATATGAAAAAAAGTGCAATTTATCTGATTTTACTAATGCTGATATTAATCGCATTAGCCATACTTTTCCGCGCGCATAATCAATATTTATTGCTGCAAGGAGAAGTTGACGCACCTGAAGTTATTGTTGCGTCTAAAGCAAAAGGTCGCGTTATTGAGCGTCATATTGAGCGTGGTGATGATGTAAAAGCAGGGCAATTAATGATTACATTAGAAAGCCCTGAACTTAATGCACAAGTTGCTGCGCTTGAAGCGGCTAAAGCACAGGCTCAAGCTCAATTAGATTTATCACTCCACGGTACAAGAGAAGAGAGCATTCGTAATTTAACCGCTGTTTTATCTCAAGCCAGTGTTGAGGCTGCTAATGCAGCAAGAGACTTTCAACGTATTAGTGCTGTTGCCAATAAAGGTTATGTTTCTGCGACAGAGTTAGATAATGCTCGACGCAGTAGAGATGTAGCGAATCAGCGAGTTCGCGCTGCACAAGCTGATCTTGATGAAGCTAAAAATGGTGATCGTATTGAGTTACGTAATAAATATACGGCAGCGTTAGATCAAGCAGAACAACAATTGATTGAACTGAAGATCCAGCAAGAAGATCTACAAGTTAAAGCACCAGTTGATGGTGAAGTTGGCCCAATTCCTGCTGAAATTGGTGAACTTTTCAATGCAAATAGTCCATTAGCAACACTGATTCGTATTCCTGAAGCTTATTTTGTTTATAACCTAAGAGAAGATATCTTGGCTGATATCCGCAAAGGTGATCGCATTACAGTGGTGGTTCCTGCATTAGGTAATAAAGAAATTGAGGCGCAAGTACGATATATCGCTCCAATGGGGGATTACGCTACGAAAAGAGCAACGCGTGCAACGGGTGATTTTGACCTTAAAACTTTTGAAGTTCGACTTTATCCGACAACACAAATTGAAGGGCTGCGTCCGGGTATGAGCGCATTATGGCGCTGGGATAAATAAGGACGAATAATGAGAGTAAAGGCAGCTTGGCGAGGATTTAATAGCGCGTTTTCGCGAGAAACTCATATGGCAGTTCGTAGCCCCGTTTTCCACTGGCTTAGTTGGCTGTTTCCATTGATGTTGTTTACGTTAATAAGCGCTAACTTTTCTGAAGGCACATTGCTGAATTTACCGGTATCTGTAATTAATAACGATAATAGTCCGTTATCAAGAACACTTATTCGTAACTTAAATGCAGGCTCTCATGCGCAATTAAATACCTTGGATGGTAATCCACGCACAGCAATGGAAAGATTAGGTAGTGCGCAAGATTACGCTATTCTTACTATTCCTCGCCATTTTCAAAATTGGGTACTTGCTGGAAAACAGCCCACAGTACGTATGTATTATAATGGCTTATATTATGCCGCAGGCAGTTACGCCATACAGGATTTCAGTGGGTTAATAGCCGAATTAAATGCACAATATCGCACGGTATTAGCACAAGAAATGCATAAACCTGTACCACCTTTAGCCAAAGTGACTCTCTCTTATGACAGCCTCTTTAATGCAAGTGGTAGTTATATCTATTATCAACAATTTGCTGCAACGATTCATATGCTTCAGCTATTTGTCGTGACATGTACTATCTATTCTCTGTCACGAGGCAATATGCTACTCAATATTAAACCATTCACTTTTGCTTTAATTGGTAAATTATCTCCTTATACGTTGTTTTTTCTCACTCTATTAATTGTTGAGTTAGCGGCATTGGTACACTTTTCAGGTGCAAAAGTTAACGGTAATCCGTTGTATATGGTGTTAGTGGGGTTCTTTTATATTATAGCTGCACAGAGTGTGGGGTTACTGCTCTTTGCGTTTACCAGCAGCGCCATTGCTGCTTACAGTATGATAGGTATGCTTGTGAGTATTGCTTTGGCATTTTCAGGTATGGCCGTACCTGAACTTTCGATGATTTTACCGGCGCGGATCATTTCTAATTTAGAGCCTTTAACTCACGCATTAAATGCGATGTTTGATATTTTCTTAAGAGAGGTATCGCTACAAGGTATTATCTATGTGTGCTTGTTATTGCTGATTTATCCTGTGGCTATTGCACTACTGATCCGTAAACGTATTTTTAAACGATTGAAATTACAGGTAGGTGTTGCATGATGCAGATGTATTTTCAAACGTTTAAACGTGTCTTATTGTCAATGCTAGAAAAGCCAATGTGGATGTTGTTGATTGTATCCCTTTGTGTGATGAGTTTAGTTTATGCAAAACCAGTGTTGTGGGAGCTTCCGGTTGCGGTAATTAATCAAGATCATAGTCCTGCTAGTTATTCACTGATTCGTTCATTAAATGCTACGCCCAAACTGAGTGTAAAAAATTACGATAATCTCGAGGAAGCTCGTCACGATATGATTATGCGTGAGCTATTTGCCATTATTATTGTCCCCACCAATTTTGAAAAAAAATTACTTAATGGCAAAGATGTCACGGTTCCTGTATTTGGTGATGCCACTAACCGTTTAGCCAGTGGACAAATTCAACAAGAGCTAATGCTTGCCTATCAACAGTTATTAGATTCTTACAATAATCGTATTTTACAGAACGCAGGTTTCAGTGCTGAGCAATCGAAGATATTATTAAAGCCGATTCAAAGTGAAACAATCACGATGTATAACCCCGGTGTGAGCTTTGCGGCAATTGTTTTTCCGGGCTTATTAGTGATGTTATTACAACACTCCTTATTAATTGCTTGTGTCCGAGTGAGTATTGCGGTGAGAAGTACACCAAAAGGTAAACCGCCTTTAGCTGTTTATCTTGGTGCATTATCTGCACTTATTCCTATTTGGTTATTTTTATCTACCGTATTTTTTGCATTATGGCCTTGGATATTGGGCTATCGCCAGGAAGCTCCGCTTTATCAAATATGGATGTTAACTTTCCCATTTTTATTAGCAGTATTGGGATTAGGTAAATTAATCACAGAATGCTTACGTAGTGTGGAAATGATTTATTTAACGCTAGCATTTGTTACCACGCCTGTGTTCTATATTTCAGGCACTATTTGGCCTTTGCAAGCAATGCCTGATTGGGTATTCGCTGTTTCATCCGCACTTCCTTCTACATGGGCTGTAAACGCGATGGCGGGGATTAATCAAATGGGTATGTCATTCCAAGGTATATTGGGTGATATCGTGATGATGTTAATTTTAGGCTTAGTTTACACCGCGCTGGGCGTATTTGTAGGAATGCTACGCAATGGTGAGTTAAGACATATCACTCATCAGTTTCGTCATTGGATGTATCATCGTGGTGGAACCAAGTAGGTAATACATTATAATCTTATCAGTTAAAGTGTATTTAACCCCAAAATTTGATTTAATTAAAACCTCACAATCAAAATTACCTTGGGAAGAATAAGACCACTCTATGATGAAATAAAATAGAGTGGTTTAGATTGTCTACTCAACCAACTCCAATCCAGCCAATTTACGCCAATAACCATTACAATCATGGTGTTGAATTGTTGTAATAGGTTGCTGACCTTGTTCATTTTGGCGAAATTTCTGCAAGGTAGCAAAAATAGCTTCTGATTCAGGTGAAAGACGAACAATATCGACTAATCCTGCCATTGAGGTTTGTTCGTTACCTAAGTTATAGCAATAGCCACTTTGTGTTTGTATGCCATTGAGTATAAAAACTTGCTGATTTTCTTGAGAAAATACTTCGCGGCCTTGTGGATATTTTAAACAACAGGTTTCACAATCATCTTTTGATCTGTCTTCTGAACGAGCGGTAAAACAACGCGCTGAATAAGCTAAAGGTAAATGCCCATAAGCAAATACTTCAACTTCAAATTTGTCTCTAATACCCAATGTTTCACACTGTGCTAAAAGATTATCTAACCAATCACGAGAAAGCTCGACAGGCATACACCAACGAATCATTCCTTGTTTGTGCAATAAACGCAGCGCGTAGGCGTTATAACAATTAAGCCCATGACCTGCTACAAAAGGTAAATGGCGCTCAGCGAGCATATTGATGACCCCAAAATCGTGAGCCTCTATTAAGAATTCGCCATTATCAACAAGCTTTGTGATCTCTTTAAGTTCTGAAGGCGCTTGTAAAAGCGCTAATGTAGAAATAACGACTTGTTTACCACTTTTAGCAACTTCTTTAGCAATATTTAGCCAATCTTGTGGTTTTGTTTCACGACGTTTGCTGCATACGGTTTCGCCTAAATAGATAATATCCGCATTTGATGCTTTGGCTTTTTCATAGAAGGTTTCAAGCGTCGCCTTTTGCCAATAATAAAGTACAGAACCAAGAGCATATTTCATTTTCAAATCCTTATTACTGCCATTTTCGGTGATAAGCACCCAAGGTTGTTTGTGTTCCTTCTGATAAATTTCCTAACGCATTCATCCAACGTGGATTGGTATTAAAGCCTTGAGGATCTTTTTTACACTGATCAATGGCTGCACGCCAAACTCTTGCTACTTCAGTAACATAAGCGGGGCTACGTTGACGGCCTTCAATTTTCACTGAGGCAATATTCATTGCCATAAGCTCAGGCAGTAGAGATAGCGTATTTAAGCTGGTGGGTTCTTCTAATGCGTGATAGCACTGGTCATCAACAAGGTATCGACCTTTACATAATGTTGGGTAACCCGCATTTTCATCAGGTAAATAACGATCTATGAGTACATTATTCAGACGCGATTCCATGCCTTGTGGTGTTTGTTGCCAACGAACAAAACGAGCTGGCGAGCAAGCGCCAACCGTATTTGGGGATTCGCCAGTTAAATAAGACGAAAGATAACATCGTCCTTCAGCCATAATGCATAAGCTGCCAAAAGCAAATACTTCTAAAGGTACTGGGCTACTCTGTGCTAATTGTTTGACTTGATGAATAGAAAGCACACGAGGAAGTACGACTCGAGCTACATCAAAGTGACGCTGATAAAACTCAATAGCTTGAGTATTGGTTGCTGAGGCTTGTACTGAAACATGTCGTTCTATATGGGGATAGCGCTCGGCGGCATATTCTAGCATCGCAATATCAGCCAAAATCAATGCATCGGCTCCTAGAGATGCCGCCATATCCACGGCTCTTTGCCAGCGTTCAAAGCCATCAGGATGAGCAAAAGTATTAATAGCAATGTGTAATTTTCGCTGGTGGCGATGAACGTAATTAACCGCCTCTTGTAGCTTCTTTTCCGTGAAATTAAGTCCGGCGAAGTGTCTGGCATTGGTATCATCTTTTAAGCCGATATAAACAGCGTCAGCACCATTATCAATAGCCGCTTTCAGTGCAGGTAAGTTACCTGCGGGGCATAACAATTCCATCTTCACTTCCCTTTAGAGATTAAAAATGATCAGAAATTGTAATTAGCAAGATAAAAAAAGGTTTTGATTTAGGGCAGAGAACAGTGCGTTTAACTTAAGTAAAATAAGATAACTCAAAATATGACCAACGGATTAACGGAATATTGATATAGGATCGCAGAATATCTGTCTATCTCTGGCACAATAGCCTCTATTTAATTTAAAGGAGTCCGAAAAAGTGTTCAGTAAAATTCGTACCCGCCTAGTAAAAGATGGCCCTCGTTTCTTACGTTACCCTTTGCAAGTTACGCCATTTGCATTGCAACGTGATATTTTAGAACAGTTTTTAAGCTGGCAATTTCGTGAGTCACTCGCTGAAGGTGATTTGCATTTTTTAGAAGATAAATGGCTAAAAATCGAAATTAAGGATTTACAATTACAGTGGTTTATCAGTGTTCGTGATGATAAATTAATTGTTAGCCGCTTGGAAAAAGAAGATGTCAGCTTTAGCGGAAATGCCAATGATCTTATTTTAATTGCTGCTCGCAAAGAAGATCCAGATACGCTCTTTTTCCAGCGTCGCCTACAAATTGAGGGCGATACAGAACTCGGGTTATATGTAAAAAACCTGATGGATGCAATTGAACTAGATTCAATGCCATCTGTGTTGCGTTTTGGTTTATTACAACTGGCTGATTTTGTGAAAAGTGGACTTCAAGAATCAACTGAAGACATCACTCACAGCCATGAACTGAGCTCAACTTCATGCTAATACGTGTTGAAATTCCTGTTGATATCCCCGCGATAGATAACCTTTTGCGCCATAGTTTTCCTACTCATGCTGAAGCTGATTTAGTAGGACATTTACGAGAAGAAGGGCTGCTGACATTAGGTATGGTCGCAGTTGATGATGAAGGACAAGTAATGGGCTATATCGGATTTACGCCTGTTGATATTGATGGAAAAGATTGTCAGTGGGTTGGACTTGCCCCTCTGGCTGTGGCTAAAGAGTTCCAAGGTCAAGGCATTGGCCGCCAGCTTATTAATGAAGGCCTTGATATCCTAAATGAGTTTGGTTATGGTGCCGTAGTGGTATTAGGTTCGCCTGATTTTTATCAAAAATCAGGATTTGTTGCAGCCAAAACACAAGGGCTTTACTGTAAATGGCCTGATACTGAAGACGCATTTCAAATTTATGCGTTGGATAATGGCAGCATTGAAAATATCCACGGTTTAGTTAATTACTCACCGCTGTTTGATCAATTTAGCTAATATAACCATAACAGGTTTAACTTTGAGCTAAATAGCATGCAATGTCTGAAGGCTGGTCTGTGATCAGCTTTTCTTTTTGCTTTTTTTTCAGTTGCTTTAGTTGGTATTCTAATTGCAAAGCCCGTTGTTTACTGCCTATCTTGCATTGAAATTCTAAAGATAAAGGGCCTTTTCCTTTTAACGCTTTTGCACCAACGCCTTTCTCATGCTGAGTAAAACGTCGCTCAACATCAATCGAGATCCCAGTATAAAGATGTCCTAAACGATTTCTAACGATATAAAGTGACCATACTTCACTTGGCATCGTATTTTCCCTTTTTGTGCTGAAAATTTATTTAATAAATTATATTTCTTAATTGTTGAGGTGAATAATTTACAGCTTTATTAATGTTAAATCTATCAATCTTATCAATGAGTTGTAAATATTTTGTGATGTTAATCACTCATTTCAATAAAAAGATAATCAATTTTTTTGAATAAGAACAGCAATTATTGCTAATTTTAAAGTCAAATGAAAGTGCATAATATAAATCACATCACAGAGACATACTCCGCGATAAATAACAAATCTTAGAATTTAATTGGAGTTTATTATGAAAAAATCTACATTAATCGCTGCAACATTAGCTTTAAGTGCTATTTCATTCGGTTCAATCGCTGCTGATAGCGTATCTACAAGCCATACTTCAACAGGTGAGTATATCACTATTTCAGGTAATGATACTTTAGACGGTTTAACAACTAAAATTGCACAAATCGCGAAAGACCAAGGTGCAACAAGCTATAAAGTTATTGGTGCTACAGGTGACGAATATCTGACTGTTAGTGCTCAAATTTATCGTTAATAGCATATTATTAACGATAAATAACCTGTAATAAGAGACACGCGCAAGACGCTTGTTCTGATGATATAATTATCTGATGAACAGCGTCTCTTTTTATTTTATACAGGTACATAATGTTGCCTATAAACTCGCTCAAAATAATTAAACAATTTATAAACGAACACCATGTATTTACTTTGTGCACAACAAATTCTATGCAAGATATTTGGTGTGCGAATTGTTTTTATTGGTTTGATAAGCAGCAAATGCGGCTGATCTTTCTAACAGAAAAAAAGACGCGTCACGCTCAAATGATGCAGAAAAATTTATCTGTTGCAGGGAGTATTAGCACACAAGAGATGAGTATCTCGAATCTGCAAGGTATTCAATTTACAGGCTCAGTGTCTTTGCTAACAGGTATTGAAGAACTGAGTGCAAGACAGCATTATTGTTCGCGTTTTCCTGTCGCGTTGGCCGCAATTCATACCCCCATATGGCAATTACAATTGCAAGAAATCAAGATGGTTAATAATAGTTTAGGTTTTGGCACTAAACTCTATTGGCAACGAGATTAATATTTTCTGCTTATTCCCAAAAGTAATGATTTTTTTGCTCCCATCCTTTTAAAGACATACATGAAGTATAGAATAGTTTTCTATCTTCTTGGTTAATATCTTCTACATAACTTTCAGTCATTGGCACACGTTCTGTGTAGGTTTTTTTATCACCACAGTGATCTTTATCGTCTTTGCGGCATGTTTTTTGCACATCACGATAGACTGTACGTTGTAGCACTTCTTTACGTATTGGATAACGGGTATTGGCATTAAGATCACAAAGAAGCTTTGCTTCTTGTAATGTGTAGTCTGATACGCCTTTCGGCTCCCAAGTACTGCTACATCCTGAAAGTAAAACGATTGAAAATAAAGATAAAATAAGAGACTTCATAAAGTTAATCATCGTAAAAAGAATAGTTAAGAACAATAATAATAAAACAGAATTAATAGATTTTGCTATCTTTTTTGAAAATGATTCGCATTTGATAACTAAGGTGATTAGTTAGAATTAAGTAAAAGGAAGCTAGAAAAAGAAAACCTGCTGATAGAATATCGCTATTATCAGCAGGTTTTTTTAACTATTACTCAAATGATGAAAGGTTTTTTTCTATCTCAGCATCAATTTCAGTATGTTGGAGATGTTTAGCACCGAGTTTCTTTTTCAATTCGGTGCCTAGCTTCACGAGTTGCTCTCGATTCGCTTTAGACTGCTTTTTACCCCATTTTTTTAAATGGTAGTTCAATTCATGATCTTCAGAAAAGCTTACATATTTATTATCACTTAAAGGCATACATCCTCCAGTTAATTCAATGTGTATTACTTCAATTTATGGATCACCTGATTACTACTACCACGCCACAGTAATGCGGGATCATAAAGTTCTTGTACGAACTTCCCATCAATCAGTACGTTAATATACTTAACGACTTCTTGCTGCTCTGGGGTTAAGTCAGCGAGTAAATAGCCAGTCCAAACCCAAATATCTTTCTCAGGGCATTCCGTTTTAATACGTTTTACCAATTTTAATATAGCAGAAAGATTTTGAGGGTGTAGGGGATCGCCACCTGAAAGTGATAATCCTTGTCGTTTAATACGGTTATCTTGAAGATCAAAAATGATCTGATCTTCCACTTCTTGGGTAAATGGCTTACCTGAATTTAATGACCACGTTGATTTGTTATAACAGCCTCGACATTGGTGTATGCACCCTGAAACAAACAGGGTGCAACGAGTTCCTGGGCCATTAACCACATCAACCGGGTAATACTGATGGTAATTCACAATCTTAACCTAACTGACCATTTGCCAGATGTTTTACTCGACGCTTAACTTCTTCTTGCTTACCTGCATTAAATGGGCGTGAATCAGGGCTACCTAAATAACCACATACACGGCGAATAACAGAGACTCTTGCAGGGTTGTGGTTACCACAACGAGGACAAGTAAAACCTTTACTGGTACAAGCAAACTCACCGGTGAAACCACAGTCATAACACTCATCTATAGGCGTATTGGTGCCATAGTAAGGAACTCGGGTATAGCTATAGTCCCAAACATCTTCTAAGGCTTTGAGGTTATGCTGTAAGTTAGGATATTCGCCATAACAGATAAAACCGCCATTCGCTAAAGGAGGGTAAGGCGCTTCAAAATCCAATTTATCGTATGGGTTTACTTTCTTTTCAACATCTAAGTGGAAGCTGTTGGTGTAATAACCTTTATCCGTTACACCAGGTAATATACCGAATTCGGCAGCATCTAAACGACAGAAACGATCACACAGATTTTCGCTTGGCGTGCTGTAAAGGCTAAAGCCATAACCTGTTTCTGCTTTCCACTGATCGGTGGCTTCTCTTAAACGATTAATAATCGCGACAGCTTTTTCTCTTAATACTTCATCGTCAAAAACGTGTTTTTGAGTGCCAAAGAGTGCATTAATCGTTTCATGAACACCAATGTAACCAAGTGAAATTGAGGCTCTACCGTTTTTAAAGATTTCAGCAATATTGTCATCAGCTTTTAGGCGAACGCCACAAGCGCCTTCCATATAAAGAATAGGTGCAACCCGTGCTTTCACATTTTCTAAACGAGCAATACGTGTCATTAACGCTTTTTTCGCTAATTCGAGGCGATCATCAAGTAGTGACCAGAAAGCGGTTTCATCTCCCCGAGCTTCTATTGCGATACGTGGTAAGTTTAAGCTGATAACACCAAGATTATTACGGCCTTCGTGGATCATTTCACCATTTTCTTCGTAAACACCTAAGAAGCTACGGCAACCCATTGGTGTTTTAAACGAGCCAGTGACTTTAACCACTTGATCATAATTAAGAATATCGGGATACATACGTTTACTTGCACATTCAAGAGCAAGCTGTTTGATATCGTAATTAGGATCACCAAACTTATGGTTTAGTCCATCTTTAATAGCAAAAACAAGTTTAGGAAATACCGCCGTTTTACGATTTTTACCTAAGCCAGCCATACGATTTTCTAAAATAGAACGTTGGATTAGGCGTGCTTCTTTCGATGTACCAAGACCAAAGCCAAAAGTAACAAAAGGTGTTTGTCCATTAGCGGTATGCAGTGTGTTTACTTCATACTCTAATGATTGGAATGCGTCATAACACTCTTTTTCAGTACGTGCATTAGCATAGGCTTCTTTATCAGCAATTTGCCACTCTTGTGCAACTTGATAGTTTTTTTCATAACTGGCTTTAACAAACGGAGCCAGTACTTCATCAATACGGTTTATTGTTGTACCACCATAAATATGGCTAGCAACTTGCGCTATAATTTGTGCTGTTACTGCGGTTGCTGTTGAAATTGATTTAGGTGGCTCAATTTCGGCATTACCCATTTTAAACCCATTAGTTAACATGCCTTTAAGGTCGATAAGCATACAGTTAAACATGGGGAAAAATGGCGAATAATCAAGATCATGATAATGAATTTCACCGCGTTCATGAGCTAGTACCACATCTCTTGGCAGGATATGTAATTTTGCGTAATGTTTAGCCACAATACCCGCGAGTAAATCGCGTTGAGTTGGGATAACCTTACTGTCTTTATTCGCATTTTCATGAAGAATAGAGACATCACTTTGTTCGATAAGACCTCGGATTTCCTGAGTTAACCTGCCACGTTGTTCACGGGCAACATCTCGGTCATGACGGTATTCGATATAGGCTCTGGCAACATCTTTATGTTCGCCAGCCATCAGCTGATTTTCTACGGCGTCTTGGATCTCACGGATATCGACATTTGAACGTCCTGCGAGAGATTGCGAAACAGATTGAGCGACAGATTCGCAATAATCATCATCAGTGATCTCACAAGCTACGGCTGCTCTTTTGATAGCATCGCTGATGCGGGTTTGGTCAAAAGAGACTTTACATCCGTCTCGTTTTATCACTATGGTTTTCACAATCCTACTCCTTAACTGTTTATCCACAGGCTTAAATCCCATAAAAACAGGCGATGGCACTGCATTTAGGCTTATTGTGGATAAGATGTGTATAATTACTATATGTTGTATGTCGCCAAGTATTAAAGCACAATATATAGTAATTGAAAGGGAAATAATCTTCATAAATACTGATCTAAATCAAGGTATTTTTGCTACATCAGGCAAGTCGAGGGCTTGGTGAGATTGTAAATATGTGCCGAAAAGCGAAGTGATAAATTATCCATCAAAAAGTGAGAACATAAAAAAAGCAAAGTGCTCAGAAAGAGACCTTTGCTTTTTTAATATAAATAATTGTGACGAAATTAACGGATAGCGATAACTTCGATTTCTACTTTTGCGTCTTTTGGTAACCGAGCAACTTCTACGCAAGAACGTGCTGGGAAAGCGGCATTGTGTTCTTTAAAGAATGCTTCATAAGCAGCATTGATTGTACCAAAATCGTTTAAATCTTTAACGAAAACAGTTGTTTTGATGATATTAGCAACAGTTAAGCCTGCTTTTTCGATAATCGCTTTCACGTTTTCTAAAGATTGACGGGCTTGCTCTGCGGCGTTGTCAGAAACAAATTCACCGGTAGCAGGGTCAACAGGTAATTGGCCTGATGTAATAACTAAATTACCTAAATCAACACCTTGTACATAAGGGCCGATAGCAGCAGGGGCTTTTTCGGTATTAATCTCGTAAGACATGTATAACTCCTGTTTTTATAAGATTGACGCTAACGCTGAGTTAGCACGCCGCTATTATAGCCAGCGGGTAGTATTAGCAATATGATAGATATCAGGCTTTATCATAAAGTCTATATAGATAAAAAGAAAATGAACTTAAGTAAAGATCCCGATATAACATCATTTTTTATCGTGTTTAACGGGGGTTTTATAGAAAATTTTTTTATAAATAATGGATTTTTGAAAGTTTATATTTTTTGCTTCTCTAGCCTTTATTCATTTAAGGGTTAAATCTTCTATAATAAACAAACTCAGTATTATTTTTAGATTTGGCTAAAACAGTAGTAGGAATTTATGTTTCAGTTTAACTCACTTGCTGGTATTACCGCTTTTGTTGCCGCGGCTCAAACAGGAAGCTTCACTAGTGCTGCCTCCCGTTTAGGGATAACAAAGTCCGCGGTAGGGAAAAGTGTGACTCGATTAGAAGAACATCTTGGTGTCACTCTCTTTTTAAGAACAACGCGGCGTTTAACTTTGACATCGGAAGGGGAACATTACCTCCAGCAATGTCAAATGGCACTGACTATTCTTGAGCAAGCGAATCATCAAATTCAAGAACATCAGTCTGTATTAACAGGAAAACTGCGTATCGATTTGCCTGCTGCTTTTGGTCGCAAATGTATTATGCCCATTTTAATTAAGCTAATGGATAAACAGCCTCAACTTAAAATGAGTGTCTCTTTTAGTGAACGCTATATTGATATGCATGATGAAAGTGTGGATCTCGTCATTCGAATCGGCCATTTACCTGATAGTACTCATGTGGTTGCACGACAACTCACGACTCAAAAATTAGTGCTTTGTGCTTCACCTTTATATTTGCAAAAACAAGGGCATCCTAAAGATATTGATGCGTTATCAGCGCATCGTTGTATTGTTGGATTTCGCCAAGAAACGCCTTTTTATTGGACATTAAAAGAGGGAAATACATTTCGTCAATATACTCCTGTTCCTTTTTATGAATTGGCGGATGGTGATGCAATGTTAGAGGCCACGCTGCAAGGTAATGGTATTGCTCAACTGCCTTTATGGATGATTGGCGATAAACTTAAAGAAGGTCAATTACAACGAGTGTTACCTGAGTCGCAAGGATATCAATCGGCTATTCATATGATGTGGCCTAAAGGACGCAATGTGCCACCTAAAACCCGCTATATTGCAGATGCATTGCTTCAAGTGGCAAAAGAAGGGGGATTTAATTAATTTTCTGATTGATAAGCAATATGAGTATTCAGTGACGGTAAGCGTACTCGCAACCAAATTGTGCTTAAGGCTAATAATGAAAAAAGTATTCCTACCCACATAATCATTTTTAGTTCTAGGTGTAAAATAACCCAACCACCTACCATAGACCCCACCGTAATACCTAAATTAGAAAAAGCGATATAAAGACTATTGGCAAATTCAGGTGCCGCTTTTGCATCTCGCATTAACCAAGTCTGGCATACAATTAACCCAGAAGTATGGAGCATTCCCCAAACAATAATTAATGGGATCATCGCAAATGTATGAGCACCGGTTAACCAAATAACAAAATAGATTAAGCTAAATAAAATGGGATAAGTCAGTGTGGTTTTAATCGTATTTTGCTGTAAATAATGACTAAAAATAAAGTTACCTATATAGCCACTAATACCGAAAACAATGAGTAATGTGCTGGTGATATTGTTAGAAAAACCGGTGATATTAACCAAAAAATCAGCGATATAGCTAAAACCGGCAAACATAGCAGAAAAAATAAGGGTAACAGTTATGATACTTAACCAAACATTAAATTGTGTTAGTACTTTTAATTGATCACGAACTTTTAGTGGTTGTGTGACTTTCATCGAAGGAATAAAAATAGCAATACCCAGAAAAGCAATAATGCTGGTAAGTGCTCCAAAGCAAAATGCCATATTAAGCGACCAAGTTTCAGCAATAAAAGCACTTAAAGGCATACCTAATACCATCCCCACCGCGACCCCAGAAAAAACAATTGCAACACCATGTGCCGATTTTTCAACGGGTACTGAATTGGCTGCTACCATTAGTGCTATGGCAAAAAATAGGGCGTGCGTTAATGCAGGCAGAATTCTAAATAGCAAAATAACATGGTATTGATGAGTTAAAGCATAAACAGTATTAGAGACAATAAAGAGCGCCATAATAACCAACAATATAGTTTTACGATTAAATTTACCGAATAATAAAGTAATCACAGGACCTGTAATTGCGACCACAATGGCGTAAATACTGACTAAAAAGCCAACTTGTGGTGCAGTAATATTAAGTTGTTCTATTAATTGAGGTAGAAGCCCGATAACTGCAACTTCAGTTGTAATTACACCAAATACAGCAAGTGACAGCGTTAAAAGTAATAAGTGAGTTTTCGTTTGCATAAGTCTATCCGCAGAAGACGATATTTCGTCCCTGTTAAAGAGAGTAAGTAAATAGTTTTGCGGATATATCCTTGATGGCTATGGTGACAAAAAGTGAAATCAAACAGAAGAACGAATTTGGCGATTCTATGTAGATAAAATATCTACAATAAGTGTGAATTAGTATTTTATTGTATAAATAATAAAATTAATTTTATTAATAATTATAGTAAACATTTATTAATAATGACGAGTCGTAAATAATCAGTCTTAAAATAAAGTACCTTTTGTAAACTCGCTAGAATTTCTTTTAATTTTGTTTATATTTATCTTAATTCTATTTTTTTTGGTACAGATTTAAATTTATATTTTATTAAATAAAATAATTTAAAAATAAACTAATGTAAGGGGTTTGTAATGGCTAAGATAAATATTAATTCTTTTTCTAATTTGAGAGTTGTATATATAAATGGTAAGGTAAAAAAAATAGATATGAACCATTATTCAAAGGCATTTAGAGAGGCTGGATTATTAATGTGGTTATTTTGTAAGGCAAAATGAGTAGAGCAGTAAAACTGAGATAGTTATTATGGATGATTATAAAATAAAAAATAATGAAAGATATAATAATATATTTGAAAAACTTGTTATTAATATTAATCAAAATGATACCCAATCTTTTTTTTCAGGGATGCTTGCATATGCTATGTATAAACAAGAGAAGCACGAATGGGCTGAGTCATATAGAAAGAAACATAATACTAATAATATTCCATTGAGTGATTTGAATAATTTCTTATTAATTTATAATGATGAATATTTATTACGTTTAAAAAATAGTGCTGAATTATCCTTGATAAGGTTTGCTGAATTATATACAGAAATAGCTATTGATCTTGCTAAAGATGAAATTAAAAATATTTCAATTATTAAAGAGATCAAACGCTATAGAGAAGGATGGTGGAAAGCTGGGTTAAAAAGTGCATTGGGTTCTATTATATTTACATTTTTCGCATTTTTTATCAGTGTTGTTATTTCTATTGCTAACCCAGATTCTAATTATAGTAAATTAATTCATTTTATTATAGGTGGGAAAGAATTTGTTATTCAACAGATTAGCTAATAAAAAACTATCTGCCCTTTCGAGCAGATAGTTAAAAGAATTAACGAATAACGGCATGACGCTCGAATTCTTTTTCGCAATATTTGCAGGTTAATACAACGTCTGTGGCTAGCTTTTTAACGCGGAAGCTGCTCTGTACGGGTTCATTATGGCTAATACAGTTGCTGTTAGGGCATGGAACTACATCTTCAAGTAACTCTGGCAAACTTAATGCCATTTTATCAACGACTTGATAATCGTCGATAATATTCACCGTAGCTTGTGGTGCATACATCGCTAAACGGTTTGCTTGTTCTGAGGTTAAAAACACGTTTTCGATTTTAATTAAATCTTTTTTACCTAAGTTCTCAGAAGGTAAGTTAAAACCGACAGTAATTCTTTGGTCTGTTTCTGTTAAGCGAAAGAGCGATAGGATTTTAAAGCCCACCTGCGCTGGGATATGATCAATCACAGTGCCACGTTTAATTGCTTCAACTTTTAATTTGTGATCATGTGTCATGGTGTGCTCCTTATTAAAGAACCAGTGTTTTATTCAGAACTAAGGCAAGTAATGCCTGACGTGCGTAGATACCGTTACCTGCTTGCTGAAAATAGTAAGCGTAAGGGGTTTTATCTACATCAGTGGTGATTTCATCAATGCGAGGTAGTGGATGAAGAATTTTTAGATTGTCTTTCACATGAGTTAAATCAGCAGTGGTTAAAACAAACTGTGCTTTCACGTTGGCGTATTCAGAAGGGTCTAAACGTTCTTTTTGCACTCTTGTCATATAGAGGATATCTAGCTCTGGCATTACTTCGTCAAGCGTTTCATGTTGGCTATATTCGACACCATTTTCCTCAAGTAAGTGCAGTATATGCTCTGGCATCGCTAATACTTTAGGCGCGATAAAATAGAGGTGATTACCTGTAAATTTGGCTAAGGCTTGCGCTAGTGAGTGTACTGTTCGACCATATTTTAAATCACCGACCATTGCGATATTGAGGTTATCTAATCGGCCTTGAGTTTCTTTGATGGTAAATAAATCCAGCAAAGTTTGAGTTGGATGCTGATTTGCACCATCGCCTGCATTGAGTACTGGAATATCGCCAGCAAACTCGGCCGCTAAGCGCGCTGCACCTTCTTGAGGATGACGAATGACTATCGCATCAGCGTAAGTGCGAAGGACCGAAATTGTATCCGCCAGTGTTTCCCCTTTTTTACCTAGTGATGTATTGCTGCCATCAGCAAAACCGACGACAGATGCACCAAGGCGATGAATGGCTGTTTCAAAAGAGAGGCGAGTACGCGTTGATGCCTCAAAAAAGCAGCTGGCAATGACTTTCTCTTTTAATAATTCATTATTCGGTTGCTGTTTTAATTTATCAGCAACACGGAGAACACACTCCAAATCTTCCCTGTCCAGATCATTAATGGAAATAATATGTTTTTGATAGAGCGGATTAGTCATTTGAGTTCTCCTCGTGCGATGAGATGGAATAGTGCGATGAATGGTTTTTTGCAGGCCAAAAAAAACCCCTCAAATAGAGGGGTTTTAAAAAATAGGATTGTTGGAAAAAAGAGAATGCGCTTGCGACCCGATGGTAGGGTGCATTTTATTGAGACAAACTGGAATAGGCGCTGTTTCATCTTTCCTCCTGACAAATTGTGGCGCATTATACGCATCTTAAATTCGCACGCAAGCGTTTGCTTTTATTTTTTGCAAAATAATTTTTTTTAATTTAAAAATCAAAGAGATTGAAGATAAATGCATAAAACACCGCTCTTTTTAGGATAAAAAATACGGTGTTTTTGCATGAATATGTATTTTAGAAAGGATTTGCAAGAGTTGCCACCATAACCGCTTTTATGGTGTGAAGACGGTTTTCTGCTTCATCAAACACAATGCTATGTTTTGACTCAAACACTTCATCTGTCACTTCAAAGCCGCCAAATAGATTAAATTCTTGTGCTAACGTTTTACCCATCGTGGTTTCTTCATCATGAAATGCAGGTAAACAGTGTAAAAATTTAACGTTAGGATTGCCGGTTAATTTGATGACATCCATATTTACCTGATAAGGCTTGAGTAGGGTAATACGTTCTTGCCAAACTTCTTTGGGTTCTCCCATGGAAACCCAAACATCGGTATAGAGAAAATCAGCATTTTTAACACCGGCTGCAACCTCTTCTGTTAAGGTTATCTTTCCACCATTTTTACTCGCGATAGTTTGGCATTGTGTAACGAGTTCTGCATTTGGCCAACAGGCTTTTGGCGCAACTAAACGTAAGTCCATTCCTGTTAATGCGGCTGCTTCTAGCATGGTGTTTCCCATATTATTACGAGCATCACCTAAGTAAGCAAAAACAGTGTCAGACAATGGTTTGGTTTGATGCTCTGTAATTGTTAATAAATCTGCGAGTAATTGTGTTGGATGAAACTCATTAGTTAAGCCATTCCAAACCGGCACACCAGAATATTGTGCTAGTGCATCCACTGTTTTTTGCCCATAGCCACGATATTGAATACCGTCATACATGCGACCTAATACACGGGCTGTATCTTTAATTGATTCTTTATGGCCAATTTGGCTACCACCACCGAGATAAGTCACTCTGGCACCTTGATCAAATGCAGCAACTTCAAAAGCACAACGAGTCCGTGTTGAGTCTTTTTCAAAGATTAAGGCAATATTTTTGCTAGTAAGGTATTGAATTTCATTACCTGATTTTTTTGCTTTTTTAAGTTTTGCCGATAACGTAAGTAATTGCTGGATCTCTGTAGGAGAAAAATCTAGCAACCGCAAAAATGATTTTTGGTAAAATGGGTTCATAAAAAATCTATCCTCTCATTGAATTTATATTCAATTTATATCAATAAATATTCACAAACAACCCCCGAAAGAAAACTTTTAATAGAAAGAGAGAACTTAACGAGCGCGCGATTAGGTATGGTGTGTTGATTCTGGCTGTGGGAGAATGAGCCGGATACCTTTTCAGACTATTGCGGAGCATGATTATGGCGGACAGCAAAGAATTAGCAGAACAATGTGAAGAAACTCGGCTGATTATTGAAGAATTACTTGAGGATGGTAGTGATCCCGATGCGCTGTATGCTATCGAACATCACATCTCTTGTGAAGATTTTGAAACATTAGAAAAAGCAGCCGTTGAAGTATTTAAACTGGGTTATGAAGTGACAGAACCTGAAGAAATAGAAGTTGAATCAGGGCAAATTTTAGTCTGTTTTGATGCCGTAAGTGAAAGTGGTCTTAATGCAGAACTTATTGATGCGCAAGTTGAACAGTTAATGAATTTAGCTGAAAAAATGGGTGTCTATTACGATGGCTGGGGAACTTACTTTGAAGATCCTGATGCTGAGTATGATGATGAAGATGGCGATGATGAAGCTGAAGAAGACGAAGACGATTCTGACAAATCATCACGTTTACATTAATTTTTCGCTAAATGTTGTCCCTTTGTACTAAATTTGTCAGTACAAAATAATAACACCAGCCACAAAATCAATGAGTTGTGACTGGTGTTGTTTGTTTTTAGTTCTTAAATATTAGCAATTAATCATTATTCTAATACACCAAACTTCCCATTATCATAATCATCAAATGCTTGTGCTAACTCTTCTTGTGTATTCATCACAAAAGGGCCTTGGCCGACTACCGGCTCATTAATTGCTTCACCACTTAACATCAGCACAATAGTGTCGCCCATTGATTCTAATGTTAGTGTGTCACCTTGGTTATCTAAAATAACCATTTCGTTTTGGCGAGCAATTTCACGGTCATTAATATGTACTGCACCCTTTACCACAAATAACATTGCATTATAGCTGTTTGGGATGTGGTGATGAGAAACACCCGCATTATTTAGGTGCATATCCCATACATTTACTGGCGAAAAGGTATTTGCTGCGCCTTGGGTTCCCAAATAATCACCCGCGATGACTCTGACATAACCTTGAGCATTGGGTAATTCAACATGGGGAATATTTTCTGCTTTCAGCGCCTGATAACGAGGCTGTGTCATTTTATACGCTGCTGGTAAATTTACCCAAAGCTGCACCATTTCTAGCATGCCGCCTTCTTTGGTCATTTTTTCAGAGTGATACTCTTTATGTAAAATGCCAGATGCTGCGGTCATCCATTGAACATCACCAGTACCAATAGTTCCAGCATGACCTTTTGAGTCATGATGTGAAACTTCACCTTGGTAAGCAATGGTTACGGTTTCAAATCCACGGTGTGGATGTGCTCCAACCCCACGCGCATTTGTTACTGGTTTAAAAAGCGTTGGCTCGGCATAGTCCATCAGCAGAAATGGGCTGTGTTGCTCAGGGTTTTCTTGATAAGAAAACATTGAACTCACTGGAAAACCGTTACCTACCCAATGTGAATTTGGCGCGTCATAAATATGATTAACCTGTCTGATGGTCATGATTATTCTCCGAGTTAAGGAAAGAAATCGCAACAACCCAAACACAGAAGGAGGCAAAACAGGTTATCGCGACTTCTTAATGACAGTCATCTTAAAGTGTTCTGACAATAAACAAAATAAGGTGAATTTGTTGATAGGGTTCAAAAAATATGAATGACTTTGATAACGAGAGAATAGAAATAACTATTAATCTAATGAGTAGAACAAGAATAAAAAATAAGGTTTATTTAGAGAATTAAAAATAGAGTTTATAATGTAGAGGAAAATAGAATTAATTATTTTATAAGATAATAAACTACATTCTTTCTTAGCAACAATAAGTCAGAATGTAATTTATTAATAAATTTATTTCTTATTTGCTTGTGTCGCCACAGCCACCAATGATTTTAGAAATAGAAACTGCTGGATGCAATAAATAGTCGTAGTTACAGTCTTTTTCTTTATTGTATACGCTACCAGTACAACCAGTCATAACGGTGATAACAGAAGCAAGAAGTGCAATCTTAACAAAGTTTTTCATGAAAAAATTCCTTTTAAATTTTAGAGTAATAAAAATCAATGCATGATTTTATCTGTATAAAGATATTGAAATAAATAAAAATAGCAATGTGAAAAAATAGAATTTTTAAAATAAAAAATAAGATAAAAAATATTTTATTTAAGAAATGAAATATGATTATTTATAGTGAAATGAAAAATAAATTAAACTTTATTAATTTGATAGTATTTAAGGCAAGAACTGAGTCACTCATTATTAAATAATAAATTAATTAGAAAAAGAAGGGGGAAGGAAACTGCTCTTTTATATCATTTTGATAAATAGGAATTGTGTTGATAGATGCTATTTGGCGTTGAAAAACCCACATATTATTATGTGGGTAAGATAGATTGTTCTTATTTTTAATCGAGGGTATAAAGTTAAACGACTATAGGTATTTCAGCATACGGATCTCACAGTCACCATGACCCGTGTTACCCAGTGCTTCATCAATAAATTCAAAACCAAGTTTTTCATATAAACCGATAGCCGCTTTCAGAATATCTGTTGTTTCTAAGTAGCAGCGGCTATAGCCCTGTTCTTTACCAAAGGCCAAGGATTGCTGAACGATTTTCTTCGCAATACCTTTGCCTCGTAATACCGATGATAAATACATTTTCTGTAACTCACAGGTATTATTATCGCCGCCAGCAAGTGGTGCAACACCGCCACCACCAACGATTTCGCCATCCATTTCAACAACCCAATAAGCACTACGAGGTTGATCATAAACGTCATATAGAGTATCTAAAATAGGGTCGCCAACAGCAAAACCTTTATCGGCAGTTAAGCCATGCTCGGCAGAGACTTCACGAATAATGCGTGCAATGCCCGCATTGTCTTTTTCTTCAATAGCTCTGATAACAATATTTTGTGTTGTAGCTTGGATTGCAGTCATAGTTGCACTCATCGTTTTTACTTTTTAGTGGAATATTTTTTGATAATTTATTGAGAGAGCACCGGAAAGGAACTTCTTCATAGGAAGTAGCATTGATAGCTACAAAATCCATCTTAATTGATTTGAGATGATTGTAAACAGCGAAACTGACTCATTGATAAAGTAATACTAATTATTAATAGTTTTATATTTTATTAATCAATTAAATCAAAGAGGAAATGGAGAGATTAAAATAAGTTTATAAATAAATGAACTAGAAAAATCATAACAATTAAGTAGAAAATAGCTTTCTTTGGTACTGGTTTTTATTGATGATAAAATAAGTAAAAACCCGCGATAAATGCGGGTTTTAGTGCCAATGTTCAAGCCACTATAAAAGTGGCTTGTTGGTTTATCACTTACAGTGATGCAATAGAGATCTTCTGGGCAATCAGTTTTTCTTTTGCACTTAAGCAAGTCGCTAAACGCTCACGCTCTTTAGCAACAACCGCTTCGGGTGCTCGGCTAACAAAGCCATCGTTAGAGAGTTTGCTATCTAAAGTAGTAATATCTTTTTCTACTTTTTCTAGCTCTTTATCTAAGCGTGCAAGCTCTGCATCTTTATCAATAAAGCCAGCCATTGGGATCAGCAATTCTGCACCGCTAACCAATTTGGTTACAGATAATGGTGCTTCTTCGCCTTGCGCTAATGGACGAATATCTTCTAAACGACCCATCGCCTTTAAGAAACCGATATTGTCAGTGACACGACGCTGCGCTGTATCATCAGCACCACGTAAGATAACTTCTAACGGTTTACCTGGAGAGATATTCATTTCAGCACGAATATTACGTACAGCAACGATAACTTCTTTGATCCACTCCAGATCGTTTAGCGCTTGTTCATCCACTTGAGCGGCATCGAAAGCAGGGAAAGGTTGTAACATAATCGTTTCGCCTTCAACACCTTTTACTTCCTTCACACGCTGCCAGATAGTTTCTGTAATAAATGGAATGATTGGGTGTGCAAGACGCAGTAAGCCTTCTAACACCTCAATTAACGTATGGCGAGCCGCACGTTTTTGCGCATCATTACCTTTGTGTACCGCAGGTTTTGATAGCTCCAGATACCAGTCACAGAACTGGTTCCATGTGAACTCATATAAAATACCTGCTGCAATATCAAAACGGTAGTTATCTAACGCTTCGCGATAGGCTTTAACGGTATTATTAAATTCAGCTAAGATCCAACGGTCTGCTAGCGAGAGTGTCATCTCTCCACCTTGGTAACCACAATCTTGATCTTCGGTATTCATCAGCACAAAGCGGCTAGCATTCCACAGCTTGTTACAGAAGTTACGGTAACCAGACAGGCGCTTCATATCCCAGTTGATATCACGACCCGTAGAGGCTAATGCCGCCAAAGTGAAACGCAGTGCATCTGTACCGTGGGCTTCAATGCCTTCTGGGAACTCTTTGCTCGTACGTTTACCAATTCTTTCAGCCATTTGAGGCTGCATCATGTTACCCGTACGTTTTTCTAACAGCGCTTCTAATGAAATACCATCAATCATATCTAAAGGATCAAGTACGTTACCTTTAGATTTTGACATTTTCTGGCCTTCTTCATCACGAATAAGACCCGTCATATAAACGGTATTAAATGGAACCTGTGGTTTACCATCTTCGTCTTTAATAAAGTGCATGGTCATCATGATCATGCGTGCGATCCAGAAGAAAATGATATCAAAGCCACTGACCAATACATTCGTTGGATGGAATGTTTTTAGTGCTTCAGTATTTTCAGGCCAGCCTAATGTTGAGAATGTCCATAATGCAGAAGAGAACCAAGTATCCAGCACATCTTCATCTTGGCGTAATGCGACATCAGCCGCGATATTATTTTCACGACGAACTTCTTCTTCATCACGACCAACGTAAACATTACCTTGATTATCGTACCAAGCAGGGATGCGGTGACCCCACCACAGTTGACGAGAAATACACCAGTCTTGAATGTCGTTCATCCAAGAGAAGTACATATTTTCGTACTGTTTTGGCACAAACTGGATATCACCATTTTTAACGGCTTCAACAGCGGGTTTTGCTAAAGGCGCAGCGCGCACATACCATTGGTCTGTGAGTAAAGGCTCAATAACAACACCACCACGGTCACCATAAGGTACGGTTAAATCGTGCGGTTTGATCTCTTCTAATAAACCTAAACGTTCAAATTCAGCAACCATCGCTTTACGTGCAGCAAAACGTTCCATGCCTTGGTAGGCTTGTGGGATCTCTGTGCTGTAAACGTCAGTCTCGACACCGTTAGTATCTAATACTTCGGCACTCACGCGAATATTGCCATCAAAATCCATGATATTAATCATTGGTAATTGATGACGGCGGCCTACTTCATAGTCATTAAAATCATGAGCAGGGGTGATTTTTACACATCCCGTGCCTTTTTCCATATCAGCGTGTTCATCCGCTAAAATTGGAATACGACGGTTGACGATAGGCAGAATAATTTCTTTACCAATTAAGTCTTTATAACGTGGATCTTCAGGGTTAACCGCAACACCTGTATCACCTAACATGGTTTCTGGGCGTGTGGTTGCGACAATCAGGTAATCTTTACCTTCAGCGGTTTTTGCACCATCCGCTAATGGATAACGCAGATGCCACATGGAACCTTTTACTTCACGATTTTCCACTTCCAAATCAGAAATGGCAGTGTGTAATTTAGGATCCCAGTTAACGAGGCGTTTACCGCGGTAGATAAGGTCTTCTTTATGTAAGCGAACAAACGCTTCTTTAACGGCTTTTGATAGACCTTCATCCATGGTAAAGCGCTCACGCTCCCAATCCACGGAGTTACCTAAACGACGCATTTGGTTAGAAATGTTACCGCCTGATTCAGCTTTCCATTCCCAAATTTTGTCAATAAATGCATCACGACCATAGTCATGACGATTTTTACCTTCTTCAGCCGCAATTTTACGTTCTACTACCATTTGTGTCGCGATACCGGCGTGGTCTGTACCTGATTGCCATAAGGTATTTTTACCTTGCATACGCTGGTAACGGATCATGGTATCCATAATGGTTTGCTGAAAAGCATGACCCATATGTAAGCTACCAGTAACGTTTGGTGGCGGGATAACGATGCAGAAACTTTCCTGGGTCGTATCACCATTAGCTTTAAAATAACCGTTTTTTTCCCAGTGCTGATACAGAGGTTGTTCAATCTCTGCTGGGTTATAAGTTGTGTCGAGCGATGGCTCTTTAGGTGCGGATTTATTTTCCATATTCTTTACGTATTCAGTAGGTTGGCGGCGTAGCCATAGTCAAAGTAAAGCCGACGCTACGATAGATTTTATATCGCTCACGCGCCAACTGTTTCAATTGTTCATCGATAGGTACAAAGTCTATCACTTCATGGAAAGCTGTGGCAAAGTCTGCAAATTGAGATTGCAAATTAATTAAGAGATCACGAGGGGCATTTCCACGCTTACCAGGCCAACATAATTCAACAGGAGCACCATAACGAGGCCCTTCACCTGCTAAATTATGAGGAACAAACTGATGAGGCTCTCTTGCCCATAGCGCTTCATCAAGTAACTCAGCTTGTGCCTGTGACTCGCAAACGAGCAAAATACGTTTACCTAATCGCCAATGAGTAGCAATAAGTTGACAGGCAAGCCACTCATGAGCCTGTAGATCTTCATGTATTGATGGATGTTCCATTAAATAAAACGTGGCGTTTTTCATGATATCCCGATAACAGAAGGGTATTGCGCTGCAATACCCTTCTTTGAGTCTGCTCTATTAACCGTAATAATTAACTAGCTATTAAGTACGTCGCTAGCAAATTAGGATAATACCTTTACCCTAATAATTATGCGGTATTAATCGTCGCTATTCAAACCCGCGCGATTAAGTAAGAACTGAGACAGTAAAGAAACAGGACGACCTGTTGCGCCTTTCGCTTTACCTGAACGCCATGCAGTACCTGCGATATCTAAGTGTGCCCAGTTGTATTTGGTTGCAAAACGCGCCAAGAAACAGCCCGCGGTAATAGCACCACCTAAACGGCCACCTGTATTGGCTAAATCAGCAAAATTAGATTCGATTTGCTCGTAGAACTCATCGCCTAATGGTAAACGCCATGCACGATCACCTGCTTGTTCTGATGCATTCATTAATTCATGAGCTAATGGATTATGGTTTGACATTAATCCACTGTAATGATGCCCAAGAGCGACCATACATGCACCCGTTAGTGTTGCGATATCGATAACTAATTCAGGCTCGAAACGTTCTACATAAGTTAATGTATCACATAATACTAAACGGCCTTCCGCATCAGTATTAAGTACTTCAACCGTTTGGCCTGACATCGTAGTGAGAATATCACCTGGACGATACGCTTTGCCACCTGGCATGTTTTCGCAGCCAGCAAGTACACCAATGACGTTGATAGGTAATTGTAATTCAGCAACGACGCGCATCACACCATAAACAGTTGCGGCACCACACATGTCATATTTCATCTCATCCATGCCATCAGCAGGTTTGATTGAAATACCACCAGAGTCAAAGGTGAGTCCTTTACCCACTAATACGATAGGGCGTACTTGCGGATCTTTACTGCCTTTGTATTCGATAATCGACATTAAAGATTCATTTTGCGAGCCTTGGCCTACTGCCAAATAAGCATTCATACTCAGCTCTTTCATTTGCTCTTCGCCGATAACACGCGTTGCAACATTAGGTGCTGTATCTGCTAATTGACGCGCTTGAGAGGCTAAATAAGCGGCATTACAGATATTTGGTGGCATGTTCGCTAAATCTTTACAGGCTTTAATTCCTGATGCGATAGCTAAACCGTGAGCGATAGCTCGTTCACCACTTGGTAACTCACGACGAGTTGGCACATTAAAGACCATTTTACGCAATGGACGGCGTAATTCAGTTTTATTACTTTTCAGTTGATCAAAAGTATAGAGGCAATCTTTTGCAGTCTCGACAGCTTGACGAACTTTCCAGTAATTATTACGGCCTTTAACATGTAACTCAGTCAGAAAGCAGACTGCTTCCATTGAGCCCGTCTCATTGAGCGTATTAATTGTTTTCTGAATGATTTGTTTATACTGACGTTCATCCAGCTCACGCTCTTTACCACAACCAATGAGTAACACGCGCTCAGAGAGAACATTTGGTACATGGTGAAGCAGCAATGACTGGCCGACTTTACCTTCCAGTTCACCTCGGCGTAATAAGGCGCTGATGTAACCATCGCTGATTTTATCTAGTTGCTCCGCTATCGGAGATAAACGACGAGGCTCAAACACCCCCACGATAATACAAGCGCTGCGTTGTTTCTCTGGGCTGCCGCTTTTTACATTAAACTCCATGCGTTCTCCTGAATATTAAAGACAAAGACGGAAAGTATCGTTTAGAATAACGATCCGCATTAATCTACCCCATAGAAAGTTTACTTTTTATGTTAAGCTAAATGCATTAATTGAACACAACTAATTTAGCTAACTTATAAGCTTGTTCTTATTGGGAACCTGTTTATAGCATGTTTTGATATCATTTGGGCTGCAAGAATGTCTAACTGAGATGCGCAAATGATAGATAGACAACGAAGTTAGCGATTTTCCTGCAAAAAGACAAGTTTTCACAGGCATAACTAGCGTGATTATAATTCGATATTTAGCTCGGGAAACCCTTAAAAGTCAGATAGCCATCTTATTTATTTTGATGCTTATCTTTTTTAGCCAGAAATTGGTTGAAATTTTAGGGGCAGCAGTAGAAGGGAATATCCCTACTAATCTTGTTATTTCTCTGCTGTGGCTGGGAATACCAGAGATGGCACAGCTTATTCTTCCACTAAGCCTTTTTCTTGGGCTCTTGATGACTTACAGCAAACTTTATGTTGAAAGTGAGATAACCGTCATGAATGCGTGTGGAATAGGTAAGAAAGCCTTAGTGCAAGCTGCACTTCTGCTGTCATTACTGACAACCGCATTAGCCGCAGGGAATGTTATTTGGCTTATTCCTTGGTCATCAGTGCACCAAGAGACAGTACTTGAAGATGCTAAAGCAAATCCAAGTTTAGCAGCATTGATGGAAGGGCAATTTAAAATGTCCAGCGACCGCAATATGGTGCTTTATCTTGGTAGTGTAAAAGGAAATCAGTTCCAAGATGTTTTCCTTGCACAAGTACGACCAACACAAGATCAGCGTCCTTCTGTGGTTGTTGCCGATAAGGGCTATACCAAAGAATTACCAAATGGTAATCAGGTTGTGGTCTTGAGTGAAGGGACTCGCTACGAAGGTACTGCGGTGTTGCGTGATTTCCGTATTACTGATTTTACCGACTACCAAGCTGTCATTGGGCACCATGAGTCAACCATCAACAGTAATCGTGTTGAACAAAAAACCATGTCAGAGTTATGGCACTCGACAGAAGCAGAATCTATTGCTGAATTCCATTGGCGATTAACGCTGATTTTCTCTGTAGTCATAATGGCGGTAATGGTCGTACCTTTAAGTGAGGTAAATCCTCGTCAAGGTCGAGTATTAAGTATGTTGCCAGCAATGTTGCTCTATTTGGTCTTTTTCTTATTACAAAGCTCTCTACGCTCTAGTGGAGAAAAAGGGAAAGTAGATCCTTTAATTGCAATGTGGGCGGTAAATGGCGCCTATCTAGCATTGGCTATCTTGTTTAATATTTGGGATACCTTGCCAATGCGTAAATTACGCTCTCGCTTTAAGAAAGGAGTTGCCTGATGTTTGGTGTATTAGATAGATATATCGGGCGTACTATATTGCAGTCTATTTTGATGACGCTTTTCTTACTGGTATCACTCTCTGGCATTATTAAGTTTGTCGATCAGCTGCGTAAAGTAGGGCAAGGTGATTTCACCACATTAGATGCTGGTATTTATGCCATTTTAAATATCCTAAAAGATGTGCAAATTTTCTTCCCTATGGCGGCATTACTTGGTGCATTGTTGGGGCTAGGTGCATTAGCCACGCGTAGTGAGTTGGTGGTAATGCAAGCTTCTGGTTTTACCCGTTTGCAAATTGCGGGCTCAGTGATGAAAACAGCAATACCGCTGGTGTTACTCACAGTCTTGATTGGTGAATGGGGCGCACCACAAGGCGAGCAATACGCTCGTAACTATCGTGCAGAGAAAATCATGGGTAACTCTTTGGTTTCAACTAATCGCGGTATGTGGGCAAAAGACGGTAATCAGTTTATTTATATCAACCGTATTAAAAGTCAAAATGAGATGCAAGGTGTATCACTATATGACTTTAATGAGGATAGAAAACTGGTATCAGTTCGATACGCTTCTAGTGCGACGTACAATAGCGAGAAGAAAACTTGGGTATTAAAACAAGTTGAAGAATCGAATTTAAGTAATGAGCAACAAATCACGGGCAAAAAACAGGTTTCAGTCGAGTGGAATACACGTTTAACGCCTGAAAAACTGAGTGTCGTGGCATTAGATCCTGATGCTTTATCCATTAGTGGTTTATATCAGTACGTTAAATATTTAAAACAGAGTGGGCAAGAGTCTGGTAATTATGAGCTGAACTTTTGGAAAAAAATCTTTGCTCCTGTTTCTGTTGCGGTAATGATGCTGATGGCATTGTCATTTATTTTTGGGCCATTACGTACAGTACCCATGGGATTAAGAGTAGTAACAGGTATCGCTTTTGGTTTCTTGTTCTATATTGTGAATGAAGTTTCGGGTCGATTAAGTTTGGTATATGGCATTCCGCCAGTCATTGCTGCTTTAGTCCCAGGAATATTATTTCTTACTCTTAGCCTTTGGTTATTAATGAGACGTAATCGTTAAAAGATAGAGCATAATTAAAAGTAAAAGCACCTTTGATTAAAAATCGAAGGTGCTTTTTTATTGGTTATTTTATGGATGTTTTATCGTGTTATTGATAAAAATCTTTTGCTAAAGCACGCACAAGGGCATTGGTACCTTGTGTGACTTCGCTGAATTTAGTGCCATTAGGTTTACGTGTTATCACCACAAACACTCCAATATTAAGTTCTGGAATGGTGGCCATATAAGTGTTAAATCCACCACCACCACCGGTTTTTTGATAAATAGCCGGAATACCATTTGCCGGAGCCATATAAACCCAACCTAAGCCAACGCCATCAGCACGCCCGGCAACATCCATACCTTCTATTGACGAGAGTTGATTACGAGGAAAATAGATAGATTGCTCTTTACTCGCTGTTGCTTTTCTCATGGCGTTATGTGAGGTTAAAAAACCTTGCATCCAGCGTTGCATATCGGCTGGTGTTGAGTAAACCCCACCACTACCTGCTGCCGCTAAAGTATCTGAGCATGGACTTGGACGATAACCTACTAATAAACGCTGACACTGCGCGGGTGTTGGCGTCAGAGTGGTATCTCTCATACCCGCAGGTTTAGCGACATATTGTTGCAGTAATTGAGGATAGCTTTTGCCAGATGCTTTAATTAGCGCATCAGCAAGAAGATCATAAGCTAAATTAGAATAAGCGGCGCTATTTCCAGCAGGCGAAGTTAATGTCGCTTTCTTCAACCAATTCCAACGATCACCATGTGTCGGCCAAATAAAAACAGGTCTTCCCCATTTTCCGCCGGGCTGCTCGCGAGGAAAGCCACTAGTGTGGCTCGCTAAATGATAAAGACGAATAGGCGACTGTGCACTAACTAATGGGATATCAACACCGTAATAATTATATTTTTGCAAAGGATCTGTCACTAACAGTTTGCCTTCATCTTGCAGTTTGAGCATGATTTCGCTCGTCATTAATTTAGTAATAGAGGCAATACGGATAAGTGAATTCATTGTTGGAGCATTACGGCTTTCAGGTGTTGTGGTACCAAATGCACGATTCATAGATTGATCATTATTGATCATCACAATGACCATACCTTGCGGATTACTTTTTTGATAAATCTGTGATGCATATTTATCAAATAGAGCGCTGGCATTTCGGGCATTTGGTGTTAACGTTGTTGGCCACTGCGTTAGCTCAGGTACATTCTGGCTAAATGTTGAAGAAGGCAATGATGCTGGTGGTATTGATGATCGCTGGCTACAAGCATTTAGCGTTAACATGGCAAGAGGGAGCAATAGATAATTCAGAACATGTTTTTTCATTTTTACGATCAACAAAAGTAAGTGAGTAGAAAGAGTATGAGCAACATAAATCCATTTATGTTCTGGTTTGTGCTGTTTTCGTCGTGCTACTTCTTGTTTTTATTTATCATTTTTAGTACAGCGCCTAATATAATACCAACAAACATACCTGTTATAATCCAGCCAACTATGCCCATAACCCACCCCGTTCTATCAGATTTAAACTAAATTTTGATTATATTATCAGAAATAAGAATGTCTATCAGTGCAAGTGTGAGTTAACAAAAATATGAAGGTAAATGTGTCAAATTGTCATAACTCAAAAATGTTTACGGTGGGTATCACAAAAAGACAATAAATATTCTTTTTTGTGTTTTTACCATCGAAAAAAGAAATTAGTATTACAGCTAAGTTACAATCTAGCCTTAAGTTCTGCTATTTCAATCTAAATATTAGCTTTTCTTTATTATTCAGTTAGCATATGTTTATCAAGAAAATGTTAATTAATAGAGTTATCATTCAATATGGTTAACAATATTGGTTCTTTATTTTAAATATTATCTTTTTATGATGTAATCTTTGGTGTTATATAAAGATAATATAATGGTGTGTCATATTTTGTAATAATTTATCCATTGTGAGATTCACAAATTAAACTTATTATAGCTTCATCGAGTTAAGAGCCAGTAAATTGTTTTAAATAGAGCAAAGATAACACAGTAAATAATAGAGATTTAATAAAGTAAATTATAAATAAGAATAAATTTTTAGTTTTACATTATTATATATTAAATGAGATATTTCTTTAAATATATTACAAAGTACCTAGAATTAAAATGAAGCTCTTTGTTTTAATAAAAAATATTTTTTATTAAAAATAAAATATCTATTTGTAATAGAGTTATCTCTTATATAAAAAATAACTACCATCTTCCTCACACCAGGGAAGAAAGGGCAGTGACGCTAAAATAATAATTTATAGTCATTAAAACAAAACTAAGCCCTCAATTAGAAGTACTGTTGGATCAAAACACTAACCCAAGTTTTGATCCTTTTTTTGCTTTTCGATATATAAAATAATTTATATCGAGATATCGAAATAAATTAACCAATATAAATATATTGATAATTTAATCATAATATTTATCTAAGATTAAGGATTAAGGATTAAGGATTAAGGATTAAGGATAGCTAATAATTGATTGGATAGTAAAAATAGCAGATTTTATATACACCAAAAGTCAGAAGTGCACTTTTTTTCGCCAATCAGCCTGAAAATCAACAATAATTGTTGCGGGGCTATTTAACGCAAGTATAATGGGCGGGTTTTCCAGATACACTTCAGTGCCGGAGTGGCGAAATTGGTAGACGCAGTTGATTCAAAATCAACCGCCTTCGGGTGTGCCGGTTCGAGTCCGGCCTTCGGCACCAAAATCAGACGCCTAAGAGCGTCTTTTTTTATGTCCAAAATCTGCGTTTTATAAGGCTTTTCGCCACTTTTTAATCTTCCCAAGTATATTAAGATCAACCCACATCAAGTACCTACTGTTGGTATAAGTGTTGGCATCTTTTGATTCGATAATAGTTTGTATCAATAGAAGTAGATAAATAATTGCTTTTACAGATGCTCAAGTCAGGGCTGCCAAACCTTTGGATAAATCGTATAAACTAACAGACGGTGATGGTATGCACTTGATGATACATACCAACGGCTCAAAATATTGGCGTTTGCAGTATCGTTTTCTCTGGACAATAAACTGACCATCAAAGCGCTAGATATGGAGTGGGCAACTCGAGGTAATTCCATAGCGATCAGGTTAGTCACTATACAAGTAAGCAGTTCTGGTAGTTACTGTGGAGATACCGGATCAGACAAAATTATGAGTAGGCGCGGAAACGGCTGGGATAATAGCTTAATGGAGTGCTTCTTTATGAGCCTGAAGAACGAGCGGGTACCAGTGGCTGGCTACATAAGTTTAGTGATGATGCTCATGTAATAACGGGTCATATCGTTGGGTATTGCAGCATACACAGACCGCACGAATATAACCGAGGGTTATCACCCAACAAATTTGAAAAGTGATACTGGAAAAACGCTAACACCGTGGTTAGTTTTAGTTGATCACTACAAAGCAAGATCACCGATAAAAATGAGCTGCATGGTTTAATTATTATTTAGGAAACACTAAAGTAAATAGGATCGGCATACTCTCTTTTGAGTGAATTTGGATGGCACAAGCTAGTTCTGTAACAAGTCAATATAAACACAGGTTATTTATGTATCCACAAGTTATTTTTAGATAAAATTATTAATAATACAGGATCTTTTTATTTTAATAATAACTAGTCTTAAATTGGCTTATTTTTCGATAAAAATAAGTATCCATTTTCATAGGAAGTCTCGGGGATTGAACTTGATGTATAAGACGCTAAAAAGGGCGCTAATTTAAATAATAACTCCGCGAAATTTTATTTGCGCTCTTAGAAATTGATTAAAGAAAATTTATTTTTATTCGCATTATTTATTTATTCAAACCTAGTCTAACCATTTTTTAAATTAGGTTATTACGCATTTAATCATTATTCGATTACTTAATATTTATCTTCATCATATAAATTGAAAATATCCTCTAAACCTTTTTTAATGTTATCTGTTCATGTTATTAGTGATCTTATCATTAATGTATTGATAATAAAGCAAAATATAAAAAAACAAATAGAAAATAACGATCAATAATAAGTTATTTAATAGGTTTTTCCTATCAAATTGCTATTTATTGATCGGTAGTAACGTGTTTACACGGCTTATTAATAATATTAAATTTAACTCAATAAATTATTAAATAATAAAAAATAAAGAAAGTAATAAAGAGAGTTAAATAATAATAAAGGAATCTTATTTCGACTAATTAAATTCGATGAGTATGGTGAGATAATCATAATGAATCAAAAAAAACAATTTTATAACATGAGAGGAAATAATGATTTATTATTGCGGAAAAATATTGGTATTTATATTAAAAATGCACGTAAAAATAAATCCTTATCGGGTAAGCAGTTGGGTAAATTATTAAATCTGAGCCAGCAGCAGATATCACGATATGAAAATGCCGTGACCAGCATTAATATCGAAACCTTAAATGTCATTTTAATTATCTTAGAGAAAGATTGGTTTGATTTTCTTGATTATATTATGAAAAAGGAAATATAAATAGAAAAGTGCACCCTCTCTTTGCATATATTTTTTACTTTTTATTTTTATTACAGGTTCTTCATTATTTATCTTTTTTAGTGGGGTGGTTGACCACGGACTTAGGCTGTCTTTTAAAAAGGTTTGAACATCATTTTAAAAAAAGAGTCAATGATAGGCTGATTCTTTTTTTTAAAAAAAGGGGTTATATCGAGAGACATTGTTTTCTGAATATAACCGAATAAGTGTCATTTTAATTTTTCAAAGGTATTTAATTATGCGTACTAAATTAATCGCGCTGTCAGTCCCTTTCTTATTAATGGGGATCGGCTCAGCACAAGCGGCTAACCAAACTAACATTGAGTTTTTAGGTAATATCCAAGCGGTGAGCTGCGACGTCAATGTTAATGGTCAAAACCAAGTGACTTTAGGGAGTGTGCGTACTTCTGACTTCACTACCGCCTCTACCCCTGTTGCAGAGGGTCAAACTGAATTTCAATTAACATTAAGTGGCTGTGATGCACTAAAAACTGCGGGTAAAGCACTGGTTGAAATTAACGGTGATACCGTACCAGGAAGCACTAACATTTTCTTACAAAAAAGTAAAAACCCAACCAGTAATGCAGGTGTCATGATTTTAGATGATAAAAAACAACCAATTGAAAATGGTAAATCTGTTCAAATGGCTGAAATCTCCGCACCTGCGGAAGGTGATGATTACACCTCACTGGACAATGTGTCTTTAAAATTAACCGCTGCTTATGGTTCAACTGCCACCGATACGGCTGTGACTACTGGGACATTTAAAGCACCTGTTTTATTCTCATTTGTTTATGAATAAATAGAAATGAGGGAGGGAATACCTCCCTTTTTATTATATCAGGGGGATACGTTGTGAAATCGATTTTGACATTATGTTTTACCGCTATGGTGGCATTATGCCCCGCTTATACTTTCGCTGGGATCTCTTACCAATTAGGGGCACTAAGAGTGGTCTATCATGAAGGGGAAAAAGGGGTCCCTTTAATGCTAATTAATAACACTAAAGAGGAATCGGTTTTAACCCAAACAGTGACATTAAAAACCCCCTCAGGACCAGAAGAAAAAATATTTTATGTTCTACCGTCTATCGTCAAAATTTCACCGCAGTCATCAACGAATGTGAAAATCATACTTAAAGAGGCGACGTCGTTACCTCAAGATCGCGAATCTATTTTTTATATCAACAGTAAAGCGATCCCGTTAATTGATCATAAAGAAGAACAAGAAAAAAATATCTCAGGGGGAATTAATATTGGTATATCGTCGGTGATAAAACTTTTCTATCGCCCCCAAAATTTACCCATGAGTATTGAGACTGCCCAAGAAAATTTACGGTTCGAAGCTTTAGACAATAAATTAAAAATATCCAATGCCTCTCCTTATTACATTACCTTGGTGAATGTTAAAGTGGATGGTCAACAAGTGCCTTTAAAGGGAAAAGGCATGTTGCCGCCTTATGACGCCTTTGAATATACGTTAACCGAGAAAAAGAGCCCATCAATCCCACATCAATTCCAATGGACTTTAATTAATGATTCGGGCGGCATGTATGAATATTCAAAATAAGCCGGTGTTGTGTGGGTTCATTCTTTTTTTACTGACGTTGTTCTCTTCAAGTGTGTTTGCATTATCCCGAGCAACCATTAATTTTGAAGCCAATGTTGTGAAGGTGGCTTGTGAATTATCGGTCTCACAGAGTCAAATTAAGTTTGATCCAGTGATGAATAATGAAATTAAACCGCATACCCTTATTCGCGCTCGTGATTTTATTTTGAATATTTCACGGTGTAATGCCGTGGATGGCCAAGACAGCATTACCCCTAAATTAAAAGTCTCGGGGTTGGGATTTAATACTAGTGATGGAAAATGGTTATTTAAAGCCCAGGACTCTTCCGTCAAAAATATGGGGTTTTTATTGTATCACAGTGATACTCAGCCGAGTTATTCGGATATCTCACTTAAAAATAATGACATTATTGATTATCACCAAACCTATAAAGTCTCAACACTCAATTTGGATACCAAATTTTATGCCATGATGGCCTGCGGTGATAGCGAAACCTGTGATAAAGCGAAAGTCGAGACCGGCATTATTAAAGCAATTGTGAGTTTTGACCTTCTTTATGATTAATTAAAAATGATGAAATCAATATATTTATTTTTGTGTATTTTATTTCTTATTTCTTTTCATTCTTTATCCCTTGCTGATGACGGCATTGTATTAGGCACGACACGTGTCATTTTAGATAAAGACAGTAAAACGATTCAAATTATTAATAATGGAAACACTAGCTATTTAATTAAATCAGATTTACTTGAGTCGCCCGATAATAACAAAAAAAATAATACGGTCATGATCACTCCGCCTTTATTTAAATTGGCCGCCCATGAATCGAGACCCATTAAATTGTATAAAAAAAATAGCCCCGAGGCGTCGGTGGAATCACTCGGGTATTTGGCGGTATTGGCTATTCCCGCCCTCGATAAAGCGTCTGAAGAAAATAAAAATACGGTGGCAGTAGGCTTACGAAATATTATTAAGGTCTTTATTCGCCCAGCGGCATTGTCCGAAAAGAAAAAAGACAATGATTGCTTTATTGAGATAAATCAGGAGAACGAGGCGATTATTTTAAAAAATAATACCCCGTATTTTATTACGTTAGTGACGGTCACACTCAATGATGACAAAAAAAATCTCTTATCTAACACATTAATGCTTTCACCGTTGGCACAAGGGTCTTTTATTTATAATAAAAAGATCCCACCCAATACACAAATTCATTGGCAAACGATTAATGATTATGGCTTTGCTTCAGAGTGGTGTCGTTCAACTATACAACACCCTCGTATTGAATGACTCTCCTCTTGACTAAAATGTATGTAGGTGTTGTGTGAAAAATAAACAAAAACTCAACGTGGTTGATAATAATTGCATTCACTCTTTAAGCCTGTTAACCCTTGCGGTTTTATTCTCGCTCTACTCAACCAAAACATTTGCAGCAGAATATTTTGATCCAGCATTTATTAGTGGGAATGAAGATAGTCAATTAGATCTCTCTTTTTATTCAAAAGACGGGGATATTTCGCCTGGGGATTATTTAGTCTCAGTCAGCGTGAATGAAAAAGTGATGCCAGAGAAAATGGTCAAGTTTGCCTTGAATAAAGAATACAAACTGGTGCCCGTCTTTACGCCCAATCAATTGAAGGCGCTGGGTGTGGATGTGGAGAATGTTCCCGCACTTAAAAACTTACCGAAAGAAGCCCCGATAGAGAATATCATCGCTCTTATTCCTGATTATCGAGCAACGTTTATCACCTCGGATTTAAAATTAAAGCTGAGCTTTCCTCAGTTAATCATGAAAAATAAATCGGAACGTGAAGTTGATCCTACATTATGGGATGAAGGGATCCCGGCGTTACTCTTTAACTATTCGCTGATGGGCACATCCTCCCACACATCTGGGGCGAATATGAAAAACGTCTTAGCTCAAGTGTTTGGAGGTATGAATCTCCAAGCTTGGCGTTTTCGTTTTAACTATTTTGGTAACTATAATAAATACGATGGCCACGGTAATTCTAATACCGGCACCAATAATAATTTTAATAATGTGCGATTATACCGTGATATCAAATCGTTAAAATCGACCTTACAACTCGGTGAAATTATGCCGGTATTGAGTATCTTTGAATCCTTTCCTTTTAAAGGGATTTCACTGTCCTCAAATGAAGAGATGATCCCACAATCTCAACGTGGATTTGCACCTGTCATTACGGGATATGCAAATTCCAATGCCTTAGTGCTCGTGAAGCAAAATGGCAATACAGTCTATCAAACCTATGTTTCACCTGGGCCGTTTAAGATTGACGATTTAAGACAGACTCAGCTTTCAGGGGAATTAGAAGTCTTTATCCAAGAAGCCGACGGTTCTATTCGCAAGCAGATGATTGCCAGCAGCAGTTTACCTATCATGGAACGAGAGGGGGCTTTTAAATATGAAGTCTCCGCGGGGCAATATAATGCGTCAGGCTCAGAGAAATCAAAGTTTGCATTAGGTACATTTAGTTATGGATTGCACAACAATATCACCCTCTACGGAGGCGCAATGGGTGGGAATACCTATATGTCATCCGTTGTCGGAATTGGTACATCGCTAGGTACTTTAGGCGCAATCTCTTTTGATGCAACCACATCACGGGCAAAATTAAATGGGATGGATGATTGGAAAAATGGACAATCCTACCGCGTCCGCTACGCCAAAAATATGTTGTCAACGGGCACAACCTTTGATTTAGCTGCTTATCGTTATTCCACCAAAGATTATTACAGTTTTAATGATGCGAATTTAATTGATGAAAATGGATTATTATCGTGGGGCAGAGCAAAGCGTAAAAATAATTTCCAAGTCAGTATAAGTCAACAATTAGGTCGTTACGGCTCCCTAATTTTATCGGGGAATCGGGAAGACTATTGGAATAGCCATGAAGTCAATAAACGAGTGTCATTATCGTATAACGCCACATTAAAAGGAGTTAGTTATTTTGTTACGTATAATATTGAAAAGCGTAAAGATGAATATAATAATTGGCCAGAAGATAGGCGTTTATCAATAGGGATGCAAGTTCCTTTCAGTATATTTAATCCTTCTACCTTGGCCGAGAAATCCTCGTTATCGTATGCGATTAATACGGGAAACCATGGTAATACTACGCAAAATATAGGGTTAAGAACTTCTCTTTTAGAAGATAGGCTAGGGATCTCCGTTGACCAAGATTACAGCAAAGATAAAAATACCAACAATAATAGCAATTTAAATATTAACTATGTGGGTGAGGTGTCTAACAGTGCGTTAGGCTACAGTTACAGTAATGATTACAATACCTTATCAGGTAGTCTTAATGGTGGGATCATTGCCCATCCTTATGGGGTAACGTTAGCCCGTTATGTGGGAGCATCACCGCTGGCCTTAGTGGAAGCTGAACAAGCTGCGGGCACCAAAGTCAATTCGGGTATTGGGACCATCAATAACAAGGGTTTTGCCTTAGTGCCGATAGGCAATGCTTACAATAAAAACCCCGTTTCTCTGGATATCTATTCTTTACCGAACAACGTGGAAGTCGATAATTCGATTCATCAACTCTATCCCACCAAAGACGCGGTTGTTTACACGAAATTTAATACCAAAGTGGGTTATCAAGTGATTATGACGCTGATGCGCCAGCATAAACCGCTCCCTTTTGGGGCGCTGGTATCGGTTGTAGGGGATGAAACGAATACTTCAGTGGTGGGCGACAATGGAGAGGCTTATCTCGCGGGGCTTGCATCACAAGGGCAGTTAACGGTTCGGTGGGGGAATGATGCCCAGCAGACCTGTCAAGTGAATTACACCTTGCCAATAGAGAGCGCACCACAGGATAAAAATACCCCAGTCATTGAATATACTGCGGATTGCCAATAAACCATATAAGAGGGCGTGATGAGGATGAAAGGGTTGTTACTGGGACTGATGTTCTCGTGCTGTCTGTGCTTACCGGCACAGGCTGAGAAGGTCGATACCAATATTGGACTATCGCTATTATTTACACGGGTAATTTTCCATGAAAGTGATGAGAAAGGGGTTAGTTTACAAGTCAATAATAAAACGGATAACGCCTATTTATTGCAATCAGTGATACACAGCGTGGATCCGAATACGGGATTGGTTATGGAGGCAGAAAGCCTAAGTGAAGACTCAACACTAAGTGACAAAAAACCTTTTATGGTCACCCCTCCTTTATTTCGTTTTGAGCCTAAAAGTGAGATTAAACTACTGATTAGACGGGTACCGAGTGTGTTACTGGATGATAAAAAAGAGTCTGTTTTTTATATTTCATTAAAAGCAATCCCCATCATTCACAGTGAAATGAATCAGAACAATATGTCGATTTCAACGGTAATTAACTTGAAATTATTTTATCGACCGAATGCCTTAGAGAAATGGTTTATCGAAGAAGTACCAGACAGCGAGAAATTAACGTTCAGTATCAAACAGGGTGCAGTGGAGATAATCAATCCTACACCGTATTGGATAACATTCGACCATTTAACAATAGAGGGACTCAATATAGATAAAGAATCGTTAAGAAGGATGCTTCCCCCTTTAGGGACAGTGCGATATGTCTCTCCCGCCTTGTCAAAAAATAAGAGCGAATATTCTATTGAATGGAGCCTATTGGATGAATTAGGTGGCTCAACAAAAATAACACAACAGGTTATTCATTAGGTCTTCACAGTAGGAGAAAATCCGATGTTTTCGTTCTTATCTTTAAACGCAGTCAAAAAAATGCTCGCTTTATTGTTACTGAGCGGGTTGCTTGTGATCGCCTCGATAGTGCAAGCCAACGAGGTGATTATTATTCCAAAAGGAACGGGAATTGTGTGGCAAGGGAAACCTTTTACCAGCAAATTGTTGCAAGAAAAAAATCCGTATTATAACCCTTACTTATTTGGTGGTGGCGCTAGCTACACAGACTTTCTAACAACTACGAGTACATTATACCGCCCAGGTGGAGGATATTATGCAATTTGTAGACCTTATGGCTCAATAACAACACCAGGAGATGTCGTCCATATTCAAGGCTATGATGCCACAGTGGTCACTCCTGGACTTTATTTTGCTGTAGTGGGTAATTTTATGGGAGAGTACAAGGATTACAGAAGTAATAAAATTGTTTCATTTAATGGATCTTTTGGGAACAATAAATTTATTACATCAAATGCGCCTGCAAGTTCACCTAAATTAGAAATCATAAATGATAAAGCAAACTGTGTATCATTAAAGAATAAAACAGAGCTAGTTGCTGGTTATTCGACATATCACGCACAAATGAGTGGATATTGGGTTCTCTTAGCAGATGGGACACAAAAAACAACAACAGCCTCTTTTATATCGTCATTTGTTTTAGGAACCGGCTCATCAAATTCCCCTAGCAGTGATTCATCTATTTTTCCTAGAACAGTCGAGTTTAAAGTATCAACACTTGAATGCAATATTAATACCCCACCTACCATTAACTTTGGTGATGTTATTCACTCTAATGAGGCGGGTAAAGAGTTAGCCAGTAAGATGACCACCATTGAGACCTATTGCTCACAGGGTGATGAGGTTATTGATAGTAATATTAACCTGACCTTTAAGAGCGTATCGGGAAATTACGGGAACGATATGAGTAAATTAAGTTTAAAGGAAGGGGGCGGATATATAACTGGCCAACTTGAAGGAACTCAGCAATCTTTTGATGGCAGCTGTGGTTTAACGGGAAGAGGTATTCCTTTTGATAACGCAACCCACATAAAACTCGGACATATCACTAAAGATCAACCTTCAGCCAGTTTTATTAATCCAGTTCTATGGCGTCTTTGTGCTGGGGGCGATGGTAAGTTGCCTTACGGCAAAGTGACTGCATCGGCAGAAGTGACGGTAACACTTAATTAAGAATGTTAAGAATCAGCGGTAGTATTTTCAACTGAATATTTATATTCTTGATTATTAGTGATTTTTTATAACATACTGATTAATATGCTTATTAATGAATAAAATTGGATTGATTTGATTAATGTTCATCATAGGAGAAGATGGCAATTTCTTTGCAAATCGAAATATTTTTGTTGGTCATATCTTATCAATCCGTGTTGTTCCTGGTAAAAAATGTCGTAGTGTTAGTATTTCTAATCGATTTGAATGGTAGTTCTTCCCAATCATTCTTTTTTATATATGTCATAAATGATTTATCTATTTTGTTACCTTCTTATATCTGAATAAACCCGTGGTTGCGATGGAATAATAGGGCTTGAAAGCTGATTATTATCTGGAATATGATAAGTCGCTTTTATTATCATAACCAGATACTCGAGCCCAGCCTTATCAAGCATTACTGTCGCTTTAGCAACTATATTCTTTAGCAACTGTATGTTTGGCATTATTTATCAACTTCATAAATAAATCCTTAATTTATTTCAACGAAACTACTCTTAATTCGGTTCGTTGATGACGCATAATTATCAATATAAAGAGCTCTAATTTGAACAAACTCATTTGCAGTCATAGTTAAGTTAGATCCTCCACACTGTCATGTAATAGAATCTAATTTAATTAAGGAGTAACTGAAAAATAGGGAAATAGGAAAATTGAGTAATGATAATCTTGATTTAATAAAATTACTTGAATGATTGTTAATTTTATGCCGATATTTTTTAATTTATTATTTCTATATCAAAATGTTAATATATCTTGAAATAAAAAAGAAAAAAGGTGAAAACCTGATCCGATACTCGGCATCAATGAAGTTATTCACCTTTAATAATCATTTTGTAGAAAATATCATTAATAATTTTTAATACTATCATAATGAATAAAATCTGCCTTATTTACATTAGTAAATTAAATGCAGAGATACAAAATAATGTAATCTTTAATTACAATTAAATATCTTAACTAATTATATTCCATCTCAATATTTACAACACTTTGTACATTCCCCGCTTTTATTCTTGATGAAGGAACAGGCGCATAGTCTGTACTAAACAATTTTTTATGTTCGTTAGCATATAATCGATAAGCTTTGGGTATATTAACGCTGAGTGTATCTCCATTCATATCAAATATCTTAAAACCAATTCCTTTTGCTGGATTATTAGTTGATGTATTTTTTAAAATAGATGAATTACTGCTTTCAGCTTGCCCTTTTAATGTAATGTTTACTGTATTATCTAAATTACAATTAATCTCTAAAGGTATCTGTTGTGATGTAGAACCACCACCATTATAAGATTTTAAATTTACGATGGTATTTGTCGCGCTGAAATCACAGGTAGGATTTTGGATCTGAATTTTACTGCCAGTAACAACTCTAATATAAGTTGTAAAATTCTCATCTCTTGTATTTGCTAGATCAAGCCTACCATGTAATCTGAGTTTAAATAGTGTTGTATTTGGTGGAATTTCTGTAACATTACTTTTTAAAAAAATAAGATTATTTCTAGTCTGCTCATTTGCAATAGCACGCATCTTATTATTATTCTGTGGTACTCTATCACCTCTATATTGACCAGGGTCAGGAACTCTATCCACATATTGTGTATTTATATTCTCAATCGTCGGGCTCCAGCTACCACCGAAATTCATGTAATTATTATTAGTTTTATAACCATTAATTTTTTTATGAGAGACAAATCCACATTCAACAGGAAGTAATACTGATAAACCGTTAGTATATGCTTCTTCTGGCGTTATTATTGGTTTTGTAACGAGAGTTATTGGACTGGCTTGATCTCCAGGCACACCTTGTCCTTTAACGACATTAAAATCATCATAACCAGGTCCACAATAGACATCAATAGCATAGCTTGATGATGAAATTAAAAATAGTGAATAACAAAGTAATTTATATTTCATACTGTTTATCTCTTTTTATTTTAATCACTAAAGCCAAGTGTATGTTACGTTTATATTTGCCTGTAGTGTACCTGACTGAGTAATACCTGAAAGTTTTTATGCTCTTGCCGATAAATTAAAAGTTAAAATATCAGAATCATTCACAATATTTTTTTCTATCGTTTCACCGGAGCGAAGTAAATTATTATTGTCTCTATTTTTAACTTGAATACCAACATTAGTTGATGTTCCTTTATTAATAAAATAACCCCCTTGAGCATTAAAATCACCAATAAACACTGCTGAAACTTTATTTGTTACATTAGGGCAATTAGTCATTTTAATATCAAAGTCAACCCAATCTGAATAAGGATTCATTTTGTATGTAAATATGTCACCTAAGTCGACTATTTTATTAGATGGAATAATTTCACACGGCTTTGCTAAAACACTACCATTAATTGTGACTGTTGAAGACTTAATTGTCTTTGCATATGTTAATGAAGGTAGGCTGAATAAACATAGCATACAGATAACAATATATTTAGTCATAAGAACCTTCTTTTATAGGTATTCAAGTACAAAGTTTGAAGTTGCTGTAAATTTACCCATAGTGACAGGTAAGCGAACAGAAACTAATTCCGCATTTAAATTAATAACATTACTTACACTTGGTTGTAGCTTAACAGTAATAGCCCTATTTTTATTTATTGGGATCAGAGTATTATTATTATCTGTGATCATAATAGCGACTCCTGTTGCTGCCGCTGGAGCACTATTTAATTTCAATAGATCACGATTAGAAGGATCTTGCTCTCCATTAAAACTTAAATATGCACCCTGAACCGTTTCTCCACATCGACTCAATATAATATTAAAGCTCTTTTTAGGTCCTCTTCGATTTAAATCTAAAAAGCTTTTATTGGCATTGGATCCTAAATCGACAGTAAAGTTTTGGCTTCCCACGGCAACTTCACAAGAATTAGACCAAACTTGTCCTTTAATAATTATTTCTGTTTTCGCATCAGCAATGATAGGCATAAAAGAGAAAAGTAAAATTATAGGTAAAATATAAAATGGCTTATTCATCATTCACCTTAATATTATTGACATTGAGCAGAGATGTTTACAATAGACTGACTTTTCTCAGCATCTGATAATTCATATGCAAATGAACAAGTCTGTTCTTTTTGATTTCCCCACTTCACATTAATTATTCCTTTGTCACTTAAGCCAGTAATATAAGCTTGTCCAGAATCTCCAACAAAAGATGAAATATTTTTACCTTCTAACGTTGCAATAGCACCAAAAGGTATTGGATTTCCTTTATAACTTATATTAATGAAGGCCTTATATCCCACTTGAGGTTCGAAACTGGCGAGCACAACTGCACCATTATCAGGTACCACATTGACTATCGCATTTTCAATTTCAACATTTTTAGGTAGCTGGGTTATATCTAATTCCACTCTATTAACGCGATAATTAGTAGCATAAGGAATAAGTGCATAACCTTGACTATCGGTTGAGAGACCTCGATGCCCACTTATTGGTGTATCACTGGCGCCAGGCGCTTTAACCAAAATAGCAGTTTGATTTAAAGACTGCCCTAAGGTTATGCCTCCAGAATGGATCAATGCACCACCTGATAAACTATAGTAGAGCTGTGAGCTGTCTTTATTATAAGAATAGCCCGCACTAGAGAGCACTTTAGGTGAATAATAACTTCCTGAAATACTGCTTTGATATAATGTTCTTTCATTTTTATTATACCCTTGAGAGATATTGTAGCTTAAAGCATCATCCTCAAGTAAATTGCCACTTAACGTCATTTGATCATTGAGTGAACCATTTAAATCTGACACAAAGGAATTACTAATATAACTATTTTTATAGATAGCAGTACTATCAGGAGATAAAAATAAACTCATCGGGACTGACATATTGAAGGATAACATTTGATCATTTTTATCACCCCAAACCGTTTTATTATTCGAGTAGTTTGTACTAAAAGAAATGCTGTTATAACTAGTTGAATAACCTAATTGCAATAACGTTTCTTTTTTAGAGGTATTCCAATATGTCTTATTCTCGCCACTTAAATATATCGAACCAACTCCTACCGGTTGCGAAATACTAATACTCGTTTTCCCTTTTACTTTAAAATTTAAGTCATAGTAATAATTATCATCATTGTCATATTTATTCTGACTCATATGTTTGTAGTTAGTATCATTAAAATCATAATAACCACTTGTTGAGTAACGATACCCGGCAAAGTGAATATCTGTATCTGTTTTTTCTAAGTTCTTTTGGTAAGATATTTCAAATTGTTGCCCATCATGAGAGCTATTATCGGCAAGCTTGGCATGAGCTTGTGTGACTGAAATAGAAACCGCCCCTAACGTGCCTAAATTTTTGGCGCTACCTAATGTAAAGCTATTATAATTTTTAGATAACTGAGTACCACTAAAGATAGTTAAATCATTTTTTAATCCATAATAAAACTCACCTAGAATGAATTTATTTTTTTCAACTTCTGCACCCGCATTTCTTACTTCACCAAAATTGATAGAATACTGGAAGCCACCTTCGCGTTGCATATTTGGTAAGGAAGACCATGGGACAACAAATGATTGAGAACTACCATCAGCTTCTTTTATTGTTACGTATAAATCACCACCAGAACCTACGGAATTTAAATCATTAATTTCAAATGGCCCCGCAGGAACGGTTTCTTGATAAATTTCATATCCGCTTTGTTTTATAGATACAACCGCAGTACCTTTAGCAATACCACGTACTACTGGCGCAAAATTACGCAGACTATCGGGCAACATAGATTCTTCAGAAGTGAGCTTAACACCCCTAAAACTGACACCATCATATAAGTTTGATGATGTATAAGTGTCCCCTAGTACTAATCGCGAGCGCCATTGTCCTAAATCGCGAGATAAGGTTGTATTTACATGGTTAAATTCACTTTTAGAATCTTGTTTACTACTATTATAATTCCATGTCGAATAGTCTCTTAGTCGCCATGCACCAATATTTAATCCGGATCTTAAGTTTAAATAATGGCGATTAGAAGAGCTACCCTTGTAATCGTAATTACCACCAGAGTAAGTATAATTAATAATGGCGCTATTAATGCCACTATTCCATTGGCTAGCTGGAATATACCCTCTTGCTTTATTATCTATATATACTTGTGGTATCGATATACCTAGTCGTAGCTTACCAATATCTAAATCGGTTGTTGCATCAGGAAAAATAGCGTCTATAGTCGTGCATGTTTTTATTTCTTCGGGTAGATACTCGGATTTAATTGGCATAATGCCAATTTCATTTTCACTAAAACATGGCTGCATTCTTTTTTTATCAATATTAAACTTAAAATCTAAAGTTAATGTTGATAAAAAATTGTTATTAATATAAACATCTACTTTATAAAAACCATCAGGGATTTCTTGACCTTTCTCAAAATTTGATAGATCAGCAACATTTTCGACATCATCAGACAAAAGCAAAGGGTTAAACCATAGGTCTTGTGCAGATGAACTAAAACTGACAATATAAACAATAAAAGCATAAGTAATATTATACTTAGTACTTTTCTTTAATTTGTGATCTTCTCTCATAATGCATCCAGCCCATCCGTATAGAAATTTTTATATTTTCTTTGTATTCCTTGGAGTCATAGAACCATAATCGTTAATGGTTTCATAACTAACTTCATTAGTTGATTTTAAGCTGAATTTAATAGGGATATTTGCCTGACCTAAAGGCTCTACCATTATATTATTCAGTTCATTATCATTTATTTTTAATTGAACGATGGTCACGAATACAGGTGAGGGGTTTTTTATTGTTAACGAGTTATTAGCAATAGAAAACTCTAATTTATTAGGCGCTTCTTCTAATGCTTTTAACAACCCTTCAGGTCGATAAAACATTTTTATTCTATTTGTAATAGAAAACTGAAGTATTTTTTTATCAGCATCTTTTTTATCAGAAGCCGGTATTGATTTAACATTTACCCAAAATAAAGATTCTCTATCTTTAGGTAATTCCACATTTTTTTTATTAAGAATAAGTAAATTATTTTCTTTTTTTCCTTGCATCATAAAAAGAGGAGGTGTGATAACGAATTGATCACTTCTTTCTCCATCTTTATTTTCTATCCATGATTGAATAAGATAAGCATCCTCATCTAAGCTAGTGCTAACAGGTAATATGACTTGCTCTTTATCTATTGGAAAAACAACCCTTGTTGTGCCTAAAGATACGCCTGCCTGTGTCGATAATGACACACTCATCATTCCTATAATTAGTACTATAGTTTCAATAATTTTATTTTTGAATATCATTTAAGTTTCCAACTTTATTTTTACTGATAGCTGATAAGTAGATCCGCAACAATTTCTGGAGTAAGCTCTCGCTTTTCTTTTTTAAGTAGACGGTATTTTGCAATTAAATAAAATTCAACGGCATCGTCCATTGACTGATAATTAGGATCAAAGTCTGAATTAACAACAAGCAGGTTTTTATTATGATCAAAAAGAACAACACCTGTATGGTGTTTTATATTGCCATCATATTTCACCATTAAGACTTCTTGATTTGTAGAAGACACTTTATTAAATGAGACAATAACGCCATCCGAGATGTATCTTTTACATCCTTTAAGTGTAAATGAATATTTTAATAAATTTATAATGTCTTTTTCTTGCTTTATATTTGAATCAATAATTCGTTCAAGATCTCTCTCTTGATAATCTCCACTAATATCTAATTGGCATGCAGAATTAACAATACTTCCATGAAAGAAAGTAAACCCACTCGTCTTTGCATTTAGATTACCACTTTTAGCATTCCCTAAAAGTGGTAAAGCTAATGCAAATATGAAAATTAAAATTCTCATATCTGCCTTACAATCAATTAATCATATTGAACGTTAAATGTAGCTACGGCATTTGCTTGCCCAGCTTGTACAGTATCACCTGTAGAAATATAACGAGCAGTTAAAGGAATAATATTTCGGCCATTAACTAATGCAGTTTTAGCGCCAAATGTACTACCATCAACTTTTAAGTTAACACCGCTTTGGTCAATAATGTTGATACCAACATTTTTTGCTGAACCATCAGTAGTACCAGAAAGAGCCAAAATATCAGTAGCTGTAGAAGTTTGACCTAAGAATGAAAAAGCTACATTTTTTGCAATAGCAACATCGCAATTATTTAAAGTAATATTAAAATCTTTAGCGTCCGATTTGTCACCTTTAGCTGCGAAGGCTGCCGTTCTTACTTGGCCCATTTCAACAGTTTGGTTCATCGACTCACTATCAACAGAACAACCAGCAGCAACAATCTGGCCAACAAAATGCACTGTACCACCACTTACGGTTACAGTTGCAGCATTAGCATATCCAGCAAACGCCAGGGTTAATACTGCAGCTAGACCAGATACTTTTAATAATTTCATTTTTAACACCTTTTATTAGTTATGAATAAATATAAACATGATTATTTACCAGACAAAAAATATCACTATATATATAAAATCTAATTGATTTTATATATATAGTATTATCAACGTATTCTAAATAATTTTATTAAATAGCGGCCATGCCAAATAAATGGAAAAATAGAATTTTAAAACTTCTTTGATAACTCTTTTTGTTCTTTATATGATTACATCAATGTTATTTATATCAGTATTTTTATAGATGACTTCTCTAATATAATCATCCCATGTCAAACCTAATACAGTTAAGCATTGATTTAACATAGTGATGGACAAAATATTTTTTCCAGTTTCATATCTAGAAACTTGTTGCTGACTAATGAAAAGTAAACTACCAAATAAAACACCGTTCCACCCTTTACTAATACGATGTTTTTTTATAAATGCTCCTGTTTTGATATTTAAGTCAATAACATCATTAGTATTGTTATTCATTTAATTTCTCCTACTTAATGTATTTTGCCAGCAATAAGATATATAATTTTTGCTAATTAATAGATTAAGTATTTCTACTGGAATATATATTTCTATATTTAACTTAAGGAAACTATATACAATTAAAAAATATCTTTAAAGACGATAATACCGATCAATAACTCTCATATGATAGCTATAGACTATCAAAATTGCTTTAATGATCGTCAAAACAGATCAAAGTAATAACACAAGTCAACTAATCAGAAGTTAGTATACTGATTTATAAATAAATTTTATTTAATATTGAAAATGGATTTATTGTATTTAATAATATTTTTAACAAAAAAATATCATCGTTTTAACGGTGGGAATTTATTAGAAATAGTTTGTTACAAATGAAATTAAATAATATCTAAATAAGAGAGTCAATATAAGATTGGTATTTAAAATGTTTAAAATGATAATAAGAAAAGTATGAGATAAATTAATTTTTATATATTTTTTAAGATGCAGTGATAAGTATAGTTCTTATTTTGATGAGGTGATGATAAGGGTTATTCTTATTTTGATTAGTTAGTGATAAGTATTATTCTTATTCCGATTAAAAGAGTATCAATAGGTCTTAGAATGAAATTTATAAGAGAAGATTAATACAACCTAATAAATTGAAAAAAAAACATAATTATAGAAAACAAAACGCTAACCATAGGTGAGTTTACTTACCTCATTATTAATAATAGGTAAGTTAATGACAAAGTAAGCGAGAGCATAGTTGTTCTGTAAATAGAATTGATGAAGGTGTTTTATAGTAGAAATTAGTAGGTAATAGAATTATTGAAAGCTGAGTATATGACTTGTTTATTTTTCTAAAAATTTTAGTACAGTCAATCGATGATTTTAACCAATCTGATTTAGATGCTTATTAGTACTAGATAGCACCAAATTTGATCCTAGGTCTTACCCGCTGTGTATAAAATGAGCTAGTTCAATCTATGCTTAGTAGCCGTAAATTATCTTTTCACTCTTTTTTGCCTCCCAAAGATGAACGTTCCTTAATCACTCAGGTTAAGTTTTAGTTAGTGCAAACGAAAACTAAAAAACTTAGTGATAGGATCAGGATCGTGGAAATTTACACACTCAAGGTTTTGTCATTTGCAAAATACGTATAGAGATATTGAAGTAGGAATTATTCATCCAGTAAGTACTGAGGTGTCATTTGTGATAATCATTAATTGTATCCGCAGATGATTTTGCTAGTGAAGCACTGTTTGAATAAGAAACGTTAGTTAGTTCAGCGCGATTTCTTGTTGATGTAACCATGACTTTTAATCGGGGTAATTATAAAGATAGTATTGAGGGATAGTTGCTTGGTGATAGACCTCAAAAGATAATGATTTGCATTTGGTTGATACTTCTCAACCAATATCTTTTAAATGGCCAATACGTGGTCAAGATTAAAAATCTCATCGCTATTTGTGCATAATTTAGACGCTTGGCTAAAAAAACAATTTTATGAAATTGAATTTAGTCATCAGACTAATTGGCTTGGTTAATGAAGTTAGTCCTAAATATTTGTGCACTTACTAGATTTGTACGTCAGATAAATTATTTAATAACTATATGATGTAGGCTGTGGCGGTGAGTTTGAAGATAAAGGCAAGATAGAAAAATCATGAAAGCAGTATCGTCAATAAACTATGGATACAGTTAATGATGATTGTTCTTTAATTATTATCAATATTAACCTATAGGTAATATTACCTATTTTTTATTTGTCTTTAATTAATGTAAGCAATACTACTTAATATTTAATTGTTTCTCCAATGCGATTAGATATTTCATTTAAATATAGACTTTATCATCAATGATATTTTAAGATAAATACTATTTACAGGTTATTATTATTTTTTATTTTTCATGCTAATTGTTTCAATTATGTTTAAATTTGTATATTTATGTTTATTTTACTCCCTCGGTGTGTAAATTTGATCATTTTTATTTATTTTTAATGTGCAAGAATAATCTTAATTTTATATAAAACATCCAGAACTTAATCATATTTAGAGTGTCTTTATTTTATTCTCTCTTCGTAAGTAGATTATCTTATTTTGTTTGATAGTGTTAAGTATTGTTTTTTTACTCGTTTTTTGAGTTGATTAATTTTTTATACCATCTGAATTATTTGATCCATATTATAATCTATCAGTTCATTGTAAATATACTTAATTGAAAATAAGTTTTTCAAGGATTAATATATTTGCAACAAGATTTGGTGATTAAATTAATAATTAAAGTTAATTCTTATTATTAATTTTCATTAAATTTAATTATTTTTTGTAGATTGGATTTTTTATTATTCTATATGTAAATCTTGATTATTTTTTAATTAATACGGGTTTTGATATTTTAAAAAAATGACGTCATGTCAGATATTAACTTACTTTTGAGGTATTCATAATGACATTCAATAAATTAAGCATCGTTGGCGCTGCTGTTGCTTTATCTTTAGCTTCTTTTGGCTCAATGGCTGAAAATAATGGTGTAATTAACTTCGTAGGTTCAGTTGTTGATTCTCCATGTAATATTGCTGATGAAAGTTTAAACCAAACTGTTAAATTTGGCGAAATTTCACGTGTGTTCTTAGAACAAGGTAATGAAAGAGAAAAAGCTTTCACTATTAAATTAGAACAATGTAATTTCGACAAATTCAAAAAAGATGACCAAGGTGCATGGTTACCTGTTAAGACTATGAAAATCCAATTTGATGGACGTTCATATGCTGATACAACCAACACTCTGTTAGCAACTGACAGAGCTAAAGAAAACAACGTTGGTATCGCTATCGATACTTACAAATTTGGTGAAGCAGCAGATATTTTATCAAAAATTCGTAACAAACAAGGTACTAACGTACTTGAGTTTACTGCTTTAGCAAAAGCTGTTGACGTTACTAAAGATGTTAAAGAAGGCGAATTCTCTGCTATCGCTGACTTCCGTATTTCATACGAATAATGCACCAATATATGTATAGGGGATATTCCCCTATACATATTTATCTAATGGTAATGAGATGATGAATTTTAATAAAAATAAGTATCTAACTATTTTAAATATGATGGGAGTACTATTTTTTGCATCATCGGTCTCTTTTGCTTTTGATGACACGGCTGAGCCTAAAGTTCTGAAAGCAAATGCAACATTATCGGGATCAGTTATTGCATCACCTTGCTCTATAAAAATGGAAGATCGTTATCAATACATCGACTTTTCGGATATTGCACTATCGATGATTGATAATAAAGTAAAAAGGGAAAGTTTAAGGAAAAGCTTTTATATAAGATTATCGGGTTGTGTTAGTCAATATAGTAATACAGACAAAAAATCATTAAATATTCAGTTTAATGGATTAGAAGCAAATAATGATTCTATATTTTCAATGTCTGGCAACTCACAAGGGCTTGGGTTTTATATTTTAGATGAAGATGGAAATATTATTCCTCCTAATCGGCCTTATTATATTGATCATCTTATATATCGCGGTCAAGATGCGAAAAAAGATCCGGAATTGAAGTACCAAGTGGAACTTGCTTTTACAAATCAAATTATTGAAGCAGGTAAATATTCTGCATTTGTTTATTTTTCAATTGATTATAAATAAATAACCATTTTATTTTCGCTTGGTCACATTATCACGGTGGATGGATATGCTAATTTCTAAAAATATGGCAAAAATAGTCTTATTGCTAACAATGACACCGTGCTTCTATGCCTATTCTGTAGAATTTAATACTGATATTCTTGATGCTTCCGATGCTGCTAATATTGATATTAGTCAATTCAATAGCTCTGGATATATTATGCCAGGGGATTATCACCTTTCTATTTTCAGTAATGGTGAGCGAATAGGCCCAAGCCAAAAAATCAGTGTATTTCCTGTCGAAAAAACCGCCTCTTCTGAAAATATTTTTAATACCGTCTGTATTCCTAAAAATAATTTAGAATTATTAGGATTAACAGAACAAGCGGAAAAGAAAGTCAAAGTTTATCATGACGATCAATGCTTAGATTTATCTGCTTTAACAGGGACAAATTTAACTCTCGACCTTCCTTCTTTAGCACTGAAATTAACAGTGCCACAAACATGGCTACAATATTCAGATCCTTCTTGGGTACCACCTTCTCGCTGGGAAGAGGGGATCGTTGGTGCATTTGTAGACTACACCTTGTCACTAAGTGGTGCGAAATATAACTCAGGTTCAAAATCAGTTTATGCATCAATGAATGGTACTAGTGGCTTTAATATGGGGGTTTGGCGTTTTCGTAGCGACTATAGCATGAGCTATCAGAAAGAAAGCGGTGGAAATAACGATAACCAAGAATCTCATAATTTCGATTTTAATCGTTTTTATGCATATCGTTCTATCAAGGCATTAGCGGCAACATTAACGATGGGTGAAAATTACTTTTACTCTCAGTTATTTGATGCATGGCAATATACAGGTATCACGCTAGAAAGTGATGATCGTATGTTACCGCCTAAGCTAGTTGGTTATGCCCCTGATATTGTGGGTGTGGCAAAAACGAATGCGACCATTATTGTCAAAAGCCAAGACCGTATTGTATTAGAAACGACTGTACCACCAGGACCTTTTAGAATTCAGACGTTAGATAGCTCAATTCAAGGTCAATTGGATGTCACCATTCGTGAAGATAATGGTGAAGAGCGTAAGTTTACTATTTCTACGGCAACACTGCCGTATTTAACTCGACCAGGACAAGTTCGTTATAAATTAGTTGGTGGTAAAACACGTTATGATGACCATAAATTAACTGGCGATACGGTTATTGGTGGTGAGGTTTCATATGGTGTCAGTAACGCATGGAGCGTATACGGTGGTAGCCAATTAGCACAAAATTATCAATCTATTGCATTAGGTATTGGTCGTGACCTTTCTATGTTTGGTGCATTATCTTTTGATATTAACCAATCATTCGCCAAATTATCAGATAGCGATAAACAGGGTCGTTCTTATCGAGTGAACTACTCAAAATCGTTTGATGAAGTAAAAACAAATATTACTTTCGCAGGCTATCGTTTTACAGATGAAGATTACCGAACAATTAGTCAAACGATGGAAGAAAGAAGAACAGGGCAAGATGCCTATTCACCGAAAGAAAGCTATCAAGTTTATTTAAATAAATATTTTGATGATTTTTCATTATCGTTTAACTATCAACATAATACATTCTGGAATAGCCGCTCTCAGACTCAATACGGTGTTTATGCTAATACTCGCTTCTCGCTATCTAAAATAAAAATTCGTGATATTAACCTCACGCTTTCTGCTTTTAGATCACAGCGTGAAGGGATTAACGACGACACCTTAAACCTTTATGTATCAGTACCTTTTGATCAAGGTGGAAACCTTACTTTCTCTGAACAATATACTAAAACTGATGAGAAAGGACGTTACAACCATAGTGTTGGCTATAGTGGATATGACGAAGGTTTAAGCTATAGCATGAATGCAGGCTTAACGCATGGTCAGGCCATTGATAACGAATCTTCATTTAGTGGTTATGTCAGTAAAGACATGAGCTTAGCAAATGCTGCGGCAAGTGCGAGCTATGTTCCGGGTCAATATAAAAGCTTAAGCGGAAGTATTTCTGGCGGTTTAACAGGAACATCTCATGGTCTTGTACTTCACCAACCAGCTTATGGCGATACACGTTTACTTATTGAAACTCCAGGTATATCAGGCGTACCTATAGAAGGAGAATCAATGAAAACAAATGCATTTGGCTTAGCGATAATTCCTAGCGTAACCAGTTTCCGTAGTTCATCTGCCGCGATAGATGTTAGTGCGTTACCTGAAAACTACGATGCAATAGATACAATGACTGACGTAACTTTAACGCGTGGTGCGGTAGGTTATCGTCAGATGAAAGTCATTAAAGGGTATAAGTTGTTTGCTACAGTTAAGATGAGTGATGGTAAACATCCGCCATTTGGAGCAAGCATCCGTAATAAAGATAATGTTGAATTAGGCATTGTGGGTGACGAAGGCGTGGCATGGGTAGTTGGTGTCGCGGAAAATGACGAATTGGGTGTGTTCTGGGGAAATGAGAAACGATGCACCATTAGTCTTCCTGAAACCATAGATCCAAAAACACAAATGCTATTAATGCCATGTAAGTGATGCTAATAAAGGTTAATCACAATGAAAAAAGAACTTAAAAACACCGTTATTTCTACTCTTTTCATCTCATTAATGGGGGTCTCTACTGTTGCTCAAAGCGCAGTAACTTTAGATAGAACTCGAATTATTTTTCCGGGTTCTGAGAAGTCTATTAATATTACTATTCGCAATGATAATCCAACGCTTCCTTATTTAGCTCAGACTTGGATTGATGATTCTAATGAGAAAAAACTCACCACTGGGCCATTAATTGCGACACCGCCTATTCAGCGGTTAGATCCTAAATCATCAAGTATTGTTCAAATCAGTACAACACCGTCTATCGCGTCATTACCACAAGATAGGGAGTCTGTTTTTTACTATAACTTACGTGAAGTACCACCAAAATCTGAAGAAGCGAACGTGTTACAAATCGCCTTACAAAGTCGCGTAAAACTGTTTTATCGCCCAGCAGGTATTTTGTCTCAAGCAGATAGCATGTGGTTTCATGGCGTGACATTAACGCCATCTGCTAAAGGATATACTGTTAATAATGTGACACCATTTTATTTAACCGTTATTGGGTTAGCATCAAGCCAAAAAACGGCTGAAACGGGTGCATTTGATGTAGTTATGATCCCACCTAAATCAGACCACGAATTTGCTATGGCAAAAACGACAGTTCCTTATATGACTATTATTAATGACTACGGCGGAAAACCAACACTGAAATTTAAGTGTGATGCAGCAAAATGTACTGTAGAAAAAGAAATGTAACTTAAGGAATAAGAGATGAGCTCCCAGAAATTACGTTATTTAAAAAGTACATGTTTATCTGTGATAATTTTATTATCTGGGAGTTATGTCTATGCAGAGAACATTTCTATTGATGAAACAGTAGATTTATCATCGACTAAAAATGTTCAAGATATTTATGAAAATAGAAATAGTGGTTATTTATATGTGACGGCGAATATTATAAGTTCACCTTGTGATTTTATTGATTATCATATTAAGAGTTATCGTCCAAAAAATAAATTTCTCTCTTATGATGCATTTCTTATTACCGCTAACTTATCTCAGTGTGGTGCTGGTAATTTATTTGTAAAGGGTATGTCACCGCCAACACCAATAAATCTTTCATTTATTGAGTATGATCACGTGCTATCACGGCATAAATTCTTATTACAAAATGGTAGAAATTCACTGCAATTTGAAGCGCGTGAATTAGGTGCTCATAGCTATTTAATGGAGATTTATTATGAATAAGTTAATTTATCTATTATTGCCATTATGTAGCTTTACTAGCTATAGCAATGCAGGTGGTTCATTAGATATCTCTTTTATGGGAAATTTGGTATCAACCGGCTGTAAATTACCTGAATCACCTTATAACTTAGAAGTTCAGCTGGATAAAATAAGCAGTAAATATCTTTACGAATATGGTCGTTCTCAATCCATTGATTTCTCAATTCCAATTGTTGACTGCTATGTCAGTGATTTAAACAAAATGATTTCAATAAAATTAAATAGTAATAGCCTTGTAACAGATCAAGGTGTGAGCTATTTAAAGACGGAAGGGGGATCTAATATTTTATTAGGCTTACTTGATAGCAATGATGCAGCGATAAAGTTCAATGAAAAAATTGATATGTCACGCGTAATGGTAAGTGGTAAAGATGAACAAAATTTACTGAATTTTAAAGTTTATGCTAGGCCTCCTATTACTGGTGATTTAAAAGAGGGCGCATTTTCCTCTACCATTACATTTAATATTGATTATCAATAGGGAGCGATAATGAAAAAAAGACTAATTGCGCTAACCCTTGGCCTATTATATGTGCCTATTTCATCAGCTGAAATTTATATTACAGTTAATGCACTGTTAGTTAATCCCGCATGTACAGTAACAGATGACAAAGGGGCAAAAGAATTATTTATCGATTTTCAAAATGTGGATGTTAATGCCGTGGTAAAAACACCACCAAGAAATTTTGATGTATTAATTAAAGATTGTAACCTCAATAAAATGATGAACTTATATCTTTCACCTAAAGATAATGGTTATTTTTCTTATAATGGCGTTGATGTATTAGCCACAACAACAGACCAGCTGGGAATAGAGTTTTCGGATATTACCAGCGGCAAGCGTAAAATTAATGTTCAACGTTATGAACGTATTACACCAATTCTTAGCAGCAGCAATTCAGGGAAGATCTCACTAAGCACACAATTGGTTGCAAATAAACCGGGTACAGAACTAAAAATGGGGCCATTTACCGCCAATGTCTCGTTATTAGTTGATTATAATTAGAGGTTAGTATGAGTAAATATTATTCATTGTTTGGAAAGATAAAAAAATTAGGTATTAATCTACCTTTAATTATAATTGGTGCAATTTCGTTAATTAATTCTGCACAAGCAGCTAGGCCTAGCGGTCCGTTAATATATGCAGCGAAAGCGGTATCATCAACAGATGGGTATTTAATTGATTTAAGTAAGCAAAAAGCAACAATTTCTAAAAATCCTACCGTGGCTTCTGATGGTACTTTTTTTTATCAGGTTGGTACTACTTTTGAAATAAAAAATACAAGTAGTACTAAAGGTGGTGTAGAAAGAATAGGTAATGCCTATTGTAATGGTGGTGCTATTTTTAATAGTGGATCAGGTGCTCAAACTTCTAGCTATACATCTAATTCTTACCATCGTGTGTTTATGTATATGCCTGTAATGCCTTATACCATTAATGGCCGTAAAGTTTATCAGCTAAGCTACAATACCTTTTTAACCATAGACCTTTCAAAATTACCAGGAATGGGTTTGGGGTGGATCCGGGCTTATGGTCCTTATTGTAATGAAGCCAGCAGATTTGATGGTGGCACAAGAAAAATGAGTGATTTTTATGCTCACCTTCCAATAGAAATTAATATTTATATTAAGAAGAAAAATATCGATGGTGTCACGGTCATCCCATCAACGGATTTTGCCGGTTATACCAGAGCATTTAGTAATTTTAGAAATGAATCGGAAGTTTTTTCAAAATTACCAGGATTTATGGCGATACAAGATGTTACGGCACCAATGAGATTAAAAGGTGCAACAATTATTTCGCCGGCAGAATGCCGAACAGATATAGGTGGTAGTTTAATTATTAATCATGGTGTATTAAATGCAGAAAAATATGAGAGTCGAATAGTTAAACCGATTAATTTCTCTTGTGATCACGCTATTCCAACACCGGTTGAATTTGAATTACTTTATACTAAAGATAATGATTCACAGCAGCGACTGCCATTAAAAGTAGATGGTACAAATAAAACTATTTACAGTAAAATTCAAATGATTGATGCGGAATCTGGAAATAAGGGACAACACTTTATTTCAAAAGTAGGGCAATATAAGCAGATTCAAATTGAAAGTATATTGAAAGGTGAGAACGCCGATGGCGGTAACTATAGTGGTACTGCGGTATTAATTGCAGCTTATCCTTAATTAATACTTTTGGTTTATTAAAAAGCGCTATTAAAGATAATTTAATAGCGCTTTTTTCATTGAATATCGTATTTTTTTAATTTCTAATGGTTTTTATATTAATTAAATTCAAGTACAAAATTAGCTGAGCCATTCACTTTACCGGGTTTAACTTCATCACCATAACGAAAATATTCAGCTTTCAACGGCACACTTGTTGTGCCACTGGTTAAATTTGCTAGCTTAACAAATTGATTATTGACTAATCGTGTATCATTGCTCAAGGGTGATGAGACAACAAAGCCAATACCTTGTGCATTATCGCGACTACCTTCATTATCGGCTTTAATGACCGATTCTTGACCTTCATAACTTGCTGTATTGTTTGCCATTAGTTTTATTTTGGCTGAAACATTACCTGTACAATTAATTCTTAAATTATCTTCTGCATAAGCTTGTTCAGTTGGAAAACCAATTTTAGGAAATGCCGATGTTGATATTCTAGGAAGGTTCATAACAAGATCCGTATTTTCAGCGCTACATGAGGTTGGTGCGCTAATAATATTAACAGAAAGACGATAACTAAAACCTACTGCTGTTGTACCACCACCTGAATTAAAGCGATTAATTAACACTGAACCAATATATTGGGTAGTAAAACGTTGTGACTTAGGATTATCTTTAGTGGCATAGACAATAACTGTCGCATCTCTGGAATAGAGCTTATTGTCATTTACAGGGATCTCCTGTCCTGGCTGACTTCTAAAAGAGAGCTGTGTTTTATTATCAATTAGCACATAAGCATAATCATCTAATCCAACAATAGGAGCATTACGAACAACATAATAAGCAGGTCTGCCATCGATATCCATATAGTAGGTTGGTATAACACCACTAGCTTCACTATAGGTGGCATAACCATAAATTTCTGCGCCATCAGGACAATCTGCAACAGAAACGTCATAGCCATCTCGTACAAAGGTAAAACGGCCTATTTCTTGGTTCTTTTTAATTGAACCGGTTAATTCAACAGTACCTGCTTTTGCATCCATTGTACCGTGTTTAATACCGCCATTATTAACGCAATTTGGTGCCGCATAGCTATAAAACGAGGTCGAGGATAGACCAAGTATAAAAGTAAGAAATAATAAATTATTGGTTTTCTTTTTACTGTTAGTCATTTTATTTCCTTATTTACACTCAGTCGTTAAGATATATAACCCATTGGTTGATGATTCATTATTTGCATTGTAATTGGCATGGCAACGATATGTTTTACCATCAGATTTCCAAGAAACCTGAATATCACCTTGTGGTTTATCTGCAATAAAATAAAGCTGATTAAAGTTAGCGACTAATTGTTTTTCTGTTTGCCCAATATCTGCTTGAGCACCCATAGGGATAATACTGTTATCAGGTGTTTCTAATGTGAGTAAGAATTTAAATCCTTTTTTAGCATCAAAGTCAGCAAGAATTAATGCACCTTTAGTCGGAATAACATTACTAATAATGTTATTCGTAATTTCAGTATCCGCTGGTATAGATTGAGTATCAATGCTAATACTGTTTTTCTGATACGGAGACATCCCTGAAATAACTGCTAAACCACGACCATTGGTTTTGACTGACTGACCATTAATGATTTCAACACCTGCTGTATCTTTCGTCAGAATTAAAGCATTAGTTTGTTGTAATGAGGGGGCAAGTACTGCGCCATATTGTGTCGCGACTAAAGCACCACTTATTCCGTAGTTAAAGTTTTGTCTATCTTTTGAATATGAATAACCGGCATTTACAATAGCACTTGACGTTTTATAAGAACCATTTAACCCACCACTATAGTTAACACCTTTATTGCCATAACCTTGATAAACATCCCAGCTTGCTTGATTTCTGTCACCATAGGTTCCACTTAAACGAGCGGTATGCAAGGTTTGGTCATTATTATTAGTTGAGACAGCATAGTTTGCCCACACATAGTTTTCGTGCCATGTTAATGGGATACTAATATTCATGCTTAAATCATAAGTATTTTTATCATTATTATCGAATCGATTACCATCGTAATAAGTATAATAAATGCTGTAGCTGATTTTATTTATAGAGCTATTAAAACCAACATTATAAGAGCTAATATTCTTGCCATCAGCATACTTATATATAATAGAGTTTAAGTTTATTGATGAGTTATTTGAAAATAAAGGTTGGCTAATGGACATGGTATATTCATTTTTTAATCCATCATTTACCTGATATTCTTTATCTTTGTACTCCATGGCATCATTGAAGTTAAGAAAACTAGCATCAAAATGGCGATAACCTACTACCGAAACATTGGTATTGGTTAACTCAATATTTTTTGAATAATTAACTCTAAAGGCATTACCATTTAAAGACTCGTCATGATTAACGGTTGACTTTGCATAGAGCCAATCTGCGGTAACAGCACCATAACTACCCAAGTTAAGTCCACTACCGAAGCCAAAAGATTGATATTTATCAGCAACCAATAAACCGCTATAAAGTGTGACGTAATCCGTTAAACCATAATAAGCTTCAGCTTGGGTTAAATAGCTACCGTCACCACTGTTGTGACTGTCGTATTTACCTGTTGAAAAGCTATATTTTATTTCACCTTTTCGCTCTAAGCTGGCTATAGAAGAAAAAGGCACGATGAAATTCTTTTCTGAGCCATCAGATTCTTTCACATTAACATATAAATTCCCCCCACTACTCATTGGGGAGTAGTCAACTATATTAAAAGGCCCTGCGGGAACACTCTTTTTATAGATAACTTGCCCATTTTGCGTAATGGTGATGATTGATTCTGAATTAGCAATACCAACAACACTAGGGGCATAAGTTCTATTTTGGTAAGGTGTCATTAGGCGATCTGTCATTAGCTTCAAGCCACGGTATTTAACAGAGTCAAATAGTTGGGATGAGCTGTAAAGATCTCCTAATTGTAATTCACTTTTTAAGGTATAAATATCTCTAGAAAGAACATTGCTTAATGTATTCCAATGGCTTTCACCATTTTCATTTTTAGCCCATGTAGAATAATTATAGAAACGCCATGCATCAAAGTTAACTTGGCTTTGAATATTACCATAATAGCTGTCGTTGGTTTTGCCATCGCTACGACGATTAAAAGATGAAAATGAATAGTTAACTAAAGCTGCGGGAATACCAGAATCCCAATTATTTATTTCGTTAAGTTGAATTCTATTCTCGTTAATATACTTTTGTGGCACAGTCAAAACATACTGGCTTCTGTTTAAATCGAGTACACCCACAGCGTGCTCAATAAGACTAATATTAACAAATTGATCATCTTGATTAATCAGTTGGTTGGGAATATCAACTCCGGCTTGATACCACTCATTTGCTGTTAATAATGGCACTAGAATTTTTTTATTTTCAGCATCATCCATCAATGCAAATTCAACTTCACGATTAAAAATACGATTTTTATTAATAAAAAAATCAACATGATAATAGCCAGGGGCAATAGACGACTCTCTAAATACACTGAGATCTTCATTAGTAATCTGTTGTGAGCTACCTTCAATATTCAATAGATTAGGTGGATAATAATCATCTGCTGAAGTATTGAAAGAGGTAAATAAACCTCCCGCTATCAATAAATAGAGTGAAGATTTATTAAAATAATTATCCATTCCCTTTTCCATTTTCATCTTAAAATAAATCTCTTAGTTATAATTTGAAATCAACTGGAACACCTTTGCCAAAATCATCAATATAAAGCAGTTGTATCTTGCTTTGATTATTTGGTGTTTTATTAGTTTTTATAACAGTTTCAGATTTGGGGGGGAGATAACCAGGATTTTCTTCAATTTCACTATTATTAATAAATATTTTTCCGATATTTACAAAGAAAGGTGAATTATTAACGACAACTAAGTTGCCATTTTTTACTGACCACTTGAGTGTTTTTACTTCTTCTTCAACATTGATATTACTAAGAGATTGTGGGCGATAAATTAGTTTTATTTTATTAGTCATAGAATAACGTAAAACATTTTCTAAATTCTCATTACTTGGGGCAACAAATTTTACATTAATCCAATACATCGATTCGACATCATTGGGTAATGTCGTATTTTTAGTCACTTGTAGTGTGTTTTTTTGCTGTGCAACAAGTTTTAATAATGGGGGTGTAATAACAAAACTTTGTGTGACTTTGCCATTAAGATCTTCAATCCAAGATTGTAATAAGTAGTTGGTGTCTTTATCGGTATTAAATGCTACAAAGCCTTCGTTATTACTCTGTTCATTATAAATAACACGTGTTGTTTCTAAGCCAAAGCCTGCGAAGCTTGATGTTACTGTGCTAAATATAAGTCCTAATCCTAAAAGTGCTCTTTTAAAAGACATAACGATGACAACCTTTATGTAAAAACGCAGGTTAAAACATTAACCTGCGTTTAATTATTATTGATAAGTAAGAGTGTAATTCAGTGTTGCATCAGCTTGACCTGCTGAAACGGTGTTTGCTGTACTAATATATTTAGCAACAAACTCAGCTGTCCAAGTAGAGTCGGCACCTTCTACATCAATAGATTCAGTTTTACTTCCGTTAATAATCAACGGAGTGGATAGATTTTTAGCGTTATAAATACGGATTCCTACGTTTTGCGCAGTTTTTGAATCGGCTGGGTTATCTAATGCTAAGGTTTGGTCAGAGCTGCTATCTGCTTTACCATCTAATTTAAGTGTTACTTTCCCAACAGGTGGGCAGTTTTCTAGCGTAATTTCAATTTTACCATTACCATTTTCGCCACCAACTTCAGAATCTTTTCCGCTAAATGCACTAGTAGGATAACGACCCATCAATACGTTCGCATTAGGTGAATTAGTATCATTAATATCAATGATGCAAGAAGAAGAATAGATTAATCCTTTAAAGGATAAAGTACCTGATTGTGTTTCAGCGGCTAATACACCTACACTTGTTGTCATTGCTGAAACCAATAAAGCGATAGGCAGAAGTTTCTTTGTCGAAATAGTCATTTTATGACCTCTATAGATTTATATAAATAGTAGTTGTTTTCTCAATGAAAACAGATTAGGTGCTATTTAATTTAGAGATTAACTTACTATTACCAATTATAAATCTAGTAAAGTCACCTGAATATACAAGTGCTTTAAACAGATAAATTAAATAACAAGATATAATCTTTTATAAAATAGCTTGTTAGCATTAATTATTAAATAAAGCTCATATTTAGATATATTTATTGATTTATAATTAATGCTGGGTTCTTTATGACATTAAAATGGGCTTATGTGAAAGGAGTTTAGTGATTTTATTGAATGATGTCTTAAAGACAATGTTACAAAATCTTCTTATAAAAAATCTTAATTCATTAATAATGCAATGAATAATACATATATATAATTAACACTTTCAACGTGTTACGTTAATTCATAATAAGTATTCTATTATAAGATAGTTTAACCTTACTTTATGAGTAATATATTTAGTTACAAATACGGAGTCATTTAATGTGTTAAGATAAGCAAAATTTTAAATGATATCGTGTTAAGTTAAATTTTTATTCATTAATAAATCATCAAGCTCATTAAATAATAGTCTAAAAATGATTTGTTTTTTTATCTTTAATATAAAATAGTTGTACAGAAAACAAATTAATTAGAGTGATTATACTTTCTTCATTCTTCTATATAGTGTAAAAATACTTATTTCTAATATTTCTACTACTTTTTTTCTGTCTAGAGTATGTCAAGATTGATCTAATACTTGAATAATAGTTTGATATTTTGCGTGATGGTTTTTTAAAATTGTATTTTTCTTTATTTAATTGAGATAAATTATCGTTACTATTTTTATTCACTATGATTAATTCAAGTAATCGCTTATTCTCAACTTTTTTCTTTTCTAATAGATAAAGGTGAAAGGCAGCTTAGATGTAAATAAGCGTTTTTTACCCTGTATGACATACATATACTCAATCACATTACACTATTCTCTGATGTTACCTGGCCAATCATGGGGAAATACCATCGTGAGTATATCGTTATCAACAGACGACCAATAATAGGTATCTTAATTAAAGCGAGTGGTGACAGTTATGATAGTGTGTTTATTTTTATGATGGTGGCATTAGCTGCATCTGCAATTGTGATGTGATTTAAAAATCTTATTGCAGAGTATTTTTGTCTTTACAAAGCCACGATTTAAATCGTGGCTTTGATTTTGTTATATCAATAATACTTATTTAGTCGTTGGGACAAAATCGTTACCTGAAAAACGCAGTGCTGCGTTTCCACGAATAACGCGATGATGAGCAATATGGCGCTGACTATTTAATGAGGCTTGTTGCTTCATCATATAATTATCTAAATGCCATGCAATAAGTTGTTTAGCCAGCTTTTTATTAGCATGTTGGCTACGTTCTGATTGTACTTTTACACTAATACCTGTGGCGATATGTGTGGCTCTTACCGCAGATTCTGTTTTATTGACATGCTGACCTCCGGGGCCATTAGAACGCATGGTTTCAAACACAATCTCGTTATCGTTAATTTCATCCGGCTGCTCAAAACAAGCGACACCAATAAACCAATTTTTACGTTTGTGCTTTGGTCTTAAGGTGCTTGCACATTGCCATTGCACTGAACCTGTCCATTGTTGAACAATAGATTGCGCATCAGTACCTTCAATAGAAACTAAGGCTGATTTTAAACCATAACGAGAAGGTTCTTTTTCAAGTACCGCGATTTTTACTTGTTGCTTTTCAACCGATTTTAAAAAGTAGTGCAACGCTTTTTCAACGGCTACACAACACTCTTCAGGCCCTTGAGCTGAGGAAAATTGTAATAACATTTACGCTATCTCCCCACTGGTTTTGTAAGTTATCAGTGGTTTTAAACGTGCGATAACCTGGATTAAACCTATACTCACCATGCTTTCTACTACGGTTTCAATTGATTTATAAGATTGAGGGGCTTCTTCATAAATCAATTGTTTATTGGCACAAATAACGCGACTGCCTAGTGATGTGCGAGAAAGCTGCAATGGCGTGAATCGATGAGATAAACGGCCTTTACATTCTGTACGCATCCATTTTCGACCCGCGCCATGAGGTAACGAATTTAAGCTTAAATCAGAAGCAATGGGCTTCACAATATAGCTATAGTCACCACGAGAGCCGGGGATCACGACGAGATCATGGTGCGCAGGCGTTGCCCCTTTACGATGTAACCAACCTTGTTGACCATGCAATTCGCAAGGCTCAACCAAATTATGGTTAACATCCGCAATAACATGACCATGAGTACGGATCTGTTGCATCATTCTTTCGCCAATTAATTGACGATTAAGTTCTGCATAACGAAGTGCATCGTTATGAGCGAGCAAATAATCGCTTGCCATATCAGTGTCTTGTTCTAAACCCTTATGGCCGAATTGCTCAGTGTGGGCTCGTAAAATAGATTGTCCTAATCCACGAGAACCACTATGCACTAATAACAACACCTGTTTTTTATTAATACCACTTTGTGCAAACAGGGTTTCATTTACAACTTGGTCAATTTGTTGAAATTCAGCAAAATGATTGCCACCGCCAATAGATCCTAAAGAGCCTGCGAAAGGATGATTTTGTCTCTCTTTTGGCAAATTTTCTTCTAGCCATTCAGAAGTGGCGATATCACTCATTTGGCTTAATTGTTTTTCCAGCTTATCTAAATTGAGTTTATTGTTTTTAAATTCGGTCTGAAATAACGTCATACCACAGCCAATATCATTACCAACTAAAGCAGGGTAAAAGCGGTTAACAGAAAAAAAGGCTGCGCCGATAGGATAACCACGGCCGGGATGCAGATCTGGCATGCCAGCCACATAAGCCATATTCGGGAGTTGAGCAGTAATTTCTAATTGTTGGATTGCTTTGCTTTCAATCCAAGTATCATCTGACGCGATATAACAAACACGGTCAGATAAATAATGAACACACTTGTCCATATACCAATCCATATAATGTAAAGGATAAAAAAATAAATTGATTGGCGGACAGCAAAAAGAAGGAAAAAAGAATTACTTCTGAGATTGTCCGCAAAGAGTATTCATATTAATTGTTGTCATGGGATACCTCCTTGCAGTTAAGTGAAATGAGTGTTTAATAAAAAATCGCGGGCATAGTAACCACTTTTTTTTGCTTTGGCAATGGAAAACTGGTTTTGTTTATTGTTGATTTTTGGAGTAGATAAAAATAAAAGTAGATTATTTTATTTAAGTTTTACTTTTGTTAAATAACTATTTTAGTTAATGATAAAAACTAAACGGAAAACTAATAAATAACTTTTACTGAGCTTTTTCGACAATAATTTTCATAGTCATCTGTTAATTTTCTATCGGTAATAACAACATCAAATAGCGCTAAATCACCCATATTTCCTGTTGCTGTTTCATCAAAGCAGTGATATTTCGTTAATAGGATTTTACGAATAGATTTATCCATCGCTTTTTTCTTCATATACAGATCGTCGATGTTGTAACAGGTAACACCAAAATCGAGATGTACACCTTCAGCTGAAATAAAGGCTTTTTTAGGATTAATGCTATCAAGATAAGAAGGTTGGGTTGGGTTATAAAAAGAGTCACTTTTAGGACGGTATTCTCCACCACAGAGTAATACGGTAGCGTTTTTTTTCTGACTTAATGCAAGAAATACCCGATGTGAATAACAAATTCCCGTGAAGTGAAGGTTATCTGGGATAAGCTCAATAAGAGTGGGAATAGATTGACCATTATCGAAAAATAACACATCCCCCTCTGAAACCATGCCCGCAGCAAGATTAGGAATATGTAACTCTTGGGTTTGGTCAGGTGTAATAATGTCTGTTGATGTAGCCATTAGCCCAGCATGGGGTTGTGCTAATGCAACAATATAACCACCAAGCAGCGACATTGGAAATGGGTTTTCTGAATCCGAATTTAAATCACGTCGGATAGTCATTTCTGAAACTTCAAGGATCCTTGCGGCATCTTTAAGATGTATGCGACCTGAGCGTTTAATACATTCACTGAGGCGGCGCAAACGTTCGTGCTGTTTGGTCTCTATCACCGAAGGATCCTTGTGTTAATTAATTGCGTACACCGAGAAAATGCACGCTAACTATAATTAGTAGTTTGATTCTGGTGCATCTGAATCTGTTGCAATAGCCACACTTGCACTAGCACCAATACGTGTTGCACCGGCTTTGATCATATTCAGTGCAGTTTGGCGATCACGAACACCACCAGATGCTTTTACACCAATTTCGTCACCGACTGTTGCACGCATTAAAGCAACATGATGCTCTGTTGCACCCATTGTACTGTATCCTGTTGATGTTTTCACAAAATCAACGCGGATCTCACGACACATTTCACAAACTAAACGTACTTCGTCATCAGTTAATAGGCACGTTTCTAAAATAACTTTCAGTGTTGTGTTACCACAAGCCGCTTTTACTGCTTCGATATCTTGTTTTACAAAGTCTAAACGACCGCTTTTTAACATACCGATATTGATAACCATATCAACTTCTTGTGCACCTTGGCGAATTGCTTCAGCGGCTTCAAATGCTTTAGTTGCTGTTAAACCAGCACCAAATGGGAAGTCGATAACACAACAGACTTTAACATCACTGCCTTCAAGGCAAGTTCTTGCTAAAGGGATATAAGAAGTGTTAATACAAACAGAGAAGAAACCGTGTTCTACAGCTTCAGCACACAATGTCTTGATTTGTGTTTCAGTTGTATCTGCAGCAAGAAGGGTATGATCGATATAATTAGCTAATGGACGCATAGTGTATTCCTTAATAGAAGATTGTTATTTATCACTCATGTGATTTTGGCAACATATTAGTGCTGTTCTAACACGATAACAATCACAAATGATATTTAAATAACATGTTATTGTTATACACCTATCAAAATGTAACTTTTATAACATTATTAATTTCACATAAGAGTAAGAGGCGCTATGGATATTGCAGTGATTGGTTCAAATATGGTGGATTTGATCACCTATATAGACCGTATGCCAAAAGAGGGAGAAACCCTTGAGGCGCCGGCATTTAAAATTGGTTGTGGTGGTAAAGGGGCAAATCAAGCGGTTGCTGCTGCAAAATTGAATTCAAAAGTGATGATGCTAACAAAAGTGGGCGATGATATTTTCGCAGATAACACCATTATGAATTTAGAGTCTTATGGTATTAACACTCGTTATGTGGAAAAAGTACCCAGCACCACAAGTGGGGTTGCGCCTATTTTTGTGACTTCCAAATCATCAAATAGCATTTTAATTGTGAAAGGCGCCAATCAACATTTATCACCAGAAGATATTGATAGAGCGGCAGAGAGCCTGAAAAAGTGCAAAATTATCGTATTGCAATTAGAAATCCCAGTTGAAACGGTCTATCACGCCATTGAGTTTGGTAATAAACACGCAATTCCTGTGTTATTTAATCCTGCCCCCGCTTCAAAAACGTTAGATTTATCTATTGCTGCTCAATGTGATTTTTTTGTTCCTAATGAAACAGAACTTGAAATTTTAACTGCAATGCCAATCACCACAATGGATGAAATCCGAGAAGCAGCTAGCTTTTTGCTGAAGAAAGGCTTTAAAAATATCATTGTGACATTAGGTGAAAAAGGCGCACTGTGGATGAACGGCGAAATAGAAAAATATATTCCAGCAATAGATGTCGATGCTATTGATACTAGTGGTGCCGGCGATGCTTTTATTGGCTGTTTCTCTCACTATTATGTGCACACAGGTAATATTGAAGAGGCGTTAAATAAAGCAGTTATGTTTTCAGGATTAAGTGTTGCAGGTAAAGGGACTCAATCGTCATATCCGAGTATTGAAGAGTTTGGCTTATTTTTATCAAATAAAAATAATTCTATTTAATCGCTAAAGTAACTGCATTTAATTCTCCTATCTTATTGAGATAGGAGAATATAAAAATAATAGTGCTATCAAATTTAGTTTTGAAAAAAACGGCATTAATGCGAGATGTTGGACAATTTCTTATCTATCAAAATATTTTGTTATGAATTTTTTTAGTGTGATTGATCTCACAAAATAGTAACAGGCTAGATTGAAATAAAATTTCACAGGATGTATTTTTGTGTGAAATTTGGTTTCATTAAGGTTGTTGCGATGAAAGATGATGCATTGAGCCAATGTCTTATAAATGAGAGTAATCAAGAAACAGCTCAGTTTTCTGAGTTAACAGCATTAGAATTAGTCACCTTGATAAACAGCGCTGATATGACAGTGGCACAAGCGGTTCAGAAAGTGTTACCTGCCGTAGCTCAAACAGTGGAAGCCATTACTGAGCGATTACAAAAAGGTGGACGTATTTTTTACGTTGGTGCGGGTACCAGTGGTCGATTGGCTGTTTTGGATAGCGCAGAGTGTCCGCCTACTTTTGGTGTATCGCCAACACTTGTGCAAGCTATTATCGCTGGTGGGCATGATGCAATGCTAAAAGAGGTTGAAAATATTGAAGATAGCCAAAGTGCCGCAATTGAAGAACTCCATCGCCGTAATGTGAGCGAAAAAGATGTTGTGATTGGTATTGCAGCCAGCGGTCGAACACCATTTACCGTGGCAGCATTGCGATATGGCAAAAAAATTCACGCACTAACCGTATCTATTACTACACGCGGTAAAAGCATCATGAGTGATATTGCTGATTTTTCAATTGCTCCAGATGTTGGCCCTGAAGTTTTAACTGGGTCAACCAGAATGAAAAGTGGCACTGCGCAAAAGATGATTTTAGGGATGTTAAGCACCAGTGTGATGACTCGACTTGGAAAAGTGCATAAAAATCTTATGGTTGATGTTATTGCGAGTAATGAAAAGCTTCAACGACGTGCTGAAGGTATTGTGAGCGAAGTGTGTGGTATCACAGCAGAAAAAGCCGCAGAGCTGTTAAATATGGTTGATTATCATCCACGAAAAGCCATTTTAATGTATGAGTTACACCTTAGCGTGGATAAGGTAGAGCAGATCACACAGCAATACCCTTATCGTTCACTACAACAACAACTTGCTCTATTTAACTAATAACAAGATGAGTCAATACTCTTAAATTCTAGCAGGCACACTTATGGCTAATAAAATAGAACACCTCGATACATTAGCATTAGAAATAGAAAAACAAGCCGGTGGGTTTCAAAATATCGCAACCTTAACCCATTGTATGACCCGTATTCGTTTAATTTTAAAAGAGGGCTCACTGTTTAATTCAGATGCGTTAAAACAAGTTGAAGGCGTTAAAGGTGTTGTTTTTAATGGTGAACAGCATCAGGTTATTGTTGGAATGGGAACCGCAGCAAAAGTCTATTCTATTATGAATAAGCGCATGCAAAAAAATGCAGAAAATAGCGACGAAGAATCAGCGTCAACACCAGTGAAAAAAGGTTTTTCAATTCGCCGTACATTGAATACGTTGGCTGCTATTTTTGTTCCGACTATTCCAGCGTTAATTGGCTGTGGTTTGATTATGGGGCTAATTAATATTATTCGCTTAGTAGCTCCTGGGTTAGTCGAACAGTTTCCTGAGTTATTTAAATTATTTAAATTAATTGGTAGCACCGTATTTGCTTATCTCTCTATTATGATTGGTATTAATACGGCAAAAGAATTAGGTGCATCAACCTCTATTGGTGCAGTAATGGCAGGGTTACTGGCGATGCCAGGGCTTGCAGATATCACTTTATTGGGTGAAAAATTACAGCCAAATAGCGGCGGAATTTTTGCAGTATTAATGGTTGTGGTGTTCTCTTCAAAATTAGAGTTATGGTTTCGTAGCATTGTTAAAGAAAGCCTCGATCTTATTTTAACGCCATTTGTCACTATTCTAGTTTCTTCCCTAGTAGCGATAATGATTTTCCAACCTATTGGTCATTATCTTAATCAATTATTGGCACAAGGTGTGTCGTTATCGTTATTAAATCAAGGTGGCGGTGCTGTTGTAACGGGTGCTGCTTTAGGTGGTAGCTTCTTATTTTTATTATTAACAGGGTTACACCAAGGTTTAATTCCTATTCATACTGAGATTTTAAATACCTTCGGGTTAAATTATTTATTCCCTATTTTAGCCATGGGGGGAATGGGACAAGTTGGTTCTTGTTTCTGGGTTTATTTACGTACTAAAAATCAGCGCTTAAAGAAAACATTAATGGGTGCATTACCTGTGGGAATTTTTGGTGTCGGTGAGCCATTATTATTCGGTGTGTCATTGCCACTAGGAAAACCGTTTATCGCGGGTTGTATTGGTGGTGCTGCTGGGGGCGCATTAATGGCTTATTTCCAAGTGGGCATTATTATTCCATTTGGTACTGCGGGTTTATCATTAATTCCTTTAGTTGGTGATGGGCAAATCACTAAATTCTTAATTGCTGTATTAGGGGCGTGGGTTGTTGGCTTTATTGCCAGTATGATCATCGGATTTACAGACCCAGAAAAGTAAGAAAAAAATCGATAATAAAAAGGATAACAGCATGTCTACAGTGACAAAAAAGCTTGAAAATTTACTCATGCAAGGCAAAGGAACTGAACAGCGTATAGCGCGTTATTTACTGGAAAATAGCGAAAATATTGCCAGTATGAATGCGGCAGAGCTTGCGCTTAAAGCGGGTGTTAGCAGTGCCTCTGTTATCCGATTTTCTCGCCAAATGGGATATAGCGGTTATCCTGAATTTAAAGTTGATTACCTTTCAGAAGAAAAGCAACAAAAAAACAATGGCGATGTACTTTATGGAAATTTAGCTAAAACAGATACGACAGAACAGATTATTGTTAAAACAGGTCATTTATTTACCAGTGCAATTCAGGATTCATTAGCATTATTAGATGCGAACACTATTGATGTGTTAGCTCAAAATATGGTGTCGGCAAAACGTATTGTTTTATTTGGTATAGGCGCATCTTCGGTGGTTGCGAGCGATATTTTTCATAAATTAATTCGAGTAAATAAAAACGCCTTATTTAGCCCCGATTTGCATGCTCAATTAGCTTATTCTGCCAATTTATCTTCCGATGATTTAGCCATTGCGGTGACAGCGAGGGGAAACACGGTTGATATTAACCGTATGCTAAAATCAGCAAAAAAAGATAAGTGTTTAACTATCGCGTTAACCCGTTTCGGTCAAGATGAAGCAACACGACTTGCTGATTATACTTTGCCTTATTTCTATGATGAGCAGCACTCCCAATTAGGTGTTATTACTCCTCAAGTTTTACAAATGGTGGCATTTGATGTGCTGTTTTTTAAATATATGACATTGGTAAATGAGCAAGCAGAAAGAGCCTTATTAAAAGGACGACAAGCTGTTATGCAGGGGAATCAGTAAATGTTATTAGTCACCATATTAGCTGTTGGTGCGGCAATTGGTTTAATTATTAGCACAACAGGTGTGGGTGGTGGTGTTATTGTTTTACCCGTTTTAACTTATTTTTTTGGTATGGATGCATTAATGGCTGTAGCAACCGCTAATTTGCTCTCTATGCTAATGAAAGTAACTTCTTCTTACATGCATTTTCGTTTAGGTAATATTCCTTTTAAACGCGCCTTAATTGTATTAGGAATAATGCTACCAAGTACCTTTTTAGCCAGTATATTCGTCAATTATTTAGGTTCATTAAATGAGTATCAGCAGCAAGTCGAATGGGGAATCAATGCGCTGGTAGTTGCTGCGATAGTTTTTTCTCTATTTTTGTTTATTCAGCGTATGTTTTTTTCATTACCGACTAAAACCGTTAATGATAGTACAGAACTTGTACCATTAAATATTCGTGCATTGTTATTACCGGCGATAAGTGCAGGTGTAGTATTAGGTGCAACAGGGGTCGGTGGCGGGGTTGTCGTGCTGCCTTTGCTTTTGCGTTATGCCAATCTTTCTATTAAACAAGCCATTGGTACATCTATTTTTACCACAACACTGTTATCGGGATCTTCAGCATTAGCTTATATGCAAGATGGCCACACTGATGTTCATCTTGCTCTGATGCTTTTTTTAGGATCTTTAATCTCAATTCCGCTATCAAAGTGGTTGCTTACCCGAATGCCTGATCGCGTATTTCAATATGCCACGCTTTTTTTAATTATTTGTAGTGCGGTGATGATGTTAGCTAGATTATTTTGATATTTAATGTATCTGTAATGTTAATAAAAAATAATTTTAAAAAACAGCTATAAATTAAATCTTATAAAATTTATAGCTATTTTTTATACTTACTAATTAATCGAGATAGATTAATAAGATAATGGCCATAATATATTGCTATCATTTTTTTAGTGTTAACAGTATGTGTTTTTCACCCTTAATTTATAACTAAAACTAGTTTTAGCTATAAATAGATAATTGAGATGATAGTCACAATAATATTATTTCCTATATGTTTCACTTAATCCCTCGTTTAAATACCTATATAGGAGGGTGCTAGTATTATGGAAAATAATAATAGGAAAACGCCTCATATAAGACGTATTACACATATCATGATGTATAAGCAGCGCCAATGCTTTCATTTCTCTGTATTTAACGGATAATTTCGCTTTCTCTCTCTAATAGTATGCAAATATTCCCTGATTATATTGACCTTCAATATTATCGGGTGAGTTTCTATTTTTAATAATAACGTATTTTCACTCTATTATTCTCAAAATAATTAGGAGATAGGATTATTATGTCTATTAATATTAAAGGCAGAAGTTTTTTAAAATTACTCGATTTCTCTTCTGATGAAATTCAATATTTATTGAAGCTTTCTAAACATTTTAAATCATTAAAAATGGCGGGAATTCCTCATCGCTCACTTGAAGGCAAAAATATTGTTTTGTTATTTGAAAAAACCTCAACACGGACGCGTTGTGCTTTCGAGGTTGCTGGATATGATTTAGGCATGGGAGTGACTTACCTTGATCCTGGTTCATCTCAAATGGGTAAGAAAGAATCTATTGAAGATACTGCGCGGGTTTTAGGACGTTTTTATGATGGGATTGAATATCGTGGTTTTGATCAGTCTCTGGTTGAAGAGCTGGCAGCAAAATCAGGAGTGCCAGTATGGAATGGGTTAACAGATAAATTTCACCCAACACAAATGTTGGCAGATATGCTAACTGTTGAAGAGAATTTTGGCCATTTAAAAGGCTTGAAACTGACATTTTTTGGTGATGCTCGTAATAATGTGGCGAATTCTTTAATGGTGGTTTGCGCCAAACTAGGTCTGCATTTTACAGCTTGTGGCCCAGCATCATTAATGCCAGAAGAAGGGTTGGTGAAAGTGTGTCGTGAAATTGCGGCTGAAAATGAAGGCTCAATAACACTCACTGATGATATTAAAAAAGGTGCGAAAGATGCGGATGTTTTATATACCGATATTTGGGTATCTATGGGTGAGCCAGATAGTGTTTGGGATGAAAGAATACGTCTGCTAAAAGCTTATCAAGTGAATGAGTCAATGATGAAAATGGCAAATCCGCATGCAATTTTCTTGCACTGTTTACCTTCATTCCACGACCGCTTGACGATTATTGGTGAAGATATTTATCAAAAATTTGGCCTAGCCGAAATGGAAGTGGCTGATGGTGTATTTGAATCTCGCCAATCTAAAGTATTTGATCAGGCTGAAAATCGTATGCACACCATTAAAGCAGTGATGTTTGCAACATTAAGCTAAAGCAAGGAGATTAAAATGCCTAAAAAGGTATTCATTGCTTTAGGTGGAAATGCACTAGGAAATACGCCACTAGAGCAAAAACAAATAGTAAGAAAAACGGCAAAACCGATAGTCGATTTAGTAGAAAAGGGCTACCAAGTGATTATTGGCCATGGTAATGGCCCTCAAGTAGGTATGATCAATTTGGCAATGGATTATGCATCACAACAAAATATTGGTACTCCTTATATGCCATTTGCTGAATGTGGTGCCATGAGCCAAAGTTATATTGGTTATCATCTGCAACAAGCGATTAATGATGAATTATGTGCACGAAATCTGAATAACAGTTGCGCTACGGTGGTAACGCAAGTCGTGGTTGATAAACAAGACCCTGCTTTTTTATCACCCACCAAACCGATAGGGGCTTTTTATACTAAAGAGCAAGCTGAGACAATTCAAAAAGAGCATGGTTTTCATTTTATGGAGGATGCCGGACGAGGATATCGTCGTGTTATTCCTTCACCAAAGCCATTAGAAATTGTTGAATCTTTGGTTATTAAGCAATTAGTAGAGAATAACGTGGTGGTTATTACTGTCGGTGGTGGGGGGATCCCTGTTATTCGTAAAAATGGTGTATTAGAAGGTGTTGATGCTGTTATTGATAAAGATAATTCTAGTTCTAAATTAGCTGTCGAATTAAAAGCAGAAACTTTATTAATATTAACTGCTGTAGATAAAGTGGCGATCCATTTTAATACACCTAAGCAAAAGAATTTAGATAAATTAACGCTTTCTCAAGCGCAAGAATATATAAATAATGGTGAGTTTGCTAAGGGGAGTATGTTACCTAAAGTAGAAGCTTGTCTTAATTTTATTAAAGAAAGAGGTTCTTCATCTCAAGCTATTATTACTTCATTAGATAATGCGTTATCTGCATTAGAGGGGAAAACGGGTACAACAATAACACTAAATTAATATCCTAATCATCTTTAACTAAAAATTAATTCTAATAATTAACTCTGTTAGATAGATATTATCTCTACTAGCAGAGTTTACTCCCTTATTTAAGTCGAGGACGCTATGAAACTTAAAAAGTTTGCGTTTCCGACCGCTTTTACTATTTTATTTGCAATTACAGTAATAGTGGTTGGCTTAACATGGATTATTCCAGCAGGAGAATATGAACGATTAAGTTATAACTCCGTAGATTCATCATTAATTGTGGCAAAAATAGATGGCTCTAGTGAAATATTACCTGCTACTCAGTCAACATTAGATAATTTAAATGTTTCTATTGAAATTGATAAATTTACTGATGGAACAATAAAAAAACCTATTGCGATACCCGGTACTTATGAAAGAGTTGCGCAGCAGCCCAAAGGTATTATGGATATTACCGAAAGCATGGTGAAAGGGACAATAGAGGGGGCTGACGTTATTGTTTTTATTTTAGTGCTAGGTGGTTTAATTGGTGTTGTAAATCAAACGGGTGCATTTAATGCGGGTTTATCAGCACTGGCTAATCGAACTAAAGGAAAAGAGTTTTTGGTGGTATTTGGTGTCACCATTATTTTATCCATAGGGGGGACCAGTTGTGGGATTGAAGAAGAAGCGGTCGCTTTTTATCCCATATTAGTACCAATATTCTTAATCCTAGGTTATGACGCTATTGTTTGTGTTGGGGCTATTTTCTTAGCTTCGTCAATGGGGGCTGGATTCTCAACTGTAAATCCTTTCTCTGTGGTTATTGCTTCTAATGCATCAGGGATAAGTTTTATTGAAGGGATTGGTTTTCGTACTATTGGGCTTATTATTGGCACAATAGGCGTTATTGTTTATTTATATTGGTATTGTAAGAAAATTAAAAAAGACCCTTCTTTTTCTTATAATTATGAAAATGCAGAAAGTTTTAAACAGCGTTTTTTAAGTCATTATGATCCTAATGAGATACTTGATTTTTCTTGGCGTCGCAAAATCATCTTATGCTTATTTGTTGCCGCATTCCCAATTATGGTTTGGGGTGTTATGCATATGGGATGGTGGTTTCCACAAATGGCAGCACTTTTCTTAGCCATCGCCATTGTCATTATTTTTATCTCGGGTTTAAAAGAAAAAACAGCAATTGATGGTTTTATTCATGGTGCTTCAGAATTAGTGGGAGTTTCACTGATTATTGGTTTAGCTCGTGGTGTTAACCTTGTTATGGAACAAGGAAAAATAGCAGATACTATTCTCGAATTTATGTCTCATATGGTTGCTGGAATGCCACCAAGCTTATTTTTAATTGCACAATTATTGGTTTTTATTTGTTTGGGATTTATTGTGCCGTCGTCTTCAGGATTAGCGGTATTAGCAATGCCAATTATGGCACCATTAGCGGATGCTGTGGGTGTTCCTCGTTATATGGTGGTATCAGCATATAATTGGGGACAATATATTATGTTATTTTTAGCACCAACAGGATTAGTATTAGCCACACTGCAAATGCTAGATATTTCTTATAATAAATGGCTCAAGTTTATTATACCAATGGTGTTATTTATGTTTGTACTGTCAGCGACATTATTATTGGTGCAAGTGGCACTTTTATAATTTGTGATTGATGTATTTATTTAACTGAGTTTGTTTTTTATTATGCTAATAATGCAAGTTAATATAGTTTTTTATTCCAAACTAAGGTTTTTTTTTTGCATCTCATATCAGTGATCAAGATCTCGTTTTTAATGGCAATAAAAAATAAACCGTAAAAAAAGGTTGTTAATTTGTATAAGTTATGTTTTTTTAAATACAGACAACAAATAAACACATCACTAAATAAATTGATAGGTAACCCATGATCATCACTACTCTACTACAAGGCCTACGACTAACAGCGCACATTGCGGCTGTGGTTGTCGTGCGTGTGGTGGTGGTCGTCGGCAAAGCGCCGTAACGGGTCCGAATCAACACAGTTTCGCAACCCCGCCGGCGCACAAACCGGGCGGGGTTTTTTATTCTAACCGCCCATTGGAGTCCGGCCTAAAATGAAGGACACAGAGAAATGGGTGCATCACAAGACAATGCCACAGGAAGAACCTTTACTGGCGCGCAATTAATCGTTTATTTACTGGAACGGCAAGGCATTACAACGGTTGCAGGGATCCCCGGTGGTGCCGCTTTACCTTTGTATGATGCATTGAGCCAAAGCCAATCTATTCGTCATATCCTTACTCGCCATGAACAAGGCGCTGGTTTTATTGCGCAAGGTATTGCTAGAACTAATGGCAAACCCGCGGTTTGTATCGCGTCGAGTGGCCCAGGTGCCACGAATTTAGTGACTGCTATTGCTGATGCTAAACTGGATTCTATTCCTCTGGTTTGTATTACAGGGCAGGTTTCTTCTGCAATGATTGGTACAGATGCCTTTCAGGAAGTTGATACTTATGGCATGTCTATTCCCATTACTAAACATAATTATTTAGTGCGTGATATTGCAGATTTACCTGAAATTATTTGTGATGCATTTCGTTTAGCCATGTCAGGCAGACCTGGCCCGGTATGGGTTGACGTACCAAAAGATATCCAACAAGCCACTATTACTTTTGATAATTTACCGCCCATTCCACAAAAAGATCTGGTGCCGCCATTTAATACGGATTTAGTTATTCAAGCGGCTCAAATGATCAATCAAGCTAAAAATCCTGTGTTATATCTTGGTGGTGGCATTATTAGTGCCGACGCCTGCAAAGAAGCGATTGAACTGGCAGAGAAAAATAATCTTCCTACCACCATGACCTTAATGGGATTAGGATTAATGCCACCTTCACATCCTCTGTATTTAGGTATGTTAGGAATGCACGCGGCGCGTAGTACAAACTTTGTGTTAGAAGAGTCAGATTTATTAATCGTTTTAGGTGCCCGCTTTGATGATCGTGCGATAGGTAAAGCAGAAAAATTTTGCTCTAATGCCAAAATTATTCATGTGGATATTGATAAAGCGGAAATAAGCAAAATCAAAAAACCAGATATCGCGATTCATGCTGATGCCAAATCGGTGTTATCACTACTGTTACCACTTATTAATAATAATAAGCGCAGTGAGTGGATAGAGCGCGTAAATACATTGAAACAAGAATATCCACTGGAAATGAAAAATTCAGAAAACATTCTTAGTGGTTATGGCATTGTATTAGCCGCAGCGCGTTGTGTTGATGATGACGCGATAATTACTACAGATGTTGGTCAGCACCAAATGTGGGTTGCACAAGCTTATCCATTAAATCGACCTCGACAATGGTTAACGTCTGGGGGATTAGGTACGATGGGATTTGGACTGCCAGCGGCAATTGGTGCTGCGTTAGCAGAGCCGAATAAAAAAGTCCTCTGCTTTTCAGGCGATGGTAGCATTATGATGAATATTCAAGAGCTAGCAACGGCGGCTGAACACCAATTGGATATTAAGATTATCTTGATAAATAATCAGGCATTAGGATTAGTTCATCAGCAACAAACACTCTTTTTTGATAAGCGTATTTATGCTGCGGCTTATCCTTATCAAACTGATTTTATTCGTATCGCTGAAGGTTTTGGATTAGAAACCTGTGATTTAAACCAAGAAGCAGATCCGCAACAAGCACTACAAGCTGCGATAGATAAACCAGGCCCTTGCTTAATTCATGTAATGATTGATATTCACGAAAAAGTATTTCCAATGGTTCCGCCAGGTGCGGCAAATACCGATATGATAGGAGCTTAATTTATGTCACAACAAACACAACCTATCGCGTTAGAGCTAATTGTTCGCAACCACCCTGGTGTGATGACTCATATTTGTGGATTATTTGCTCGTCGTGCATTTAACGTTGATGGCATTCTCTGTTTGCCAATGAAAAATAGTGATAAAAGTCGTATTTGGTTATTAGTACAGAAAGATGACCGTTTAATGCAGATGGTAAGTCAGGTTGAAAAACTAGAAGATGTTAAAGAAGTCAGGTTTAGTGATGATTTGCGTGTTTTTGAGCAGATGGAAAGCTATTTAAATTAATTAGCCTGTTACTGGCTCTCTCTTTAATAATTAAGAGAGAGCCAGAACTTTATAAGGATATCAGCGTATTTTGTTTTAATGGTGGTTTTCTTCTAGATGTTGTCTGTCTTCGCATTCCATCTGCAACGTAATATGATTGATATGAAATTGCTCACGAAGTTGTTGCTCAAGGTGAATTCTTAATTCTTCATGATTGGCATTGGGTTGATAAACGATGTGACCACTTAAAATAAGTTTACTTTGTGTGAGCGCCCATAAATGTAAATCATGAGAGTCAATAACCCCTTCTGTATTATTAATGGTATTAGTAACCTTAATTAAATCGATACCGCGTGGCACACCTTCAAGTAAAATATTCAGACACTCTTTAAGTAATATCCAAGTTCGTGGAAAGACCATAAAGCCGATTAATACCGCAATAATCGAGTCAACGAGCGCCCAACCCGTTAGCCAAATAATCACAGCGCCAATAATGACACCAATTGAGCCCAACATATCAGCCCAAACTTCTAAATAGGCGCCTTTTACATTGAGGCTTTCGTCTTTTGTACTGGCGAGCATTTTCATTGAAATTAAGTTAACAATAAGACCTATTAGCGCAATGATAAGCATACCAACAGATTGAATTTCAGGAGGAGAAGATAAACGTTTATAGGCTTCATATAAAATATAAAAAGCAACAGCCATTAAAATAAGAGCATTCATGGTGGCTGCTAATATTTCAAAGCGTGCATAACCATAAGTTCGCAAGACATCAGCGGTTTTTCTACCGGCATGAATAGCAATTAGTGCAAGTAAAAGAGCAAAAGCATCTGTCATCATATGCGTAGCATCGGAAATTAATGCTAAACTACCGGTTAGATATCCCCCAATAAATTCGACTAACATAAATGATGATGTTAAACCGAACGCAATTAATAAGCGTGATTCAGGTAATGCTTTTACATCTGCATGTTCATGATTTCCACTCATTCAAGTATCCTTATTGTTTTTACAGCACTATTTAAAACATAGCTGAAAATAAATAAAAATAAATTGAGAACACACGATAATAAAATACAGTATAAGTAGTTTATTAATTATCGTGTGATAAAGGCAGAAAAGAGTTTAAGGGCGGTGGTGATAATGTTGTTGATTCGGACTAGACATAATAACGGAAGCGCGCATATGTCCTTCAACACAAATATAAGAGTGCGGTGCATTACCATGGAATGCGTAAAAATCGCCAGTTTCTAATAATACGGTTTCATCATTAGCAAAGCGCATCATCAGTTTTCCTGAATAGACCATAATATGCTCTTGGGTACCATCGGCATGAGCAGGGCTATTAATAATTGCGCCATGTTTCATTTCAATATGCCAAATTTCGGTAATATTCCCGATACCAATACGGAATTTAAATTCCTGAGCATAATCACCAATAATCGGTTTATGGCGTTCTAAACGAGGATATTCTTCTCGTGTAAAACTAAATAGATCACCTAAAGGGAAGCCAAGGGCTATTGCAATCGCTTCTAGCGTGTCTATTCTAGGATTAGAATCGCCAGATTCTAATTTGGACAATGCTGCCTTGGAGATCCCTGATTTTCTTGATAGCTCATTAAGTGACAAATTTCGGGATTGTCTTAACTGTTTGACTTTATTACCAAGGTATTCATTGGTTTTCTTTGTGGGTTGTGGGTTCATTGCCAATTCAAGATATCATCAGTTTAAAAGTGTTATTCGCATTAGATAATAGCACTAATTAGGCTCATTCGGGAAAATGAGACTCTGTTTCTACTGTATTTTGTGAATAGTTTTACGCCATCTGTTCGATTTTCAGTTACTAAGCTAATATCTTGGCTATAAATGATAATTATTCAAGGTTAATTATGATCGAATTGCTCTCTTGGACAGATATTATTGTCTGCCTTCTTACCTTATTTTTTGCTTATATTATATTTGGCATGGCGGGTTTCGGCTCGGCATTAATTGCAGGCCCTGTGTTGGCACTTTATTTACCATTATCAACAATAGTCCCCTTACTAGCATTGATTGATTTAACCGCTGCGGTTATTAATGTTTTAAGAGATGGCAAAAAAGCGGATTTTAAAGAGATCCGTTACCTTATTCCCTTAATTATTATCGGAAGTTTAGTTGGCGCTGCTATCTTGTTAACCACACGACCTGATTTACTCTCGCTTCTGTTAGGTGTCTTTGCTGCTTGTTATGCGCTGTATGCCTTATGTTGGAAAAAGAAAGAGAGTCGTTTTTCTCAGCATTTAGTTTATCCCTTTGGTTTAATTGGCGGTGTATTTAGTGCACTTTTCGGCAGTGGTGGTTTTTTATATGCTATTTATTTATCAGGGCGAATAGCAGATAAAAATACGTTTCGTATTACTCAAACAACGTTAATTGGTTTTAGCACATTAACGAGGGTTATTATTTTTCTTTTTGCTGGCATTTACTGGCAATTAGAAATTTTGCAACTCGCTCTCATTTTTTTACCCGCAATGATAGCGGGTATTTGGTTAGGCCGACATTTCACTTTACGGATGTCTAAAGAGCGATTTATGGGTGTGATTTACACTATTGTTTTAATTTCTGGCACTGTATTGATTTATCGTTACTTTGCTTAAGATTAAAGCCAACTATTATGTAAACGAGAATATTGTGAAAGCGAGAGATCGAGCTACTACAAATTAAGATCTTTCGCTGGTTTATTACTACTTTTAAGCATGTTTATCTATTTCTAATCCCCTATAATACGACAATATTTTATTTAACCCATTTCCTTTATAAAGAGGTTTCTACAGCCTGTAGAAACAAAATGACATGTCTCATCCTAATTATCGTCAATCTGAAATTTTTGCGATAACAACTATTACAGTAAGCATTGGTGTTATCGGTATTGTTATCGGATTAACTATTCCTATGGTGGCATTACGCCTTAATTTAGCAGGAATTAGTGAATCTATTATTGGACTTATTTCGGCTGCGCCTGCAATTGGTATGTTAATTATTTCGCCTTTTGCACGACGTATTGTGCAATGGTTTGGTAAACGTTTTGCGATGTTATTGGCGACAATGCTATCTGCTATTAGCTTGTTGCCTTTAATGAGCACATTACCGCTTGAGTTACTCTTTCCTTTACGGCTTATTACAGGGATTGCTAGTGGAGTGATGATTTGTTTAGGCGAAACATGGATTAATGAGCTTTCGCCAGATAACAAAAGAGGGCGTATTTTAGCGGTATATACAACAGTGTTCACTATTAGCCAATTATTAGGGCCTTCTATTATTGCGCTTTATGGCGTCGCGGATAAAACACCTATTTTAATTAGCATTTTTATTCATCTTATTTCTATTGTTCTATTTTTAATGATGGATCAGAAAAAAGGCGACAAATTACCAACAAATACTGAAGAACCTAATTTTTCTATTTTCCGCTTTGTTAAAGTGGCACCTGCTATTTGTGGTGGTATTTTATTTTTTGCTTTTTTCGACGGCACGGTATTGTCGATGTTCCCTATTTATGGTTTAAGCCTTGGACACACTGAAGCGATAGCAGCAATGATGATCAGTGCCATTCTTGCCGGTGATGCCATTATGCAAATGCCATTTGGTTGGCTTGCTGATCATATGAATCGGACAAGGTTATATCGTATTTGCGGGGTGATCACACTACTTTCTAGCTTGTTATTGCCAGTGACTATGTCTCATCCTATTTTAATTTGGCCTCTTTTATTAGTATTGGGTGCAACTGCGGGCGCAATTTATACCATTGCATTGGTACAAATTGGACAATATTTCTCTGGTAATGACTTAATGGTAGCAAATGCTTCTGCCGCGATGTTATGGGGGATTGGGAATCTTTCTGGACCACTCCTAGCTGGTGCAATGTCTGAGATATCGTCGTCATCGTTGCCTTTTTTGCTCGTTGTGATGACGGGGCTATTTTTACTTTCGACATTAGAGCGTTTTAATGTGAGTGTCGATGCGCTAAACAAGAGTACTCCGTAATGGAATGCTTTATTTAATCGTTTTTTCACCTACTTACTGTAAGTTGTAGAGTGCGATAGTTAAGTAGGTGATATACAGTAAGTCTTATTTGTTTTCTATTGTTTGTCTAAATCATTTCTTTCTATTTTGTATCTTTCTTAAAGATAGTCTTCTATCCATTTGTTTTCTATGAATTGAATATAATTATCATTTATATCCAGGTTATTTAACTTAGTTTATTAAGAATAATCTAGAAATATTAATATTGAATAGGAAATTATTTGCTAAAACTGTTCAAGCTCAACTAACTTTATAGTAGTACATGAGTGCTTTTTAAGCAGATTAATGATGAAGAATTGAATGATTAATAGCCAAGCTAGGGAAATGTAGAAAAAATAACAATAGATTAATATATTAATTAATTTTAATTATTAATATGGTAAATATTGAAAATTTTATTAATAATGAAAAATCAAATTTAGAAGAGTGTAGGTCACTATGCTCTTCTTTTCTTTTTTATCCCTTTTGAACTATCTTTTTATGATTTTTTTATGTAAAAAGCATTTTTTTGCTTGATTGTTACCCTAAATTCACCAGATAATCGTTTGCGTCAAATTCTATCGCTTTATCCACGCTGAAAAACAAACGTTTGCGCCTAAATTTCCTCTCCTCATTTTTACTTCTGAAGAGGATATTATTATTTATACGTAATCGTTTTCGTATTGATGGATAGAGAACCGTATTTATGTCAGAGGAATGTAATGTCCGCTAATCAATCAGCAGCAACAGGTAAACTAGATAACTATTTTAAACTTACCGCTCGAGGAACCACGGTTCGTAAAGAAATGATCGCAGGTTTAACAACATTTCTTGCTATGGTGTACTCTGTTATTGTCGTTCCTAGTATGTTAGGACAAGCCGGTTTTCCACATACAGCCGTATTTATTGCCACTTGTTTGGTTGCAGGTTTAGGCTCACTGTTAATGGGATTATGGGCTAATTTACCAATGGCGATAGGTTGTGCGATTTCGCTAACCGCATTCACAGCTTTTAGTCTTGTTTTAGGGCAAAACATTTCGGTTCCTGTTGCTTTAGGTGCCGTATTTTTAATGGGCTGTTTGTTTACTTTATTTTCTTTAACTGGCATTCGAACTTGGATATTAAAAAATATTCCTACAGGTATCGCACATGGTGCAGGTATTGGTATCGGATTATTTTTACTTTTAATTGCGGCCAACAGCGTTGGATTAGTCATAAAAAATCCTTTTGAAGGACTTCCTGTTGCAATGGGCGAATTTACTTCGTTCTCTGTTTTAATGTCTATTGGTGGACTTGCTGCGATTTTTGGCCTAGAAAAACGTAAAGTACCCGGTGGCGTATTATTAGTGATTATTGCTATTTCTATTATCGGGCTTATTTTTGATCCTAATGTAAAATATCAAGGCGTATTTAAAATGCCTCAATTAGGTGAAGAAGGACTTTCTTTATTATTTGCAATGGATATTAAAGGTGCTTTACAGCCATTAGTATTACCTAGTGTGTTAGCTTTAGTCATGACAGCCATTTTTGATGCTACAGGCACGATTCGCGCCGTTGCAGGTCAAGCCAATTTACTTGATAAACGTGGGCAAATTATTAACGGTGGCAAAGCGTTAACATCGGATTCAGTAAGTAGTATTTTTGCAGGGGTAATTGGTGCAGCCCCTGCCGCAGTTTATGTCGAATCAGCCGCAGGAACCGCAGCAGGCGGTAAAACCGGATTAACAGCAACGGTTGTCGGGATCTTATTTTTACTAATTCTCTTTTTATCGCCACTATCTTATTTAGTACCAGCTTATGCAACTGCACCTGCTTTAATGTATGTAGGATTATTAATGTTAGGTAATGTCACTAAGCTTGATTTTAGTGATTTTGTTGATGCAATGTCTGGCATGGTGTGTGCTGTATTTATTGTTCTTACTTGTAATATTGTCACGGGTATTATGCTAGGTTTTGGCTGCTTAGTTATTGGTAGGATATTTGCTGGCGAATGGCGTAAACTCAATATTGGTACAGTATTAATTACCATTGCATTAGTGGCATTTTATGCGGGGCACTGGGCAATTTAATTTAAATAATCAGGTTTAATAACAAAAGGCGGAATATATCTTTATTCCGCCTTTTTGCTATTTATTTATCTACTTTTATTCGCTATTGTCGAAATTAAGGCTAGTTATTAAATAGTTGGTAGAACATATGCAAGAAATAAAAATTCGACATAGTGAACCTGAAGATGCGGGTGCAATACAGCAATTGTATATGCATCCTGATCTGTATATATGTACTTGTCAGTTTCCTTATCCTTCCGTCACAACATGGAAAAAACGACTTACTGAATTTGCAGAGCAAGGTATTCCTAACTTTGTTGCGACTATCGATGATCAGGTGGCTGGGCATTTAGCGTTGATCCTTGATTCACATCCTCGACGTCGGCATATTGTCAGTTTTGGTATTGGTGTTGGTGCCGAATATTCAGGAAAAGGCGTCGGGAAATTATTAATTAATACGGCGATTGATTATGCTTTCAATTGGTTAGCTGCGACTCGATTAGAATTAGAGGTTTATTCAGATAATGAAAAAGGATTGCATCTGTATAAAAAGTTAGGATTTGAAGTTGAAGGTATTCGTCGAAATGCTGCATTTAAAGAAGGCAAATACTGTGATGTTGTTATGATGGCACGTTTAAAAAATATTGAAGCGTAAGTTGAATACTCTATTTTTATAACTATTTTTTATAAATATCGTTTTTCATCGGCTAGTTTTTTCTAACTATTGTATGTTTTACGGTTTTATACCCTCTATTACATTGATAGAACAAAAAATAGGAATAAAAACGTATTCTTTCTTTTTCATATGCCGTTAATAAAAGTACGCTTATCTTTTAAAAGATAAATGTGTTCTAGCAATTAAAGTACGATTAATCTTAATTTTAAATGATTACTCATGGGTTAAAGAAGAATCAGTTTAAAATAAGAAAAGGTAAAGAATAGGCATAGTGCTTAGATTTTACAGGTGTGTATTCTTTATCATTAAGCAGGGGTTCTTTTCATCTAGCGTGAAGATAGCAGTTTTCAGGGTAAAAATGGGCATGTAAGGGTAACATGGAAATTTTCTTTACTATTTTAATTTTAATATTGGTGGTTTCAGTTTCAGGTTTAATTACAAAAGTTATTCCTTTTCGTATTCCGTTACCATTAATACAGATTGTTATAGGGGCTTTATTGGCATGGCCTCAGTTTGGTTTGCATGTCACATTTGATCCTGAATTATTTCTCGTTCTATTAATTCCACCTCTGTTATTTGTTGATGGCTGGAAAACACCAACGCGTGAGTTTATTCAAAATGGGCGCGAAATTTTCATCCTTGTGCTTGTGCTTGTTATGGTCACGGTTGTGGGTATTGGCTATCTTATTTACTGGATGATGCCAAGTATTCCTCTGATTTCTGCTTTTGCCCTTGCCGCGGTTCTTTCACCTACCGATGCTGTCGCACTTTCTTCTATTGTGGGGAAAGGACGAATACCTAAACGAATAATGGGTATTTTAGAAGGCGAAGCGTTAATGAATGACGCTTCAGGTCTGGTTGCTTTAAAATTTGCTGTTGCAGTCGCAATGGGCACTATGGTGTTTACTGTTGGTGGCGCAACACTTGAATTCTTTAAAGTTGCTGTGGGTGGTTTGCTTGCCGGTATCGGTGTGACTTTAATTTACAGCAAATCATTAAGATTAATGAGCCGTTGGAGCGGTGATGATCCTGCGACACAAATTGTCTTTATGTTGTTGCTACCTTTTGCTTCTTATTTAATTGCAGAGCATATCGGCTTTTCTGGAATTCTTGCGGCAGTTGCGGCAGGTATGACAATTAGTAAATCCGGCGTTATTCGTAATGCGCCTTTAGCTATGCGTTTACGCGCTGATAGCGTTTGGTCAATGTTAGAGTTTGTGTTCAATGGCCTTGTGTTTATTATGCTGGGGCTACAGCTTCCTGTTATTTGGACTAGCTCTGTTATTCAAGCCGATTTAGATCCAGAAGTGGAAGTTTGGATGTTGTTTGCGGCTGTATTTGTGATTTACTTAGCACTGCTCATTTTGCGTTTCACTTGGTTATGGCTGATGAAAAAGATAAGCCGTATCTTTATGAAAAAGCATCCTTTAGACTTTTCAAATTACACTACTCGTGAGTTATGGTTGTCTTCTTTCGCGGGGGTTCGTGGGGCGATAACATTAGCTGGTGCACTCTCTATTCCGCTATTTTTAACTGATGGCAGTACATTCCCTGGACGCTATCAAATTATCTTTATCGCAGCTGGGGTTATTTTGCTTTCTATTTTGGTGGGGATTATCTCACTGCCTTTCTTACTAAAAGGTATACAGGCGACAGATAAAGAAGCAGATAAAAACGAAGTGCGCTATGCCAGAAAAGTAATGGCAGAAGTGGCTATTGTTAGTCTTAATAAAATGGAAGAGCGTTTAGCCGCAAGCACTGAAGAACAATTAGATGCTGAAGAAATTAACGAAGTTGCATCTCGTGTAACGGGATATTTAAGGCGTCGAACCGCCACGCAAGATGAGATGGTTCATAATATGTTGGAAGAAGACCTCGAAAGGCGTTTTCGTTTGACAGCATTACGTGCTGAACGTGGTGAGCTTTATCATTTACGTGCAACTAGAAAAATCAGCAATGAAACCCTTCAATTATTGCTACATGAGTTGGATTTAATGGAAGCATTGTTAGTAGAGAAAGATAATTAATTATGTGGCTGCTCGTTATTACAACCCTGTTATGGGCAGCCTCTTTCAGCTTGATCGGCGAATATCTTGCGGGTCAGGTTGATAGTTGGCTTTCAGTTCTTATTCGCGTCTCTTTAGCCGCTTTCGTTTTTTTACCTTTTTTACGTTGGAAAGGTATTAAAGCTAAAGTGATTTTGCTTTATATGTGTGTGGGCGCGTGTCAGCTAGGCATTATGTATTTATTTGTTTTTCATGCTTATAACTACTTAACGGTTGCCGAGTTTTTGCTTTTTACTGTGTTAACACCGCTTTATGTCACGCTAATTTATGATTTATTAGAGCGTCAGCGGCTACGTTGGGGTTATGTATTTAGCTCGCTGCTTGCTGTATTGGGCGCGGCAATTATTCGTTATGACCATTTAAGTGATGATTTTTGGTATGGGCTGTTATTAGTTCAGCTTGCTAATATTTTCTTTGCTATCGGACAAGTGGGATATAAACGACTAATGGAGATCCATCCTATTCCTCAACATCATGCATTTTCATGGTTTTATATTGGTGCATGTGTGGTCGCATTGGTCGGGTGGATATGTTTTGGTGATGGGCAAAAAGTACCAACAACCTCATTGCAATGGGGTGTATTACTTTGGTTGGGAATTGGTGCTTCTGGAATAGGTTACTTTATGTGGAACTACGGCGCCACACAAGTGGATGCTGGAACCCTTGCTATTATGAATAACATGATGGTTCCAGCGGGATTATTAGTGAATTTTTCTATTTGGCAGCAACATCCTAATTGGCCTAGTTTTATCATAGGCGCGAGCTTAATTGTGGCGTCTCTATGGATCCACAGGCGTTGGATCCACCGACCTGCTTCACAAAAGGAAGGCTGTTAATCGCATGCTGACACGCTGAGCGTATAAATTCACGAATTGCCGGTTGATGTTGTTCTCCTGCTCTATTTGCAGCATATAACCGGCTCCATAGCCCTTCACCTAATGTTTTTGTTACCACTAGCCCTTGTTTTTCAAAATTCTCAACGGCCCAATGAGGTAGTGCAGCGATCCCCATGCCGGCAGCAACCATTTGTATTAATAATAGTGTGTTATCAACATGCTTAAAATGTGGCGTGATACCTGCTGGTTGCAAAAAATGACGCCATACATCAAAGCGTTCTCTCTGTACCGGATAAATAAACAGTGTTTCTGAAATTAAATCTTGTGGCTGAATATGTAAGCGATTAGCAAGAGGGTGATCCGGTGATAAAACCAGTTTCACTTCATAATCAAACAGTGGGGTATAGTTTAAACGGGTATCATCTAAAATATCTGAAGTGAGTACCACATCTAACTCTTGTTGTAATAAAGCAGGTTGAGGATCGAACGTCACACCTGAATGAAAATCAACATTTACTTCAGGCCATGCTTGGCGATATTGCTGTAACGCGGGTGTTAACCATTGAATACAACTATGACATTCAATAGCAATATTGAGATTATCACTTCCAGGTTCATTGCATTCCTCAATAGCCCTACGCACGATAGGCAATACCTCTTGCGCTAAGCGTAATAACACTTCTCCTTGTGATGTAAAGCGCAAAGGCTGACTTTTGCGCACAAAAATTCGATAGCCCAGACGATGTTCTAATTCACTAAATTGATGTGAAAGAGCTGATTGTGTTTGATGTAGCTGATTAGCAGCATTGGCCAGAGAGCCTGTTTGCTTAAGAGTCAGTATCGTTTTTAAATGTTTTATTTCTATCATGAGAAACCTTCAGGTTGTTGATGAAAAATTTGCGCTTGTGATTTATACACTACCTGTAGATTATGGATGTGTAAACATCTAGACGGCTAAAAATAGGATTTTAATGATGACAATTCGCAATCACACACTTGGATTCCCGCGTATCGGCTTAGATAGAGAGCTAAAAAAGGCGCAAGAAAATTATTGGGCAGGTAAAATTTCTCAAGCAGAATTAATTGAAGTTGGTAAAACACTACGTGCCCGTCATTGGGAACAACAAGCTAAAGCGGGTGTTGAATTATTACCCGTGGGGGACTTTGCTTGGTATGACCAAGTATTAGGAACCAGCCTATTGCTGGGTAATGTACCTCCTCGTCACCGTAATAAAGAAGGTACATTAGATCTTGATACCTTATTTAGAGTTGCTAGAGGTAGAGCGCCTTCTGGTGAGCCGGCTGCTGCATCTGAAATGACCAAATGGTTTAATACTAACTATCACTATATAGTTCCTGAGTTTCAACAAGGGCAATCTTTCACGCTGGCATGGAAAGAGTTATTAGATGAAGTAGACGAAGCGTTAGCTTTAGGCCATAAAATAAAACCTGTTCTATTAGGTCCTGTAACCTATTTATGGCTTGGTAAAGTTAAAGGTCCTGAATTTGATAGATTAACGCTTTTAAAAGAGATTTTGCCTATCTATCAACAAGTTCTTACTGCATTAAAAGAAAAAGGTATTGAATGGGTACAAATTGATGAACCCGCATTAGTCCTTGATTTACCAGTAGAATGGCAAAATGCGTATCAAACTGCATATCAAGCATTATCAGGACAAGTAAAACTGCTATTAACAACGTATTTTGATGGTATTTCTCATCATCTTGATATTATTAAAAAGTTACCTGTAGATGGACTTCATGTTGATATTTCAGCAGGGCAAGATGATATTCAACATTTACACCAAACATTACCTGAAAACTGGGTGCTCTCGTTAGGTGTGATTAATGGTCGAAATGTTTGGAAAGCGGATTTAGCACAGCGTTATCAGCAAGTTGTTACATTGAAAGATCTGCGTCCACTGTGGGTAGGTACATCATGCTCGCTACTGCATAGCCCAATTGATTTAAATGCAGAAACGAAATTAGATGAGGAAGTTAAAAGCTGGTTTGCCTTTTCTATTCAAAAATGTGAAGAGCTTGCTTTACTGGCTAACGCGTTAAATGCCCCACAGGGTGAATATGATAAACAACTGGAGCAATATAGTGCACCTATCCGCCAACGTAAACATTCGGCACGTGTAAATAACGCGCAAGTTGCAGCTCGTTTAGCCGCCATTAATGCTCAAGATAGTGAAAGAAACTCACCTTATACAGAGCGTGCACAAGTGCAGCGTGCTCGTTTTAACCTACCATTATGGCCAACAACGACTATCGGTTCATTTCCACAAACAACGGAAATTCGTACTGTACGTTTAGACTTTAAAAAAGGGCGCATTGATACCGCGGCTTATCGCACAAATATTAGTGAGCATATTAAACAAGCTATAGCAGAGCAAGAAAGCCTTGGCCTTGATGTATTAGTGCATGGTGAAGCAGAACGTAATGACATGGTGGAGTATTTTGGTGAGCATTTTGATGGCTATGTGTTTACACAAAATGGCTGGGTTCAAAGTTATGGTTCTCGTTGTGTAAAACCGCCTGTTATCATTGGTGATATTAGCCGTCCTGAAGCCATTACTGTTGATTGGGCTACTTATGCACAAACATTAACGGAAAAACCAGTAAAAGGAATGCTTACAGGGCCTGTCACTATTTTATGTTGGTCATTCCCTCGTGAAGATGTCAGTCGTGAAACTATTGCAAAACAGATTGCTTTAGCACTACGTGATGAAGTCGATGACTTACAAAAAGCAGGTATTGGTATTATCCAAATTGATGAGCCAGCTTTACGTGAAGGATTGCCATTGCGTCGTAACGATTGGCAAGCTTATCTTAATTGGGCGGTTGATGCCTTTAAGCTAAGTGCTGCTATCGCTGATGATGAAACACAAATTCATACTCATATGTGTTATTGCGAGTTCAATGACATTATGGATTCAATAGCAGCCTTAGATGCGGATGTTATTACTATTGAAACATCGCGCTCAGATATGGAATTACTTGAAGCATTTGAACATTTTGATTATCCCAATGAAATTGGACCAGGTGTTTACGATATTCACTCCCCAAATGTCCCTAATGTAGAGTGGATTATCGCTTTATTAAGAAAAGCACAATCAAGAATTCCAGCAGAACGCTTATGGGTAAATCCAGATTGTGGCTTAAAAACAAGAGGGTGGTCAGAAACACGAGCTGCATTAGCTAATATGGTCGAAGCTGCTAAATATTTACGTCAAAATGCATAATATGTAGTAATTATTTCATTTAAATTAGCTCACTTTTTTAGGTAAATTTAAATATCTATAAAGTGAGCTTTTTTATTATTAATTATCTATTAAACAGCATGTTGAGAAAATATATAGAAAGTAAAAATAAGATTAAATCTTATTATTGATATTATAAACAGTTGCTATACTGCGAATACTATTTCATTTTATGGATATTATTCTTGTGCAAGATAGCATTAAACTTTCGGATAAAGTATTAGACGCTTTCCCCACTAGAGCATTAAAACTCTCACCTTTAAGAGGCGATGGCGGACTATTTCGCACCTTATTTTTAGTTATTACGATGCTAGTAATGACCTTATTCAGTGCTTACCAAATTCCTAATATTCTTTATGATTATAAAATTAGTGAAAATGCTGTGCCTGTAGATGCTAATATTAAAGGCTCCTGTCGTTCTCAACTTTTTATCATCACTAATTGTAGTGTTGATTTGAGTTATAAAGGCAACCAGGTTTCTCGTAATTTTACCTTTCTTGATTTAGGTTCAAAGGATGTACTTGTTGAACCCGTTGCTGATGCAAACGACATGAGTAAAATGACGGTGGATGTTGCAATAGATAATATGTGGCTTCGTTTAATTAGTACGATTATTTTTGTTGGCTTATTTTGTTTTAGTGTATTCTTTTTTATTTATCGCCAAATACTTACTAGTAAAGTAAAAAAAGCATTATTATCAGTCGGTGAAAAACCATTAAAACTGGCTGCTATTCCCGCGAAAGTTGTTTCAAGTAATAAGCAATTTATAGCAACATATAAAATTAATTTGTTAGGGAAAACAATCTCTGTTGCTTATTCTGGTAATAAAAAAACACCACCCATGGTGATAGAAGTAAATGGTAAAACTTATGTACTGGTTGTTTACTCGCCACAACAAAATATTCCATATGCGTTAGATGTACCATTAGCTCGAATTCAAGCAACAGCTGAAGAGAAACAACGTTTTCATGAGGCATTAATAGAAGAAGGGTTGTTGTAGTTTTATTAATGTTTATGGTGCGTTTTCTCACAGTTATTTGGTACAAGGTGAGAAAACGCCAGTAATAAGACTAATAAGTTAATTCAGCGGTGTATTATCAGCCGCCAAAAATTTTGGCTTTTAGTATATCCATTCCTGCACTAACTAAATCTAAATTCTCAGGAACAACTCCATCAGGCGTTACTTTATCAATGAGCTTTGGTAAATATTGAGCTGCCATTTCAGAAGCCTCACTTGTACTCATATTAATTTTTGTCGCTAATTCATTAATAACGGGTAATGAGAAAATCTCAACGATCTGCTCTGCATTGATAGGTAAGTTTGCACTTGTTCCTATCCAAGATTGAATAAGTTCACCTAAACCGGCAGAGTTAAATTGTTTAATTAAGCCATCAATTCCTCCCTGAGATTCAACCCAGTCTAGTACTGTTTTGTATTGATTGATTTTTTCACCACCAAGAAGGTTTGCGATTTGGTTAAATAAGCTCATGGTTACTCCCGTGACAAGGCCATGTTGTCACACAATTAAATATTCATTTTAAAGGCGGGTAGTGTACGTGAAGTTATTATATTCATCTATACTGTAAGAATCGTTTATCAAATTAACGACAAATAAAGAGAAAGCTTATTAATATGCGCTTTTTTAGGGAATGATTTTGCCGCTAATTTTTGCAGCCATTATTGATGGAATGACGTTTTAACACGGACTGTTTGTGATCTTTATCACGCTTTTATGAAATTGTTTCTTTATCTGGTGCTCCTTAAGTGACCTTGGTCACTAAAAAAAGTGAAAGGATCCGATAGAGTAAGTTTTAATTTAATGAACATTGGTTTTGTCCCATTGAGGAGTCCGATATGTCTGATGTATTTCACTTAGGTTTAACTAAAAATGACCTACAGGGTGCAACGCTAGCAATAGTTCCGGGTGACCCGAAACGTGTTGAAAAAATTGCAAAATTAATGGATAACCCTGTTCATCTGGCCTCTTTACGTGAATATACGTCATGGCGTGGCGAAATTGATGGTAATGCAGTTATTGTTTGTTCTACTGGTATCGGTGGCCCATCAACCTCTATCGCAGTAGAAGAGTTGGCTCAGTTAGGTATTCGCACTTTCCTGCGTATTGGTACAACGGGTGCTATTCAAGAGCATATCAGTGTTGGTGATATTTTAGTAACTACTGCGGCTGTTCGTTTAGACGGCGCAAGTTTACATTTTGCACCAATGGAATTCCCAGCTGTATCTGATTTTGAGTGCATGAATGCACTTTATAAAGCAGCTAAAGATAATGGTTCTACTGTACATGTAGGTGTGACAGCATCTTCTGATACTTTCTACCCAGGCCAAGAACGTTACGACACTTATACAGGCCGTGTAACTCGCCGTTTTAAAGGCTCTATGAAAGAGTGGCAAGAAATGGGTGTGATGAACTATGAAATGGAATCAGCAACATTGTTAACAATGTGTGCAAGCCAAGGCTTACGTGCTGGTATGGTTGCTGGTGTTATCGTAAACCGTACTCAACAAGAAATTCCAGATGCTGAATTACTGAAGAAAACAGAAAATAATGCGCTGGGTATTGTTATTGAAGCTGCCCGTATTTTAATGAAATAAGCGTTTAACTTGAATTTTAAAAGCCCTTAATACTGAAGTATTAAGGGCTTTTTTTATGGACGAATTCATTAGGTTAATATGAAATGACAATAGAACATTGTTTCTGTTAAGGTCATAGAGTCTGAACAATACAACAATGAAAAGAGGCGTTATGACTGATATTCTGCAAATACATTCTTCGGTATTGCCTTTAAAAGGTGGTATTAATTTTCGTGATTTAGGAGGGAAAAAACTTAATAATGGCGGCATTATTAAATCAGGTATGTTATTTCGTTCAGGTTCTCTTGATAGGTTAACAGAAACAGACCAATCCCTGCTGATTGATAAAAATTTATTTCAGATAATTGATTATCGCGATAACAGCGAAATTTTAGATAAACCAGATAGAGTGTGGAATGGTGCACAATATTATCATTCACCAGCTAATCCATTATCAAAAGAAGTCTCTGCTGATTTAGAAAAATTAACGCCTCAATTACTTGAGCAGTTTGATGCTCAAGCTTTTATGTTCAAGCTATATGAGTTATTACCAATTAATAATCCAGCGTATAAGCAATTAGCAATATTATTACAACAGCCAGAAAAAGGCGGAGTCGTGCAACATTGCGCTGTAGGTAAAGATAGAACAGGTGTAGGCTCAGCTTTAGTGTTGTTTGCATTAGGCGCATCATTAGATGTGGTTATGGAAGATTATTTATTAACGAATAAAACGTTGGAACCTTATCGCGATTATTTATTAGCTGAACATGCAAAAACGTTTAGTGAAAATATTGTTGATAAATTTTCCTATGTATATTCAGTACAAGAAGATTTTTTACAAACAGCATTAACAAGTATTAATCACCATTATGGCAGCATTGATAATTGGCTAGAAAAAGATATTGGCTTGGATGCTAATAGTCGAGAGAAACTACAAAATTATTTTCTAGAGTAATAAAGTGATCTATATTCGGTTAATCTCACTTTTTTATTTTAATTAGGCTAACCGAATTAAGGTCTCTATTTTGACTGTACAAGACATTATTCATACCATCACTCTCTTTGTAAAAGAACACGAAATTTGGGCTATTCCTATCGTGTTCTTTCTTGCTTTTGGTGAGTCATTGGCATTTATTTCATTGTTATTACCCGCCACTGTTATTTTATTGGGGCTAGGCGCCTTAATTGGGGAAAGCGGATTATTTTTTTGGCCGATATGGCTAGCGGCTGCATTAGGCGCTTTTTTTGGTGATTGGCTCTCTTATTGGATAGGTTTTCATTATAAAGATGGCGTAAGAAATATGTGGCCTATTTCGCGTTCACCTCAAGTATTAGTTAGAGGTCATCATTTTTTTAACCGTTGGGGAGTCTGGGGTGTTTTTATTGGTCGATTCTTTGGTCCTTTTCGTGCCGTGGTACCTTTAGTTGCAGGTATTTGTGCAATGCCACAGCGCTATTTTCAGGTGGCTAATTTCGTTTCAGCAATGATATGGGCGTTTGGTATTTTGGCTCCTGGTGCGTTTGGCTTGCAATGGCTTGCGAAATGGGTGGGATAACTGCGTACTTTATCGCAAATCAACGTATGATATGAATTGTTGCTAGACAATGTTATCTATGAGCTTTAACGTAGCCCGCTGGAAAGTAAAAAGGTCACTTTAGTGGATATTCAGTTGTTATATGGGATCATTGGTTTATTAGGTGGTGTACTCGTAGGTGGCGGCCTTGTTTGGTGGCTGATCCAACAACGTTTATCTGACAAAGAAACCATGCTACGCGAAAACTATACGCAGCTTGCTGTTGCACAAGAAAAAAGTGCGATAATTCCTTCATTACAACAACATATAGAACAACTAGAGCAGGAATTACGAGCTCAACGGGAAGTTATTACATCTCAAGAGGCGGAAATTCGAGAAGTTACAACACGTTGGGAAGAAAGCCGATTATCTGCAGAAGAGAAGCAACGTTTACTGTTAAATAGTGAACAGCGTTTGGCGACCCAGTTTGAAAATCTCGCTAATCGTATTTTTGAACAAAGTGGCCGTAAAGCTGAAGAACTTAACAGACAAGGATTAACCCATTTACTTTCTCCTTTTCGTGAACAATTAGAGAATTTTCGCCGACAAGTTCAAGATGGATTTGGACAAGAGGCAAGAGAGCGACATACTTTAGTTCATGAAATTCGCCAACTTCAGCAATTGAATGTGAAAATGGCACAAGAAGCAGTGAACCTGACTAATGCTTTAAAAGGTGACAATAAAATACAAGGAAATTGGGGCGAAACTGTTCTTGCCCGGATATTAGAATCTTCAGGATTACGTGAAGGGCATGAATTTGAAACGCAAGTCAGTATTCGACATGAAAGTGGTGGGCGCTATCAACCTGATGTAATTGTTCACTTACCTCATGGTAGAGATGTCATTATTGACGCTAAAATGTCGCTGGTGGCTTATGAAAAGTACTTTAATAGTCATGATGATAATGAGCGTAAACAAGCGCTTCATGCTCATGTAAACTCAATTAAAACGCATATTCGTGGATTGAGTATCAAGGATTATCATAAGCTTCCAGGCGTCACATCGTTAGATTATGTTTTAATGTTTATACCAATAGAACCAGCTTATCTTGTTGCTATTGGGCATTCGCCAGACCTGTTAGAAGAAGCATTAAAAAATAATATAATGTTAGTTGGACCATCTACATTACTTGTTGCTTTGCGTACAATAGCTGCATTATGGCGTTATGAATATCAAAGCCAAAACGCACAAGAAATTGCTGACAGAGCGGCTAAAATGTATGACAAATTAAGACTTTTCGTTGATGATATGCAAGGGCTAGGAAACAGTATTCAAAAAGCGCAGTCTGGCTATCTATTAGCGATGAAAAAACTCTCTGAAGGTCGTGGAAACCTTATTAGTCAAGCAGAAAGCTTTAAATCCTTAGGGGTTGAGATAAAGAAAACGATAGATAATGATCTCGTTGAAAAATCAGCTTCTGATTGATTTTTAAAAATAAATAGACATAAAGTTTCCAATTAAAGACCTGTACTGACTTACTAAATTTTGATTAATTAGCGGGCAAATACTATGACTCAACAATCAAAGGAAACAACAGATTTTGGTTTCCAAACCGTTGACAAAGATGATAAACAAACGATGGTTGCACGTGTTTTTCACTCTGTCGCTTCTAAATATGATTTAATGAACGACCTGATGTCTTTTGGTGTTCACCGCATCTGGAAACGCTATACCATTGAAGCAAGTGGTGTTAGACGTAATCAGCGTGTACTTGATCTTGCAGGTGGTACTGGGGATTTAACTGCTAAATTCTCTCGCCTTGTGGGTGAAAACGGTGAAGTTGTTCTTGCTGATATTAACGACTCAATGCTGAAAATGGGACGCGAAAAACTGCGTGACCACGGTATTGTGGGTAATGTTAATTATGTGCAGGCTAACGCCGAAGAACTTCCTTTCCCAGATAACCATTTTGATTGCATTACAATCTCGTTTGGTTTACGTAATGTAACGGATAAAAACAAAGCATTACGCTCAATGTTTCGTGTATTAAAACCAGGTGGACGTTTATTAGTTCTTGAATTCTCTAAACCTGTTTTGGAACCTTTAAGCAAGATTTATGATGCTTATTCTTTCCATATCTTACCAAGAATTGGTCAAGTGATTGTTAATGATGCAGACAGCTATCGTTATTTAACGGAATCTATCCGTATGCATCCCGACCAAGAAACCTTGAAAGGAATGATGGAAGAAGCTGGTTTTGAACAAGTCACCTATACCAACATGACTGGGGGTGTAGTTGCATTACACAAAGGATTTAAATTCTGATATGGAAAAAGCCTCTTTTTCTCATGACATCGCATCACAAGTGCTTTATCCACTGTTAACAGCATCAATGGAAACGGCACTTAACCATGTTTTGTATCAGGAAAATGTGCTTAAACCTGCCCGCAATCGCCTTGCGGGCAAAGTATTAGCGCTTTCTATTGATGAGTTTCCTCATTCCATTTATTTAATTTTCAGCGAACAGCAAGTTGATGTATTAAGTCAGTGGGATGATGAAACCGATTGTACGATTAAAACTAAGCTATTGACGTTGGTAAAGCTGACAGATCGTCAGAAAATGTCTGCGTTAATTAATCGTGGTGACATCGTTATTGAAGGTGATATGCAGGTCGTCCAACATTGGTCTGCATTACTGGATATGGCTGAATGGGATCCCGCGCAATATTTGGCACCTTATATTGGTGACCTAGCTGCGCAAGGGCTTTCTATGGTTGCAGGAAAGAGTGTGCAGGTGCTTACAACGCTGTTTAGTCGGCAAAAAGATTATTTACGTGATACTTTAATTGAAGAGTGGAAAACAGCGCCTTCAACATTAGAGACTGTTCATTTTTATGATGAAATAGAACAACTCGAACAACAAACTGCCGAGTTTGAAAAACGGTTAAGCACACTGGAGAAAAAATAATGCTCCTTAGCGAGTTAAAGCGCCTTTATCATATTATTCAGGTATTTTTATCTTATGGGCTTGATGAGCTTATCCCTAAACATCGAATTACATTACCTATAAGAATAGGGCGTCGAGCACTATTTTGGATAAAAAATCAACACACAGATAAACCTTTAGGTGAACGCTTACGACTTGCATTGCAAACATTAGGGCCTGTTTGGATAAAACTGGGTCAAATGTTATCAACACGACGCGATCTTTTCCCACCTCAAATTGCAGACCAACTCGCATTATTACAAGATAAAGTTGCTCCGTTTGATGGAAAAAAAGCACGCCAATATATAGAAGCATCATTCGGTGGCCCGATAGATGAATGGTTTGATGATTTTGATGAAACGCCATTAGCTTCAGCATCTATCGCACAAGTCCATACCGCGAAACTCAAAGAAAATGGCAAAGAAGTCGTTTTAAAAGTCATCCGTCCTGATATTCAGCCAGTTATTAAAGCAGATATTCGATTAATGTACCGTTTAGCGAATTTACTGCCATTCTTACCCGATGGACGTCGTTTACGACCAAAAGAAGTGATTCGCGAATATGAAAAAACATTACTTGATGAGCTAAATTTATTACGAGAAGCTGCGAATGCTATTCAATTACGTCGTAATTTTGAAAATAGCTCAATGTTGTATATTCCAGAAGTCTATTCAGATTATTGCCATGAAAATGTGATGGTGATGGAACGTATTTATGGTATCCCCGTTTCTGATATCGATGCGTTGAATGCCCAAAAAACCAACATGAAACTATTGGCAGAACGGGGTGTTAAAGTCTTTTTTACTCAAGTATTTAGAGACAGTTTCTTCCACGCAGATATGCATCCTGGTAATGTTTTTATTAGTTATGATCATCCTGAAAACCCATATTATATCGGTATTGATTGTGGTATTGTCGGCTCATTAAATAAAGAGGATAAACGCTATCTTGCTGAGAATTTCTTGGCTTTTTTTAATCGCGATTATCGTAAAGTTGCTGAGTTACACGTTGATTCTGGTTGGGTTCCTGCGGATACTAATGTTGAAGATTTTGAATTTGCTATTCGTACGGTATGTGAGCCCATCTTTGAAAAACCACTTTCAGAGATCTCTTTTGGTCATGTATTACTTAATCTTTTCAATACTGCACGCCGCTTTAATATGGAAGTGCAGCCACAATTAGTGTTGTTACAAAAAACATTACTCTATGTTGAAGGTCTAGGACGTCAGCTTTATCCTCAGCTCGATTTGTGGAAAACCGCCAAACCATTTTTAGAAGATTGGCTACATAGTCAAATTGGATTAACCGCATTAGTTAATGGCATAAAAAGTAAGGCTCCTTACTGGATTGAAAAGATGCCAGAGATCCCCGAATTGATTTATGATAGTCTGAAACAACATAAAAATATGAAGTTAACGCTGGATAAATTGACGGAACGAATAGGTTCTCAAAGAGTCAAACAAAGACAGTCGTTATTTTTATTGGGTATAGGTACGACACTGTTTTTATGCGGTAGCCTATTTTTTGTATCTGGTTTTAAAACATTATTTAGTGTTTTTATCAGTTTAGGTCTTCTCGCATGGATTTGGGGTTGGTTCAAATCTGGTAATGCACAATAAAAACACATCAAAGTTTGTCTTTGAGCAAGTTAAAAGATGAATTCGAGATTCCCGAAGATTGAATTCGTTGTATATAATGAGCACTGTTATTAAGTATAACCCCGAAAATAGTTGAGGAACATAAAATGGGTGGTATTAGCATTTGGCAATTACTCATCATCGCTGTCATCGTTGTTTTATTATTTGGTACAAATAAACTGCGTACATTGGGCTCCGATTTAGGTGCTTCTGTAAAAGGTTTCAAAAAAGCTATTGGTGACGAAAATAGTAACGATAAAGAAGCCAACAGCGCTGAAAAAACAAATAACGATGCAGATTTTGAAACAAAAAATTTAGCTGAGAAGACTTCAACAGAACAGAAGTCTACAACTGAGAGCAAAAACAAAGAGCAGGTGTAAACCGTGTTTGACATTGGTTTTAGTCAGCTGCTATTGGTCATGGTGATCGGTCTTGTTTTTCTGGGGCCGGAACGATTGCCCGTAGCAGTAAAAACAATTGCTGGCTGGGTGAGGGCGCTTCGCTCTCTGGCTGCGAATGTGCAAAATGAGTTAACTCAAGAATTAAAACTTCAAGAGCTTCAAGAGAGCCTGAAGAAAGTTGAAGAGAAAGCGAATTTGCAAAGTTTATCGCCAGAGCTTAAAGCGTCGATGGATGAGTTAAAAGAGGCTGCACAGTCTTTAAAACAAACTTATCAAGCACCGACAACGCCAGACTTAACAAAAGAGCAGTCTGTAAAAACCGACTCTGCGGAACCCTCTCCTTCTGATTTAGCCGCTATTGCTGAGGCTAATGATGTTAACGATGATGCTAACAGTGATAAACCTGTAGCTGAAAAAGTTATTAAACCAGAGGTTCCTGCTCCTGTTACGCCAGTAGCAGCAGTAGTAACAGAGAAAAAAACAACTGATCAGGCAAATGGTGAGCATTAAAAGATGGCAGTAAATGATACCCAACCCCTGATCAGCCACCTGATAGAATTGCGTAAGCGTTTAATGTATAGCTTAATATCTGTTCTGGTGGTCTTTTTAGGACTGGTTTATTTTTCTAACGATATCTATCAATTAGTCTCAGCGCCATTACTGGATAAGCTGCCAAAAGGGTCAAATATGAGTGCGACAGATGTCGCATCAACGTTTTTGACTCCGATTAAATTGACAATAATGGTATCAATTTTTGCTTCTGTGCCTGTTATCCTTTATCAGGTATGGGCCTTTATCGCACCAGCATTGTATAAACACGAACGCCGTTTGATGCTACCGCTACTTGTTTCAAGTACGTTACTGTTTTACATCGGTATGGCGTTTGCTTATTTTGTTGTGTTCCCTCTTGCATTTGGTTTCTTTGTTAATACCACCCCTGAAGGGGTTAATTTTATTCCAGATATCAGTAAATATTTAAGCTTCGTTATGACGCTTTTTATGGCTTTTGGTGCTGCATTTGAAGTACCTATAGCGATTATTTTACTGTGTTGGAGTGGGGTAACAACGCCAGAAGCTTTAAAGAAAAAACGCCCTTATATTTTAGTTGGCGCTTTTGTTGTTGGGATGCTATTGACGCCTCCTGATGTGTTTTCTCAAATATTACTTGCAGTACCAATGTACCTTTTATTTGAAGTTGGTGTCATGGTATCGCGTTTCTATGTGGGAAATGGCAGAAGAAAAACACCAGAAGAAGAAGCCGAAGAAGCGCAAGAAGCAGCAGAAGCTGAAGAGCAAAAATAATCTCAGAAATAATATTTTTCTGAAACACTTTATGATTAACCCAGCGTTTGCTGGGTTAACTTTTTATTGGGCTACTGTTTTTTAAATTCTTTATTATCTAATGATTTTTTAACTTCGCTATTTAATATATTTAAAAGCAAAATTGAACGAGCTTCGCCATCAGGTTCTTGATATATCGCTTTGATCCCTTGAAAAATTCCTTCTGTAATTAAGACGTGATCCCCGCTATGTGGCACATTTTCCTCACTATAAATAATGGGTGAAAGCTGAGGTATTTGTAATGATTCAATCACATCTTGTGGCACTGTTACGGGGTATTGGCCAAAACGAACAAATGAGTTAACGCCTCGTGTCGAATTAATGGTTGTCGTATGAATCACTTCAGGATCAAATTGGATAAACAGATAATTAGGAAATAGAGGTTCTGTTACTATTGAACGTTTACCTCTAATCAACTTTTCTATTGCAACCATAGGCGTAAAACATGCCACTTGCTGGCGTTCTAAGTGCTCGATAGCACGAGGGATTTGCCCTCGTTTACAATACAGTAAATGCCAGTTTTTCATAATAGAGACAATAGGTTAGTTAATTTTAATATTGTCGATGATAACAAATATATGATTAGGGGGACAGAGTATTACTATCAGCAGAAAAGAAAAAGAAAACAATGTTGTTTTATACTGAAAAAAACGAATAAAAACTGTGTGCATACGCAATAAATGTCGCTGTTTTTATTAGTTTTAATAGGATCTCAGATAGAGATAACAAGTTGACAAAAAAGTGATGGTAAAATGAAGAAAAAACTTCCAAGATAATTATCTTAGATTTTGATCCATAATTATAAAGAGGTTCTGAAATGGAAGTTTTTTTATTAAGTAACGGAAAAATCGCTGGGGATCCACAATGGTTAAGTTATGCTAAAGATCCTATCGATAGCATGATTAAAAAACGCGGTATTCGTTCAGCAGTGCTGATTGCTTATGCGGTTATCCGCTCAGATCACGACCAACGTGCTCGTGATTTATCAGACGTCTTAGGTATCGAAGTCACTTGTATTGAACATTTTGATTCGGAAGTTGAAGCTATTAATAATGCAGAATGCATTTTAGTCAGCGGTGGTAATACTTGGTTATTAAACCAAATGCTTCATGAGAAAGGATTAGTTGTTCCTATTCAACGTGCTGTGCGCGAACGTAATATTCCCTATATTGGTTGGAGTGCTGGTTGTAATGTAGCAACACCAACTATTCGTACCACCAATGATATGCCTGTTCGCTCTTCTGTTATTATGCCTTCATTGGGTCTATTCCCTGTTCAAATTAACCCTCACTATATTGATGCCACCATTAGCGGGCATATGGGCGAAACTCGTGACGAGCGGATTGCGGAATTTTGTGCAATTAACCCAGAAGAAATTGTTGTCGCAATCCGTGAAGGCAGCTATTTGCATATCCAAGGGGATGAACTGCATTATTTTAGTGCTAAAAATGAAGGGTTTAAAATTTTCCAACATGGAAAAACATTCCCTGAGCAGTTTGATACTAAAATGCTCGCAGAGTGGGTTCCATTCCGTTGTCTATAAGTTTACTCAACGATTTTAAATAAAAAGCATTGCTTTTTAGTGAGTTATGCGTTTAGCTTATAGTGTCTCAAAGAGGGCTAAGCCCTCTTTTCTTTCACTCACTGGCTCGTAAGATTATGATGAAATACCGCGATTTAAGAGATTTTCTTTCATTACTAGAAGAAAAAGGTGAATTAAAACGTATCACCTTTGAAATAGATCCTTACCTTGAAATGACCGAAATAGCGGACAGAACTTTACGGGCGGGTGGGCCAGCACTGCTGTTTGAAAATCCAAAAGGTTTTGATATGCCAGTGCTTTGTAACTTATTTGGTACACCAGAACGTGTCGCAATGGGAATGGGCCAAGAAGACGTAAAAGCATTGCATGAAGTTGGTAAATTGCTAGCGTTTTTAAAAGAACCCGATCCACCAAAAGGTTTTCGTGACTTATTTGATAAGTTACCTAAGTTTAAACAAGTATTAAATATGCCAACAAAACGCCTGAGTAAAGCGCCTTGTCAAGAGGTTGTTTTAACAGGTGATGATGTTGATTTAACTAAAATCCCAGTTATGCATTGTTGGCCTGAAGATGCGGCACCCCTTATTACTTGGGGATTAACTGTTACTCGAGGTCCATTAAAAGAACGCCAAAATCTCGGTATTTATCGCCAACAAGTGTTAGGTAAAAATAAAGTTATTATGCGTTGGCTTTCGCATCGTGGTGGTGCTTTAGATTTCCAAGAATGGTGTCAAAAACATCCTGGCGAACGCTTTCCTGTTGCAGTTGCATTAGGTGCTGATCCTGCCACTATTTTGGGGGCAGTAACACCTGTGCCAGATACATTATCTGAATATGCATTTGCTGGTTTATTACGAGGTAATAAAACGGAAGTCGTCAAATGTATTTCTAATGACCTTGAAGTTCCTGCAAGTGCGGAAATTATTCTTGAAGGCTATATTGAACCTGGCGAATTGGCACCTGAAGGACCTTATGGCGATCATACGGGTTATTATAATGAAATTGATTCTTTCCCCGTGTTTACCATTACACATTTAACGCGTCGTAAAGATGCTATTTATCATTCGACTTATACAGGTCGTCCGCCAGATGAGCCAGCTGTTTTAGGCGTAGCGTTAAATGAAGTTTTAGTTCCAATATTACAAAAACAATTTCCAGAAATTGTCGATTTTTATCTACCTCCTGAAGGTTGTTCTTATCGTTTAGCTGTTGTGACAATGAAAAAACAATACGCAGGTCACGCAAAACGCGTAATGATGGGCGTTTGGTCCTATTTACGGCAATTTATGTACACAAAATTTGTGATAGTTTGCGATGATGACGTTAATGCAAGAGACTGGAAAGATGTTATTTGGGCAATCACCACACGAATGGATCCCGCAAGAGATACCATTATGATGGAAAATACACCTATCGATTATCTTGATTTTGCTTCACCCGTTTCAGGTTTAGGTTCAAAAATGGGGCTTGATGCCACTAACAAATGGCCGGGTGAAACGGATAGAGAGTGGGGCAGACCTATAGTAATGACAGAAGAAATAAAACAGCGAGTAGATACTATTTGGGAACAGCTCGATATTCTTAAATAATAACAGAGGAACGATATGGCAATCTTGAACTGTAAAGTCTCACTTGTTGAGCCGATGACAGATACGGTTTATCGGGTAAAATTATTACCTGATGACGCATTTGATTTTCAGGCTGGGCAGTATCTTTTAGCGATAATGGATGAGCGTGATAAGCGTCCGTTTTCTATTGCTTCTATCCCTGAGAATAAAGACTTTATTGAGCTTCATATCGGTGCATCTGAGCTTAATCTCTATGCAATGGCCGTATTAGATCTTATTTTGGAAACACAACAAATTAAGATTGATATGCCTCATGGGCAAGCATGGTTTAGAAAAGAAAGCCAACGTCCTTTATTATTAATTGCAGGAGGAACGGGATTTTCTTATACCCATTCTGTGCTGCTCGCTGCTTTAACTGAAAATCCACAACGTTCAGTCACGATTTATTGGGGAGGCCGAGAAAGCCTTCATCTTTACGATCTTAATGAATTGCAAGAATTATCAGAAAAATATCCTTCATTATCGGTTATCCCTGTCGTCGAGCAACCGGATGATGCTTGGCGTGGGCGAAAAGGGACAGTATTGGGCGCGGTGTGTGAAGATTTTGGTGATTTATCCGAATACGATATCTACATCGCGGGGCGTTTTGAAATGGCAAAAATTGCGAGAGATCGTTTTTGTAACGAACGCAATGCTGATGAAACGCGACTATTTAGTGATGCCTTTGAGTTTATTTAATTAATAAGTCTTCGGTTATTTCTCCTCAGATATTGCATGTATCACTCAAACCTATAAAAAGCCCGCCCCTGACGGCGGGAAAATGGTTGGTTTAACCATGCAATCGAAAAATCTATCAGTCAGGTGATATAAATCATGAGGATAATACAAACATGGCATTAAACGCGTTCGATAATAGTCGCTATTCCTTGCCCTAATCCTATACACATTGTCGCGAGACCAAATTGAGCATCTTTGCGCTCCATGATATTTAGCAAAGACGTTGTTATTCTTGAACCCGAGCAACCTAATGGGTGCCCTAACGCAATAGCCCCACCATTTAAGTTAATCTTATCTTCAATGCTATCAAGCAAATTCATTTTTTTCATGCAAGCCAAAGATTGCGCTGCAAAAGCTTCATTTAGCTCAAAAATATCAATATCATTTAGTGTTAAACCCGCTTTTTTTAATGCAATTTCAGTCGCAGGAACTGGGCCATAACCCATAATTGCAGGATCACAGCCTGTAACAGACATCGCGCAGATCACGGCTCTTGGTTTTAAATTGTGTTCTTTTGCATAACGCTCACTGGTGATAAACATGGCCGATGCACCATCAGATACTGCGGATGAGTTACCAGCAGTTACTGAACCGGAAACGGGATCAAATACGGGCCTTAGTTGTGAGAGCTCATCGATACTTGGGTTATAGCGAATCACTTCATCATTTTTCATATTGATAAAGTTGCCAGCTCCGTCATGCCCATTAATCGCAATAATTTCGTTATCAAAATACCCTTGTTTTGTCGCTAATGCGGCTAAATGATGAGAGCGATAAGCAAATTGATCTTGTTCTGAACGGGTTACTTGAAATGATTTGGCCAGCATTTCAGCAGTTAATCCCATTGAAAATGAAGCTTTAGCAACAGAGAGATTCAGCTCAGGGTTAAAATCTGCATTATAGGTCATGGGAACATGGCCCATATGTTCAACACCGCCAATTAAAGCAACTTGGCTATCACCTAACATAATTTGGCGAGCCCCATCATGTAATGCTTGCATTGATGAGCCACATAAGCGATTTACAGTAACCGCAGGAACTTTATGTGGTAATTCAGCCAGTAATGCGGCATTACGTGCAATATTAAAACCTTGTTCTAATGTTTGTTGCACACATCCCCAAATCACATCACCAATATCATTTGGATCAATATTAGGATTGCGTTTTAGTAGTGCTTGCATTAACTGAGCAGAGAGACTTTCCGCTCTAACGTGGCGAAAAACGCCACCTTTTGAGCGCCCCATAGGAGTACGAACACCATCAATAATGACAACCTTTTCCATTTCATCTCTCCTTAAGCGAGTTCTCTGATGTTAACATCAACTTTTTTGGGCTTTGGATAATAGGTTTCGTTACGCAATGCTTTTTGTTTTAAGCTGTCAGGGATTTGATAAAGTGATCCTAACGATGTGTATTGTTCAGCATTTTTAACAAACTGAGCTAAACCAATGGTATCGATATAACGGAAAACACCACCACGGAAAGGAGGAAAACCCAAGCCATAAACAAGTGCAATATCCGCTTCAGCCGGCGTTGCAATAATGCCTTCATCTAAACAGCGAATAACTTCATTGATCATTGGGATCATCATGCGTGAAATGACAGCTTCTTGGCTAAATTCTTGCGTTTTTCCTATATGTTGTTGGATTAAACTCTGAACTTGGTTATCTCGCGTTTTTTGTTTTTTACCTCGTTTATCAACAGAATAATGATAGAAACCCTGATTATTTTTCTGTCCATAACGTTGTTGCTCGTATAAAAGAGCAATGATATCGCGTTCTATTGTGCTCATTCTGTCTGGAAAACCTTGAGCCATAACAGCCTGAGCATGATTTGCCGTATCAATACCTACAACATCAAGTAAATAAGCGGGACCCATTGGCCAGCCAAATACTTTCTCCATCACTTTATCGACAGCGATAAAATCAGCACCATCTCTTAGTAATAAAGAAAAACCAGCAAAATAAGGGAAGAGCACGCGATTAACAAAAAATCCAGGGCAATCATTTACAATAATGGGCGTTTTACCCATTTTGCTAGCGTAACTAACAATACGATTAATGGTTTCGTCACTGGTTTTTTCACCTTTAATAATTTCTACAAGAGGCATCCGGTGCACTGGATTAAAAAAATGCATACCACAGAAATTTTCAGGTCGCTGGAGTGATTTTGCGAGTAATGAAATAGGAATTGTTGATGTATTTGAGGCTAATATTGCTGTTTCAGAAAGTAAAGCCTCTGTTTCAGCAAGAACGGCGGATTTAATTTTAGGATTTTCGACTACCGCTTCAACAACCACATCAGCATCAGAAATTGAGGCATAATTGAGTGTCGGTTGAATGGATGCTAATGTTTTTGCCATATCAACGGCGCTCATTCTGCCTTTTTCTTGTCGTTTTTGTAATAAGCTCAAAGCTTCATTCATACCAAGCTCAAGGGATTTCTGGTTGATATCTTTCATAACAACAGGAATACCTTTTAACGCTGACTGATAGGAAATTCCGCCACCCATAATGCCGGCGCCAAGGACAGCCGCTTGTTTTGGCAGTTCTGCATGGCGTTTTTTAGTGACGCTTTTTACATATTGATCGTTGAGGAATATACCTACCAATGCTTTAGCCACATCAGTACGTGTTAGTTTTACAAAATTTTTAGTTTCGAGAGCAAGAGCTTCTTCGCGATGAAAAAAAGCAGCTTCTTCAATAGTATTAACAGCAGTCATTGGTGCAGGATAATGAGGTCCAGCGACTTTCATCACCATACCTTTAGCAACGCTAAAAGACATTTTATGCTCAAGAGAGGTTAGTCTTAGCGGTTCTTTTTTTGGGTGTCGCGCTTTTTTCCAATCTATATTGCCAGCAATTGCTTGTTCTATTAAAGCGATAGCACTCTCTTTTAGATTTTCTACCGGAACAATTGCTTGAATGAGGCCATTTTTTAAGGCCGTTTCAGCATCTATATCTTTACCCGCAGTAATTATCTCTAATGCATTATCGACACCAATAAGACGAGGAAGGCGAACTGAACCACCAAAACCGGGCATAATGCCTAATTTGGTTTCGGGCAAACCAATCCGTAAATCAGCAGAAGCGATACGAAAATCGGTGGCAAGTACACATTCACAGCCGCCACCAAGGGCGTAGCCATTGATTGCTGAAACGGTGGGAACAGGTAAATCTTCTAATCGATTAAAGATCTGGTTGGCAAACTGTAGCCATTGAGTTAACTCTTCAACGGGTGCATCAAAGAGAGATAAGAATTCAGTAATATCAGCACCAACAATAAATGCGGGTTTGTCTGAGCGTAAGATAACTCCTTTTAGGTCAGGGGTTTTCTCTAATAACGTTAAAGCTTCGCTTAGCATAGCAACAGTTTTTGTATCTAATTTATTAATTGAACCATTGGCGCTGAAAACGAGTTCAACAATACCTTGCTTCACCCAATTGGCATGAATATTTTCGCTTTGATAGAGCATTTGTATTCTCCCTAAAAGTATAAACTGGTATGACCAGATATTTTAAGTGTGAATATAATGTTAATAAAATGCAAATGTATAATTAAAAAAATGCAAAGAAGATCACAGCGAAGATATTTAACTAATTGAATTTCATGCTATCTCTCTAATAGAGAAAAACAAACCTGCTAAAATGGTGATAATCTGTTTTAGTTGTGGTGTTAGCCAGCGAAAGAGCTGGCGTGTTAAGCTGACTTATTAACAATAAATAAGATAAGGTGATTAATAATGGAAAAATTGCTCTCTCTCTATCAAGAACACATCAAAACCCTACAAAGCCGTACTCGTGATGCTTTATCCAAACACAATATTGATGCCTTATTGATTCATTCTGGTGAGCCCATTCGTGTTTTTCTAGATGATTGTGATTACCCTTTTAAAGTTAATGCTCACTTCAAAGCCTGGGTACCGGTGACCGATGTGGCTCATTGCTGGCTATTAGTTGATGGCGTTAATAAACCAAAGCTTTGGTTTTATTCTCCAGTCGATTATTGGCATAGTGTTGAAGCCCTGCCTAATAGCTACTGGACTCATGAAATCGAGTTAATTCATTTAAAAAATGTCGATGATATTCCAAAAGAGTTAGCACCTTACATTAACCAAAATACCGCTTATATTGGGCCAAATACGCAACGTGCTGAATCATTAGGTATTAGTATCGATAATACTAATAATCAGTCACTTATTAATTATTATCATTATTATCGTGCTTATAAAACAAACTATGAATTAGCCTGTATGCGTGAAGCGCAAAAAATGGCTGTTAATGGGCATATCGCCGCTCGCGAAGCATTTCAAGCGGGATTGAGCGAATTTGATATTAATATGGCGTATTTAATGGCAACGGGGCATCGCGATACAGATGTACCTTATGGAAATATTGTTGCTTTAAATGAACATGCAGCCGTATTGCACTATACAAAACTTGATCATCAGTCACCTGATGAGTATCGCAGCTTTTTGATTGATGCAGGAGCTGAATATAATGGTTATGCTGCTGATATTACGCGTACTTATTCAGCTAAAGAAAATCATGAGTTTACAGCTTTAGTCAAAGATATGAATGAGGCACAGCAAGCACTTATTGGTACGATGAAAGCAGGCGTTCGTTACACTGAATATCATCTTCAAATGCATCAGCGCATTGCTGGGTTATTACATAAATATGGCATTGTAAAAGGCGTGAGTGAAGACGAAATGGTAAATGCGGGTTTAACAACACCATTTTTGCCTCATGGCTTAGGTCATGCATTAGGTCTACAAGTTCATGATGCCGCGGGATTTATGCAAGACGATAAAGGGACAAACCTTGCTGCACCAGCAATGTATCCATTCTTACGCTGCACTCGTGTTGTTGAACCAGGCATGGTATTAACCATTGAACCTGGATTCTATTTTATTGATTCATTGCTTGAACCTTGGCGCGAAGGTAAGTACAACGCAAACTTCGACTGGAAACTCATCGAACACTTTAAACCATTCGGTGGCATTCGCATTGAAGACAATATTATTATCCATGATAATAAAATCGAAAATATGACAAGAGATTTACACTTAGCCTGATGAAAGCTTATTTGATCCCAGCTGAAACGGTTGAATTCAATGAAGAAATAAAGAAAAGCCGTTTTATTACATTTATTGCTCACACTGATGGTATTGATGAGGCAAAAGCGTACATTCAATCTATTAAATTGCAATTTCCTGATGCTCGGCACCATTGCTGGGCATTTGTTGCCGGAAGGCCTGATGATTCTCAGCAATTGGGTTTTTCTGATGATGGCGAGCCAACAGGAACTGCGGGGAAACCTATTCTTGCACCGCTTTTAGGGAGTGGCATGGGAGAGGTAACTGCTGTAGTTGTGCGTTATTTCGGTGGGATCAAATTAGGTACAGGCGGCTTGGTGCGTGCTTATGGCAGTGGTGTTCAGCAAGCATTAAAACTTTTGCCAACAAAAATAAAAGTGCCGCAGTCGTTCTTTATTGTAGAGTGTGAGTATTCACTGGTTTCATTGCTTGAGCAAGTTATAGAACAGTATCAAGGGCAAATTTTATCAAGCGAATATACTGATAAAGTGACATTTACACTCTCACTTCCAGCAACAAGTTGTGATGAAGTTGAAATAAAACTACGTGATATAAGTCGCGGTAGTATGCAATTAAAACCATTAGACAGAAATGAATAATCTTTGCTATCAAGGAAATCGCTAAATGCATTTTCGTTCAATAACCCGTATCGTCGGACTTCTCGTTATCTTATTTTCTGTCACGATGATAATTCCTGGTATCGTCGCTCTTATTTATCGAGATGGTGCTGGGCGTGCATTTAGCCAAACATTTATTGTGGCATTGATTATTGGATTGATGCTGTGGATCCCCAATCGAAATAAAAAAAGTGAGCTAAAACCCAAAGAAGGTTTTCTCATCGTTGTTTTGTTTTGGACTGTACTTGGCAGTGTTGGGGCATTGCCATTTATTTTCTCCGAACAACCTCATTTATCCGTTACTGATGCCTTTTTTGAATCATTTTCAGGACTAACAACCACAGGCGCTACAACACTTGTTGGTCTAGACTCGTTGCCTAAAGCAATTCTATTTTACCGGCAAATGTTACAATGGCTTGGTGGTATGGGGATCATCGTATTAGCCGTAGCAATACTTCCGCTGTTAGGGGTTGGGGGAATGCAGCTCTATCGAGCTGAAATGCCAGGACCGCTAAAAGATAATAAAATGCGACCTCGAATTGCTGAAACAGCTAAAGCGCTTTGGCTTATCTATGTTCTGCTTACTATTGTTTGCGCTTTAGCATTATGGATAGCTGGAATGGATGTGTTTGATGCCATATCTCATAGCTTTTCAACTATTGCTATTGGGGGATTCTCTACGCACGATGCCAGTATTGGTTATTTTAATAGCCCAACAATTAATGTGATTATTGGGGTCTTTTTATTAATTTCTGGTTGTAACTTTGGTCTGCACTTTGCGGTATTAACGGGACGAAGCCTTAATATTTATTGGCGTGATCCTGAATTTCGTATGTTTATCTCTATTCAAATAGGGTTGGTCATTATTTGTAGTGGAATACTTTGGCTTTATTCTGTTTATGATTCGGGATGGACAACAATAAATCAGGCATTTTTCCAAGTTGTTTCTATGGCAACAACCGCAGGATTTGCGACAGACAGCTTTGCTCAATGGCCTGCATTTTTACCTCTTCTATTATTATGTTCCGCTTTTATTGGTGGATGTGCTGGATCAACTGGTGGTGGACTTAAAGTTATTCGTATTTTGCTTTTATTCTTACAAGGTAATCGAGAATTAAAACGTCTTGTTCACCCAAATGCTGTTTATACCATCAAGCTTGGGCACCGAGCGCTTCCTGAAAGGATCATTGAAGCGGTGTGGGGATTTTTCTCTGCTTATGCGTTGGTTTTTATTATTAGCTTAATGTTACTGATAGCAACAGGGGTTGATGAGTTTTCTGCATTTTCTGCTATTGCGACGACATTAAATAACTTAGGGCCAGGTTTAGGTATTGTTGCTGACAACTTTACAACGATGAACCCTGCCGCAAAATGGATACTTGTTGTGACCATGCTATTTGGTCGATTAGAAGTTTTCACATTATTGGTTTTATTTACCCCAACATTTTGGCGTGATTAACCAAATAAAGGAGTGATGTATGAGCGCGCTATTGCTTTATTGTAGTACTGATGGTCAAACAAAAAAAATAATGACTCAAATTGCGAATGAATTAAGGCAGCATGGCTATGAATGTGATGTGAGAGATTTAACTTCTGTTCAGCAGAACTTAAATCTATCTGCTTATAATAAGGTATTGGTCGGTGCTTCTATTCGTTATGGTTACTTTAATAAAGCCTTGGATAAATTTATAACTCGACATCTTTCTCAACTCAATAATATGCCTTCAGCATTCTTTGGCGTTAATCTTACAGCACGAAAAGAAGAAAAGAGTACGCCAGAGACTAATTCTTATATATGCAAGTTTTTAGATAAGACACCTTGGAAGCCAACATTAACAGGTGTATTTGCTGGTGCGCTTTTTTACCCTCGCTATAAATGGATTGATAGAGTGATGATCCAACTTATTATGAAAATGACAAAGGGTGAAACAGACCCAACAAAAGAAATTGAATATACGGATTGGAATAAAGTTAGTGAATTTGCTACTAATTTTGCCAAAATAGGCTGATTTTTAGGCTTGCCTGTACTGTTTTTATGCGTATTGTTGGAGTTTTAGTCGAACGGTAATTAATTTCA
>NZ_LXEV01000012.1 GCF_001654965.1 Proteus hauseri ATCC 700826
TTTTTTATAAAATTTGTGATTAGTTTATATTAAGTTATCTACTTTTAAACATGAATAAAAAATAATCTGAATATTCATTGTTAAAACTATAGTTAAAATAAGGGTTAAAACAATAAAATTAGCCCTAATTTAGGGCATTTTTAGCAGAGATTTTGGCGAGAAAATGCCGCGAGAACAGTTCGTTCTGAAATATCTAAATACTCTTCCATTGCAAGAGCTGCTTCTTGTGCTTTTCCATCCATCAATAACTTTAAAATATACCTATTTTTTTCAATATATGGGGCATGAAGAAGTTGGGGATCGTTTAACAAACCAAAAGCTAGACGTAATTCAGCTGAAATTAACTGATATTGCTTAAATAATCGAGGGCTATCAGAAAGCTCAACAATTGCGGTATGAAAATGCATATTACATGTTCCAACACCATTCCAATCTTGTTGATTTTGAAAAATTTTAGCTTCGTTAACTTTATCTATCATCTTATTTATTGCAGGATGCATAGGATAAGAATGGCGCAAAGCATCGCATTCAATTAATCGTCTTACCCGGTAAATATCCATAATAGTTGCCATATCTGGTACAGAAACAAACACGCCACGATTAGGTTTATAAGTAAGAAGACCTTCTTCTGTGAGTATGCGAAAAACCTCTCTTAATGTGTTACGCGAAATTTCTAAAGTTTCACTTAAGGCGGTTTCAGAAAGCTTTTCACCAGGAGGTAATTCTCCAATAGTGATTTTTTGCCGAATAATCTCAGCAACTTTTTGGGAAAGAATTTGTGGTGCGATTTTTTTTGCGTCATCTTTTGCTATAGATCCTCGATAGGAGTGCCCATTCTACCAGCGAGTTCTAAAATATATAACCTCTATTGTGCCAGTATGTCGCATTTCTCACTGATAGAGTTCCCTATTTATTTCTATTTTTATCAACGATCATTAGTCTCTTTCTTCGAAAATTTTAATAATTAAGCTAAATCAGCTATCAATAAAATGCACCATTTTTGATCATGCTAAATTTTGATGCTTTATTTGAGTGCATTTTTATCACTTATTAAGCACGATTAAATGTCAAAAAAATGTTAAAAAAGTGATCTTGTTTGCACTTTTACAATCTCATATTTAAATCTATTTGCTTATTTATTCATCTATTATTATTAATTGTTCAACAATCTAATATCATATGATTAACAATATAGATGTTGTGCTCAACAATGGCACGTTAATTGCCTAAGTGATAATAATTAAAATAATGATGATAAAGGGGGTAGCCGATGGCTACACAAGATACTGCAAATACAGCTCCAACTTCGTTTATAAAAAATAGGCGCTCTTCATTAATTGCTGCCATTTTTTTAATGGCGACCTCTGCAATTGGTCCTGGGTTTATTACTCAAACAGCAACATTTACCGCGACAATGGGCGCAGCTTTTGCTTTTGGGATCCTCGCTTCTATTGTTATTGATTACATTGTGCAACAAAGCATATGGCGAGTTATTACCGTCACTAATATGCGCGCATCTGATATTGCAAATAAAGCAATTCCGGGAAGTGGTTATTTATTAGCCGTATTAGTTATCTTTGGTGGATTGGTTTTTAACGTTGGTAATATTGCGGGAGCAGGATTGGGATTAAATGCCATGGTTGGGCTTGATCCTAAATGGGGCGGGATTTTAAGTGCCTTGCTTGCGATTTATATTTTCTCATCACGTAAAGCCAGTAATTTTATTGACCGGATGATTATTATTCTTGGCGTAGTTATGATTTTACTGACTGTATTTGTCATGATTGCCTCAAATCCACCTATAGGCGAAGCACTAAGACAAACTGTTTTGCCTGATGAAATTAACTTCGCCACTATCACAACTATTGTTGGGGGAACTGTTGGGGGTTATATCTGTTATGCCGGAGCTCATCGACTGCTTGATAAAGGCACTACTGGTATTGAGAACATTGAGGTGGTTTCGAGTGCAGCAACTAAAGGTATTTTAGTCGTTGGTTTGATGCGCTACATTTTATTCCTTGCGATCCTTGGTGTTGTTTCTAGCGGTGTAACGCTTGATATCTCTAGCCATGCAGCTAATCCAGCATCTCAAGCATTTCAACATGCCTCAGGACTTACTGGATTACGTGTCTTTGGTTTGATCTTATGGGCCGCAGCGCTAACAAGTGTTATTGGTGCTGCTTATACCTCGATGTCATTTATCACTGTATTTAAAAAAGGTGTTACTGAACGTCAACGTAATATCGCAACCATTATTTTCATCGCTGTATCATTAGTTATTTATATGGTTATGGGCACGGCACCTGCGGCGTTACTGGTTTTTGCTGGCGGTTTTAATGGCTTAATTTTACCTATTGGTATGACGTTATTTATTTTCGTTGCATGGCGTCGTAAAGATTTAATGAATGGCTATAAATACCCTGCATGGCTGTTATGGTCAGGCATCATTGTTTGCTCATTAACATGGTATATGGGTGTTATGTCAGTAGGCGCTATCTTCAATTACCTCAATATTGCTTAGGGGAATAACAACGATGATAAAGGCGATAGATTTAAATAGTGATTTAGGCGAAAGCTTTGGTCAATGGACAATGGGTAATGATGCCGCAGTATTAGAAATTGTCAGCAGCGCTAATATTGCTTGTGGGTTTCATGCGGGTTCTCCTGACGGTATTTTAAAAACATTAAAAGCAGCCAAGCGACACAATACAGCCATTGGTGCTCACGTTGCTTATCCCGATTTAGTGGGATTTGGTCGTCGTAATATGGATATTGCCAGTGATGAATTAATCGCTGATGTGATTTATCAAATAGGTGCCTTACAAGGTTTAGCTAAAGCCGCAGATATGACAGTCACTTATGTCAAACCTCATGGCGCACTTTACAACACCATTGCCCATGATAAACGCCAAGCATTAGCTGTCATTGAAGGAATACTCGCTGTTGATCCTCAGTTAGTGCTAGTTGCATTGGCAGGATCACCATTAATCGCTTTAGCGAAAGAAAAAGGGCTTAGTGTTATAGCAGAAGCTTTTGCGGACAGGGCTTATCATTCAGATGGCACATTGGTTTCACGAAAAAAAGAAGGGTCTGTCTTACATGACTCAAAACTTGTTGCACAACGTATGTTGCGACTGGTGCAAGAAGGTGGGGTTGAATCAATTGAAGGCATATTTACACCAATACAAGCAGATTCGATTTGTGTTCATGGCGATAGCCCAGATGCGGTTAATTTAGCGAAAAGCGTCAAAGAACTTTTAGTTCATCATGGTGTAGAAATTAAGCCATTTGCGCCTTCTTTAATGGTAACAAAGGTGTAAATGATGACGATATTAATGAAAGCAACAGCTGATGCAGTGAGGCAAGCGCAAGAAGCCAGATTAGCCATTCGCAATGGCTTAGCCATACCTACAGCGGGAATGGCGAAAGGAATGACACAAGCTAATATGATAAGCCTGCCTCGCGATTGGGCATTTGATTTTCTACTTTATGCGCAGCGTAACCCCAAAAGTTGCCCTATTTTAGATGTTTGTGACGCAGGAAGTTATCACACTATTTTAGCTGAAGGTGCTGATTTACGGACTGATATTCCGCTTTATCGGGTTTGGGAAAATGGCAAATTAGTTGATGAAATAACAGATGCGACAGATATTTGGGCGCAGCATCCTGATTTAGTCACTTTTCTGATTGGCTGTAGTTTTACGTTTGAAACACCCATGCTAGACGCGGGTATTGAAATTCGTCATATCACTGATAATTGCAATGTGCCGATGTATAAAACAAATCGTTTATGTCGCCCCGCAGGGCGCTTAAAAGGGGAATTAGTTGTTTCGATGCGTCCTATCCCGGCAGATCGTGTCGCTGATGCTGTGATGATAAGTGGTCGTTTTCCCTCTGTTCATGGTGCACCTGTGCATATTGGTGAGCCTCTCGCATTGGGAATTAGCGATATTATGTCACCTGATTTTGGTTCGCCAGTCAGAATAGAAAAAGGTGAAATACCTGTATTTTGGGCTTGTGGGGTAACACCACAAGCGGCTGTTATGCGCTCAGGTGTTCCTTTTGCATTAAGCCACGCACCAGGACATATGTTTATTACGGATGTGCCTGATGCTGCTTACCATGTTTAAAAAGGAGATATCTTATGCGTTTTTTGCCGGTTAATTTATCTCACTTACTTGTTGAGCTTTCATCTTTAAAAGAGACTCTGGCGTTATATGAATCAATAAAACAGGCTGATATTCCTGCGATACAAGACATGGTACCCGCAGCTAAGACACTGTTAATTCACTATATACCGTGGCTAATCAGTGCCGAAGAACTTGTGTTAATGGTGCGAAAGTTAGAAATAAAAGCCGTGTTATCTCGACAAACTCGATCATTAACGATCCCTGTTGATTATCAAGGGGAGGATCTTAATGAAGTTGCCGAATTATTAGGGATCAGCATTAGTGATGTGATCCGTAAACATACAGAACAAACTTACCAAGTTGCATTTACCGGATTTGCTCCGGGATTTGCTTACCTTATTTCTGAAGAAACGCCGTTGTATGTTCCTCGTAAAAAAACACCTCGCACACGTATCCCAGCTGGCTCAGTGGGGCTTGCTGGCGAATTTAGTGGTGTTTATCCACAACAAAGCCCCGGTGGTTGGCAGTTAATCGGTACTACCGAAATAAAAATGTGGGATCTTTCTCGTGAACAACCCGCATTCTTATTACCTGGTAATGAAGTTCATTTTGTGGATGCAAAAAAAGTACCAACAACTATTTCATTGCCAGAAAAAACGCAGGACACTCATTTATCACCCTTATTTAGTACTCAAGGGCTTTATGTTATTTCAGCGGGATTACAAACACTATTTCAAGATGAAGGACGTATTGGGGCTGCATCAATGGGGGTTTCAGCTTCAGGTGCATTAGACAAACCCGCATTACATGCTGCGAATCGTTTAGTAGGAAATCCCCCAACTTTAGCTGTGCTTGAAATTACGCAAGGTGGGTTAACACTCAAAGCACGACAAGATTGTGTAATGGCATTAACAGGCGCAGATTGTGTTATCAGCTTAAAGCATGAAGCAGGTGATATTGAGCGCTTTAGTGGATATCAACCGCTAGATATTCGCTGTGGTGATGAGCTTACTATTGGTGTACCTATTGCTGGCGTACGCAGCTATTTGGCGGTTAGAGGGGGTTTTTCTCTACCAAAAATACTAGGTAGTCACGCGTTTGATACATTAGCGCAAATTGGCCCAAATGCATTACGAGAAGGGGATGTATTACATCTAAATAGTGAAACTGAGCTAAGTGGCATAATTGTTGAAGAACAGCCATTAACTGAATTACCTAAATCAGGTGATACCGTTACGCTTGACGTTATTTTAGGGCCTCGCGCTGATTGGTTTACTGCTGATGCAATAAAAACGTTAACCTCGCAATTGTGGCAAGTGACTCCGCAATCTAATCGTATAGGATTACGTTTATTAGGGAACACACCTTTAGAGCGAGAGCAAAAACAAGAACTTTCAAGTGAAGGGACTTGTATTGGTGCAATTCAGGTACCAATCAATGGTCAACCCGTTTTATTCCTTAATGATCACCCGTTAACGGGTGGTTACCCTGTTATTGGCGCTGTTGCTGAATACCACTTACCACTAGCAGGGCAAATTCCTGTTAATGCAAACATTCGTTTTAACCCCATCACCCCATTTCAGGAATATTGATAGGAGCATATCACTCATGACAATAACTAACCAAAATAGCAGAGTGAAGCATCGGGTACTTATTGCTAACAGAGGTGAAATCGCTGTTCGTATTATTCGTGCTTGCCAAGACTATGGCGCCACTTCGATAGCAGTTTATGCTAATGACGATATTGATGCGTTACATGTTCGCCTTGCCGATGAAGCTTATGGATTAAAGGGTAATTTACCCAAAGAGAGTTATCTCGATATTGAGAAAATTATCGCTATTGCTCAGAAGGCTAAAGCAACCATGATCCACCCCGGTTATGGTTTTCTTTCTGAACGATCTGATTTTGCAAAAGCAGTTCAAGATGCAGGATTTATTTGGGTCGGCCCTAATCCTGAAACAATAGAAGTACTGGGTGATAAAGTACAGGCGCGTAAAATTGCCCAATCCGTTGGTGCGCCATTAGTAAATGGTACAGCTGATCCGGTTAATGATGCCAAAGAAGTCTACGATTTCGCTAAACAATATGGTTTACCCGTTGCGATAAAAGCCGCATTTGGTGGTGGTGGCAGAGGGTTAAAAATCGCTTATAAAATGGATGAAATTGAAGAACTTTATCATTCAGCAGTACGAGAAGCGGTAACGGCATTTGGCCGTGGTGAATGCTATGTCGAACAATTTTTAGATAAACCTCGCCATATTGAAGCACAAATTATTGCGGATAAATTAGGTAATGTCGTCGTTGTTGGGACGCGAGATTGTTCTTTACAGCGTCGTAATCAGAAATTAGTTGAAGAAGCACCAGCACCTTATTTAAGTGATGAACAACGCCAACGCATTCATCAATCAGCAAAAGATATCTGCGCTAAAGCAAACTATGTTGGCGCTGGCACTGTAGAGTTTTTATTAAGTGCGAATGGCACTATTTCATTCCTTGAAGTGAATACGCGGCTACAAGTTGAACATCCAGTTACTGAAGAGACTGCTGGCATCGATTTAGTTATCGAGCAGCTACGTATTGCAGAAGGTTTGCCATTAAGTATTGATAAAACACCAGTACCTCGTGGCCACTCCTTTGAATTTAGAATTAATGCGGAAGATCCGGCTAAAGGATTTTTACCTACACCAGGATTAATTACGCATTTTACTCAGCCTTCAGGCCCCGGCGTGCGAGTTGATAGTGGGGTGGTTGAAAATAATCAAGTATCGCGCCAGTTTGATTCGATGATGGCAAAATTGATTGTAACAGGGGCAACGCGTGAACAGGCTATCTCTCGTGCTCGTCGCGCATTGGCTGAATTTAAAATAGAAGGCGTGGCAAGTGTATTACCTTTTCATCGAGCAATGATGGAACAACATGATTTTACAGATGAATTTAAAGTGCATACTCGTTGGATAGAAACTGATTTTAATAGTACTAACACTCAATTTCCACGTAGTACGGCAGCAAAAAATGAGGAGTTAGTGCGTACCTTTATTGAAATTGATGGTCGTCGTCATCAACTTGCATTACCAGCGCAGCTTTTGTCTTTATCTGCGCTAATACCAACAGCAATCAGCATGAGTAATGAGAAAGAAGAAAATGAAAAAGCAGTAACTGCGCCAATTTCAGGTGTATTACATAGCTGGATTTTGTCTGATGGTGAAAATGTGAATGAAGGTGATGTAATTGCAATAATGGAAGCAATGAAAATGGAAGTACAGGTTATTGCTTCTCGTAATGGTGTTTTACAGCAAAAAGCCAAAACGGGTGAATATTTCTCAGCAGAAGCTATTTTAGCTGAAATTAATTAATCTAACATCAGTAATCCATTGATTAATATTGATATTATCTTTAATTATAAAGCATCTTAGTTTTGATTTTCAGCAAGCTAAGATGCTTTTTTATAATAACGTAATTCATATTCCTATTTGTTATATCTAATTCCTTTTGGTTATAAGTTATATTGCTTATAATCTATCCATATTTAGAGCATGGTGAAAAGGGAATAAGATGCTGTTAGTAACACAACTCCTCATTGGTTCTGTGATTGGTTTAGTTATTACAACAACAGGTGTTGGTGGTGGTGTTATTTTATTGCCTGTACTTATTTATCTTTTTGGTATGAATGCATTAGCGGCTGTTGCAACCGCTAATTTGCTCTCGATGCTAATGAAATTATCATCTTCTTATCTTCATTTTCGTTTAGGTAATATCCCGCTAAAACCGGCGCTACTTATTTTAGGTATTATGTTTCCGGCCACTTTTTTAGCCAGTTATGGCGTAACATGGTTAGGTAACCAACCCCAATATTATGCGCGAGTAGAATCGGGCATAAATATCTTGATGATCGTGGCTATCGTTTTTTCACTCATCCTTTTTTTACAGCGAATGATAAGAAAATCTTCTATTGATCCCTTAACATTATTAACACCACCGAGTGCGATAACTGTTTCATCACTACTTGTTCCAGGAATGAGTGCCGGTTTTGTATTAGGTGCGACTGGCGTTGGAGGTGGATTAGTGGTGTTACCTGTATTAATGCGTTTTGCTCAAATGGGAATTAAAGAGGCAATAGGTACCTCTATTTTTATTACCACGATCCTTTCTGGCGGCTCTGCAATTGCTTATAGTGCAGGTGGATATACCGATGTTCATACAGCACTGATCCTCTGTTTAGGTTCTCTTTTTTCTATTCCTTTAGCGCGTTATCTTTTGGTTTATTTATCTGAACGCTTTTTTCAGTATCTTACGCTCTCATTTATTCTGATCAGCATCATAATGATGAGTTGGAAATTGATAAACTAACTTAATGTAATATCGAGTGAGTCAATTTATCTTAGAGAAGCTTTAGTTAGACTGAACCTCACTATTTTATTTCGATTAACGATTAAGTGTGAGTAACTAAAAGCATGAACATTAAAATTGGTGATGAATTTTTAGTTTATATGGCATTAGGTGAAGAGAGCTATATGAAAGAGTATTACCGTGTTATTGAGCTTGATAAAGATTTAGGGCAAGTAACAGGTAAATTGCTAAAAAGAACAACAGCAGATGATAAAAATATGGGGTTAGGTCGTTGTGAGTTAGAAGGCGGGATTGAGCAATTTGCGTTAGAAGATATTTATGCGGTTGAAAAGTGATCCTATAAAGGATCACTCTATTTATACTATTCAACACGTTAGGCTACTGGCGAATTTTCAGGTAATGCCGATTTGGGTAATCCAAATACTTTGTCAAAAACCCAATTATAAACAAAGGTATAGCAAGGAATAATAATAATCAGTGCAAAATCCATCACTAATGCTTGCCATAATGAAACACTTAACCACCATGCAATTAATGGGATTAAATAAAGTACCAGCGTTAATTGAAATCCGATAGCATGAGCCAGTCGACGTCTAAACGTTCGAATTCTTGAAACTTGGCGGCTTTCCCAGAATTCAAACAGACAGTTATAAATAAAGTTCCAGCTTACAGCAATTGTTGTTATCACTAATGCCAATGGCCCTGTTACTGCGGTTGAGCTATCTGCAAGCAAGGCTAATCCCACCGAAGAAATTATCCAGCCAAAAATTTCATAAGCGGTAACGTAAATAATTTTTCGTTTAATTCCTTGCATCTTGCTCTCTTTTTCTATGGATAAGTGACGTTAAGCATCGTAAGATAAATCAACAAAAATGACAGAAAAAGTCAGCTAGTATCAATTTAACTGAAACATCAGGAGTGAACATGCAGTTCTCTAGTGAACATATTGCGTTATTTTTAGCAGTGATGGACAAAGGTTCTTTCTCTGCGGCTGCACGTTCGTTAAAACGCGTTCCATCGGCAGTCAGTATGGCAATTGCTAATATGGAAGCAGAGCTAGGTTATGCGCTTTTTGAACGATCATCGCGTGAGCCACAACCAACAGAAAAAGCCAAAGCGCTTGAACCTCATGCAAGAATGATTGCCGAGCAATTAAAATTATTACAGGCACATGCTCAGGAATTATCGATGGATCTTGAGAGTGTGTTAAATATCGGTGTTGCTGCTGATATTAACCCAGATTATTTATTACCAGCATTATCAGAATTGACTCAGCGTTACCCACTACTCAATGTCAATGTAATAACGGCAGCGCAAGATGACATTATTGAAATGCTTCATTTGCGCAAAATACAGCTCTGTTTAGTATATGGGGGAATGTACGTTAATGGTGATGAGCAATTTCAATATTTAGGTTCTGAATCACTTGTTGCCACAATATCAGCGAGCCACATAGCTCTTGCTCATCCAGCAGGTGTATTTATTGAAGATTTAGTGAATGTTCGCCAAATTATTATTGCTAGCCATACTCAAGAATTACGAGATGTACGCTCTTTAGTCGCGACCAACTATTGGCAAACTGACAGCTTCCAAATGGCATTAGGTATGGTTGAAGCCGGTATGGGATGGGGTAATTTGCCTTATTCACTGATTTATACTCAGCTGCAAAAAGGTAAATTAAAACAGCTTCAATTTAAGAATACAAAAAATGAGTTACGTTTGCCTATTCATGCAATGTGGTTAAAAGGGGAGTCATTGCAAAAAGGAGCGAAAGAATTAGTTGAGCTAATGAATATTCATCAGCCCACTATGCCTAATATTAATTAATCAACGCGTTGTTGATGAACCCAAACCGCCACTTCAACACGTGATTTTAATTTCATTTTTTTCAGTAAATGTTTTACATGCACTTTAACGGTGCTTTCTGTGATATCAAGCTTACGAGCGATCATTTTATTCGATAGCCCTTGAGCGATTAATTTTAAAATATCGCGCTCGCGTGGAGTGAGCTGCTCGATATCACGCTCACCTTCAGATCTATCTTCGCGTAATGACTCTGCTAAAATAGGTGTAAGCGCTGGGCTTAATACCATTTTTCCTGCCGCGGCTTGTTTGAGTGAAGAGAGTAGTTCCTCTGGTTCCATATCTTTTAGTAAGTAACCGTCGGCTCCGCGTTTTAATGCCGTCACCAGATCGTCACTGTAATTAGAAACACTAAATACTACGATCCGCCCTGATAATGATCTTAATCTCAGTTGATCCAGCGTTTCAAATCCATTCATTCCTGGCATATTAAGATCAAGCAAGATTAAATCAGGATCGAGCTCTTCAGCTAATTTAACGCCCTGAATACCATCGCCTGCTTCACCAACAACAGTGAGAGTATTATCAAGGCTTAATAACTGCTTTACGCCATTGCGTAACATCGGGTGATCATCAATCAATAAAATTGTCGCTTTCTCTGCGATAGATTCCATATTATTCATTACGACTTGCTCCATTTTCGACAGGATCTTTATGAGTAGTTATCAATGGAAATTTAACAAATACTTGGGTACCGCCCTGTTCACGTACCTTGATAGTATAAGAGCCATTTAGGCTATGTGCGCGCTCACGCATAATAATCAGACCATAGTGATTAAGCTTTTCAGGATTAGGTGCAATCCCTTCACCATTATCATTAATTCTTAGTTCAACAGCGCCTTCATGTAGGCTCAGAGACACTTCTGCCCAATTAGCATTGGCGTGCTGTAAAATATTGTTTAAGGCTTCACGAACAATTTGTACTACATGAATACTTTGGTGTGAATTGACACATTTAGCGGGTAACTGATAATCAAAACTAATTGAAAAACCGAGTCGTTGGTTAAATTCATTTAATGTACTTTCTAGTGCGGCTAACAGCCCCGGTTCAGTGAGTTTTAAACGAAATGTCGTTAATAATTCCCGCAATTGACGATAGGCTACATTTAACTCTTCTCGCATCTCTTTTAAGAGCTTTTGACAGTTCTCTGGTAAGGTTTCAGATTGCATCTGCAAATAGCTTACTTGCATTTTTAAACATGAGAGCGATTGCGCAATAGAATCATGTAATTCACGAGCAATAGCAGATCGTTCGTCCATTAATAACAGTTGTTGTTGCTGCTCATTTTGTTGCTCCATCGCTAACATCGCTGAAATTTGTTTGATTAACAATAGCATAAGATTATTCTGTTCATCTGTTAGCGTAATATTTTCAGGTAGCTGCATGACAAATAATCCATAACGATGGATTTGATCAGCTAATTCCCAATGTAATAACTCACTCTTTGGTTGTAGCTTAATAGGCAGGTTTTCTTCACAGCGGTCACACTGTTGATCAGGGCAGTGCTCTGGTCGTGATTGAGGTGCTAAATTTATCTCATTAAAAAGAGTGTGATGATTATCTTCGTAGAGTCGAATTTGCAAATAAGCATCGGGAATAATTATTTGTAATTCATGTAAAATTTGTCGTAAACGGGCACAAAGTGGGGCTTGGGAATGCAATTGTTGACTAGAGTGATATAAATAAGAAAGTACTTGGTTTTTTTGTTGTAAATCATGGGTTTTTTCTACCACTCTTTTTTCTAATTCGCTGTAAAGAGTAGAGAGCTCCTCAGACATCGTATTCAAAGCAATACCTAATGTGGCTATTTCATCATGGTGTGTTCGTTGATGAAAACGTGCAGAGAAATTACCATGGCCAATAGAATTTGCCATTGCCATTAATTGTTGCCAAGGATGCAACAAACGACGGCGAAAATGCCAAACAGAGCCAAAAAGCAGTAATAAGGTAAGGGCAGTAAAAATAAGTTGAGTATAAGCCACCAGCCTAATTTTTTGCTCCGTTAGCTGATCAATACTAAGCACTAATTTATCCAGTTGTGCGACAAAACTAATGACCTCTTGCTGCACATCTTGGGTTTGTTTAGCGGATAATAACGTAGGTTTTAGTGTTTCTTTCCAATAGTGAGTCAGAGTACTGTATTGTGATTTTAACGATGATGTACTAATAACCTGAAGCAGTTCTTCGCTATCTAAATCACGTTCTAATTCATCAATATAATAACGATGAGCTTTATCTAAAGGCAAAGATGCTAACAAGCGATAGCTCTGCATACGTAAAGAGCCAGATTTATTTATCGCATGAGCATTTCCTTGAACACTTAAAACAATATGGTTAGAGATAGCCATGCCCACGACACCTAATAAGGTGAATAGCAGCATTAATATTGCGATTTGATTAATTATTGAAAAACGGTAATTCCATCGTACTCGGTTTACTGTCATCTCTATATTTCCCATATTTATTCTGCTGCTATCTTGCCTTAAAAACTTATTAAAAGTCACATACTACTAAAGTGTTACCCCTTAATAGACGAGGTGGATAATTTCATTGGTAAATTATAATGACTTTGTTTTAATTTATTGATTATAAATGTAAATATTAATGTAACCCTATTAATACTTAGGTGGATATTAGCATTTTAGCTTAAAAATCAAACAAATGTTTGCTTGATTCAGATCATGACTCGTTAACAATTCTAATCGTAAAAAGGTGCCAATTTAATTGTTAATAGAGGTCGCTATGGCACTCACTCAACACCCGGAAAAAATGAGAAAAGGGGTGATCGAAGACTGGCATCCTGAAGATAAGGCTTTTTGGGAAAAAACAGGTCAAAAAATCGCTTCGCGTAATTTATGGATTTCAGTTCCTTGTTTACTTTTATCATTCTGCGTATGGATGCTTTTTAGTGCGGTGGCAGTTAATTTAAACAAGGTCGGTTTTAATTTTACCACTGATCAGCTATTTATGCTGACGGCTCTGCCTTCTGTGTCAGGCGCGATTTTACGCGTTCCTTATTCCTTTGTTATTCCCATCTTTGGTGGTCGTCGTTGGACTGCAATTAGCACCATTTTCTTGATTATTCCTTGCTTATGGTTAGGCATGGCAGTTCAAGATACCAACACCTCTTATTCTACCTTTATTGTTATCTCACTATTGTGTGGTTTTGCTGGTGCAAACTTCGCATCAAGTATGGCCAATATCAGCTTTTTCTTTCCTAAAGCACGCCAAGGTGGTGCATTAGGTTTAAATGGTGGTTTAGGTAATCTGGGTGTTAGCGTTATGCAGTTAATCGCACCATTAGTTATTGGTGTGGGTGTTTTTGCTATGTTTAGTGGCCCTGGTGTTCTACAGCCAGATGGTTCTCGTTTATGGCTAGAAAATGCCGCGTGGGTTTGGGTGCCCTTTTTATTAATTTTCACCTTTGCTGCTTGGTTTGGCATGAATGATTTAGCCGCAAATAAAGCCTCATTAAGCCAACAATTACCGGTACTGAAACGTGGTCACTTGTGGTTATTGAGCATTTTATATTTATGTTCATTTGGTTCGTTTATTGGGTTTTCTGCCGGTTTTGCCATGTTATCAAAAACCCAATTTCCTGATGTGGTGATTTTGCACTATGCGTTCTTTGGACCTTTATTAGGTGCTTTGGCACGCCCTGTCGGAGGCGCGTTATCTGACAAGTTTGGTGGTATTAGAGTCACACTGATTAACTTTATTCTTATGGCTATTTTCTCCGCTCTGCTTTTCTTAACCTTACCTGAACACGGTGCTGGTGGCTCTTTTATCGCTTTCTATGGCGTGTTTATGGTGCTGTTTTTAACCGCAGGTTTAGGCAGTGGCTCTACTTTCCAAATGATTGCTGTCGTATTTCGCAAGATCACTGTTGACCGTATGAAAGCACAAGGTGCAACAGATGAGGCTGCTCAAAAAGAAGCAGTAACAGAAAGTGCTGCCGCCCTTGGTTTTATCTCAGCCATTGGTGCGATAGGCGGTTTTTTTATTCCAAAAGCATTTGGTACTTCGTTAGCAATGACAGGCTCACCTGCTGGGGCAATGAAAATTTTTGTCCTGTTTTATATCGCCTGCGTTCTGATTACTTGGTTGGTCTACGGACGCAATCACAACAAAAAATAATGACAAATTATATGCAATGTGAGCGCTATCGTGCGCATTGGGAGAGCATCTGATGAGTAAGTTTCTCGATAGATTTCGCTATTTTAAGCAGCTTGGTGATACTTTTTCTAAGGATCACGGGCAAGAGTTAAATGTTAATCGCGATTGGGAAGATGGTTATCGTAGTCGCTGGCAACATGACAAAATTGTGCGTTCTACGCATGGCGTAAACTGTACTGGCTCATGTAGCTGGAAAATCTATGTTAAAAACGGCTTAGTGACATGGGAAACGCAACAAACGGATTATCCACGTACACGCCCTGATCTGCCAGATCATGAGCCTCGCGGTTGTCCTCGTGGTGCAAGCTATTCTTGGTATTTATATAGTGCTAACCGCGTCAAATACCCAATGGTGCGTAAACGCCTGATTAAATTATGGCGTGAAGCAAAAGCAGAGCACCGTGATCCTGTTGATGCTTGGGCTTCTATTGTTAGCTCACCTGAAAAAACAAAAAGCTATAAACAAGCGCGTGGCCGTGGTGGTTTTGTTCGCTCCTCATGGTCTGAAGTTAATGAACTCATTGCTGCTTCTAACGTATTTACGGCAAAAGAGTTTGGCCCTGACCGTATTATCGGTTTCTCGCCAATTCCAGCAATGTCGATGGTGTCATATGCCGCAGGTGCACGTTATTTGTCATTGATTGGTGGTGCTTGCTTAAGTTTCTATGACTGGTATTGCGACTTACCACCTGCATCACCAATGACTTGGGGTGAGCAAACTGACGTTCCTGAATCGGCTGATTGGTATAACTCTTCTTATTTAATTGCTTGGGGTTCTAACGTTCCACAAACACGTACACCAGATGCGCATTTCTTCACAGAAGTGCGTTATAAAGGGACTAAAACAGTTGCAGTAACGCCGGATTATGCTGAAATCGCTAAGCTTTGTGACCAATGGTTAAATCCAAAACAAGGTACAGACAGCGCAATGGCGATGGCGATGGGACACGTTATTCTTAACGAATTCCATGTTAAGCGCCAAGCAGAGTATTTCCGCAACTATGTGCGCACTTACACTGATATGCCAATGTTGGTGATGTTAGATAAACATGACTCTGGCAATTTAGTTGCAGGTCGTATGCTGCGTGCCTCTGATTTAGTGAATAATCTCGACCAAGAGAAAAACCCTGAGTGGAAAACTATCGCCATTGATGAAAAAACTCAGCAATTGGTGGTTCCTCAAGGTTCTATGGGTTTTCGTTGGGAAGGTGCAGCTAAATGGAATCTCGAACCTAAAGATGGCAAAACAGGTGAAGAGATCACATTCCAATTGGGGTTATTAGACAACCATGATGATGTTGTTGAGGTCGCTTTCCCTTATTTTGGTGGCATTAAAAGTGAATATTTTGAAGGTGTTGCTCTTGATGATGTGTTAGTTCATAAATTGCCAGCGAAACGTATCACGCTTGCAAATGGTGAAGAGAAGTATGTCACCACTGTTTATGATTTATTGTTAGCAAACTATGGTGTTGATCGTGGCTTAAATGATGAAAATTGTGCAGCCACTTATGATGAAGTAAAAGCTTATTCCCCAGCATGGGCTGAAAAAGTAACAGGTGTTAGCCGTCAAGATATCACCCGTATTGCGCGCGAATTTGCTGATAATGCAGAAAAAACACACGGTCGCTCAATGGTGATTGTGGGGGCAGGTATTAACCATTGGTATCACATGGATATGACCTATCGCGGCATTATCAATATGCTGATTTTCTGTGGTTGTGTCGGTCAAAGTGGTGGCGGTTGGGCACATTATGTTGGACAGGAAAAACTGCGTCCACAAACAGGTTGGTTGCCATTGGCCTTTGGTCTAGATTGGCAGCGTCCTCCTCGTCATATGAATAGTACATCGTTTTTTTATAACCACTCAAGTCAGTGGCGTTATGAAACGGTATCACCAACTGAATTATTATCGCCATTAGCAGATAAATCACGCTTTAGCGGCAGCTTGGTAGATATGAATGTGCGATCTGAACGTATGGGCTGGTTGCCTTCTGCACCACAATTAAATTTAAACCCATTATCGATTGCGAAAAAAGCGCAACAAGCAGGCGTGAGTGCGGCTGACTATACTGTTAATGCTCTGAAATCAGGCGAAATTCGCTTTGCTTCCGAACAACCCGATAATCCACAAAACTTCCCTCGTAACTTATTTATTTGGCGTTCAAACTTGTTGGGTTCAGCAGGTAAAGGGCATGAGTATTTGCTTAAGTATCTGCTGGGTACAGAAAATGGATTACAAGGTAAAGATTTAGGCGAGCAAGGCCAAGTCAAACCAGAAGAAGTGGAATGGCAAGATAAAGGTGGCGAGGGTAAAGTCGATTTAGTGGTGACTTTGGACTTCCGTATGTCAAGCACCTGCCTGTTCTCTGATATCGTTTTACCAACAGCCACATGGTATGAAAAAGATGATATGAATACATCGGATATGCATCCATTTATTCATCCATTAACTGCCGCAGTAGATCCCGCTTGGGAATCTAAAACAGACTGGGAAATCTATAAAGGGATAGCGAAATCTTTCTCTGAATTATGTGTTGGTCATTTAGGTGTGGAAACAGACTTAGTGACACTGCCTATTCAGCATGACTCTGCTGCTGAAATGGCGCAACCTTTTGATGTCAAAGATTGGAAAAAAGGTGAGTGTGAACTTATTCCGGGGAAAACAGCACCACATCTTATTCCTGTAGAGCGTGATTATCCAAATACTTATGCGCGATTTACCTCATTGGGTCCATTGATGGATAAATTAGGTAATGGCGGTAAAGGGATCAGTTGGAATACACAGACAGAAGTCGATTTCCTGAAGAAACTCAATCGTGTACGTCACGATGGCGTCGCCAAAGGACGTCCTGCGATAGAAACCGCTATTGATGCTGCCGAAGTGATCCTTTCTTTAGCCCCAGAAACTAACGGTCAAGTTGCCGTAAAAGCATGGGATGCACTGAGTAAAGTCACAGGGCGTGACCATACTCATTTAGCGACCGCTAAAGAAGATGAAAAAATTCGTTTCCGCGATATTGTTGCTCAACCACGCAAAATTATCTCTAGCCCAACATGGTCTGGTTTAGAAGATGAACATGTCTCTTATAACGCTTGTTATACCAACGTTCATGAAATGATCCCTTGGCGTACCATTAGTGGTCGTCAGCAATTGTATCAAGATCATGAGTGGATGCGCGCTTACGGCGAGAGCCTGGTAGTTTATCGCCCACCTATTGATACTAAAGCAATAGATTCAGTAAAAGGTAAAAAACCAAATGGTTTCCCTGAAAAAGCACTGAATTTCCTGACTCCTCATCAAAAATGGGGTATTCACTCTACTTATAGCGACAATTTATTAATGTTAACGCTAGGTCGTGGTGGCCCTGTAGTTTGGCTAAGTGAAGATGATGCTAAAGAGATGGGAATTCGTGATAACGATTGGGTTGAAGCTTATAACAGCAACGGGGCATTAACGGCGAGAGCGATAGTCAGCCAGCGTATTCCAGATGGCATGATTTATATGTATCACGCGCAAGAGCGCCAAATTAATTTGCCTGGTTCTGAAATAACCGGCATGCGTGGTGGGATCCATAACTCGGTAACGCGTGTATGTCCAAAACCAACTCATATGATTGGTGGATACGCGCAGCTTTCTTATAGCTTTAACTATTATGGCACTGTGGGTTCTAACCGCGATGAATTTGTTGTGGTACGTAAGATGAAACAGATTGATTGGCTTGATGGTGAAGGCGATGCTTATCAACAAACCCTGAATGGACAGGAGAAGGCATAATGAAAATTCGTTCACAAGTCGGCATGGTACTGAACCTCGACAAATGTATCGGTTGCCATACCTGTTCTGTTACCTGTAAAAACGTTTGGACTAGTCGTGAGGGTGTTGAATACGCTTGGTTTAATAACGTTGAAACCAAACCGGGTATAGGGTATCCACAAAATTGGGAAGACCAAGAAAAGTGGAAGGGTGGCTGGATCAAAAATATCAAAGGCCAATTAGTACCAAGAATGGGTAACCGTGTTGGTCTATTGTCTAAGATCTTCGCAAACCCAGATGTACCTGCATTAGATGATTATTACGAGCCATTTGATTATGACTACGAGCATCTGAAAAATGCGCCAGAAGGCTCATTACCAACAGCACGACCACGTTCGCTGATAACGGGTCAGCGCATGACTAAAATCGAAAATGGCCCTAACTGGGAAGATGATTTAGGCGGCGAATTTAGCAAACGTGCAGCGGATACTAACTTTGCTAATATGCAAAAAGAGATGTATGGACAGTTTGAAAATACATTCATGATGTATTTGCCACGTTTATGTGAACACTGTCTGAATCCGGCTTGTGTTGCAACTTGCCCAAGTGGCGCGATTTATAAACGCGCTGAAGATGGTATTGTGCTTATCGACCAAGATAAATGTCGTGGTTGGCGCATGTGTTTAACCGGATGTCCATACAAAAAAATCTACTTTAACTGGAAAAGCGGTAAATCAGAAAAATGTATTTTCTGTTATCCACGAATTGAAGCCGGTCAGCCGACTCTGTGTTCTGAAACCTGTGTGGGTCGTATTCGTTATCTTGGTGTCATGCTTTATGACGCAGATAAGATCTCACAAGCAGCAAGTGCTGATAATGAGAAAGATCTGTACCAAAGCCAATTAGATATCTTCTTAGATCCCTTTGATCCTGAAGTTATTGCAGCAGCGGAAGAACAAGGGATCCCACTTAGTGTGATAGATGCGGCACAGCGTTCACCTGTTTATAAAATGGCGGTAGATTGGAAATTAGCATTACCGCTTCACCCTGAATATCGCACCCTCCCTATGGTGTGGTATGTTCCACCTTTGTCACCGATTCAATCAGCGGCAGATGCGGGTGTATTACCTCATACAGGTGTATTACCTGATGTTGAAAGCTTACGTATTCCGGTTCAATACTTAGCTAATTTACTCACTGCGGGTGATACGGAACCTGTTTTATTAGCATTAAAACGTATGTTGGCAATGCGTCATTATAAACGCGCTGAAACTGTTGAAGGTATTACAGATCTGAGCGCATTAGAGCAAGTTGGGTTAACTGAAGCTCAAGCTCAAGAGATGTATCGTTACCTTGCGATAGCTAATTATGAAGATCGCTTTGTTATTCCATCAAGTCATCGTGAATTAGCAAGAGAAGCATTCCCTGAACGTAATGGCTGTGGTTTTAGCTTTGGCGATGGTTGTCATGGTAGCGACAGTAAATTTAATTTGTTTAATAGCCATCGTATTGATGCCATCGATATTACGTCGAAAACACCACAAGACGAACGTCGTTCAGAGGAGAAAATATAATGATTTCTCTGAAAGTTATCTCTCACTTGTTGGATTATCCCACAGAAGATTTATGGGAAAATTGCAATGAATTGATTGATGCATTACAGGAAGCTGATGAGCTTCCTGTTACTCAGGTTGCAAAATTAATGGCGTTTATTCGTACGTTAACGCAACAAGAGTTATTAGATGCACAATCTAGTTACAGCGAATTATTTGATAGAGGCAGAGCAAGATCTTTGCTGCTATTTGAACATGTTCATGGTGAATCTCGCTCCCGTGGTCAGGCAATGGTTGATCTGTTAAATCAATATCAACAAGCAGGGATCACCCTAAATAGCCGTGAATTACCTGATTACTTACCAACTTACCTTGAATACTTAACTTTGCTGCCAGCCAAAGAAGGTATTGAAGGCTTAAATAATATTGCCCCTATTTTGGCTCTGCTAGGGCAACGTTTAACACAGCGCGGCAGTGATTATCATGTGCTGTTTGATGTGTTGCTATGCTTATCGGAAAGTGGATTAGAAGCATCTCAACTGGCAGGTCAGGTAGAAAATGAACCTCAAGATGATACGCCAGCCGCTTTAGATGCAGTTTGGGAAGAAGAACAAGTTACCTTCCTTGGTGAGGGCGCTCAGTGTGGCAGTAGTGATATCAGCCAACATCAACGTCGCTTTGCAAAAGAGACGACAGTGCAATATCTCAATCTTGGGAGTTCATTGGATACGGGAGCACAAAAATGAATTACATCAATATGATATTGTTTGATATCTATCCTTATATTGCAGGTGCGGTGTTTATTATTGGTAGTTGGTTACGTTACGACTACGGACAATACACATGGCGTGCTGGCTCTAGCCAGATGTTAGATAAGAAAAACATGCGTTTAGCGTCTAACCTGTTTCATATTGGGATCATTGGTATTTTTGCTGGCCACTTTCTCGGTATGTTAACACCTCATTGGATGTATGAATCTTTCTTACCGATAGAATACAAACAGATAATGGCTATGGTTGGGGGCGGTACTTGTGGTGTGTTAATGCTAATAGGTGGTGTAATGCTACTAAAGCGCCGTTTAACCAATCCACGAGTGCGTGCGACATCGTCATTTGGTGACATCATGATCTTAACACTCTTGGTTATTCAAGTTGCGTTAGGATTGCTCACAATTCCATTTTCTGCTCAGCATATGGATGGCAGCGAAATGATGAAGCTGGTGGCTTGGGCACAATCTATTGTGACATTCCACGGTGGTGCATCAGCCAATTTAGAAGGTGTGGCATTAGTGTTTAAATTGCATATCTTCTTAGGAATGACAATTTTCTTATTATTCCCATTCTGCCGCTTAGTACATATTTGGAGCGTGCCTGTTGAATATTTAACTCGCCGCTATCAAATCGTGCGTAATCGTCATTAAGCAACGCCCCATCTCCTGATAGTAATTTAGAGACCTTTTAATTGCGCTTATCTCACCCCCGCCCGCCGGGGGTTTTTTTATGCTTCATTACCTAAAAATCTTGAACAAAAAATTTGAAGGGTTAAAACAATAATCTTTAGATTCATTTAACAATTATTGCACTATAATTATTTTCAACGAAACAAGAAAATTTATATAAACCAAATAAATATTTAATTAAATATCGTGATATTTAATTAAAATTAAAGATTGATAAATCTCTTATTAATTAATAAGAAAGTAAATTTACATATAAATTTAAATCAATCTTAATATTTGAGGAGTATTTGAATATGGATTTTCTTCTATCATTTATTTGAGTCTTACCCTATTAAACTATCGGAGATTATTATGAGCTATAAATATCATCGTATTGATAAAGATAATGCCGCCGTTCTTTTGGTAGACCATCAAGCTGGATTACTTTCTTTAGTAAGAGATATCGAGCCTGATAAATTTAATAATAATGTTTTAGCATTAGCCGATGCTGCAAAATATTTTAATTTACCAACTATCTTAACTACCTCTTTTGAGAATGGCCCTAACGGTCCATTAATGCCTCAACTTAAAGCGATGTTTCCTGATGCACCTTATATTGCCCGTCCAGGTCAAATTAATGCATGGGATAACGAAGACTTTGTCAAAGCAGTAAAAGCAACAGGTAAAAAACAACTGATTATTGCGGGTGTCGTTACTGAGGTTTGTGTTGCATTTCCAGCGTTATCAGCACTTGAAGAAGGTTTTGAGGTTTTTGTTGTCACCGATGCTTCAGGTACTTTTAACTCAATAGCTCGCGATTCAGCATGGGACAGAATGTCAAAAGCGGGGGCTCAACTGATTAACTGGTTTGGTTTAGCCTGTGAATTACACCGTGATTGGCGTAATGATGTTGAAGGGTTAGGAACGCTATTTGCAAATCATATTCCTGACTATCGTAATTTAATGACAAGCTATGATGCTTTAACAAAAAAATAAGCGATTAATTTAAGTTCGCCGTAAAAATAGGGCTTATATTTATCACTACAGATATTGGTTAATAAAACTATTTTATTAATTAATAAGTGTAAGCCCTTTATTTATAATACGCTGGATAAGAAATGAAAAACAAAATATTAAAGACAACGGCTATTGCAATGGCATTAAGCATTGGCGTTGCACAAGCTGCGGAATATAAAGCAAGTACAGCTGAAGGTCCAATAAAAATAGTTAACTTGAATGCAATGGAAAATCAAGTTAAAGAAAATATGGAAAAAGGCGCCTTTGGCTATATTCGCGGTGGTGCTGAAGATGAAAATAATTTACGTGCCAACACAAAAGCATTTGATAAAAAATATATTATGCCTCGCGCACTACAAGGCATCGAATTTTCTGATTTAGATTTAAAAACAGAATTCTTAGGTATTAAATTAGATACGCCTATTATTCAGGCACCGATGGCAGCTCAAGGGCTTGCTCATCAACAAGGCGAAGTCGCCACAGCAAAAGGTATGGCTAAAGCAGGTTCTATTTTCTCATTAAGTACTTATGGTAATAAAACCATTAAAGAAGTGGCTGATGCTAAGCCAGGATATCCGTTCTTCTTCCAACTTTATATGAGTAAGAACGACGCTTTTAATGAATATATTTTGTCTCAAGCGAAACAGTATGGCGCTAAAGGGATCATTATGACTATCGACTCTTCAGTAGGTGGTTATCGTGAGGATGATGTGAAAAATAATTTTCAATTCCCATTAGGTTTTGCCAACTTAGAAGCATTTGCCAAAATTAGTGATGATAAATCGAAAACGGGTAAAGGCGCGGGTATTAGCGAAATTTACGCGCAAGCTAAACAAGCATTTACCCCAGCAGATATTCAGTATGTGAAAAAAATGTCTGGTTTACCTGTCATTGTGAAAGGTATCGAATCACCAGAAGATGCTGACACTGCAATTAAAGCCGGAGCTGATGCAATTTGGGTATCAAATCATGGTGGTCGACAGTTAGATAGTGCGCCAGCTACTATTGATGTATTACCTGCCATTGCAAAAGTTGTGAACAAACGTGTACCTATCGTTTTTGACAGTGGTGTACGTCGTGGCTCTCACGTATTTAAAGCATTAGCCAGTGGTGCTGATGTTGTTGCGATAGGTCGTCCAATTCTTTATGGCTTAAATTTAGGGGGAGCTGAAGGTGTAAATTCAGTTATCCAACAATTAAATAAAGAATTGAAAATTAATATGATGTTAGGTGGTGCTAAAACAGTAAAAGATATTCAAGCCACTCAACTTTATACAGACGCTGATTTTAAATAATCTTTCTGTTATCGTTTATTTAACTCATTAAAAGCCTCTCTTGATAAATAAATTAAGTGAGGCTTTTCTTTTATATAAAAGCCAAAATACTAAGCATGTCGTTATATTTTTACTTCACTATTCTTATGATGGATTATGTTGTGAATAATAAGATTAGAAAAAATTTTGGTCTTATAGCGCGAGATGAAATAAAAGGAAAAAATTATACAATCAGAGAAAAAATCACAGTAAAAATGGCTCCATTGGGTGCACTTTACTCCCGAAATAATGAGAAACCAAATCAATCTACATTTGGATATTTTTGGATAGAATTCAAAGATAATCAATTGATTGGGGAGTTTCAAAATAGAAGGTGGTATGGATAATTTACCCTTTGATGATACTAAAGAGAATGATCCAGCTAAGGTCTTATTACTCGAACAAATAATTCTATTTATAATGAGGATAATTTAGGGTTGTAAAAAATAAACAGAAAAAGCTTATTTTATTAAATAATAAAAAAACCACACCGAATATTGAGTGTGGTTTTTATTTATCTATTTGAAAAATGTTTTCAATTTAAATTATTTATTCTTTGGCCGATGGTGTATCACCAAAACAGAGGTTATTTTTGTTATTTATCCCCCCATCAGTAGAGGTATAACCTAAACAACCCAGCATTGAATCAAAAATATTGTGATGATAAAAAACGCGCTCTTGTTCTTGGTTACGTTTTAAATTATCAAAGAGTTTTTTGTTTTCTGGTTCAGCTAAATAGCTGTCAGACATCCATACTAAGAATGGCACTTTAAATTGCTCTTCTGGTGCAATTTCTTTTGGTGTGCCGTGTAAGCCGCCATTTTCAGAAATTGATTCACCATGATCAGAGGTATAAAACACTATCGCTTTTTTATCGCGCAATGTATCTAATACACCATCAATAAAATAGTCCGTATAAAGGATAGAATTATCATAAGCATTAACTAATTGTTCTTTAGTGCACTCATCATCGACATTTAAGCATTCTGGTTGGTATTTTTTAAATGATTCAGGATAACGTTGTGAATACATAAAATGAGAACCTTTAGTATGTAAGATAACTAAATGGTTTCCTTTAGGGTAATGAGCCACAGAGTTCGCCGTTTCAGCAATGAGCAATGTATCATCTAATTCTTTACCAAAATTGCTGTTCTTTGCTGTCATCATCTCTTTCATTGCGTAATTATTTAAATCGAGTTTATTGTAAAACCAAAGCTCGCTTTGCATAGAATAAAGTTCAGATGTCATGCCTAGCTGTCTAAGAATAGAGAAAATATTGTTTTCTTTTAGTGTCCGCTGGTCGTTATCATCAGTACCGTTTTCACGAACAAACATACATTTTAATGAGAGTTTAGTTGCCGTATCACAAGAGATGCCACGAAATGCAACAAGATTTTTTTCTTGTGTTAATAGTGGATTTGTTTCTCTTTCATAGCCTAATAACCCCATATGATCCCATCTTGCCGTCTCACCAATAATAAACACGACATACACATCGTCATTCACTTTTGATGGTTGATAGGTGAAATGGTCTGCTGGATTAAACAGCTGTTGGTTATTAAAGGTATCGTCATAGCGAGTTATTCCATATTGAAACAATGGAATAATCCAGTTTGTTGGTAAAAACGCATAACTTAAGCCGCCACTGTAACTCGGTAAATCAAGATTGTTACGAATTTCATACGCTTTTTGTCTTGAATCTAATGTTTTTAAATAAGCAAAAACAGCAAGAGCGATTACAACCATTGTGATGGTATTTTTTATCCATATTTTCTTTTTTTGCGTATTAGTTAAATTAGGATCCGGTTTCTTGCATAGCCAAATAACCACTAAAGGCAAAATAGATAAACCTGCAATCCACAACATGGTATTTAAGCTAATAACTTCTTTTGATAAATCAATGTCTGTTGTTAGTGTTGAAATAATAATGCCATAGCCAATAACCACATCGAAAAACGAGATGTAATAGCTAGCACAAACACTGACAATTAAAATAAAAGACGCGATTATTTTAAAAAATAGCGTACCAAAGAATGAAAGCAATCGGAGTAAAAAGAAGGTAAAGGCAATATTAACTGCGATTTCACCCAACAAATATAACGAATCAATGATGATGTTATGTGTGTTTTGGGTACCAAAACGCCCAATATAAACAGAAAGATTAAGGAAAAAACCGATATAAATGGCTAAAAAAAGGGCAATGTTTTCTTTAGAAAATCTTAAAAACTTTAACTTTTGCATATTAAATTATTATCAAAATTTATGGTGTAGAGGTCTTTAAGACCACAAGGCTGTTTTCTGGTTCAGTATTATGTGCTTTTTTTTATTGAAATTTAAAAATTTTTTGTTTTAAACCTATTGTTATTGAAATGATTAGTTTCTAATAATTACAATAAGTAAGAATATAAATAGAAATATTAACTATTTGTCGCCAGATAATAAGGCTGATAGTGAGATAGCGGCGTACAAATAGGCGTATTTACTTAAAAATGTTGATGACTCAAAAGGTTATTGACAAGATCCCTCATGGTTTCTTTTTTACAGAAAAAAGGTTGCTTTTATCCCAAACAAATATCGACATAAAGATCGTCATTAGTGTCGATTATCTCCTGTATTTTTTTCATTATCTCCATTTTTAATATCTCCTTAATATTTTATTTTCTTTATATATCAATTTGTTGTGATGTTATAAAAAATAACTGCTTATTTGGCACACTCTCTGCATAGATAAAGGAGAGAATCAGGTATTAACCTGAAAGTTGATGAACACAGGAGCAATGTTGATGAAAAAAGTCATCACGGTCTGTCCGTATTGCGCCTCAGGATGCAAAATCTACCTGAAGGTGGAAAACGGTAAAATCATTGGCGCTGAAGGGGCTAATGGTTTAACAAACCAAGGTGAGCTGTGTCTGAAAGGGTATTATGGATGGGATTTTATCCATGATACTAAGATACTGACTCCACGCCTTAAAACACCGATGATCCGTCGTGAAAGAGGCGGAAAGCTAGAATCGGTTTCTTGGGAAGAAGCCATTGAGTTTGCCAGTAGCAAACTACTTGCTATCAAAGAGAAATACGGTGCTAAATCTATTATGACAACCGGTTCATCTCGTGGACCTGGTAACGAAGCTAACTTCGTTATGCAGAAATTCGCGCGTGCGGTTATCGGAAATAATAATATAGACTGCTGTGCTCGTGTCTGACACGGCCCTTCGGTTGCAGGTCTGCAGCGTTCGGTCGGTAATGGTGCTATGAGTAACTCAATCGTTGAGATTGAGGATACCAAATGTCTATTTGTCTTCGGTTATAACGCCGCAGACTCGCATCCTATTGTTGCTCGCCGTATTGTTAAGGCGAAAGAAAAGGGTGCCAAAATTATCGTATGTGACCCACGTTACATCGAAACAGCCCGTTTAGCTGATTTGCACTTGGCACTGAAAAACGGTTCAAATATTGCGTTATTAAATGCTATCGCTCATGTGATTATTGAAGAGGAGTTATACGATAAATCCTTTGTTGAAAATCATACTGAACAATTTGAAGAATATTGTCAGTTAGTTAAAAAATACACACCAGAATCGGTTGAAGAAACAACAGGTTTAGGTGCGCAAATAATACGTGAAGCGGCGCGTATGTATGCGAAAGCAGAAACAGCAACAATTCTTTGGGGAATGGGTGTAACTCAGTTCTATCAAGGTGTTGAAACGGTTCGCTCATTGACAAGCTTGGCATTATTAACGGGTAATTTTGGTAAAAAATATGTAGGTGTTGGTCCTGTTCGTGGTCAAAACAACGTACAGGGTGCTTGTGATATGGGTGCATTACCAAACACATTACCAGGTTATCAGTATGTCACTGACGTAAAAGCGCGTGAGAAATTTGCTAAATTTTGGGGCATTGAATCAATGCCTGAAGAAGTGGGCTATGCGTTAAGTGAAGTACCTCATAATATCGATCATGGGTTGTTAAAAGCGCACTATATTATGGGTGAAGATCCATTACAAACTGAGCCTGATTTAGCAACTATTCGTAGAACTTTTGAAAAACTAGATTTGCTGATTGTACAAGATATCTTTATGACCAAAACAGCAGCTATTGCTGATGTTATTTTCCCTGCGACATCATGGGGGGAACATGAAGGTGTTTATACCGCAGCAGACCGTGGTTTCCAACGTTTCTACAAAGCTGTTGAACCTGTTGGCGATGTGAAAACAGACTGGCAAATCATTAGTCTGATGGCTACGGCAATGGGTTACCCAATGCATTACAACAACACCAAAGAAATTTGGGATGAGTTGCGTGAACTATGCCCAATCTATTACGGTGCAACTTACGAAAAAATGGCGGACTTGGCTTATATTCAATGGCCTTGCCCAACAGAAGATAGCCCAGGTACACAATATTTGTATGAAGGCGGTCAATTCGATACACCTAATGGTAAAGGTCAATTCTTTACCTGCGAATGGGCTCCACCTATTGATAAACTCTCTGATGAGTTCCCAATGGTGTTGGCAACAGTTCGTGAAGTTGGGCACTACTCTTGCCGCTCAATGACGGGTAACTGTAAAGCCCTCGCTGCATTGGCTGATGAACCAGGCTATGTTCAGTTAAACACTGAAGATGCAAAACAGCTGGGCATTAAAGACCAAGAGTTAGTTTGGATACGTTCACGCCAAGGTAAAGTTATTACTCGTGCTGCTGTGAGTGATCGCCCTAATAAAGGTGCGATTTATATGACTTACCAATGGTGGATTGGGGCTTGTAATGAGTTAGTTGCAGAAAACTTAAGTCCAATCACTAAAACGCCAGAGTATAAATATTGTGCTGTTTGTGTTGAGCCTATCAAAGAACAGACTCAGGCTGAACACTTTGTGAAAACAGAATACAACAATATTAAACGCCGTTTAAGAGAAGCCGCCGAAGGCTAATCTTGTTAATACGGTGGTTGTGCTACTAAAACCGACCTTAATGAATAGAATGTCATTAAGGTCGGTTTTTTGTTGGTTTTATTTGGTCTTTCTTTGTTACTCCTCGATTTAATGACATTTTTTCTCTCTTTATTAATCAGTTAAAAACATCTTATTTTTAGTTTGTTTATCAAGCTTGAGTGAGTTCACAGTTAAAAAAGTAACATGTTACTTTTAAGGTAATCTGTTTCTAAATCAAGTGGATAAATTGCTTTTTATTTTATGCCAGCGCAGGATGCTGATATGGAAATGAGTGTAAGAAAACAACAACGAGATACAGTATGAAAAAACTCATTAATGCCCTACAAGCGTTTGGAAAGTCTTTATACGGCCCGGTACTGATATTGCCGATAGTTGGTTTATATATTGCACTGGGTAATGTTTTTGGTAATGGTAATCTTGCAGAGTATGTTCCCTTTTTAAATCACCCAATTATTCAAAGTGTTGGACAATTACTGGCAAAATCCTCTGTTGCCATTTTAATTAATCTCGCCCTTATTTTTGCTGTTGGTATTCCTGTTGGATTGGCAAAAAAAGATAAGGGCTATGCTGGATTAATTGGCTTAGTGACGTTTGTCATTTTTACTAATGCCATGAATATTACGCTGACATTACAGGGAAAACTGGTCAGTGCTGAAGAAATGCGAGCTGCTGGACAAGGGATGGTACTTGGTGTTCAAGTTCTCGAAATGGGCGTGTTTGCTGGTATCTTAACAGGTGCAATATCTGGATGGCTTTATAACCGTTATTCAGGTCGTCAATTTAACGGCATTATGGCGATTTATTCGGGGCACTGTTTTGTCGCGATTATTGCTATCCCATTGACTATCGCGCTTGCGGTTTTAATGTGTGAAATTTGGCCATTTGCACAGGCGGGTATCACCAAAATGGCGCTGATTATTCATGATTCAGGCGCATTTGGTGCACTTATTTACGGTTTCTTAGAACGTATTCTTATTCCAACAGGTTTACACCATTTAGTTTATACCCCGTTCTTATATACAGAATTAGGCGGTGTTGCTGATGTTTGTGGCACGACCTATCAAGGTGCAAGGAATATCTATTTTGCTGAAATGGCGTGCCCTGAAGTCAAACAACTCAGTAGCACAGTTATTTGGGATGCTCGTGGTATTGCTAAAATGTTTGGTTTAACTGCCGCGGCAGCAGCCATGATTTCTGTAGCGAAAAAAGAGAAAAAACAGATGGCAAAGGCGATTTTAATTCCCGCTGCTGCTACTTCTCTTTTGCTTGGTGTTACCGAACCTCTTGAGTTTTCCTTCTTATTTGTTGCCCCGATTCTATTTTTTGTGCATGCCATATTAACAGGTATCGGCATGATGCTGTTTTACCTGTTAGGTGTCCACGCCATAGGTGCAAATGGTGTAATTGATTTCATCTTATATAACTTACCGCTGGGAACTGAAAAATCAAACTGGCCTATGTATATCGTGGTGGGTTTGATTATGTCGGTGCTCTACTTCGTTATCTTTAGAACTTTGATTTTAAAACTTAATCTTAAAACACCGGGTCGTGAAGATGATGATGAAGAAACACGTTTGTACAGCAAAGAAGATTATCAAAAGAAAGCCGAAAGTGGCATGCCAGAACAAATAAATAAAACAATCAATAGTTTAGGTGAAGAAATTATTGAAGGACTAGGTGGTCGTGACAATATTGACGTTGTTGATAATTGTTATACCCGCTTAAGAGTCATTGTTAAAAATGTCGATGCAATCCATGAAGAATTACTGAAAAAAACTGGGGCTAAAGGCGTTGTTCGCCACGGTAATAATGTTCAGGTCGTTTATGGATTACATGTGAAACAAATGCGTGAAGCGGTCGAAGCCGCACTTTGATTGGAGAAAGACAAATGAATAAATCACCTTTTATCTTAAGCATTGCTGGCGGCGGAAGTACCTACACCCCGGGAATTGTAAAAAGCCTAATGGTTCGTTTAGATGATTTTCCATTAAGTGAGATTCGTTTATACGATATCGATAAAGAGCGCCAAGACACTATTGCGCCAGTGGTTGAAAAAGTGATCCGTGATCATAGTGATAGCATAAAGTTCACGGTAACAACGGATGCGAAAACGGCATTTGATGGCGCTGATTTTGTTTTTGCGCAAATGCGTGTTGGGCAATATAAAATGCGTGAGCAAGATGAAAAAATTCCCCTACGTTATGGTGTTGTAGGGCAAGAAACCTGTGGGCCGGGTGGATTAGCTTATGGCTTACGTACCATTTTACCTATGGTTGAGTTAATTGATTTAGTTGAACAATATGCAAACCCTAAAGCATGGATTGTAAACTATTCCAATCCTGCGGCGATAGTGGCTGAAGGTGTGCGCCGTTTACGTCCTAATGCGCGAGTACTCAATATCTGTGACATGCCAGTTGCTGCAATGCGTAATATGGCGGCGGTATTAAATGTTGATCGCCATGATTTAGATGTTGATTATTTTGGTTTAAACCATTTTGGCTGGTTTACCTCTGTTCGTGTAAAAGGGGAAGAAAAGCTGCCAGAGTTACGTGAACATATCGCCAAGTTTGGTCTTTTAACTGAAGATGCCGCACAAACTGATCCTCAGCATTCTGATCCTTCATGGGTAAAAACATGGCGTCATATTCAGCCGCTAATGGATGCGTTTCCAGAATATATTCCAAACCCGTATTTACAATATTATCTGATGCCAAATTATATTGTTGAGCATCAGGATCCTGATTACACTCGTGCAAATGAAGTAATGGATGGTCGTGAAAAACGGCTATTTGAGGCGGCTCGCGAATATAAAGAAACGGGGATTTTACCTGATGCATTCCATGTTGGTGTTCATGGTGCCTTTATTGTCGATGTTGCTTGCTCTTTGGCGTTTGATTTGCGCCAGCGCCATTTAGTGATTGTTGAAAACAAAGGGGCAATTGCGGATTTACCTTATGACGCAATGGTAGAAGTGCCGGCTTATATTACTTCTCATGGCCCTGAACCTATTCGTATTGGTGATATTCCACGTTTTCACCGTACTTTGCTTGAGCAACAATTAGCCTCAGAACAATTGCTGGTGGAAGCAACACTAGAAGGCAGTTACGAAAAGGCGCTCGAAGCTTTTACGCTGAATAAAACGGTTCCTAGTGTGATTCATGCGAAGAAAATTTTGGATGATATGATTGAAGCAAATCAAGCGTATTGGCCTGAATTACGCAAAGCTTATGTAAAGGGTAAGCGTGTTTGATCTCAAACCTTGCTGTTAAATGATAATTGAATAAAATGCTGTTCTATAATAGGAACAGCATTTTCCTTTGATGAGGATGATGTATCAATGAGGTAACAGTTATGTCAGCTCGATTATCATCTTTATTATCAAAAGCCACAGAATTAACTCGCGCAGAATATCGTATTCTTTCCTATCTTATTGATAATCCATCTCAAATAGGAAAATTAACTATTCGACAGCTAGCAGAAGTTAATTTTGTTTCAACAACAACGATTATGCGGCTGTGTCAAAAATTAGGTTTTTCGGGCTACAGCGAGCTGGTTTATTATTGTAAGCAGCTATTATCGACAACATCGATATCAAAAGTGCTTGTTACCGATGAGAGTACTATTGCTGAGCCTCTTTTTGATCAGTTTTTAGCTAATTACCTGAAAACTTTTTCACTTATTCCCGATGAACGTAAAAAGTATTTTGTTGATTTAATCAATGGTAAAAATTCTTTCTTTATTTATGGTACGGGTTTTTCGCATATTTTTTCAGAATACATTAGTAAGCGTTTACAGCTTATTGGTAAAGATGCGTTTCTTTCAGGGCTAAGCGATAGTAAGAATATTTTTATTAATAATGCTTCTCGCTATACGGTGTTTATTGCGATTTCTCGTAGTGGTGAAACGGCTCAAGTATTAGAAAAAGCCAAAATAGCCAAAAGTATTGGTATGAAAATAGTCGCATTTACTAGAGCGAGCGCTAATTCGTTAGCTGAACTTGCGGATATTCATTTTCCTATTTATGACGATGCAATTAGTTTTCAATGCGATACTATCGAGAGCTCTTCTTTTGAATCAAACCTAGTCTTAATGATTGATTTGTTACTAAGTCGAGCTCAACGATTTTAATTTACCATTACACCTGTTTTGCTATAACGTTATTTAAGGCTGATTTAAATGTACTGTTAAAGGTAAATCAGGGTGCACATTTATTGAGTCAAATTGATGAGCAGGGTGAGATTCAATCGTTGGATAACGAGATAATAGAACGATAAAATCTTGGTAAGCCTGATTGTTATTATCATGTGTAAAAATAGGTGTGCCACTATGATTTAATTCATTATCAGCAATTAATAATATATCGAAATGTTGTGCATTATTATGTTCATAGAGAATATTTTCATGATTAATTTCTTGCCAAGGCGTACCTATTTTCTCCGCGGGTGAATGAACACGTAAAGCACCTGAATTATCTTTAACATTATTCTTATTCATCATTACTATCATGGTGTGATCAACGCCATCTTTATGAACACCTTCAATAGAAAGTTCGCTTAAAGAATTGGGCTGAGCAATTAATCTTAAATGAAAAACAGTTGAAATTAATTTTGGTGATAATGGATTGGTTAAACGACGAGGTGTAAAGGTATTACCTTCAATTAATAACATTTTTAGTTTTAATAATGCTTGATAGGCGCTATTGCTTTGCCAACGATCATCAATCGCTCTAAAGTGCCTCTGAGCGCCACTGTCTTCCCGAATAAAACCATCTTCTTCAGTAAGAACAAACGGCTGATATTCTAAGCGAGAGATAGTCTTGATATCATTATCGAAAAGATAGCGCCCTGTGCGAGTATGACGGAATGACAGTGTGGGATCTTGTGCTAAATAGTCACCATAATTTATTAGTTCATTGATATCTTTTTCTTCGCCACCTAAGTTTTTAATTAAATCAATAACAATGGCTTGAGGAATAAAAACATGTTTATTTTTCTTGTATTCTTCTTTTATTTCACGGATTTTATTTATAAGCAGGTCGTTCATAGATAATATGCTCCATTGATGGTTTATATTATTAATTATAATAAATAGGAATAATTGAAAAAATATAATCAACTACAGTATAGAAAGAGATAAATAAGTTTCAAATGTATCAAAAAAGAGAGTGTAATAAATTAATTACACTCTCTTTACATGAAATAATGAGGTAGTACTCTAGAATTAAAGTACTTCTGGAATTGAAATACCTAAGCGTTGCATCCGTGATAATAACGTTGTGCGTTTTAATCCTAATTTTAATGCCGCACCTCTAGCTCCTGCTACAACGCCATTTGTTTCTCTTAATGCTTGAATAATTCGTTCTCGCTCTTCATCATCACTTTCCGGCGCATTAGTTTGCATCCGTTTTTCAATTGATGATGGCTGAGTTAATACCTGTTTTAAACGCGAGGGCTTATTGATATGTAGCTCTTTTAATTGGAGATTTAATGTTGAACCTCTTGTTAAAATAACCGCACGTTCAATAATATTTTCCAGTTCACGCACATTACCTGGCCAAGGGTAATGCGTTAATTGCTCTAGTGCATTGGCAGGAATGCATTCAATATTCCTATCCATTCTACGAGCTATTTTTTGCGTGAAATATTTGGCTAATAATGGAATATCTTCTGGGCGTTCTCTTAGTGGTGGAATAACAATAGGAAAAACATTTAATCGATAATAAAGGTCTTCTCTAAAATCACCATCATCTGTTAACTCGCATAAATCTTTATTAGTCGCAGCAATTAGACGTACATCAACAGGAATAACTTTATTACCGCCGAGTCTTTCTATTTCTCGCTCTTGTAATACGCGTAATAATTTTGGTTGTAACTCTATTGGCATATCACCAATTTCATCAAGAAATAGAGTGCTGCGATCTGCCATTTCAAAGCGCCCAATATGCGTGCTTGTTGCGCCTGTAAATGCGCCTTTATCATGACCAAAAAGATCACTTTCAAGTAATCCTGAGGGCACTGCGGCACAGTTCATTTTTATCATCGATTTATCTTTGCGTAAGCTTAATCGATGGATTGCTCGTGCAATAAGTTCTTTACCTGTTCCTGTTTCACCTAAAATAAGAACGGTGCTATCACTTTTAGCCACTAATTCAATTTGTTCCAGCACATTATGCATAGCATCGCTTTGGTAAATAATCTCACTAAAGCAGGCATTTTTATCTATTTGTTCATTAAGCCAAATATTTTCATTCTTTAAACTGTCTTTAAGATGCGTTATTTCTTCATATGCTGCGGCATTTTCAATAGCAATACCGATACGAGCCGCAATTTGTTGCAATAATTGGCAAGTATCTTCAGTAAAAACACCTGCTATTTCATGAGCAAGAATTAATAGCCCGACAGGTTTATGATTAAAAGCCAGTGGCAATAACAAAGCCGTCTTCATGTCTTGTTTAACGAGACGTTTAATCAATACATCGTCTTGATCTTCATTATTAATATCGATTAAGACAGGTTTATTTTGATTAATAATTTCTTCTGCTTTGTTATTCGCGCTACTAAACTTTCTTTGTTGACGAATAACGGATTTTCCAGTCTGATAACGACTAGAATAAAGAACAACTTCATTACTATTTTGTGATGAAGTACGACTTAACATAAGACTAATATGGTTTAGTCCAAAAAAACGATGTATTTCTTTAGAGACTTCAGAAATAAGACCATCCATATCCAAATGAGCTAATACTGAATTGGTTATATCGACCAGGATCCGATATTGATTACGCTCATTACGAAGGCTTTCCATAGTTTCAGCATTGTTACTGCTTAATTTCATGACACCACCGATTGCCCTAAAAAATTAGCTATATTGTAGTAGGTTTATAATAAAATTATATGAATGACTGAATCATTTTTGATCCAGTACGCTATTTTCGTGTTTGCGATCAATAGTGAACATTTAAATTTATCAATTCGATATATAATTATTTATATAGCCAGTTATTATATCGTCAAAATTGTCGAGTAATTTGACGAAGTGACTAAATGATAATTAATAATCATTTTTATTTGTGAATTATTTAATTGAAAAATAAGGAATAGTTAGTTCGTAAATATATTGGCATGAACAATGCTAGATTAAGTGCATAGATATCATAATTATTATTCTTAATTAGATAATTAAATACGTTTATCGCCATATATAACGACCATATAACAGATAGCAGGAGAATATGATGAACCGTTTCATCATTGCAGACCCTAAAAAATGCATTGGTTGCCACACTTGTGAAGTTGCTTGTGTTGTGTCGCATCAACAAGCTGAACAAGATAATTTAGCCATTGAGCAAATCACTGAGCAAAATTTTCAACCACGTATTCATGTTGTAAAAGGGTTCACTATTAGTACCGCCGTTGTTTGTCATCAATGTGAAGACGCCCCTTGTGCCAATGTTTGTCCTAATGGCGCGATTATTCATAATAAAGATTATTATTATGTGGATCAGGAAAAATGCATTGGGTGTAAAACCTGTGTGATTGCTTGTCCTTACGGTACTATGGAAGTGGTATCTCGCCCTGTCATGCGTAAATTAACTGCCCTTAATACAATTGATTCCTTTAAAGCAGAAGCAAATAAATGTGATTTGTGTCATCACCGAGAAGAAGGTCCTGCATGCGTTGAGGTATGTCCTACTCATGCGTTAGTGTGTATCGATAGAGATGCGCTTGAAGATATGGTGAAAGAACGCCGCCGTCGTGCCGCTTTTGAAAGTGGTGCTGATTTATTGTTCTAAGATCAATAATAGGGCAACTATGTACTGATACTATAGTTGCTATTATTTATCTGGCATCAATAAGGTACTGACATGCATGAAATAACACTTTGCCAAAGCGCATTTGAAATTATCGATTCACAAGCAAAACAAAATAATGCGCAAAAGATAAAAAGTGTGTGGATGGAGATTAGCGCACTTTCATGTATTGAAGTGAGTGCGCTTGAATTTTGTTTTGATATTGTTTGCCGAGACACTCTCGCTCAAGGATGCGAGCTCCATATCGACATCATTCCTGCTAAAGCATGGTGTTGGGATTGTCATCAGGTTGTTACTGTCTCTGAATTTAACGCAGGATGTCCTTCTTGTGGCAGCCAAAATTTGCGTGTTGAAAATGATGATGCAATGCGTATTAAGCAAATAGAGATCGAATAGGGGTTGTTATGTGTCTTGGTATTCCGGGTCAAGTTGTTGAAGTAGGAAAAACAATCACTGAAAACGCAATGGTCGATGTTTGTGGCGTTAAACGAGAAGTCAATATTGCTCTAGTTTGTGAGGGCGAGCCGTCGTCCATGATTGGAAAATGGGTGTTGGTGCATGTAGGCTTTGCCATGAGTATCGTCAATGAAGAAGAAGCCAAAGAAACACTTGATGCGTTGATGGCAATGGGTGAAGTTGAAGACGATGTTTCTGCTTTTCTTTATGGTGAAGAGGGCGCGCCTAAACAAGTTTGAATAAATTTCAAGCTATTGCATGCTTTATTACTTTTTCTTATAATTCTATCTCATTTCTCTGAAGCTGGGACGACCCAGCTTTCTGTTGTTTATTCAGGGGACGACCCCAAATATGTTGTATATAAAAGGGGTAATTTATGTCCTGGGCAATTCTATTTGTTGCTGGTTTACTTGAGATAGTTTGGGCTGTTGGCTTGAAATACACTCATGGATTTACGCGACTAACACCAAGCATTATTACGATAACGGCCATGATTGTGAGCATGGGAATGCTATCTTATGCCATGAAAGGCTTACCTGCGGGCACGGCTTATGCGATTTGGACTGGTATAGGGGCTGTTGGTACTGCGATTTTTGGTATTTTGGTCTTTGGTGAATCTGCCAATATTTATCGTTTGCTGAGTTTAGCGATGATAATTTTTGGTATTATTGGTTTGAAATTAGCCAGTTAATTATAGCAAATATATTTATAAAAAAAGCCACTCAATCGAGTGGCTTTTTAATTTATTATCAATTACTTATCAATTACAGTGTGAAGACACCGATAATTGCGATAACGCTGATAATTGCTGCACCACCATAGAATACCCATTTGCTTGCGGGGACATGCACTTTAAAATCGTGCAGTGTATGGTGAATACGGTGCAGTGCACACCAGACCGGTAAAATTATCATCAGCAGTAAGAAAATACGGCCAATAAAACTTTGGCTAAATGCCATGATACGGTCATAAGTAAATGCTTCTGGCGCAATACCCATTGGAATTAAAATGGCAAGCAGGATAATAACGGCAGGAGAGACAATTGCACTCCACATACCACCTGCACCAAATAATCCCCAGAAAATAGGTTCATCAGAGCGCTTAGGAAGTTGATTCTGATTCATTACTTTCCTCCTGGGTTAAATCAGCGCTACTGCCAGAATAACGGCAGTAACAACGATAGTGAGACCCCATAAACCACGAACGATAGGTTCTTGTGGCATTTTTTCATCTTTTACTACGATGACAACGGCTTTAGGCGCGAGTTTAAACCAAGTCGCCGTGTGGAAAAGCGTTGCTACTAAGGTCACTATATTAATAATAAAGACGATTGGGTTACTCAGGAATGTAACAAATCCTGCCCAACTTTCAGGTCCATTTTTCAGTGCAAATACACCGAACAGTACAACCAGACTGAACCAAAGTTGTGGAAGGCAAGTACCTTCACGGGTGATATAGAAACGATAGAATCCCAGTTTCGTCCACCAGCTTGGCTGCATACCACGAACATAAGGCTTACGTTTTGTTGTCATGTCTTGTTTCCTCCTTAACGTGGTTTCAGCATTGCAATGACAAAGTCTTGCGCACTGGCTGCTTTACCCTGCTGAATAGCAGCAGCAGGATCCACATGTTTTGGACAGACTTCAGAACAGTAGCCAACAAAGGTACAAGACCAGACACCGTTCTCACCATTTAACTGAGGCATACGTTCTTTTGCCCCATGGTCGCGACTATCTGTATTGTAACGTTGTGCCAAAGTAATCGCTGCTGGGCCAATAAACTCAGGGTTTAAACCAAACTGAGGACAGGCTGCATAGCAAAGGCCGCAGTTAATACAACCAGAGAACTGGTGGTATTTTGCCATTTGCGCAGGTGTCTGTTTATTAGGACCTTCTGAAGGCTTACGATCATTACCTAAAATGTAAGGTTTGATCGCTTCTAAGCTCTCAATAAAGTGAGTCATATCAACAACAAGGTCACGTTCCACTGGGAAGTTACCAAGTGCTTCAATTCTTACACCATCTGGGTATTCACGAACGAACGTTTTACACGCCAGTTTAGGTACCTTGTTGACCATCATGCCGCAAGAGCCACAAATCGCCATACGGCAAGACCAACGGTAAGAAAGATCAGGCGCTAAATTGTCTTTAATATAACCCAATGCATCCAGTAATGAGGTTTGCTCATCATAAGGGACATCATAAGTGACGAAATATGGCGCATCGTCAACTTCAGGGTTATAGCGCATGACTTCCATTTTAATGTGCTTCATGTCATCAGCCATTCGCTTTCTCCTTGTTCTGCTTGTCTTGTGCAGTAGCCTCACCACCATACACACGTTTCGCAGGGGCGGATTTAGTGATCTTCACATCGCTATATTCTAAGCGAGGTGCACCTTCTGGGTTATAGAACGCCAGAGTATGTTTTAGGAAGTTCACATCATCACGCTCGGTACAACCTTCGTCTAAACGTTGGTGTGCACCACGGGATTCTTTACGATTGATTGCTGAGTGAGCCATACATTCAGCGACATCTAAACCAAAGCCAAGCTCGATTTTGTAAAGTAAATCAGTATTAAAGACGCTACTGGTGTCTTTAATTTCAACATGTTTGAAACGTTCTTTTAATTCAGCCAGTTTATCAACGGTTTTTTGCATCAATTCTGGTGTACGGTAAATACCGCAACCTTCTTCCATTGACTCACCCATTTCATCGCGAATTTGTGACCAGCTTTCAGTCCCTTTTTGGTTCATCAGCTTTTTAAGGTTTTCTTCGATGTCACGAGTTTGTGCATCAAGTGCTGATGCATTTGCTGGTGTTGCTTCTTGAGCACAACGTACGGCTTCTTCACCCGCAAGGCGACCAAATACAACCAGTTCAGCCAGTGAGTTAGAACCTAAACGGTTAGCACCGTGTAAACCAACAGATGAACATTCACCTACGGCAAACAGGCCTTTAATACGCGTTTCTGTACGTTGGTTGGTTTCGATACCACCCATAGTGTAGTGCGCAGTAGGACGAACAGGGATTGGTTCGTTAACTGGATCAACACCGACATAAGCTTTTGCTAGCTCACAGATAAATGGCAGACGCTCGTGCAGTTTTTTCGCACCTAAATGACGTAAGTCCAAATGAACAACATCACCACGGTGAGTTTTAATGGTACGGCCTGCGCGCCACTCATGCCAGAATGCTTGAGAAACTTTATCGCGTGGACCTAATTCCATATATTTGTTTTCTGGTTTACCTAATGGTGTTTCTGGGCCTAGGCCGTAGTCTTGCAGATAGCGATAGCCATCTTTATTAACCAGAATACCACCTTCACCACGACAACCTTCAGTCATCAGGATACCCGAGCCAGGTAAGCCTGTTGGGTGATATTGAACGAATTCCATATCACGCAGTGGAACGCCATGACGTAAAGCAATCCCCATACCATCACCCGTTACAATACCGCCATTGGTATTGAAACGATAAACACGTCCTGCACCACCTGTTGCCATAATGATTGAATTAGCACGAATTTGAACTTTCGTCCCTTCCATCATATTAATAGCAACAACGCCACGTGCATGACCTTCATCGACGAGAATATCGAGAACAAAGTGTTCATCAAAACGTTGAATTTGTGGATATTTTAAAGACGTTTGGAAGAGAGTATGTAGCATGTGGAAGCCGGTTTTATCGGCTGCGAACCAAGTCCGTTCGATTTTCATCCCACCAAAACGTCGGACGTTAACTGACCCGTCTTCTTTACGGCTCCAAGGACAGCCCCAGAGTTCTAGTTGAGTCATCTCTGTTGGACAATGCTCAACGAAGTAATCAACGACATCCTGTTCACACAACCAGTCACCGCCAGAAACGGTATCATTGAAGTGGAAGTCATAGGAGTCGTGAGCCTGAGTCACTGCTGCTGATCCGCCTTCTGCAGCCACGGTATGGCTACGCATTGGGTATACTTTTGAGATCAGAGCAATTTTCAGTTGAGGATTCGCTTCCGCTGCAGCTATTGCTGCTCGTAAGCCTGCGCCCCCGGCTCCGATTATCGCTATATCGGCATTAAAGGTTTGCACTGCGCTTCTCCATTGTTCAAGTGAAAATTGGAATAATTGTCTAGAATTCAATTCACTGACATTATTAATTAGTAATGCTATTTTTTTAAGCTATCCGTAACTAAATTGTTTCACTGCCTTGTGACTACGCTTGATAACATCTTTATTATCATTGACTGTAATTTTAGTATAACGAAATGTTGGGCACCGAAATTTGATATGAATGATGGTTTTCCCGTATTTCGCAAAAAAAGTGTGATCCACACCAAGAATTCTGGGTTTAGATAATAAGACGCCAGATAAACTTGAAGATAAAATAAAATATATTTTTCTAAAATGAAAAAATTAATTGTAATGAAAAATCTGTTTTTAAAGTATAGATAAGTTTAATTGTAATTGACAATGTTTTTTTATTATTAATTGATTTTAAAGAAGAAATATTTTTACTTAATTGATGCTTAATATAATAAAATAAAAAATTAGGCTTAAAGTTAAAATAAATTTTTTACGATTTATCTAAAACAAATCGATTTGTCTTGTTAATTGTTAATAAAATATTAATAATATTTCTTAATTTTTATAGTACCAATCCAAATGTGTCATTTTAAATATTAAATTAAGTTTAAAGGCGAGAGAAAAATATCTATTTAAATATAAGAATAGTGTTAGTTTTTTGTTATCCGTAATTGAGAAAAAGAATTATTACAATTTACTTCAGCCATAAATAATATAATAAATGAGTAGATAATTGGGCATCTAAACGCGCTGTTTTTGCTAAATTTATCGAGTAGCCCTACGAAAAAGTAGATGTTTTGTAGAGTTACATTTATTTATCTTATGTGTTTCTGCGTATTTGCTTCTTTAGTTTATGACCTGCTATAAAAGATCAGCGACCCCTTTTGGGGGAGAAATTTGTCTGTTGGATCAGATGCGAGTAAACTGCTCGCTTCATTTTCTTTTGGAGTTTTCTGTTCATGAGTGAAATAGCGGATTGGCAGCCAAGCGCCTCAATCGCCAATTTACTGAAAAAGGCAAAAATAGTCAGTAATATCAGGCGTTTTTTTGCTGATCGTGGTGTGTTAGAAGTTGAAACACCAATGATGAGTCAGGCTACCGTTACCGATATTCATCTTTTCCCCTTTGAAACTACCTTTGTCGGCCCCGGTGCGTCTCAGGGGTTAAAGCTTTATTTGATGACAAGCCCTGAATATCATATGAAACGTTTGCTTGCTGCAAATAGTGGTCCTATTTACCAAATGGGGCGTTGCTTCCGTAACGAGGAAGCCGGTAGATATCACAATCCGGAATTTACGATGCTAGAGTGGTATCGTCCTTGTTTTGATATGTACCGGTTAATAAATGAAGTTGATGATTTGTTACAGGAAGTATTAGATTGCGAGGCCTCTGAATCGCTTTCTTATCAACAAGCTTTTTTACGTTATCTTGATATCGACCCATTATCTGCGGATAAAGAAAAACTACGTGAAGTGGCGGCAAAATTAGATTTATCAAATATTGCCGATACAGAAGAAGATAAAGATACGTTACTTCAACTTCTCTTTGTTTCTGGGGTTGAACCTCATATTGGCCTTGAGAAACCGACTTTTATTTATCATTTCCCTGCATCGCAAGCTTCATTAGCTGAAATCAGCTCTGAAGATCATCGAGTTGCAGAGCGTTTTGAGGTCTATTTCAAAGGTGTCGAACTTGCTAATGGGTTCCGTGAACTGACAGACGCACAAGAACAGCGCCATCGTTTTGAGCGTGATAATCGTAAGCGTGTTGCAATGGGGCTACCTGAGCAGCCTATCGATGAACGTTTTTTAGCTGCCCTTAAAGCAGGTCTGCCAGAATGTTCTGGTGTTGCGTTGGGAGTAGATCGCTTAATTATGTTGGCGTTAGGTGTGGAGCACTTAAGTGATGTCATTGCTTTTCCGGTCTACCGCGCATAAAGTGAGTCGAGCTATTTTATGAACGGCTAACCCAGAGAATAACTTTGTTCTCTGGGTATTACATAACAAATCGTTGGCAATATAAAATTTATTTTTTCTTTTTTTTAGCTTCAAGCTCTTGTGCTTTTTCTTTAATTTGAGAAAACTTATTCCCAGTAACCTCTTTTATATATTTAAAATTAACAAACCAAAAAATTAAGCTAGAGAATAAAATTACCCACCAAACAAGTAATAATTTTATTGATGAATTAACACCAAGCACTAAATGTAAACTAATTAAAATCATTAGACTAATAAAGATAGAGCTAAATAACGCACCGGTTACTTGCATCGTGTATTTTTTTAATGGTGTTATGCTCATTAGCGGCAAAATGATAAAAAGTGAAAAAAGAACACCAAAAGTCGCAAACATAATAATGCTTACGGCAGCGTCAAAACTGAGGATCCAGTCAGTTAAACCGAAAAGTGAAAAGGGAATGGTTAACATTAGTCTATCTCCCTATTAGGGTAAAATAGCGGAATATCTTGAAACTTAAAAACAAAAGCAAACAATAGATTAGGAAATATATGTATTTCAGTATTATAGAGAGTGGCTGATTGATTAAAAAACTCACGCCGATCTGCAATACAATCTTCTAATGCTTTTGCTTGGCACTGTAATGTCATTAAGGTTTTACCACTTATTAACTCAGGATAACGTTCTGCAATTAATATCGACTGTTTTAGTTGTGGGAAAAGTGTATTAGCAGAATCTATTTTTGTATTTAACGATGTCGCATTAATATAGTTGTTTCGACTTGTAGCCAGTGATTCAAAAATACTTTTTTCATGTTCCATTGCTTTTTGTGCAATAACAGTCAGCATTGGTAAGAGATCAACTTGTTTCTTTAGTAGAACATCGATATTTGCAAATGCCTTATAGCAATTGTTTTTTAGCATCACCATATTATTATAAATAGTCACTAACTGACGGATTAAAAAATAAACCAGTGTGAGTATAAATATAATAAAAATAAGCCATTCCATAGTGTTAGTTACCTAAAATGAGATATTGTTAAAATAGAAGGTTAACAAGCCATCTCTATAATCTATTGGGGTGATGATAATAGTGGCAATAACCAGTAGCGCGATAACAACGGTTATTGATAAATTACGACGGAAAGGGCGCGCGTTATTCCAACGAGTAACATAGTCTGAGGGAGATAAACCTAACAGATAATGAGGAGGTTTGCAGGTGATAACAACCTTACCATTAATAGATTCAGCATTGCCTATTAGAAGATAATCAGTATTAGGTTCAATCAAATACTCTTTATAGCGTTTATTTCCTGCTTCAAAATCTTTATGCGGTTCGATACCCAAATGAATAAAAGGGTTATCAGCGGCTAAAACCTCAATAGAGCCGGTATCGTCGGTCATCGTAAAGTTATTTATTTTATTCTCGTTATGGGTTTGGTGGTAACTTTTTTTACCTTCTTTATCTTTAGAAACATTATATTCATAATAAAAATATCCATAGCACGCTTTGTTGCCTAAACAGCTTTTTAGCGTTTCACCTGCGGTAATTTTTCCTTCGATTTCAACCAATCCAATAGCAACAGAACGAATTTTTGATGTAGCGAGAATTTTTTGAAATCGTAGAAAGCGCTTTTCAGGTGTTCTTTTCATAAATTGGTAAACGAACATTAAAACGAAACTTAAAAAGAACAATCGTTGATCAATAAAAAAGCCGAAGGTTAAACACAGTAGTAATAAACTAATAAATACTGTGTTGATAAGCGCTGTAAATTTAGACTCGCCATCATTTTGTAATTGGTGATAGTTTTTAACCGCTTTTTCGCCAATATTAGTGATATGAAGTGAGATAACATGGGCAAAAAGTAAAATAACCGCAAATGCAATATAGGAAATAATATGAATGCTGGAAGAACTTCCAATAGGATAAAAATTATTATCTCGAGAAAAGAAGATATAGTTTCCAGCCATAAATGCGATTCCCAAGAACGGAATAATAATCAGGCTGCCTTTCTTTTTTTTGGTACTTCTTGAGCGTAAAAAATAAATTAATGCACCCACAGCACAACCAATAAAAAAATAGCTGATCACAATCATCTATCCTTAATGATGTTATTTAAACTTAATGCCTTCAAATTTCATTTCTTCTTTGGGGATTTCAAGTAATTGCATTGGCTCAAAGTGAAAGAAATTAGCAATAATGCTGTCAGGAAAGAGCTCTATCGCAGTATTATAATTGGTCGTGGCATCATTAAAGCCTTCTCGACGTTGAGCAATTTTATTTTCTACTTCACTTAGTGCGATTTGAATTTGTGTTAATTGCTCACCCGAAATTAGTGTTGGATAATTTTCAGCTATCGCAATAATACTACGTAATGCATTATCCATTTCATTGGATGCACTCACTTTTTCATTAATATTTTTGGCTCGGAAATAGTTTTGTCGCGCATCACTTAATGAAAGAAATAATCCTTTTTCATGTTCCATTGCTTTTTCAGCAACGGTGATCAATTGTGGAATTTGGTCTACTCGTTGTTTGAGTATTACATCGATATTGGCAAATTGATTATTTACCTGATTACGCGTCGTAATAAGACGGTTATAAATTGAGATACCCCAGCCAATAATAATGATTGCCAGAATAACCAATACAATTAAGGTTATTGTCATCGTGATCCCTTTCCTTTATAGAAAATAAATAAAATAGTAGCGATAGCGTAGTGAGAATGGCACTCGCGGGTTAATGGTAAAACATCATTATTTTTATTTTAAACAATAATAGAGGATAAATTAGACAAAAATAAAGCAATATACAATCAGAATGGGCGCAAAGATCCTACCCCTTATAAAAAGGAGTAGGATAAAAAGGAAATTTTATTTCTGGGATTGTTTTTGTAAGAACTTCACACCTAAATCAGGGAAATCAGTAAATACACCTTCTGCCCCCGCTTGGTTATAGATGATGTCATAAAGCTGATCACCATCTTTGGCATATTTAGGGAGTTTATCGATACGAACAGTAAATGGATGAATCGTTAATTTATTAGCATGAGCATCCGCCGCCATACCGGTTAAGGTGATTTTATCTGGCGTTGAGCTGTCTTCGACTAACATATGATAATCAGGGCCAATACCATCAGCGTATTTTGCGACTTCTTTCATTGCACCGGGTTTAAACATCCACTCATAGCTGTAGTTAGTCCATGTGCCATCAGGTTGTTTCTCGTAGGTTTCGTTCCAATCAGTATAGGCAATAAGTTGAACAAGTTTTAAGTCCATACCCATTTTAGGCATTAACTCTGTTTTGATACGTTTTAAATCGTTTGCATCAAAAGATTGTAAATAGACATTATCGCTCTTTTGGGTATAGCCATACTCTTTAAGCACTTCGAGTACTTTTGTGGTGATATCTTTTCCTTCTTGCTCATGGAACCACGGCGCTTTAATTTCAGGATAAATACCAATATCTTGGCCAGTAGATTTGTTTAGGCCTTGAATAAACTCAATTTCTTCTTGGAAAGTATGTACACGAAAATCGGATTTACCCATAGGGAAACGATTTGGATAACTTTGGACTTTTTTACCGTCAACAATGTCGAAGCCTTCAGTAAATTTCAATCCTTTAATTTCTTCAAGTGTAAAGTCGATAGCATAATAGCGACCATCTTTTCTTGCGCGATCAGGGTAACGTTCAGCAACATCAGTAACACGGTCTAGATAGTGATCATGTAAGACGACCAGTTCGTTATCTTTTGTCATGACTAAATCTTGTTCGAGATAGTCAGCACCTTGAGCATAGGCTAACGCTTTAGCGGGTAGTGTATGCTCAGGTAAATAACCACTCGCACCACGGTGAGCGATAACCACTTTATCACTTGCTGCTTGTGCGATAGCACTTAAAGATAGAGTTAAAAGAATGCCTGCAACTACGGGTTTTAAAGATGTACTCATAAAGCTGCTCCATTTTAATTCTAGGTACAGTGAGGTTATGTACAGTTGATAATAAAAAAGCCACATCTGACAGCAGATGTGGCTTAGTTTTAACGATGAGATGTATTGAATGTCATCATTGTCATTTGTGATTATTCGTACTTCTGAAGCATTTCGCGTTTGTGTTTGGTTTCTGTAACCATCACGACAAGTAATAATACGACAGACAGTGCGCTACCGCCGATCATGACCATAAAGCCGCCATCCCAGCCGAAGTAGTCAACGGTGTAACCTACGACAGCACTTGCCGCAACAGAACCACCTAAGTAGCCAAATAGCCCCGTAAAGCCTGCTGCTGTACCTGCTGCTTTCTTCGGTGCAAGCTCAAGAGCATGCAAACCGATTAACATAACAGGGCCGTAGATTAAGAAACCGATAATCAACATACATGCCATATCAATATTTGGGTTACCTGCTGGGTTCATCCAGAATACGATAGTGGCGATAGTAACTAAGGTCATGAAGAATACACCCGTCGCACCACGGTTGCCTCGGAATACTTTATCCGACATCCAACCACACAATAATGTGCCCGGAATACCTGCGTATTCGTATAAGAAGTAAGCCCATGATGATTTATCCATTGCGAAGTGTTTTACTTCACGCAGATAAGTTGGTGACCAGTCAAGAACACCGTAACGCAGTAAGTAAACGAACACGTTAGCGATAGCAATCATCCACAGAAGTTTGTTAGGGAAAACATACTTCATGAAGATTTCTTTTGCAGTCAGTTCTTGTTCGTCAGTTTCTTTATAATCTGGTGGGTAGTCGTTTTTATACTCTTCGATAGACGGTAAACCACAAGATTGCGGGGTATCGCGCATTAATGCGAATGCAATCATTGCCACTAAAATAGCAGCTATAGCTGGCATATATAATGCCGCTTTCCAGTCGTTAAACCATGCCATACCTAATAAGAACAGTAATGGAGGTAAACCACCGCCGACATTATGCGCACAGTTCCAGATAGAAACGATACCGCCACGCTCTTTCTGTGACCACCAGTGAACCATGGTACGTCCACAAGGAGGCCAACCCATACCTTGGAACCAACCACAAAGGAACAACAGAACGAACATAACCATAATGCTCGAAGTTGCCCACGGCACGAAGCCCATAAATAGCATGACTAATGATGCTAAAATAAGACCTGCGGGTAAGAAGTAACGAGGGTTAGCTCGGTCAGAAAACGACCCCATAATAAATTTGGAGAAGCCATAAGCAATGGAGATACCTGATAAAGCGAAACCCAGATCTCCTTTAGAGAATCCTTGTTCTACGAGGTAAGGCATTGCTAATGCAAAGTTTTTTCTTACTAAGTAATAAGCAGCGTAACCAAAGAAAATCCCCATAAAGATCTGCCAACGTAAACGACGATAGACAGGATCTATCTGCTCTTTTGGCAAACGCGCAGTATGTGGCGCAGGTCTAAACAGACTTAACATATTAGCCTCCGATGGCTTTATTTTAATATGTTGACATTAAATAATGACAAAACGAACAGCGAAGTTATCAAAAAATTTTCTTTAACGAACTTAATAGTAAACTTATACAATCAAATTTACTGTGAGGTATTGCTCAGTTGTCGAAAAAATTTTCAAGATGGATGATTTTGAGTGATATGTTAACTTTATGAAATAGATTTTGTTAAATTATTTGTGATTAGTATCACACTTGTGGTTTTAATTTTTCCCTCGTGAGCGTTTCTCTTTCGTTTTTGCTCATTATCAAACATTAACCACATTTTTTGTGTATCTTATACACTATAATTAACGTTAAAGAATAATTAGCGTTTGCTGAATGCAATGTGAGAGGGCATCTTTATGATGAGCGGTTCACCAGTAACAGAAACTGATGTCATTATTATAGGTGGTGGCGCTACAGGCGCAGGCATGGCAAGAGACTGTGCTCGCCGTGGATTACGCTGTATCCTACTGGAAAGACACGATATCGCAACCGGTGCAACCGGTCGAAACCACGGGTTGTTACACAGCGGAGCGCGTTATGCTGTGACTGATCCTGAATCTGCACGAGAGTGCATAGAAGAAAACATGATTTTAAAACGGGTTGCTCGTCACTGCGTTGAAAAAACGGATGGCCTGTTTATCACTTTACCTGAAGATTCATTAGAATTTCAGCAAACCTTTATTCAATCTTGCCAAGCGGCAGGGATTGATGCTCAAGCGATTTCACCCGAAGAAGCTATTCGTTTAGAGCCATCAGTAAATCCCAACTTGATTGGTGCAGTTCGTGTTCCTGATGGCACTGTTGACCCATTTCGTTTAACGGCCGCTAATATGCTTGATGCCCGTGAACACGGCGCTAAAGTACTGACTTATCATGAAGTCATGGGGCTTATTCGTGAAGGTGATCGAGTTAAAGGTGTACGCGTTTACGATCATCAAGCAAAAAATATGTATGAAATCCGTGCTCAAATAGTCGCTAATGCTGGCGGGATTTGGGGACAAAAAATCGCAGAATATGGTGATTTAAAAGTGCGCATGTTTCCTGCAAAAGGGGCGCTGTTAATTTTAGGTCATCGTATCAACAATATGGTGATCAACCGTTGTCGTAAGCCTGCTGATGCCGACATTTTAGTTCCTGGTGACACGATTTCATTAATCGGTACAACATCAACCCGTGTGCCTTATGATCAAATCGACAATATGTATGTGACGCCAGAAGAAGTCGATATTTTGATCCGTGAAGGTTCAATGTTAGCACCTAAATTAGCGCAAACACGTATTTTACGTGCTTACGCGGGTGTTCGACCTTTAGTGGCGAGCGATGATGATCCATCTGGTCGTAATGTTAGTCGCGGTATTGTATTACTTGACCACGCTAAGCGTGATGGTTTAGAAGGGTTTATCACTATTACAGGTGGTAAATTAATGACTTACCGCTTAATGGCTGAATGGGCAACAGATAAAATCTGTGAGAAGTTAAACATTTCAGCAAAATGTACTACTGCTGAAGAAGCATTGCCGGGTTCTCGCCAATCCGCAGAACAAGCGTTGCGTAGTGTGGTTTCTTTACCTGCACCTATTCGCGGCTCAGCGGTATATCGTCACGGTGATTTAGCTAACAAATTACTTAGTAGCGAACGTATCGATAAAAGTTTGGTTTGTGAATGTGAAGCGGTCACCGCAGGTGAAGTACGTTATGCTGTTAATTCTTTAACCGTCAATAATTTACTTGATCTTCGTCGTCGTACCCGTGTGGGTATGGGAACCTGCCAAGGTGAACTTTGTGCTTGCCGTGCTGCGGGATTACTTAATCGTTTACAAGTTACTACCCCTCATCAATCAGAGCAACAACTGGCACATTTCTTAAATGAGCGCTGGAAAGGCATTCGACCAATTGCTTGGGGAAATGCCTTGCGTGAAAGTGAATTTACTAGTTGGGTATATCAAGGATTATGCGGTTTAGATGCCGATATGATTGAAAGTACAGTGTCAGCGGAGGCAGATGATGAAATTTGATGTAGTGATTATAGGAAGTGGACTTGCTGGGCTAACTGCGGGCATTCGTCTTGCTGAGGCAGGTAAATCTTGCGCCATTATTAGTAATGGACAAAGCGCGCTGCATTTCTCATCTGGTTCACTTGATTTATTAACTCATCTTCCTGATGGTACCGAAGTCACACAACCGAAAAAAGCATTAGCAGCGCTTGCGCAACTAGCACCAAAACACCCTTATAGTCGTATGGGTGAATCCAATGTTGTGACCTTTATTGAACAAGCTCAAGCATTATTATCTAGCACTCATGGCCTTGCTTACCAAGGTAATGGTGATGAAAACCATTATCGCATTACGCCAGTAGGGCGCTCAAGAATGAGCTGGTTAAGTCCAGCCCGCGTACCGACACATGGTGTTACTCAGCCATTAGCATGGAAAAAAGTTGCTGTTGTTGGTATTGAAGGCTTTTTAGATTTCCAACCACAATTCGCTAGCAGCACGTTAAATGAGCAAGGTATTGAAGCTATCCCTTATCATATTCATTTGCCGTTATTAGACACATTACGCGATAACCCAAGTGAATTTAGAGCAGTTAATATTGCGCGTTATTTAGATAAACCTGAAAATACAAAACTATTGGCACAAGAGCTAATTAAGCAGATTGATGAGCACGTTGAAGCCATTATTTTACCAGCGTGTATTGGACTAGATGCTGAAGAACCCGTAAATTTATTACAAGAACTAGTCGGTAAACCTATTAGCTTATTACCCACTCTGCCACCTTCACTATTAGGTATTCGCTTACATCAAGCGTTAAAACTGCGTTTTCAAAAAGCAGGTGGCTTAATTATGCCGGGTGATCGTGCTCAAGAAGTGGATTTAGTCGGCAACAAAGTTGTGGGAATTCATACTCGTAACCACACCGATATTCCTATCCGTAGTGATCATATTGTGTTGGCGACAGGTAGTTTCTTTAATAATGGTTTGATCGCGGAATTTGACCGTGTTTATGAGCCATTAATGGAACTGGATATGCTAGAAACATTACCTCGTAATGAATGGACGCAGGTTAATGTTTTTGCAAAACAACCTTATATGCGATTTGGTGTTGATACTGACAGTCAATTAAGACCGATAAAATATGGTGAAGTTCTCGATAATGTCTATGCTGTTGGTGCAGTGTTAGGTGGGTTTGATCCATTAAATGAAGGTTGTGGCGCCGGTGTTTCGATGATTAGCGCGCTGTATGCAGCACAACAAATTTTACAGCAGGATAAGACAGAACAGACCACATCTGCGGTTGTGGAGGCAGCACTATGAGTTTACACGATACCAGTTTCGAAAGTTGCATCAAATGTACGGTTTGCACCACCTATTGCCCGGTTGCAAAAGTTAATCCACTTTATCCAGGCCCAAAACAAGCAGGCCCAGATGGTGAGCGTTTACGCTTAAAAGATCCAATGCTTTATGATGAAGCATTAAAATATTGTACCAATTGTAAACGCTGTGAAGTGGCGTGTCCTTCTGATGTGAAAATTGGCGATATCATTTCACGTGCGAAGCTGAACTATAATCCTAAAAAGCCTAAGCTGCGTGATGCTATTTTAAGTCACACCGATTTAATGGGGACACTTTCAACGCCATTAGCGCCGATAGTTAATACCATTACAGGGCTAAAACCCGTTCGCCATATCTTGGATAAGGCACTTAAAATAGACCATCGTCGTGAATTACCAAAATATTCATTTGGTACATTCAGAACATGGATGAAAAAACAAGTAAAAGAACAAGAACGCTTTAAAGAACAAGTCGCTTTTTTTCATGGTTGTTACGCAAATTACAACCACCCTCAATTAGGGAAAGACTTGGTTAAGGTGTTTAATAAAATGGAGATTGGGGTTCAGTTATTAAAACGCGAAAAATGTTGTGGTGTTGCGTTAATCGCTAATGGTTTTGTTAAACAAGCGAAAAAACAAGCGACAGTAAATTTAGAGTCATTAACTGAGAAAATTGTTGAAAACAATATTCCGGTTGTCGCTACTTCTTCAACTTGTACATTTACTATTCGTGATGAATATGAGCATATCCTTGATATTGATACCTCAAAGGTACGCGAAAATATTGAGCTGGCAACGCGTTACATTTATCGCTTATTAGAACAAGGTCGTGAGTTACCGTTAAAAAATACGCCGTTAAAAGTGGTCTATCATACGCCTTGTCATATGGAGAAAATGGGTTGGACAGCCTATTCCATTGATTTAATCAAACGTATTCCGGGTGTTGAAGTCATTGTATTAGATTCTCAATGCTGTGGTATCGCAGGAACCTATGGTTTTAAATCTGAAAATTACGATGTCGCTCAAGGTATTGGTGCGGGGTTATTTCGTCAAATCGAAGAAAGTGGTTGTGATTTAGTTATAACAGACTGCGAAACCTGTAAATGGCAAATTGAGATGTCTACCACGAAAAAATGTGAGCACCCGATTAGTTTACTAGCAAGAGCACTATAAAGAACGCCGATTATATAATAATAAAGTTGTTGATTACGAAGGTAACAAGCTACTGGGAATAAAAGAGGATCTTTTATTCCCTTTTTTATTATTTTAATAAATAGACTTATAAATAATATATTGAGATAGAATTATTGATAGTAAATAAAAAATGTTGTTATTAATTATTAAATTAACAGCTAGCTACTTTTAATAACTAGCTATTTTAATAGTCAGTTATTTTAATGAGAAATATAACTATTCTGATATAGCCACATATTCTGTATTTTTTTGAGTGTAATATTTTGCCCATTGGTAAGTGTAAGTGCTGATTTTCCAGCGCCATTAATAATAGGAATATCTAATGCGTTGGCTAATAAGGTGGTGTTCGATAATGGGTTTCCGTGGCTTAATAAAATACCTTTAATTCGATTGGGTTCTAATGTCATTAATGTTGATGGGTGGAGTTGTTTAGTGACTAAAATTACATTTGGATACGGGGGCTGAGTTAAAGGCGGTGGGGACGAGGTTAAATAGCGTAACATGCGGGAGAGAATATCATCTAAATCACTTTCACGTGCACGCATATTATCATCATCCATTTGTGCGTAAGTATCTATTAAATCGATGAAAGTTTGTTGTAATGCAAACTCGGCGTTACAGTGATATTTGTTGATCATGCTGCAAACTGTGAGCTGTAACTCTGTATTTTCAAGTAAAAAACGATGGCTCGAAAAAATATGTGTGTATTGCTCACCTAATTTTCTATGTACCTCTTCCGTTAGCCAATCAATATCTCTTTTAGATTGTTCTATTACGTTAATAAGACGTTTTTGTTCTTCTAGTAATAGATGTGGATAAAGTTTTTTTCTTGGGATAACAAAACGATTATAGGGATAAAGCCAAACAGGTGCAGTAATTGATCTCACGGGTTCATAGTTGGTGTTTTTAGGGAAAATAGTGAAGTCTGGTATGTTTTCGCCTAATAGTAGTTTTTTTACTGAAATGGTTTTGTGCGCTTCTCTTTTGGCTTCTTCAAGAGAGGCCCCTAAAGAGATACTACTTGCCGCAGCAAGGGTTCCTTCAACTATCGGTGCTGAACATAACGAAACGTGTGCGGCGATATCATATTCAAGGTTAGCTATCGCAAGGGCTGCATTATGTGCTGAATGATAAGTATCGAGTAAAACAAGGACACCATCATCGTTGTAGGCTTCTTTTATGGCGTACAATATGGTTTCAGGCGTGACCTCGTTAACAAGATCTGAAGGTGTTTGATAGTTTGTCGCAACAGTTAAATTAACTTGATGTTCTACCGTTTGATTAACGAGTTCTTTGATACCATTTGCGAGTGTAAGACTCTTTGAAACTAATACGATACTGACCATAAAGCCCCTTTGTATTGTAAGCATAAATAGGGAGGACTAAACTCCCTATTTACTCAGACTTTTTTAATAAAGCCATTCCCGTCCTAGTTGGTCTGCGGTAAGAATAGCGGCATAAACTTTATCTGAATCAATATCAAATGGCATATTATAAATAGTTTCACCTTCAGCACAGCTCAGTTCTGCAACAGCCATGATCTTTTCATTAAGTTCATCACCGATAGCAGTAACACCAAGTTCTTCGAGTGTGACGGGTAAACCTACTAATATGCAGAAATCGAGAAATTCTTCTAACTCTTCAAGTGGACTATTTTCTAATACCAATTGTACTAATGTACCAAAGGCAACTTTTTCGCCATGATACATTGAATGACACTCTTCAAGAGCAGTAAATCCATTATGAATTGCATGAGCCGCCGCTAAACCTGCACTTTCAAAACCAATACCACTTAAAAATGTATTGGCTTCGATAATATTTTCTACTGCGGTTGTGCAAACACCTCGGCTAACAGCCAGTTTGGCTTTATAACCATCCTCAAGCAATGTGTTGTAGCAAAGCTCTGCGAGCGCTAATGCCGCTAATGTTGATTTTCCACCCGCCATTGTCTGTTTTTGAGCCTGACTACAAGCTCTTGCTTCAAAGTAAGTCGCTAACGCATCGCCCATACCTGCCACCAGCAAACGCGCAGGTGCTGCTGCAATAATGTTTGTATCCATAACAACAACGTCAGGATTGGTTGGGTAAAGCAGATAACTATCAAAAGCACCTAACTCAGTGTAGATAACAGACAGTGCGCTGGTGGGGGCATCTGTTGATGCAATAGTGGGGGAGATAACAACAGGAGTATGGCATTTAAACGCGACTGCTTTAGCGGTATCAAGAGTTTTACCGCCGCCAACACCAATGATTACTTGAGATGCTTGGCTTTTTGCTAATTCAACTAACCGATTTATTTCGTTGTGTGTGCATTCACCATTAAACAGTTCAAAATGCCCGTTTACCTCATATTGAGACATACTGTCTTTTACGGTACTACCAACGAGATCCATGACAAATTTATCAGCAATAATTAATGCTCTATCGCCGAAGGGTTTAGTGTATTTACCTATATGGTACAGCGCATCGGGGCCTTGGATATATTTTGCTGGAGATTGAATAACTTTTAACATAATAGACTCCTACTATTCGTAAAAGAGAGTAAAAAATCCTTATGGTGGGAATTGTCATCCCAGTAAACGTCATTAAGAGAAGATAATTTAGGAATACAGTATCAGTTTAATCACCGAATAAAATATTTCATTGAAAATAATTAATAATATTTATATTAACACAAGCCAAAAAGTGCATTGCTATATTTAAACAATAAATTAGAAGCTGCTTAACTTATCATGCGATTAATTATGAAATAAAACATTTTCTACCGATAAGAAGACAAAATAAATAACAATATCGGAGTAAAGCTTCATAAAGTTGAGTTATGAAGCTTTATTGGGGAATAATGACATTGATATCATTATTATTTTGCGAGATAGGACAGATTATGAGCTGATTTCAGCATAATCTTGCTTTTGTTTTTCTTGAGAGAAAAAATAACGCAAAAGGAAATTAAGCAATACACCATAAGCAGGCAAGAAAAAGAGCATGCAAATCGTAAGCTTAAAGACATAGTCAACTAATGCAATTTCAATCCAATTAGCGGCCATAAAAGCATCAGTACTGCGATAAAAAGCGATAAAGAAAAATGCGAGCGTGTCGAGCAAATTACCAAAAAACATTGCGGCACTTGGCGCTACCCACCATTTTTGTTGTTGTCTTAAACGGTTAAATACCGAGACATCCATAATCTGGCCTAATACATACGCCATAAAGCTTGCTGTCGCAATTCTTGCTACCATTAAATTAAAGTCACCTAATGAGGCAAAACCTTGCCAACTTCCTTGAAAGAAGAGGGTAGAAATAAGATAAGAAATGGCTAATGCAGGCAGCATAACAGCAGTGATAATACGCCGAGCAAGTGGTGCACCATAAATACGAACCGTTAAATCTGTAGCCAGAAAAATAAACGGAAATGTAAATGCGCCCCAAGTGGTATGGAAGCCAAAAATGGAGATAGGTAATTGCACTAGATAATTACTAGAGGTAATTATCAAGATGTGAAACAAAGAAAGCCATAGCAGTGCCACCGCTTTTTGGCGGGGAGTAAACAAATACATAAATTGTACCTTTTTAGAGATTGGGGTGAGGGAACCCAATAAGACATTCATTATCCACTCTCAATGGAGTGGGAGCGCATAATACGCCCGTTGCGCAACAAAAGCAAAGTTTACGGCAAAATGTCTTTGTCGTAATGCATCGTGATGTCAGCGTTAAAGCGCGATATAATAACGCTATCTGTAAGTGAAAGAACAAATGGTTAATAGAATGAATGCCCAATTTGATGATGCAACGAAAACTCTCGATACGTTGGGATTACGCTGTCCTGAACCGGTGATGTTAGTGCGTAAAACCATAAGAAATATGGCGTTAGGTGAGACATTATTAGTTATCGCTGACGATCCTGCTACTGTGCGTGATATCCCAGGTTTTTGCCGTTTTATGGAGCATGATTTATTAAATCAAGAAATTGAATCAGCGCCTTACCGTTATCTTATTCGTAAAAAAGACAGTGGTTTATAGGTGTTACGATGCTTTTTGAGTAACAATGAAGATAAAAAATAACCCAACCCCTAATAATCTTTAAGGGTTGGGTTTTGCTTTTATTTTTTAAATCTCATTTAGTTTTGAGATGATGATTTTAATTTAACGTTTAATAATCTCACCGCATTGGCAGTAACTAACGCTGTTGCACCTGAATCCGCTAATACTGCCACCCAAAGCCCCGTTATTCCTAATAAACTGGTCACTAAGAACACCGCTTTTAATCCAAGTGCGATAGTGATGTTTTCACGAATAATTTTGCGGGTTGCGCGAGATAACTGAATAATTTCTGGTAATCCAGTTAAGCGGTTGTGGGTTAATGCTGCATCTGCTGTTTCAAGTGCTACATCGGTGCCGCTTCCCATCGCTACACCAATGGTTGCCGCTTTCATTGCTGGAGCATCATTAATTCCGTCACCCACCATCATGGTGTTGTGTGTTTTACTGATTTCCATTACTGCCGTGACTTTATCTTCTGGCAGTAATCCAGCGCGGAAATCCATCCCCAGTTTTTGTGCAATTGCGGCTGCGGCTCTTGGATTATCACCTGTTAACATCACCGCATTGATATTCATCGATTTCAATAACTTCATTGATTCAATAGCATCGCTACGCAAGGTGTCTTGCATGGCAATCGCGCCAATGAGCTGATCATCTTTTAATACCACGACTACTGTTTTGCCTTCATCTTCAAGGCGTGCAATCTCTTGTTGCCATTGTGATGAAAGAGATGCTTCTTTCAACTGTGAAGGCGCGCTGACTAAAATGTGTTGGTTGTTTAAATAGCCTTCAATCCCTTTACCGGCTAAGGCCTTACGATTTTCAGCTTCAACTACAACTACCCCATTTTCTTGAGCTTTATTGATAATAGCTTTTGCTAATGGGTGATGAGAACCGACTTCAACTGAAGATGCTAAAGTGAGCAGCTGTTTTTTATCAAAACCATTTTCAGCTATAACATCTGTGACTTGTGGTTTCCCTTCAGTTAATGTTCCCGTTTTATCTAAGGCGATAGTATTTACCGTGCCTAATTGCTCTAGTGCTGCTCCACCTTTGATTAATGCGCCTCGCTTTGTAGCAGCTGCTAAAGCGGAGGTAATCGCCGCTGGGGTTGAAATAACTAACGCACAAGGACAACCGATTAGTAATAAGGTTAATCCGCGATAAACCCATGTTTCCCAAGGCTGAGCAAATAATAGTGGCGGTACAACAATGACTAATGCTGCAAACAACATGATAAGAGGCGTGTAGTAACGGCTAAAACGGTCGATAAAGCGCTCGATAGGCGCTCTGCGTTCTTCAGCTTCTTCAATCAGTTGTAAAATACGGTCAATGGCATTTTGTCCTTGTTCAGATACCACTTTCATCTGCACTGAACGATCAACCGATAAACAGCCTGCGGCGACTTTTTCACCTTGTAAGCGTTCAACAGGTACTGATTCACCGGTTAATGCGCTTTCATCAAAACTAGCAAAAGCACTGACTAACTCAGCATCGGTAGGTAAACGTGAGCCAGGGGCAATTTCGATAATATCGCCAGGGCGTAATTTAGAGACTGAAACGGTTTGTTTTTTGCCATCTTTAACCAAAATAGCTTCTTCGGGTACTAATGCCATTAACGCACTAACACCACGACGAGCGCGACCTGCGGCGTAAGATTCAAGCATTTCACCAATCATAAACAGCAAAATAACCATTGCTGCTTCTTCAGTCGCATTAATAAAGAGTGCACCAATTGCTGCGACACTCATTAATGTTTCAATAGCAAACGGTGTACCACTGCGAATAAGCTGTAGAGACTTTTTCACAATGGGGAATAAACCAATCAAGGTTGTAGTAATAAAGGCAACACGGCCAGCTTGAGGATCAATAAATTCCACACCCCAGCTTATTGCCATTAACAAAGCTAAAATAATAACGAATGAGCTTTCTTTCAGTAGACTTTGTTTTGGTGCGCTTTTAGCGTTGGGTGAGGTGAGATCAAATAACTCAAACCCAGCACTTTTGATAGCCGCGATGACTTGTGGTCGTAAATCACTGTCTGCATCAACGACCAGTTTTTCTGTAGCAAAAAGGACTTTAGCTTGTTTGACTCCCATAACTTTAAGCGCTGCAGTTTCAATTTTCTGAGCGCAGCTTGGGCAATCCATACCTTGTACTTTCCAACTAAAACGCTGTTGTCCTATTTTTTCTGGCTCTGTATTTGAAACAGGGGCATTGATATCACAGCGACCATCAGAATGGTTATGTCCATCATGACTATGGTCGTGGTTATGCTCGTGACCTTGGTGCTCATCCTCGCATTCGGGATCGCTTTTATCGATTTTGGCATGGGAATGCGCACTTTCAGTATGTGAGTGTGCACTATTCTCAGAAGTACCAGAGCAATGAGAATTTGAGCAGCAAGCGTCAGTATGTTTATGGTTATCGTGTTGATGAGCGTGTTTAGTCATAACTGGCTCTCCTTGTTCAACGAGAAGTAAAGTCTAATGATTTAGGAGCACTTTACAGCTTGGAGTAGAGTCCAGAGTCAAGACTAATACGGTGAATAAATTGGCAAAAAGTGCTAATTTTGTCGATAAATTATTCCCTTTGTTTCTCTTGTTACCAGAAACAAAGGGAAATGAATTAAAGAAATAGCGCTCTAACAATAAAGAAGTGACCAATGAAATAACAGGCGCTTACTAAGCCTTTAGAGGCAGAGAAAGAGAAGCGAAAACGGTTAATCAACCAAACGGAGTAAGCAACCACTAACAAAAACGAACCTATCATTATGGATAAGTTGTAGTCGTTACTTAAGAAGAAGAATTTTTCACCCGCAACCCAAAACATGGCTAAGGCAGCTAATAAGGTCAATGTGGCAGGAATAGCCAGTTTATCGAGTTTAGTCCAAACTATTGCTAATATCACGATAGCAAAAATAATGACAAATCCGAGTAAAGGAAGATAAAACGAAATCTGTAACGGTATTGCAAAACTAACAAGATAAAGAATATAACTTAGGAAAACCAGTGCGATGGACGGTAGTAAATACTTACCTTCAAACATTCTCAATAAATCAGAAAGTAGCGTGGCGAGTAATGCACCAACGATAAGATAGCTGTTAATAGAGTGTTCAGGTACTTGCCATGCCCAAAGTAATAAAAGTAGTAATGTGATAGGACGGAATAACCAACGTTGCCAATTAGGGCCTCGATATGCAGCGTCGATATAAAGCCATCCTGAGAATAATACGGCGAGAAAAGGCCAACTCATAATATCTTCCTTATATTCAGAACTGTTTTATTATTCATAACAGAAAGCATTATTTAAGAATAGCGATTAATGACGAAACTGGTTAATCAATTAAAATAATATAAAGGCTCAGCGCATTTACCCAATGCAGACCATAGGAATTAATGTAATGAATAAAGCTGGAATGATAGGTATTGCGGTATTGATCATTATTATTGCATCAGCAACATATCGTTTTCTTGAACAAAGAAAGCAACGAATGAGTGATGATAATGCTCCCGTAAAGCTTTATATGGTGGAAGTTGTTAAGAAGCAAACACTTCCGGCAAATGATCGCCGCTCAAGAGAAAATGATGTTAATGGCCCTGAAACGGTTTATTACTATCAGGTAACGTTTCGTTTAACGACAGATTCTCGTAACGATTTAATTTTACGTGTAGATAAAGCCACTTATGACAATATCGAGCCTGAAATGAAAGGACGTTTATTTATGCAAGGAAGCCGTTTTGTGCAATTTGAAACAGATATGCCTGACGAAAATAGTGAAAAGTAACGGCTAGTATAGAGCGATTGGTTATTTTTGGGGTAAATCTCGACGATTAATACCCCAGAAAATAACAATATTGTTATGACGGTTTATGTTTATTTTTTTGTTTGTCTTCGTATTCTTGGCGTAGCTGTTTTTGTATTTTTAGTAGTTCAAAGATACCAAAAAAGAAAATTCGACATTGTAATGCTGCCGAGGGTTTTTGATCTTTTGGCTGGCCCGCTTTATACATGACAATTTGTAGTCCGTGCATTATCACCATAAAAATTAAAGCGATATCCATAAAATATTTTAGTGGCTTAGGAAATGGGGAAACAATATTTAAAAATAGAAAACCCCAAACGCCGACCATTAAAAATCGGCCAAAAAAGATTAACATAACAGCTCCATAAAAAATTAAGCAGATAAACTACGAATATAAAGGCGATATGCGACTTGCCCTGCGATCTTTTCTCGATGTAATGTCCAATGAGTTGGAAGAGTATAAGTATTTGCTTTTATCTCTTCTTCTACATAAATATAGCAATCTTCAGCTAACCAGCCGTTATTTTCTAATAACTGAATAGTTTCTGACAACATACCTTTATGAAACGGGGGATCAAGAAAGACAACATTATAAGCGGTACCTTGTTTAGCAAGCCAAGATAATGCGCTGTCTTGGATAACCTTGCCATTTTCAGCATTTAATAGTGCGAGATTAGCCGTTATTTGTTGAGCAACATTGCGTTCATATTCGATAAAAGTTGTTTCTTTGGCGTAACGAGAAAGTGCTTCTATGCCTAATCCACCACTGCCAGCAAAACAGTCAAGACAACGTGCGTCTTGAATAACTGGCATTAGCCAATTAAAGAGAGTTTCTTTAACTCTGTCTGTTGTGGGTCGTAGCCCTTGGCTATCAAGAACAGGAAGTTTACGACCACGCCATTTACCCCCGATTATTCTGATTTGTCCCATCGGTGATTTTTGCGGTTTTTTGACCATATTTTTCTGATTTATATAATTTAAATGTATCTTTAGGGATGTGTTATTGAATAGGGAATGTGTTGTTGCAGATATATTGGCAACACCCCTTAATTTAATCCGCAATAATTTACCATAAAATTCGTATAAAAGATGCGTTTATCCATGATCAAATGATAGACTTCATTATTATTTTCAATATCGTCAATGTATCGCGCCATGATTTAGTGCGAGGAGTTTAGTAGCTAATGGCAAAAGAAAAAAAAGGTTTTTTCTCGTGGCTCGGGTTTGGGCGTAGTAAAGAAGAGAATATTGAGCAAGAGAAAGAAGAACAACAACGTTTGGCGCAAGAAGAAGCACAGCGGCAAGTACGAGAAGCGGCACAAGCCGAAGAACAACAACGCCAAGCACAAG
>NZ_LXEV01000013.1 GCF_001654965.1 Proteus hauseri ATCC 700826
AACGCCAAGCACAAGAAGCCGAAGAACAACAACGTTTAGATGCTGAGCGTGCACGTTTAGAAGAAGAACGCTTAGCGGCGGAACGTGCAGAGCAACAACGGTTAGCACAAGAAGCTGAGCAGCAACGTTTGGCGCAAGAAGAGGCACAGCGCCAAGCACGAGAAGCGGCACAAGCCGAAGAACAACAACGTTTAGAAGAAGAACGCTTAGCGGCGGAACGAGCAGAGCAACAACGGTTAGCACAAGAAGCCGAGCAGCAACGTTTGGCGCAAGAAGAAGCACAGCGGCAAGCACAAGAAGCGGCACAAGCCGAAGAACAACAACGTTTAGAAGAAGAACGCTTAGCGGCGGAACGCGCAGAACAACAACGGTTAGCACAAGAAGCAGAAGCAGAGGAACAAGCGCGTTTAGCCATTGCGCAAGCCGAAGCTGAAGATATTGAATCCTTACGTGAAGAAGTGCTTGCCGATAAACCGATTGAACAAGAGAAACCTAAAAAAGAAGGATTCTTTTCTCGGCTGAAAAAAGGCTTATTGAAAACGCGTCAAAACTTAGGCTCAGGATTCCTAAGTCTATTTCGTGGTAAAAAAATCGATGATGATCTTTTTGAGGAATTAGAAGAACAGTTATTGATTGCCGATGTGGGAATGGAAACCACAACAAAAATTATCACCAGCTTAACTAAACACGCAAATCATAAAGACCTTAAAGATGCTGAAGCACTTTACGGCAAATTGCGTGAAGAAATGGGTGAAATTTTAAGTAAAGTCGACCAGCCATTAAAAATTGAAGGTAAAAAGCCCTTTGTTATTTTAATGGTGGGCGTCAATGGTGTGGGTAAAACCACGACTATCGGAAAGTTAGCGCGTCAGTATCAAGCTGAAGGAAAATCTGTCATGTTAGCCGCAGGAGATACATTCCGTGCAGCAGCAGTTGAACAGCTACAAGTTTGGGGTGATCGTAATAAAATTCCTGTTGTTGCTCAACATACAGGCGCCGATCCGGCTTCTGTTATTTTTGATGCAATTCAATCAGCACAAGCAAAAGGTGTCGATGTTCTTATTGCCGATACCGCAGGACGACTGCAAAATAAATCCCATTTAATGGAAGAGCTGAAAAAAATTGTACGTGTCATGAAAAAGCTGGACGAAGAAGCACCACATGAAGTGATGCTGACATTAGATGCAAGTACTGGTCAAAATGCTGTTAGCCAAGCAAAACTCTTTAATGAGACCGTTGGACTAACAGGATTAACATTGACTAAACTGGATGGTACAGCGAAAGGGGGAGTTATTTTCTCTATTGCTGATCAGTTTGGAATTCCTATCCGTTATATCGGTGTAGGTGAAGGTATTGAAGATCTACGTCCATTTAAGGCCGACGATTTTATTGAGGCTCTGTTTGCCCGCGAGGAGTAGCTGTAATGATCCGCTTCGAACATGTCAGCAAAGCTTATTTAGGTGGAAGACAAGCATTACAGGGTGTCGATTTTCATCTTCATCCTGGTGAAATGGCTTTTTTAACGGGTCACTCTGGTGCCGGTAAAAGTACATTGCTTAAGTTAATTTGTGGAATAGAGCGTCCAAGTGATGGCGCTATTTGGTTTGCTGGTCATGATATCAGTCGATTAAAAAATAGTGAGATCCCTTTTCTGCGCCGCCAAGTAGGGATGATCTTCCAAGATCATCACTTATTGATGGACAGAACAGTTTATGACAATGTCTCACTTCCATTAATTATTGCTGGCGCAAGCGAAGAGGATATCCGGCGCAGAGTTTCAGCTGCGCTAGATAAAGTGGGGTTATTAGATAAAGCTAAAAACTATCCAATTCAACTTTCTGGCGGTGAACAGCAGCGTGTTGGTATTGCCCGAGCTGTTGTGAATAAACCGACTGTACTTCTTGCAGATGAGCCTACTGGTAACCTTGATGGCGAGCTTTCAGAAGGCATTATGCGTCTATTTGAAGAGTTTAACCGCGTTGGTGTGACGGTATTAATGGCAACACATGACATGGCACTGATAGAGCGTAGGAATTATCGCATTCTAACATTAGGCCAAGGCAGAATGGTGGGAGGTCAAAATGGCTAAAGCAAAGAGTTCCCGTAAGTCAATGCCAACGCCAGGCGCAAAAACAAAAGCCTTACGTGGTGGAAGACGTGAACAGTGGCGTTATGCTTGGCGTAACACAATGGCTGACTTTTTGCGCCAACCGCTCTCTTCTTTTTTAACTATTATGGTGGTGGCTATTTCATTAACGCTGCCAAGCATTTGCTATATTGTGTGGAAAAACGTCTCAACAGCGGCTGAACAGTGGTATCCCACTCCTCAATTAACGGTTTATCTCGATAAATCCTTAGATGATAGCCTTGCAGAAGCAACCATTAAAAAGATTGAAGCGCTAGAAAAAGTAGAAGAGGTTAATTATCTTTCACGCCAAGATTCTTTAGTTGAGTTTCGTTCATGGTCTGGGTTTAGTAGTGCGCTGGATATGTTAGAAGAAAATCCGCTTCCTGCCGTCGCGATAGTGACACCTAAAATGGATCCTAGCGATCAGCAACTAATGACGACGCTACGAGATAGTGTTGCGCAAATTGCGGGTGTGGATGAAGTGAGAATGGATGATAGTTGGTTTACTCGGCTTTCAACTTTAACATCATTAGTTGGGCATATTGCTCTGGTGATAGGCACACTTATGATCGTGGCATTATTATTGGTGATAGGTAATAGCGTCCGACTCAATATCTTTAGCCGTCGCGATACGATAAATGTAATGAAACTGATTGGCGCAACTGATGGCTTTATTATGCGTCCATTCCTCAATTGGGGATTAATTCTCGGTTTTATTGGCGCTATTTTTGCTTTGGTATTTTCTGCACTATTGGTTTGGAAGTTATCGGATGTGGTGACACAAGCTGCAACTGTTTTTGGTACCACCTTCTCAATTTCAGGTTTAGGTTTTGATGAATCTATTATTCTGATCTTAGTCTCCATGATAGTAGGCTGGTTTGCAGCATGGCTGACGACAATGCAGCATTTGCGTCAATTTACACCTGAATAATTACTTAGCATCTTTATCTCTTTTTATTATGGTGGGTTGCTTTATTATGGTAACCCATTATTTTATCGTAGCTTCATTTCTGGCATAATAACGCATTGCACTTAATCTTTACCTATGGGTTATGATAGCTATGTTATTTTAAATAGGCTCGGTAAAGTAAAAAGAAATGTAAACATAGATGCCGTATGAACCTTTAGTCTTTATGCTGGTCGTAATTAGGTTGTGATAAAAATTTATAAAATGTCCAACAAACATATCCTATAAGCTATATTTATAAGGCTCGTCTACTCTCCTTACTGTGTAATAGTTGTTTAATTGATTTTTCATGAGGATTTGAATGACAAAAGAAATGCAATCCTTAGCATTGGTTCCGCAAGGCAGCATCGAAGCTTATATCCGTGCAGCCAATTCCTATCCGATGTTAACTGCAGAGGAAGAAAAGGAACTCGCTGAACGGCTGCATTACGATGGTGATTTGGATGCAGCAAGAACGCTAATCCTTTCACATTTACGCTTCGTTATTCATGTTGCTCGTAGTTACTCTGGATATGGTTTACCTCAGGCAGACCTTATTCAAGAAGGTAATATCGGCTTGATGAAAGCTGTTCGTCGTTTTAACCCTGAAGTTGGGGTGAGACTCGTTTCTTTTGCTGTACACTGGATCAAAGCGGAAATTCATGAATATGTGCTACGCAATTGGCGCATTGTGAAAGTCGCAACGACTAAATCACAACGTAAATTGTTTTTTAATTTAAGAAAAAACAAAAAACGTTTAGGTTGGTTTAATCAAGATGAAGTGGAATTAGTGGCTAAAGAGCTCGGCGTATCTGAAAGCGATGTGCGCGAAATGGAATCGCGAATGTCAGCACAAGATATGGCTTTTGATATGAGTAACGATGATAACGATGACTCGCATCCTGTTGCGCCAGTACTCTTTTTAGAAGATAAATCTTCTGATTTTGCAGACGGTATTGAAGAAGATAACTGGGATAATCATGCAACAGATAAACTTACATCAGCAATAGAAACTCTTGATGAGCGTAGCCAAGATATTATTCGCGCGCGTTGGTTAGATGATGAAAGCAAATCAACATTACAAGAGCTTGCCGATAAATATGGTGTTTCTGCCGAGCGTGTTCGTCAATTAGAAAAAAATGCCATGAAAAAACTGCGTCTGGCGATAGAAGATTAATCACATTTTAGATTAAGCAAACCAGATAACGCATCAGATTATGTTATAAAAGCGATATGAAAATATCGCTTTTTTATTATCTGGAGAAAATAATGTGAAAATAGTTATCGCCCCTGATTCATTTAAAGAAAGCTTAAGTGCGAAAGAAGTTGCCGAATCAATCAAACAGGGTTTTTCACGTTATTTACCTGATGCGCAATACTGTTGTATTCCTATGGCTGATGGTGGCGAAGGTACTGTTACATCGTTGGTGGATGCAACGCAAGGTCGTTTCATCTCTACGCAAGTGTGTTCGCCTTTAGGTAAACAAGTGACCGCAACTTGGGGACTTTTAGGTGATAACACCACTGCCGTGATTGAAATGGCACAAGCTTCTGGTCTTCATCTTGTCTCTTTATCTCAACGTGATCCTAATTTAACGACCAGTTATGGTACGGGTGAATTAATTAATGCCGCACTTGAAATGGGCGTTAAAAAAATTATTTTAGGATTAGGTGGCAGTGCTACAAATGACGCTGGTGCGGGTATGATGCAAGCACTCGGTCTTGGTCTTAAAGATAAGTTTGGTACATCTTTACCCTTTGGCGGCGCGGCTTTGGCTCAGCTTCAAACTATTGATATCAACTCGTTAAATCCGAAGCTTAAAAATATCGAAATTGAGATTGCTTGCGATGTTTCTAATCCATTGTGTGGAGAAAAAGGGGCATCCGCTATTTTTGGTCCTCAAAAAGGAGCGACCCAAGACGATATTGCGCAACTTGATAACGCATTACACCATTTTGGTACTTATATTGAGAAAATGACGCAACGCAGTCTTATCAATATTGCAGGAAGTGGTGCTGCGGGAGGATTGGCTTTGCCTTTGCTTGCATTTACGCAAGCAACACTTTCGCAAGGTGTTGAATTGGTTGCTAATGTGGTTGAATTAGAAAAACAATTAATCGATGCAGATTTGGTAATAACGGGTGAAGGGCGAATGGATAGCCAATCGGCACAAGGTAAAACACCGACAGGCGTTGCTAAATTGGCAAAAAAATACCACCTTCCTGTTATTGCGCTGGTTGGTGGTTATTTACCGGATTACGATGTGGTTTATCAGCAGGGTATTGATGCCGTTTTTTCTATTGTACCGGGTGTTTCTACGCTGGCTGATGCACTTTATAATGCGCAAAAAAATCTCAGTGAGACGGCTTATAATGTGGCTAGGCTTTATGCTTTAGCTACTACTCGTCATACTTCAAGTTGTAGCGTTGTTGACTGCACTCACTCGCACTAGTCACATACTAATGTATGTTCCTAGCGACTCACTCACTTGTC
>NZ_LXEV01000014.1 GCF_001654965.1 Proteus hauseri ATCC 700826
ATACTAATGTATGTTCCTCAAATTATTTAGAGTAAGAATATTCTTGATTATTTAGAATATAAATATGATTTTGTGATGATGGCTCAAATTGGTGATGAGATAAAAAAGCATGCGCCACATCATATTCCGTTTCATCTATTGGCAAGCTCAATGCCTGCCAATGATTGATATAAGGATAAGCGCTCAAACATTGCGTTAATAAATAATGCCCAACACCACGACGACGCGTCACCTCTCTTACCATAAAATCGGTTATCAGCGCTTGTTCACCTGATAAATCTATACGACAGGCGGCTAACAGTCGTTCATTAAAACGAGCAACAAATAGCGGTTTTGTATCAGTTATTGGGGTGGTTAGTGCTGTTTGATAACGCGTATCTTGCCAAATTTTAGCTAAATCAATCTGGTCTTGTGCTGAAAGCTGTGGCAGTTTCTCTATCGTTAATTTCATCAATTTTTCCGTCAGTTTGCAGTTTGTCTTTTTTCTATTAATGATGACTTTAAGGTTCTTATAGTGAAAAACAATGCCAAAGTTGTGAATATTACACAAGAATAAAAGACATACTCATAGTTTCCATCTACGACAAACAGTGCAGCAACCATTGGCCCTGCTGCCATTCCACAATAACGAATAAAATTATACATGCCCATTGCGGTTGCTCGGTTTTGGCTAAAAGTGTTAGCTAATAAAGTTGTATGTGTTGGCATCGTTAAACCAAGAGAAAGACCATAAAAAATAGTTAATACCAACATAATAGGTAATGAAAGCTGCCAAAATAGAGCAAATAACCCCAAAGCAACAAGATTTATAATAGAAGTTATAATGACACCTTGTTCAGCATTAAATCGATGACAAACCTTACGATACAAATAACTCCCTAAAATAAGAGCGATAGACATTGGAACATATAATCCACCAATTTCTGTGCTATTTAGCCGATAAAGATAAAATGCAATTAATGGTAAAAAGACTAACAGGCAAAAATAGTTATAAAACACCATAAAGCTAATAACAAAAATAGAACGGCCTGTAGGTGATAAAAAAACCTGCCGCATGGCGATTAGGCTTTTAAATTTTATATTTTGCTGAGGACGAGTTTCGGGTAGAAAAAGTAAATGGATGATAAGTAAAACCACACCCGTTAAAGCGAGAAAAGCAAAAATACCTTGGTAATGATAATGCTGTGCTAAATATCCACCTAATAAAGGGCCACAAGCAGGTGCCAATGCTAATAACATTTGGTAGCTTCCCATTGCTTTAGCACGTTGATTACCTTGATAAAGATCACCTAAAATTGTGACGGCAACGACAGGAATAGCCGCAATACCAATAGCTTGTATCACACGCCAAAAAATCAATAAACCGATTGAATAAGAGTAAAAACAGCCTAAAGCACCAATAATAGAGATGAATAAACCGCATAATAAAACCGGTTTTCTTCCCCATTTATCAATCAACGAGCCATAAAAAAGCTGCATAATTGCCATAGTAAAAGTAAATGCTGAAACTGTCAGATTAATAAGTGGCAATGTTGTATTAAACTGTTGTTGAATCAATGGAATAACAGGTGTGTAAATATTTTGAGCTAGAGAGCCTAATAGGGCACTAAAGCAAATGAGGTAAAATAGATTACGTATCGAGAGTTTCATTTTTTTCGCCTTGTATTTTTGTTTCCATGGAAACAATATAGATAATAGCGATATTTTGATTGTTGTAAATGCTTTTGATAATATTTTAAAAAATATTTTTTCCAAGGAAACAAAATGGCGGGTGATAAAGTAGATACTCAACGTTTGCTTAAGGGGCTAAGTCAATTACTTGAGCTTAAAGATAAACGCTACGATGATGAGCACAAAAAAGTATTAGAAGAGAAAGGGTTAGATAATTATTCGTTGACTGAATTACATGTCATTCACTGTATTGGTGAAGAGAGTATGCGAAATCTCACCACTATTAGTGAATATATGGCGATGACACGCGGTGCTATTTCTAAAATTTGCCATCGGCTACAGAAAAAAGGCGCCATTGAAAAAATGAAAATGGCAGATAATCAAAAAGAGGTCTTTTTTATTCTGACTTCAGAAGGTCAGCGGCTTTTTAAAGCGCATGAGGTGTTACATCAACAGTCACAAACTCAATGGGCGGCTTTATTTGATAAGTATAATGGAGCCGAAAAGCAGGTTATTCAGCGCTTTTTTGACGATGTAATAACGCATTTACGTTGTTAATTACAATAAAAAGAATACCCCCATATCATGGGATACAGGGGCAGAGTGATTATTTTTTATCTTCAGCGATACGATTACGGATATTGTCAGCACGCTCTTTTGATGGTGGGTGAGAATCAAACATACTTGAATCACCACCGCCTAATTTCGCTAGTTTATCAAAACCAGTGACTAAGCCTGCGGGGCTTACACCACGTTTTTTCAGCAGATCATAAGAGAAGTTATCTGCTTCTGATTCTTGGTGTTGCGAGAACTGTGCATTAACCAGTTTTTCTCCCATTTCAGCTAATTGAGAGCTACTTAATTGAGCTGCAACACCACCAGCAGATGAAGCAGCTGTACGTGCTGCAACCGTCGCATGAGCAACTTGGATTGCTTTACGCGTATGACCTAGTGCAACGTGACCCATTTCATGACCTAATACGCCTTCAACTTCGTTGTCGGTCATTAAATCCATTAAACCGCTATAAACACGAACGCAGCCATTTGCCATTGCCCAAGCATTAACATCTTTTGTCATGTAAACTTTATAGTTTACTGGGGTACCATTAACTTCATTACCTAATGCTTTAGAAATATTATTTAAGCGTTTAGTGTAGGTACTGTTTGCTGGAGCAACTTTGTTTTGAGCATCCATCTCTTTACAAGCATCATTAGTCAGCGCTTTTATATCGTCATCGCTTAATGTTGCCGCTTGGAAAAGTTGGGTGCCTGATTTTGTCAGCATAGCCGTATCAAGGTTTTGACAACCAGAGAGTAATGCTGTTGAAACCATCACTATCGCAAGTAATTTTATTTTCATGGTGAGTTAAGTCCTTTTCTGCCTAGCAGTTTAATGTAATTGCAGGTTAAATTCGTGCGAAAGAATAGCAGCGCTTATCTAGGTGTGCAATATATTCATTCTTGGAAAATATAAGTGGTTATTTATATATTTATAAGAATTATTTTATAAATATAATATTATTTACTATTAGGTAATGATAAAGGTACGTTTATAATATTAAGAAAAACAATAGGATTTTCTTAATTTTTAAGATAGCGAGTAATATATTAACCTTATGAATTTACAAGTTTATACTCATTACTAGATTAATTTAGATATAAAGTATTTTTTAGGATTTTCGCTATATAATATAAAAAACATATTATAATAATCATCTATTTAACAATATAAAACTAAATATATTTAAATAGGCGGTATTTATTGCTTAAGCAATAAAAATAACGATGCAAAATACATCGTTATTAAGATTAAACTGAAAATACATTGAATAGATAAAACGTGATTTAAGAAACCATTGATTTATTTATTAAGACAAAAGGACGAGCTATTCGAACGCCTGTTTGTGCATCAAAAAAATGTAAATATTCAGGGTGAATGGTTAAACCAATTTTATTACCGATTTCTACACCATGATCGTTAGGTGCTCGAATAACTATCGGTTGTTTTTGTTTGTCACATGTTGTGGCATAAATTAAAACATCGGCACCTAATGCTTCAATAAATTCTACCTCAGCATGAAAAATAGGGTGCTGATTATCGATAATTAAATGTTCAGGGCGTAAACCTAATTTGATGGTATTGAAATGCCACTGTTGCGTTGATATAGCAATATAACCATCAGCAATTTCAATAACACCATGATTAATGGGTGTTTCTAAAATATTCATTGCAGGTGATCCCATAAAAGTAGCAACAAATACAGAAGCTGGGCTTTGGTAAATATCTAACGGAGTACCCACCTGCTCGATATGGCCCTGATTAAGCACAACTAATTTATCTGCCAATGTCATTGCTTCAACTTGGTCATGAGTAACGTAAATCGATGTTGTGGAGAGTTTTCGCTGTAATTTTTTGATCTCCAGACGCATTTGTACGCGTAATTTTGCATCAAGATTTGATAATGGCTCATCAAATAAAAATACTTTAGGTTTTCGGACGATAGCTCTACCCATTGCAACACGTTGGCGTTGCCCACCTGAAAGTTCTTTTGGTTTTCTCTCTAATAAATGGCTGATTTCTAGCATTTCGGCTGCGCTATTAACCAATTCTTCAATTTTTGCTTTTGGTGTTTTACGATTGCGCAGGCCATAAGCCATATTGTTATAAACCGACATATGGGGATAAAGTGCATAATTTTGAAATACCATAGCGATATCGCGCTCACTGGGTTCATGTTCATTGACACGCAAATTATCAATCAATAAATCACCTTCAGTAATAGTTTCTAACCCTGCGATCATTCGCAATAGTGTCGATTTTCCACAACCACTCGGCCCGACTAAAACGACCATTTCTCCTTGTTCAATAGAAAGACTTAAACTTGAAATGGCATTGTGTCCATTGGGATAACGTTTTGCTAAATGAGTTAGCGTTACGGTAGTCATATTATTTCTCCGTATCAATAAAGCCTTTTACAAAGGCTTTTTGCATCAAAATGACGATCAGTACTGGCGGCAACATAGCAATTAAGGTGGTTGCCATAATTTTATTCCATTCAATAACACCATCCGAAACCGCGACCATCTGTTTAATTCCCATCACAATGGTGTAGTAGTTAGTATCTGTTGTGATAAGCATTGGCCAAAGATATTGGTTCCACCCATAAATAAATGTAATAACAAAAAGGGCAGCAATATTGGTTCGTGATAACGGCAGCAAGATAGTGAAAAAGAATCTAATCGGCCCTGCGCCATCTATTTTGGCAGCCTCAATTAATTCAGGGGTGATGGTGAGAAAAAATTGGCGAAACAAAAATGTTGCTGTTGCACTGGCAATAAGAGGAATGGTTAAACCTGAATAAGCGTTGAGCATGTTAAGGTTCGTGACAACTTCAAATGTTGGCATAATACGAACTTCAACCGGTAGCATCAGGGTAAAAAAGATGGTCCAAAATGCAAGTGTTCGGCAGGGAAAGCGAAAAAAAACCACAGCATATGCCGATAAAATAGAAATAGTTAATTTTCCTATGGTGATGATTAAAGCCATTACCAAAGAGTTAAATAACATACGATTAATGGAAATTGCACTATTTTGCGTGGTACCCGCTTGCGATAAGATCTCTTTAAATACGCTAAATCCTTGTGATCCAAACCAAATCGGAGAGCCTGTAGCAAATTCAGCGTTTGAATGTGTTGTTGCCACTAACGCAATCCACACAGGGAAAGCCACTGAGAGAATGCCCGCAATCAAAATAAAGTGGCAAAATAAGTGAAATAAAGGTCTGCGCTCAACCATTAGTAAGCCACCTTTTTTTCAATATAACGAAATTGAATTACCGTCAGTACAGCGACAATGAGCATCAAAATAACGGATTGTGCTGCCGAAGAACCTAAATCTAATCCGACAAAACCATCGTTATAAACTTTATAAACCAAGGTTGATGTGCTGCTTCCTGGTCCACCTTGCGTCATGGCATGAATAATGGCAAAAGTATCAAAAAAGGCGTAAGCAAAATTCACCACTAACAAGAAGAAAGTGGTGGGCGAAATTAATGGAAAACTAATGGTGATAAAGCGCTTAATCGGACCACTACCATCAATTGCCGCCGCTTCTAATAGCGATTTAGGAACAGATTGCAGCGCTGCAAGGAAAAATAAAAAGTTATAGCTTATTTGCTTCCATGCCGCAGTTAAAATCACCATCCACATTGCATGATGGGTATTAAGAACCGGATCCCAATTAACCCCTACCTTTTTTAATAAATGACTTATTATTCCAATGGTTGGGTCTAGCATAAACAGCCATAAAAAACCGGCAATAACCGGAGCAATGGCGTAAGGTGCAATTAAAACTGTACGATAAAATAATTTTCCACGTAAAATTTGCTCTGCAATACCAGCAAGAATAAGTGCAGAAAGCATGGATAAAAACACCACACAAGTGCTAAAAACTAATGTGGTGATTAAGCTATCAAAGTAATAAGTATTACTAAAAAGACGCTGAAAGTTTTCAAATCCAACAAATTCTCGACTAAGACCAAATGCATCTTCTAATTGAAATGATTGAAAAAGTGCTTGTCCAGCAGGCCAAATAAAAAAGATTAAGGTGATTGCTAGCTGGGGGAAAATAAGCGCAGCAGGTAACCATTTTTGTTTGAAGTGGATAGATTGAGAAGCCATATGTTATCCAATAAATCTTAAAAAATAAGCGAGCCTAAAAGACTCGCTTAAAGATAAATTACTACTGAGTGCGTTCAAAACGGCGTAATTGCTCATTTCCACGTGTCACTGCGTTATCTAATGCAGTTTGTGCGTTCTGTTTTCCCGACCATACTTTTTCTAATTCTTCATCAACAATTTCACGTGTTTGTAGGAAGTTACCAAAACGTAATCCCTTAGAATTTTCAGTTGATTCTGAAACGGTCATTTGCAATATTGCCGTTTCAGTACCCGGATTTTGTTGATAAAAACCTTGCTGCTGAGTTAGCGCATAAGCGGCTTTAGTGACAGGTAAATAACCTGTTGCTTGATGCCAATCAGCTTGTACTTCGGGGCTAGAAAGATAAGTGAAAAACTTGGCTACACCGTTATATTCTGCATCTGGACGGCCAGACATTACCCATAAAGATGCACCACCAATAATGGTATTAGCGGGTTTTTGTACTAACGTGTCGTCATAAGGTAATTGGCTAACGCCGATATCGACACCTTTCATATTCTCTTTAATTCCCGCAAAACCGGCGGATGATTCCATCACCATCGCACACTCTTGAGTATAAAATAGTGGCATTGCATCAGATTGACGGCCACCATATTTGAATATGCCAGATTTAGACCAGTCCGCCATTTGTTGGATATGATTAACAAAAGGGGGGGTATTAAAAAGAAATATTGCATCGGTACCATCAAACCCATTGTTTTTAGTGGCAATAGGTAAGTTATTGCGAGCACCAAAGTTTTCTATTTGCGTCCATGATTGCCATGTGGTGGTAAAGCCGCATTTCACACCCGAATCGAGCAGCTTTTTAGAGATTGCTTCCATCTCTTTCCATGTTGCAGGGGGCTGTTCAATTCCGGCTTTTTTAAAGAGCGCTTTATTGTAATAAAGTACAGGTGTTGAACTATTAAATGGTAGCGACATCATTTTGCCATCACTGGTAGTGTAATAGCCGGTAACGGTAGATAAATAACTATTAGGATCAAAGGGTTCTTTGGTTTTTTCCATCAATTGATAAACCGGGAAAACGGCTTTTTTAGCGCCCATCATACTTGCAGTACCGACTTCAAAAACTTGTACTATTGCGGACTGATTTTTAGCGCGAAATGAAGCAACAGCACTAGTCATTGTCTCCGCATAAGTGCCTTTATACACGGGTTTAATAATATAATCGGATTGGCTAGCATTAAAATCATTGGCGATTTGATTCACCTTCTGACCTAAAGCCCCTCCCATTGCATGCCACCACTCAATTTCTGTTTTTGCATAGGTTGGAGAGGTAAATAGCGCCATCGCAACAGCAAGACCCGTCAGTGATTTGATCGACATGCAGTATTTCCTTTTTAATCGAAAGTTAAAGGTTTAATCTTATTTGTTGGAATTACCCTAAGTGTTATTTATGACAAAATGGTGACAATTAAATGAAGATATATTGATGGTGTAGTTGTCAAATTACTGTCACAAATGGTTGTCATGATGGTGATGTGAATAAAAAAGGAGATAGAAATGAAAATAGCTGCTCACCGAGGTTTTTCTGGAAAAGCACCCGAAAATACATTAGCTGCTTTTAAAATGGCAATCGATTTTGGTTGTGAATGGATTGAAACCGATGTGCAATTAACTGCAGATTATGTGCCAGTGCTTATTCATGACAAAACCGTAAACCGCTGCACTAACGGGCGAGGTGCTGTTCGTTTTCATACGTTAGATGATTTACATCGACTTGATGCAGGTAGTTGGTTTAGTTCGCTTTATCAAGGCGAGAAAATACCGTCATTAAGACAAGGACTGCAATTGATTAAGCGTTCAGGCACTAAGCTTAATATTGAGTTAAAAACATGGCCTGACGATGATATTGAACGTTTGTGTTTAGCCGTATCCGATATGATAAAAAGTGCAGATATTCCTGATAATCAAATTCTTTTTTCATCTTTTGATACCCATGCGTTAGTGGTAATGAAAAGATATTTGCCATCTATTCGCCGAGGCCAATTATGGGATGAAATTCCTGATAAGGCTGATGCATTATCGACATTAAAGTTAATCGATGCGTTTAGTGTGCATTGTAATTATCAATTTTTAACCCAGCAACAAGCACAAATGCTGAAACAATCAGGTTATGAGATCTATTGCTACACGCCGAATGATCCTAAAGAGGTTGCACACTTTGAACAGTGGGGTGTTGATATGCTAATTACTGATATGCCGGATGTTTATCAAGCCGATAAATAAAAAGGTTTTAGACATAAACTTGAGCGCGGTTGTAGGTTGTGTGATTTTAAACGTAGTATAAAGTCTAATGTAAAAGTTTAAGGCGCAAGATATTTTATTATTGTGCCTTTAGTTTTTTGTTTCATCGCCCAATTTTCTATCCTCATATATCTTCTATTTTCTATTTAAAAAACACTTAATAATAGCCAGCTAAAAATGGTTAAAGGTGAGTAATAGATGTTTTCTCAATATTCTCTGTTATTATCCTTGCGCGAAATGAAGGCATAACTCTTATTTGTGTGAATTATTAACTTTAGGTCCATAGCAAATAAAGTTTATTTCGTTAATGTGTAATAACAGGAAAAAAACGGCAAACTGACGCAACTGCCTAATTTACCTAACCTCCGATGGTAGAGATGATAAATCTCTACCTATATAACAAAATGATATTGTTGAGAGCTGAACATGAAAGAACTCGTGGTTGTTGCCATCGGAGGCAACAGTATTATCAAAGACAATGCTAGCCAGTCTATCGCTCATCAAGAACAAGCCGTACAAGAAGTTGCTACGCATATCAGTGATATGATTGCTGATGGCTATAATATTGTTCTAACTCATGGCAATGGCCCTCAAGTTGGGCTGGATTTACGTCGCGCTGAAATTGCTCATGTGCAAGAAGGGTTACCTCTTACCCCATTAGCTAACTGTGTTGCAGATACACAAGGCGGTATTGGTTATTTGGTTCAACAAGCATTAACCAATAAATTACGCCATCAACAAGGTAAGCAAGCCGTTACTATTATTACTCAGGTTGAAGTTGATAAAGCAGACACTCATTTCTTATCTCCAACTAAACCAATAGGTGCTTTTTTTTCACAGCAAGATGCTGAGCAATTAAAACAAGAAAATCCTAGTTGGCATTTTGTTGAGGATTCTGGTCGTGGATATCGCCGTGTTGTGGCTTCTCCTATTCCTCAGCATGTTGTTGAGTCAGGTGCTATTCGCGTATTATCAGATAGTGGATATGTAGTTATTGCGGTAGGTGGTGGTGGTATTCCAGTGATTAAAGATCCAGATGGAAGCTATCACAGTGTCGATGCTGTTATTGATAAAGATCTCTCATCAACATTACTAGCCAAAGAATTGCATGCAGACATTCTTATTATCACCACGGGTGTAGAAAAAGTGTGTATTCATTTTGGTAAGCCAGAGCAGCAAGCATTAGGTGAAACAACCGTTGCTGAAATGACTCATTATATGCACGAAGGACATTTCCCCGCGGGAAGCATGTTACCAAAAATTGAAGCTAGCTTATCGTTTTTAGCAGCTGGTGGAAAACGCGTTATTATCACGACCCCTGAAAAACTAGCAATGGCATTACGTGGCGAAACAGGCACTCATATTATTGCCTAATTACGGTGGCTATTAGTGTGTAATTAACGTAAAAATAAGCATAAAAATTAGCGCTATACTCTATATTGAAATATAAAGTATCGGCGCTAATTTTATATTATTGCTCAGTATTCGTATGATTATCAGGATATGCTTTAGCGTAGTGATTTGGATTTAATCGTGAGAATAATCCCATTGTTAATACAACTAAAACGGCATGAAATGCCCATGCATAGGTAAAGCTTCCATCAGATTGGCGTAGCCAAACGGCAACCAAAGGGCCAAAAGCAGCAATAATAAATCCACCACCTTGCATTAATGCTGATAATGCGCCGGCTTGAGCTGGATGTGGAATATGGTCGAGGGCAACAATCATCATGACAGAAAAACATCCCCCTAAGCCACAGCCTAAGAAAATACTCCATAAATAAGGGGCGCTCATTGGCATGAGCATAATGGCTAAAAAGCCAATGACTTGACTGGCTAATGTTAATAGTAGCCAAAAGCGTCGGTCATGATTTTTTGCGGCTAAAAATGGGATGATAAGTGCCGCAGAAGCTTGAAAAAGTGAAAGGATTGCTACTAATGAGCCGCTTTGTGCGCTGGGCATTCCTAAAGATTGATAAAATGGCGCTAACCAAGTAATAACCGAAGCATAGCCCGCATTCACAAAGCCGAAATCCAAAATAAGTAGTCCTGTTCTTGGGCGCCAAATAAGAGTATTAAGCGGCACCTTATTACTTTGCGACGCACTTTTTTTAATTGAAACCGTTATTGCAATAAATGCAAAACTAGCAGGTAATGCGAACCATGCTAACGCATTCTGCCAATGACCATTTGGCTCAGTAAGGATAGGCGATAATTGTGCACCCAGCGCACCGCCACCCATTAACATGGCAGAATAAAGCCCCATCATAATAGGTGTTCTGTTACCAAACCATGCTTTGATAATACCGGGAAATATTGCTTGAATATAAGCAACACTTAAACCACAAAATAGTGCAGTAAATAGTAGTTGATTACCATCCGAAACATAAGCTCGCGAAAAAGAACCTAATAGCAGCATTAACATCGCGACTTGTAGCCCTTTGCGAGCCTGGATATAAGGCTGCAAGAACGGAACAATAAGTGCACCCACGCCCATCAAAATCATAGGTAATAAGGTAAGTAATGAGACTTGGCTATAACTCATTCCTGTTGAGGCAATAATATCGTCAATCACAGGGCCAGGCCCAGTTAAAAAAGGGCGCAAGTTTATACCGACTAAGACAATTGTAACAACAATCTGCCACGCTTTTTTTCTAGGCAAAACGGCCATGGTAATTCCCTGATAAACCAAAATATTGTTTATTGTATAGACAAAATCTGTATAAACAAATGGCTGATTTATTGATTTCTATTTCTCTATTTAAGCTTCCACTGTTTAATCGGGCTTAGGGGATTAATTAATACAAATTCATATTGTTCAAAATGAGTGAGCACTTTTTTAAATTCGATAGCTGCTTTATCTAGATCCCAAGATTTAGGAAAATAAAAACCATCAAAAGGAATATTTTCAAGTTTAGCGTTAAATTGATGAATATATTCATCAAATCCCGCATAAAAAAGTGCTATTTTCCCATTCCAATCAATGTGATAAGTATTATCGTTCTGGCGTTGAAAACTAATTTGATGAGCTTTGCATTCATCATGGCCTAATAAATAGAGACTAAAAGCAGGAATTTCTTGGATTTCTTCTTCATCATATTCATTAATATTTATTTGAGAGATGTTATCAACATTAAATTGATGAGTGATAAAATTGGTGAAATCAAAAGGTTTTTCTCCATTACTGAGTAAAATACCTTGGTCATTCGACCAATAAGTAGAAGAGAGAGTACAGCAATGGTAATTATCCCAGACAATTTTATCTTGCCAGTGAGCAAGGCTAGTATATTCTTGGCTATCATCTGACGTATCATCTTCTATATCAGAAAGATAATCTTCACCTTCACTTAAATAGTAATCAGCACTTTTAAGGTGAAGATCAAACCAAAGTTGCCCTGTTTTATCTAATCTTCCAGACCAAATGAATTCTTTAATTTCATGAGGCTTAGGGTAAGCGCTATCAATAAAAGTAATGGTAGATTGAGGTGTTTTCATTTTGACACTCTTGTCAGAATTTAAATAATTGGTGCTATAAAAATTAGCATAGAGGGTATCGTGATGATGGCGATAATAGAAGTCAGTTTAGCAAAATCATTAACAACGTGGTTAAAATAAAAATTATTAATTATTTTAACCAAAAATATTGTTATTAAATACGATATTTGATGAGGGGAAATGTTCAGGAAAAGACATACATCGTATTTTTCTAGATAAAATATTATTTATAAAATGAGTGAGATTTCCTTGTTGATATTCAATATCAGGCGATCTAGAAGCAATAATTGCGATATTCCATAAATTACTATTATCTGATGAAATAACCCAAAATAAATAATCACCATTATCTGTAATACCAATAGGGAGTAGACCATTGATATTAGGATATAAAGGAAATAAATAATATTCTGGATCAGATTTATTTAACTCAGAAAGATCAGAAATGATCCATTCTTTTTGTTTAAAAAAATTTAAATCATCATTGTTACTAAATGGGTTAAATAGAGTAAGAAAGTTATCTATTTTACCTGAGCCATATTGAGTTATAAATTCAATATAATCATTGGGAAATGAGTATTTGTTATCGATTAAAGGCCATTCAGTATTTTGACCTGCTTCATATGAAAATATTGGTGGTGGTAGTATTTTATTTAAATTCTCTAGGTTCATAAATTTTATATTTTAATTATAAATAGGTTATTTATGGCTCTTTTTTAAAGAAAACGACCGAATAATTTATTGGATACTGTCCTAATTCTTATCATAGTAGCGAAAGTAATTGTAAAATAAACTATTTTCTTTAATGCGACCCCGCCTTTTTGTTGCTGTTGAGCCTATTGTAAAAAGGCACTATAGCCAATGACTATAGTGCCTTTTAAAACAGACTGTTAACTGACTAGGATCAGTTCATGCCGTATTTTTATTCTTTTAGCTCTCATGCTATCTAGTGTTATTTTAATTTTCAACTAAATCAAATAGATAAGAAAAACATATACTGTATATTGTTCCAGTGTTTATTGACGTTTTCGTATTTGTACATCACACTATGTATAAACATTTGTATAAACAATCTGGACTATCAATGGCAAATGAACTAAATAAATTGAGCGATAAAAAGGTTAAAGCCCTTTATGGCAAGCCTGTATCTAAAATTGAGTTCGTAGCTGATGGGGCAGGGCTTAGCGCTAAGGTATCTGTTGCTGGTGGTGTGAGTTGGGTTTTTACTTATAGACTAGATGGGAAAAAGTTAAATCGCCTAACACTAGGGCGATATCCTGATATGAGTTTAAAAGAAGCCAGAGAACTCCGTGATAAGTGTCGTAACTGGCTGGCATTAGGCAAAGATCCAAAGCTACAACTAAATATAGAAGTTCAATCCTCATTAAAGCCTGTCACTGTGAGAGATGCTTTAGAGTATTGGGTTGAAAATTACGGGAAAGATAACCGAGTTAATATAGTTAGGCATGTGGCTCAATTAGAAAAGCATATTTACCCTTATATTGGTGAAATGGCTTTAAGTGATTGTGAAACCCACTATTGGTTAAATTGCTTTGATAGAGCACGACAAGAATCACCCGTTGCAACTGGCTATGTATTTCAGATGTGCAAACAAGCTTTAAAATTTTGCAGAGTTAGGCGATATGCTGTTAGTAGTGCTCTTGATGATTTAACTATTCCTGATGTTGGTAAGAAACAAAATAAAAAGGATCGGGTACTTACTGATAAAGAACTAGGGGAATTATGGCAATCACTCAATGAGAATAAACATATTCCTTACTATAAGCATTTAATTAAAATTCTTATTATTTTTGGGTGTCGTTCGCATGAAGCTAGATTATCAGAGTGGAAAGAATGGGACTTTGATAATTGGATTTGGACTGTACCGAAAGAGCATACAAAAACAAATGAGAAAATTATTCGCCCAATACCTATTTATATACGGGATTTTGTTAAAGAATTATATTCATCAAATAAAAAGACAGGTTATTTATTAGGTGAATTAAAAAAAACTGAGGCAGTCTCTCAATATGGACGTAATTTATGGGTGAAATTCAATCACTCTGAGCCTTGGACATTACATGATTTAAGGCGGACATTTGCAACAAAGCTAAATGATATGGGCGTATTTCCTCATATTGTAGAGCAATTACTAGGTCATGCTCTACCAGGAGTAATGGCTATTTATAATAGAAGCCAATATTTACCTGAGAAATTAGATACACTTAACAAATGGTGCGAAAGGTTGGATCTACTTATGTCTAATCATGAAAATATAATTATTTTAGAGATAAAAAAGGAATCAGTTGTATGACAAGTTTTAGAAGATTAGGTGTATTTGAAAGAGAGGCCAAGGCACCAACATTAAATGTAAAGCAGCTTGCTTTATTATTATGTGGTTTATATCCAGAGTTAAGAGTCGATGAAATTCCAGAAGAAAGAAAAGAAGATTATGATATTTATTATAGACAAATAAAAAAATGGTTTAATTCATCTGGTTTGTTTAGTGGCTCTGTTGCTGTTGAACAGGATGCGGATTATATGTTCGCTCTTGCATATGAATTGATTGATGATGAAATAACGCCAGAACCAATTAAGGAGAGATGTTTGTTAGCTGTAACCCAAATTGCTTCACAGCAAAAAGGGAAGGATATTTTAAAAAGATTAGGAGGGGCTGATTTAGTATCTACAGGTGTAGAATTAAGTAAAAACAAAAGAGGTTTACATAGAAAAGAAGATGAAGAAGTAAACACATATAAATTGTTAGGTCTTACCATTACCTTACTAGCTAATAAGGTAGGGGGATCATTCTATGATGGAAATAAAATAACAGTCTCATCAATAAGAAATGCAATTATGAAATTATCAGAAGATATAAACTTATCAAAAAAAGGTTTATCTAGAGCTACTCTTGATAAAAAAATACAAGAAGCTTTGGCAATACTAAAATATGAAAAAGATGAATAAAAAATAGAGGTTTAAAGGAGTTAGAAGGGTTTTGTTACTATATTCGAAATATGCCCCAACCACCTTTGGACTATGAAGGTACTTCATTGTGTCTATAACCAGTTATAGGTGGTTGTAAGCATCTATAGCGTTTCAATACATACCAATGAGTGTCAATGAATTTCATTGAGTTTCAATGACTGACCATACATGACAATGAGTGACTGTTTGATGATCTTTCTATTATTTACCTTATTTCATAATTCTACTGTTTGTTCAAACAGTGCTTATTTTGCATAACTTACTGATTTTGCTAAAAATGTTTATTTTTCGCTATTGTCTCCTATTGTCGTCTATTGTCTCCTAACGTCTATTATTAAAATAGTACCTAAAATATCAAATAAAAATTAATTCTTATTAATCAATTAATTAAATTCCACCTTATGTGTATGCGATTTTTTAATTAAAATATATTTTCTTTCTAGAAATGGTTATGTTTTACTAGAAATATGTATGATATTAAAAGATTCTTAACTTACTAGAAAATGTTTTTTTACAGCTCATAATGTGTACATCAACATCTATACAGTAGGTTTAATATGCAAAATCAATTTTCAACACCAACACCAGAATTGCGCCGCTCTATTCTTGCCGAGTATGGTGAACAGTATGATCGCCTTATTCGCGAAAAAGAGCGCCAGCGCATCACATCTATTTCACGCACAACAGCTTATACACTCGAAAAAGAAGGGCGTTTCCCTGCGCGTAAAGCATTAGGGCGTAATTCTTGTGCATGGCTATTAAGTGATTTATTGCTATGGGTTCGCAATCCTCCAGCCGTGGAAAACATTAATAATCCATATAGCCGTAAATCAAATTAGTAGAAATAAGTATTAATTACATTCAAAGATAAATATTCGTTTTGATAGTTTTTGCAACTTATTTCATTCAAGCTAAATATGTTGTCGCGACAACTCTTATTAATTAAATAAAAAGAGTAGAAATATATGAAATTGGAAAAAAACAGCTTAATTGCTGATGGATTCGCTCACCCTAAAATCAGTCAAGAGCATATTTTGAATATTAATTCAGATAATATTTCTGTTATTCGTTTTGAAGGCATTCAGGTGCGGATAGTTAAAATTAATAATGAACCGTGGTTTATTGCTGCGGATATTTGTAAAGCTTTAGAAATTAAAAACGTAACAAATGCGATTAAAACATTAGACGGTGATGAGAATACCCTATGTTCAATAAAGGGTATTAAATCCAGTGCAGGACTTCCCTTGTTTAACCTTGTGGCTGAATCTGGTTTTTATAAGCTAATTACCCGTAGCCGTAAAGCTACTAAAGATGGGACTTTTGCACACCGTTTTGCTAATTGGGTATTTCGTGATGTCATTCCATCTATTCGTAGAACGGGAGCTTATGGCGTTCCTTTTGGCGAATTAAATGACTTAACCAGAAGGCAAAAGCAATACAAAGAAAAATCATCACAACGAGGTCGTGATTTACAGGCTTGTAGGGAAGAAAAAGCAAGTTTACAGCGTGAAGAAAGAGCGTTGTGGAGTAAGCATCAATCTGATTGGGTTGAGGAGTGCTGATGATGAACATTACTCAAACGACAAATCTGTCAAGTTTGCGAGTAACTAATAGTTACGCACAAAAGAAAAAAGACAGCGTGCAGGCTGTCTTAATTCAACTTCATTCAGTAGAGCTAGTTATGAACAATAACTCATTAAGAGTTTTAGTTACGAACTTACCATCTTTAAGAGGGGAAGTTTCAAGGCTACCCAATAGTATTGGGCTACCCGATTGTATCGGGTTGGTTCAATATTTCCTATCCTCCGTTGGTGGGTGGGATTTGAACCTAGTGAATGATGTTCACTCAGTTAATTGCTTGGCTTTACGTTGTCTACGTTTAATTTCACCTTGTAAGGCTGTAACAATGAACTGGGCGGTACTTTCCCCATCTTCCTTTAGCAATTCTACATTGTTTGCTATCTCATGTGGAACTCGCGCACTCATTTTTTGTGATTTATTATTAACGTTATCACTCATTATTACTGCTCCATATTTATTTATATGGGTGCCAGTATACACAAAAATAGTTTTAATAAAAGTATTGAAATGGGCGCCAGTTAATGTTTATACTGGGTGCCAGTTGGATGTTGTAGCGTTCAACAATGACAAAGCCCCGCAGTGTTGTAGCACTAACAGGGCTTCTAACCACAATGTTAATCGAGGTAACACTATGGCTATGTATAAGTCTACCCAAACTCACCCTAAATTTAAATGGCGTTTCTTCTCATGCCAGCAATCTAAATATTTTTCCGTTGAAGCCAGCAACGAGAAAGAAGCTCGTTCTTTACTTCCCGACTCACCTTGTCTCTTTTCTGCTCGTATTCGTCAGGAGGGAGATCATGCTTAATACCATTTGTATTGATACAGCAAAATATAAAGCAGGTTTAGCCAGCTCTCTATATAGCGTCATTCTTGAAAAAGCATCGGATGAATGCTCTCAAGAGTTATTAGACTTGATTTCAAGTGCTTGTGATTTAAACCAACAAATTAGCCAATCATTACGTGATAACAACGGGGTATCAGCATGAAAAACAATGAAATAGCATTATTACTCGATAGCCCGATTATGGATATTTGCAAGTTAGAGACTCTCTTAACGATATGGCTTGAAGCTGAGGACAATCAAGATGTTGCTAACATGATTAGCATCTCACTCGACTATACAAAAAATGTTCGTGATGCTTTAAGTCATGCGGTGGGGAGTGAAAATAATGTCTGATATCTATGACTATCTTGTAAAGGCTGATTTGGACTCCATGAGCACAGAAGAACTACGAAAATTTAGAAGTGTTTCCTCTGACACTTGTGACGGGTTGCTATCGACATTACGTGTCATGGGGGAGTGTGCTTTTGGGGCTTGTGCAAATAAAGATTACCATGAAAGCCAAGCTAAAAATGATTTACGGCGTATCGGTGAGTCATTGATGTATTTACCTCGCTTGATTGATGCGATGCGTTTTAATGAGCATGAAGCGGAATTTAAAATCTATCAACGTGAGGGATTTCCTTATACGGAGGTAGGCAATGACTAATATTGAGCTGATCCGTGAAGTAAAGCGTAATGCAGTAAATCACTGGAGCGGTATCCTGCCTGCCTGTGGTGTTGATGTACCGGAACGGGGAAAACATGGTGCCTGTCCTGTCTGTGGGGGAACTGACCGTTTTCACTTTATTGATGATCACCATAATGGCAATTGGTTTTGTCGCCAATGTGATGAGCCTAATCACGGTGATGGATTAGATTTAATTGCCAAAGTAAAAGGTATCTCTATTTATGAGGCGGCCAAAGAAGTCTCACAAGCTTTGTCATTGCCTTTACCTGAACCTGCCAGAAAGGAGGCTCCAAAATCAGAGTCTCAACCTATTGCAGAAAAGGTACAAAAGCTGGTGGCTCAAACGACGGTAGGTAAATCAGCGTACCTGACTCAAAAGGGGCACGATTGCCCCGTAAAAATACTCGCTGATGGTTCGATGTTATTAATTATTCAGCGCGGTAATGAGGTCACAGGGGCGCAAATTATCAAGCCTAACGGTGAAAAGCGTCTGATATCAGGGACAAAGAAAAAGGGCAGTTTTATGCCCTTATCTGAATTAATAGAAACGACTGAGACAGTATTGATTGCCGAGGGATACGCAACCGCCTTAACAGTGAGTCAACTGCATAGTGGTTTGGTGTTGGCTGCGATTGATGAGGGGAATTTATTACCTGTTGCTGAATGGGCTAGAAAGCATTATCCCGAAGCAAAGATAATTATAGTTGCGGATAATGATATTAAGATCGGTCAGCCGAATGTGGGTAAAATTTCAGCAGAAAAAGCCGCTAAAACGGTTAATGGTTGGGTAACTTTACCGCCCACAGAAGATAAAGCCGATTGGGATGATTACCGTCAGCAATTTGGGATTAAGAAAGCAAAACAGGCATTTAATGAGGGAATGTACCAAATGGATAATTTAGCCACAGTAACAGTTATTCATGCGGATAAAAAAGGGGCGAACACCAATCTCTCACAAATGGCGGCCAGTCAACGAGGCGCATTACTCGCAGAACGTTACGGAAAACTCGCTATTATTCCAGATAGTGAAATGGTTTATCACTATGTCGATGGGGTATGGAATAAAGTATCTGATAGTGATTTACAACGGGCAATGGTAGCGATCTTTGATGAATATGAAACACCTTATAGCCCAACGGGGGTTAAAAATGCGATTGGTGCGTTGAAATTACAAATTCCAGTTTTAGGTGAGCAAAAGCGAGAGTTAATTGGTTTTAGTAATGGCGTGTATGATTTATCGACTCAACAATTTAAGCCTCATGTACCCGAAAACTGGTTACTTAATCATAATGGGATCGTATTCACTGCGCCTGAATCTAATGAGAATTTAAAACAACATGCCCCTAGTTTTTATAAGTGGTTATCTCATTCGGCGGGCAACGATGAAGAAAAGATGAACCGTATCAATGCGGGCTTATTTATGATTTTAGCTAATCGGTATGATTGGCAATTATTTATCGAAGTGACGGGTGAGGGAGGGAGTGGTAAAAGTGTTTTTACCTCTATCGCGACTTTACTTGCAGGGGAACACAATACCGCCAGTGGTAACATGAAAGCCTTAGATGAGGCGAGAGGACGCTATCAATTTGTGGGTAAAAGTCTCATTACCTTACCTGACCAAGTAAAATATGTTGGAGAGGGGGCAGGTATTAAAGCCATTACAGGCGGTGATTTAATCGAGGTTGATGGTAAGTATGAGAAACAATTTTCAACCATTATTAAAGCAGTTGTTTTAGCGACGAATAACGAACCAATGAGCTTTACTGAACGTAACGGAGGGATAGCACGTAGACGGGTTATTTTCTCTTTTAATACCCCCGTTAAAGAGAATGATAAAGATCCCTTGTTACCTGAGAAGATAAGCAAAGAGTTACCCGTTATTATTCGCTATTTATTGAAATTATTTACCTGCCAAGATAAGGCTAAATTATTACTGCAAGAACAGAGAGATTCAGGCGAAGCTTTAGCCGTCAAAAGTAACTCAGATCCATTGTATAGCTTTTGTGCTTATTTGGTTTCATTGGGCGAAGAGTTAGGGATGAAGATGGGGAATAAGAATATTTATCCTCGTGCGCCGAGGATCTATCTCTACCATGCTTATTTATCATTTATGGAAGCCTATGGGTTTGATAGACCGTTAACATTAACCAAGTTTGGGGACTCATTACCTAAGGTGATGCAAGAGTATAAAAAGGATTATCGAAAGTTTAAAACGAAACGGGGTTATTACTATAACGTTGATTTAACTGATGAAGCTAATGAGTGGCTCCCTGCAGTACCTGAATTAAGAAAAAGTTAGCCCCCCCTAGTTATAAAGTTTTATGTTCAACTGTGCACCCTGTTCACCAATCTTTATATTTTATTGATTTATAATGTAAAAATAGGGTGCATAGTTACTTCTCAACTGTGCACCAACTGTTCACCCTGTGCACCTTTTATATTTTTAGTTTAAGTGCTGTTAAAATAGGCAAATAGGTTTTAAAAAGGCTTCTTTTGGCAGGTAATATTGTATTTAAATTAGGAGGCGATATGCCGATTACGCGAGAAGATATACAGGCACATTATGATTATCATAACATTACACAACTCGATGATTTACATACGGCTGATTATCGTGAGTTGGTTAGTGGACATGCTTTTTTCTTTCAAGATACAAGCGGAAATTTAAGACACACATTATCAGAGGAAATCTTAGCAACGAATAAAGAACAATTAGATGTATTAATTGAACAACTGCAAGAGTTTAGAAAAATAATGAATGATGTACCCGAATGGTTGAGTGATAAATAATTAAAAAAAGGATTTAATATATGTGGGGAACTATAGAGAGTGTTTTTAATAACATTATAAATAATTATGGGTTGTTAGGCGTTTTTATAGTATTTATTCTTAGTATTATAGGTTTGTTTTTATATAAAAATGGTTTTATTTATGAATATAAAGAAAAGAATAAGTTAGAGATAAAAACATCTACTTTTTTAAAAAGCATTGCCAGTAATTCTGATTATATTGATGATGATTCAATAGTTTCTTTTTCAAAAAAGGAAGAAAATAGAATTATAAGAAAAAAATTATTAGGCATATCGAATGATAAGATTCAACATCAAGCAATTTTAATTTTAAATAACCATCCTGATGGATATGAATCAATGAGATTTTTTAAGAAATTTGACAAATATTTAATATTGAATGATAAAAAAATAACTTTAGATAAAAATATAGTTAGAAAAGATAAAAATATAGCAATGTTATTACTCTTAGAAAGTATCATTATTTTTTGGGGTTCTGTGTTTACTATATACCGTGAAGAATTCATATCCACAATTCTCTTTCTGATTTTTGCTTTTGCAACTTATTTAATATCTTTGGTAGTTTCGCCACCAACTAAATTAGAAATAAAAAAATTTGAAGATTACGTGACCCAATATTATGAACAGTAGATAATTGTTTTTTATTACAATGTAAAGAAGTGTAAGTTATCTGTTCCCATGTTTTTGTATGCTTGCCTTCTCAATAATAGGGGCTTTTTATTATATTTTTCAGATATATATTAATGAGTGGCACTCAGACGTGAGCCGCCACTTGACCGTTTAATCCTTGCTCATCAGACAAGCATCTCCAGTTAAACGGTCTCCCCTATTTCCGAGCTGGTTTCACGTCTTAACATTTTATTGTTTACGGAAACCACTTCATGAAAAAACTACTCGAATTACGCCAACAAAAGGCAACTCTCACCGAGCAAATGCGCTCATTGCTCACTAAAGCAGAAACAGAAAAACGCTCACTCACCGAAGATGAAGCAAAAAACTTTGATGAATTGCGTAGTCAGTCGGAGTCTCTGAATACTGAAATTGCCCGTTATGAAGCGATTGCAGAGGAAGAACGCACTCAAACAGGGAAACACGTATTAGGTGATAAAGCCGTCAGTAATGATGAATTGCGTCATTATATCCTGACAGGGGAAACCCGTACTTTATCGACAGGGGTTCCGGCTGATGGTGGCTATACCGTTATTCCTGAACTGAATAAGCAGATTATGCAGCAATTAACCGATGATTCGGTGATGCGTAAAATCTGTACCATCAAAACTACGCACAGCAACGAATATAAACAACTGGTTTCTGTGGGTGGGGCAAAGGTCAATCACGGTGAAGAGGGGCAAGCCCGCACCGAAACTGGCACACCGAAGTTAGAAGAAGTCAGTATCAAATTATTCCCTATCTACGCCTACCCCAAAACTACGCAAGAAATTATTGATTTTAGTGATGTGGATATTCTGAGCTGGTTAACCACTGAAATTGGCGACACGTTTGTTGATACCGAAGAAACCGATCTTGTGACGGGTGATGGTACGAAAAAAGCAAAAGGATTCTTAGCTTATCCTCGTGAAGCCAAAGCCGATAAAGCGCGCGCGTTCGGTACATTGGAAAAACTTGACGTTGCCAGCATTGAAGCCGATAGCCTGATTGACCTGAAATTTAAATTGCGTGCGAAATATCGCAAAAATGCCGTTTGGGTGATGAATTCCAATACTGCTGCTAAAGTACAGAAGCTGAAAAATGGCAATGGGGATTATATCTGGCGTGACCGTTTACAGTCTGGCGATCCTGATACCTTATTAGGCTTACCGGTTCATTATCTCGAAAACATGGCTGATGATGTGATTGCATTAGGTGACTTTAAACGCGGTTACTTCATTGTGGATCATGAAACGGGTACACGTACTCGCCCTGACAACATTACTGAACCCGGCTTTATCAAAGTTCACACCGATAAATATTTAGGCGGTGGGCTGGTGGATTCTAACGCCATTAAAGTGTTGGAAGTTAAAGTCGCGGGTAAATAACTCAAGGGGCGTTCCTGTGATCTCAGGAGCGCTCTTTTTTGTCAGGAATAGGCTATGAAAAATACCGAGTTAGAAATCCGTACTGCAACACTTTCTGCCAGTGATAAAAAGCTGGTGGGTTATGTCATTAAATGGGGCTTACGCTCTCATGTGCTTTGGGATGAGTTTGTCGAACAATTTTCCCAAAATGCCTTTAGTAACAGCTTATCAAAAGGGAGTGATGTCAGGGCGTTATACGAACATGATTACACTAACCTATTGGGGCGCACGACTTCTAGCACATTACAACTTACCGAAGATGAAACGGGGTTACGTTTTGAACTCACTCCGCCTGATACGCAACTAGGGCGTGATGTTCTCACCTTGGTTGAACGAGGTGATATTGACGGTATGAGTTTTGGTTTCCGAGCGATTAAAGATCAGTGGGATATTGGTCAAGAGCCGTATGTCAGAACCGTATTAGAAGCCGAACTCCATGAAATCACCATCACCAGTTTACCCGCTTATCCTGATAGCGGCGTAGAAATTGCCAAACGCTCCTTAACACTCAGTAAACCGCAAGCGGTAAAAGATTTTGACCGCTGGTTACAATTGGTTGAGGTGGAATAATGTGGCCATTCAAACGTAAAGCCTCCGAATCCCGCAGTTTAAGTATTGATGAGTTTCTTTCTCTGGCGGGGATATCTAACACAAATTCAGGGGAACACGTTAGCTCGTCAACTGCGGAGGGCTTACCTGCCGTGATGAATGCGGTGACGGTCATTAGTGAAGCTATTGCCTCCATGCCCTGTTTTCTGTATCGGGTACACAATGATAAAGGGCGCGAATCAAGAGAGTGGTTAAGTGATCATCCTGTTGATTATCTTCTCAATGAAAACCCGAATGACTGTCAGACCGCTTTTCAATTTAAGCGCACGTTAATGCGTCATTGTTTGCTCAATGGTAACGCCTATGCGGTGATTGCGTGGGGAAAAGATGGGCAGCCTAAATCAATACACCCTTATCCCCCTAGTGCGGTAGTGATTAATCGACTTGGGGAGCACCGATACAGTTATACCGTGACTGAACCGTATAGCGGTAAGGTGAAAACCTACTTACAAGAAGAAATCTTACATTTACGTTATGCGACCGATGACGGTTTTTTAGGTCGCTCACCCGTCACGATTTGCCGTGAAACATTGGGTCTAGGATTAGCTCAACAACGACACGGCGCGAGTATTATGAAAGACGGCATGATGGCATCTGGCATTATTAAATCGGGTGAATGGCTCGATAGCCTCAAAGGAACTAAGGCATTGGAAGCCCTAGAACGCTACAAAGGGGCACGTAATGCAGGGAAAACCCCCATTCTTGAGGGGGGCATGGAATATGAACAATTAGGCATGAGTAACCAAGATGCGGAGTGGTTAGCCTCAAGGCGTTTTACCATTGAAGATATTGCCCGTATGTTCAACATTAGCCCTATCTTTTTACAAGAGTATTCCAACAGTACTTACAGCAACTTTAGTGAGGCAAGTCGTGCCTTACTGACCATCACTATGCGCCCATGGTTAGCCAACTTTGAGCAACAAATTAAATCAGCGCTGTTATTGACTTCACCTACACCGAATATTCGCTATCAAGTGGAATTTGATACGGCAGATTTACTCCGCGCTAATCCTACGGAGCGTTTCCGCAGTTATGAAACCGCGATTAAGTCGGGAGTCATGTGTCCGAATGAAGCCCGTGAGCGTGAGGGATTGCCTCCTCGTGAAGGTGGTGATGAATTTAGTCAGGCATGGAAACAGACCGTTGAAGTTAAAAAAGAGTCTGACAAGGTGGATGAATGAAAGCGGGGCGCATGAATCAACGGGTAACTATTCAGCGCTCAAAGCTTAAACCGGATGCGCTTAGTGGTAATGAGGTGATGTGGTTCGATATTGCGAAAGTTTGGGCTGAGGTAAAAGGGATCCGAGGGCGCGAGTATTTTAGCAGTCAGCAAACACAGAGTGAAACCACGGTGAGAGTTTGGTTTCGTTATTTTCCTGATATCACCACAGCAGATCGGTTGATGTTTAGCTACGCCGGCACGGACGGTAATCATTGGGATATTAAAAGTATTGTGGCCGATAAAGCCAAGGGCAGTATGGAAATTATTTGTGAGGGTGTAGAGCGTGACTAAACCTAATATCAGCCTTGATGAAGTGAAGTTGCATTGCCGTATTGATGATGATTATGACGATGCCATATTAGCTATCTATATTGATGCCGCATTAGAAGTGTGCCAACAACATATCGGTAAACGATTTGATGATGGATTGTCGTTCACTCCAGCGATCAAGGTGGGCTGTCTAATGTATATCAGTTTGCTTTATGAGAACCGAGAGATGATAGGCAGTGATGGATTAAAAGAAGTTCCGCTGACTATTCATTCTCTGTGGTCAACCTATCGAGATGTGGGAGTGTACTAGATGCCATGGCAACCCCTAAAGCGTTGTAGTTATCAAGGCTGTAATAAGCGGGTGAAGTCTGGACGGTGTGAAGAACATAAACAAGAAGCCAGACGACAACAGGATAGCCAGCGAGGGACACGAACCGAACGAGGTTATAGCAATCAGTGGGGAAAGTACCGTTTACAGTATCTCAAGTTAAATCCGTTATGTGTGCATTGCCTCAATAAAGGGATATATACCCCTGCAACCATTGTTGACCACATTATTCCTATTAACGGTGATAGTGACGTATTGTTTTGGGTGGATTTTAACCATCAAGCGTTATGTCACAGTTGTCATAACACCAAAACCTTTAAGCATGATCCACTCACTAAGCAAAAGCGTAAAAATGGGGAGTATCGAGAGTTAGAGGCAAAAGCAACACGGAATAATGATTGGCGAGATGAGTATAACCGTAATGCGTGAAAATGAAATAAATCAGTTGGTTAAAGGACTCTTAAAGCACAGTGAACCGTATAGACAACGACAATTAAAAACGCCTACAAAGCCCATTACAGGGCGCAATACTCAACGTGATAGGGAGCTAATGGAATGTTTCGGAAATCGTTAGAGAAACATATAGAAAGGGTAGGGGTATCAAAAATGACAAACGGCCTCGTCTCAGGAACCGCCCCCCTCCTCGAATTTTTACGCACGGTAATTTTTTTGAAAATAATTTACTAGGAAACAGAAATAGTTATGGCAAGAGCACCTAAACCCCCCGTTTATCTTAATGAGATAGCAACGAAAGAGTGGAAAACAAAAGCCAAAATATTGGCAGAACGTGACGATCTGACGTTAGCCGATTGGAACAATTTAGAATTGTATTGCGTCAATTATGCGATGTACCGTAAAGCGGTTGAAGACTTAGATAATCGAGGGTTTAGCATTATCAATAGTCAAGGCAGTGAGAGCCGTAATCCCTCATTGAGTGCCAAGGCTGATGCTGAAAAAATCATGATTAAAATGTCTTCCTTACTGGGGTTCGATCCCGTTTCTCGTCGTAAAAATCCAATTGAAACCGAGGAAGAGGACGAATTAGATCGCCTATGAACGCATGGGAGCAGTACGCAAGCGATATTAAAACAGGTAAAATCCCTGCCTGTCAGCGGTTAAAGCAAGCCGTTGAACGTTACTATAATGACTTAAATAATCCGCTTTATACCTTTGATAATGAGGTCGTAGAGCGTTTTATCGGGTTCTCCCGTGTTTGCCCGCATGTTAAAGGGCACTTGCGAGGTAAGCCGATAGAGCTTGAACCGTGGCAACAATTTGCCTTTGCGAATCTCCTTGGTTTCAAGATGATCTCAACGGGGCGAAGAAAATACCGCAGTGCTTATATTCAGGTTCCCCGCAAAAATGCAAAATCCACCGTTGCAGCAATACTGGCTAATTGGTTCTTGGTGATGGAAAACGGGCAGCAAGATATTTATACCGCTGCAGTGAGCCGAGATCAGGCGCGTATTGTCTTTGATGATGCCCGTCAAATGTGTGTGCTGTCTAAACCGCTTAAAAAACGGGTAGCCATACAACAACATAAAGTGATTAATCCGAAACGTAATAGCTTATTGAAACCTCTTGCCGCTAAAGCCGCCACGATTGAGGGAACCAATCCCAGTTTAGCCATTGTTGATGAATATCACTTACACCCTGATAATGCGGTTTATTCTGCTCTTGAGTTAGGGATGGGGGCGCGTCCTGAAGGGATTTTATTTGCGATCACAACGTCAGGGAGCAATGTCATTTCAGCCTGTAAACAACATTATGATTATTGTTGTCAAATCCTCGCCGGTGAAGAACAAAATGAATCGTTATTTGCTTTGATTTATGAACTTGATGACGAAAAAGAAATTGACGATGAAAGGCTGTGGATAAAGGCAAATCCCAATCTTAATGTGTCGGTTGATGGTGATGCTTTGTATGACACGATACAAAAGGCGCGAGGTATTCCCTCACAATGGACAGAAATGTTAACCAAACGCTTTAATATCTGGTGTCAGGGGGAAACGCCTTGGATGGGTGAGGGCGCATGGTTAGCGTGTAAAATGGACTATACCGAAATAGACCTTAAAGGCTTAGCGTGTTATGCGGGAATGGATTTATCTTCTACGGGGGATATTACCAGTGTCTGCTATACCTTTCCTGTTGATAATGAATTGTTGTTATTGACTCGCCACTATATTCCCGAAGCGCAGTTACAGAACCCCGCCAATAAGAACAGGGCTATTTACCGTCAATGGGTTAAGTCAGGTTGGCTTCGTACCACTCCTGGTGATTGTATTGATTATGATCGCATTCGTGATGATGTGCTTAGAGACAGCCAACAATTTAATATCAAATTGACAGGTTTTGATACATGGAACGCTACCCACTTAAGAACTCAGCTACAAGGTGCGGGGTTAGATGTTGAGCCATTCCCTCAAACTTACATGAAGTTTAGCCCTGTGGCGAAATCAGCCGAGGTATTTGTTAATCGTAAAATCATTCGTCACAATGGCGATCCGGTGCTTGCGTGGGCGATGGCTAATGTCGTCATGGAAACGGACGCAAACGCGAATATCAAGCCCAATAAAAAGAAATCAGCCAACAAGATTGACCCTGCTATTGCTTTCCTTATGAGCTTTGGTACATGGCAAATTGAGCATGAAGACTTTGCTTTCAACTTAACGGGGGAGCAAAAAGAACGTTTAGCCTCATTTGATGGGGTGTAGCTGACTTATTGTTAGTTGCAAATTTTCGTTATCAACCATGGTGGAAATCACCACAGTATAGGTATGGTGGAAATCGCAATACCTTTACAGTCACACCACAGCTTAAATCTGAGCCAAAGCATTTATTAGTGCTTTGGTCTTCCAGAGGACAAAATTGTCCCCGAGTTATTGAGAAAAACATATTTGTGAAATTATCAATAGGTTAGAACGTTAAACACACTCACCTCGAATAGGACGCCTTAATATCAAGGAGTCGCCCACCTAGTGTAAATCGCCAAATGAGTAAATTATCAGCAAAAAGGTGCACAGTATGAACAGTTGGTGCACACCGTGTTCACCCTAATTTATTATTTAATATCAATGGATTAAGTTAATGGTGCATAGGGTGCACAGTTGAGGGCTTCAAAAAGATTTATAGGGGGGTAGTGAATAAATTACAGGATAATAGAGTTTTGCTGTATATAATTTAAGCTACTAAAATTTTGTAGTTTACCTATCTTTCCCTCTTCACATTAAGTAATCAGTTTGGCGAAACAGGTATCACCATTTTGATCATGCCTTTGGCATAACATAGTAGAAAGCTAACAATCACCGTGTTTGTATCTACCTTATCGCTTGTTTATATAACTGTTCAGATATCTATGTATAAATATATGTATAAACAATAACAAAAAAGCCCTTAACAAATAATGAAAAGGGCTTTTTAATTCAATGTGTTATACGACTTCTATTAATTCATGCCGTATTTTTTCAGTTTCTTACGCAGTGTGCCGCGGTTAATGCCCATCATTTGCGCTGCACGTGTTTGGTTGCCACGGGTGTACTGCATTACCATGTCCAACAAAGGCTGTTCAACTTCAGCCAATACTAGCTCATAAAGGTCATTAACATCTTGACCGTTTAATTGAGCAAAATAGTTTTTCAGTGCTTGCTTAACGGAGTCACGTAAAGGTTTTTGGGTCACCTGATCTTGTGAATTTACGGTGGCAACGGTTAGTACGTCTGAATTTACGCGTTGTTCGAACATAGTTCTGTCAGCTCTTTTATTTATTTACGCAAAAAATTTTCGAAATATGCTTCCAACGCCTCCAGCTGTTCGCTGGCATCCTCTATGGCGTTGAAGGAGCGCCGAAACTGATCATCAGGGGCATGTTCCTTGAGATACCAAGAGACATGCTTGCGAGCAATGCGAGTTCCTTTGCCTTGACCGTAAAAGTCGTGCAACTCACGCACGTGCATTTGCATTATTTGCTGTACCTCTGCAATCGGCATTGGTGGCAGCAGTTCACCTGTGTCCAGATAGTGCTGGATTTCCCGAAAGATCCAGGGTCTTCCCTGAGCAGCGCGACCGATCATTAAAGCATCGGCTCCAGTGTAGTCGAGCACTGCTCTGGCTTTTAGCGGGTCAGTTATGTCTCCATTCGCAATAATGGGAATAGAAACACTCTGCTTAACTGTCCGAATACTGTCATATTCGGCTTCTCCTTTGAACAAACACTCGCGTGTACGTCCATGAATAGTGAGAGCCTGAATACCACAACGTTCAGCCAATCTGGCAATCTCTACACAGTTACGTTCATCAGGTGACCAGCCAGTACGGATCTTCAGAGTAACAGGTACATCAACCGCGTTAACCACAGCAGAGAGGATCTCTGCGACAAGGTCGGGATAACGAAGCAATGCTGAACCCGCCAGCTTTTTATTCACCTTTTTTGCCGGACAACCCATATTTATGTCGATAATCTGAGCGCCACTTTCTGCGTTTATTTTCGCAGCAGCAGCCATATCGGCAGGGTCACTTCCAGCAATCTGTACGGAGCGGATCCCCAATTCATCGCTATGTACCATTCGCAACCGAGACTTGTCTGTCTTCCAAACCTGAGGATTAGAAGAAAGCATTTCAGAAACTGTCATACCCGCACCCATGTCATAGCAAAGTGACCGAAAAGGTCGGTCTGTAACGCCAGCCATTGGAGCTGCGATAAGGCAATTTTTTAACTGATACTGTCCGATTCGCATAGATGAAAAGAGGGCCAAACTGTGACTGCAAGGGCGCGTATATTACGCATTTTTTATCAGATATGAAAGGACAAAGTTTAACCAAATCGTGAAAAAAAGTTACTTTTTTACACTTGATTTTTTTTGATTATATTATTTAGTCAATAAAAACATGTGGTTATAAATATTTTTTATTTTGAAAATTGATAGTACAGAATTGATAAACACTCTTAACAAAGTGAAGTTTATCAGACAAAAATGAGATTAATGTCTGATAAACAATAATTAAGTGAAATTTTAACCTAATGAGATTATCTCGATTTGGTTAATATTTGCACAGTGTTATTTTTTCACGCCGGTAATACGACACCATTCTTCTTTTTCAGCAACAGGATCTAGAGTAAATAATCCTTCATAAGCAGCACTCACTCCTTCTGCTTGGGTTGCTAATACGCCAGAAAGACCAAGATGGCCACCTTGACGAGGAAGAGTGCTAATCACAGGCGCAAGTTCACGTAGTGGGCCGGCTAGAATATTAGCGACAACAACATCAGCAGAAAGATTTTCTGGTTGATCTTTGGCAAGATATAACGTCAGAGCATCAGAAACACCGTTACGCTGAGCATTATCTCGGCTAGCTTGAATAGCTTGCGGGTCGATATCAATGCCTATCGCTTTTGCTGCACCCAGTTTAAGTGCCGCAATAGCTAAGATACCGGAGCCACAACCAAAGTCGATAACCGTTTTGCCTGCTAAATCTAAACCATCAAGCCATTGTAAACATAAAGAGGTTGTTGGGTGGGTTCCTGTACCAAAAGCAAGACCGGGGTCTAGCATAACGTTGACGGCGTTAGGATCGGGCACTTCACGCCAGCTAGGGCAAATCCATAAGCGCTCGCCAAAACGCATCGGGTGGAAATTATCCATCCATTCGCGTTCCCAATCTTTATCTTCGATCTGTTCGATTTTATGAATAAAATGCTGACCAAATAGCGGGTTGTTCTCCAGCATGGCAACGATAATCTTCATATCGGTTTCAGCATCATATAAACCAACAACATCGGTATCACCCCAAAGACGAGTTTCACCCGGCAGAGGTTCAAAAATAGGCGTGTCGTGGCTATCTTGAAAAGTGACTGATACAGCACCACTTTCGACAAGTTCATCACCAATCGCTTCTGCATTCGCCGCAGTTGCATTAAGTCTTAATTGTATCCAAGGCATATTAATCTATCTCTTTAAAAACGGGTTCACTGTAATGGAACGGATTGCGCTAAAGTATGCTCTCCGAACCGATTAGCCACAAGAAATGCCGCTAAACTCAGTAATAGTGAAGGAACAATAGGGTGAAAATCAGCAATTTGAATATTGAATGTCGCCAAGGTTGCATAAAGCGTTGCCCCGGTGATCATCGCAGCTATCGCACCATAGCGATTGGCTTTATTCCAGTAAAGGCCGAGCACTAATGGCCATAAGAAAACCGCTTGTAATCCGCCAAATGCCAGCAAGTTCAGCCAAATGATCATTGACGGTGGGTTCCACGCTGCAAAGAGCAAAAGTACACCTAAAATCAAGGTTGAAAGGCTCGATAAGCGTGAAATGCGTTTCTCATTAGTTATGGCGTGAGGCGCAAAATTTAAATAGAGATCTTTGACCAACGTCGCTGATGATTGTAACAATTGCGCGTTAATGGTCGACATTATCGCCGCCATTGGTGCGGCTAAGAAAATACCTGCGGCAAAAGGCGGTAATACATCAACCATTAGTGTGGGTATTACTTGGTCAGGTACCGTTAAATCAGGAATGATGGCACGACCTAATGCGCCAGCAAAGTGCATACCAAACATCAGTAATGACATCACAATAGTGCCAATAATAATGCCTTTGTGCATTGCTTTGCTGTCTTTATACGAGATACAACGTACTGCCGTATGGGGTAATCCAATCACCCCAAAACAGACTAACACCCAAAATGATGCCATGAATGGCCCACTTAAAATGCCATCAGCGCCCTGTGGCGATGTTAATGCGGGGTCGATAGCATTGAGTTTTTGTATTGCGATATCTAAGCCACCAATTTTATAAATGATAGCAAACAGTAAAATAAAGGTACCTAGCAGCATTACAAGACCTTGTAATGCATCATTTAATACACTCGCGCGAAATCCACCTATTGCCGTATACAGCGCGATAGAGATACCAAATATTAATAAGCCAAACTCATAGGGAATGCCTGCGGCGGTTTCTAATAGTCGAGCACCACCAATAAACTGCACAGTCATGGCACCAATAAAAGCGACTAATAAACTTAAACTGGCAAACCAAACTAAAAAACGGCTCTGATAGCGTGCATATAGCATATCGTTAAGTGTTACCGCATTATAACGACGCGCTAAGATGGCGAATTTTTTCCCTAATACGCCCAAAGAAAGCCAAATTGCAGGTAGCTGGATCATAGAAAGCAGCACCCAACCAATGCCGTATTTATAAGCAGCGCCAGGGCCACCAATAAAGGAGCTTGCACTGACATAAGTTGCAGTGATAGTCATGGCTAAAACAAAGCCGCCCATCGAACGATTACCAAGGAAGTATTCGTTAAGAAATTCTCCTTTCTCACGTTTACGGTAGGCGTAAGCCGACAACAGAAAGACCAATAGTAGATAACCAATCAGCGGTACAATAACTTCAGTTTGCATCGTCATGCTCATCTCCTAGCGGCATATCTTTGAAGAAATAACGAACCATTAGATAGCACAACAGAAAAAACAAAATAGGTAAAAATAAGCATGAAAGCTCGAACCAAAGCGGTAAACCAATAATGCCTAGTGTGTTATCAGGTAAATAGGCGGTCATTAACCAACCCAATAAATACATAAAAGTTAAAATTAGGGCCAAAAGGGCTTCTTTGTGGGCCTGAACAAAACGCTTGTCCATCTGTTCTCCCAATCTTAATAGGGTTAAAACGAATGGGAGGATTGTACGGGAAAGTGAATAGTGATTCAGTGAAAATTAGTCATAAACTAAGCGGTTAGATTAAAGTATTTATTATCTAATTGTTTTTTAACAGTTATATAGAGTTGCTTTGAAGCAGATATCGCGTTCATTATCAATGATTATTAGATTAAAGATGTTTTTTTAATCAAAATAATAAAGAAATATTTTTCTATGATTTTATGAGTAATAAAAAACAAAAAGAGTACGATTTCAATAGATTAATTATCATCGTACTCTTTTTAATATAACTCATCTCTATAAAATGAAAGTATTCCCTTTATCCCTTTATCCCTTTATCCCTTTATCCCTTTATCCCTTTAAAACAAAGGTAACTTTAAAAAACTAAAGGGCGTTTTTAATTCTTTCTAATCCCTGCTTAATTATGGCGCGAGGACATGCAAGATTGATGCGAATATAGTTATCGCCATTGCTAACAAACATATTTCCACCTTCTAGCAGGATGCCTGTTTTGTTAGCAAAATAGAGTGAAAGCTGTTGATTATCGATATTCTCTGGCAAGTATTCTTTAAGATTGATCCATGCTAAATAGGTTGAATCGGGCACTTTAAAGTTTGCTTTTGGAAAATGAGTGTGAACAAATTCTTCAACTAATTTGAAATTATCATCAAGATAGTTTTTAAGTTGTTTTAACCATTCATCGCACTCAGAATAAGCTGCTTTTGTTGCTACTAAACTTAATGGTGAAATAAAGTCATCATATAAACGAAGCCACTCATTTTTCACTTCTTCATTTTTAATAAAGATATGAGACATTAAGTTGCCCGCGAGATTAAATGTTTTACTTGGAGCCATGCAGGTAATGATTTTGTCATATTCAGGAAAAAGCTTGGCAATAGGAGTATGGTTGACACCATTACGTAATAAGTCGCAGTGAATCTCATCTGATATTATCCAAATATCATTTTCGATGCACAATTTTCCCATTTTTATTAAATCTTCTTGTGTCCACACTTTTCCTGTTGGGTTTTGTGGGTTACATAGAATAAATAATTTAATATTCAATGAGCTATCTTTAATTTTTCGTTCCATATCAGCAAAATCAAGTGCATATTCACCTTGTTCTTCTAATAAATCAGAATAGATAACTTGGCGTGAATTATAATCACCTGCTTGTTTAAATGGCGTATAAGAAGGCGTCTGAATTAAAATGCTTTCATCTTGTTTAATTAATAAAGGAACTAAGCGATTTAATGCAGGAATAATGCCTGGAGATAAAACAATCTCACGAGTATCAATATTCCAATTATAGTGTCTTTGGCACCAATCTTTAAAAATGTGATAATACTCATCGTCATAGATTTTGGTATAACCTAATATTTTCCTGTCTAGTCTGGCCTTAATTGCGTCAAGTATTTCTGGTGGCGTAGAAAAATCCATATCAGCTACCCACATTCTAATGAATTCATCATCTGCAAAGGCAAATTTTGCATCTTTATCTGCCTTGAAAATATATTGACGCCAGCCATCATAATTTAGCGCATCGGTATTTTTTCTATCTATAATTTCATCAAAGTTATATTTCATGATTTAGCCTTTAATACATTTCATTTTATTAAATAAATTTCAAGAATGGAGAGATACAAAGTAGGATGCCCGTAAAAATAATTAAGTAGAGTGATAATCCTTTATAACGGTGCAACGAAGGTACTTTGTAAACTAAATAAGCAGGAATAAGACAACCGACAATACCGAATATTGGGCTGCAAATAGAGGTGAACATTAATACGGGTAGATTAAGAACAATGGCTCCCCATGCAATAACCACAGTAAAGATAACAATGCTTAAATTAAGTATTTTCTTGTTAATTTTTTCTGCTGGAATAACACGAGTAAGCGCATTCATTACTAATCCTTGAACGGCTTCTTTAAATCCAAGGTATACACCAAAGAAAGCGGTCATTAGTGCAAAAACATTCAGAGCAACACCAACAGGTGTGACAAATTTAGCGGCGTCTCCTTCAATAAATTGCGCTGCAATTGCTAGCGCGGAGATATTTTGTTCATACGCTTTTACTGCTTCATCGTGGCCTATGGCGAAAGTGAAAGAAACGGCATAGAAAAAAACGACACAAAACAGCGTGCCAAATGAGATATTCATTGCTCTTAGTGCTTTATAGCGAGCAACTTCAATTGACTGGTTTTTGGCTCGATAGGAAATAACCATCGGGCTAAGTGATTGAATAAATAAAATTGAGGTGAGAGTAAAAGGTAACGTAATAATGGCATTTTTAATAAGCAGACGAAAAGGAGGGAATGAATCGATATTTTTTGATAAATCCCACATGCTTATCATCATTAAACCAAGAACGAGCACAACCAGTAATTTTGATAACACCATAAAACTGGAAATTTTAAATAGTAGTTCTTCACTTCGTGATGTAATGAGTACTAAAAATGAAATAAGAATTAAGCCATAGAATGGATTGTCAGAAAGAAGTCCATCGGTAACACCAAAAGTATGTAGGTAAGATGCAGTGTCATTAGTTAATGCAGTAGGGTAAGCAAATATCCAAATAACAAGCATTAAAAAATAAAGTAAGCCAAGAAACATTCCCCAGTTTTTACCCAGGTAACCTTCGATAACGCCAGGGTAGTCTTTACACTCTTTAGAATCGGCAAGAGTGTTGATAAATAGACGTTGAAAAAGGTACATGGCAGGATAGCCAATAATAGAAGAAAGCAAAAAGACCCATAGCCCAATTAAGCCAACTTGAACCGGTAAAAAAACAATACCCGCGCCAATTGCCATACCAATACTGATGATGATCCAACCCGCGTCTGTATTATCAAAACGGGTTAATTTTTTCCATTCTTCTTTTGATAGTGAGGCCCTATCGATTTTTTTTTCTAATAAGGTCATATGTGTAATCCCATGTGTAAGTAATTTATAGTATTTGTTTTATTAACTCGTTTTAGAACACGATTTTTAATGATTTTGTATTAGCTGAATAACGAGACTTCACGAGTCATTCTAGCAATTAGGCTGGTTAATTATTTTTTCATATTGGAATCTGTACGCGCTTATTTATTAATAAAATTAGTTAAAATGAATCTATAAGCGAATAATATTTGATAAAAACGTTATTTTGATTAACGTCACAAGGTCTCGAATATGATGAGTCTTGACAAAACGGATATGGGTATCCTTAAGCTGTTACAAGAAGATGGACGATTAAATAATGCAGAAATAGCTAAGCGTGTATTTTTGTCTCCCCCAGCTTGTTGGAAAAGACTTAAGGCGCTAGAGAAGGGTGTAATAAAAAATTATCGTGCAAATATTGATCCTAAACACTTGGGATTTAATTTTTATGCCTTTATGAATATTACGCTAGATTTACACTCTGAAGATAATATGGCGCATTTTGAACAAGAGATAATGAAAATTGAAAACGTTATTTCTTGTCATAATATCTCTGGCCGTTATGACTATATTTTGCAGTTAGTCGTAAAGGATATGGACGATTTTCATAATGTATCGATGGTAAAAGTACGTGCAATAGGTAATATCAAAGAGATGAATACCAGCTTTAGTATTCGTGAAATAAAGCCTTTTAAAGGTTTTCCAATTAAATAAAGCAAAAAAAAAGCATAGTTAATTTAACTATGCTTTTTTGTATCGATAAGAAAATATTATTTCTCAGCTAATCCTAAACGCTTTTCAAGGTAGTGAATATTTGTGCCACCTTGTTGGAATTTCTCATCATTCATAATGAACTGATGCAGCTCAATATTGGTTTTAATGCCATCGATGATAAGTTCTGTCAAAGCATTTTTCATACGAGAGATCGCGATTTCGCGAGTTTCACCATAAGTGATCAATTTACCGATCATTGAATCATAATGAGGTGGAACAGTATAACCTGCGTAAATATGCGATTCCCAACGTACACCAAACCCACCCGGTGAGTGGAAGCGAGTAATCGTTCCCGGACTTGGTAAGAAGGTTTTCGGATCTTCTGCGTTAATACGACACTCAACAGCGTGACCGTGAACATTTATCTGATCTTGAGTTACCGATAACGGCAAGCCAGATGCAATACGTAATTGTTCTTTGATTAGGTCGATGCCTGTGATCATTTCTGTTACTGGATGCTCAACCTGAATACGGGTGTTCATCTCAATAAAGTAGAATTCACCATTTTCATATAGGAATTCAAAAGTACCTGCACCACGATAGCCGATTTCGATACAAGCGTTCGCACAGCGTTCGCCGATATTTTTACGGATTTCTGGAGTAATACCTGGTGCTGGCGCTTCTTCTACAACTTTTTGGTGACGGCGTTGCATAGAGCAATCACGTTCAGCCAAATAAATTGCATTACCTTGACCATCAGCCATGACCTGAATTTCAATATGGCGTGGATTTTCAAGGTATTTTTCCATATAGACCATATCGTTACTAAATGCCGCTTTGGCTTCAGCACGAGTCATTATGATGGATTGTTCTAAATCTTTTTCAGCACGGACAACACGCATTCCGCGTCCGCCGCCGCCGCCAGATGCTTTAATAATGACTGGATAGCCAATACATTTAGCAATCTCGATATTTTTTGCAGTGTCGTTACCTAAAGGACCATCAGATCCTGGAACACAAGGAACACCTGCTTTTTTCATCGCTTCAATAGCAGAAACTTTATCGCCCATTAGGCGGATGGTTTCAGCTTTTGGGCCGATAAAAATAAAGCCAGAGCGTTCAACTTGCTCTGCAAAATCAGCATTTTCAGACAGGAAACCATATCCTGGGTGAATAGCTTGTGCACCGCTGATCTCAGCCGCTGCAATAATTGCAGGAATATTTAGATAACTTTTTGCTGAAGCAGCGGGACCAATACAGATAGTCTCGTCTGCCAGCAGAACGTGTTTTAAATCACGGTCTGCCGTGGAGTGAACGGCAACTGCTTTGATCCCAAGTTCTTTACAAGCTCTTAGAATACGCAGTGCAATCTCACCACGGTTGGCAATGAGGATTTTTTCTAGCATGGACCTGCCTCGTTATTCGATGACAAAGAGTGGATCGTCAAACTCAATGGTGTCGCCATCTTGACAAAGGATAGATTTAACAACGCCTGCTTTATCGGATTCTATCTGGTTCATCATTTTCATTGCTTCAACGATACACAGAGTGTCACCAACATTCACTTGCTGACCGACTTCAACAAATTTTTTGGCTTCTGGGCTTGGTGAACGATAGAACGTTCCTACCATTGGTGAGCGAACAACATGACCGCTGATCTCTTGGGCTACAACTGCTGGCGTTTCAGGCGCTACTGGTGCAACGGCAGTTGCCAATGCAGGTTGAGGCGCTGCTGTTGGTGCCGCAAAATATTGCTGAGGAGCCATTTGACCCTGAAAACCAGAGTTACGACTAATACGTACTGACTCTTCACCTTCAGAAATTTCCAGTTCAGAAATGCCAGACTCTTCGACCAGCTCGATCAGTTTTTTAATTTTACGAATATCCATGAGTTGATTCCGTACTCTTTTTGATGTTTTTTATTAAGACAAACGGTTAACCGCTGCCTGTAAAGCAAATCGATAACCTTCTGCACCTAATCCACAGATGACGCCAGTTGCGATATCAGAGAGATAAGAATGGTGACGGAAAGGCTCCCGACTGTAGACATTGGAAAGGTGAATTTCAATAAATGGAATATTCACCCCTAATAATGCATCACGCAGTGCAACACTGGTATGCGTGAAAGCCGCGGGATTGATTAATATATAATCGATATTACCGCGCGCTGCATGAATTTTATTTATTAGCTCAAATTCAGCATTCGACTGAAAATGACTAAGCTTCACATTTAATGCTTGAGCATCTGCTGACAAACTGTGAACGATATCGTCCAGAGTTAAGTGTCCGTAGGTTTCCGGCTCTCTCGTTCCAAGCAGGTTCAGGTTCGGACCATTCAGGAGCAAAATATGAAAATTTTCCGACATTATGCTTCTATCTCCGTCAATACGTCAACGAAATGACAAAATAACCTGTGCTTTTCATTTTGTCATCTTTTATTGTATTCAATGTCACGATGCATATCACAAAGTCCGACATTATAGACATTTCACAGAAGATAGCAGCAAAATACTGGTCTAATCAGGGAAGGCGAGCTTTATTTCGGTAAAATAGAGAACGTTTTTGCGCTATTATTATGCTCATAAAGCAAAATAAACGTATGTTTAAAAAATAATCATAACATCACGTTATTTATTGATGTCACTGGAAATATGACCTTATTTGAGGGTGATCGTTAATATATATTTAAAATGTGATCTAGATCACATTTACTTGGCAGTTTGAAATGAAAATAATCGCAATCTGGCATTAAAAGAAGTGTTTTAATGCCAGAAAATTGTTCGATAGGACGTAAATTTAACTAATTTTTACCAGTGTGCGACCCGTTACCTGGTTATCCATGATCATTTGAGCATAACGTGGTACTTCATCAAGTGTAATTTCGGTCATGGCTTGCTGGTAGAAAGTTTCCGGTAATAGTTGTAACAAACGTTGCCAAACTTGAGCGCGTTTTTCTGCTGGGAAATAAACAGAATCGACACCTTGCAGACGAATATTGCGTAAAATAAATGGCATAACGGTAGTTGGTAATGAGAAACCACTTGCTAATCCACAAGCAGCCACGGTTCCGTTATAGTTTGTTTGCGCTAAAATATTAGCTAAAATTTGTCCGCCAACAGTGTCTAGTGCACCAGCCCAACGTTGTTTATCTAGCGCTCTGCCCGGCTGTTCAAATTCTTCACGGGTAATAATGTTTGTTGCACCTAATTTTTTTAGGTATTCATGGTTGCTACTTCTGCCACTTAACGCAGTAACTTGATATCCCAACGTACTTAATAAGCTAATTGCAGTGCTTCCGACGCCACCACTTGCACCAGTCACTAAGATCTCACCGCTTTGAGGGGTAATACCACCTTGTTCTAATGCGATAACACACAACATGGCAGTGAAACCCGCAGTACCAATAATCATGGCATTTTTTAAGGATAAGCCTTCAGGAACAGCAGTAAGCCAATCGCCTTTAACGCCCGCTTTTTGTGATAACCCACCCCAGTGATTTTCGCCTACACCCCAGCCTGTTAATAGAACGTGTTGACCAATATGAAAACGAGGATCTTCACTGTGATGAACAACGCCAGAAAAATCGATACCAGGGATCATTGGAAATTGTCGAATAATTTTTCCTTTACCTGTTATCGCTAATCCATCTTTATAGTTAAGAGTGGAATAGTGAATATCAACGATAACGTCATGAGAGGGTAGTTTGGCTTCATCGACGTTTTGAACGCTTGCTAATATTTTATCGCCTTGTTCTTCAAGTAATAATGCTTTCATGATGACCCCTTATCGATTTTTTATTGCTAACATGATAGGCGATTTTTTAGGTGGCGTCGTGATTGTGCACAATATCTATTGTAATAATGAGACAAATTAACCTTTTTTAGTGTATAAACTCAGGGTTCTGCGTTAATTGGAGTAGAGATTATTCTGGGGTTTATATCTTGATTAATGGATGATGCCTTTGATGTTTTACGATAGGATGAAAATTAAGCACTTATATTGTGGGTCAATAGAAGAATGCTTTGTTTTTGATATGCCTTTGGTGAGTATTCTTATTGGTTAATCAATAAAAATAACAAGGTGAAATATCATCAAATTTCGATATAGCTAATGTGAATAATCAAATGAATAAATTTTATTTGAACTTGTAGCAAGGCTTTTGAGTCACATAGTGGCTACTAAGAAAGTTTTTTTCTTTATTGATGCAATCGTTGTTTGTATTGTAGCTAAGTCAAATATCTACAACGTAGGATCGAATTTATACGTTAATCGTTTTAATTAGCCCATTTTTATGCAGTTTTTTTCTGCTCCAATTGGGAAAAGTAACGTAGAATATTGTGCCTTTAAGATTATTCACGTGTCCACTTTTAACTAAGTAGCAAATCGCGCCTTGTCGCTGCTTATTGTGGTTGGTAGAGTAGACGGATTTTTCCGTCCCGGCTTGCAGGATTATCCTTTCGTATGTTTAAAAAATTTCGTGGCATGTTTTCCAACGATTTGTCTATTGACTTGGGTACCGCCAATACCCTTATTTATGTCAAAGGGCAGGGTATTGTTCTCGATGAACCTTCCGTTGTCGCTATTCGTCAAGATCGCGCAGGAACCTCAAAAAGTGTTGCAGCCGTAGGGCATGAAGCCAAACAGATGTTGGGGCGTACTCCTGGTAATATCGCAGCTATCCGTCCAATGAAAGATGGTGTGATTGCTGATTTTTATGTAACCGAAAAAATGCTTCAACACTTCATAAAACAGGTTCATAACAACAGCTTTATGCGTCCAAGCCCTCGGGTATTGGTTTGTGTACCTGTTGGTGCAACGCAAGTTGAGCGCAGAGCAATTCGTGAATCTGCATTAAGTGCTGGTGCTCGCGAAGTGTTCTTGATTGAAGAACCTATGTCGGCAGCTATTGGTGCTGGCTTACCGGTTTCAGAAGCAACTGGCTCTATGGTGGTTGATATCGGTGGCGGTACCACTGAAGTTGCCGTTATTTCTTTAAATGGTGTTGTTTATTCTTCTTCTGTTCGTATTGGTGGTGATCGCTTTGATGAAGCTATCATTAACTATGTCCGTCGTAACTATGGTTCACTAATCGGTGAAGCAACCGCAGAACGTATCAAGCATGATATTGGTTCAGCGTATCCTTCAGATGAAGTTAATGAAATCGAAGTTCGTGGCCGTAACCTTGCAGAAGGTGTGCCTCGTAGCTTTACATTGAACTCTAATGAAATTCTTGAAGCATTACAGGAACCATTAACAGGTATCGTCAGCGCAGTTATGGTTGCATTAGAACAATGTCCGCCAGAATTGGCTTCTGATATTTCAGAGCGCGGTATGGTATTAACTGGTGGTGGTGCTCTGTTACGTAACCTTGACCGTCTATTGATGGAAGAAACGGGCATCCCTGTGATTGTGGCTGAAGATCCACTGACCTGTGTGGCTCGTGGCGGTGGTAAAGCATTAGAAATGATCGATATGCACGGTGGCGATCTGTTTAGCGAAGATTAAGATTGATTCTAAACAAGGGAGAACGGATTCCCCCTTGGTGTGAATATCGACACCCGTTCTTTTACTTCCCGTGTGAGTGATCTCTGAGTTTATGAAGCCAATTTTTAGTCGGGGACCATCCCTGCAACTAAGATTAATAATCGCCGTGATTATCGCTATTACATTACTAATTGCTGATAATCGTTTGGGGGCGTTTTCTAAAGTCCGTCAATATTTGGATACGGCTGTTAGCCCTTTCTATTTTCTTGCCAATGGCCCGCGTCGTTTTCTTGACCAAATCTCTGAAACTTTTGCCACACGAGAACGCCTTCAGTTTGAAAATCAAGCCCTGAGAAAAGAGTTGCTTGTTCGTAGTGGTGAAAGCCAATTACTTGAACAATTTAAGCAAGAAAATGCTCGTTTACGAGAGTTACTTGGTTCACCTTTACGCCAAAATGAACAGATGACAGTAGCTCAAGTGCTGTCAGGCAACAGTACACCTTATCGAGATCAAGTTGTAATTGATAAAGGTACTAATGATGGTGTGTATGAAGGACAACCCGTTATCAGTGATAAAGGCGTTGTTGGACAAGTAATTGCCGTAAGTGAGTTAACCAGCCGAGTGCTGTTAATTTGTGATACGAGCCATGCTTTGCCTGTGCAAGTATTGCGAAATGATATTCGCGTTATTGCATCTGGTGGTGGATGTGCTGACGATCTGTTATTAGAAGCATTGCCTGCTAATATTGATATTCGTGTTGGGGATGTATTAGTGACATCGGGATTAGGTGGCCGTTTCCCTGAAGGTTACCCGGTTGGGGTTGTCTCTTCGGTTAAAGTGGATAATCAACGTGCCTATTCTGTTATTGATGTAAGACCTTCTGCGGAATTACAGCGTTTACGTTATCTACTTTTATTGTGGGGTGCTTCGGATAAAAAAGGTGAACCGCCTTTACCTTCAGAAGTTTATCATGCAGCAAATGAACGTTTAATGCAGCTGATGCCACAAGTGTTGCCTAACTATGAGCAAGCAGGCCCACCATTACCTCGTTCTATGTCTCAGGAGCCGTTAGAAAATACAGCTGACTCCCAAACTCCGGCTGTCACACCTCCTACAACAAGTACGGGTGCGCAACCTAGCACAAGCCGAGGTCAATAGTGGCGATGAATCCTTATCAAAGCCGCGGGCGCTGGATTATTTGGCTCTCTTTTCTAATCGCCTTAGTATTGCAAATTATGCCGTGGCCTGAGCAATTAGAGATGTATCGCCCTATTTGGCCAGTACTATTTCTTATCTATTGGATAACAGCTATTCCACATCGTGTTAGTGTGGGAACGGCATTTGTGCTGGGCATGAGTATGGATTTAGTCCAAGGTACAACCTTAGGTGTGAATGCCCTTGCTTATACTTTAGTGAGTTATGTCGTGGCATTTAAATATCAACTTTTTTGTAATCTTGCATTATGGCAGCAATCTTTGGTTGTTATGGTTACGGTTGTGGTGGTTGATCTTGCTGTATTTTGGGCAGAATTTTTGCTTTCCCCCGTTACTTTTCACCCCCAAGTATTCTGGAATAGTCCAGTCAGTGGTATTCTTTGGCCCTGGCTCTATTTTTTACTTCGCAAAGTCCGTCATCAGTTTTCTGTACACTAACAGCTTACTGAACATGGCGGTATTTTTGTATTACCGTCATGAGGACACTAACTGTGACAACGCTTTACCTTGCTTCCAGTTCACCAAGACGACGCGAGTTACTCGCATTATTGGATGTTGAATTTAGTATTATTACGCCAGCTATTGATGAAATTTGGCAACAAGGTGAAACGCCAGAACAGTATGTTACTCGTTTAGCGACAGAAAAATCGCTAGAAGGGGTGCGACAAGCACCTTGTGATTATCCGGTTTTAGGTTCTGATACAATAGTTGTTTGCGAAGGTCAAATTCTTGAAAAACCTCGTGATAAAGCTCATGCCGCACAAATGTTACGCGCGCTAGCGGGATCAACCCATCAAGTGATCACCGCGATTGCAATTTCTGATAGAAATCATACAGTAAATCAATTGGTCGTCACATTAGTTACATTTAGAGAGATGACAGATCAGGAAATTAACGCGTATATTGAAACTGGAGAGCCGATGGATAAAGCAGGCGCTTACGGTATTCAAGGAAAAGGAGGCCGTTTTGTTCAGCGGATTGAGGGAAGTTATCACGCTGTTGTCGGATTACCTCTTGTTGAAACCGAGGCGTTGATAGCTCAATTTTTGTCTCTAGCTAATGAGAAGGAGATTTCATGACTGCAGAGCTATTAGTGAATGTCACTCCATCTGAAACCCGTGTTGCCTATATCAGCGGAGGCATACTTCAAGAAATTCATGTTGAAAGAGAAGCCAAACGTGGCATAGTCGGAAACATCTACAAAGGTCGGGTGAGTCGAGTTTTACCCGGGATGCAAGCTGCATTTATTGACATCGGGCTGGATAAAGCCGCTTTTTTACATGCTTCTGATATTATGCCTCACACCGAATGTATTGCTGGTGAAGAGCAAAAAAAATTCAATGTCCGTGATATTGCTCAGTTGGTTCATCAAGGGCAGGATTTAATTGTACAAGTTGTTAAAGATCCTCTTGGCACGAAAGGTGCACGTTTAACCACAGATATTACACTCCCTTCACGTTATTTAGTTTTTATGCCGGGCGCTTCTCATGTTGGTGTTTCTCAGCGTATTGAAAGTGAAGAAGAGCGAGAGCGTTTAAAGCTGTTAGTTGAAGAATATTGCGATGAAAACGGTGGTTTTATTATTCGAACCGCGGCTGAAGGGGTGGGTGAGCACGAAATAAAACAGGATGCGGCTTTTCTTAAACGTTTATGGAATAAAATTATTGAACGTAAGAAAAGAAATAAAACACGCATTCAAATTTATGGCGAATTGGCATTAGCACAACGTATTTTGCGTGATTTTGCGAGTTCTGAACTTGATAGTATTCGTGTTGATTCAAAACTTACCTATAATCAATTACAGGAATTTATTGGTGAATATATTCCTGAGTTAACGGCCAAGCTTGAATTGCACCAAGGTAATCAACCTATTTTTGATCTTTATGGTGTTGAAAATGAAATTCAACGCGCATTAGAGCGTAAGGTTGAGCTGAAATCAGGTGGTTATCTTATCATCGATCAAACAGAAGCAATGACCACAATAGATATCAATACTGGCGCATTTGTGGGGCATCGTAATTTAGAAGAAACTATTTTTAATACTAATATTGAAGCAAGCCAAGCAATAGCCCGCCAATTAAGATTACGTAATTTAGGCGGCATCATTATTATTGATTTTATTGATATGAATAATGATGAGCATAAACGCAGAGTATTAGCTTCTCTTGAACAAGCATTAAGTAAAGACCGAGTAAAAACCACGATTAATGGGTTTTCTCAGTTAGGGTTAGTTGAAATGACCCGTAAAAGAACTCGCGAAAGCCTTGAGCATGTATTGTGTGACGATTGTCCAGCTTGCCAAGGTCGAGGAACGGTAAAATCAGTAGAAACAGTCTGCTATGAAATTTTACGTGAAATTGTGCGTGTCCATAAAACGATAGATGCAGATCGCTTTCTTGTTTATGCCTCATCCGCCGTATCAGAAGCACTACGAAGTGAAGAATCTCACGCTTTGGCAGAAGTTGAAATTTTTGTTGGTAAGCAGGTTAAAGTACAAACAGAGCTACTTTATAGTCAGGAACAATTTGATGTGGTGATGATGTAATGGATACTCTTTTGTCATGATAATGACGGTAGAAAGGAGACATAAATGAAGCGGCTGCCAAAATACCTGTTATTACTAACGGTTTTTTGTCTCATTGTTTTTGCTTTAATTTTAAGCGGTTTTCGCTACTTTCTGCCAAGGCTTGATAATTATCGTCCTGAAATTGAAGCTTATCTAACAAAACAACTCAATAGCCCTGTTAGTATGGTTAAAATTAAAGGGGAATGGCAAAATTTTGGTCCTGATATTCAAGTCGATTCACTTGTTATTAATAACAAAGATGTGGATGTTAGGGCTCAACAAATTACGTTTTCTTTTGATATCTGGCGTTCTCTTTTTGCTTTTCGTCCTTACTTTCGTGAACTCACCTTTGAACAGTTATACGTTAATTATCATCGCCCTATTTTTACAGGGCAAAGTGGTGATATTACTTTAACTAAGCCTGATGATATCTCTTCTCTATTTTTTGAACAGTTCGACCGTTTTAAGTTGGTTAATAGCCGCTTTACTTTTCTTACCCCTTCGGGGGATACCAGCAGCTTAAACATCCCCCGAGTTAATGTGGTTAAACCAAAAAGATCGTCATCGGGCTCAGGGTGAGGTAACTCTTGATACATTGCTTAATCATTATGGTGGAATGAAGGTTCGTCTTGATCTCTACACCAATGATAAAGGGTTGATAGATAATGGTAAAATTTTCGTTACTGCGGATGATGTTGATATATCACCGTGGTTAAGCCAATGGGTAAAAAGTAATAGTGGTCTTGATGAGGCGAAAGCCAGCTTATCTAATTGGATTGAAATAACACAAGGGCGTATTACTGGCAGCCAGTTGCAAATCCACCAAGGTGAAATGGATTGGCAAAGTGAAGGGGTTTCACACGTATTAAATGTAGAAGATCTTATTTTGCGAATGAGACGGCAAGAAAATGGCTGGCTTGCAGATATTCCTTATACACGAAAAATTACGATGGATGGTAAAGAGTGGCCCGATGGTTATTTAGCGGTGCTCTATCAGCCAAAAGAGAAAGAGCGTGATGAAGCTTGGCGGATCCGAGCTAAAAATATAGAACTAGATAGTTTATATGCTGTATTGCCTCTATTTTCATTTTTAACGCCAGACTTTGTGCGCCAATGGCAATATCGTCAATTTTCGGGTTTAGTAAGTGATTTTGCTTTAGACCTTACGCCGGCTAATTTTGAACAAAGTGCCATTGATATGCGTTGGCAAGATGTTAGTTGGAAACGTTGGCAGGAGATCCCATCAGTCGAGCATTTTGATGGTCGCCTAAAAGGTAACTTACAAGGTGGTGAGCTAGATTTTTCTTTAACCAATAGTCAGGTTGATACAGGCGAGTTATTTAAAGCCCCGCTTGAGATTGAGAAAGGAAATGGAACAATTTATTGGCAATATAAAGAGGATGATTTATCTCTTTGGAGCCAAAAATTAGATATTCAAGCAACGTCAGCATGGGTGACGGGTGATTTTCGCTATGAGAAAAAAGGCGACGATCAATTATTGTCTATTTTGTCTGGTATCAGAGTTAGCAATGCTGGTGATACATGGCGTTATTTACCTGAGCAGTATGTGGGTAAAAGTTTAACGCAGTATCTTTCTGATGCGATTATTACAGGTAATATTGAGAATGCGACTTTTATTTTTCATGGTGATCCGGTGGATTTCCCTTTTGAAAAACATAATGGTTGGTTCCAAGTTTATGCTCCTGTAAAGCAGGCAACATTTAAATTTGATAATGAATGGCCTGCGTTGTTTAATCTTGATATTAATTTAGATTTTCGCAATCAAGGGCTGTGGATGTCGGCAGATAAAGCCAAAGTAGGTAATGCTTCTGCATCGAATTTAACGGCTGTTATCAGTGATTATGCACAAGAAAAAATAGTGATTGATGCCGATATTGTTGCAACAGGTGATGAATTAAAAGATTATTTTCTCGATTCTCAAATGGCGAGTATTGGCCATACTCTTGAAGAACTGAAAGTTGCTGGCAATATTAATGGCACGCTGAAGCTTGATATTCCTTTTAATGGTGAAGATGTGGTTGCAAGTGGTGATATCAATCTAAAAAATAATGATGTCACACTCGCGTTTATGGATACCACGTTAAAGGGCGTAACAGGTCAATTTCGTTATAACAATGATAAACTTGAAAGCGATATATTAACGGGAAATTGGTTTGGACAGCCGCTCTCTTTTTCATTTACAAGCCACAATAATAGCGATGTTTATCAAGTAGATGTTGGGTTAAAAGGCCTGTGGGATATGCAAAAAATTCAAGGTCTGCCATCAGATATTCAACGTCAAATAAGCGGTGTGCTACCTTGGAATGGGAAGGTGAAAGTTCATTTACCTGAGACCGGTGATGTTAATTATCAAGTTGATTTAACTGGAAATGTGAATGGATTAACCAGTAAATTGTCTGCACCTGAAACACAAGATTTTAAAGCATCACCACCAATAATTATTTCTGCTAAAGGTAATAGCGAAAAATTAAATATTGATGTGAACGCGGATAATTTGTGGGCACTAAATAGCGAATGGTTGCTTGGAAAACAGTTACGTTTATTACGTGGTAATCTTGCTTCAGCATCAATTAAATTACCAAAGCTTACTGAACAAGAAAGATTAACAATTGAACTTATAGGATTAAATGGCGATAAATGGCTGCCTACTTTAGTCGCTTTTTCTGCATTAACACCTTCTGAAAATGAAATCAGTTTCCCTGATAATATTCATATCAGCTTACCAGAGCTTAATTTTGCAGGACAAAAATGGCGTGATCAGCAATCTGAAATTATGAGAGTTAACGATGGTATAAAATTCTCTTTTTCAGGTAGTGAATTACGCGGTGATATGTTTATACCTACGACAACAGCACCTTGGCAAGTTAATGTTAATTATCTCTATTTTAATGGAGAGCAGTCTTCTGAAGAAGAAAAAACATTGAAAATAGCAATGGATCCTACAAGTAAACCTGCTGCATTCTCAGTGAAAAATATACCTTCTGTCGAGTTTGAATGTAAAGAGTGTTGGGTTAACGGATTGCTGTTAGGCAACATTAAAGCGTCTATGCAACAGAGCAATGGTACGTTATTTCTGACAAACGGTAAATTGGTCAATAGCAGCGGGGAATTATCCGTCACGGGTGTGTGGTCTGAAAATGCAGCTGGACAAAATAACACTAAACTCAGTGGGAAACTGAAAGCAGAAGAAATTGATGAAATGGCGGCCTATTTTGGTTATATCGTGCCAATTATTCAATCCCCACTTTCGGCTGATTTTTCATTACAGTGGCACAATACACCGTGGAATTTTGATTTAGCGACGTTGAATGGAGAAGTTAAATCGTTATTAGGTAAGGGACGTATAGAACGAGTCAATGTAGGACAAGCAGGGAAACTATTGCGCCTTGTGAGTTTTGATGCGTTATTGCGTAAATTACAATTCGATTTCAGAGATACTTTTAGTGATAATTTTGAATATGATTCTATTAAGAGCGAAATCATCATTAAGCAAGGTGTGATGAACGCCGACAGTGTTCGTATCGATGGGGTAATTGCCGATATTGTTATTACAGGGCAAGTTGATTTAATTGAGCGTAAAATGGATCTACAAGTTGTGGTAACCCCAGAGATTTCAGCTACAGTAGGAGTAGCTACTGCTTTTGCTATTAATCCAATTGCAGGTGCTGCGGTATTCGCGGCATCAAAAGTTCTTGGCCCACTTTGGAGTAAGATTTCAGTAATACGTTATCATGTGACCGGAACTATGGAACAACCTAAAATCGACGAAGTACTGCGTCAGCTCAAGGAGAATCAGGCGTTATGAAAAAAGTTAATGTCGCACTTTTGCAGCTTTGTAGCGGAAAAAATATAAAAAATAATCTGGCGCAAATAGAGCAACAGATTAAGCAATTACCCGATTCAGTTGAACTTGTGTTAACCCCTGAAAATGCGTTACTTTTTTCGAGTGCTAAAGATTATCATAAACATGCTGAAATTCAGGGTGAAGGGCCTTTACAAGATGCTATTGCTAAAATGGCACAGCGTTATAAAGTGTGGATCCTTGTGGGTTCTATGCCTTTAATTAGTCGTGATGACCCAAGCCAAATTACCAGTAGTAGTTTAGTATTTGATAACGAAGGTGTTATTCGTGCTCGTTATGACAAAATTCATATGTTTGATGTGAGTATTGATGATGAGCAGGGCGAATATAATGAATCTGCTATTTATCAACGCGGTGAACGTTTAACTGTTGTTGATACTCCTGTTGGTAAGTTAGGCCTAACTATTTGTTATGATTTACGTTTCCCTGGTATTTTCCAAGCATTAAGAGAAAAAGGTGCTGAAATTATTTCTGTACCTGCCGCATTTACTCGTTTAACAGGAAAAGCGCACTGGGAACCACTGCTACGTGCTCGTGCAATAGAAAACCAATGTATTATCTTGGCTCCTGCACAAGTTGGTACTCATGATACGCGTCGCACTTGGGGCCATACGATGGCAGTTGACGGTTGGGGGAAGGTCTTGAAAAAGAATCCTGATGCCGTAAGTGCACTAACGCTGAATATTCGCGTTGATAGTTTAGATGGTATGCGTGAACAGATACGGGTTGTGAAACATAATCGCTTTCGCCCGAAACTGACTCACTTAATAAAAAAAGTTAAGGATAAAAAAGAATTATGAGTTTAGCTGTTGTCAGCGAAAGTCTGTTGGAAGCGAACCAACTCAGTCTGGATGATTTAGCATCTACACTTGAACAGCTTGCACAGCGTCAAATTGATTATGGTGATCTTTATTTTCAGTCTAGCTACCACGAAGCGTGGATCTTAGACGATCAAATTATTAAAGATGGCTCTTACAATATTGATCAAGGGGTAGGTGTTAGAGCCATTTACGGTGAAAAAACCGGTTTTGCTTATGCTGACCAGTTAACACTTAATGCACTTAATCAAAGCGCTGCAGCTGCACGAAGCATTGTTCAAGCTCAGGGAAATGGTCGTATTCATACCTTGGGTGCTATTCAACATTCTCCGTTGTATAGCTTAAGTGATCCGCTGCAAAGTCTTTCTCGCGAAGAAAAAATTGCTTTATTACATGAAGTCGATAAAGCTGCTCGCGCTGAAGACAAGCGCGTAAAACAGGTTAATGCTTCTTTAACCGGCGTTTATGAACATATTTTAGTTGCAGCAACAGACGGTACATTAGCCGCTGATGTGCGTCCTCTCGTTCGCCTTTCCGTTAGTGTGTTGGTTGAAGAAGATGGCAAACGCGAGCGTGGCGCAAGCGGGGGTGGTGGTCGTTTTGGTTATGATTATTTCTTAACGAAAATTGACGGTGAAAGCCACGCTGTAACTTATGCCCGTGAAGCCGTGCGTATGGCATTAGTTAATTTATCTGCAATAGCTGCACCTGCTGGTACAATGCCTGTTGTACTTGGCGCAGGATGGCCGGGTGTTTTACTTCATGAAGCAGTGGGGCATGGTTTAGAAGGCGATTTTAATCGTCGAGAAACCTCCGTATTTTCTGGTCGTCTTGGTGAAAAAGTGACTTCTGAGCTTTGTACTATTGTTGATGATGGTACGATAGAAGGTCGTCGTGGCTCAGTAGCGATAGATGATGAAGGTGTACCCGGTCAATATAACGTGTTGATCGAAAACGGCATCTTAAAAGGCTATATGCAAGATAAGATGAATGCGCGCTTAATGGGTGTTGCCCCTACAGGTAATGGTCGCCGTGAATCTTATGCACACCTTCCTATGCCGCGTATGACAAACACTTATATGTTAGCTGGTAGCTCTTCACCTGAAGAAATTATTGCTAGCGTTGAGCGTGGAATTTACGCGCCAAACTTTGGTGGTGGGCAAGTGGATATCACTTCAGGTAAATTCGTTTTCTCAACCTCGGAAGCGTATTTAATTGAGAATGGCAAAATTACTAAACCTATTAAAGGCGCAACATTAATTGGTTCTGGTATTGAAGCGATGCAGCAAGTTTCTATGGTTGGTAACGATTTAGCCTTAGATAAAGGTGTTGGTGTTTGTGGTAAAGAAGGTCAAAGCTTGCCTGTTGGTGTGGGTCAACCCACACTGAAGCTTGATAAAATTACTGTCGGCGGAACCGCTTAATTGTTGCTATAGTTATCTATACGTATTTTTAAAACTCCATCAAATGATGGAGTTTTTTATCAGAATCATAGTTATAGTTAAAGGAGCTAACGAATGGGGAAACGTTTATTACCGGTATTTATTGTTGTCGCAGTGCTATTTGGTGTTTTTTATAAAGGTTTATTGTCTGAAACCCAAGCACCTGTCTCAACGTCATCAACGTCTATTTCTACATTACCAAGCAGTAACACGAATAAACCCGCACAGATCCCTTTACCAATTGATGAAAAAACACAAGCTAATAAAGTTGCTGATTATTTACAGCGCCATCAGCAGTTGCCAGATTTTTATCTAACGAAAAAAGAAGCTAGAGCAAATGGCTGGGATGCAAAAGCCGGTAATTTATGCGAAGTATTACCCGGCAGAGCAATTGGGGGTGATCGTTTTATGAATCGCGAAAAGCAGCTTCCTGAAAAAAGTGGTCGTCAATGGTTTGAGGCAGATGTGAATTATCACTGTGGACATCGTGGCAGTGATAGATTGCTGTATTCTAATGATGGGTTGATTTATTTAACGACAGATCATTATCGCACTATGACAAAAGTTGCTCCCTAATGCAGAAAATAATTTTTGATTTTGCAAGGCTTCCCAATATGGAAGCGTTTTATCTTAGCTTTGCTAAGCAGTTCGATCTACCTAATTACTTTGGTAATAATTTAGATGCATTATGGGATGTATTAACTGGGGAAATCGCATTACCTGTGCAGGTGGTTTTTAAGCATTTTCCTCAACACTCGCCGGTTTTCCAGCCGTTGATCGTGCTGATGCAAGAAACCCAAATTGAATTAGGTGATGCACTTTTTCAATTCATATGTGAAGAGTAACAAATAACATCCTTAGTCCCGAAAACAGCAGTGATAGTCTCATTTTCACTACACTGCGTTTTCAGGGGCATAAGGGTAAAGCGTAGGCTTTACGCTGATTCAGAAAGATCTTTCAAATACTGAAACAATAAACGAAATGATTTTGGTGGTTTATTGCCTTCTTTTTCTTTCTTGGCATTTCGGATAAGTGTACGTAATTGTTGACGATCTGCCATTGGATAAAGTTCGACAACGTCTTCAATCACTTCATTGCCACCTTCAATAAGGCGAATGCGCAGATCTTCTAATTTATGTAACACTAGAATCTGTTGGTTATGACGATTTTTAAGTTTGTCTAACGCCTGGCGAATAGGATCTTCATCAACGTTACGCAGTAATTTACCTATATATTGGATTTGGCGACGGCGTGCTTCACGCTGTACTTTTTGCGCTAATTGAATGGATGCGAGTAATTTCTCATCGAGTGGGATCCGCTCTAACTCTTGAGCACTTAATTCAACCAGTTCGGTGCCTAATTTTTTCAGTACTTCAGCATCACGTTTGATTTCACTTTTGCTGACCCAGATGATTTCTTCATCTTCTTCTTCTTCTGATGATGTGTTGTCAAATTCAGGGTCAAGGTAATGCCACTCTTCTGGCTGCTTTGCCATAATAAAAATTCCTGTTGCAGAGTAAGCCGGGAGTGCGATTTGGTGAATGACCAAAAGCCCGACGGGTGATAACATTCATATATCTTCTATTGTAACTGGGAAAATCGCTTGTTGACCACCTGTCAATTGATTTACTTTACTAAAAATAAGTAAAAAGTGATGTTCTCCTTAGGAAAAATGGTTCTCAATGAATAATTCAGATCAGGTAAAACAGCTGGAAGACGCTGTTTCGCTCGCTTTAGAGCTAGCAGCAAAGCAGTGTGACAGTGCTGAAGTGGCAATTAATAAATCAACAGGCATTAGCGTGAGTACGCGTTATGGTGAAGTTGAGAATGTTGAATTTAATAGCGATGGTGCTTTAGGCATCACGGTTTATCAACAACAACGTAAAGGTAGTGCCTCTTCCACAGATTTAAGTCCTGATGCGATTAGACGTGCTGTACAAGCTGCTGTTGATATTGCACGTTATACGTCAGTTGACCCTTACGCAGGTCCTGCTGATAAAGAACTACTGGCATTTGATGCGCCTTTTTTGGATCTTTATCATCCTGCTGAAGTGACGGCCGATAAAGCGATAGAACTGGCTTCTCGTGCAGAAAAAGCGGCTTTAGACTGCGACAAACGTATTATTAATACTGAAGGTGGTAGTTTTAATAGCCACAGTGGTACGCGTGTATTTGGTAATAGTCTTGGGTTACTAAAAAGTTATTCTTCCTCTCGTTATTCAATGTCTAGCTGTGTAATAGCAAAAGAAGGCGAAGATATGGAGCGTGACTATGCTTATACCATTAGTCGTCGTTTTGATGGCTTAGAGACGCCTGAGTGGGTAGGTAAAGAGTGCGCGCGCCGTACACTGTCGCGTCTTTCTCCTCGTAAGCTTTCTACCATGAAAGCGCCAGTTATTTTCTCTTCTGAAGTTGCAACGGGTATTTTCGGTCATTTGGTTGCCGCAATCAGTGGCAGCATGATTTATCGTGAATCTTCTTGCTTGTTAGATAGCTTAGGCAAACAGATTTTTCCCCAATGGCTGAATATTCAAGAGCGTCCACATTTAATGGGGGGGCTTGCTTCAACTCCATTTGATAGTGAGGGCGTTCGTACTATGGATGCTGACATTATTAAAAACGGTGTATTGCAAGAATGGTTACTGACAACTTATTCAGCAAGAAAATTAGGTTTAAAAAGTAATGGCCATGCTGGTGGTATTCATAATTGGTATATTCCAGGGCAAGGTCTGTCATTTGATGCGCTATTAAAAGAGATGGGCACTGGACTGGTTGTGACTGAACTGATGGGGCAAGGGGTAAGTACTGTAACCGGTGATTATTCTCGTGGCGCAAGTGGTTTTTGGGTTGAAAACGGCGAAATTCAGTATCCGGTTAGCGAAGTGACTATCGCTGGGAATTTAAAAGATATGTGGGCGAATATTGCCACTATTGGTGATGATATTGAAACCCGTAGTAATATTCAGTGTGGTTCGCTGTTATTGCCAGAAATGAGTATTGCGGGTGAATAAGACCTAAAGGGTATTTATAGCCATTAATCTCAGCCCATTGATGGGCTGAGATATCGCGTTTATTGATGTAGTTTAACAGTAATTAAAACAAAAATAAGACACGAACCTTCAGCGCTGCTTAACGGTGATATTCACCAGCGGCTTCCGGTTGATAAAGAATTTCTAACACTTTCACCTTGGTTTCAAGGCCGTTTGGCAACTTCCAGCTGATCTCATCATTAATGGTTAAACCCAGTAATGCTGCTCCCATAGGTGCCATTACAGATAGCTCTGTAGTACTGTCTTTTAATGATGCAGGGTAAACTAAAGTACGTGTACGCTCTTCATTATTTTTTAAGTCCATAAAACGGACTTTGCTGTTCATGGTAACGATATTCGCTGGGATGTCAGCGGGTGCTACAATGTCAGCACGGTCTAACTCTTCATTTAGCGCTTCTGCAATTGGGCTATCTGCAAATGCAGGTTGCTCTAGTAATGAATCTAAACGTTCTGCATCAAGTTCGTTGATGATAATTGTTGGCTTTGTCATACCACACTCCAATTTATTCCAATGCAAAACAACACCCCCACGGGTTAGGTGGGGGTGTTGTTAAACTCATATAGAGATAATAGGCGGTTCTGTATAAAAAAGAAAGAGACGGTGATCACGATCTCTTTCAAGTACTTTTGTTAAGAAATGCTAATCTATTGTTTTCTATTATGATTATTCTTCATCAAACCCTGATTCAAATAATGCAATAATAGCATCAATAGCTTCTTTTTCATCACTTCCCGTGACTTCGATGTTAATATGACTCCCTTGTTCCGAGTCAAGCATCAACATCGCAATCACACTATCTGCTTGTGCTTCAACCCCTTCATGATTGCGTAAAATCACCGTTGATTGAAATGTTTTTACTAAATCAAACAATTTCATTGCTGGCCTAGCGTGTATACCAAGCCGATTTTTTATCGCAACTTGTCGGTGTTGGGTCATTTACGTTTTTCTAACGTTCTATGGCGCGACTGTACGTTTTTACCACGAGAGCGGAAATAATCAGCCAATTGCTCAGCAACGTATACAGAACGGTGCTTACCACCAGTACAACCTATCGCAACCGTTAAATAACTACGGTTATTGGTTTCTAACATAGGTAACCAAAGTTCGAGATAGCTTCTGGTTTGATAAATAAAATTGTGTACTTCTGTGTGACGATCTAAAAATGCAGCAACAGGGCGATCAAGACCCGTCATTGGGCGAAGTTTAGGATCCCAATGTGGATTTGGTAAGAAACGAACATCAAAAACATAGTCTGCATCGATAGGGATACCATGTTTGAAGCCAAAAGATTCAAACACCATAGTCAGTTCACGTTCACGTTTACCTAATAAGCGGGTACGTAGCATTTCTGCTAACTCATGAACAGACATTTCAGAGGTATCGATGATAAGATCAGCACGTGATCGTAGTGGCTCTAACAGATCACTTTCCGTATCTATCGCCACTTCCAAAGAAAGGTTCTTGGTCGAAAGAGGGTGAAGACGTCGTGTATCACTATAACGACGGATCAAGGTGTTTCTGTCAGCATCTAAAAATAACAGCTGTGGAGAATATTCAGCGGGTAAACTTTCCAGCGCTTTTTCAAAGATCTCCGGCGATTCAGGCATATTACGAACATCAATACTGACTGCGGCAGCAGAAGCATCACGTTCCGCCAGCGTTTTCGCAAGCTCAGGTAACAGATCAACGGGTAAGTTATCTACGCAATAAAATCCCATATCTTCAAGCGCACGCAAAGCGACTGACTTACCTGAACCAGAGCGTCCGCTGACTATCATCAGCACCATGAGGTAGCTCCCCTTAAAATTTCCCAGTGATGAATATCATCCCACTGTATGCTTTTCGCTTCCTAATAAACCTTGTGGGTCTATTCTGTGACAATCTGATAAAGCTCTTCATCACTTTGTGCGGAGCGTAGTTGGCGACATAAATTTTTATCCGCTAACTGTTTGGCAATTAAAGACAGTGTGTGTAAATGTTCCTTGCACTGTGTTGCAGGAACGAGTAATGCGAACAACAAATCAACAGGTTGATTATCAATAGCGTCAAAAGCAATAGGTTCGTTTAGGTGAAGAAACACACCAACGACACGGTCTGCTCGATCACTTTCAATTCGTCCATGAGGGATAGCTAAGCCACCACCGATCCCTGTTGTACCCACTTTTTCGCGAGTCAGTAAGGCTTCAAATATCAGCGTTTCTGGTAAATTAAGCTCAGTAGCAGCTAATTCACTGATAATTTCCAAAGCGCGTTTTTTACTCGTGCAATGTACATCGTTATGGGTACATGTCAGAGAAAGAACGTCACTAATTTTCATTTTTGTATCGTTGTTCATTGTCTTATTCACTTAGACCAGCAAACCAGATGCCACAAAGTGACATCTGGTTTTTTGTTACTGATTAATTTTGCGTCGTTTTTAATATGGCAAACTCAGCGTAAACAACGCAGTAACATTGCCGATTGTATTCCCATTTTACAATGGGAAATGAATTAATGTTGTCTCAGTTTATCTTTGTGTTTGGTTAATTGACGAGCCAGTTTGTCCATTAATCCATCAATTGCTGCGTACATATCATCTGCTTCTGCAGAGGCATGTAATTCACCGCCATTAACTTGAATGGTCGCTTCCGCGATTTTGTTCACTTTCTCGACTTTCAGAATAACCTGAATGTTGTTAATTTTGTCAAAGAACTGAGGTAATTTAGCGCTTTTTGCTTTTACAGTGTCACGCAGAGCATCGGTTAATTCAATATTATGACCCGTGATTTGAAGTTCCATAGTGTCTTCCTTCTCAGTTATGCTCAAACTAACTCTTTACGTTGGTTTGAAGGCGGGATGGATAATGACTCTCTATATTTCGCAACAGTTCGTCGAGCAACTTGTATACCAAGCTCAGCGAGCATATTAGCCAGTTTACTATCACTTAGTGGTTTCGCTGGATTTTCTGCTGCGATTAGTTTCTTCACTAAAGCCCGGATTGCTGTGGAAGAGGCTTCGCCCCCGCTATCAGTATTCACATGGCTAGAGAAAAAATACTTCAATTCGAAAATTCCTCTTGGACAATGCAGAAACTTCTGTGTTGTCACGCGAGAAATAGTTGATTCATGCATTTCAACCTGTTCAGCAATGTCGGCTAAAACTAACGGTTTCATATGCTCATCACCTAATTCGAAAAATGCCTGCTGTGTGTCAACAATGCAATGAGCGACTTTTAATAATGTCTCATTACGACTTTCTAAACTTTTTATCAGCCATTTGGCTTCTTGTAAATTATCACGAATAAATTTTCCATCGCTCTCATTTTGCGCCGATAACCCAAATGCGGCATAGGTCTCATTTATTCGTAAGCGAGGAATGCTATCTGTATTTAATTCAACTTGCCAGTGTTCACCTGATTTTTTTACCAGTACATCTGGAATAACATACTCCGACTCACCAGTATCAATGCTAAGCCCCGGCTTTGGATCAAGAGATTGAATCATATCAATAACAGATTTTAGTGTCTCTTCTCGCAATTTTGTTTGACGCATGAGCTGGCGAAAATCTCGATTACCTAACAACTCTAAATGGTGTTCGATAACTAGCTTCGTTTCTTTAAGATAAGGAGTATCTGTTGCCAAGGCAGAAAGCTGAATTAATAAGCACTCTTTTAAATCACGAGCAGCAACGCCAATAGGATCAAATCGTTGGACACGTTTTAGGACTGCTTCAATTTCATCGAGCTCTAACTCATCATCGCCCATTCCAGACAAGATGTCATCCGCTGAAACAGTTAAATAACCTGTTTCATCTACAGCATCAATAATGGCAATAGCAATAGCTCTGTCTGTCTCTGTAAAGGGCGTTAAATCAGCTTGCCACGTAAGATAATCTTGCAGTGATGCGGTTGTTTCACCTTGATAAAGTGGCAACTCATCATCACCATAGTCACTACTTGTGCCCGATGGTGTGCCTGCGGTGTATATCTCTTCCCATTGTGTATCTAAGGGAAGATCTTCTGGCATATCTTTTTGTTCTAACGCATCTAATGTATCGAGCTCTTGCGTTTCATGTTCACTTTCGTTGTCGGTGTTATTTTCAATGCGGTTATCAGAGAGATTATCGGGGTAATCTTCATCATTTTGGTGGTGATCGTCTTGATCTTCGTCTTGCTCTAGAAGAGGATTTGATTCAAGCGCTTGCTGAATTTCTTGTTGTAATTCAAGCGTAGAAAGTTGCAACAAACGGATAGCCTGTTGTAGCTGTGGCGTCATCGCCAATTGCTGACTAAGACGAAGTTGCAGACTTTGTTTCATAGTGATGTGATAAATCCTTTAATGTTGTCATCCTTGACTGAGCAAAAGCGAAATTAAGCGTTAAAGACGGAAGCCCTCTCCTAAATAAACACGTTTAACTTGCTCATTTTCAAGAATTTCTTCTGGCGAACCATGAGCAATAAGATGGCCTTGGCTAACGATATAGGCACGTTCACAAACATCTAAGGTTTCACGAACATTATGATCGGTGATAAGAACACCTAAGCCATAATCACGTAGATGTTGGATTATCTTCTTGATATCCAATACCGAAATTGGGTCAACACCCGCAAAAGGTTCATCTAATAAAATAAACTTAGGATTTGCAGCTAATGCACGAGCAATCTCAACACGACGACGTTCACCACCCGATAATGACTGACCTAAGCTATTACGTAAATGACTGACGTTGAACTCTTCAAGCAGCTCTTCAGCTCGGTCTTTACGTTGCTCAGCGCTAAGATCATGGCGGATCTCTAAGATAGCCATAATATTGTCATAAACACTTAAGCGCCTAAAAATAGACGCTTCTTGTGGTAAATAACCAATACCTTTACGTGCGCGTTCGTGCAGAGGTAATAGAGTGATATCTTCATCATCAATGGTGATGCAGCCTGCATCGCGAGCAACAATACCCACAACCATATAGAATGTGGTTGTTTTACCGGCACCATTTGGACCCAGTAACCCCACGATTTCACCAGAGTTAACATTCAGGCTAACATCACCAACGACGGTGCGCCCTTTGTATGCTTTTGCTAAATTTTCAGCTTTTAACAGCGCCATAAAGTGTTACTTACCTTTGTTATTCGTACCAGTACCAGTACCTTTCTCTTGCAACTGAGATGGCAGTAAGACAGTGGTGACTTGTTTACCTTTAGTACTAAATGCTTCCATTTGCTGAGTTGGAACTTGGTAAGTGATCTTATCACCAGAAATATTACTGTCTAATTGCTCAAGATAAGCTTTACCCGTTAACGTCACCAGCTCTTTATTCATTTCATAGGTCATTTTATCACCATGACCTTTGATAGGTTTGCCATCATCTTGTAATTGATAAAAAGTCACTGGATTACCAAAGGCTTCAATGACGGTTTTATTTGAGTCACCACCCGGGCGCGTGACAACCACTTTATCTGCGCGAATATCGATAGAGCCCTGTTTTATTACTACATTTGTAGTAAATGTCGTGATGTTTTTTTCCAGATCAAGCGACTGTTTTTCTGAATTCACAACAATTTTTTGTTGTGTATCATCTTTAAGCGCCATAGCTGGTACGCTAATTGATAATAATGTACTGATAATCAGTGTATTACGGATTTTTCGATTCATTAGAGATCTCATAATAGGTGTTCACCTGTTCAATCAGCTCTGCGTGTTTATTACGCAGATTGCCTCGCATTTTTAAGCCGACTGATTTCAGTCCGACGCCGATAATAGTCACTTCATCATCAGAGGAAACATCCTGTGTGTCCAGATTAACGATGGCATTCTCTGTACTGATCCGCTGCAATTGTGCATCGGCAGATAAGCTATCGACTTGAACATCGCCATAAAGATAGAGCATTTTACTATTGGTTAGCTTCGCTTTATTTGCGCGAACAGTCCATGTTGCTTCTCCTGTCGGTGAGTAAGTGGTTAAGACAGGGTTAGTAAACCATGTAAACTTTTGCTGAGCATAGTTTTTAACGTCATCAGCAACCAGTTTATATCCCAGTAAACCTGTTGGTTCATAAACAAAAGATACCGATGATTTAGATTGATAAGTCGGTTGCCCGTCATCAACAATGTCGCCATCACCGAATTCAGTGTTATTTGTATAGTTCCAGCCGATTAGCCCAAGCGCTACAATGGCAAGAAACAGGGTAAACCAGGATTTTAATTTATTCATTCTGTATCGTTATTCGTTTTAAATCGAAAGACCTTTAGCTTCGTCAAGCCGACCTTGTGCTAAAAGTATTAAATCACATATTTCGCGTACTGCACCACGCCCACCCGCTATACGGGTAACATAGTTAGCACGAGGTATCAGTAATGGATGCGCATCAGCAACGGCAACAGAGAGCCCCACTTTTTCCATTACAGGTAAATCAATTAAGTCATCACCAATATAAGCGGTTTGTTCTGACTTGAGGTTCAGTGTATCTAACAGTTGTTGATACGCCAAAAGCTTATTATGCTGACCTTGGTAAAGATATGTAATGCCAAGGGTTTTAGCTCGGTCTTCTAGCAATTTAGATTGACGACCTGTAATGATAGCGACCTCAATGCCAGAAGTAAGCAAACAACGGATCCCGTAGCCATCACGGACATTAAAGGCTTTTAATTCCTCGCCATTATTGCCCATATAAATTAACCCGTCAGACATCACACCATCAACATCACAAATCAGCAATTGGACTTTTTCTGCTTTTTTGATTATTTGATTGCTTACTGCGCCATAACAGGTCTCTATCATTGTATTCATTTTTATCCTTACTAACTTATGACAAGCTTATACTACACCGGCTTGTAATAAATCATGCATATGTAAAACACCTAACAGAATATCACTATTAGGTTCTGTCACTAAGAGTGAAGTGATATGTTTAGCCTGCATTAAATTAAGTGCTTCTACTGCTAAACAATCAGGACGAATACGTACGCCCCCTTTCGTCATAACATCTGAAATTTTAGCGTTATTTAAATCAATACCTAGATCAAAAATACGACGTAAATCACCATCAGTAAAAATCCCGTTAATCAACATATTATCATCACAGATAACTGTCATACCTAATTTTTTACGGGTTATTTCAACCAAAGCTTCTCGTAAAGAGGCGTCTTTTTTAACGCATGGAATATCATCTTCTTTATTCATTAAATCACTGACATGCAACAGTAATTTACGTCCTAATGCCCCACCAGGGTGAGAAAGTGCAAAATCTTCAGCCGTAAAGCCTCTTGCTCGTAGTAAAGCTATCGCTAAGGCATCACCCATAACTAGTGTTGCGGTGGTACTGGTAGTTGGCGCAAGGCCTAAAGGACAGGCTTCTTGAGGAACTTTAATGCAAAGATGAATATCAGACGCTTTCCCCATTGTACTGTGAGGAGTGCGTGTCATACAAATCAGTGTTATTTGTTTACGTTTAAGGACAGGGATTAATGCCAAGATCTCGCTAGCTTCACCTGAGTTTGAAATTGCAAGAACAATGTCTTTTTCTGTCACCATGCCTAAATCGCCGTGACTGGCTTCGCCGGGATGAACAAAAAAAGAAGGTGTACCTGTACTGGCAAAAGTGGCGGCAATTTTGTGTCCAATATGGCCTGACTTGCCCATTCCCATCACAATGACTCTACCTTGGCAGTGAAAAATCTTTTGACAAGCGAGGGTAAAATCGTCGTTGATGTATTGCTCTAATTCAGCTAATCCTTCTCGTTCAATATGAAGAACCTTTTTACCTGCTTGCTGAAAATCAAACTCGGTCATTTTTTGTACCATTTATTTTAGGTTAAAAGAGAATGTGCGACGCACAACACCGTAATATAAATAATAAAGCAAACTAATAAGAATATCCCTTTCCCTCTATTAAGGCGCTGTTTTCGTCCTAATGAGAAGATACCAAAGAGTAAACTGGCAGCCACTAGTACAGCAAAACTAAAGTAGAAAGCATCAACATTAAAACCACTTGGCGAGAGCAATGCTGGCATCCCAAGCACAAATGTGAGATTAAAAATATTAGCGCCAATAATATTGCCTAATGCTAACTCATTTTCTCGTCTTAGGGCGGCAACAATAGTGGTGGCTAATTCAGGTAGGCTTGTCCCTATCGATAGCAAGGTTAGTCCAACAAAGAAACCACTAATTTGATATTGTTGCGTTAAAATGAATGCGTTATCAATAATCATTCTTGTTGCAACAGGAATGATCAGTAATGCGATAACCACCCAGAAAAGGGCAACTGAATTACGTGGATTCGTCTGTAATTCAAATCGACTTAACGTTTCTAATGGTAAAACATAACGTGTTTGTGTCAGTGTTTTATGCATCATTTTTATCATTAGATAAATGGAAGCAAAACCAATAAAAAAGAGTAAGGTACCTTCTCGTAATCCTAAATTACCACTCGAAACTACTATGCCAGCAAGTAAGATGACTATAATCATCAATGGAAATTCTTTTTTCAAAACGGCAGATTGGATATTCATGGGATAAATCATGGCACCAATACCTGCAATTAAAAGCAGGTTTGTGAGAGTGGAACCAATAGCAGTACCAATAGCGATATCAGGTAAGTTATGAACGGCAGCATCAGTAGAAACAAAAAGTTCTGGCAATGATGTCCCTGTGCCTACAATCAAAACACCAATGACAGCGGGTGAGATCTTTAACGATTGTGCAAAAACTGAAGCACCATAGACTAGCCTATCTGAAGCATAGACGAGTAACATCAACCCGAAAATCAATAAAGACAAAGTAAGCAGCATGCCATTAGTTTTCCAAAAATGAACGAAAGGTAAAGAAAAAACCAATACGACAGGGCCAATAAAAAACATAATTGTCAAAAGGTTTTGCTAATCAACCATATTTTGACTAGCCAAGCACGAAAAGTAAAATTAACCGCGCAATAAATTGCTAAATAATGGTGATTTCTTTGTAACATAGGTAACGACCTGCCAAAATAGCGTAAAAATTCGTTTATGCAGACAGGCTTAAGGATGTTTTATTCATGACCGCACAAACTGACAATTTAATTGAAGTGCGCAATATGAACTTTACTCGTGGTAGCAGGAAAATCTTTTCAGAGATTAATCTTGTGGTACCCAAAGGTAAAGTGACAGCGATTATGGGGCCTTCAGGGATTGGTAAAACCACCTTGTTACGCCTAATGGGAGGACAAATTCTTCCTGATAGCGGTGAAATTTGGTTTGATGGCGATAATATTCCCGCTTTATCTCGCTCGGCGTTATATCACGCAAGAAAAAAGATGAGCATGCTTTTTCAGTCTGGTGCATTGTTCACTGATATGAATGTGTTTGAAAACGTAGCATTTCCACTAAGAGAACACACTAATTTACCGGAATCATTAATCCGTACAACGGTAATGATGAAGTTAGAAGCCGTGGGTTTACGCGGTGCTGCAACTTTAATGCCTTCTGAATTATCGGGTGGTATGGCTCGTAGAGCGGCTTTAGCAAGAGCAATAGCGCTTGATCCTGAACTCATTATGTTTGATGAGCCGTTTGTAGGGCAAGATCCTATTACTATGGGTGTGTTAGTGAAATTGATTGATGAGCTAAACCATGCACTTGGTGTAACTTGTGTTGTGGTTTCTCATGATGTGCCAGAAGTTCTGAGTATTGCAGATTATGCCTATATTATTGCAGAACAGAAGATTATTGCTCAGGGTAGTGCAAAAGAGTTACAGGAAAACCCGAATCGACAAGTCAGACAATTTTTGGATGGCATTGCTGATGGGCCTGTTCCTTTCCGTTTTCCTGCTGGTGATTATCAGGATGACCTATTAGGACGAGGAAATTAGTAAGTGGGTAATTTATTAGCACGCATAGGCGCTAGGGCGTTAGAAGTTTGTGCGACATTCGGTAGAGCAGGTTTTATGCTATTCCGAGCGCTCTTTGGTAAGCCTGAATTTCGTAAACAGTGGCCATTATTAATGAAGCAGCTGTATAACGTTGGTGTTCAGTCGTTGCTGATCATTATGGTTTCAGGCTTATTTATTGGTATGGTGCTGGGTTTACAAGGTTATCTTGTGTTAACCACATTTAGCGCAGAAGCCAGCCTTGGAATGATGGTCGCATTATCATTACTTCGAGAATTAGGCCCAGTTGTTACTGCATTGCTTTTTGCCGGACGAGCAGGCTCAGCATTGACTGCTGAAATTGGATTAATGAAAGCCACGGAACAAATATCAAGTCTAGAAATGATGGCTGTCGATCCATTAAGACGTGTTGTTGCACCGCGTTTTTGGGCCGGTTTTATTAGTATGCCGTTACTCTCTTTAATTTTTGTTGCTGTGGGTATTTGGGGTGGTGCTATTGTTGGTGTTGATTGGAAAGGGATAGATGAAGGATTTTTCTGGTCATCAATGCAAGGTGCTGTCGAGTGGCGACATGATCTCGTAAACTGCTTTATTAAAAGTGTGGTGTTTGCCATTACGGTGACTTGGATAGCACTTTTTAATGGGTATGACGCAATCCCAACATCAGAAGGGATTAGCAGAGCAACAACACGTACCGTTGTTCATTCATCACTAGCGGTATTGGGTTTAGATTTTGTGCTAACAGCACTGATGTTTGGGAATTAAGTCATGCAAAGTAAAAAAGTTGAAATTTGGGTCGGATTATTTGTTTTAATCGCGTTAGCTGCTATTACCTTTCTCTGCTTAAAAGTAGCTGATATTAAAGCAATGGGAAATCAGCCGACTTATCGCGTTTATGCAAGTTTTGGTAATATTGGTGGGTTAAAAGAGCGCTCACCCGTTAAAATTGGCGGTGTGGTTATTGGTCGTGTTTCGTCAATCACGTTAAAAGAAGAAAGCGAAGGGAATTATCGCCCTGAAGTTGAACTGGATATTTTGAATATTTATCAACATATTCCAGACAGCAGCTCATTGTCTATTCGTACTTCTGGTTTATTAGGTGAGCAATTTTTAGCACTTAATTTAGGCTTTTATGATGAAGAGTTAGGATCTGATTTCTTAAAAGACGGTGGCAGAATTGAAAATACTCATTCAGCTATGGTGTTAGAAGATTTAATCGGACAATTCCTTTATAAAACAGGTGATGGAGATGGCTCAGTAAAATCTGAATCTGAGCCAACAACACAACACCCAACATTACCTTAATTTTTAATTCTAATAGGATGTTTAAAATTGCAGTTTGGTAATAAACATCCTATTTATTGATAAAATATCCCAAGGGGAAGCGAAATTATGTTTAAACGCTTATTGATGGTTGCATTATTAGTCGTAATAACACCTTTTGCCATGGCGGTTGATAAAACCAACCCTTATGCATTAATGGATGATGCAGCACAAAAAACTTTTAATAGATTGAAAAATGAACAGCCTGAAATTCGTAAAAATCCTGAGTATTTACGTCAGATTGTTCAGCAAGAGTTATTACCTTATGTGCATATCAAATATGCTGGTGCTTTGGTATTAGGCCCATATTATAAAAATGCGACACCTGCACAGCGTGATGCTTATTTTACTGAGTTTGAAGCTTATTTGGCTCAAGTTTATGGGCAGGCTTTAGCAATGTATGAAGGTCAAGAATATCGTATTGAACCTGCAAAACCTTTTGCTGACAAAACCACATTAGCTATCCGAGTCACTATTATTGATAAAAATGGTCGCCCACCGGTACGGCTTGATTTCCAATGGCGTAAAAACAGTAAAACAGGTGAATGGCAGGCTTACGATATGATTGCGGAAGGCGTTAGTATGATCACGACAAAACAGAACGAGTGGTCTGATATTTTAAGTGCTAAAGGTGTCGATGGCTTAACGAAACAGTTATCTATTAGTGCAAAAACACCTATTACTCTTGAAGAGAAAAAATAATATGTCAGCTTCGCTAAACTGGGAAAAAAAGGGCGATATTCTCTATCTCCAAGGGATCTTGGATCGTGAAACTTTATTGCCTGTTTGGCAGCAACGTAAAACGTTGTTAGCAGATTTAAATACCATAGATGTTTCTGCATTAAGCCATATTGATTCTACGGGATTAGCCTTGTTTGTACATCTGAAGGCGGAAGTTGAAACACAAAATCGTCATTTAAATATTCAAGGTGCCACAGAGCGTTTCCAAACATTAATTACACTCTATGATCTTGATGAAATTATGAATATTGCTTAGTTTTATTTTTTGCCATAAGTAATAAAAAGCCCCCTTGGTGATACTTTTATCATTAAGGGGGTTTTTCGTGGTTTAAGAGTAGGACGGATTCTATTAGGATAGGCAACTGATTATTATTTTAACGTTGAGATTGAGCAATTATGGATACAAATGAAATCAAACAAGTATTAATGGACAACTTGTCTTTAGATGAAGTCATCGTCAATGGTGATGGTAGTCATTTTCAGGTCGTCGTTGTTGGCGCAATGTTTGAGGGAATGAGCAGAGTAAAACAGCAGCAAACCATTTATGCACCTTTGATGGAATATATCGCAGATAATCGTATTCACGCTTTGTCTATTAAAGCCTACACACCTGAAGAGTGGAAAAGGGATCGCAAACTCAACGGGCTTTGATTAAGTAGGCATACAGCGTACAGCAAAATAAAAAAGAGAGTTCTACAGATGGATAAATTTAGAGTACAAGGGCCAACCTGTTTATCAGGCGAGGTCACTATTTCAGGCGCAAAAAATGCCGCATTACCAATCCTGTTCGCTGCGATCCTTGCTGAAGAGCCAGTAGAATTAACCAATGTGCCTGAGTTAAAAGATATTGATACAACGATTAAGCTACTTAATCGCTTAGGTACTAAGGTTGAACGTAATGGCTCTGTTTTTGTTGATGCTCGTAATATCAACGAATTTTGTGCCCCTTATGATTTAGTTAAAACAATGCGTGCTTCGATTTGGGCATTAGGTCCATTGGTGGCGCGTTTTGGTCAAGGCCAAGTTTCACTGCCTGGTGGTTGTGCTATTGGTGCTCGTCCTGTTGATCTCCATATCACGGGTTTAGAGCAATTAGGCGCTGAAATTATCCTTGATGAAGGTTATGTAAAAGCCCACGTTAATGGTCGCTTAAAAGGCGCTCATATCGTAATGGATAAAGTCAGCGTTGGTGCAACTATCACCATTATGACGGCCGCTGTGTTAGCTGAAGGTAAAACCATTATCGAGAATGCGGCAAGAGAACCTGAAATTGAAGATACAGCCAATTTCTTAAATACCTTAGGTGCAAAAATTAGTGGTGCAGGAACAGACAGCATTACTATTGAAGGTGTAGAGCGCCTTGGTGGCGGAACCTATAAAATTCTGCCTGACCGTATTGAAACAGGGACTTTTTTAGTTGCTGGTGCGGTTTCTCGTGGCCGTGTGGTTTGTCGTAATGCAAAACCAGATACGCTTGATGCGGTATTGGCAAAATTACGTGAAGCCGGTGCAGATATTGAAGTAGGTGAAGATTGGATTAGCCTTGATATGCATGGCAAACGTCCTAAAGCGGTAACGCTGCGCACCGCGCCACATCCGGGATTCCCTACAGATATGCAAGCACAATTTAGCTTACTGAACTTAGTTGCTGAAGGTGCAGGAATGATCACTGAAACAATTTTCGAAAATCGTTTTATGCATATTCCTGAGCTAATCCGTATGGGGGCTCACGCTGAGATCGAAAGTAATACGGTATTATGCCACGGTGTTGAAAAGCTCTCTGGTGCGCAAGTTATGGCTACAGACTTAAGAGCGTCAGCAAGTTTAGTATTAGCAGGTTGTATTGCTGAGGGCACAACTATCGTTGATCGTATTTATCATATTGATCGCGGTTATGAGCATATCGAAGCTAAATTACAAGGATTAGGGGCTAAAATTGAACGTTTAAGTTCAAGTGACACTGAATAAGTCATTACTCCTAATTTGATTATATTGAGACCGTAGCGTTGTATTTGCTACGGTTTTTTTATTTCGAATATCATAAGAATAAAGCATTATTTGAGAATCAGATAATTCATAAGGTATTTCATTTTGCGCGCGATACATTAAAGAAAATACATTAATTATTTTATTAAAATAACCGGACTAATTATCTTGGCTAAGGATGATATTTAGTAACAAAACATAAATAAAAATAGGTTGATCATCCGAAAAGGAATGAATTGATATGCAAGTAACAAGGAAACAAGAACGTATTATTCGTCGAGCGCTTGATGAGTGGCAAAAATCGGGCATATTATCAACCGAAGAACAGCAAAAATTAGGTAATACTTTACAAGGTGCCCTTTTTGATTGGAAGCGTTTGAGTCGTTATGCATTTTGGACAGCAATTGCATGCTTAATTATCGCTGTTGGCAGTATTTTTAGTGACAGTGCGTTGGTCGCTTATTTAATCGAAATTTTTAGTGTTTCTGAAATAATGCGCGTTATCTCACCAGCTATTATTGCATCTGCTTTCTATTTTTGGGGCTTTACACGGCAAAGAAACGAAGTGAAATGGCACTACAGTACCGAATTTATTCTATTTATCGGTGTGATGTTTACGGCTCTTTTTCTTTGGCAGCTAGGTGAATTATTAGATACAGGCAGTGGTCATATAGCGCCGCTATTTTTAATTGGATGTGTGATTTATGCTGTGGTTGGTTTTATCAGTCGTTCTTCTTTGGTCTGGCTGTTTTTCTTGTTAATGTTAGGTAGTTGGTTTGGCGCTGAAACTGGTTATATGTCAGGTTGGGGCGCTTATTGGTTAGGAATGAATTACCCTATACGCTTTGTCTTTTTTGGTTTAGGGCTATTAGCAGCCTGTTATTTTCTACGGAATTTATTAGTAAATCGTCGCCTATTTACCATGAGTAAAATTATGGGGCTAACTTATTTATTTATCGCACTCTGGATAATGTCGATATTTGGTAATTATGATCCTGATACATGGTATTACACTTCAAGCGTTAATTTATTGCCTTGGGCATTATTATTTGGTGTGGTAGCGGTTGTTTGTATTTATATTAGCTTGAAAACAGATGATGGAATGCTAAGAGGATTTGGGCTGACTTTCCTTGGTGTTAATTTATATACCCGTTTTTTTGAATATTTCTGGAATAGCTTACATAGTGCGATTTTCTTCACGATTTTAGCTGTTTCATTAATAATGATTGGTAGAAAAGCAGAAAAAATTTGGCATAGCATTGATAATAATAGCTTGATAGATATCGATAGCGCTGACAAAACACATAAAGAGTAATGTCACGTTAATGAATGATTGTGATCGGAGTTGATATTTATGGATAAGCGAAGTTGTCATCTTCCTTTTGAAGTAAGTTGTGTCGCTTGTCACTACTTAGTTTTTAAAGATAAAGACGAAGCCTTTTTTGAGATTTGTCCCGTTTGTGGCTGGCAAAATGAGGGTACTACAGGTGATAAATACAGTAGATGCAACCATAGTACTTTGGCTGATTACCGACAAACAGTGGATTTTGAACAAAATTGTTTACAAGGTGCCACATTTTATATGAAAACGCCCTATTAAAGAGGGCGTTTTTTGCTTTATGATTCAGGCTGATATTCAGAAATAGTGACATTAAGATTAATTTCTTCGCCATTACGTAATAGTGTGACTGGCAATACCGTATTTGGACGTGTTTCTGCAATATAATCCATCATTTCCATCGCAGAGACCGCAGGTGCATGATTAATACTAAGAATAATATCGTCTGTTTTCATACCCGCTTTATCCGCAGGACTATTAGGGCTAATACGGAAAATACGTAATCCTTGAATTTGTTTGATATCTGAATTTGAAGAGCGAATTTTTGGTAACTCTTTTGCGGTGATGCCAATAAATCCCCGAATAACACGACCATCGCGAATGAGTTTATTCATTATTTTTACAGCAAGTTCAGTAGGGATCGCAAATCCCAAACCTTCTGCACTTGGGCGATAACCATTATAAGTACCCGAATCAAACGTCATTGTATTAATACCCACTAGTTCACCTTCAGTATTAATTAATGCGCCTCCAGAGTTACCTTCGTTAATTGAGGCATCAGTCTGCAGAAAATTTTGGTAACGAGTAGGGCTAAGTCCCACCCGCCCCGTAGCGCTAATAATACCTTGAGTGATGGTTTGCCCTATATTAAAGGGATTGCCAATAGCGAGAACAACATCACCTACATGAGAAACTCTTTTACTATTAATCGGGATGGTAGGAAGATTTTCAGCATCAATTTTTAAAACAGCAAGATCAGTTAAAGGGTCAGAACCAATCAATAAGCCTTCATAGAGATCACCATTTTGTAATGCGACAATTATTTGGTCCGCATTATTAATAACATGCTGATTTGTTAAAACATAACCTCTGCCATCCATTATAACGCCAGCACCAAGAGAGGTTAATTCTCGTCCTTCTTGAGAAAAACTTCCCATTGTACTGCTATAGACGTTAACGACAGCCGGCGCTGCTCGCCGTACTGCTTTATTGTAACTAAATGGGGCATTTAGAAAGTCGCCATTGAGTAAGTGCTCAATAAAAATAGGGCGAATAGAGGGTACCGCAACCAAGAGAATGGCAGCTGTTAAAATACCAATCAAGGCAGATCGCAGTAGCTTAGTTAACATAAAAATCCTGTATTTATGTTTGATTGGGAGATTATTTGTACAAGTGCAGCGAGAATATCATAGTTTGGCTTATGAAAGGATATGCCAGCGCATAAATTCCTGATTCATACGAAAAGAGTGATAAAAAAAGCCCCATAACAGGAACAGTTATAGGGCATAAGGAAACAAACAAAGTATGCGTAAGGCGAATTAATTAGCGTGGTGTATTACGCAGTAAAAGATAAATTTCTTCATTACCACGTTGAATATTTAATGCCAGTACTGGTGGTTTTGCATCAATGGTTTTACGTAAGTCACCTAATGATTCAATACGGGTATTATTAATACCAATAATCAGGTCGCCTTTTTGTAAACCAGACATTGCAGCCGGAGAGTCTTTCTCAACTGAATCGACAACAACTCCTTTTGCTTGTTTATTAACATAATTACTGAGTGTCGCACCTTGCAATGCTGGTGAGAAGTTATCTGCACGAGTCGCATCAGCTGATTGTTTTTCCAAGGTCACTTTGACATCCATCGGTTTACCTTGGCGGATTAAACCAATTAAGATTTCTTTACCTGGTGGTGTTGTACCGACTTTTGCTCTTAATTCAGCGAAACTATTGATGCGTTTGCCATCGACAGAAATAAGCACATCACCCGGTTTGATACCTGCTTTTGCTGCGGATGATTCGGGTAGCACTTCACTAACAAAAGCACCACGTTGTGCATCGATATTAAAGGATTTCGCAAGGTCAGCGTTCATTTCAGCGCCACGAATACCTAAAATGCCACGTTTAACTTCACCATGAGCAATAAGCTGTTGGCTTAAGTCACGAGCCATATTACTTGGGATAGCAAAACCGATACCAATATTGCCACCACCAGGCGCTAAAATTGCTGTGTTGATACCTATTAGCTCACCATTTAGGTTAACTAGAGCACCACCAGAGTTACCACGGTTGATAGAGGCATCGGTTTGAATGAAGTTTTCTAGACCTTCAAGATTTAAACCACTACGGCCCAACGCTGAAATAATACCTGAGGTCGCGGTTTGACCTAAACCAAACGGATTACCAACAGCTACGGCAAAATCACCCACTCGAAGTTTGTCTGAATCTGCCATTTTTATTGCAGTTAAATTGACTGGTTTTTCGATTTGAAGCAGGGCGATATCAGTTTGTGGGTCGCTACCAATCAATTTAGCGGTAAATTCACGACCATCATTAATTTGTAACTGAATTTTATCTGCGCTATCGATAACGTGGTTATTGGTTAATACATAGCCCTTTTGTGCATCGATAATCACGCCAGAGCCTAATCCCTCAAAAGGACGAGTGCTTTGTTGCTGTGATGGGAAATTAGGGCCAAAGAAAAATTTAAACTCTTCAGGTACTTGCTGATTTTGTACGCGAGTACCTGAAACATGCACACTAACAACAGCTGGCAATACTTGTTCTAGCATTGGCGCAAGACTTGGCAACTCTTGACCCGCAGGCATTACCGCGGGAAGTGCAGCCATACTGGTTGTCGGGATTGTTGATAGTGAAAGCCCGACACTCATAGCAAGTGCGCTAAGTAATAATTTTCTTTTTTTAGTCAACATGAATTAGAGTCTCTTGATACAGTTATCAAAACAATATTGAGTGCCCAATTTGGGCGCGATGTCACTAAGACCTGTACTAACAAAGGAAAGTTCACTGAGAGAAGGCGAGTTTTGCTTCCTTTTACATGGATTTACAAGACAATAGTTATCTTTAAAACCACAGTAAATTATTGCTGTTTCTATACTTTTATTTAGAAAGAAAAACGCCGCAAGTTTGAAGTTGCGGCGTTTTCATCTTAGTTATCTTTTTTCTCAGTAGGTCTGAACAATCCAGAAGCACCTTCGGAATAATCGCGAGGCGGCATCTTAATTGGAGATTGGTCATTCGCCGCTTCAGATTCGCTTAACCGATAGTTAAACGGATTATCTTGTACTGGCATATCAGGCATTAACTCATTAGAGCTTTTTGCCATGTGTTGATAAAGCTGGCGGTAATCTTTCGCCATATTATCTAAAAGTTCAGCGCTTCTCGCAAAGTGACTAACAAGTTCATTGCGATAAGTATCAAGTTCTTCTTTTTTAGTATCTAATTCTGCTTTTATAGCATCTTGTTGGCGAAGGGTGCTATTACCATAACGCATTGCGAGTGCGCCGATAATGAGACCAACAACTAATCCAATCAGTGCATAAACCCAAACCATGGCAACTCCTTTTCATCTAATAGTGAGGACGATGGATTCTTATAACATCATAACCACTAAAAGGCATGAGTGGAATAATATCCTTAATCTTAATATGAAATTCACGTGTTACGTCGATGTTAAATCAATTTTTAATGCTTATAATGGCGTCATTCTAGCGACTATAATCAGTATGTTATAAATTTAAGGACAGAGGGCATTCATGACTGTTAGCACGCCGTTATCTCTTTATGAAGCCGCATTAAAACAGGGTGATTACCAACCTGATGAGGTTCAACGACAAACGGTTATCCATCTTCAACAGATATACCATGCATTACTAAAGCCAACTTCGCCAGAAAAAAATACCTTAACTCAGCGTTTATTTGGCCGTTTTCGTAACAAGAAAAAGCAAGTGGTGCCAGAGCGTGGTTTATATATGTGGGGAGGGGTTGGTCGAGGTAAAACATGGCTGATGGATATGTTTTATCATAGTTTGCCAACTGAAAGAAAACTTCGCCTACATTTTCATCGTTTTATGTTGCGGGTTCAAGATGAATTAAAAGTTTTGCAAGGGCAAGAGGATCCCTTAGAAATCATTGCTGATACGTTTAAAGCACAAACAGATGTGCTCTGTTTTGATGAGTTTTTTGTCTCGGATATTACCGATGCAATGATTTTAGGAACATTACTTGAAGCCTTATTTGCACGCGGTATAACGCTGGTGGCAACATCAAATATTCCACCTGATAATCTTTATCGTAATGGGCTACAACGTGCTCGCTTTTTACCTGCAATAGAACAAATTAAAATGCATTGTGATATTTTAAATGTTGATGCAGGTATTGATTATCGCCTGCGCACGCTAACGCAAGCTCATCTTTTTTTATCACCGTTAACAGATAAAAATACTCAAGAAATGGAGAGGATTTTTAATAATCTAGCTAGCCATGACGGTCAATCAGAACAAACATTAACGATTAATCATCGGCCGATGCAAGTTATAAAATCAGCTAATGGTGTACTTGCTGTTAACTTCTCAACGCTGTGTATGGAAGCGCGTAGCCAGCTAGATTATATCGAGCTATCAAAACGCTATCACACTGTTTTAATTTATAAAATGGTAAAGATGGATTCGAGAAATGAAGATGCTGCACGACGTTTTTTAGCTTTAGTTGATGAATTTTACGAGCGTAAAGTGAAGCTTATCATTAATGCGGAAGTGGCGATGGATGATATTTATCAAGGGAGCTTCTTACGCTTTGAATATCAGCGTTGTTTATCTCGCTTACAAGAGATGCAAAGTGAAGCGTATTTAATAGAGCCTCATCTTGCTTAATTCTTGAAGAAAGTCAGCTTTTACTGTGTTAGGATGGCACCCGTTGAGTAGCACAGAGCTATTTCTACGTTAAAGTAAGAATCACTCGGCTACTAGCAAGCGCTTTGGAAAGGGACAATTCTTCTCTTCAGGTGGCATTGATTTTAATAGTTAGATTGGTTAGCCCAGAAAATCAGGTTAAATTGGCTGATAAAGCGAATTTGATAAAAAATAATTCAATTGTTTTCAATTATAACTCGATTTTTTTTTCTGACTTCTCTATAATCTTGCGACCCCACGTTGCAGCAAGTTTTTTATTTCCCAAAAAACTCGCATTTTAGAGTCAGCAGTGCTACTCGAAGGGGTAGGTTTGCTGGACACAAGAGTCGTGTGAACCTCAATAGTATTTGAACCGAGCGTTCACCAACGTGTAACTAAACATTGGGTAATTTTCAATAATGAAAACTTTTACAGCTAAACCAGAAACCGTAAAACGCGACTGGTATGTTGTTGATGCAGACGGCAAAACTTTAGGCCGTTTAGCAACTGAAATCGCTAGCCGCCTGCGCGGTAAGCACAAAGCAGAATACACTCCGCACGTTGATACTGGTGATTACATCATCGTTTTAAACGCTGAAAAAGTAGCGGTAACTGGTCATAAGCGTACTGACAAAGTTTACTACCGTCATACTGGTCACGTAGGTGGTATCAAACAAGCGACTTTCGAAGAGATGATCGCCCGTAGTCCTGAGCGTGTAATCGAAATCGCGGTAAAAGGCATGCTGCCAAAAGGGCCTCTGGGTCGTGCGATGTATCGTAAACTGAAAGTTTACGCAGGATCTGAGCACAACCACGCGGCACAACAACCGCAAGTTCTGGACATTTAATCGGGATATTAGGCAATGGCTGATAATCAATACTACGGCACAGGTCGCCGCAAAAGTTCTTCCGCACGTGTCTTCATTAAGCCAGGTAGCGGTAATATCGTAATCAACAAACGTAGCCTAGAAGTTTACTTCGGCCGCGAAACAGCGCGTATGGTTGTTCGTCAACCGCTGGAATTAGTTGATATGCTGGGCAAATTAGATTTATACATCACTGTTAAAGGTGGTGGTATTTCTGGTCAAGCAGGTGCGATCCGCCACGGTATCACTCGTGCACTGATGGAGTACGATGAGACTCTACGTTCTGATCTGCGTAAAGCTGGTTTCGTTACCCGTGATGCGCGTTCTGTTGAACGTAAGAAAGTGGGTCTGCGTAAAGCACGTCGTCGTCCACAGTTCTCAAAACGTTAATTTGTTATCTTCTAGATATCAATTTGATGTTGAAACCCGTCTTCACAGGCGGGTTTTTTTATTTTCATTATTTTGTTAATTAACTTTGTTAACTGTATGAAAATAAATTAATTGTATGTATTTAGGTGTTAACGTAACCAAATCACATAATAGACAAGCACTAATTAGAACAAAAAATCACTATTTTTAGATTAATATTTTAATTAAAGTTATTTTTTAATATTATTATCTTTGTTTTTTAATAGTATGACATATTCTGTTGAATTATTTGCATGAGTCACCCTAAGTAACATGAAATCTGATAGAATAGCGTACTTTGGCGTCTTTCTTTCTGTGATTTCATAATGCTGCCTAGTGGGTGTTTTTATAATAATGCTCATTAATAATTTGAAAGTAATACCAAAACTATTATAACGACAGTGACGTTATATGGCTGTGTGATTGTTTTGGTATTGCTTGATAATGATATGTGCCGCAAAGACAAGTGAACATTTACCTTTGTAGATAAGATTATCCCTCGATAATTCGTTTATATAGGTAGTCACCCAAAATAGCGAAATAGCTTAGATAATTATTTAAGTTAGCTATTTTGGTATGCTCGTCTTTTAGGAATGGGGGAATGATAGATGCATAAGCGGATTCATTCCTTTAATTGATTAACTTGGAGGTTTTCATGGCTGTCGCTGCCAACAAACGTTCGGTAATGACTTTGTTTTCCGGTCCGACTGATATTTTCAGCCATCAGGTCAGAATTGTCCTAGCGGAGAAAGGTGTCAGTGTTGAAATTGAACAGGTTGAAGCTGGTAATCTTCCACAGGATCTTATCGATCTGAACCCATACCAAAGTGTACCGACTTTGGTTGATCGCGAATTGACCCTGTATGATTCACGTATCATCATGGAATACCTTGATGAACGCTTCCCTCATCCTCCTTTAATGCCTGTTTATCCAGTTGCTCGTGGTAGCAGCCGTTTAATGATGCACCGCATTGAGCAGGATTGGTATTCTCTCATGAACATCATTGAGAAAGGTACAGAGCAACAAGCTAACGCTGCACGTAAACAGTTAGCTGAAGAACTGTTAGCTATTTCTCCAGTGTTTAAAGAATATCCTTACTTTATGAGTGAAGAATTCAGCTTAGTAGATTGCTACCTTGCTCCATTATTATGGCGTTTACCAGTATTAGGTGTAGACCTAAGTGGTGCAGCGGCTAAAGATGTACAAATTTATATGCAACGTGTTTTTGAACGCGACTCTTTCCTTGCGTCATTAACCGAAGCAGAGCGTGAAATGCGCTTACCTTCAAGAGGGTAATTGAGCATGGAGATTATGGATATGTCTCCGCGCCGTCCGCATTTATTGCGTGCGCATTATGAGTGGATCCTAGAAAACGACTTAACCCCACATCTTGTTGTCGATGTGAATATTGTTGGTGTTCAGGTTCCTATGGAATATGCGCACGATGGTCAAATTGTACTGAATATTTCACCTCGAGCTGTGAATAACTTAGAGTTGACACTGCAACAGGTATTATTTAGCGCAAGCTTTGGTGGAATACCTCGTAAAGTACGAGTGCCAATGGTTGCTGTTATGGCCATTTATGCGAGAGAAAACGGTGCGGGAATGATGTTTGAGCCTGAACCGGCATATGAAGATGGCCAACCATCAGCATTTGCTGAAGAAGATCATCAAGATAACTCAGAAGTACCTACTGGTGAAGTATTATCTTTAGTAACAGATAACGCTTCTGACGATACAACAACGCCACCAGATGATGATCCAGAGCCACCTCGTCCAACAGGTCGCCCATCACTGCGAGTCGTTAAATAATTTATTGAACGTATTGTTTATAAATTAGAAAGCCCAGTTTAAAACAACTGGGCTTTTTTATTTTTATTAAGCTATTTATTGTTTCTGGCTATTGAGAGAAACAAAAAACGCCCTATATTTCTATAGCGCGTTTTGTGAAGTATTTAACTGAAATTATTTCAGTAATTCTTCTAAACAACCCGTGTAAAGATTAACCGCGGTCATTAATTGTTTTTCATCAAAGTCAAAACCCGCTTGGTGATGACCCGCAGTTCTATCTGCACCCACAACGAAGTACAGTGATTTGCCACCACAACGTTGTACTCGTTTAGCGAGAACAGTCGCATCTTCACTTCCCCCAAATGGGCGAGTTGCAACAGCGGTGAGCTCAGCGTGTTTGCCGACAACTTTCGTCATCACATCAATCAGTTCTTGGTCATTAGTAAGGTCAACGGCTTCACCCATGATTTCGCTTTCCATTTCTAATTGGAAGCTATGCGCTGCGCCTTCAGCCATACGTACTGCGTTTGCAGCCATAAAGCTGTTGATCTCTTCATTTTCACCACGAACTTCAATTTGCATTTCGGCATTAGCAGGGGTGACGTTACGGCCTTCACCCGCTTTTAATACACCGATGTTAATGCGTGACATTCCTTTACCGTGGCGAGAAATACCTAGCATTTGTGTTGCCGCATGGCAAGCACCCGCTAATGCGTTACGGCCTAACTCAGGCTCAGCACCGGCATGAGATGGCGCACCTTTGAAACGAAAATCATATTTGGTTGTGCAAAGGAAATGCGTTGGATTAATAACGATTTCACCACTGTTAGCGATAAAGCCTAAATGAGCACCTAAAAAGTAGTCAGCATCATCAGCAATACCACTTTCAGCCATTGCTCTTGCGCCACGAACGCCTTCTTCTGCTGGTTGGAATAAGATTTTAACTTTACCAACGACTTTATCTTTATTTTCTACTAACCAGTGTGCAACACCTAAACCGATAGAAATATGGCCATCGTGACCACAAGCATGCATTTCACCAGCGTGACAAGATGCGAAATTTTCTGCATGTGGACGATGTTTATCTTCGGTTGCTTCATTAACACCAACACAGTCAATATCAAAACGTAGTGCAACAGTTGGACCTGCTTTTCCACTGTCAAAAATAGCCACACAACCAGTAAGTTCTTTCATTTCGCTTAGCAGAGCTTCATCAACTTTATGCTCTCTTGCTACAGCTAGGCCTTTTTCGACTACTTGACGGCGACGACCAAAAGCAAACTCTTGATTAATAACATCGGGTCCGACTTTAACTTCTAAACCTAAACTACGTAATTCTTTAACGATTTTTGCTGTAGTTAAAAATTCAGACCAACCAATTTCAGGATATTGATGAAACTCACGACGCCATTTAATTAATTTTTCGAGTGTAATTGCTGACATATTCATTTCTCCACACTTATAACATGAATAACGCAACAGCGATGACGCCGATAATCATACCCGGTGCAGTACGTTTTGCGATTTCCATAGGATTTACATTTGCAAGACCAGCACAAACAATTGCTGCGCCTGCAAGTGGTGACATTGTGCGACCTAATGCGCCAGATAACGCTGCAGCCATACCCATGTCTGGAATTTCATAACCAAACAGTGATGCATGTGGTGTCACGGTTTCGTTGAATGCGAATGCTGCTGCGTCACCAGAACCTGTAATAATACCCATTAAGAATGGCCCTAAAGTACCACCCCAACGTGCGAACTCAGGAGAGTGAGTTAAGAAGCTAATGAATGCGTCGATTAAACCTGATGCTTTCAGACCTGCTGCGAATACTGCTGCTGCGATGATAATACCTAATACATCACCATAAGCATTACCCATACCTTTAAAGAACTCTTTAGTAACTTGAGCAGGGTTAGTTAATGTGATGAACAGCGCATAGATTGAACCAATTAACATTGCTGCTGGTACTGACAGTTTGAAGGTACTGAACGTTTCAAAGAATGGTAAAATGAGCAGAAGTAATGGAATAAAAGGCGCGGTAGCATATAAATAGTTAGGGCGAACCGCTTCTGGTGTTGCTTGAGCTGATGATGCTGAAGCTGCATCTCCAGCAACTGCAACTTTAAACTCTTTTTTCACTAAAGCGACAACGGCCAGTGAAACGGCTGCAATACCACCTGCCATTAAGCTGTATGGACTATGACGAGCAATTAAGTCAACTACTTCCATATTTGCCATATTAGCAACGAAGGCATTATGCGACATACCAGGGCTTAACATTGAGCCGATAGTACCACATAAAACTGCACCACCCGCGATAGCTGGGTGAATACGTGCGGCGATTAATAATGGAATTAATGTCGCACCTACCGCGGCTGCACAACCTGCTGCTGATGGAATTGCAATATTAATGAAATAAGTAACGATAACAGTCGCTGGGATCAAGAAGAAACCAAGACGCGTTAATACTTTTGATAATACATGTACCAGATGCATATCGCATTTGGTGTATTTCATTACATAAGCAAAACCCATACTCGCACAGATTGCTTGAATTAATGATGAAGACACCATGCGCTCACTAAATGCATTAAATGCATCTAATGGGGTTAGGCTCAAAATGCATAGCAATAAGCCCGCGCCAATTAGCACCATTCGGGTTTCATATTTTTTTATTAGCAAATAGACAGTTACGATAATAACGGCTACAGCTATAAGTTGCATCACCATAGTGATCCCCTAGTTAATTATGACAATTTTATGAAAACGAACCTAACATCAATAAATTATATTTTTCTGTAAAGTTATTAGGTGACTCCATTATGAAGTTGGTTGATTGACAATATTTGATTGTTATCAAATTTAATAGCCGAAATAAAATCTATTTTTTTAGACTGTGATGTTATTAACAAATGCTACAAGATATTTATCATTAAAAGATGACAGAAAAGTTAAATAAAAAGAGAAGAAGTAAACAGTACGAAAATAAATTATCCCACGTTAAAAAAATGGGATAATAAATAGAATAAATAGTTAAAAATTTAAGTTAAAAGCAATAATTTTTAACAAGATAAGTAATGTAAGATCCCTTCCGCTGCATCTCTTCCTTCTGCAATAGCCGTTACCACTAAATCAGAGCCTCTAACTATATCGCCACCGGCAAATATTTTTGGATTTGTTGTTTGATTCATTATTTCTTGATTTTCAGAAATAATAATTCTTCCCGATTTACTGTAAGCAATATTATTTTCATCTAACCACGGATAATGTGCGGGCTTAAAACCAAATGCGAGGATAACGGCATCGGCAGATAATATATGCTCACTGCCTTTAATATGTTCCATCGTATTATTATTTTGCGTTTTAATAACCTGAATACCAGAAACATTATTTTTGTTATCAATTTCAATATCAACAGGTTGAAGATTAAATAAAAATTCGCCACCTTCTTCTTTGGCATTTTTCACTTCGCGTTTTGAACCGGGCATATTGGCTTCATCACGACGATAAACGCACGTTACTTTAGTTGCGCCTTGTCGAATTGCTGTACGAACACAATCCATTGCGGTATCACCGCCGCCTAAGATGACGACTTGTTTATTTTTTAGGTCGATATAAGGTGTCTGTGGGTCTTCCTGATACCCCATTAAATAACGCGTATTTCCAATTAAATAGGGGAGTGCACTATAAACGCCAGAAGCATCTTCATGTGCAAAGTTCCCCTTTAGGCTATGGTACGTTCCTATGCCGATAAATACTGCATCATATTGTTCTGTTAGTGATTTAAGGGAGATATCTTTGCCTATTTCAGTATTAAGGCAAAATTCAATGCCCATTTCACTAAAGAGCTCTCTACGTCTTACCATCAGCGATTTTTCGAGTTTAAAAGAGGGAATACCAAAAGTAAGTAAGCCACCGATCTCTGGGTGCTTATCATAAACGACAGGTTTAACACCGTGGCGAATAAGAACGTCAGCACAAGCTAGTCCCGCAGGCCCTGCACCAATAATGGCTACTTTTTTATTGGTCATCGTGACATGAGAAAGGTCAGGGCGCCATCCTTGCGCTAATGCAGTGTCATTAATATAGCGCTCGATATTACCAATAGTCACCGCACCAAATTCATCATTTAGCGTACAAGCACCTTCACAGAGTCTATCTTGGGGACAAACTCGGCCACAAATTTCAGGCAAGCTATTAGTTTGATGAGAAAGCTCAGCGGCTTCTATAATACGACCTTCATTGGCTAATTTTAGCCAATTGGGAATATAGTTATGAACGGGGCACTTCCATTCACAGTAGGGATTGCCACAACTTAAGCAACGGTCTGCCTGAGCTGCTGCTTGCTGCGATGAAAAGGCTTCGTAAATTTCTACAAACTCAATTTTACGCAGTGCTAATGGCTTTTTTGTCGGCTCAATACGATTTAAGTCGATAAACTGATACACATTTTGACTCATATTATTCTCCTATTGTGCCTGAACGCGTAATTCAGTTGATGAGCGACGAGGATGACCCAATAATGCATTTACATCACTAGATTTAGGTTTAATCAATTTAAAGTGTTGTGACCAATATTCCCATTGCGAAAGTAATACTTCACCTTGTTGTGAACCCGTTAATCTAACGTGCTCGGTAATCATGCCCCTTAGGTGTTCTGCGAGAATAGCAAAAGAAGCAACAGAAAGTAGCTCGATAGAAGCCGCATTGATACGTTGCGAGAGCGTTGCCTCTTCATCTAAAATATAAGCGAATCCACCCGTCATGCCTGCGCCAAAGTTGATACCCGTTTTACCTAAAATACAGACAATGCCGCCTGTCATATATTCACAGCCGTTATCACCCACGCCTTCAACAACCGCAATAGCACCAGAATTTCTGACTGCAAAACGCTCACCCGCTAAGCCAGCTGCATAAAGTTTGCCACCTGTTGCGCCGTAAAGACAGGTATTGCCCATAATGGTTGCTTGATGACTTTTAAATGCTGAACCTATTGGTGGTGAAATTACAATACGTCCGCCCGCCATGCCTTTACCAACATAGTCATTAGCATCACCAATCAATGTTAGTTCAACACCTTGCGCATTCCAAACGCCAAAACTTTGTCCTGCGGTACCGGTAAAGTGCAATTTTAATGGTGTTGCTGATAACCCTGTTTCACCATATTTTTTTGCAATCACACCAGATAAAGTTGCACCCACAGAGCGATCTGTATTACGAATATCAAAATAGAATGTCTGACTTTTCCGTTGCTCTACCGCTTGATTAGTTTGAGAAATAATTCGCTGATTTAATTCGCCTTTATCGTAAGTTTCATTTTTTTCTTGGCAAAAAAGTGCGGTGCCAGTAGAGGGTGTTACCGTTTCTAATAAAGGCTCAAGGAACAATTTTTGTTGTTTACTGCTATAGCCTTCTAAGCATGAAAGTAAATCCGTTCGGCCAATTAAATCTGTGATTTTTCTTACACCTAGCAATGCCATTAATTCACGTGTTTCTTGCGCAATAA
>NZ_LXEV01000015.1 GCF_001654965.1 Proteus hauseri ATCC 700826
AGCGAAAGTAGTTAATTACGCGTTCTGGTAATCCGTGATAGTGATTAAGTCGTAAGGTTTCATCTTGAGTAGCAACGCCTGTTGCACAGTTATTAAGATGGCAAATACGTAAATATTTACAACCTAAAGCAACCATAGGGCCAGTACCAAAACCAAAACTTTCAGCACCTAAAATTGCGGCTTTAATAATGTCTAAACCTGTTTTTAATCCACCATCAATTTGTAATCGAATTTTATGGCGAAGATTATTTGCGACTAAAGCTTGTTGTGTTTCGACTAGACCTAATTCCCAAGGGCTTCCTGCGTATTTTACCGATGTTAATGGGCTGGCACCGGTGCCACCATCATAGCCCGCGATGGTAATTAAATCGGCATAAGCTTTAGCAACCCCAGTGGCGATAGTACCTACTCCGGGTTCAGAGACTAATTTGACGGAAATTAGAGCAGTTGGATTTATCTGTTTTAAATCGAAAATTAATTGCGCTAAATCCTCTATTGAGTAGATATCGTGATGAGGAGGTGGTGAAATTAACGTTACACCAGGAACAGCGTAGCGTAGCTGTGCAATATAAGGAGTGACTTTATCACCGGGGAGTTGCCCCCCTTCTCCGGGTTTTGCGCCTTGCGCTACTTTGATTTGCAGTACATCGGCGCTCATTAAATATGATGGCGTGACACCAAAGCGACCCGATGCAATTTGTTTGATCCTTGACACTTTATTGGTTCCGTAGCGTGCGGGATCTTCACCGCCTTCACCTGAATTAGAAAACCCACCTAGTGTATTCATCGCTTCAGCGAGTGCTTCATGTGCTTCACGACTTAATGCTCCGATAGACATTGCTGCGGTATCAAAACGTTTAAATAATTCGGTTTCAGGCTCAACATCATCAATTGCAATCGGCGTCGTATTGCTATTGAGTATTAACATATCTCGTAGTGTCGTGATTGGGCGTTGCTGAACCAATGAAGCATAACGTTGATAATCTTGATAATCGCCACTATGTACGGCTTTTTGTAGGGTTTGAATGACATCAGGATTATAAGCGTGATATTCCCCTTTATGGACATATTTCAGTAATCCGCCAGCCTCGATAGGATAATGAAGTAACCATGCTCGTTTAGAGAGGTTAAATAAATCTTGTTCAAAATCGTTAAAATCAGCGCCATTAATACGGCTATCAACGCCATAAAAACAGAGTTTAGTTACCGTATCATGTAATCCAACGGCCTCAAAAAGCTGAGAGCAGCGATAAGAAGCAACGGTAGAAATGCCCATTTTGGACATAATTTTATACAGCCCTTTGTTGATACCGTTGCGGTAATTCGACATCACTTGAGCATAGCTACCAGAAAGCGCTTGTTTATCAATTCGCTGAGCTAATGATTCATAAGCAAGATAAGGATAAATTGCCGTTGCACCAAAACCCAACAACACTGCGAAATGATGGGGATCACGGGCACTTGCTGTTTCAACAATGATATTGGTATCGCAACGTAAGTTATTATCTACAAGCGCTTTTTGAACAGCCCCAACCGCCATTGGCGCGGGAATAGGTAGGCGCTCTTGGCTAATATTTCTATCGGATAAAACCAGTAAAACGGCACCTTTTTTGGCTTCTTGTTGCACTTTTTCACATAGAAGATGTATTGCTGTTTCTAGATTAATCTCTGAAGGTGAATAAGTAATATCAATAGTGATGGATTGATAGTGGCTGCTGTCTTGGTTGATTAACTGTTGAAAATCGCAATAGAGCAAAATGGGAGATTGAAAACTTAAACGATGCGCTTGACCTTCCGCCTCACAAAAGACATTCATTTCACGACCAATGCAGGTCGCTAAAGACATCACATGCGCTTCTCTTAAGGGATCTATTGGCGGATTGGTTACTTGAGCAAATTTTTGACGAAAATAGTCATAAATAATACGAGGGCGCTGAGAGAATACGGCAAATGGTGTGTCATCGCCCATAGAACCTGTTGCTTCTTGTCCATTCTCACCTAAAACATGCAGAATACTTTCAAGCTCTTCACGAGTATAGCCAAATTGTTTTTGGTAAGTAGCCAGCAAATTATCATCAAAGGCTCGTTCGCCTACTGCTTTGTTTTCATGCAAATTTTCAAACGGTTTTAAGCGTTTTACATTACGCTCGAGCCATAATTTATATGGATGTCGTCGTTTTAAATCTTCATCCGTTTCGCTTGAATGCAAAATGCGACCGTTATAGGTATCAATCACCATTAATTCACCAGGCCCCACTCTGCCTTTTTCGACAACTTCATCTGGCTGATAATCCCAAATACCAATTTCAGAAGCACAAGTGATTAGTTTATCTGTTGTTATTACGTAACGAGCGGGGCGTAAACCATTTCTATCAAGAGTACAGGCAGCGTAACGTCCATCAGATAAAACGATACCAGCAGGGCCGTCCCACGGTTCCATATGCATAGAGTTAAAATCAAAAAAAGCACGTAAATCTTCATCCATTTGAGGGTTGTTTTGCCATGCAGGTGGTACTAATAAACGCATAGCACGAACAATATCCATACCACCATTTAGAAATAGCTCGAGCATATTATCTAATGAACTTGAGTCTGATCCGCTTTCATTAACAAAAGGCGCGACACTTTGTAAATCAGGAATTAATGGCGTGTGAAATTTGTAAGATCGCGCTCTAGCCCATTGGCGATTCCCTGTAATGGTATTAATTTCACCATTATGGGCGAGGTAACGAAAAGGTTGTGCTAGTGGCCATTTAGGGGTGGTATTAGTTGAAAAACGTTGGTGAAAAAGACAAATAGCAGATTCCATTCGCAAATCAGCAAGATCAGTAAAAAAACGTGGTAAATCAGTCGCCATACAAAGGCCTTTATAAACCGTTACTAAGTTAGAAAGGCTGCAAATATAAAAATCGTTATCAGTAATGCGTTTTTCTATGCGTTTGCGCGTGACAAATAATCTGCGTTCTACATCGCTTCCACGCCAGCCTGCTGGGGCATTAACAAAAATTTGTTCAATCATAGGAAGTGTTGAAAGGGCAATACTTCCTAAGATATCCGTATTGATAGGAACTTTACGCCAACCAACAATAGCTAGTGTTTCTCGCTGCAATTCTTCTTCAACAATATGTCGACATTGTGCTGCAATATGAGGATCTTGGCTTAAAAAGAGCATACCTACTGCGTAATTTTTGGCTAAATGCCACTCTTTTTCTTTGGCGATTAATTGAAAAAAGCGATCTGGCTTTTGCAATAATAAACCACAACCATCACCTGTTTTTCCATCAGATAGAATAGCCCCACGATGTTGCATTCGAGCTAAGCCATGAATCGCATTTCTTACAATTTTATGGCTGGCTTCACCTTCAATGTGTGCGATTAGCCCAAAACCACAGTTGTCTTTTTCTAGTGTTTTTTGATAGAGCATGGTCTGCTTCCTACTCAGTTTTATGGGCACCTCAAAATAGAGAGCAAAGGGAACGTTTGCTCATAACTTATTGATGATTTATGGATGCTCATTTGGGTGGTGTTGTGTTTTGCTTAGCGAGATTTGTTTTTTTACTCTGCAATGTCATTTCAACTTATCGATAAATAAAAAAAACGTCAATATTCAAGAATATTCGACTGCGATAATGAGATAGCGTTATTTTTTATATTAACAATTTGATTAATATATAAATTCACGTATTTGGTTATTTGAGTTGAGTATTTATCTGGTGTGAGCTATATCACTTTATTTAACGAGTTTAGCTTTAATCCATCCTTTAGTGATGCTTAATGATAGTTTTTTATTCTGCAAATTGCTTTAATATTGGAATTTTATCATTTTATACAATTTGTATAAAAAAAGACAAATTGAATTTTTTATCAATCGCGTCTATTCACTATAAGTATGTCTATTATTTATGTAAGTTGATTGGTGATTTCCTCGCTGAGTGTAACGCCTCGGTTTCTTACACAAAACACATAAATAAAAAATGACAAAATTATGAAGGATAGTGTTGCGTAACAATATTTCTGAATGTTCACCGCTGAATTAATTCATTTTTGGGGTATCATTTCAAAGATTCAATATATTGGAGTTTTCAATGAAACTGCTCAAAGGGCTTGCCCAGTATTACGTTGATTTAATGATGAGGCTTGGGTTAATTCGCTTCTCATTATTGTTGGCGTCAGCATTAGTTGTTTTAGCCATGGTTGTACAAATGGCGGTAACATTTTTATTAGCCGGTGACGTCACCAGTATTGACCTTGTTCGTTCAATCTTTTTTGGATTGATTATTACTCCTTGGGCTGTCTATTTTCTTTCTGTGGTGGTTGAACAGCTAGAAGAATCTCGCCGTCGATTATCGCGTATGGTTGATAAATTGGGCGTGATGCGTCAGCGGGATTTAGAGCTTAACTCTCAACTTAAAGAGAATATCGAGCAATTAAATTTAGAGATCCAAGAGCGTGAAAAAGTCGAAAAAGCACACCTTGAATTACTTGAAAAGCTAAAAAGTGAGATGAAACGCCGTGAGTTAACTCAAATTGAGTTAGAGCAGCAATCCTCACTTTTACGTTCTTTTTTAGATGCATCACCCGATTTGGTTTATTACCGCAATGAAGATAACGAATTTTCAGGTTGCAACCGCGCAACTGAGTTGCTGACTGGTAAAAGTGAAAAACAGCTTATTGGTTTAACGCCACTAGATGTTTATGACGAAGATATTGCAATCAAAGTCATGGAAACTGATGAAAAAGTCTTTCGCCATAATGTCTCTCTTACTTATGAGCAGTGGTTGGTATACCCCGATGGGCGTAAAGCCTGTTTTGAACTACGTAAAGTTCCTTTTTATGACCGTATTGGTAAACGTCATGGGCTTATGGGCTTTGGGCGTGACATTACAGAGCGTAAGCGCTATCAAGACGCGTTAGAAAATGCAAGCCGAGATAAGACTACCTTTATTTCAACAATTAGCCATGAGCTGCGTACGCCGCTTAATGGGATTGTGGGGTTAAGTCGTATTTTACTTGATACTGAATTATCAGCGGAACAACTTAACTATTTAAAAACTATTCATGTCAGTGCCATCACGTTAGGGAATATTTTTAATGATGTCATTGAAATGGATAAGATTGAACGTAGAAAAATTCAACTCGATAACCAGCCAATAGATTTCACTGAATTTATTAGTGATTTAGAAAACCTTTCGGGTTTATTAGTGCAACCTAAAGGATTGAAATTCACTTTAAGTGCAGAAGAAACCTTGCCACATAAAATCATGACTGATGGCACGCGGTTGCGCCAAATATTGTGGAATTTAATTGGTAATGCAGTGAAATTTACTCAAAAGGGTGAAATTCAAGTTCATATTTGGCAAGAAGCACCCAATAAACTCTATTTTGAGGTAAAAGATAGCGGTATTGGTATCCCTCAAGGTGAGCTTGAAAAAATTTTTGCGATGTACTATCAAGTTACTGATAGCCAAGGTGGACGTTCTGCAACGGGAACAGGCATCGGTCTTGCGGTATCTAAACGCCTAGCACAGCATATGGGCGGCGATATCCATGTTGAGAGTGAGTTAGGCAAGGGTTCAACGTTTACACTCACTATTGAGGCGCCAGCGATTGAAGAACAACGCGATATTGAAAGTGATGATGAGTTGTTATTACCAGCATTAAATATTTTACTTGTGGAAGATATCGAGCTCAATGTGATTGTCGCGTGTTCAGTATTAGAAAAGTTAGGTAATACTGTTGATGTCGCTATGACGGGGCAAGAAGCCTTATCAATGTTTAAACCTGATGAGTATGATTTGGTACTGCTTGATATTCAGTTACCTGATATGACGGGTTTTGATATCTCGAGAAAACTACGTCAAGAGTTTGATAGCAATGAATTACCTCCACTAATTGCATTAACCGCAAATGTTTTGAAAGACAAAAAAGAGTATTTAGACGCGGGAATGAATGATGTGCTTAGTAAACCACTCTCAGTCGATGCATTAACCACCATTATTAATAAATTTTGGGGGGATGGCTCGGTTTGTACATCAGTTAATGAGCAGTCGGAATTGTTGAATAAAAATGAAGAGTTATTAGATATTGATATGCTAAATCAATACATCGAACTTGTCGGACCTCAACTAATCACTGATGGTTTAGATGTTTTTGAAAAGATGATGCCGAGTTATATGTCTGTACTAGAATCTAATCTGACAGCCCGTGATCAGAAGGGAATCACTGAGGAAGGACATAAAATCAAAGGCGCGGCAGGTTCTATCGGATTAAAACATTTACAGCAACTAGCAAAACAGATCCAATCACCAGAATTACCTGCGTGGTGGGATAATGTTCAAGAGTGGGTAGATGAGTTGGAAAGAGATTGGAGAAAGGATGTGGAAAGTTTAAGAAACTGGTTATCAGGCGTTAGAAAAAAATAACCCCAACCGAAGGTTGGGGTGCGCGAATACTGCGGCAACACCAGGGAAACTTTTCTACTCGCTTTTTTGATTCTTATTACATAGGCGAATAGGATGAAACTATTCCATACATCATACAAGCAACAAAATAGCAAAGATAAGTTTTTTTGTTACAAGAAACATTTAAATATGTGATGGCGATTGGTGTTTACACCTATAAATGGGTAACTAGTAATCTACTACAAAAGGACAAAGATATGAAATCAATTGCTGTAATTTTAAGTGGCTGTGGTGTATCTGATGGTAGTGAAATTCACGAATCAGTACTAACTATACTATCTTTAAGCCAAAACAACACTGAAGTTCATTTTTTCGCACCTAATGAATTGCAACCTACTGTAATTAACCATATTACAGGAGAAGAAAAATCAGAAAAAAGGAATATGATGGAAGAATCTTCTCGTATTTCTCGTGGAAAAATATCACCTTTGTCTGATGCTAAGGCTGAAAACTTTAATGCGGTTATTATTCCTGGTGGCTTCGGTGCAGCTAAAAACTTATGTAATTTCGCAACTAAAGGAGTTAACTGTGAAATTAACCAAGATCTCTTAAGATTTGTAAGGGATATGCATAAACAAAAAAAACCATTGGGATTAATGTGTATTGCCCCTGTTATGTTACCGAAAATGTTAAATTCTCCAATAAAATTAACAATTGGAAATGATGCTAAAACAGCTGAAATGATAACTCAAATGGGAGGGACCCATATCGATTGTCCCGTTGATGATATTGTTGTTGATGAAACCCAACGAGTCGTAACAACACCTGCTTATATGCTAGCTGAATCTATTGCCCAAGCACAAGTAGGTATTGATAAACTAGTAAGAAAAGTCCTTGAATTAGCATAACTGACGAGATAATCACAGCAGATGGTACTAATTAGAAAGCTTAAGAAACTATTAATTATTTTAATTGCTTTATGGCTGTTAATAGTTGTGCTGTTTTCTTTTTTTCCTGTACCTTTTTCTGCTGTGATGGTTCAACGTCAAATTTCTGCATGGAGTAACTTTGATTTTTCTTATGTGTCTCATTCCACTTGGGTGAGTGAAGAAGAGATAGCACCAGTCATGTATTTAGCTGTTATGGCATCTGAAGATCAAAATTTTCCAAAACATTGGGGCTTTGATTTTGATGCAATAGAGAAAGTTTTCAAAAAAAGCCGTAACGGAGCAAAAACGTTGCGTGGTGCCTCGACAATTTCTCAACAGACAGTAAAAAATTTGTTTTTATGGGATGGTCGTAGTTGGATAAGAAAGGGCTTAGAAGCAGGTATGACGCCTGTTGTTGAGCTTATTTGGTCAAAAAAACGCATCCTTACGGTATACCTTAATATTGTTGAATTTGGTGAGGGTATTTTTGGTGTCGAACAAGCTGCACAACACTATTTTAGAAAACCAGCAAAACAACTAACAGCAAATGAAGCCGCATTATTAGCCGCAGTTTTACCTAATCCGCACATTTATCATATTAATAAACCTTCAGCTTATGTACTAAAACGCCAGCAGTGGATCTTAAATCAAATGCGCTTGATGGGGGGGATCACCTTTTTAAAGCGAAATAATTTGTCATAATTTGATACTTGAGGAAATATTTTTATCTACATGCTCACTCGTTTTTAGTGATAGTTGAGTTAATGCTGATGGATCATTGGATTGGCGAGATTGAGCTCTAAACTGTGAAGGTGTCATCGCATATTTTCTTTTGAAGGCATCACAAAAATAAGCGTTACTACCAAAACCACAGCGATGGCTAATTTGGAAAACAGAGTAGTTAGAGAATGTGAGGTAATTGAGTGCAATACCCATTCTAACATCCAATAATAATTGGCAGAATGAAACACCTTCTTTGTTTAAATGACGGCGTAATGTTGATGGTGTGGTAAACAGTGTTTTCGCTACATCATCTAAATGCCATTTTCTTTGTGGATCTTGCGTAATTAAATGCGTAATGGCCTGATTTTTAGGTTCATCATAATTAAAACGAAAGACATTAAGTATATCGATGCCAGAGTGATAAACCGCCATCAAAATAAAAAATAGACTTTGCTGCATAAACATTGTTTCTTGTGCTGGAGTGCCTTGTTTTAAGGGCAAACACTGTTTGAGCAAATTAAAGTTTGTTTTTACGACTTCAGGCGTTGATAAATGATAATCAGGGAGATGACTGGTAATTGGTGCACCTGATTTTATCAGCGGTTTAAGCAGTGAAAACACAGACTGAAGTTCTGCTTCACATAATACTAATGTATGTAATTCAATAGGATTATGTTCAGATTGACTCATTACATCACAAGAAACTTGACTATATTTAGGGATAATAAGCGTTAAATTTGTAGTCACTACAATAGATTGTCCATTGATGCTTATCTCGCCTTTTGCACCACAAATCATCGCTATCATCGGATTTTCGATATAAAACGTTTTTAAGGAAATCTGTCTAGAGGAACGAATGTATTTATATTCCATAATCTCAAATATACCGCAAGCATGTTTAAAAACATGACCTAGAATGAATAATATTTAAAGTTAACTGTGTATTGTATCTACCCTATAAGCCAGACTAAGAGCCGCTGACTGTGCGCTGTTCTTAGGGTCAATGAGTGCAATGATGCACTTATGTATAGGCGTGGCACAGAATATAATCCTGTTGATAAAAGATAACAATATAGATATTCGCTCATTTGTTACTATTATTATTAAAGCTGTTATATTTTCTAAATAAATTGCTATTTATTCAAAACGCGTTTTTTGTAATAAGGTGTACAATCGCGCGGCACAGATGAAGGGCATTATCCTGTCTAGAGGAAGTGCCATTTTAGTTTTTATTCATATCCTACCCACATTCATTAACTCATTTTCTCTTTGATTTTGAATGACATTATCTAATGGGTAGTGCTGTACATATTCGCATATTTTTCCTGATTACTGATTTATTTTGCCTGATAGGTAGGAGTAGGTATGTCTGATTTTTCAGGGAAGGGGTGGCTCGCTGAAATCGTTTTACGTTATGAAGTAAAACGAGGAGTAACTCGCTTAACAGATAAACGCCACATTGGCCCCTTAATGGTTCAGCGTCCTTTTTATCCCGAACAAGGAATTGCACACACTTATCTACTTCATCCTCCTGGTGGTGTAGTCGGTGGCGATAAGTTATTAATTAATATTGATGTGCAACCTCAAGCTCATGCATTACTCACCACCCCTGGTGCGACTAAATTTTATCGTAGTGCTGGTGGTGTCGCACAGCAAATCCAAACATTGCATGTTGCTAACGAAGGTTTTTTAGAATGGCTTCCTCAAGAAAATATCTTTTTTCCTGATGCCCAAGTGCGTTTAGAAACCCACATTTATATTGCATCTAGCGCTAAATTTATTGGTTGGGAGATCCAATGTTTTGGCCGTCCAGTACTTAATGAATGGTTTGAAAACGGCAATGTAAGAGGACGCTTAAATTTTTATATCGATGAAAAACTGACATTAACCGAGTCTATTTTTGTTGAGGGATTGCAAAAGCAAGCCGCTGCCATGCGCGAATATCCCATGTTAGGTTCGCTCTATATTTATCCCGCTTGTGAAGCGCTAAAAAGCCTTATCCAACAGAATGTTGAGCAGATTTTAACGGCAAACAACGTCATTGAGTATGGTCTAACTGACGTCGATGGCATTTTAGTTTTGCGTTTATTGGGTACCCAAACTGAACCGATGATGGCCTGTTTTGCTCATGTGTGGCAAACCGTGCGCAAATACTGGTTGGGATATTGTCCTGAGCCGCCTCGTATATGGGCGACATAATCGTTAATTTTTAGGAGCAGAAATGGAATTAACACCAAGAGAGAAAGATAAATTACTGCTTTTTACAGCAGGCCTTGTTGCTGAAAGACGTTTAGCGAAAGGACTTAAACTTAACTATCCAGAGTCTGTCGCATTAATTAGTTGCGCGATTATGGAAGGTGCAAGAGAAGGTAAAACAGTGGCTCAATTAATGAGTGAAGGGCGTGCTGTATTAACAGCAGAACAAGTTATGGAAGGCATTCCTGAGATGATCAAAGACATTCAGGTGGAATGCACATTCCCTGATGGTACAAAACTTGTTTCTATTCACGACCCTATTGTGTAGGTGACAACATGATCCCTGGTGAAATTAGAGTTAATCAAGCATTAGGCGATATTGAACTTAATGCTGGTCGTGAAACAAAAATAATCCAAGTGGCTAATCATGGTGATAGACCCGTACAAGTGGGTTCTCATTACCATTTTTATGAAGTAAATGAAGCGCTTAAGTTTGAACGTGAAGAAACACTTGGCTTTCGTTTGAACATTCCTGCGGGAATGGCGGTTCGTTTTGAACCGGGTCAATGTCGTACTGTTGAATTAGTGGCGTTTGATGGAAAACGTGAAATTTACGGCTTTCATGGAAAAGTAATGGGTAAATTAGAGAGTGAGAACAAATGAAAACTATCTCACGACAAGCTTATGCAGATATGTTTGGCCCAACAACGGGTGACCGTCTGCGATTAGCAGATACAGAGCTATTTCTTGAAATTGAACAAGACTTCACGACTTATGGTGAAGAAGTTAAATTCGGCGGTGGTAAAGTTATTCGTGATGGTATGGGGCAAAGCCAAGTTGTCAGCGCTGAATGCGTTGATGTGCTTATTACCAACGCGATAATTATTGATCATTGGGGCATTGTGAAAGCGGATATCGGTATTAAAGATGGCCGTATTACCGGAATTGGTAAAGCAGGGAATCCGGACGTTCAGCCTAATGTCGATATCGTGATTGGCCCTGGCACTGAAGTCGTTGCTGGCGAAGGAAAAATAATCACTGCGGGGGGTGTGGATACTCACATCCACTTTATTTGCCCTCAGCAAGCTGAAGAAGGTTTGATCTCTGGTGTAACGACCTTTATTGGTGGCGGTACAGGTCCTGTTGCAGGCACTAACGCAACAACAGTAACACCTGGGATTTGGAATATGCATCGGATGTTAGAAGCTGTCGATGAATTGCCAATTAACGTAGGGCTATTTGGGAAAGGTTGTGTTAGTCAGCCAGAGGCTATTCGTGAGCAAATCGAAGCGGGTGCAATAGGGCTTAAAATTCATGAGGATTGGGGCGCAACACCAATGGCAATTCATAATTGCTTAAATGTTGCTGATGAAATGGATGTGCAAGTTGCTATTCACTCTGACACCTTAAATGAAGGCGGCTTTTACGAAGAAACGGTAAAAGCGATAGCAGGGCGTGTTATTCATGTTTTTCATACTGAAGGTGCGGGTGGTGGACATGCGCCAGACGTTATTAAATCAGTTGGTGAGCCGAATATTTTACCTGCATCAACCAATCCAACTATGCCTTATACCATTAACACTGTTGATGAGCATCTTGATATGTTGATGGTTTGCCATCATCTAGATCCATCAATTCCAGAAGATGTTGCCTTTGCTGAATCACGTATTCGTCGTGAAACTATAGCAGCAGAAGATATTTTGCATGATATGGGCGCAATTTCAGTTATGTCCTCGGATTCGCAAGCAATGGGGCGGGTTGGTGAAGTGGTGATGCGTACTTGGCAATGTGCGCATAAAATGAAATTACAGCGTGGAAGTTTAGCTGGCGATACAGCTGAAAATGATAATAATCGTATTAAACGTTATATTGCTAAATATACAATTAACCCAGCATTAGCACATGGAATTGCTCATGAAGTTGGCTCGATAGAAAAAGGTAAACTTGCTGATATCGTATTGTGGGATCCGGCATTTTTTGGTGTTAAACCTGCTTTAATTATGAAAGGTGGCATGGTGGCTTATGCCCCAATGGGTGATATTAATGCGGCTATTCCAACACCACAACCTGTGCATTATCGCCCTATGTACGCGTGTTTAGGTAAAGCCAAATATCAAACCTCGATGATTTTTATGTCAAAAGCTGGTATCGATGCTGGGGTGCCAGAAAAACTGGGCTTACAAAGTTTAATTGGGCGTGTAGAAGGATGTCGCAAAGTGACTAAAGCTTCGATGATCCATAATAGTTATGTACCGCATATTGAACTAGATCCCCAAACTTATATTGTGAAAGCCGATGGTGTGCCACTCGTGTGTGAGCCAGCAACAGAGTTACCAATGGCACAGCGTTATTTTCTATTCTGATAAGTGTTTTATTGAGAATTTACAATGAAAAGATTTACCCAAGTTATTAGTCAAGAGAAAGCGCTTGAGTTTATAACAGCTGAAAAGCTGACATTAACACTTTGTTTAACGATGGATGAACGTACTAAAAGCCGCTTAAAAGTGACATTGAGTGACGGACAAGAGGCTGGGTTATTTTTGCCTCGTGGCACAGTGTTAAAAGAAGGCGATATTTTACTTTCTGAAGATGGCGATATTGTAACGATAGAAGCTGCAAAAGAGCAGGTTTCTACGGTTTATAGTGAGGATCCTTTATTGCTTGCGAGAGTTTGCTATCACTTAGGTAATCGCCATGTACCTTTGCAAATAGAGGCTGGTTGGTGTCGTTATTTTCATGATCATGTTTTAGATGATATGGCGCGTGGGTTAGGTGCAACGGTGGTTGTGGAATTAGAGAAATATCAACCAGAACCGGGAGCTTATGGTGGATCGTCTGGTGGACACCATCACCACCATGATCATGATGATCATCACCATCATCATTAATGACATGATTATGACTAAGGGAATATATTGATGCTTGCAGATCTGCGCTTATATCAATTAGTAAGTCCTTCTTTACCTGTGGGATCATTTACTTATTCCCAAGGATTAGAGTGGGCGATAGAAAAAGGCTGGGTAAGTTCACCAGAAACACTGTCTGATTGGTTAAGTGCGCAAATGACAGGTGCATTAGCAACATTAGAACTCCCTGTTTTACGGCGATTACAGCAAAGTCTTTTAGTGGCCAATAGAGATGATGTGAAATATTGGTGCGATTTTATTGTTGCTAGCCGTGAAACCAAGGAGCTAAGGCAAGAAGAACGCCAGCGAGGCATTGCCTTTGCTCGTTTATTACCACAATTAGGTATTGAGTTAGATGATACTTTGCTGGCTTGTGTAAAACAGACACAACTAATGGCATTTGCTTTAGCCGCTATTGAGTGGAATATCAGCAGTGAAAAGTTGTGTTGTGCTTATGCTTGGGGCTGGTTAGAAAATACAGTAATGTCTGGTGTAAAATTGATCCCCCTAGGGCAAAGTGCGGGGCAGAAAATGTTATTCGCCTTGGCTGAGAGAATTCCAGAAATTGTTGAGCAATCAGCTCATTGGCCGCAAGAAGATATCGGTAGTTTTACACCAGCGCAAATTATTGCAAGTAGTCGTCACGAAACTCAATACACAAGACTTTTTCGTTCATGAGAAACCCAAATGCAAGAATATAATCAACCACTGCGTATTGGTGTTGGTGGTCCTGTTGGATCAGGAAAAACCGCACTGTTAGAAGTACTTTGTAAAGCAATGCGCGATACCTATCAAATCGCCGTTGTGACTAATGATATCTATACCCAAGAAGATGCGAAGATCTTAACTCGTGCTCAGGCGTTAGATGCAGATCGTATTATTGGTGTTGAAACTGGGGGATGCCCTCATACGGCAATTCGGGAAGATGCATCAATGAATTTGGCGGCAGTTGAAGAACTGGCGATGCGCCATAAAAATCTTGATATCGTTTTCGTTGAAAGTGGTGGTGACAATTTAAGTGCGACTTTTAGCCCTGAGTTAGCGGATTTAACCATTTACGTGATTGATGTTGCTGAAGGTGAGAAGATCCCTCGTAAAGGTGGGCCGGGAATTACCCATTCTGATCTGCTAGTGATCAACAAGATCGATTTGGCACCTTATGTTGGCGCATCATTGGAAGTAATGGAAGCAGATACCGCAAGAATGCGTCCTGTGAAACCTTATGTTTTTACTAATCTAAAAGAGAAAGTAGGGTTAGAAACAATTATCGATTTTATTATCGATAAAGGTATGTTAACTCGTTGATTTATTTGTATTAATTAAGAAATAAACTGCCAGTGCTGATCATGAGAATAATCATAAGCACTGGCAGAATAGAATGAGAGACGACAAGCTCACAAGCGGATTAATTTAAGTAAGTAAATGCCGTTGTGACTTTTACAACGCCTTTGGTTTCGCTGGCTATTTTTGCAACCGCAGCACCTTCTTGGCGCGTTAAGATGCCAAATAAGAACACTTCTCCATTTTCAGTGATCACTTTTACAGACGATGATTTCACTGAATCACTGCCTAAAATTTGTGAACGTACTTTAGTCGTTAACCAAGTATCTGAAGAGGCAGTACCTAGAGTAACGGGTGTTCCTTGACGAATTTCGTTGTAAACGTTGTTTACGCCTTCTACTTTACTTGCGACTTGTTTTGCTGTGTCAGCAATAGACATATCGGGAGATTGTCCTGTCAACAAGATATTACCTTCATAGGCTGTTGCAACAATACGAGCATCACTTTTTTTGATTTGTTCATTTTTATTTAGTGCACCAGAAACTCGCGCTTCTAATGTACCGTCATCAACTTGTTGCCCTAATGTACGTGGGTCAGTTGCTGTTTTTCCGGCAACAGCAGCAGTGCCGACAACGGCAGCACCAATACAACCTTGCAGTAAAAGTGCAGAGCAAAGCACTGCAGTAATAGGCAGCAATTTCATAGTAACTCCTTAGTCATCCTGATGTGGGAATAATGTATTATCAATTAAATCGCATAGACAATTTACGGTTAACATCTGGACTTCTTGTATTCTAACTGTGCGCTGAGATGGAATACGAATTTCAACATCCTGAGGTCCCAGTAATCCAGCAAGTTCACCACCGTCATAACCCGTTAATGCTACTATCGTCATGTCTCGCGTTACTGCTGCTTCAACAGCCTTAATAATGCTTCTGCTGTTACCATGAGTGGAAATAGCAAGAAGTACATCACCAGCTTGCCCTAATGCTCGTACTTGCTTGGCATAAATCTCATCATGTTGTCGATTACCCATAATTGCCGTCATTACTACGCTGTCTGTATTTAAAGATAAGGCCGGCAGGCTTGGGCGCTCGGTTTCGAATCGATGGATCATACTGGCTGCAAAGCGTTGAGCTGTCGCGGCTGAACTACCATTTCCACAGCTTAATATTTTATGTCCATTAAGCAAAGATTGGACCATCATCATTGCTGCTCTGGAAATGGCATCGGGCAAGGCTTCTGCTGCTGCAATTTGAGTTTGAATGCTTTCAGTAAAGCAGACTTTTATTCTATCAAGCACGTTATGACCTATATAATCTAATTTAACGAATAAATTCCGTATGTTCGAGCATGTTTTTTAACCATACTAACTTTTGATGATTAAATGCACAAATGTCAAAACGACAATCTGCTGTCTCGATACTTTCTTGGTGTTGGGCTAACCAACAGCTTGCTGCACGCCATAAACGACGCCGTTTAGGATAAGTAATCGAACTCATTGCATCACCAAACGATGTATTGCGTCGGAACCTAACTTCAACAAATACCCATGTCTGATGTTCTTGCATAATAAGATCAATTTCGCCACAGGGATATCGGACATTAGTAGCAATTAATTTTAATCCCTGTTTTTTTAGGTATTTTAATGCTTTTTTTTCATAGTACAGCCCTAAAAAATAAGGACTTTTAGGGAATATCATCCATGAATTCCTTGTTTAAAGCACCGTTCATTTATTTATAAACAAACCGCCTGAAAAGGCGGTTTGTTCTATAGTACATAGCGTAATTATTGTTCTACCGGCTCTATTTTCCCTTGTTTAAATTGCATCCAAGGTAGTTGTCGGTAAATCGTGCAGTTATCTTCAACACGCAATGAACCTGAAATACCATTAAAACGTAATGTTCCTTTGGTCAGATCATTGTAATTGTTTGCTAAAGACCATGCATCAATTCCCATTGCATACAGTCTCATTAATGAGTAATCGTTCGCAAATTTACTGGATGCCTTTTGCATTAATGGCAAATTAGCACCAGTCATTAATGGGATATCACTAAACTGAATACCATCCATTTCCATACGAAAATCAGGGCCAGTTCCCCCTTGATTACTACGCGAGCTCACATAAATAGGTGGGCGTTTTTTCGTACTAATCGCCATATCAATCATTGGCTTAATCAAGGTTAATTCATCGCTGGTGGCAATAATATAGACAGAATCAATAGCACCATCTGTTGATGGAAGAGATTGGCTGTCTAATGGTAATGGTGCATTTTCTGTTGGCAACACTGGTGTTCCTGTCATGCGAATACCAACACCACGGTTAATCGATGATTTCAGTGTTCCAAGCGAGCCAAAGCTTTGTTGTAAAACTGTACCACCACCGGTGCGTTGCCATTCATCTGCAAAAGTTTGCGCCATTCTCTGACCAAATTTATTGCTAGGAACAATAATTAATGGATTAGATTTTTGTTGTTGACGTAAATGCTGTGCCGCATTACGTGTTTCATCTTCTGGCGAAAGCGAGAAGAAACAAACTGTGGTCGCAGCAGGTACTGTATCTAATTCATTTAATGCTAAAACCGGAATACCACTTTGCAGCTCAATGGTTTTCATCACTTCAGGCTTTAATAGCGGGCCAACAATTAAATTAGCCCCATCTTATTGCACTTTTTTCAAAAGTACATCAATGGGTTGGCTATTTGTGTCATACACAATGACTTGGCGGCTATTTTGGGCAATAGGATCAAGTTGAACGGTATAGTTGGCTTCAATAGCTTCAGTTTCTTTATTTTGGCTAGTTTCGCTATTTTCTGTTGGTTCTTTGGTTGAGTCTGTATCGGCTGATGGCGTTTCAGCATTGTTGATACCTAACTCTTCTAAGATTGACGCAAGGCTATCTTCTTTAGGTTCAGCTTTTGTTTCTGGCATTGCTGGAGGCTGTGGTAAACCGCTTTGAGCATCAAGAAAACCTTGTTGAATTGCTTCACCAAAAACTTTAGCTTGCCCTGTTAATGGCAGTAATAATGCAATTTGACTACTGGTGCTAACAGAAGGCTGTGAAAGACGTAACAATGCCGCAGGAAGTGTTAATGCCGCTGGATTGCGAGGGTAACGAGTTTGCCATTCACGAACTGCTTTAGAAAGTTTATCTGCATCTTCTCGGTTATATTCATAAGTATTGAGTAAGTCTAACCAGCCTTGCAGAATATTTTCATCAGCTTTAATGACCACAGCTTGACGTTGCTCTGGTGTCAATTTTGTCAGTGTTAACCAAGTATCATCGATATTTTGCTGATGAAGTGTAGGATCAGTTATCAGTGGTTCTAATCCAATATAGGCGCGGATAACATCTAAAGATGCCTGGCCTTGAGAATCCTCGATGACTTTCTGTAGCTGACGCATCTCTAATTCTGCTTTTCTCACAGGATCAAGAGGTTGTTCTTGTTGCCCCGTAAGGGTACAACCTGACATAATCAGGGCAGAAAGTATCGCAGTATAGGATAAACCTGTTTTAAAACGCACAAAAATTGAGGAAAGCATACTGTACCCAGTGATGTTTTATAATTATGCTCAATTTTAAATCGGTCATTCGGAATAAACAATGAATCAACCTAATCGAGCAGCGGTAACGACATCCACACTGTACATAGTACCCACACCTATTGGTAATCTGGGCGATATCACCCAGCGGGCACTTGATGTGCTGTCTCATGTCGATTTAATTGCTGCAGAAGATACCCGTCATACTGGGCTCTTATTACAGCACTTTGCCATTAACGCACGTTTGTTTGCGTTACATGATCATAATGAACAGCAAAAAGCAGATCAATTAATTAGCAAATTGCAACAAGGGCTAAGTATCGCATTAGTCTCTGATGCAGGTACACCATTAATTAATGATCCTGGCTATCATTTAGTCAACCAGTGCCGCAAAAACGGTATAAATGTAGTGCCATTACCTGGAGCTTGTGCTGCTGTAACCGCATTATCAGCTGCGGGCCTTCCTTCTGATCGCTTCTGTTACGAAGGTTTTTTACCAGCAAAAACGAAAAGCCGCCAAGATTGCTTACGCGATTTAATGGAAGAGCCTCGTACCCTTATTTTTTACGAATCAACCCACAGGTTGTTAGACAGTTTAGCGGATATGGTGACCGTTTGGGGTGAAAATCGCTATGTAGTATTAGCGAGAGAGCTTACAAAAACATGGGAAACTATTCAAGGTATGCCAGTAGGAGAGTTACTTAACTGGGTACTGGAAGATGAAAACCGTCGTAAAGGTGAAATGGTGCTGATTGTTGAAGGTTATCAAAAAACCGAAAACGACCAATTTGCACCAGAAGTACTGCGTACTTTAGCTATTTTACAAAAAGAGTTGCCACTAAAGAAAGCGGCGGCTGTTACTGCTGAAATTTATGGTGTGAAGAAAAATGCACTCTATAAACATGTTATTGAGCAAAACGGTGAAGCTCAAAACGAGGAGTAAGATTTTTTAGTCTCTTGTACTATACATTATCAAGGAAAGTCCTTATAATCCGCCCCCTGAGTTGACTAGACAACCGCTGCTTTATCGTTGTCCCTTCGGGGGAGACGGATAGAGGGGAGGAAAGTCCGGGCTCCACAGGGCAGGGTGCCAGATAACGTCTGGGAGGCGCGAGCCTACGACAAGTGCAGCAGAGAGTAAACCGCCGATGGCCTGTTTACAGGATCAGGTAAGGGTGAAAGGGTGCGGTAAGAGCGCACCGCACAGCTGGTAACAGTTTGTGGCAAGGTAAACTCCACCCGGAGCAAGACCAAATAGGGGTTCTTATGGTGCGGCCCGCATTGAACCCGGGTAGGTTGCTGGAGCCAGCGCGCAAGTTCTGGCCTAGATGAATGGTTGTCCACGACAGAACCCGGCTTAACGGTCAACTCACCTCATTAAAAACCCTCAAAGCACAATGTGTTTTGAGGGTTTTCTTTTTTTAAGCCGTTATGAAATGATATCAATAAATAATCCACGAAAAGATCCTTGTTGGCAGTAAAGTGTAATGGTATCGCTTTCTTGTATAAAAGCCGCATCACCACACTGAATTTGCCCTTCCTCTTGTGATGAGGTATGTAAATTAACGCCACCTTTTATTGATTGTAAATAACCTTTTTGTCCTTTTATTGGCAGTGTAATTTCATCACCAAATTGCAAGTTGATGTGATATAGCCAAATATTTTGTCTTAACATCAAACTATTATTATCCCCAGTAGGGGATGCTAATAGTTGATATTTTGCCTGCTTATCTAATACTAATTTTTGAGTTGCTAAGCTCTCTTGTTGAGGGCATGCATTTAACCAAAGCTGAATTCGAGTAAGTGGCGTATCTAAACTACTATTTTTTTCGATATAGGTTTCGGTGTTATGAGGTGAAATAAGTAAGCACTCATTTTCTTTTGCCGTTACTGTGCGCCCCATATTATCAAGATAAGTTGCTTCACCTCTGAGTATTAAATTAACCACATCAACATGAGGATAGGTTTTTGCTTTAAATTCAGAATTAGGTGCAAGTACTTCTTGGTTTAGCACTCGCAGCGTGCCGTAGTCTAAATAATGAGGATCAAAATAGTGGCCAAAAGAGAATGTGTAGCGAGCTTGTAGCCAGCCATAATCCGCTTTGCCACACTGTTGTGCTGTTCTGTATTTTATCATAGCGGTACATTTCTATTAAATAATCAATAATATCATCATAGAGATATGGACTGCGCATTGTTAGCAAGTTAATCTGGTGCCTATAATCAAATTATTTGATAGAGATAAGTACAATGAGTAAAGACAAAGCAATTACGTTGGAATCTTTACGAGTAATGGATGCCATTGATCGTAGAGGGAGTTTTGCAGCTGCTGCTGATGAACTGAGTCGCGTTCCTTCAGCGCTCAGTTATACCATGCAAAAGTTAGAAGAAGATTTAGATGTTGTTCTTTTTGACCGCTCAGGGCATAGAACAAAATTTACCAATGTAGGCAGAATGTTGCTTGATAGAGGGCGGATCTTATTAGAGGCGGCAGATAAACTGACTTCTGATGCTGAAGCTTTAGCCAGAGGTTGGGAACCGCATATCACTATTGTTTGTGAAGCATTAACACCGGCCTCTCGACTGTTCCCATTAGTTGAAAAATTAGCTGAAAAATCAAATACTCAACTTTCATTAGTCACTGAAGTATTAGCGGGGGCATGGGAAAGTTTAGAAAGTGGTAAATGTGATATTGTCATCTCACCTGATATGCATTTTCGCACTTCGTCAGAAATTAATTTTCGTCCGCTTTACAACACGGTTAGTGTTTATGTAGCAAGCCCTGATCACCCTATTCATGATGAACCGGAACCACTGGCAGAAGAAACTCGCTTAAAATATCGTGGAATTGCAATAGCAGATACCGCAAGAGAACGTCCGGTATTAACGGTTTTATTATTAGATAAACAGCGACGTTTAACTGTCAGCTCTATTGAAGATAAACGCCGAGCATTAATTGCGGGATTAGGTGTTGCCACAATGCCTTATGATTTAATTGAAGACGATATTAAAGCGGGACGATTACGTGTTGTCGGTCCTGAATATCATCATGAAAATAACATTATTATGGCGTGGCGAAGAGACAGTATGGGTGAAGCTAAATCGTGGTGTTTACGTGAAATTCCTAAACTCTTTGCAAATGACAAAAAATAGTGATGAGCAATAAGAAAATCTTTATGTTTTATTTGTGAAGCATAAAAAAAGATCCCCTAAGGGATCTTTTTCTTTTTATCCGCTGGTGAGATTACCAGTTTTTATTTAAAACGCGATCTAAGCTCCATTTACCTGGGCCGGTTACGACGAAGAGCAAATATCCACCTGCGATAGTTAAGTTTTTCATAAACATTAACTGATTCATACCTTCAGCAAAATTACTATGGAATAGTAAAGCCGTTAAAATAGTAAATACGCTGGTAAAGATAGCTGTAGTACGAGTTAAAAAACCGAACAAGATTGCAAGACCACCGCCTAATTCTAGTAAGATAGTTAACGGTAATAAGAAGCCGGGAACACCCATTGCTTGCATATATTGTTGTGTACCTTCATAAGCTTCAATTTTTCCGTAGCCTGCGCTAATAAATAAAATAGGCATTAAAATACGGGCAATTAATAAGGCAATGTCTTCAAATTTTTTCATGTTGTTTATTCCTAATTAAACTCTATATATTCGCAATGTATATCGATTTGTATTGTATTTTCGGCGGCTATTTTTCTATTTTTAGATTTAATAACCACAGCTAGGTTGTGAGGTATACAATAGTGTTAATTGATAAATTAGGATATTAAGAAGAATTAACATTCTTAAACAAAAAAATTGATGTTCAATCTGAGGTTTTTTTGAAGGACTTTTGAATGGTACGAATTAGGCCAATTGCACCAAGAGTACGTCTTCCTAACTGTATGATTTTACTTGAGTGTTTTATGCTATAAAGAGAAACAAGACTGGCACCAATTAATAATGCTGGTTTTAAAGAAATCAATATTCGCCATGCTTTATCATAAGGTTCTGTCACGTCCAGCCATACTTGGGTACTTTGCCCTAAATCAGAGCGCTGCTGCTGAATTTTATTCAACAACAGCTTTTTGCGTCTTGCTAATATGCTGTTTTTACTTGGTTTGCTCATCATGATATTGCTCCAAAAGGCGCTTATCTAATTCAAGTTGCTGACGAGTATCGCCTAATAAAGTGGAATTACGTGACTTTTTCAATGTCATGAGCGCCCCAATTAAGGCACCAATAAGCAGTACAGCAGTTGTAATTGCTAAAGCATAAATTCGATATTCTGGATCAATGACCCAAAAGATAAGAATAAGTAGGCTCATTAAGCCAAATGCAGTAAGCAAAAGGGTTATTCCAGCCATTAAAATAAGCTGGATTAGTGTGGTTTTTTCTTCTTCTAATTCAACCGCAATTAAGCTTAAGCGAGTTTCTATCATTCCAATAACGATAGTGCCTATGCGGCTTATAGAAGTCAGAACCCCTGATGCGGGGCCCTGTGGTCGTTGAGATTCACTCATGGTGTATTAACGTTTAGCGAGTAAAACACCAAGAACAACACCCACTGCAGCACCGATACCAATACCTGTCCATGGATTTTCACGCACATAGTTATCAGCTTTACCAGCCATTTCTTTGGTGTTATCGACTAACTCACGCCCAGCATCACTGAGTTTTGCACGAGAACCTTTTAATGCAGACTCTGCTTTTTCTCGTAAGCTTTGTAACTCTTCTTTGGATTTATCAGTTGAGGAGTTCAGTACTTCTTCTAGAGTATCAGCAAGAGATTTCAATTCACTACGCAGGTCTTCACTTGAACGTTGATGAGACATATGCAACTCCTTAATAGAAATGTGATGGTATATTTATAACCATAGACCACTATTGTACATTTATAAAATAAAATAGTGACTTATTTCGATATAATAGAGAAAAATCTTAATGCGAAAGTTACGGTAGAAATCATTTATGTAGATTGTGAAGAGATAATATAAGCAGACGTACAATGAAAACAAAAATAACAGCCTGTTCTATAAAATAAAACAGGCTGGTTATGTTTTTATATTTTATCTACTGTGTGATTAATAATGGGTAAATTAGTAAAAGAATAAGTAAAACTCTCTAAAGTTTACTCTGCTTTCCTTTCTTTTTAATTACCACCCAAATGCTGCCAATTAAGCCCATCACTAATAAGAAAACAGGCAACAACATAAGAATATTCATCAAATGATGCTCATATTGGCGAAATAGCGGGCTATTGCCTAATAGATAACCAAGGCTTGTTAATATACCCACCCATAAAAAACCACTTAACCAATTAAAGATCTGAAAGCGTGTATTGTTTAATCCAGCAAGACCCGCGATAGTAGGTAATAGCGTTCTTACAAAGGCTAAAAAACGACCCACTAATAATGCTGCTAAACCGTGGCGGTGAAAAAGTCCATGAGCACGTTGGTGATAATGTTCTGGTAAATGTGATAGCCAACTTTGTACTAATCTGGTATTTCCCAACCACCGTCCTTGAAGATAACCTAACCAGCAACCCAGACTGGCTCCTGCGGTAAGAATAAGTAAGGTTAATGGAAAATCCATTGTTCCCTTAGCAATCAACACACCCACTAAAATTAATAAGCTATCTCCTGGTAAGAAAGCAGCGGGTAATACTCCGTTTTCTAGGAATAGTATGGTGAATAATAATATATAGATAATCCATATTAATGACGGATTAGCGAGGGTTTCGTAATCTTGGTGCCAAAGCGCCAAAAACAGCTCTCTTACGATTTCCATATAAAAGGCTTCCTAAAACTGAGTCATTTGGGGGTAAATATAAAACCAAGGGGTGGTGTAACACCCTTTACCCGTTTTCCACATCGTAGGGTCTATTTTTAATTGTTTAAAACAGAAACACTCTAACAAAATCAGTAAAAACTAGACAGAAAATTTTTTCATCATTTCTTTATACAACCTATTCATTGGTATTGAATATTTAGAAATAGACACTCATTCTCTTTTTGAGTTCAGGATACATTATTTTAAATAGCTAACCTTAAGATTATGAAATAACGAAATGGTGTAAATCATTTCGTTATTTAAATGAATGGATAACGAAGATTTGGCTAAATCAGAGAATGAAAATAAAAAATTTTCTCAGTTTTAAACTCAGTTCACTGGCTTATTTTTTGTTCTTTTATACCTATTGATGTTAGTTATTATGTTAATAAAAAATATCTTCAAATAGTATTTTAAGTAAATCAGATAATTAGTAGTAAAAATACCAATTGATGGAATGTTAGATAACTTACTGATAATAATAATTTCTTTCATTTGCGGATGGTATGTTAAAAAGAACAAAACCCTATTATGATCACATATATGTTATTTTATTGTTAACAATAACGGTTAATACTGTATATTTTGCATAATCAGCTTTTCAGCACGCTTCAATTCCTTATACTGGCAATGCAAACACACATATTGCTTTTTTAAATATTATTTTAAGTAATGGAATAACTATGGATAAACAACAATCCAGAGTCTTCAGCCTGTTTTTTCAGGGGAGCCTCGTCAAACAAATACTTGTCGGTTTAGTTGCAGGGATCTTACTCGCTTGGTTAGCTCCTGATATTGCTAAGATGATGAGTTTATTAGGTAGCTTATTTATTAGCGCATTGAAAGCTGTTGCCCCTATCCTTGTTTGGGTACTGGTTATGGCGTCAATAGCCAATCATCGTCAAGGGCAAAAATTAAATATACGTCCTGTGCTAGTACTATATCTTTTGGCAACCTTCTTTGCTGCATTAACAGCGGTAGTAGCAAGTTTTATGTTTCCATCTGTTTTAACGTTGGTAGTGAATGAATCACAATTGACACCACCTGAAAATATAGCTGAAGTACTAAAAGGCGTATTAATTAATGTGGTAGCTAACCCTGTAGATGCTTTAATTAACGGTAACTATATGGGTATTTTGGCATGGTCTATCGGTTTAGGTATCACATTACGCCATGCTAATGATAATACTAAAGTGCTTGTTCAAGATTTAGCTGATGCGGTGACTAACCTAGTGCGAGTGGTTATTCGCTTAGCACCTATTGGGATCTTTGGTTTAGTTTCATCAACTATTGCAACAACAGGCTTTGAAGTTTTAGCTGGATATGCTCAAGTTCTGGTTGTATTGATTGGTTGTATGTTCTTCGTTGCATTAGTTGTTAACCCAGTAATCGTATTTTGGAAAATCCGCAGCAATCCTTATCCATTGGTTTTTGCTTGCTTACGTGAAAGTGGTGTTACTGCATTCTTTACGCGTAGTTCAGCCGCAAATATTCCTGTGAATATGGCGATGTGTCGTCGTATGAATTTAGACGAAGACACTTATTCAGTTTCGATTCCACTTGGTGCAACCATTAATATGGGTGGTGCTGCAATCACCATTACTATTTTAACATTAGCGGCAGTTAATACTCTGGGGATGCCAGTTGATTTACCTACAGCGCTGTTATTAAGTTTAGTCGCGGCAATTTGTGCATGTGGTGCATCCGGAGTTGCTGGTGGTTCTTTACTGTTAATTCCATTGGCATGTAGCATGTTTGGTATCAGCAACGATGTTGCAATGCAAGTTGTTGCTGTAGGTGTGATGATTGGTGTGTTACAAGATTCAGCGGAAACAGCACTTAACTCATCAACAGACGTCCTTTTTACCGCTGCGGCATGTATTGCTGAAGATAATCGTATTGTCGATAATCCATTAACAGAAAAAAATGATGGGTAAAAATAAGTAGAAGTAAAAAGAAAAAGGGTAGACAGGAAAGCAGTAAAAATAATAATTAATAAAAAACGAGAACCCCACATTGTTTTGCAATGTGGGGTTTCTTTTGCAGCGAGCTTAGCTAATTAAATAGCAATAGCTAGTTCAGTACCTTGTCGAATTGCTCGTCTTGCATCTAATGCGCTGGCATCTTTTGCGCCACCAATCAGATGTACCTTTCTTTGTGCTGTTTCTAAAACAGAAAGCAGTGGGTGATAAGCCCGTTGTCCAGTACATAAAATAATAGTGTCAGCAGGAATAAGTTGTTGTTTCCCTTCATGTTCAACAAGTAAGCCTTCATTGGTTATTTTTCGATATTGGCAATGGGTGATAAATTTCACGCCTTTTTTCTGTAGTGTTAAGCGGTGTATCCAGCCTGTGGTTTTTCCTAGACTTAGGCCTATTTTTCCTTCTTTACGCTGCGTCATAACTATATTTTTGCGTGCTTCATGTGAAGGTTTTTCTGGTGTTAATCCTCCACGATAAGAAAGTGTCGGATCAATTCCCCATTCTTTATTAAAGGCACATGGACTTAAGCTACTACATTGCCCTTTTTGGCTAAGATATAATCCAGTATCAAAACCTATACCACCGCTTCCAATAATAATGACGTTATCACCCGTTGACTGATGAGATTTAAGTACATCAAGATAGGTTTTTACTAACGGCTTATCTCTGCCCTCAATATCAGGGAGATGAGGAATAACACCACTGGCTAAGATAATTTCATCAAAATTTTCAAGATGATTAAGTGTTGCTTCAGTATTATTTTTAACGATAACACCAGTTAATTGAAGTTGACGTTTGAAGTAACGTAAGGTTTCTTGAAACTCCTCTTTACCCGGTATTTGGCTTGCTATTTTTAGCTGTCCACCAATTTTTTCTTCTTTTTCAAACAGAGTGACATGGTGTCCCCGTTGTGTTGCTGTAATAGCAAAAGCAAGTCCTGCGGGGCCTGCACCAACAACGGCAAGTTTTTTCGGTTGTGTGGTTGGAATAATTAAAAGCTCAGTTTCTCGACATGCAAAAGGATTGACTAAACAAGAGGCAACTTTCCCTGAGAATATTTGGTCAAGACAGGCTTGATTGCAGGCAATACAGGTATTTATCTCATCTTCTCTTCCTTGCTGTACTTTTAATATAAATTCAGCATCTGCAAGGAAAGGGCGAGCCATAGATACCATATCGGCACAGCCTTCAGCTAAAATAGCTTCAGCTACTTGTGGTGTATTAATACGATTGGAGGTAATGAGTGGAATATTGAGCTTTCCCATTAATTGCTTGGTGACATTAGCAAATTGCCCTCTTGGTACCATTGTTGCGATAGTTGGAATTCGTGCTTCATGCCAACCAATCCCCGTATTAATTATGGTTGCCCCTGCTTTTTCTACTGCTTTTGCTAGATAAAGTACTTCAGTTGCATCAGCGCCTTCTTTAATTAAATCCAACATAGAAAGGCGGTAAATAATAATAAATTTTTCATCTACAGCTTGTTTTACACCTTCAAGAATACGCAGTGCAAAACGACAACGATTTTCTATATTGCCACCCCATTGATCGCTTCGTTGATTAGTATGACTAACTAAAAACTGATTAATTAAATAACCTTCAGATCCCATGATTTCAACGCCATCGTAGCCCGCTTGTTGTGCTAATTGGGCACAACGAATGTAATCATCAATAGTTTGTTCAATTTGTTCATGGCTCATTGCTTGAGGCATAAAAGGTGTTATTGGGGATTGAATAGCACTGGGTGCAACAAGTTTTGGTTGATAGCTATAGCGACCAGTATGCAAAATCTGCAGGGCAATTTTTCCCCCATGACGATGCACCGCTTCCGTCACTATTTTATGCGTAGCGAGCTGTTGTTCTGAAACCAGTGTCGCCGCGTGAGGTAATAAAACCCCTTGGGTATTTGGTGATATGCCACCAGTAACAATTAAGGCAACACCCGCGGCAGCGCGTTGAGCATAAAACTGTGCAAGTTTAGGTGCATCTTTTGGATCTTCTTCTAAGCCTGTGTGCATAGAGCCCATAAGTACGCGATTTTTAAGTACAGTAAACCCCAAATCAAGGGGTGCAAACAGATGAGGATAGTGTGCCATCAGATACCTTTCTTGTACTGGTCAGATGAGATATCTATAGCATAACGAGAACTTTGCGATTAAGAGTTCATTATGTTAATAAGTTGTGATCTTAATCATGGAAAAGGTGAATTGTGGATTGCTAATAGATAATAATCTAAGTAACCGATTAATCAGAACAAAGAATGATAATGAAAATCACACTTATTCATAAATTTTCATCATATAATGGTTAATACCTATTATTACGTATTTATAACACACATCAATTCCTTGATTTTGGAGAATCTATGATTAATAAATTTAATCAGCTCGTTAACCATCCTGACTTAGGTAAGTTTATATTACGTGTTTCTCTTGGTGTTTTAATGTTGCTGCATGGGATCCATAAAATGGAGCCCGGTGGATTAGCTGGTATTCAAGGTATGTTGGCGAGCTTTAATCTACCTGCTTTTATTGCTTACGGTACTGTAATTGGCGAGGTTGTTGCTCCTATCTTGTTGATAATTGGTCTATTTACACGTTTTTCAGCTTTTGTATTAGCAGGCACAATGTTTGTTGCGGTACTAATGGTTCATTCTGGCGATTTATTTGCTTTAAATCCTAAAACGGGTGGATGGGCACCTGAAAGTGCAGGGTTTTATTTATTTGCCGCCATTGCCGTGATGTTTTTAGGTAGTGGTCGCTTCGCCGTACGAAAAGATTAATATTATTAATAATCAATAAAATTGAATTAGTTTATTATAACTTAGTTAAATTAGATGAATAAACGCCCAGTTCACAGAATGACTGGGCGTTTTTTATAGAGATTAAAACAACTTGTTAAAAAAGAGTCGGTTATCTTTATTTTTGGTTGGCGGGTGTCAATTTAAATACTTTCTCATTTTCACCTAACCATTGGCGAGCAACTTGGTTAATGTCGTTTACACTTAGCGCTTTGATTACCGTAGGATCCGTTAATAAACGCTGATATTGCTGATCATCGGTTGCCACTTGTGCCAGCGCATCAGTCCAATAACTCGCGCTGTCATTAACTTGTGAGTTTTCTGTTAGCCACATATTTTTCGCTTCTTGTAACTCTTTATCTGTAATACCTGATTGTTTTATTTCACTGACGACCTTGCGAGCAAGCGCGATAAGTTCATCAGCACGCTCTGGTGAGGCAGTAAAGTTTAAACGGCCGGTATAGTAGCTAGTTGGCACTTTGGTTAACATTTCAGAAAAGCTAAGGGAGTAAATTCCACCTGCACGTTCGCGCAGATTTAAACGTAGACGTTGACTAACAACCGTATCAAGCAAATTAAGTGCTAACACTTGCTGTTGTGACCATTGCGCAGGCGCGGCATATTGAATGCTGATCATACTCTTATCGCTACTTGCGATAGGGTAGGTTTTGCTAAATGAGGTGAGTTTCGGGTTAATGGCAGGATCAGCCCAGAAAAGACGTTGTGATGAACGTAGCGGAAGGCTTGCAATCCAGCGTTCGATTAATGGCTTCACTTGGTTAAGATTTACAGGTCCACTGATAACCAAAGTCATATCAGCAGGTTGTCCTAAAATCATTTGGTTGGTTTGTTGTAGTTGTTGGGCAGTAAATTGATTCCAAGCGCCTTGAGGCGAGACGACTAAGCGTTCACCATTTTGGTAACTCTCTTTATTAATGTTATCTAAGAAAGTGCGCTCTACAGGCGTTTTAGAAAGACCTAGTGCCATCGCTTGTTTTTGTTGCTCTAATTTTTCCCCATTAAATTGTGGCGCGGTAATTTTTAGATGCATCAATGTGAGCAAGGTTTCTAATTCATCAATCGGTGCTTCACCACGAAAACCGTGAAATAACAGTTCGCTATAAGGACGTAAACTAATTTGATGCTGCTTAGTAAAGAGTGATAACTCTCTGGCATTGTAATTACCATACCCACTGACCTCTGGTAATTTTAACGCCCATTGCACCATACCTAAGCTCTGTTTTGTCTCTAGTGAAGTCCCTCCTGGAATTCGTAGCGAAACCTGAATATTATCTGTGAGATAATTATCATTTTTTACAATCACTTTAACGTTGTTACTCAGTGTCCACTCTTGAGTTTTTTCTATCGGTAATGATTGAATTGAAACAATAGATCCTGTTAATTCAGGGGTGATATCTAAGGTAACGGCTTGTGTTTTTAAATTGAATGCACCGGGATTTGATTGCCTAATTTCTTGCCAGCGTTGTGTTGCTTGTGTGGCATTAAATAGAGCCGAATCATTGTCTGGGCCAATAACAGCAACACGTGGAGACGCTTGTTTCAGATATTGAGCAAAGTAATCTGCCAGCGTTTCTGGGGTAACTTTATTGATTAATTGATAGCTTAAATTCAGCATCTGCTTTTTAGTTTGAATAGGCATGTCTAATTCAATAGCAGTGGTGATTTGATTGGCTAAATAATCATGTTCATAGCGCTCTTCACCCGCAGCTTGCTGACTTAAACGTTTTAACATCGCATTACGTGCGTTATCTAACTCTTCTTGAGAAACAGGCACAGAAGCTAAACGTTGAACTTCAGTAAATAAAATATCTAGCGCGCCTTGATAATCGCTACCTTTTGGATGAGCAATCATTAGTTGTTGTGAACGGCGTGGATCTAGCATTGCACCTTGGGTGTTAGCACTAACGGATGCAATTAAACCATTATCAACGATGGTTGAAAAACGTTGATTTAAAATAGATAACCATAGTGAATCCATTAAATCTTCATATTGGCCTTGGCGACTGTTTAATGGGGCAGGCAATGTGCGTTGCAAACTAAACTGTAAAATACGTGAGCCTTGCTCTTTATCGAAGATAGTTTTAACTAACAAATCTTTATGATCGATAAAGTTGTGCCATGACGGATCGTCAATACCTTTATTTTCACTGTTCTTAGCGTTAAATAGCTGTTTAATATCAGCAATAGCATCACCTTGGTTAAAATTACCCACCAACACTAACGCCATTCTTTCAGGTTGATACCATGTATCGTAATAGCGTTTAGCATCTTTCACATCACCTTGTTTTACGATATTAAGATCACCTATCGGATCACGAGAAAGATAGCGGCTACCGTAATAACGGAGTTCTTCTAATTGGCGATTAATACGAAAACCGATACCTTGGCGTAAACGCCACTCTTCAACAATAACCGGACGCTCTTTATCAAACTCGGCGGGATCAAACGTCATTTCAAAAGCCCAATCGGATAAGATTTTTAATCCCGTTTTAATTTGCACGGGATTTGCATTGGGCAGCGAAAGTTTATAGGTTGTCGCATTTAAACTGGTTGCGGCATTAACATGGCTACCTAGTTTCATACCTAAACTTTCTAATTGTTTAAAGCCAGTAGTGCCAGGAAAATGGGTTGTACCTTTAAATGCCATATGTTCAGTAAAATGAGAAAAACCAAGCTGTTTTTCATCTTCTTGTACTGAACCGCTTTTCACTAACAGACGCATCTCTACGCCAGTTTGTGCGCGTTGTAGTAAATAGACATCTAACCCATTATCGAGGGTAAAATGGCGAACATCAGGGCGCAGTGATAACGCATTATTATTTTGTTGAGAAGGCGCGCCAGCAGCGCACCCTAACAGTGAAAGACTGATAGAGATTATCAGTAGATTACGAGACATATTCGCTAACTCCAGCAGATTGAGAGGTGGATGCTGTTGGTGCTTTCAGTGAAATCACATTATCTGCAATTGCATGGGTGAATCGTTGGTGACTAACAAGTGCAATACCCGCATGAGGTAAGTGTTGTTTTAACCTTTGCAGCATCATGAGTGCATTTTGCTCATCAAGTGCTGATGTGGTTTCATCTAATAAAATTAAATCAGGTTTGTTGAGTAATAAACGCGCAAAAATAAGGCGTTGCTGTTCACCGCCAGATAATCGAGTCGTCCAATCTGTTTCAAGAGATAGCTGATTTTTGATCTTATCTAATCCCACCAATTGGAGTGCGTGTTGATACTCTTGTTGAGTAAACTGATTCGGCTGACAAGGATAAGCAAGTAAGCTATCTAAACGAGAATGGGGAAGATACATTCGTTGTGGGATCCAACTGATATTGGCTGAGCGTGCTATATCACCTTTAAAATAAGGCCAATGGCCGCTTAATGCTCTTAATAGTGTTGATTTACCTAAACCAGAGCAACCTTCAATCACTGCGAGCTCGCCTGCATTTACAGTGATATTGATATCTTTAATTAATAAGCTTTCATCTTGCATAAATAATGAAAGATTGGCTTTTAATCGCATTTTAGTGTCATTTAGCTCACTTACTTGTGGCTCATGATCATGTTCTAGTAACACCACAAAGTTATATAAACGAGTAACAGTGGCTTGCCATGCAGCAATCTCTTTATAAGAGAAAATAAACCAGCTTAATGCACCTGCAATACTGGCAAATGCTTGTCTTAATTGCATTAAACCACCTAGCATTAATTCGCCAGCTAGGAATTTTGGTAAGGCAAAAATAATCGGTGCCATTGCTGTTGCTTGTTGATAGCCCACAGTAAAAAATGACAAGTTTCTCTCATAACGAATAAGGCTATTCCAGTTACGAATAACCCCTAAAAAGCGGCCCATAAGTTCGTTGCGATCACTACTTTCACCACGCTGACCTGCAATTGCATCACCATGCTGTTTACGAGTGATAAGCGCTGTACGATAATCAGCCTCTTTACGTTGTTTATCCATATTGATTTTACGTAGTGGCGAACCAATAAGTTGCGTAACAGTAATACCAATAATGGTGTAAATGAGACAAGCCCAGAACATATAGCCGGGCACTGTCCATTCACTGCCACCTAATGAAAATGAAATGGCGCCTGATAAAGACCATAAAATGGTAGCAAAAGAGATAAGCGTGAGTAACGAGTGTAAAAAAGTTACTGTTAAACGCATTGTCGATTCAATGAGTAAACGAATATCTTCTGCAATACGTTGATCCGGGTTATCAGGCTCTTGAGAGGTTAATCTCAGCATATAGTGTTTACTGTTTTTAGATAACCAACGATTGAGGACTTGTTCTGTCATCCCTTCACGCCAGCGAATGATCATTTTTTGGCGTAAATAATCGCCCATAACGACCACAGTAATTAAACCGGCAATAATCAACACGAATTGCTGAAGAAGTTTATATAACGCTTGTCCATCGAGTTGCTGTAATGCGTTATAGAAGCTTCCATTCCATTCATTCATTTTGACGTTAAACCACACAGATGAAAGGGTTAACGTGAGTGATACAATCAACAGAAACCAGCAGGAAAGGGCGGCACGCCGCCCCCAAAAAGGTGAAACTAAATAGAAAAATTGTTTTATTGTTTTCATTGCTTATTGGTCATATTTTTATTGTTTATCGACTTGGTTGCTCACATTAACTTCGTCAATTTATTAATAGTCGTAATTCACCATTAGCCAGAATTGGCGGCCTGGTTCATAAGATTTGTACTCTATATTCTGATAGGTTAAGTGATCAGCAACGTTCTTGGTGTTTAGTACGTTGTTCACTTCAACTGAAATCCCTACACCGTAAGCAAATTCAGGTTTCCAGCTTGCTTTGGTATCCCAAGTAAAGCGACTGCTAAATTTTTGTTTTTTATAGGCATAAACATAACCTTCTGAGGTGTTAACAGGGGCACCGTTATTGGTTTTTTCTGCTTGTGTACGCCAGCTATTCCATTGTAAGCGGTTATACCAAGTTACATTCCAATCATCCCAAACACTGGTAAGTTCAGCCGTTACTTTAAATGGTGAGTTAAAATTGCCAGATGGTAAGTCTTTGGCGTTAATTAGCTGTCCGTTATACAACACTTTGTTGTAATTAACGTTTTGTGTATTAGGATCGAATTGAGCGTAACCTGAGTCTTTTGGCGTGTTGGTTTTACTTTGTTGCCAGCTTAATGAGGCATCAAAAATATGGTATGCATCTGCTAATTCCCAAGGTTGGGTATTTTTAACAGATAAAGTCACGGTATCGTGAGAACTGCGTCCTCGGTTGTTAAATTCACGAATGTTCAGTGCTTCAGGGGTGTTTGCATCAGGATATTTGGTATCACTACGAACTTCGTCACGACCTTCACGATGAACATACTGTAAGCGCCATGTTGTAGATGCAATTTCTTGCTGTAACCCTAAGGTAATTTCATCGTTATAAGGTGTTTTTAATGAATCCACTCCATCAAAGTCAGTTCGATTAAACCAAGCATTATCCGAGCAATCCATATAGCAATGTTGTAAGCCCGCATTTTGTGCACCATAAAGTGCATAGGTAAGCATTGAACGGCCGTAATAGCGGTTAACACCACCAATAGCTAATGTTTTGCCTGTTCCCCAAATATCATAAGTTCCGCTGAGTCGTGGTGAGATATTATTTTTTTGAACAAAATCATCACGATCTAAACGTACACCAGGACGCAAGGTTAAACGCTTATATTGAATATTATCATCAAGATAAATAGAGTAATTGGTGTAAGTTGCATCATGGGTGCCTGAAAGATAACGAGTTGTTTGTGTTAACGAACCCATCCATTCATCGTTCCATGTAGAACCAGAATAGCTATAGCTGTAATAATCTTTATCACGAATATATGCGCCTTTAGTACGGCTGATTTCAAATCCTGTTGTCGGCTGGTGGCTCACTGCGCCCCATTCAACGGGATCAAAGCGCATTACACTTTTGGCGCTATAGGTTTTTTGAGTACTCTTCAGGTCGCCTTGACCACCACTGCTAATTTGCTCTGGATGTTGCCAATCGGTGTAGTCTTTTAGAATGATAAAATAGTTTTGATCGCTAGTACGTCTATCTTCTAAGTCTTGATAACTTGCTGTTAATTCTAATGTTCCTAAATCAAGTTTGTGCTTATAAAGCGCAGTAAAACTTAATCCGTTGTGTTCATTATCATAACCTGAGTTATAAACAGAACTTGAAAATAAATAACTATTATAACGGGCAATATTACTTGATAAATCAAAGGATTGTTTTTCTGAGATATTCCAAGAATATTTTAAAAAATAGTTGTCTGAGGTACGAGTTTGATCACGATAATGTGGTGTTTGCTCAATTTGTTCTAATTCGCCATCAGGAGTATGTATGATCCCACCTTCAGCACTCACCATCATCGGGATTGTTGATTCCCGACGAGATGCAGAAAAAATCAGCCCAGTGTTTTCCGTTAAACCTGTTTCAAACCAGCCACCAAAGTTTTGTTTATCGTATTTTTTCTGAAAACGAGCTGGGTTGCTGTAATCGTTATTAGCAGTATCAAAATTAAGTTTTGGATCGGTAAAAATGTTATTCCAGCTTGAGCGAGTGGTGCGGTAGTAAGCATTACCATGGGTTTCACCAGACCAACGACGGCTCTGAACTTCCACAGTACCGCCTGTAAAACCACCAAATTCAACCGGAATGTTGTTATCGTAAACCGTTACGCTGTCAATTAAGCGGCTATCAAGGTACATCCCTTGTTCATCACTAGAAATTTTAGTATTGGTTTCACCTAGACCTGAATTTGCTGGGTCAAAATCATTGTTAAAACTGACGCCATCAAGTTTGTAGGAGTTTTGGTAGCTACTCGAACCATGAATAGAAATACGAGAAGGTTTAATTTCACCCTGATTCATTGAAGTGCTGTCGTTATTTGAAAACTGCACTGCGGGGTTACTTTTTAGTAAATCAGTAACGTTACCATCACCCGTATTTCGTTGTTTTATCTCTTCCGCTGAGATGTATTGCGGCGCTGATACTACGTCAGTAGAAGGGTGATAAGTGCTACCCACTCCTGTGACCTGAACTTCAGGAATAATAATCGTGTTAGTCGTTGCTAAAGGACGAATAACAAATCCACTTCCTTGTGGAATAATTTCCATACCACTGCCGATCAAAACCTTTTGTAGCGCCGTTTGAGTATCAAACTGACCCGAAAGTGCTGGAGCACGTAGATTTTTAATTGCATTGGCATCAAATAAGATTTGCACTTGTCCTTGCTTGGCAATAGTGCTGAGTGAATCTGCCAAAGATTGTTCTGGCAAAGCCACAGAAACGGTAGATGCATAAGCGCAAGGCGCAACGATGGTGGTACTCATTAGCAATGCTAGTAAAGATCTCTGTAGGATCCTTTTTTTGTTATTCATACTCATTTTACCAATCCCATTCACTAACTTAATAATTGTTGTTATTAGAGAAGAGGGTGAAATGAGAATTATCCTCACCTGTAAAAAAGAATATTTTTCATTTTTCTTTTTACTTATTGATAATTAACGCATTATTTTTATCACTAAAAACAACGTTAACCGGCAATATCAGAGGAATTGCGGTAATAAAGCTTTTCGCGTCGTTAATATTAGCAACGCCAGAGACTTTCATTTTAGCAATTTCAGGTGAGGAAATTTGAATGTTAATATCAAGATAAGGCTTGAGTTTGGTGATGACTTCATAGAGAGGTTGTTCGAAGAAATGAAGTTGTCCAAAACGCCAACTACCAACAGAATTAATATTAACTGTGCTGATAGCCAACGTATCTCCTGCTGATTTACTTATTGCTTGAGAGCCTGCATATAAATAGGCTGGCGATGCTTTTTCAGCGGTTTTTACTTCGACAATACCTTCATGTACTGCGACATTAATTTGATTGTTTTGATATCGACTTACTTCAAATTCGGTACCAACGACTTTAATTTGACGGTTATCAGCATGAACATAAAATGGACGGTAAGGGTTTGATTTAACTTTAAAATAAGCTTGTCCTTTATCTAACCATAAACGGCGTTCTTGTTGAATATATGCCACTCTAACTTGTGTTTCTCTATCGAGAAAAACCTTTGAGCCATCTGCAAGCGTCATCTCTTTAGGTTGGCTGCTGGTGGCTAGCGTCATGTTATCCATCAATAATGCGGGTAAACGGCTATAGGGAAGATACAAAATGACGAGTAAACATAAAGTCGCTGTAGTATGAATAAAAGGGCGCCAAATTGAGTGTTTTCTTTTTTCAACTAAAGGAATTACGGGTCGTGATAAGGCTTCACAGCCACGCCAAACTTCAGCTATGGCTTGGTAAGCTTGTCGATGAGCATCATTTGCTATCCACTGTTTAAATTCTTGACGTTGCTGAGGCGTTAGTTTTTGACTGTGTTGGCGTGTAAACCAGAGTGCGGCTTGTTCATCAATTAAGTCATTGAGTAAATAATCATCAGAGCCTAAAGAAAGGGAGTCTGATACCTCATCTGTGTGAGATTTATTTTCCGGGATGGTATATTCCGGTTTACTCATCATTCGTGCGGTTCTCCTGTCCTGCATCGACATATCTTTTGCAATGTAATAGCGCAGCAGCAATATGTTTTTCAACCATACTGATTGAAATCTCCATTTGCTCAGCGATTTCGCTTTGGGATAATCCATCAAAACGATAAAGCACAAAAGCTTCTTTACGCCGAGGTGGCAAAGAGGCAATGGCTTCGCTAAGTAGTGTTAAACGTTGCTGATGTTCGAGTACATATCCGGGATCAAGTTCCGTTGTGTAATCTTGAATCGCATCGTCTAATTCATATTCATCCTGATAAATATTTTTCTGTTTTTGATTTTTTCTCCAATGGTCAATCAAGACATGATTGGCAATTTTAAATAGAAAAGCCCGCTGTTCTTGCACTGGGGTTTGTTCTTTTCGGTTTAGCCATAGTGTAAACACATCTTGAGACAAATCATCTGCATCATGGTAATTACCCGTACGTTTGTGGAAAAAACGTACAAGTTGTCCATAGGTCGATTGATAGGCACAACTAATTTTTTGTGCCAATGATTTATCGCTAGCCATAATCTCTGGTGTCTAAAAAAGAGTGAAATAATAAGCTCTTACTGCTTCTCATACGAACAAATAATGATAATTATCAAGCTAATTTTTTATGTGTTTATTAATAATAAGCAATATCATTTGTGTTTGTATTATGCCTATAATTAATTAGAAAGAAAATCAGGGGCGAGAATTATGAGTAGTATGTCGGCGACTTTTCCACGCCGTGGGTCTTTTTCTATTGGTGGTTTAACCGCGAGTATTTTGTTTCATGTAACGCTGGTGGTTGCCACAATTGGTTGGATAACCTCTAAAGATGAGCAGCATGGAATTTTACCACCAGCAATGACGATGAATCTTGGCGTGTACCAATTAGCACAAGCTGAGGTTAAAGAGCTACCTATTGGGCCAGAAAAAATGATGTCTGTTCCTGAGCCTGTAGAAACAGAACCAGAGCCAATAAAAGAAGTGCTTGATGTTCCTAAAATGCCTGTTGTTGAGCAGGGTACTTATGAGCGTATCCCAGAAAAACCAAAAGTAAAACCTGTGGTGAAGCCTAAACCTGTTGCGGTGAAAGTGCCAGATGATCTGCCGGTTTCTCAAGCACCATCAGAGACAACAAGTGCACCGATTTCAGGCTCTAGCTCTGCCAGTAGCGCTCAATTTAATAGCTTATCGTCGGTATCAGCAAGTGGACATATGGGATGGGAAAGTTTAGTGCATAGTCATCTTCAAATGTATCGACGTTATCCACCTGCCGCTTTACGCTTTAAGGCGACTGGGGTTACTCAACTTTCTATTTTGTTAAATGCAAAAGGAGAGTTATTGGATGTGAGTATACAAACGTCATCTGGCAATCGTATTTTAGATAAAGAAGCGCTAAATACCATAAAACGAGCATCGCCATTTCCTGCGCCAGAAAGTCACCGTTTAGTCAATGGAACTATTTCATTTACGGCTCCAGTGACTTTTGATTTAAAGCAGCAAAGTTGATAAGAAAATAATAAGTTATATAGATAATTAATAAGAGCGTAATAATAAAATTAAAATAAATAAAAATAGACAATTATTACGCTTAAATATATAAAACTAAAAAACCACCGTTACGGTGGTTTTTTAATTTTTCATTTTGTGTTCGTCGGTATCGCAATTTTTCAGAGTCGTTGGAAAGATTTTCGGCTCTTTTATTCCCATCAACGAATTAATACTACCAAATTAAAAAATATAAGTAACATTATTTTTAAATAGAATTCTTTTATAATAAAATATCCTCATCAATCTCATCAATATGTAAAGCATTGCTTTCAGATATATACATATACATCTCTTTTAATGTAAGTAAACTATCTTTTAATTTATATATCTCTGACTCTCGGGTTTTGGTGTTAATTTTTATTTTTTGAGATAGATAAATATCATTAGAGATATGTTTTGGTGACAATAAGATATTAATAACTAAATTATTTTTGTTTGTATTTTGTATTTTTTATTTTTTTATTTATTATCGATTGTCTTTTTTTTAATAAATGATTTGGCAATAAAAACGGAATATGTTTTTTTTATCATCAATGTGATCTCTAAATAAAGATATTATAACTTCATTTATGCCATTAAAAATCATATAACCTAATAATTTATTTGTGTAATAACTATAAGGTTAAAAGTAATGTTATTTCAATTTTTCAATTTTAAACATATTAATTAAATATCAAACTAATGAAATAAAAAAGCAGAGAATTATCTCTGCTTTTGATTATTAAAACAAATACATTAAGTTATGTATTTATTTAGTTATACGTTTGTACTTCATGCGACGAGGCTGAATAGCTTCGTTACCTAATGTACGTTTTTTGTATTCTTCGTATTCAGTAAAGTTACCTTCGAAGAATTCCACTTTGCCTTCATCTTGATAATCGATGATATGTGTAGCGATACGGTCAAGGAACCAACGGTCATGCGAGATAACCATTGCGCAACCAGGGAACTCTAACAGGGCGTTTTCTAACGCTCGTAAGGTTTCTACGTCGAGGTCGTTGGTTGGTTCATCGAGCAGTAACATGTTACCACCAACTTGAAGCAGTTTAGCAAGATGTAAACGACCACGTTCACCACCAGAAAGCTCGCCAACACGTTTACCTTGATCAATACCCTTAAAGTTAAAGCGACCGACATAAGCACGGCTTGGGATTTCAAAGTTACCAATACGCATAATATCTTGGCCTCCAGAAACTTCTTCCCACACTGTTTTGCTGTCATCCATGCTGTCACGGAACTGTTCAACAGCAGCTAATTTAACAGTATCACCAAGCGTTAATGTGCCTGAATCAGGTTGTTCTTGACCCGAGATCATGCGAAAGAGTGTTGATTTACCTGCACCATTAGGGCCGATAATACCAACAATAGCCCCTTTAGGGATAGAAAAACTCAAATCATCAATCAGAATACGATCACCGTAAGATTTAGTTAGATTGCTGATTTCTAATACTTTATCGCCTAAACGTGGTCCAGGTGGAATAAAGAGTTCGCTGGTTTCATTACGTTTTTGGTAATCCACGCTGTTAAGTTCTTCAAAGCGAGCAAGACGAGCCTTGCCTTTAGCTTGACGACCTTTAGGATTTTGACGGATCCACTCAAGTTCTTTTTGAATTGATTTATGGCGAGCGGCTTCAGTTGCTGCTTCTTGTTCAAGACGCGCATCTTTTTGCTCTAACCATGAAGAGTAGTTACCTTCCCATGGAATACCTTCACCACGGTCAAGCTCTAAAATCCAACCCGCTACGTTATCAAGGAAGTAACGGTCGTGGGTTATTGCTACAACGGTACCTTCATAGTCATGTAAGAAACGTTCTAACCAAGCGACAGATTCAGCATCTAAGTGGTTGGTTGGTTCGTCTAATAACAGCATATCTGGTTTTTCTAATAGAAGACGACAGATAGCAACACGACGACGTTCACCACCAGACAGTTTCTCGATTTTTGCATCCCATTCAGGTAAACGTAGCGCTTCTGCGGCACGCTCTAATTGGTTCTCGAGGTTGTGACCATCATGAGATTGAATAATCGCTTCTAACTGGCCTTGTTCTTTCGCTAATTTATCAAAATCAGCATCAGGATCAGCATAAGCTGCATAAACTTCATCAAGGCGGTTTAATGCGTTTTTCAGTTCGCTTACTGCTTCTTCAACGGCTTCACGCACTGTGTGTTCAGGGTTTAATTTTGGTTCTTGTGGTAAGTAACCAATTTTAATACCTGGCTGTGGGCGTGCTTCACCTTCGATATCTGTATCGATACCCGCCATAATGCGCAGTAGTGTTGATTTACCCGCACCATTAAGACCAAGCACACCAATTTTCGCGCCCGGGAAGAAGCTGAGTGAAATGTTTTTAAGAATATGTCGCTTAGGTGGGACAACTTTCCCGACACGCAACATACTATAAACGTATTGAGCCACTATAATTACCCTTTGATTATAAAAGAGATTTTATCTAAAGTGCCATTTTTCATGGTTAAACACAAAGCATTGTATTTAAGTTGATAGTTTTTGGCACCTAAATGAACAATAGCAGAGTCAATGTCAGTATTTTGCCAAAGACCCGAAAATGATGAAAGTCGCCAGTATACCCGATTTATAAAAGAAAACCTTAGTGAAAAGAGTGGATTTTATCTTACTTTAGCGCTTCCTCTTAAAGTATTGATAATTTATCTTAAACGGGGGAACTTACATTGTTAATGATTATCATATTAGCTAATGTATTTATTATTGGCGGTTCTATTTTGAGGTGGAGAGATAACGTGGTTAAGCAAAAGTGGCCTTTAATGTTAGCAATAAGTTCATTGTGTTTTTCGGCATGGGGACAAGCCGATTCATTAAGTGAACAACGTGCTCGCTATCAAGAAATTAAAGCAGCGTGGGATTTAAAAAATAACGATGAAGTCGAAAAATTACTGCCTACGTTGCAAGATTATCCTCTTTATCCTTATTTAGAATATCGTCAAATTACTGATAATCTAGATATTATCGCACCCGCTGTTGTAACGGAATTTGTTGCTAAATATCCTACACTTCCACCGGCTAAAGCTTTACCTTCATTATTTGTTAATGAACTTGCTAAACGCCAAGAGTGGCAAAATTTACTGACTTTTAGCCCGAATCCTCCTAATCCTAAAGCTGCAAGGTGTAATTATTATTATGCTAAATGGGCTACAGGTGATGTGCAAACTGCTTGGTTAGGTGCTAAAGAGGCTTGGTTAAATGGAACATCGATGCCATCAAGTTGCGATGTTTTATTTGATGAATGGCAAAAAGCAGGGCAGTTAACACCAGAATTAGTATTAGAACGTATAAATCTTGCAATTAAAGCTGGAAATACGGGATTAGCAGCGTATCTGGCAAGACGTCTTCCTGCTGATTATCAAACGATTAGTGATGCATTGGTAGAATTACAAGATCAACCTAGTTTAGTTTCGCGTTATGCAACGGCACTTTCGCCAACTGATTTTACGCGTTCTATTGTGCAATCTGCATTTTCCCGCTGGGCAAGAAAAGATCCTGATGCGGCAAGAGCACAGCTTGATTCTATTGCACATGCACAAAAAATGACGGCGAGTGAACGGCAATTAATGAAAGATGCCATTGCATGGCAATATATGCCTTATGCAACGCCTGAACAGGTTAAATGGCGTGATAGTACGATTCAAGATACTGCTTCTGATACGTTACGTGAACGTCGTGTGCGTTTAGCACTTAGCCAAAATCAACCTGCTGAGTTAGCGTTATGGTTGGAAAGGCTTTCACCTGAGAGTAAAAATAAAGAAGAATGGCGTTATTGGAGAGCGATGGTTTTACAATCTCAAGGTAAAACCAGTGAAGCGAAAACTATTTTGCAGCAGCTTACACAAAGCCGTGGTTTTTACCCAATGGTAGCGGCGCAAAAACTAGGCCTGCCTTATATTATGGTGATTGATAAAGCTCCGAGTGTTAGTACCGAGATCCCTACTCGTGCAGAGGTGCAACGAGTGCGTGAATTAATGTACTGGCAGATGGATAATTTAGCACGTTCTGAATGGGCTAATTATGTAGCATCGCAACCTGCGCAAATGCAGTCTCAGTTGGCACGTTATGCTTTTGAACAAAAATGGGCAGATTTAGCCGTACAGGCAACGATTACAGGTAAAATGTGGGATCATCTTGAAGAACGCTTCCCATTAGCTTGGAAAACCGAATTTGATCAATATACCAAAGATAAAGCAATAGATCGCAACTATGCAATGGCGATAGCCCGCCAAGAGAGCGCCTGGAATCCACAAGCACGCTCTTCAGCAGGTGCAACAGGACTAATGCAAGTAATGCCAAAAACAGCGGAATACACCGTTAAACAAGCCGGTATTACAGGATATGTGAGTAGTGCACAATTAACTCACCCTGTGAAAAATATCGAAATTGGTACGGCTTATCTTGATTCTGTTTATCAACGTTTTAATCAAAATCGTATTTTAGCAAGTGCTGCTTATAATGCGGGACCTGCGCGTGTTGATCGTTGGTTATCAGATGCTAATGGACAATTGGATGCCATTGCATTTGTGGAAAGTATTCCTTTTGCTGAAACGCGTGGGTATGTGAAAAATGTACTCTCTTTCGCTGTTTTCTACAGTTATTTCGCGGGTGAACAACAACCCGTATTAACAGATACAGAATTAAATAGCCGTTATTAATACACAATTAAGGGATTTATCGAAGGGAGCCTCTTTGCCAAGCTATAAACTATGTTATAGTTTGTACTAGTTAAAGAGTGTGGATAAAAGAGGTTCCTACGATGCAAGATCCTGCGTTATCACCAGAAGATAATGAGCACTGGTTACGATTTGTTGAATTACTGCAACACGCATTTGAACAGGGTGTGCAATATCCTGTTTTACAACTTTTAATGACGCCAGATGAGCGTAGCGCATTAGCAACACGAGTGCGCATAGTACAAGAGTTAATGCGAGGAGAATTGAGCCAACGAGAGTTAAAAGAAGAGCTTGGTGTAGGAATAGCAACTATCACACGAGGCTCTAATAGCTTAAAAACAGCACCTCATGAAGTAAAGCTGTGGCTTGAAAAAGAGCTGATGACTAATAAATAATAAAAATGCCATTTAATCAATATTAAATGGCATTTTGTTTTTGAGTCTTTTTAACAGAGTATGATTCGATTAATTGTTAATCTTCTCTTTGATTTAGCTCTTTATAGATATCGTGAGTTACAGGTACTAATGCAAGCACAAGTGCTTGTTGATAAACAGAGGTGCGACTGAGTAGGCCATCAGTGAAGTAACCAATAGCACCACCGCGTTGCTTAATATTGTCAATTTTAGTTAAGAAAGCCATTTCATCACCGAGCTCTCTACCTTCACGAATACCTTTTAAAATCTGTTCAGGTAGCATTAAACTTGCTGAACGCGATTCTCCACGAATTTGACCATGTTCTACGACGATCCAAGCAAAGGTCATATCGTCTTCAATACCAGCTTCGACACCGACCCAAAAATCAGCTTCTGGGCGAACTTGGCGAGCTGCCATCACGCGCTGGCGTGCGCCAGTTCTCGTTTCTGTATTTCCAATAGGTTGCTGTGGAACGCGGCTATCGACATTAATATCTTCAATATCAAAGGTATCTTTACCAAATACCTGCTCAAAGGCAAGTCTAATCGCATTGATTTTTGCTGGATTCGTAGTGGCTGCAATGACATGATACATAATGAATTAATCATCCTTTGAAAAATTTGAGCAGTATAACGGAAAAAATGTATGTTACAGGTCTATCTTGTTCGCCACGGTGAAACTGAATGGAACGTGGCAAGACGTATTCAAGGGCAATCTGATAGCCCACTAACCGCAAATGGTGTGCGTCAAGCACAACAAGTTGCTGAAAAAGTGAAGTCAGCTGGTATTACCCACATTATTTCTAGTGATCTTGGCCGCACTCGACAAACGGCAGAAATCATTGCACAAGCCTGTGGCTGTGAAGTGATGACTGACTCACGTTTGCGTGAACTCAATATGGGCGTTCTTGAACAGCGAGAGATCGCAACATTAAATACACAAGAAGAGGCTTGGCGCAAGAGTTTGATTGATGGTACACCTGATGGACGAATTCCCCAAGGAGAATCAATGACAGAATTAGGTAGTCGAATGCAGGCTGCTTTAACGCGTTGTCTTGATTTACCCGAAAATAGTCGACCATTATTGGTTAGCCACGGTATTGCTCTAGGTTGCTTATTAAGTACGGTGTTAGGGCTACCAGCCTACGCTGAGCGCCGTTTAAGATTGCGTAATTGCTCAATATCACGTGTTGATTACCAAAACAGCCCTTGGCTTGCTAATGGCTGGGTAATTGAAACCGCCGGTGATGTCAGTCATCTTACTGATACTGCGTTAGATGAAGTTCAACGCTAAAAATTAAAGCTCTCTTTAATAACCAAAAGAGAGCTTTTTCTTTTTATGCCGCTACATTTTCACGTTTGATAGGAATGTAATACTCAAAACGCTCAATATGATCTTGCGATTCCGTTACCATCTCATTGCTGCAACGAACATTTTTAAGATAATACTTTTCAACGTCATAGCCTTTACGGCGAGTAAGCCCCAGATTAGGTAAGCAAACACCATAAATCAGGAATAGAAACTCCTGTATGGCATCGCGTTTGGCTTCACCTGCAAAGTCAAAACGAATGTAGTCGCCACCGGCTATAGCGGCATCATCATTAATAAAAGTAGCATATTCAGGTTCAACGGCCGTGGTGTAAAGCACACGTTGTTCATCTTCATGCTCATCACTGTGTTGTGTATGGTGTAAACCATAAACCTGATGAGGAACAGCATTAACTTTAGTCATGTAATAACGCCAGAATATCTGACGCATATCTGAGCAAGCATTAGCCCATTCTTCAAGGGTATGAGTACAGGTTTGTTCAATACCAATGAGTTTTTTCTCTGGTAACTGAACAAATTCCCATTTTGGTAAATTTTGCTGCTCTAATTTTATTGGGGGACAAATACCGGCAGCACACCATTCGTCTGTACGACGATAAAGTGCAGGTGTTCGTTCAAATTGCTTTTTAAAGGCACGAGTAAAGGTTTGTTGGGAATCAAATCGATACTGTAAGGCAATATCTAAAATAGGACGGCTAGTTAAGCGTAATGCAACAGCCGCTCGTGATAGGCGCCTTGAACGAATATAAGAACCAATCGCTTGTCCTGTAATTTCTTTAAACATGCGTTGTAGGTGCCACTTGGAGTAACCTGCTTTAGTAGCAACATTATCGAGTGATAACGGTTGGTCTAAATTATTGTCAATCCAAGCGAGCAAATCACGTATGATGTTGGTTTGATCCATACATCTCCCTTATTTATATTCGTTTGTTTATAGTTATAGATAGTAAGTAGGCTGAACAGCTATAACAAGTTATATTGATAGATAATTATAAAATATAGTCTTTTTCTTCAGCTTATGTACACAAATTCTTCTACCCGTTGATTAAATATTGATTTACTCTAGTCAACATAGCTCTTTTTCTTTTTAATGGAACAAGGTAAATATGTTTAATTTCAAAAAGATACTGGCAGTCTCAATATTATTGCCATTTTCATTAATGGTAAAAGCAGAAGAGATTGGCTATGTAGATACTGTATTTAAATTTTTTGGTGCTAATCATAAAATTGTCGTTGAAGCATTTGATGATCCTGAAGTGAAAAATGTAACTTGCTATTTAAGTCGAGCTAAAACGGGGGGAATATCAGGCAGCTTAGGTCTTGCTGAAGATACAGCTGATGCGGCAATTTCTTGCCAACAAGTTGGCCCGATAGAACTCAGTGCTAATGTATTAAAGGGAAAGAATCGCGGTGATGTTGTTTTTCAGAAAAGAACGTCTTTAGTGTTTAAAAAGCTTCAAGTGGTAAGATTTTACGATAAAGAGCGTCATGCGCTTATTTATCTGACTTATTCAGATAAAGTGATAGATGGCTCGCCTAAAAATGCGATTAGTGCAGTACCAATTATGCCTTGGAAAGATTGATTTTTATAAATTAGTTAATAAAACTAATGAAAAATCAGGTAAAAAAATCTTTTAGATAACTTATCCATTTATTTTTAAAAAAGTTGTTAAGATCAATTTTTACTTTTTAACTATTTGTTTTATTCTTTTTATAAAATAAAAAACCCGAATAAGAAATTCGGGTTTTTTTATTCACTAAGTTAGTTGAAAACGCTTAGATCATTCGTCTAAATCACCACAGAAACGGTAGCCTTCACCATGAATGGTGGCAATAATTTCAGGTGTATCAGGTGTCGATTCAAAATGCTTACGGATACGACGGATAGTAACATCCACAGTACGGTCATGAGGTTTTAGCTCGCGACCTGTCATTTTTTTCAGTAATTCTGCACGAGTCTGGATTTTTCCTGGATTCTCACAGAAGTGTAGCATGGCACGAAATTCACTACGTGGTAATTTATATTGCTCACCAGCAGGGCTTATCAGTGAGCGGCTATTGATATCCAGCTCCCAACCATTGAATTTGTAGCTTTCAACTAAACGGCGCTCTTCAGTGCCATTAACTAAGTTCATGGTACGTGATAACAGATTACGTGCACGAATAGTTAATTCACGAGGATTAAATGGCTTAGTAATGTAGTCGTCGGCACCAATTTCGAGGCCTAAGATTTTATCTACTTCATTATCACGACCCGTTAGGAACATTAATGCAACACTTGCCTGTTCGCGTAATTCACGAGCCAACAATAGGCCGTTTTTACCCGGAAGGTTGATGTCCATGATGACCAGATTAATATCATGATCAGATAAGACATTGTGCATTTCGTTGCCATCAGTGGCTTCGTGTACAATATACCCTTCAGCTTCGAATATGCTTTTCAGGGTATTACGAGTAACAACTTCATCTTCAACAATCAGAATGTGCGGGGTTTGCATATTTGCTACCTAAAATTACCAAAAATAGAAAAAGGAGATCTGCGTTTAACTTCTGTGTGTATAGTGTGGTTATTCATTTTTGTTATTAACACGCAAAAACTTAGACCCAGATTAGAATTCGATAAATAACCATCACGTTATTACAAACATTACATTTTTAACTCTAGATGAGCGCTAAAATCAGAATGGAAAACGCCCATAGTCTATTAACAGCAATATAACACCAGTTGCATTAAATACCATCTAAAAAGCTAACTTTTGTTGACACATATCAAAATCAAGATAACAGCTTAACCTTGATTTCAATAGTTAACTATATAATTTGATTTATGTAATGTAAAAGAAAAATATATGTTAAATATAGTGAGGTTTTATTTTTTTACCAGTTTTACTATTAAAAATGAAGTAGAATAAAATACCTTATTCTTTACAAAAGTACAAACAGCCAATTAACACTTAATAAGTAGCTTTATTTTCTGTTTGTATCCCTTGTAGATAGTAATATCTATACTTCTATTGGGGTAATCATCGAATATATTTTATTTATGTAGTGGTAAATTTAAGTTTTAAAATAAGAAAAAATTTGACATTCCTCTCGCTTTGCTTTAACCAGTATAGGGTCAAACAAAATTTGAGACAGACAGGATAGTTATGCGTATTAACAGCCAAGCTACAGTGACTATGAAAACAATTATTACCACCACCACCGGAATTTTATATTGCGGGGCGGGCTGGCGCATATAAAAAACGAAAAACGAAAGAGCCCGCATTGAAGAATGCGGGTTTTTTTTTGGCGAAAAATCAGGAGAGTTGTATGCGAGTGTTAAAATTTGGGGGAACTTCAGTTGCCAATGCCGAGCGGGTGCTGAATGTTGCTGATATTGCTGAGAAAAAAAGAGAGCAGGGACAAGTCGCTCTTGTATTATCAGCACCAGCCAAGATAACAAACTACTTGGTGGCAATGATTGATAAAACGGCAGAAGGAGAAGATCCTCTCACTCAAGTACGAGAAGCAGAGCAAATCTTTGCCAATTTACTGCAAGGTTTAAAAGAACAACAACCTGGTTTTGATTATGAAGGTCTGAAAATCAAGGTTGAACGCGAATTTGCTGAAATTAAACATATTCTCCATGGCGTTTCTTTATTAGGTCAATGCCCTGATAGCATTAATGCTGCGATGATTTGCCGTGGTGAAAAACTCTCTATTGCGATTATGGCGTCAGTATTACAAGCAAGAGGCTATAACGTTACTGTTATTGACCCTGTGCAAAATTTACTCGCTCAAGGTCACTATTTAGAATCAACGGTTGATATTCCTGAGTCAACTCGCCGTATCTCTGAGCTCAATATTTCTAAAGAAAACATTATATTAATGGCGGGTTTTACTGCAGGTAATGAGAAAAATGAGCTGGTTGTATTAGGACGTAATGGCTCTGATTATTCAGCAGCAGTATTAGCAGCGTGTTTACGTGCAGAATGTTGTGAAATTTGGACTGATGTCGATGGTGTTTACACTTGTGATCCTCGCTTAGTACCTGATGCTCGCTTATTAAAAGGTATGTCATACCAAGAAGCTATGGAGCTCTCTTACTTTGGAGCTAAAGTACTTCACCCTCGTACTATTGCGCCGATAGCTCAATTCCAAATTCCTTGTTTGATTAAAAATACAGGTAATCCAGAGGCTCCAGGTACTTTAATTGGTGATGGTCAAAAAGATGACAGCACTCCTGTAAAAGGAATTACCAACCTAAATAACATGGCAATGGTAAACGTATCTGGCCCTGGTATGAAAGGTATGGTGGGAATGGCGGCTCGCGTATTCTCTGTTATGTCGAGAGCTGGGATCTCTGTTGTTTTAATCACGCAATCTTCTTCGGAATACAGCATTAGCTTCTGTGTGCCACAAAAAGAGTTACTACGTGCACAAAAAGCATTATCAGATGAATTTTATCTTGAATTAAAAGATGGTGTGTTAGATCCGTTAGATATCATGAACAACGTTGCTATTATTTCGGTTGTTGGTGATGGTATGCGCACACTCAAAGGTATTTCAGCGCGTTTCTTCTCCGCCTTGACTCGTGGCAACATTAATATCGTCGCAATTGCACAGGGCTCTTCTGAGCGTTCAATTTCAGCGGTTATTGCTAATGATTCAGCAACTAATGCTGTCCGCTTATGTCACCAAATGCTATTTAATACAAATCAAATCGTTGAAGTCTTTATTGTTGGTGCGGGTGGTGTTGGTAATGCATTGATAGAACAAATTCATCGTCAACAATCATGGTTGAAAAACAAACATATTGATTTACGTGTTTGTGGTATAGCCAATTCACGCGCTATGCTAACAAATATGCAAGGTATCGATTTAAATAATTGGCAACAAGCACTGAAAGAAGCTAAAGAGCCATTTAGCTTTAGCCAACTTATTCGTTTAGAAAAAGAGTACCACTTCTTAAATCCTGTGATCGTTGATTGCACATCAAACGAAGAAATTGCGTTGCAATACGCAAATTTCTTACAAAATGGTTTTAACGTGGTTACACCAAATAAAAAAGCGAATACATTGTCGATGGACTACTATCGCCAAATTAGACAAGCCGCTGAGTCTTCACGCCGTAAATTTTTATATGATACCAACGTTGGCGCGGGTTTACCTGTTATAGAAAACTTACAAAACTTACTTAATGCAGGCGATGATTTAGTGCAGTTTAATGGTATTCTTTCAGGCTCATTATCTTACATCTTTGGCCAGTTAGATGAAGGTAAAAGCTTGTCAGAAGCAACACTTTCAGCGAAAGAAAAAGGTTTTACTGAACCTGATCCTCGTGATGATTTATCAGGAATGGATGTTGCGCGTAAACTACTTATTTTGGCTCGTGAAGCAGGTTATCAATTAGAACTCAGTGACATCGATGTAGAGCCTGTTCTACCCGCGTCTTTTGACAGCACTGGTGATGTAAATAGCTTCTTAAGTCGCTTACCAAAGGCGGATGTCGAATTTGATGCCAAAGTTGAATTAGCACAAAAAGAAGGCAAAGTATTACGTTATGTGGGTGTCATTAACGAAGGTAAATGCCAAGTTAAAATAGCCGCGGTTGATGCAAATGATCCACTATTTAAAGTGAAAAATGGTGAAAATGCCTTGGCTTTTTACACTCGCTACTACCAGCCAATTCCGTTAGTACTGCGTGGATATGGTGCTGGTAATGATGTTACGGCTGCTGGGGTATTTGCAGATGTGTTACGTACATTGTCATGGAAACTGGGAGTTTAAGCGTGGTTAAAGTTTATGCACCGGCATCAATAGGTAACGTGAGTGTCGGATTTGATGTATTAGGAGCAGCGGTTTCTCCAATTGATGGGCAACTACTTGGCGATTGCGTCACAGTTGAAGCCGCCCCTCAATTTATTCTTGAATGCAAAGGACATTTTGTCAGCAAATTACCACCAGAACCTGAACAAAATATTGTGTATCAATGTTGGCAGCTATTTTGTGAAAAGCTAGGAAATGAACTTCCTGTTGCCATGACATTAGAAAAAAACATGCCAATAGGCTCAGGATTAGGATCAAGTGCTTGTTCTGTTGTTGCGGCATTAGTTGCGCTTAATGAGTTTGCAAAAAAACCGTTTACTGAAAGACAACTATTACTGATGATGGGAGAGCTTGAAGGCCGTATTTCAGGAAGTGTTCACTATGATAACGTTGCACCTTGTTATTTGGGGGGGTTGCAGCTGATCTTAGAACAAAACGGTATTATTTGTCAGTCTGTACCTGCTTTTGATGATTGGTATTGGGTAATGGCATACCCAGGTATTAAAGTTTCTACAGCACAAGCGAGAGCCATTTTACCGAAGCGATATGCAAAGGCTGATATTATTAATCATGGTCGTTATTTATCTGGCTTTATCCATGCTTGTCATACACAGCAGCCAGATTTAGCTGCAAATTTAATGAAAGATGTGATTGCTGAACCTTATCGTACTCAGCTACTTCCTGGTTTTGAAAAAGCGAGAGAAGCGTCTCAAATGAAAGGAGCACTAGCCTGTGGTATTTCAGGTTCAGGGCCAACAATTTTTACCATCTGTGATTCATTGCCAGTTGCTCAAGAAATGGCAGAATGGTTAAAACAACACTATATACAAAACGATGAAGGCTTTGTACACATTTGCCGTTTAGATACTCGTGGCGCAAGACAGATAGGGTAAATCATGAAATTATACAATTTAAAAGATAATCAAGAGCAAGTTAGTTTTGCACAAGCGGTGAAGCAAGGCTTAGGAAAGCAACAAGGCCTGTTTTTTCCACAAGATTTGCCATCATTTTCTAAAGCTGAAATTAATGAGCTACTCGCACTTGATTTTGCAACTCGCAGTAGCCGTATTTTATCGGCATTTATTGGTGACGAAATTCCTGCCGATGTATTAGCAAAACGTGTTAGTACTGCATTTGCTTTTCCTGCACCCGTAACACAAGTTGAAGACGATATTAGTTGCTTAGAGTTATTCCACGGCCCGACGCTTGCTTTTAAAGACTTTGGTGGACGTTTTATGGCTCAAATGCTAACAGAGGTTGCCGGTAATCAGCCCGTTACTATTTTAACTGCGACATCGGGTGATACAGGTGCCGCTGTTGCTCATGCTTTCTATAAACTTGAAAATGTTCAAGTGGTTATTCTTTATCCAGAAGGAAAAATCAGTCCATTACAAGAAAAGCTATTTTGTACATTAGGTGAAAACATTCACACTGTTGCAGTAAAAGATGACTTTGATGCTTGCCAAACACTAGTAAAACAAGCGTTTGATGATGAATTTTTAAAGAAAACTATGTGTTTGAATTCAGCGAACTCAATTAATATCAGCCGCTTGCTTGCTCAGATTTGCTATTACTTTGAAGCAGTAGCTCAAATTCCTGCAGAAAAACATGGTCAATTAGTGATTTCAGTGCCTAGCGGTAATTTTGGTGACCTAACTGCTGGTTTACTTGCTAAATCTTTAGGGTTACCTGTAAAACGCTTTATTGCTGCAACTAATATTAATGATACTGTTCCTCGCTATTTAGATAATGGTAAATGGGAACCTAATCGCACAGTTGCAACACTTTCAAATGCGATGGATGTTAGCCAACCTAATAACTGGCCTCGTATTGAAGAGCTATATCGCCGTAAAGGTTGGGATCTGGCTGATTTGGCCCATGGTGCTGTAAATGATGCTACAACTGAAGAAACGGTACGTGAATTAGCCCAAAAAGGTTATATATCAGAGCCTCATGCCGCTGTTGCATATCGTTTATTACGTGATGAATTACAAGATGGCGAATATGGTCTGTTCTTAGGAACCGCGCATCCAGCTAAATTTAAAGAAAGTGTAGAACGTATCTTAGGCGGTGAATTACCGTTGCCTAAAGAATTAGCAGAACGCGCAGACAAACCATTATTATCGCATTTTTTACCTGCTGATTTCGGTCAATTACGTGAGTTCTTATTAGAACGTGCACCTAAATAAAAATTAATATATTTATTTTGTATAAAAAAACTCAACATATAGTTGAGTTTTTTTATACAAAAAATATTAAATATCTGAAAAACAAATAATATATTTTAATATCCTATTTTTTAAAAAATGAAAAATTTATTTGTTTGATAAGTTGTTTTTATTTACATTTGAAAAGTTATTCAAGGTAAATATTATTATCTTATTTATTAGTTGTTTAATCCCTTAAGCTATATTTCATCTTTTTAGAAAAAACATAAAGCAATTAATTATTTTAATATTCATGATTATTATATAAAAGATTAATTTATATAATTTTATTTTCATTTGTAAAAAAACAAAAATAAAGCTTTAAAAAAAATAAAAATTAAATTATATGTTTATCTTAATCTTTTTTTATTAAAAATTATTGTTTTTATATATAAGGGAATGATTATGAATGGATTCAAAAAAGTAAATTTTAAAGAAAGTATAAATAGCGTCGCATTAAAGATAGAGCAACATATAAAAGAGAATTGTACTGAGTTATTTTGTACGTTTGAATCAATAAAGCAAATGATTACCGAAAACTATATTTCATTACTTATTGATAAGAATGAATATGTTGCTAATGAGCTTTTAATTAAAATAGAGAAAAACTTATCACTTTATAATCAAAATGAATTTACAAAAAATATAGATATTGTTAGAAAAAAAATAAATTCAAATATAGAGCGTTTATTTCTTAATAGCATGGTTAAGAAATATAAAGTCCATACAAATTAAAGGGGAACGTCTTACTTCATTGGCTTCGCATAATCAATCAGGTATATATTATATTAATATAGATGATCAATGTTTTTTTTTACAAATAGATAATGTTAATTGTGTTTTTAAATTTATTGATTTTAATGGTGAGGCTGAGTTTTTTTATAGCAAGGATGCATTGATCAATAGAATTGATTCTATAATTAAAACTGATTATGAAAATAATATAATTAGCTATCGATTTTATCATAATAATGAGCATCTTTCATTTTATAGTATTAATGACCTTTTTAATGCAAATAATAAAAATATTATTAATGGAATAATTAATGATATTAAAGAAAAAAAACAAATTTATATTAATGATAATATTTCTATTGAGCTCAATGAAAGTTATTCATACAAAAATATTTTCATTATTAGAGATAAGATAGAAAAATCAGAAAAAGTATTACATATTTATAATAATGATATTGAGGAATCTTTTACTATTGCTAAATCTAGATATAATCAGATAAAAGAAAATGGTGAATATCTTTTTTATAAATTAGGTACAGAGTGGCTTGTTAGCAACATCATAAATAATGATGAGCTATTTTCACAAGAAACTGATCTATTAAAACCGCTAGAAAAAATAATAGAGCAAATTAAA
>NZ_LXEV01000016.1 GCF_001654965.1 Proteus hauseri ATCC 700826
TTTAATAACGTAAGAAAAAATGAAACTATTAATTATATAAAAGAAGTTAAAAGTATTATTTTTTCTCAATACTTTCAAATGGTAGGAAAAAAAACTCAAGATGATTATTTTATTTCTGATTCATTAGGCGTGACTAAATATAGTGAGTGGCTATATGATTTAGGATTGGATAAATTAGATTTTAGTTATGTGGGATTAGAAAAAGAAAATATATTTAATAAAATAAATTCCATTATGAAAGAAAATAATAAATATTACGCTGTTATTCTTTTAAAAGATCATGCTATTTCTATAACATATACTAAATACTCTAATGATAATTATCGTTTTTCAATTTTTAATCCTAATTATGGTGTAACAGAATATAATGATGTAAAAATATTGATGGATATTCTATATTATCATTTGGATTTTTATGGTGGGCATGAAATAGATAATGGTAATTATTTTATTTTTAATGAATTTAAAGAAAGTGAAATAAAAACACATAAGAGTCTTTGGAACAGTAATCCTATTGATACTAATAAAAACATTGCGGAAAATATAAAGAAAGCAGGGTTTTCGCTACACTTCAATGAAAATATCATAGGGCGAGTTGTTCATTATAGTGAAAAAGGTGATCTTATTGTTGAGTTAAAACAGGATAATAAAATAACAGAAGTTATTGTAAAAGATATATATATTGATGATGGGCTTTATTTATTAAAAAATAATATTAATAAAATTATTGAAAATAATAATGCGAGTAAAATAATTGTAAAAAAAACAGAAGATAATGATGTATCAATAAATATAATTGAATTTAATACACATCAAAAAATAAAAAATGCAGCAGGTTATATAGAGTTTGATGATATTTATTATCGAGAGTTAATTGATATCAACCGTTTTTTATTAAAAGGTAAAAAAGCAAATGAATTAAATGAGATAGCTTCTTTAATAGATATATTAAAAGGAAATATATATTTTGATAAAATAATGGCTTCTTTTTCTCTAATTAATAAAATAAAATATTTCAATCATAACAGTCACGGATCTCTTTTTGAAATTCTTAATAAAGTAAAAGATAAATTAGAGGGAAAGCTATTTTATGATAAATTAATTTATGGAAAAGAAAAAATACTTTCTTTGTCTGAATCAAACAATTTAGTTGCAGCAAAACTTTATCAGCTAATGGTTAGTGAAATTAGCGATAATAATTATGGTATTAGTAACTTTATTTATAGTCAAGTTATTGAAAGTCCTTATTTATTATTAGATAAAAATAAAAGTGCCGGTATTGAAGGATATGATTATACCATTACATTTAAACAAAATAACCAAGAACTACATAATATTGTAGAGAGTATTGATATACCAGAACTTAAAAATACAATATTAATTGAAAGTTTAAATACATTACATTTAAAATATAATTATCAACGATTATCTGAATATAAAAACAATGAAAGCGTAGATAAATTAGTCAGTGTTATTGAAAATGAAATTGATTTAAAAAGAGGTGAATCATCAGATTCTTATCGAGATTTATATTTTGATCTATTTATAAATAATAGATTTAAAAATAGAATGATTGTTCATGATATAGAACAATTAGAGTATTACTTTAATAATAATTTACGTGAGCGTAATTATGGTTATCATTATTATAATTTTTATATTGATGAAGCTAATCCTGGTGCTTTGCTAGAAAAATCATTTAATAAAAATAAAAATGAAATAGATTGTAGTTATATATTATTTGATGAAAATGAAAGTAACTTTAAATTCTTATTTAATGATAATAAATTTTTTACAGCAAGAAATATATCTAAAATAATTGTAGATAATATAAATTCTTATTATCAAGATGATATTTTGATTTATTTTTATAATGGTATTAAAAGTGAAAAGTTAAGTAGCTATTTAAAAAATAAACCAGAGGTTAGTAATTTTCTTGACTATTGTTTAAAAAATAAAATAAGACTTGTTGCAACAGGAAATGAAGATAACGAATTTTTACACCAAGATTTTATTAAACATAAAAATAAAATTGATTATCTACATAATATTATATTGGAAAATCAATATAGCAATGAAAAAACAATTGTTTTCGCTAAAAAAGAAAAATTATTAAGTCATCGATATGGTCATCTTTTCATTGAAGGATTGGCGCAACGATTAAATATGCCTATTTATCAAGTTGTTGATAATAAACTTTCACTTTTAAATGAAAATTTCGTTATTAAACCATTAACTGTTCAACATTATATAAATAAACCACTATTAGAAAATAGTACTGAAATGGATATTATTATTCCAGAAGCCGATAATGCTTCAGATAGATTAAAAAATAATAAAATAAATATTGAGGAAGATAATTATACTAATAAAATATATAAACTTGCATCTGATATTTTTTCTAATTTTAGAGATGATGATAAATTTATTCTAGGTTATAAAGAAAATATTACTACAGCTATTTCTAGCTATTCAGAAAAAATGACAATGGCTGATATTTTTAATTATATTAAATTGAATAGATATAGCCTTAATGATTATCAAATAGGTACTATTATTAATAAAGTGGATCAGCTTAATATTGAAAGGCATAAAAAAGTCTTAAAAAATATCAGTGATATTATTATCAATAATAATGTATCTATAAAAGTTTTATGTAATAAGTATTTTTATGAACTGTCGGCTTTCTTTATGACATCGGATAAAAAAAACATTACCAATAAATTATATCAAGTAATCTATGATCCATTAATAAGTGAAAAATTTAATCAATATTTAATGAATGAAATAACCATTGAAGAATGGAAGTCATATAATCAATTAACAGAAGAAAAACTAACGTTAGTAGAAAAGACAAATCAAACGATAAAGCTTGTTCATTCAATATATGATAATCCAAAAATAATTGGAAAACTAAGTTTATTATCTAATAATTTACTTTCATCATTTTTTGACATAAACAATAAAGGTGTTTTATATCATGTATTATTAAATTTCATTTCAACTTTTGAAAATTATAAAAATATAATAAATAAACTTGGTAAGATTATCTTTATGAATAAAAATAATCTTATACTTGATACTCTATCACCAGTGAAAGCATTAGATAAAGTCAGTACATTAGAGAATTCCACTACTTTAGATATTAATAAAAAACTGATTTATGATGAAGTTGTAGAAATAAATAAAACTTATATAAATAAAGGATTATTAATTAGTTTAGGTGCAAAAATAGATGGGGTAAATATTGATAATGTTGATCTAAATAATATGGAGCAATGGGAATTAAAATTAAAATTTGATCCTCATCATCTTAATGATTATTTTTTATCAGCATCTGATAATGAAAATGATAAAAAAGTTATTGCATTATTTAATTATTTATTAAATGGAAAGAAAGATAAAATAAAACATTTAATTTCTAACGATAGTAATAGAATGGATTATTTGGCTGCTTCTGAACGATTTAAAAAAATCATTGATTTAGGTAATAAACATTATAACGATAAGGATTGGAATGCATTAAGGCAGGTATCATTGAAAATACCACGACATATGAAGATAATTAGTAAAATTGGCTATGCTAATATCACTTATGGAATGTGGCAATCAATTAATACCACATTTATATTTGCTGAACAACTTAATAATCCAAAGTTAACGACCAAAGAACGAAAAGATATAATAAATAATCTAGCTATTATGTGGTCTGAAATAGCTTCTAATGGACTTTCTGAAGTTATTGAAATTGCATTGGCAAAAGGATTATTAAAGTATCGTCATAATCCATTAGATTACGTTAGCAAAATAAGTACAAGGGTAGGTATTGGATTAAATATTCTTTCTGTTGGCTTTGATATTTATAATGCTTACGATAACTTTAGTAGAATTGCTGGCGAAAGTAATGAAAAGCGAAAAGTTGATTATATTGTTAATGGCTCTTTTGCTATTGTTTCAGGTCTTGTTACCTTAGGTGTATCTATTGCAATGTTAGCAGGTTCAGTAATTGCGGGACCTATTGGTGTTGTTGCCGGCGCAGTAATTGCGTTAGCAACATCTATTTACAATGCAGCAAGACTTATTGAAGAAGCAAAGACGAAAGTGCATTTTACGCCATTAGAAGAGCTAGATAATGGTTTTTATGCATTCTTAATGGGAGATTTATTACCAAGTAAAAAAAATGAGATTATTTATTTAGAAACAGAAACACAATTAGAAAATATGATCGACGAAAATGCAAAAAAATATTTCGATAAAATTAAAAAAGAAAATGATTTGAGTCTCTATTTTTATACTAATGAGAAACATATTTATCAAGAGTATTATTACTATAAAATAATACCAAATTTGATTGGGCGGAGTTTAGACTCTATATTAAATCCTTTAGGGGAATATATTTCTGAACGAATATCACAAAATATCCCCCAAAAAGAAGCAGAGGAAATAGCGGCTCTCTCTTATTATCTTCGAGCTGAAAAAACAGAATATAAATATTATATTCCCGAAAAAGCAATATCAACCGATGAAGTTTTGATTTTTGATATGAATTTTTATATTAATGAATTGAAACGCTATTCTATAGATATTGTTTCGGATGACGAATCTCATGTTTTTGATAATATAGTTAGTAATGATTTTCTTAATGAAATTATCACATCAAAAGAAAAAACAGTTAAAACATTAAGTCAAAGTGAGTTGTTAGGTGATTTAATAAAAGTAAATAACTATAATGGATATTATCTATCTAATTTTAAAAATAATGAAACACTTTATTTTAATAGTTACAATGGAGATGACATTATCGCAGCTCCCGCAATAACAAAAAATAATTTTGATATTTATAATGGAACTAAAAGATTAAGTGGTGGGAATAACGATGATATGTTTAATTTATTGGCTTCAGAGTCACCTAATTATGCAAGTCGTTTTTATGGTAGAGGGGGTAATGATACGTTGCATATTATAAAAACAACAAATAAATATGCAGGATACGAAATTGATTTGTCAAAGAATTATGTTAAGTTTAAAAAATCAGAAAATGTTAATAATAGTCAGAATTTTAATTCAAAACTTTTTTTATATCAAGATAATGGCCGTGTTTATTCAAGAAAATTACTCGATACAATGCCAAGTATTGTATTGCAAGCTCACAAAGTAATTGCTTATTTAGATAGTATTGAAAATGTAATTGGTAGCAAAAATAGCAATGACATTATTTATGGTAATCAAAATGATAATTATTTGGATGGCGTTGATGGTACGGATTTATTATATGGACTAAAGGGAAATGATACCCTTGCTTTACAAGATGGTTATGCGGAGGGTGGTGATGGTAATGATAAATATATTATTTTAAGAGCTTCCTTGGAAAAAAGTTATAATATTTTATTTGAAACTATCATTAATGAAGTGAGTAAGTCAGAGTCTAGTGTTGTAAAATTAAATTATAATTTTGATGAAATTACATCAATTAATCGTTATGGAAAAGATATTGTTTTTAATATTAAAGTTAACGATGGAAATAAAGAAAATAAATTAATTTATCACTCAGTGACATTAAGAAATGTTTATGATAGTAATCAAGGTAATATATTATCACACCAATATATGTTAACGACAATGGATGGTTTTATGCTAACCATAAATGAAAGTAAAAATATTACGGATAATGTATTATATAATTTTAGCTATTTAGATACCTATGCTAATGATACAGATAAAATACAGAGTATTCATATTGATGAAAATAATGAATCTTTATTTTTATCTTATGCTAATAAAAATAAAACAATAAAATTACTTTCTAAAATTAAATATAGTGGCTTTTCCTCTGGTGAAGGTTTGCGATTTGGCATCGACAGTAATAAAGAAGATAATAACTACTTTTCTATTACAGCAGATTCATTTATAAAATTAAGCTCAGGCCATGATAATTATCAAATTAAAACATTTTTAGCTAAAAATAAGAGTGATGAAATTAAAGTTTCTCTTTCTAACTCTTCAGATGATTTAAATAAAAGTTGCGTGAGTAATTTCTTTTTATCAGATGTGAGCGGATTCGATTTGATCTTTAATAATGGTATATTATCACATCGTTATCATCCTGATGCATATTTAAAAATAATTTTTGATAAGCTGAATTTAAAATACTTTCTTGATTCAAATGCAAATATTAGATTTATTGATAAAGATAATACTATTTTCACGCTTCCAATAAAAGAGAGTCAGCAAGGTTTGTTAATGCCTGTTACTAATTTAAATTTAACAATGAGTAATGAAGATGATGTGCTTATGATCCCTGAATCTCTTATTTTAAATAAAGCAGTATTATCTGCCTATTCTATTTATACTCCCGAGTCTCATTTTATGCCTATCTCATTAATCTTAAAAGACAATAAGAATAAATCGGTTGATTTATTACCTATTTTAGAATTAATGGATGGTGATGATATTGTGGTTAATCATAATAAAAGCAGCTCAGTTATTGATGGTGGAAACGGCGATGATCATATTGTGGTAAATGGTGGACATCATATTTTGATAGCAGGAGAAGGTAACGATAATATTAATGCAGGAAGTGGGAATGATCTGCTTATTTCACAATCCGGTCATGATTATCTGAATGGCGGTGCTGGAAATAATATTTATATTGTGCAAAAAAGACAAGGTAATGTGACGGTATATGATGAAGGTGAAAATAGTCATCTTTTTATTACTGGGCTATCTGAACAAGACACTTTTACTTATTCTGAAATCGGTGATGATATGCAGTATAGAAGCCAAGATAACCAATTTACTTTAACAGTTAAAACAAAAGAGAATAATAATTCATCGGTTATTTTAATTGAGAAACAAAATACATTTTCAATGCAATCACTTGCTTCTATTATTCAGGATATGGCTCAGTTTAATGAGCAACAACTCACTACAATGCAAGGCAGCGAATTTATTCCATCATCGACATGGTCACCTTTAACATTAGTGACAAAACATTTGTAACTTTTGTGTATGAAATAATAAATAAAACACGGCTCTTATTAGAGCGGTGTTTTATTATTGATTTATACATTAAAAATTAAAGAAGTTATATTTATTTAGCCATAGACTCAGAGCGTTTAAAGACCAAGGTGTTACCTTCTGATTCTGCTGAATTAAACTGATAGCCTTCAAGTTCAAATTCTTTGAGTTGTGTTTTATTGGTTAATTTCTCTTGAATAATAAAACGACTCATTAAACCACGTGCTTTTTTGGCATAAAAACTGATGACTTTATACTTACCATTTTTTTCATCAAGAAATACTGGCTTAATAATTTCTGCATTTAGTTTTTTAGTATTAACAGATTTAAAGTATTCGTCGGAAGCTAAATTTACTAGAATATCATCGCCTTGTTCGTCAAGCGCTTTATTTAGTGTATCAGTAATAATATTACCCCAGAATTGATAGAGATCTTTGCCTTTCTTATTTTCTAATTTGATACCCATTTCAAGGCGATAAGGTTGCATAAGATCTAATGGACGCAATACGCCATATAAACCAGACAACATGCGTAAATGTTGTTGAGCAAACAGAAAATCATCTTCAGAAAAGTGTTCAGCTTGCATACCGGTATAAACATCGCCTTTAAAAGCGAGAATAGCTTGGCGTGCATTATTTGGTGTAAATTCTGGGTGCCATTCACCAAATCGTGCTGCATTAAGACCCGCTAATTTATCGCTTATTTTCATTAAACTTGCGATATCACTTGAAGATAATTTTCGGCATTCATCAATAAGTTGTTGGGAATATTTCAGCAATTCAGGTTGGGTGAAGTGTGTTGTTGCTAAAGGCGATTCGTAATCCAACGTTTTTGCTGGTGAAATAGTAATTAGCATAATTCCCTCAATTTGTTACTTTAATGAGTCTGCAATATAGCAAATTTTTACTGTTAATAAGCTAAATTGTAGTGATAGGAAAAAACAATGATATCTACTTTAAGAGGGTAAAGTTGAGTTATTAATCGATTCAGCTTGTGATTTCCTTCTGTTTTTTTCCGCTTTCATTTCGCGAAAACGTTTGGCATTCAAATAATTGCTCTGTATGGATTTAACCATCTTGTAGTGTGAGCAGTCCATGTTATTATCAAAGATATCCGCAGGTGACTGCAAACAGATTTACCTAGTAGATGAGATAAATAAAATGACCAACAAATTGACTTCTTTGCGTAAGCTGACAACCGTTGTTGCTGACACTGGCGATATCGCTGCAATGAAACTGTATCAGCCACAAGACGCAACTACCAACCCATCTTTAATTCTTAATGCTGCACAAATTCCTGAATATCGTAAATTAATTGATGAAGCGATTACATGGGCTCGTTCACAAAGTTCTTCTCGTGAGCAACAAATTGTAGATGCTTGCGACAAACTGGCAGTAAATATCGGTCTGGAAATCTTAAAACTTATTCCGGGTCGTATTTCAACAGAAGTTGACGCTCGTCTGTCTTATGACACCGATGCTTGTATCGCAAAAGCTCGCCACCTGATGAAATTATACAACGATGCGGGTATTAGTAACGACCGTATTCTGATCAAATTAGCTTCGACTTGGCAGGGTATTCGTGCTGCAGAACAATTAGAAAAAGAAGGTATCAACTGTAACCTGACTTTACTGTTCTCTTTTGCTCAAGCACGCGCATGTGCGGAAGCGGGTGTTTACCTGATTTCTCCATTTGTTGGCCGTATTATGGATTGGTATAAAGCCAATACAGATAAAAAAGAATTTGCACCAGCAGAAGATCCAGGTGTTATTTCTGTTACTGAAATTTATAACTATTATAAAGAACATGGTTATAACACGGTTGTTATGGGCGCAAGCTTCCGTAATATCGGTGAAATTTTAGAACTTGCTGGTTGTGACCGTTTAACCATCTCTCCATCACTGCTAAAAGAACTGTCAGAAGCAGAAGGTGAAGTTGAACATAAATTAGTGTTCAAAGGTGAAACAAAGGCGCGTCCAGCAGCGATTACAGAAGCTCAATTCTACTGGGATCACAATGCAGACCCAATGGCAGTAGATAAACTGTCTGATGGTATTCGCAAATTTGCTGTTGATCAGGAAAAATTAGAGAAAATGATTGCGGATTTATTATAATCTATCGTTAAGTTCTTATAAAAAACTTCCGTACCCACCTTTTATAGGTGGGTATTTTTATTTTTCGCGAGTCAAAATAACATTTAAGCAAGTTTTAAGATTAAATTGATTGGAATAAATTATTTATCCAGTAATAATTATAAAAATTAATTATTAAAACACTCTATTTATTATTGGTGAATTATGAAAAAAATTGTCTTGGCAACCATGCTTGCATCGCTATTTTTTAGTGGCATGGCTATGGCAGAAAGCAAAACCGCTTTCTCTTTACCTGCTATTGAGAAAAGTGCTGAAGGTGGAAATGCAGCCTCTCAATATCAACTGGGTATCAAATACGAAAGTGGTGAAGGGGTTGAGCAAAATGCTCAAAAAGCACTGGAATGGTATACCAAAGCAGCAGAACAAGGTCATGCTGAAGCTCAGTTAAACTTAGCATTAATGTATGACATGAGTGACGATATAGACCGTGATGCGGAAAAAGCTGTTTATTGGTATAACAAAGCAGCTGTCCAAGGTGTTTCTTTAGCACAGTATAACTTAGCTGTCTCTTTTGATGATGGTGATGGTGTTGAACAAGATCACGAAAAAGCCGTTTATTGGTATACCAAAGCGGGTGAACAAGGTGATAGCGACGCTCAATACAACCTTGCTATCTCTTATGATGAAGGTATTGGTGTAGGCCAAGATCACGCTAAAGCAGTAGTCTGGTACACCAAAGCAGCAGAACAAGGTCATGCTGATGCTCAGTATAATCTTGCGGTTTCTTATGATGATGGTGAAGGTGTTGAACGTGACGGCAGCAAAGCTGTATTTTGGTACACCAAAGCAGCAAACCAAGGTAATCGCGATGCACAAAATAACCTTGGTGTAATGTATGACGAAGGCGACGGTGTTGCTAAAGACACTCGTAAAGCTGTTGAATGGTATAAAAAAGCAGCATTCCAAGGTAATGGTTTAGCGCAAAATAACCTCGCTTTAAATTACTATTATGGTAAAGGCGTTAAACGCGATCTAAAAGAAGCTTATGCATGGTTCTCTGTTGCAGTTGAAAATGGCGATGGTGATGAAGCAATGCTAAAACGTACTGCTCGTGCACTAAATGCTGCACAATTAGCTGAAGCCAAAGCGTTAGCGGCTTCTTATATTGCTAAATATCTTGATGAATAATATTTAATTATATTGTTGATTAAGGGGGATGGGAGCTAATTAGCTCCCATTTTTGTTTATATTAATCATCATATAGAACAATGAATGTATTGTGTTCCCATGTTAATATCTGCGAGCTATTTGGCGGTTATTGATTAAATTGAGGTTGATATGAATGAATTACGTATAGGGCTTGTTTCTGTTTCTGATCGAGCATCCAGTGGAGTTTATGAAGATAAAGGGCTACCTGCATTAGAAGCTTGGCTTAAAGAAGCATTAACCACACCTTTTCATATCGAATCGCGTTTAATCCCCGATGAGCAGCTAATGATTGAGCAAACACTTTGTGAACTTGTTGATGAAACAGGATGTCATTTGGTATTAACAACGGGTGGAACAGGGCCTGCTCGCCGAGATGTGACTCCTGATGCAACATTAGCTATCGCAGATCGAGAAATGCCTGGTTTTGGTGAGCAAATGCGTCAAATAAGTTTACAGTTTGTACCAACTGCAATTTTATCTCGTCAAGTGGGCGTTATTCGTAATCAAGCGTTAATCTTAAATCTGCCAGGACAACCAAAAGCAATAGCAGAAACCTTGGAAGGATTAAAAGATAAAGAAGGCAATGTAATTGTAAGCGGTATTTTCGCCAGCGTACCTTATTGTATTCAGCTTTTAGATGGCCCTTACGTTGAAACTAACAAAAATAAAGTTGTGGCATTTAGACCTAAATCAGCCCGCCGTCCTGAGTAAATATTGAATTTTAAGGTGCTGATTGGGTTATCAGTACCTTAAACCTTATTCTTATCACTTCTTTTTTTGCTTGTTTCTTCTTCTTGTTTTACTTTGAATGATTAAGCTTATTCATTTCATAATAAATAAACTCAATATTATCAATGTGTTATATTTATTTTTTCTGTTTTCTTTAGTGCGATTTAATTGGCTTAGATTTATAAATATCGAATTATTATTTAATTCATTGATATATATGTAATTTTTTTCTTTCTGCTTTTTATCCTTAATTTTTTTTTCGTATTTTTGTCTTTTTTTTCATATTTCCCCTTGATGAATGTATTTATGACCCCATCTACTTTTTCAACTGCAATTACCACTATTGAGTTGCGTTGATTTATATCCGCTTTGAGATGATGGGCCTAAGTCTTTTATTCATGACTTGAAATAGGAATATTCATCCTCATATAGATTGGTAGTCAAATTGATAAAGAATTCTCTTTGGAGGCGTTTAAATGGGTAAAATTATTGGTATTGACCTGGGTACAACTAACTCTTGTGTTGCTGTAATGGATGGCAAAAATGCCCGGGTTATTGAAAACAGTGAGGGTGATCGTACTACTCCTTCAATCGTTGCTTATGCGCAAGATGGTGAAATTTTAGTTGGTCAACCTGCAAAACGTCAGGCGGTGACTAACCCACAAAATACATTATTTGCTATCAAACGTTTAATTGGTCGTCGTTTTGAAGACGAAGAAGTTCAACGTGACGTTGCTATCATGCCTTACAAAATTGTTAAAGCTGATAACGGTGACGCATGGATTGAAGCTCGTAACGATAAAATGGCTCCACCACAAGTTTCTGCTGAAGTATTGAAAAAAATGAAGAAAACAGCAGAAGATTATTTGGGTGAAACTATTACAGAAGCGGTTATTACCGTTCCTGCTTACTTTAATGATGCTCAACGTCAAGCAACTAAAGATGCGGGTCGTATCGCAGGTCTTGAAGTTAAACGTATTATTAACGAACCAACAGCTGCGGCATTAGCTTATGGTTTAGACCGTGAAGTCGGTAACCGTACTATCGCTGTCTATGACTTAGGTGGTGGTACTTTCGATATCTCTATCATCGAAATCGATGAAGTTGATGGCGAAAAAACCTATGAAGTTCTGTCTACCAACGGTGATACTCACTTAGGTGGTGAAGACTTCGATAGCCGTTTAATTAACTATTTAGTTGATGAGTTTAAGAAAGAGCAAGGCATTGATCTGCGTAATGATCCATTAGCAATGCAACGTCTGAAAGAAGCTGCAGAAAAAGCAAAAATCGAATTGTCTTCTGCACAACAAACAGATGTGAACTTGCCTTATGTTACTGCGGATGCAACAGGTCCTAAACACTTAAACATCAGAGTAACTCGTGCAAAATTAGAATCTTTAGTGGAAGATTTAGTTAAACGCTCAATGGAGCCAGTACGTGTTGCATTAGAAGATGCTGGCCTGAAAGTTGGCGAAATTAACGACGTAATTCTGGTCGGTGGGCAAACTCGTATGCCTATGGTTCAGAAAACTGTTGCTGAGTTCTTTGGTAAAGAACCACGTAAAGACGTTAACCCTGATGAAGCGGTTGCAATGGGTGCGGCAGTTCAAGGTGGTGTTTTAGCGGGTGATGTAAAAGACGTTCTGTTACTTGACGTAACTCCACTGTCTTTAGGTATCGAAACAATGGGTGGTGTAATGACTTCCCTGATTGCGAAAAATACCACAATCCCAACTAAACACAGCCAAGTGTTCTCAACTGCAGAAGATAATCAATCTGCTGTAACTATTCATGTGTTACAAGGTGAGCGTAAACGTGCAAATGATAATAAATCACTGGGTCAATTTAACCTAGATGGTATTCAGTCTGCACCACGTGGTATGCCACAAATTGAAGTTACTTTTGATATTGATGCTGATGGTATCTTGCATGTATCTGCTAAAGATAAAAATAGCGGTCGTGAACAAAATATCACCATTAAAGCATCTTCTGGTTTGAATGAAGAAGAAATTCAAAAAATGGTACGCGATGCAGAAGCAAATGCTGAAGCAGACCGTAAGTTTGAAGAATTAGTTCAAACTCGTAATCAAGCAGACCAATTAATTCATGGTACTCGTAAGCAAATTGAAGAAGCTGGCGATAAATTACCAGCAACAGATAAAGAAGCTATCGAGAAAGCAGTTAGCGAATTAGATATCGCATCTAAAGGCGAAGATAAAGATGCTATCGAAGCGAAAATTAAAGCATTAGTTGAAGCTTCTGAAAAACTGCTAGAAATCGCACAACAACAAGCTCAAGCAGGCGCAGGTAATGCAGCGGGTGCTGATGCAAGTGCGAAGAAAGATGATGATGTTGTCGATGCTGAATTTGAAGAAGTTGACGGCAAAGATAAGAAATAATGCCCTTCACGGGCCGCGGTAACTCATAAGTGAACAGTTACTGATACCGAGCACGGGCGTCGAGGAAACTCAACGCCCGTGTGCTTATGTCAAGGGTAAACGAGTATGGCGAAGAGAGATTTTTACGAAGTTCTTGGTGTGGCAAAGTCCGCAGATGAGAAAGAAATTAAACGCGCATATAAGCGCTTAGCGATGAAATATCACCCAGATAGAAACCAAGGTGATAAAGAATCTGAAACTAAATTTAAAGAAATTAAAGAAGCTTACGAAATTTTAAGTGATGCACAAAAACGTGCTGCTTATGACCAATATGGACACGCTGCTTTTGAGCAAGGTGGTTTTGGTGGTCAAGGTGGCGGCGGTTTTGGCGGCGGCGCTGATTTCGGTGATATTTTCGGTGATGTTTTTGGTGATATTTTTGGTGGTGGTCGCCGCCAGCAACGCGCAGCACGGGGTTCTGATTTACAATACAACATGGAGTTAACGCTTGAAGAAGCCGTTCGTGGTGTAAGTAAAGAAATTCGTATTCCAACACTGGAGATATGTGATAAATGTCATGGTAGTGGCGCGAAAGAAGGTACATCAGCAGAAACATGTTCGACATGTCATGGTGCAGGTCAGGTTCATTTACGTCAAGGTTTCTTCACCGTACAACAAGCGTGTCCGACTTGTCATGGTCGCGGAAAAATTATCAAAGAGCCTTGCTCTAAATGTCATGGTGATGGTCGTGTTGAGCGTTATAAAACCTTATCAGTTAAAATACCAGCAGGCGTTGATACTGGTGACCGCATTCGTTTAAGTGGCGAAGGTGAGGCGGGTGAGCACGGTGCTCCTTCTGGCGATTTATATGTACAGGTTCATGTTCGTCAGCATAATATTTTTGAACGTGATGGCAACGACCTTTACTGTGAAGTACCTATTAACTTCGCAATAGCAGCTCTTGGTGGCGAAATTGAAGTTCCAACGCTAGATGGCCGCGTGAAATTAAAAATTCCAGCAGAAACTCAAACTGGAAAAATGTTCCGCATGAAAGGCAAAGGCGTGAAGTCAGTTCGTAGTAATGCCATTGGCGATCTTATGTGTCGTGTCGTGGTTGAAACACCAGTTAAACTCAATGAGAAACAAAAAGAGTTGATACAACAACTTGGTGAATCATTTGGCGGTAAGAGTGGTGAAAAAAACACACCGCGTTCTAAAAGCTTTTTAGATGGTGTGAAAAAATTCTTTGATGATTTAACTAAGTAACTTTTCATACTTACGTTAAAAAAGCCTAATGATAAAAACGGTCATTAGGCTTTTTTTATGCTTTTTTATCCCATTTTAATAGCAACAATTCCCACTAAAATGACTAAGCAAGCCAGTAATTGCTTACGATTAAATTGTTCTTTTAAAATATAAATGGATAACAGCATGGCAAATAATACGCTAGTTTCTCTTAGTGCGGCAACCAGCACGATTGAAGCATGGCTCATCGCCCATATTACAATGCCATAACTGACTAACTGCATGACACCGCCAAAAAAAGCAGGTTTCCAGTAACTTTTTATTTTACCGTTTAAATTTTTACGATAACGAAGCCAAGCTAGCAAATACATCACCATACCATTAAGAAAAAACAGCCATAAAATATAAGCTAATGGTGATGAGCCAACACGAGAGCCATTACCATCAGCTAGGGTATAGCTTGCGGTAAATAATGCGGTGAGTAGCGCAAAAAAGAGTGCATCTTTGCGTAAATTAAACTCTGTGCTTTGTCTACTACGAGAGATAAGGATAATACCCGCAATGATAAGCAAAATACCGACTAAACCCATTGTTGGAAGTTGTTCATGAAATAGCAAAAAACCTAAGAACGCGGTCATTAATGGCGCACTTCCACGCGATATAGGGTAAATCTGGTTAAAATCGGCAAGAGTGTAACAACGGCTTAAGGAAAGTGTATAACCAATATGAAATAGAACAGAGAGGCCAATCCATTTCCATGCTGCAATATCAGGTAATCCAATCCAAAATAGTGCGGGTAATGTGACAATACCGGAAAAGAAGGTGAGGAGTGAAATACCAAGAAATCGATCAGAGCCTATTTTTACGAGGGCATTCCAGCAAGCATGAAATATTGCAGCAAATAAAACAGCAATAAAAACGGTAATCGACATTGTAATGAAGCTCTCATAGAAAAAACATGGCAACTATCTATAAGACAATAACATAATGATTAAATAGTGAAATAGTTCCGCTGATTATTTTATTATTATGACAGCTATTTGCATAAGGTAAGATCTCAAATAACGTATCTTATTTTCATAAGAAATATTATTGTTTCTTGGTTATTTTGATGATTGGTTTTAATTATCATTGAAATAGTTTATTTTTATTAAATTTAGTTATTTTTTTAACAATATCAAATAGTTGTTTTTATATAAAATAATTATATGGAAATTTTAAATTATTATTATTAATCATTGGTAATGATGATTTTTTTTCTTATATTCCTTGATATTGGCATTATAAATCGTAAAAGCCGAGCTGTTTACGCTAAATAATCTGTTTTTTACGAATTTATAATTAGCATATTATTAACATGAATACGGATTTGAGGTTAATACTATGACAGCAATTATTAGACAATTTTTAAGATTAGAGGCTTCTGGTGGTATTCTTCTGATTATTGCTGCAATTATTGCATTAATCATGGCGAACACCCCTTTGAGCGCATTATATAATGAGTTTTTATCTATTCCAATTATGATTAAGTTTGGAATGTTTGAACTCGATAAACCGCTTATTCTTTGGGTTAATGACGCTCTAATGGCGATCTTTTTTCTTGTCGTTGGACTTGAAGTAAAACGTGAGCTTAAAGAGGGCTCTCTCGCTCAACGAGATAGAGCTATTTTTCCGGCTATTGCCGCTGTAGGTGGCATGTTAGCACCTGCGTTGATTTATCTATTTTTTAATAATGGTGATGCAATTAGTCAGCAAGGGTGGGCAATCCCAGCTGCAACTGATATTGCTTTTGCTCTTGGCGTTATGGCGCTATTAGGTAAACGCGTTCCTGTTGAATTAAAAGTATTTTTATTAGCTTTGGCTATTATCGATGACTTGGGTGTTATCGTCATTATTGCGCTCTTTTATTCAAAGAGTGTGGCGTTATTACCACTGGCAATAGCGAGTGCTATTGTGGTCATCCTTTTCATTATGAATTGGCGCAAAGTTGGTAATACACCTGCTTATTTAATACTTGGGTTTGTCTTATGGGTTTGTATTTTAAAATCAGGTATTCACGCTACTATTGCTGGGGTGATTGTTGGATTTCTTATCCCATTAAGAGACAAAGAGGGAGCCTCTCCTTCTGAAGACTTAGAACATGTGTTACACCCTTGGGTTGCTTATTTAATTCTGCCGCTGTTCGCCTTTAGTAATGCGGGTGTTTCTTTAACGGGTGTTACGTTAGATGGAATGTTATCTACCTTACCTTTAGGTATTGCATTAGGTCTATTTTTAGGTAAGCCAATAGGAATTTTTCTCTTTAGCTGGGTTTCGGTAAAACTAGGCATTGCAAAATTACCAGATGCGATTAATCTTAAGCAGATATTTGCTGTGTCAGTGTTGTGTGGTATCGGTTTTACTATGTCTATCTTTATCGCAGGGCTTGCGTTTGAAGGGGCTGATGATGCTTATAATACCTACGCTAAACTAGGGATTTTAGTGGGCTCAACAATAGCTGCAATTGTAGGATATTTATTGCTTCACTCTGTTTTACCGAAGTTAAAACAGAAATAAAAACAGCAAAAACTGACATAGACTTGGTATTGTCAACATAACAAATACCGAGCTATATACTTAAACCTACGGTGCAATATTGATTATTGTGCCGTAGGTGTTTTTATGGGGATTGGGTGCAAGGAAGGCCTATCGCAAACTAATGCGTTGTTGAATAGTCTGTGTTGCGAGAGCACAGAAGTTGAAAGGAATATAACTATGCGGGTGTCACATCTCAATTTTAACCATCTTTATTATTTTTGGCATGTATGTAAAGAAGGCTCGGTTGTAGGAGCAGCTGAAGCGCTGTATCTGACACCACAGACAATAACAGGACAAATTAAAGCATTAGAAGAACGATTGGGTGGAAAGTTATTTAAACGCCAAGGAAGAGGATTAGTCCCTTCTGAGCTAGGACAACTTATTTTCCGTTATGCTGATAAGATGTTTATGCTGAGCCAGGAAATGCTCGATATCGTTAATTATAGTCGCGAATCTAATTTATTATTTGATGTCGGTGTCGCTGACGCCTTATCAAAACAATTAGTAAGTCGGGTATTAGAAACGGCAGTTGCTGATCATGAGCAAATTCATTTGCGCTGTTTTGAATCTACTCATGAATTATTATTAGAGCAGCTAAGCCAACATAAATTAGATATGATTTTATCTGACTGCCCTGTGGATTCTTCCCAGCAAGAAGGATTATTTTCAGTAAAACTGGGCGAATGTAATGTAAGCTTTTTTTGTAGCCAACCTGTTCCTGAAACGCCATTTCCTGAGTGTTTAGAAACGCGAAAATTGTTAATTCCTGGCCGCCGTTCTATGTTAGGTCGCCATTTATTAACATGGATACGTAATAAAAATCTGCAAGTCGAAATTTTAGGGGAATTTGATGATGCTGCATTAATGAAAGCATTTGGTTTAAATCATAATGCCATTTTTGTTGCGCCTTCACTTTATACCAATGAAATTTTTGCACAGAGTAATATTGAAGAAATTGGTGTATTAGATTCAGTAAAAGAAGAGTATTACGTTATCTTTGCAGAAAGAATGATCCAACACCCCGCGGTTCAGCGAGTGTGTAATACCGATTTTTCAGAGCTATTTAATGGCAATAAAAAGAGTGTTGCCGTTTCATAACGTGTTATTTAGCGTGAAAAATCAATAGAAAGCAAAAAACCGGCCTAAGCCGGTTTTTTATAACACAAGAAAACAATTATTACATTGCTTTGATTTGTGCTTGAAGATTAGCTTTATGACGTGCTGCTTTATTCTTATGAATTAAGCCTTTAGTTGCCTGACGGTCAACAATCGGTTGCATGTCATTAAATGCTTTTTGTGCTGCTTCTTTATCACCTGAAGCAACTGCTGCGTATACTTTTTTGATGTAAGTACGCATCATAGAACGACGGCTTGCGTTGTGCTGACGACGCTTTTCAGACTGAACCGCACGTTTCTTAGCTGATTTGATATTAGCCAAGTTCCAACTCCCAAATATATTCTAGCGAGGACAAATACAAAGGTGAAGGAATATGCCTTTTCAACCTAAGTTTGTCAATGGATTTATACAAAATTAGCGTCGTTGTACGCGACACTTGTTTCGTTGTGATGGCGCAAGATTTTATCAGTTAAGGCGGGTAGAATACAGTCTTTTGAGTGAAAAAATCATCAAAATCGTGTATATGAGTAATAAATAGTAGATTCATAGAGGATCTACGCTTGATTTTATGCGATTTTATCGCCAACAACTGAGTGATCGTTTATTTTACTATTTGATGCCCGCATTTTAATTTAGCAACCAATGTGAATTTTTAGCAATCAATGGGAATTGCGCCATCAAGATATTACTCGTAGATAAACATTGATATATTGGGTTACTCTCAAGCCTTTGACAAGGTATAATCTAATAATTTCCACGGTATTGAGCCAGTTATGGAGCTAATTCGCGGTATACAAAATATCCGGTCACAGCATAATGGTTGTGTCCTGACAATTGGTAATTTTGATGGAGTCCATCGAGGCCATCAGGCATTATTGAAGCACTTGAAGCAAGAAGCATCACAACGTGGTTTACCCACAGTGGTTATGACATTTGAACCTCAACCACTGGAGTTTTTCTTGCCTGAAAAGGCACCAGCGCGTCTTACGCGTTTACGCGACAAGATAAAGTATCTAGCGGAATGTGGTATTGATTATCTTCTGTGCATTAAATTTGATAAACAATTTGCGGCACAAACACCTGAAGAGTTTGTTTCATCACTTTTAGTGAAAAAATTAGGTGTGCAATTTCTTGCCATTGGCGATGATTTTCGTTTTGGTAAAAATAGAGAAGGTGATTTCCACTTTTTACAACAAGCCGGTGATAAATACGGATTTGAAGTCGCAAATACAGAAAGTTATTGTGACCAAGGCCTACGTATTAGTAGTACCGCAGTGCGAGAAGCATTACTCAATGATGATTTAGCTCTTGCTGAATCTTTACTTGGGCACCCTTACAGTGTTTGTGGGCGTGTTGTCCATGGTAATGAATTGGGTAGAACAATTGGATTTCCTACAGCGAATATCCCAATGAAACGCTTAGTAGCCCCTGTTAAAGGCGTGTATGCGGTTGATGTTTATTTATCCGGTCATCAATCACCTTTAGCGGGTGTTGCAAATATCGGATCTCGCCCTACTGTGAAAGGTAAAGGCGTACAATTAGAAGTTCATTTAATCGACGTTAATATGGATTTATATGGACGTCGCATTGATGTTGTGTTACGAAAGAAATTACGTAATGAACAGCGATTTGCATCATTGGATGCATTGAAGCAGCAAATCGCAGATGATGTGGCTACTGCTAGGGATTTTTTATTGCAGCGGTCGGAGTCATAAACTAGCGGAAACTTGGAACTGAGAATCGAATGAGTGACTATAAAAATACCCTGAACTTACCAGAAACAGGGTTCCCAATGCGCGGGGATTTAGCAAAGCGCGAGCCAGATATGTTATCACGCTGGTACAAAGAAGGTTTGTATCAAGCAATTCGTCAGGCTAAAAGCGGTAAGAAAACATTTATTTTGCACGATGGCCCTCCATACGCCAACGGCAATATTCATATTGGTCACTCAGTTAACAAAATTCTCAAAGATATTATTATTAAGTCCAAAGGGCTGTCAGGTTTTGATTCTCCGTACATTCCAGGATGGGACTGTCATGGATTACCTATCGAATTAAAAGTTGAACAAATCGTAGGTAAGCCAGGAGAGAAAATATCAGCAGCGCAATTCCGCGCGGAATGCCGTAAATATGCTCACGAGCAAATTGAAGCCCAGAAAAAAGATTTTATCCGTTTAGGTGTGCTGGGAGATTGGGATAAGCCTTATCTCACTATGGACTATAAAACCGAAGCGAACACTATTCGTGCTTTGGCTCGCATCATTGCCAATGGTCACTTGATCAAAGGTGCCAAACCTGTGCATTGGTGTACTGCTTGTGGTTCGTCGTTGGCAGAGGCTGAAGTTGAGTACTACGATAAATCATCACCTTCTATTGATGTTCGTTTTACTGCGGTTGACTCAGTAGCGGTTGCCACTAAATTTGGAGCCACTACGGATAAAACAATTTCGTTAGTCATCTGGACAACGACTCCGTGGACTTTACCGGCTAACCGCGCTATTGCACTGAATGCTGAATTTAATTATGCACTGGTTTCATTTAATGATGAGTGTGTAATTTTAGCGGCAGATTTAGTTGAAAGTGTGATGAAACGTCTTGGTATCGCGCAATGGACAGTTTTAGGCGAATGTAAAGGGGCTGATTTAGAACTTTTACGCTTTAATCATCCATTTATGGGCTTTGATGTTCCTGCAATTTTGGGTGATCACGTTACATTAGAAGCGGGTACTGGTGCTGTTCATACTGCACCAGGCCACGGTCCTGATGACTTCGTAATAGGTCAAAAATACGGTTTAGAGACTGCAAACCCAGTTGGACCAAATGGCTGTTATTTGCCAGATACTTATCCAACACTCGATGGCGTATTTGTGTTTAAAGCCAATGATGTCATCGTTGAATTATTAAAAGAAAAAGGCGCACTGCTACATCATGAAGTGTTACAACATAGCTATCCATGCTGTTGGAGACACAAAACACCGGTTATTTTCCGTGCAACACCACAATGGTTTGTGGGTATGGATAAAAATGGTTTACGTGAGCAGTCGTTAAAAGAAATTAAAGGTGTTAAGTGGATCCCTGATTGGGGCCAAGCTCGTATCGAATCAATGGTTGAAAATCGCCCTGACTGGTGCATTTCACGCCAACGCACTTGGGGCACACCAATGTCTCTGTTTGTTCATAAAGAGACGCAAGAGCCACATCCTCGCACATTAAAATTAATGGAAGAGGTTGCCAAACGTGTTGAAGTTAGCGGCATTCAAGCATGGTGGGATTTAGATATCCGTGAAGTGCTAGGCGATGAAGCTGATGATTACATGAAAACACCAGATACACTTGATGTATGGTTCGATTCAGGATCAACGCACTCGACGGTGGTTGATGCTCGTCCTGAATTTCATGGTAATTCAGCAGATATGTATCTAGAAGGCTCTGACCAACATCGTGGTTGGTTTATGTCTTCACTAATGATTTCGACTGCCATTAAAGGCAAAGCGCCATACCGTGAAGTATTAACACATGGTTTTACCGTTGATGGGCAAGGCCGTAAAATGTCTAAATCTATCGGTAACACAGTTAGCCCACAAGAAGTGATGGATAAACTGGGTGCTGATATCTTGCGTTTATGGGTTGCATCTACAGATTATACTGGCGAAATCGCAGTATCTGATGAAATCTTAAAACGTGCAGCAGACACCTATCGCCGTATTCGTAATACTGCGCGTTTCTTCTTAGCTAACTTAAATGGTTTTGATCCGGCTAAACACCAAGTAAAACCAGAAGATATGGTAATACTTGATCGCTGGGCTGTAGGTCGTGCACAAGCGGCTCAAGCTGAGATCTTAAAACACTATGAAAATTATGATTTCCATAATGTTATTCAGCGCTTAATGCAGTTCTGTTCAGTAGAAATGGGTTCATTTTACTTAGATATCATTAAAGACCGACAATACACGGCGAAAAGCGATAGCGTAGCGCGCCGTAGTTGCCAAACAGCACTCTACCATATCAGTGAAGCATTAGTTCGTTGGATGGCACCTGTAATGTCATTTACTGCCGATGAAATTTGGAATGAACTACCTGGTGAACGGGCAAAATTTGTATTAACTGAAGAGTGGTATACAAACTTATTTGGTTTAGACTCAGCGCAACCGCTCAATGATGACTACTGGGCTGAATTATTAGCTGTTCGTGGTGAAGTCAATAAAGTATTAGAGCAAGCTCGTGCAGATAAACAACTGCGTGGTTCATTAGAAGCTGCGGTAACTTTATATGCAGATAAAGCGTTAGCTGAAAAACTTAATGCATTGGGTAACGAATTGCGTTTTGTTTTATTAACATCACAAGTAAAAGTTGCAGATATTAACGAAGCACCAGAATCAGCTATTGCATCTGATATGGCGGGTCTTAAGATTGCCTTCAATAAAGCTGAAGGTGAAAAATGCCCACGTTGCTGGCACTATGCAACAGATATTGGTCAGGTAGCGGAACACGCTGAGTTATGTGGACGCTGTGTCACTAACGTAGCCGGTAACGGTGAAGAACGTAAGTTTGCTTAATCAATGAAGAAAACGCTTTGCTCTACAGGTTTACGCTGGCTTTGGCTTGCAATTGCTGTGGTGGTTTTGGATTTAGGAACCAAACAGTATTTCATGCAGACATTTCGTCTGTATGAGTCTGTCGCTGTTATGCCTTTTTTCAATTTCACTTATGCTCATAATTATGGTGCAGCCTTTAGCTTTTTAGCTGATAAAGGCGGATGGCAGCGCTGGTTTTTTGCTCTAATTGCATTAGCTATCTGTATTACTTTATTGGTCATGCTCTATAAAAATCAAGCGAGCGCCAAACTAAGTAATATTGCTTACGCATTAATTATTGGTGGAGCATTGGGTAATCTTTCTGATCGTCTGATCCATGGATTCGTTATTGATTTTCTGGATGTTTATGTTGGAGATTGGCATTGGCCTACCTTTAATATCGCAGATATGGCAATTTGTATTGGTGCTGCTTTAATTATCATTGAAAGCTTTTTTCCTGATAAAAATGCCAGCTCACAAAAAGCTAAAAAGCAATAATAATCAGACAATTAGTCAACTTAGATAACCCCTGCCTTATGGCGGGGGTTACGCTTAATAAAAGGTAATAGCATGGTTATGCAGGTGCACAAAAACAGCGCAGTGTTGTTGAATTTCACCTTAAAGTTAGCAGATGGCTCAGTCGCTGAATCTACACAAACTCATGGTAAACCGGCACTTTTTCGTCTTGGCGATGAAAGTTTATCTCCAGCATTAGAAGCGCAATTGATTGGATTAGCTGAGGGTGATAAGAAAACCTTTACGCTGGCTGGCGAGCATATTTTTGGTAAATATAATCCTGATCTTCTCCAGTATTTTATGCCCTCTGACTTTGCAGAATCGGGTGTGCCAGAAATTGGCACTATTATGCTATTTACAGCGATGAACGGCAATGAAATGCCAGGTATTGTGCAAGCAATCACAGAAGACTCTGTAACCGTCGATTTCAATCATCCTTTAGCTTCTCAAGAGGTTACTTTTGATATTGAAGTCGTTAATGTTGATGTGCAGGAGGATGCAACCGATGCAAATATTGCTGGCTAACCCACGAGGCTTTTGTGCGGGTGTTGACCGAGCTATCAGCATTGTTGACCGTGCTTTAGAAATTTATGGTGCTCCAATTTATGTTCGCCATGAAGTTGTACATAACCGTTATGTTGTCAATGATTTACGTGAACGTGGCGCTATCTTTATTGAGGAAATTTCTGAAGTACCAGATAACGCGATTTTAATTTTTTCTGCTCATGGTGTTTCTCAAGCTATTCGCCAAGAAGCGCGTTCTCGTAATTTAACTATGCTTTATGATGCCACTTGTCCATTAGTCACTAAAGTACATATGGAAGTTGCTAGAGCAAGCCGTAAAGGCAAAGAAGCCATTTTAATAGGTCATGCAGGGCATCCTGAAGTTGAAGGCACTATGGGGCAATACAACAACCCTGAAGGGGGAATGTATTTAGTTGAGTCACCCGACGATGTGTGGAAACTGAAAGTAAAAGATGAAGATAATCTTTGTTTTATGACCCAAACCACGCTATCAGTGGATGATACGTCTGAGGTTATTGATGCATTAAATGCACGATTTCCTAAAATTGTTGGCCCTCGTAAAGATGATATTTGTTATGCAACGACAAATCGTCAAGAGGCAGCAAGAGAGTTAGCGCAGAAAGCTGATGTTGTATTTGTCGTGGGTTCAAAAAACTCATCTAATTCAAATCGATTGGCTGAACTTGCGCAACGTGCAGGAAAACCCTCTTATTTAATTGATAGTTTTGAGGATATCAATGAAGCTTGGGTGGCTAACGTCAATATTGTTGGTGTTACTGCGGGGGCTTCCGCTCCGGATATTTTAGTGCAACAAGTATTAGAACAGCTTAAATCTTTTGGTGCTGATGAAGTAATTGAGCTTTCAGGACGAGAAGAGAATATTGTTTTTGAAGTTCCTAAAGAACTGCGCCTTGACTATAAAGTTATCGAATAACCTTTTGCGTTCAATCATAAATTTTAAAAGCAGAGCCTATCCCTCTGCTTTTTTATTTTGCCTGCAATAATCCCACACAATAACAAAATGAATAAACATGCTGATTATTGGTTTTACTGATAATTAGTATACTTTTGTGTGTTTTTCTTATCACCAACGTTAAATGCTGGCGTCAGAGAGGCGACATCGCTAATCTGTAAATAACAAATAAGCTTTTTAAGCGTTGCTTAGGAGAAACTAGATTATGTCTGTAAAAGAACTTCGTCTTGCGGTTGTCGGTGCTGGTGGACGTATGGGGCGTCAATTAATTCAGGCAATCTCTCAACAGCAAGGCACGGTATTAGGTGCTGCTTTTGAACGTACAAATTCGTCTTTAATTGGTGCTGATGCAGGGGAACTGGCCGGTATTGGTCATATTGGTGTTACGGTAACGGACAACTTATTAGAGCAAGTGGGTAATTTTGATGTATTAATTGATTTTACGCGCCCAGAGGGAACACTTTTGCATCTCGATTTTTGTGCTAAACATCATAAAGGTATGATTATTGGTACAACAGGTTTTGATGACGAAGGTAAAAAAGCCATTAGCGATGCTGCAAAATCTATACCTATTGTCTTCGCCGCTAACTTTAGCGTCGGTGTTAACTTGGTACTTAAATTACTTGAAAAAGCAGCTAAAGTGATGGGTTCTTACAGTGATATTGAAATTGTAGAAGCGCACCATCGCCACAAAGTAGATGCACCATCAGGTACCGCTTTAGCAATGGGTGAATCTATTGCTGATGCTCTTGGGCGTGATTTAAAAACTTGCGCTGTTTATGAGCGCGTTGGGCATACCGGCGAGCGTGATCCTCAAAGTATTGGCTTTGCGACTATTCGTGCTGGCGATATTGTTGGTGAGCATACCGCTATTTTTGCAGATATTGGTGAGCGAGTAGAGATAAGCCACAAGGCTTCTAGCCGTATGACGTTTGCAAATGGTGCTGTAAAGGCTTCTATTTGGATAAGCGGTCAAAAGTCAGGTCTTCATAATATGAAAGATGTGTTATCTTTAGAGGATTTATAATATTTTTAATTTTTAATTAATTGAAAACCCATGGTTAAATAAATAACTTTGGGTTTTTTATTGGTTTTTATTTAATTTTTATTAATTGATGTTATTTATTTGTCTAATCCTACATTTATTCTCTTTTTTTATCGTATTTTTCCTTTTTTTCTTATTTCCTCTCAAAATAATTACAATTTTAAATTATCTCGGTAAGCAAACGGTTAATTTTGTAAGAAGTCTTGCTTTAATGATCGCTTGGGTGGTTAAAATGCTAATGATTGATATTTTTTCAATTAAAAATGTGTTTTTTCTAGACATCGAGCAGTTCGATCTTTAGAATGCGCCCAATTTGCCAAAAATTTGCCCTATTTTATCTTTTTGGCATTGATTTAGTGCGTTAAATCTGAATTAATATGCATGAAATGTGATTTATTATTCTCAGGAGGGCGTTTTGAACAAATCAGCTATACTGGTTCTCGAAGATGGGACCAAATTCCACGGCAAGTCGATAGGCGCACAAGGCGCCGCTATTGGTGAAGTCGTTTTTAATACTTCAATGACCGGTTATCAAGAAATTCTAACCGACCCTTCCTACTCTCAACAAATTGTCACTCTCACTTATCCCCACATTGGCAATACTGGCGTTAACCATTCAGATGAAGAATCAGATGCTATTCATGCTCAAGGATTAATTATTCGCGATTTGCCATTGGTGATGAGTAGTTATCGTGCTCAAGAGAGCCTATCTGATTATCTAAAACGCCATAATATCGTCGCAATAGCTGATATAGATACCCGTAAACTCACGCGTTTATTACGAGAAAAAGGCGCGCAAAGCGGTTGTATTATTGCGAGTGATAAACTTGATGATGAACTTGCATTAGAAAAAGCAGCAGCATTTCCCGGTTTAAAAGGGATGGACTTGGCAAAAACGGTAACGGTGAAACAGCCTTACCAATGGACACAAGGGAGCTGGAGATTAGAAAATGAACACCCTAACGCTAAACTAGCGGATGAATTACCACTGCATATTGTGGCTTATGATTTTGGTGTGAAGCGTAATATTTTACGTATGCTGGTGGATAGAGGATGCCGCGTTACAGTCGTACCCGCGCAAACTCCGGCACAAGAGGTGCTTGCGCTTTCACCTGATGGTATTTTTCTTTCTAATGGTCCAGGTGATCCGCAGCCTTGTGACTATGCCATCAGTGCGATTAAAACCTTTTTAACGACGGATATTCCGGTTTTCGGTATTTGCTTAGGTCACCAATTATTAGCCCTTGCCAGTGGTGCAAAAACCATAAAAATGAAATTCGGTCACCACGGTGGTAACCATCCTGTAAAAGATTTAGATAACAATACCGTTATGATCACTGCGCAAAATCACGGTTTTGCGGTTGATGAATCGACACTTCCCACTAATTTACGAGTCACGCATAAATCACTTTTTGATGGTTCTTTACAAGGAATTCATCGCACCGATAAACCAGCCTTTAGTTTTCAAGGGCATCCCGAAGCAAGCCCTGGCCCTCATGATGCGGCCCCTCTTTTTGACCACTTTATCGAGCTCATCACACACTATCGTAAAAACCTGCAATCAGTGACAACCAAATAAATCAGGAGCGGAAGAAAATGGCGAAAAGAACAGATATCAAAACAATCCTGATTTTAGGTGCCGGCCCAATAGTTATTGGTCAAGCGTGCGAGTTCGACTACTCAGGAGCTCAAGCTTGTAAAGCATTACGTGAAGAGGGTTATCGAGTGGTGCTGGTTAATTCCAATCCAGCAACTATTATGACTGATCCTGAAATGGCGGATGCCACCTACATCGAGCCTATTCATTGGCAAGTCGTCAGAAAAATTATTGAAAAAGAGCGCCCTGATGCGATTTTGCCAACAATGGGGGGGCAAACGGCATTAAATTGCGCATTAGAATTAGAACGTCAAGGTGTGTTAGCTGAATTCGGTGTGACCATGATTGGTGCTACGGCTGATGCTATCGATAAAGCAGAAGATAGACAACGCTTTGATAAAGCAATGAAAAAAATCGGCTTAGGCACAGCTCGCTCAGGTATTGCTCATAATCTAGAAGAAGCTTTTGCCGTCGCTGAAGATGTCGGATTCCCTTGCATCATTCGTCCTTCATTTACTATGGGCGGCACGGGGGGCGGTATCGCTTATAACCGTGAAGAATTTGAAGAAATTTGTACTCGTGGATTAGATTTATCACCGACTAACGAGTTATTGATTGATGAATCACTTATTGGTTGGAAAGAGTATGAAATGGAGGTGGTGCGCGATAAAAACGACAACTGCATTATTGTCTGCTCTATCGAAAACTTTGATGCGATGGGTATCCATACTGGAGATTCGATTACGGTTGCACCAGCTCAAACGTTAACGGATAAAGAGTACCAAATTATGCGTAATGCCTCGATGGCAGTCTTACGCGAAATTGGTGTTGAAACAGGTGGCTCTAACGTTCAGTTTGCTGTTGACCCAAAAACAGGACGCTTAATTGTTATTGAGATGAATCCACGTGTTTCACGTTCATCAGCGCTAGCGTCAAAAGCGACAGGATTTCCTATCGCTAAAATAGCGGCAAAACTGGCTGTGGGTTATACCCTTGATGAGTTAATGAATGATATCACTGGCGGTAGAACGCCTGCCTCTTTTGAGCCTTCTATCGATTATGTGGTAACAAAAATTCCTCGATTTAATTTTGAAAAATTCGCAGGTACTAATGACAGATTAACCACACAAATGAAATCTGTTGGTGAAGTAATGGCCATTGGCCGAACTCAGCAAGAATCTATGCAAAAAGCGCTGCGTGGCCTTGAAGTTGGCGCAACGGGTTTTGATCCTAAAGTGAATTTAGATGACCCAGAAGCGTTAACTAAAATTCGTCGAGAGTTAAAAGAAGCGGGCTCTGATCGAATTTGGTATATCGCCGATGCTTTTCGTGCCGGTTTATCGGTCGATGGCGTGTTTAACCTTACGAATATCGACCGATGGTTTTTAGTACAAATTGAAGAAATCGTTCGCCTTGAAGAAAAAGTTGCTGAAGTGGGAATAAATGGCTTAACGGCTGATTTTTTACGTCAATTAAAACGTAAAGGTTTTGCTGATGCACGCTTAGCTCAAGTTTTAGGTGTTAAAGAACAGGTTATCCGCGAGTTACGTCATCAATATCAATTACATCCGGTTTATAAACGCGTGGATACCTGTGCGGCTGAATTTGCTACTGATACCGCTTATATGTATTCAACGTATGAAGATGAATGCGAATCCAATCCGCATCAAGATAAGCCTAAAGTTATGGTATTAGGTGGCGGGCCAAATCGGATAGGACAAGGTATTGAGTTCGATTATTGTTGTGTACATGCGGCATTAGCGCTGCGTGAAGACGGCTACGAAACCATTATGGTGAACTGTAACCCTGAAACGGTATCAACCGATTACGATACCTCAGACAGACTTTATTTCGAACCCGTAACGCTTGAAGATGTGCTGGAAATTGTCCGTATAGAAAAGCCAAAAGGGGTGATAGTTCAATATGGTGGACAAACTCCTCTGAAATTAGCCAGAGCATTAGAAGCTGAAGGTGTGCCTGTTATTGGTACAAGTCCTGATGCAATAGACAAAGCCGAAGATCGTGAACGTTTTCAAAAAGCTGTCGATAAATTAGGCTTAAAACAGCCAGAAAATGCAACAGTGACTGCGCTAGAACAAGCGGTAGAAAAAGCGCAGGTAATTGGTTATCCGCTGGTGGTACGTCCTTCTTATGTACTTGGTGGACGCGCAATGGAAATTGTTTATGACGAAATCGATTTGCGTCGATATTTCCAAACAGCGGTCAGTGTTTCAAACGATGCTCCAGTACTGTTAGATCGCTTTCTTGATGATGCGACAGAAGTTGATGTCGATGCCATTTGTGATGGTGAGCAAGTCGTTATAGGCGGCATTATGGAGCATATCGAGCAAGCAGGCGTTCACTCTGGTGACTCTGCGTGCTCATTACCTGCTTATACTTTAAGTCAAGAAATTCAAGATGTAATGCGTCAGCAAGTGCGAGAGCTTGCTTTTGAATTAGGTGTAAAAGGGTTGATGAACGTACAGTTTGCGGTAAAAGACAACGATGTTTATCTTATCGAGGTCAATCCCAGAGCAGCACGTACAGTACCTTTCGTTTCAAAAGCTACGGGAGTCCCTCTCGCTAAAGTTGCAGCACGGGTAATGATAGGGCAAACCCTTGCACAGCAAGGTGTAACGAAAGAAGTGATCCCGCCTTATTATTCTGTAAAAGAAGTGGTTTTACCGTTTAATAAGTTCTCAGGTGTTGATCCAATTTTAGGACCTGAAATGCGTTCAACAGGCGAAGTTATGGGGGTTGGAACAACTTTTGCTCAAGCCTTTGCTAAAGCCATGTTAGGTAGTAGTTCTACAATGAAGAAACAAGGCAGAGCTCTGCTTTCAGTACGTGAAGGTGATAAAAAGCGTGTTGTTGATTTAGCGACGAAATTACTAAAAAGTGGATTTGAATTAGATGCGACACATGGTACGGCCATTGTATTAGGTGAAGCGGGTATAAATCCACGCCTAGTCAACAAAGTTCATGAAGGGCGACCGCATATTGAAGATAGAATTAAAAATGGTGAGTATGACTATATTGTTAATACCACTTCTGGTCGTCAAGCCATTGAAGATTCTAAAATTATTCGCCGTAGTGCACTAAGATATAAAGTCCATTATGACACCACATTAAATGGTGGATTTGCCACGACGCTATCTTTAAGTGCCGATCCTACTGCTGATGTGATTTCAGTCCAAGAAATGCACGAAAAGATAAATAAAATTTAAGCTTAATTCTTGTCATTATATTAATCCTGAATACGGAAGGATTCGTATTCAGGATTTTTTGTCTTCTTTTTTCACAGAAGACGTCTCTAAAAATAGAGCATGTTAATTTCTTTGTTTGACGAATTGATTTTCGTCTTTTTTTTGAGCCTAAGTCAAGAAGAAACTATTTTTAAACATCTTATAATATGTTGTTTTAACTTGTTATATTTTTTATTTTCTATCGAGGCAATCTAGGGGGTAGGGGGAGTTCTGTTACTATAGTGCTGGGCGCTTGGATCATTTTAGTTCAAGCATTTTGCAAGAGCCAGAAAGAGAAAAGCCCTGAATTCTATTTTTATAACACTATGAGTATTCTGACTCATTTATTAGCGCCAGTAATTGATGCCGTAAGCGTTGAAAAAACAGCAGATTATCTACAGCAATTAGATTGTACTCGGGTTGTTATTACTCATAATCCTGAACTTGCTAAACGTGCTGATTATGTTGTTTTTTTAGATAATGGAAAGGTGATTGAACAAGGAACACCAACAGAATTATTATCATCATCAATATGGTTTTCTCGTTTTTGTAACGAAAATTGCCGTTAAATTGATATGGTGTTTTTTTTATTTTTCGTCCTCGACGAAGCATGAAAATTTTCTACTTATTTTAAATAAGTATTTGAAAATATCATCACGACAATACGTTATAAAATAGTCTAGATTTTATTAGTTTACCCCCCACTCAATATTAATTATGAGTGGGGGGTATTTAATTAATAATAAAATTTATTTTGTTATATTGCTATCTCCACTCCATTTAAAACCTTGTGTAACCTGACTTGTATTTCCATTCACAGTCAGACTAATAATTAAGTTACCTCTACCGGTATCAGTATTTTTACATTCTTTATCAATAGCATAACTAGATGAAGTATAATAAAACGTCATTGTTTCATTTAAATTTTTATAGAAAGTAAATTTGCTTGGATAGTCTACACTATCAATTATAGTACCCACATATTGGCCACTACTTTCAAGAGTAACATCTCTAATTTTTGCACTTAATGTTATTGGATAGAGTAGCTCTTTATCTTGTCGATGAAGAGAAGCTTCAACCTTTATAAATAAATGTGTTGTTTCTGTTTCACTAGGATATTGGCAATGAGTTGTTGTACTTGAGCCATTTGATGTATGGATGAATATTGAATTTTTATTAATATTCATCAGTGTTGTTGCGCTCTGAGCATCTATTCCTGAAATATTAATATTATAGGACTTTTTATAAGGTTTATCATTTAAATCAAAAACCTCAACATCTAATATTAGTGTATTGTTATTATTTAAATAATTTTCAGGTATCGCATCAAATACTACTGGATCTTTTAGATTAAACTTTGGTTGGTAATTTAATCTGCTTATTCTCTTTATTTCCGTATTGTTTTTATCGCGTAAGACAAAATCAACGGCATGTGGATCTTCTCCTACTGGACTCCATTTTACGGTAAAACTATTATCAGTTTTATATAAAGGATGCCAGTTTATATTAGTCGTGTTAGTTTCACGGCTTTTAGTATCCATTGAAATAAATTCAATGTGATCAATATTAATCTTTGGTGTTTTAGCAACATTTACGCTATAGCTATTATTATAATCTTGGTAGTAACTATTATTTAGTACCTCAAGAATGAGTTTAGTGCTACCTACATTTAGCTTAGTAATCATTCCATCAGGTGTAATGTTAACAACATTTGGATCATCACTACGCCATACCGCTTGTGCTTTGCTCGGGATCGGATTTATTGTCTTTTGAGCTTCTATAGGACCATTATTAGTATAATCATCTGATAAAGCTATTACCTGCTCTTTAAAGGTATAATTAAGAGTCCCTTTTTCTTGATGATAATTTACTATTATTGTCGATGATTTAAATTGATCAGTAGCTTCAGAAATAACATTAATTTTCGTATCACCTGGTTTAATTGCAGTGATTTCCCCTTTATTATCTATAGATAATATTTTGTCATCTAAACTTATAAATTGTAATGGCGGCGGGTTAATAGCACCGTCTGAATTGCTATAACTAGTACTAATATTTTGTGTAATACCATCATCCCAAGTTGAATTTATTTGTGTGTTTTTAGTCGATAATCCTATATCTGCTTTTTCAATAACAAGCGGATAACTACTTTCAGCAGGAAGATAGTGATCATCACCTGCTGTCTGTAATGTGATGGATACCGTTCCTGCTTTTTTCATCGAAATTGTGCCCTTGCGGCTATCAATAGAAGCAATGCTCGGATCGGAACTTGACCACATTTTATCAACATTATTTGGTAGCCCTTTAAATGTCAGTGCATTTATTGGCAAAGAAGCATAAATCTCTTGCTGAATTTTTTTATCAAAAATAATTTCAGGTTTAGGAATGGTGACTTTAATCATAACGGGTTTAGCAACAGCGATCCCTTCAGCTTCTGCGGCTAATGTAATATCTGCTTTAACATTAGAAGTTAGTTTGGTTTGATATTGACCATTTCCTAATGGTTTTAATGGATTATCACTAAAATGCGCAGTGCCCGTTGTGGCTGTTAAGTTAACCGTTTTACCATCAATCGTGTTGTCATATTTATCAACTAATTTTACTGTTAAAATGGCTTCGTCTTTATCATCACCGCCAATAGACTGGCGGTTTGTTGTCAGTGTTGACTTATTGGCATCAATATCAGCAGGCAATACCGTGACATCAGAAATAGCTTGATGGTTGCTCAAATCAAGATATGCGCTGACTTTTAATATACCTGCAACTTTGCTGGTAATATTGGTTCTTGCTATACCTTTAGCATCTGTATAAGTGCTGAAATCGTAGTCATCAGCTAAGCCTAATAATTTCCATGAAACAATTACATTAGGTAAAATATTGTCATTAGCGTCAATAATAGTTGCTTGATAATTAACGCCTTTATCGCCTGCAATTATGCTTGTGCGATCAACATCTGTTGATTTTATTTTCCATGTTGTTGGATCGGCATTCAGTTGTAAGGCTTTTTGTTTTTTAAAGTCAGTACCGTTGATATTGACACTTAAATTAGCTGTACCTGATTTTGTTCCCGTTGCTTCAATTTCATAATGACCCGGTGAAACTTGTTTTGCTGCACTAAAAACAATGGTCGGATTATTTGAAATACCTTTTACTTGCTGATCCGGTAGAATATTTCCGCCCTTATCTTTAATAATTAAACTTAATAGCGCTTTATCTTTACCATTAGCAATAATAGTCGCTGGTAATAAAGTGATTTCCGAACTGTTTTCATCCACATTGTCAGCAACAAAATTTACATCAGGTGCGGCAAAGGTACCGGTGTTTAATACTGCATTTATTTTTGATAAACCTGCTGGATTACGCGTTAATTTAACTTGAGCAATCCCTTGATTATCCGTAAATGTTAATGGTTGAGATAATAAACTGTCTCTGTCTGTTGTCCATGTAACGGCAACACCACTATTTAACGGATTATTGTTATTATCAACAAGATAAGCTTTATAAATAATGGTATCGCCAGCATGTGGTTTTGTATTGCTTATATCAAACTTACTGATTTTTGCGCTTTGAGCATCAGGTAATACCGTTAGCGGCGCGGTTTGTTTAATTAACGTTGAATTTACAGTTGCACTTAATATTGTATTACCGGCTTTTAACGCACTAATTTGTGCTTGATAAACACCTTTTTCTTTTTCAGTAAATGAGCTGGTAGTAAAAGTTAAATCAGTAGTGTGATTTAGGGTAATTTTATTTGCCAACCCCGTTAATAAATTACTGTTTTTATCTTCTAGTTTTACGGTAATAAGTGCTTTATCTGTTCCTGAAATAATGGTATTTGGCGAGACAAATAATTGTGATTTATCCGCAGATATCACATCAGCATTAAAAATAATAATATGGTCAGCATCAAGAGATTGTTGGCTATCTAACATGGCAGTTACTTGCGCTGAACCTATTTGTCTACTGGTTAATGCAATCTCGGCAATACCATTTTTATCTGTTTTACTGATAGGTGAAGAGAGTTTACCTAATGAGGTGAGCCAACCTACGGCAACGCCTTCCATGCTTGGATTGCCTTGTTTATCAACAATTTTAGCGCGAATAGTCACTTTATCAGCACCGTTCGCTGTAACATCGAAAGGGGCTACAACATTAACTGCTTGAATTGTGGCATTTTGTTTGTCGGCAATAAAACCAAGTGGTTGAGTTAAGGTAAAGGTATTATTTGTATTCGTGTATTTAGCGTTAATAATACTAACGCCCTCTTTCTTACCACGAATAGTTGTTTGATAAAGACCATTAGCTGTTTCTTTTATTCCACTAAATTGAATGGTGCTATTGTCGCCAGTAAGTGAAATAAATTTTTGTTGTTTAGAGATAGGGTTATCAAACTTATCTTTTAAAATAAGGGTTCCTGTCGCAAGTGATTGTCCATTGGCGATAATAGATTCTGGATCAAGAGTGAATATACTATGAGCAGGATCTGCTACACCTGAAATAAAATAAACATCTTGAGCCGCAGTTTGTTTATTCGCTAAAGTTGCCGTAATAGTTGTTAGAAGTGCTTGAGTTCCTTTAATTGTTATTTTTACATCGCCATTGTTATCTGTTTTAACCATATTTTCGCTAAGATTATTATGATTTGAACGCCAGAAAACAGCATGTTTAATTAAAGGATTATTTTGTTTATCAGAAACATGAGCAAGTAAGGTAATACTGTCGTTATTATCTGCAATTGCCTGTGTCTTATTATTAACCGTAGTTAATGTTATTTTTGCACTGTTAGGATTAGCTATCGCATTCAGTGTAATCTGTGTTTTTTCGTTATTGGTCAGTTTGGCAGTAACATCAAAATCGCCTGCAACTTTAGTGCTAACTTGATTAGAGGTTTGCCCTTGATTATCAGTGGTTGTTTTTTGTTTATTAAGCGTAGTAGCAGAATTAGATTGCCATTCAACAATAACATTCGGCAATTTATTACCAAACTTATCTTTTACTGTTGCTGTTAATATCGCGTGTTCTTGATCATCTGCAATTAATTGAGTTTTATCGGAAGATAGTGTAATTAAACCTTGCTGATTATCTGCAATAAAAGTAATCGGGGCTGCGGATAATGAGTGATTATTTGTTGTTGCAGTGACAACAACATCTAAAGCTTGAGTACTGGTTAATGTGGTTTTTGTAATACCATTTATATCTGTCGATGAAGTGTTTTGAATATTAACGACATTTTTATCTCTATCTGTTGACCATAAAATTAATGCATTAGGTAATGGGTTATTAAAATTATCAGTCACTTTTGCTGTAAATGTGACTTTTGTTTTACCATCAGCGATATAAGGTGGTGCTGATGGTGTAATAGAAACGATTTGCCCATTAGAAAGATTACCAATAAATGTGGTTGTCGCTTCGGTGACTTTATGGCTATGGGTTACTTCTGCTTTTAATAAAACATCATCTGCAAATTGGCTCACCATAGTGGTACTGGCTTTACCATCTTTATCGGTGGTAACGATTTTATCTTTAACCTGAGCTTGATTATTAGCGCGTAATATAACCTTAATATTAGGAACAGGATTGTCATTTTTATCAATGACGGCTAATGATATCTCTTTTTCTGTGGCATTATCAGCCGGTGAAATTTCAGGTTTAATTGTTAATAAAGAGCGAGGAATATACGCTGTATTTTGGTCTGCAACAAAATTGACTGAAATAGGATAATCAATATCAGCAACACCGACTTTAATATTCGTTATGCCCGCAGTGGTATTAGTAATAGGAATTTGTGCTTCACCGTAAAATCCGCTGTAACCTATTGGAATAATTTTTGCACCATTGTCAGCAGAAAAACGAATAGGGTAATTAATAATATGATTGTTATTAATATCAGTAACAATGACTTTTATTTTATTTTCACTTATTCCATCAGCAGGTGAATTATCTTTAATAACAGTAAGATTACCTTTTCCTATATGAATTGTTTTAGTATCTGCATGAAAATTAATTTCAGCTGAATCAAATATATTATCTCTAAAATAAGGCGTTAAAATTAGCTTTTCAGGTGAGCTACCTGCCGTTACAGTAATCTGATATTTACCAGAATCTATGCGACTAAATTGAGATATAGTGCTTCCACTAGTTGAGTTGTCGGTCTGTTTTTTTACCGATAGTTCATTAATATTGATATCAACTGGCAGATTATCATTATCAAATATAGAAAGTACTAACTGCTGTTGTGTATGACCATCAGCAGGTAATTGGCTAAAACCGGGTTCAAATTGACTATTTTGAGTATTAATCGCAGACTGAACGACAGTTATTTTACTTTGTACAGGATCAGAACGATTACCTTTTTCATCAATGGCTACTGCACTAATGGTATAGCTATTTTTGTTGTTAGAGCCAGATATATGGTTAGGAAGGATCACTGAGTAATTAAAATTATTATTGTTTTTAATTTTCCCACCATTAGCGATTAACCCACTTGCTGACCATTCAATTTGTTTCACTGGATATTTAGAACGAATTTGTACAGCTAAGTCTTTTTCTTCTTTTGCATATCCAGCAATAGAAGGGGTAACAGAAAGGAAAACTAAGGTTTTCTTTTTATATTCAAGTACGATGTCATTATTTCTATCAACAAAATCATAACGGCTACCAGACATTAGCCGCATAGCACGTACATTATCTGAATTAAGTTGCGAAGAGAGCGATTCACCTAGGCGATATTGTACATTCACATCAAACTTATTATCTGATTGCTCATGTAATCCAAAACGGCGCTCTGCACCAAAGGTAATTAAAGGTACTGGAGTGTAAGTTAATCCCGCTGTATATGCGTGAGGGTTTTCTTGGCGATTATCTTTGCCAAATAAACCAACTTCCTTACCATAATATTGTTCGAAAATTAATTTTGCACCTAATTGAGGATAAGCAGGTAAATAACCTTCAGTGCGTATATCCCAACCATTGGCGGGTCTTTCGTTATAATCCATTACATCATCAGAAGTCCGCCAATTAGATATTCGGTGATAATGATTTGCACTGAGTTTAAAATAATTTCGCCATACTTCAGCGCCAATACCCAATCGACTGTGGTAACGACTTAAATCGTAATCATAAAAGGCATTAATACCAAGCATAAAGCGTTCAGTAAAATGGCGATAACCGATGCCTTGGTTGATTTGGCTACGAGAATCTTTTCGATGATAGCTTGTTTGAGAAAAAACTAAGTTTTTTTCTTGATCATATAAAGGAATTAAAAGATCAGCAGAGCTACTCTCTAATGTGAAATTTTTATCAGTAGAAAGTGATACACGAGCATGACCAAATTGATTTAACCATTGTTCTATTTTTTCATTGGCTTTGTTAGTCACTTGACTTATTGCATACTGACTTGCGTTAGTTTCTTTATTTAATAAAGCTGAGTTATTAACAATTAATTGTGCTAATTCTTTACCATCAGAAGATATTTCAGGTAAATCTTGACTGATATTATTTAACCATTTTCCTTTTCGTTGCTCATTATTAGGAATATTAAGTGTAATACCAGTTTTAATTTTTAATTTCCCTACCAAAGAGACATTATCAGGATTGGCTTCAATTAATTTTGAGAGTTTTATATTGAAGTTTTTAGCAATTGATTCAGGTGTGTCGCCATCTTTTACTTGATAAAGGTTTCGCAGTAATGGTTTGTTAATAAACTGATTTTCATTAATATTTTCGCTAGCGAAAACATTGGCAGGAATGCTTGCTGCGATGGGGAAAACAAATTGAATAAAGATATTTGTCCATGCAACTTTTTTAGCTATAGATGATAGCTGTGGTGTTAGCCCATATTTCGATATTGTCATTTTAAAAACTCATCGTAATAAATAATGATGAGATTCTCTTACTTATAGATGTTTTCGATATCAGAAACTGAACTTGAATTCATTAGTTTTTAAATATCTAAAAAATCAAGATCAAAAATATAAAAATAAAATAAAAAGATAATTAGAAAAATAAAAAAATAGTGTGATAAGATTTTTGAATAAAAAAGCCAATGTAAATATTTACATTGGCTTTTCGTATTTAATAACTACAACTACATATCAATAAAGTAATCTGGATCTGGACCTAAACGTTTTTTCTGGTCTAACGTAGTTATTGCTGTGACTTCTTCTCTTTCAAGTTTAAAGTCAAAAATATGAAAGTTTTCCTCAATTCTTGATGGAGTCACAGATTTTGGAATAACCACTAATCCACTATCTATATGCCAACGTAACACTATCTGTGCCGGTGATTTGTTGTATTTTTCAGCTAGCTTTTGAATGATCGGACTATCAAATACACCTTCACCACCTTGAGCGAGTGGACTCCACGATTCAGTTACAATCTTATGAGTTGTATTCCAAGCGCGTAGTGGGGCTTGTTGCATTAATGGGTGAATTTCGATTTGGTTAATAACGGGTGTAACACCCGTTTCAGTAATAAGACGTTCAAGGTGTTCTGGTTGGAAATTACAAACACCAATGCTTTTAACTAGCCCTTCTTTTTGTAAGATGATCATCTGTTTCCATGCTTCAACATAGAGATCACGCGAAGGTGCTGGCCAATGCATTAAATAAAGGTCGATATAATCCAGTTGCAAACGCTGGAGGCTTTCTAATACAGCGCCACGAGCATGACTTTGATCGTTATTCCACAGTTTTGTGGTGATATAAAGCTCATCACGAGGAACAGTTGTTTGTTTTAGCGCTTTTCCCACACCTTCTTCATTGTGATAAATCGCTGCTGTATCAAATAAACGATAACCTGTATCTAATGCATGGTGAATCGCTTTAATGACCTGATTATTATCTGCTTTCCAAACACCTAACCCAAGTTGTGGTATGGTTTTTCCATCAGATAGTTGAATCAATTTAGGTTTATCCATTAATGCCTCCAGTCCCATTAAAGTACTTAGAGCGCTGCTGTATAGATCCGTTGGCTAACTTCAAGCGTGATATCTTGATGTTCACCTAGCGCGGTTTGACCATGTTCTTGCAGTTTTCGCACTAAGGCTGGGATATCCGCTTCGCCGATTTTAAAATCAGACAGTCGAGTTCTAAGTCCCATAATTTCAAAAAATTTTCGAGTTTCGTTAATTGCAGTTTCAATTTTAAAAGCGTCAGAACCTTGGTGAATTCCCCAGACTTTCTGTGCATATTGGATAAGCTTTTGGTATTTCTCCTGGCGTTTTTCATTGAGTAAGGCAGGTAAAACAATGGCGAGAGTCTGGGCATGATCAAGACCATGTAAAGCGGTAAGTTCATGTCCTAATGCATGGGTAGCCCAATCTTGAGGGACTCCTACACCAAGGATGCCATTAAGCGCTTGTGATGCTGTCCACATTATATTAGCACGAATATCATAGTCTGTTGGTGATACCAACGCTTTAGGGCCTTCTTCAATTAAAATACGCAAAAGACCTTCTGCATATTCATCTTGTACACGAGCATTCACTGGATAAGTGAGATATTGCTCTAATATATGAATAAAAGCATCAACAACACCATTAGCTGTTTGCCTTGGTGGTAATGAATATGTGGTTGTAGGATCTAAAATTGCGCAATGAGGATAAACATAAGGGCTAGCAAAGCTCTGTTTATCCATTGTCTGTTTTTTACTAATAACAGAGAAGCTATTGGTTTCTGAGCCAGTGGCCGGAAGTGTTAGCACACAACTTAATGGTAAGGCCTTTTGCACCACGTTCCCGCGGCTAGTGACAATTTCCCAAGGCTCGCCTTGATAAGGTACTGCCGCGGCAATAAATTTAGTGCCATCAACAACAGAACCACCACCAACGGCTAATAAGTGTGTAATGCCATAATAGCGAGCATATGAGACTGCTTTCATTAAGGTCTCATATGAGGGATTTGGCTCAATACCGCCAAACTCATGAATTTGATAACCTGGTAGCGCTGTATAAATTTGGTCTAGTACGCCATTTCGTTTAATACTACCTCCACCATAAGTGAGTAAAATTCTTTCACTTTTTGCAATTTCAGTACGAAGTTTGTCTATTTGTCCTCGACCAAAATGAATACGTGTTGGTGAGTAATAAGTAAAGTTTTGCATTATAGTTTTCACCTTGTTTTTTGGTGTGTGATATGACAATAAATAAGTAAAAAATTTTTCTCTGTATATAGACGGATAATAGTGACAAAACTATAAGATTGTGAAAATGAGAGTATTGGGTTTTTCTCTCAATGATAAACACAATACTAATTATAAGTTACTTTTAATTTATCGGAGATATATGACAAATCATTATTTAAAATTAAACCAAGCTCACTGGGATAATCAAGCTGCAATGGAAAATCAGTGGTCTAAACCTGTCAGCGATGAAGAAATTATGGCTGCTAAACAAGGGAATTGGAAAGTACATCTCACACCAACCCCGGTAAAAGCATCGTGGTTAACCGATATTGAAGGTAAAAAAATACTTTGTTTAGCCTCTGCTGGTGGGCAACAAGGGCCTATTTTAGCCGCTGCAGGTGCACAAGTGACGGTTTTTGATTTATCAGAAGGGCAATTAAGTAAAGACAGACAATTAGCAGAAAAACATCAATTAAATTTGGTTACTGTACAAGGTGATATGGCAAATTTAAGCGATTTTACTGATGAAAGCTTTGATATTGTGTTTCATCCCATTTCTAATTTGTATGTGCCTGATGTAAATCCTGTTTGGCAAGAGTGTTACCGTGTATTGAAAAAAGGTGGTGTATTGATGGCCAGCTTTTATAATTCTGTTGTATTTGTCGATGACAGGGATCCTAAATTGCGAGCTCAAGGATTAATGCGACTTGCTTATCGCTTGCCTTATAGTGATCAAGATTCATTACCATCAGATATTCTGCAAGAAAAAGTAGCAAGAGGTGACGGTCTGGTATTTGGTCACTCTTTAACTGATTTAATTGGTGGGCAATTAACCGCTGGTTTCTTATTACAAGAGTTTATTGAAGACTTTGCTCCTCATGCGCGTTTTTTAGTTGATAGTTATATTCCGACATTCTTGGCTTCAAAGGCAATTAAGCTTTAAGGTGAGAGTATGATAGTTATTAATATAAACGGATTTTTGATTAGATATTAATTTGATAGGAGAAAAACTGAACTTTTGATGATGGGTTAAATAAAAATACGCCATTATGACTGACTAACATAATGGCGTATTTTTTATTTGTTTGCGCTACTACGGCGATGCTTAATATACATTGCAATAGAGCCAATTAGCCCCGCAGTAAGTAATACGACCGGTATTATCATTAGAATATTCATGACCAATTGTTCATGTTTTTGAACAAAAGGGATCTGATTTAAGATATAGCCTAACGAAACAATGATACCTACCCATAAAAATCCACTTATCCAATTAAATAAGTGAAAACGCCGCTGTTCTAATTCTGATAAACCCGCGAGTGTTGGTAATAAAGTTCGCACAAAGGCAATAAAACGACCAATTAATAGCGCGTATAAACCTTGGCGATGAAATAGCTCGTTGGCTCGCTGGTGATATTGATCTGGTAGCTGTGACATCCAACGTTTAACGATCTTTGTATCACTTAGCCAACGCCCTTGTAAAAAGCCAAGCCAACTTCCGACGCTTGCGGCGGTGCCTAATATGGCTATGGTTGGAATAAAATGTAAAACATCTTTGGCTATTAACGCACCACAAAGAACAAGCAGTGTATCTCCTGGTAAAAAAGCGGCGGGTAAAATACCGTTTTCCAGCATAATAATAATAAAAAGTACAACATAGATAACCCACATTATATTTGGATCAGCAAGCACCATATAATCATGTTGCAATAGTGCGTGGATTATCTCTTTTAATGTATCCATTCGCGAACTCGCATAAAAAAGGACTTTATAGCAGCTATTCTAACGCAAAAAAAAAATGATCGTTTGATTTAATCCCTGTGAAACCACAGGGATAGCTTTTTTTTAATAAAAAATTCATTATTTAATCAGAGATACGTATAAATGCTTGCGCTAAATCCTCAATTAAATCATCGACATTTTCTAATCCAATATGCACCCGGAAAAGAGTGCCATTGAATTCAGGTTGTGAGTGATATTGGCGTACCGCTTTAATATCATTTGGATGGTAGCCTAAAATTAACGATTCAAATCCACCCCAGGAAAACGCCATTTTAAATAATGATAAATTATCTAAGAAGAGGGCAAAATCTTCCGTATTTAAGATTTTCTTTAAACTAAAGGAAAATAGCCCATTGCTGCCAGTAAAATCCCGTAGAAAGTATTCATGGCCAGCGCAAGATGAAAGTGCAGGATGATAGACATTATCGACTAATGGATGTTGTTTTAACCAGCGAGCAACTTCTAAACCACTTTGTTCATGTTGCTTCATTCTTACGGATAAGGTTCTTAAGCCACGAGCTGCAATATAAGCGGTATCAGGGTCACAACATTGACCAAGTAAATAGGCATTTTCGCGTAATTGAGTCCAGCAACGTTCGTTTGCTACTGCAAATCCCAGCATTCCGTCAGAGTGACCAATAATATATTTGGTTGCCGATTGTATAGAAATATCAACGCCAAAAGTGATTGGTTTGAGCAATAAACCAGCCGCCCATGTATTATCGAACATGATAATAATATCGGGATTATATTGTCTAACAGCAGTTACTATGGTTTGTAAATCTTGTATTTCCATTGTGATAGAACCAGGCGATTCAAGAAATACAATTTTAGTTTCAGGGCGTAGTAATTGGCTGATCTCTTTACCTATTAAGGGATCAAAATAGGTAGTAGTGACTGATAACTTACCTAAGATCTGATCACAGAAATTTTGTGTTGGATCATAAGCTGAACCTGTTACCAGAATGTGATCCCCTTGTTCAATAAAAGCGAGTATAGATTGTGTGATCGCAGCAGCACCAGAAGGGAAGAGCGCACAACCTGCACCTTGTTCTAGCTCAGTTAAGGCTTCTTGTAATGCAAAATGAGTCGTAGTACCTCTGCGGCCGTAAAAAAGCGTGCCTGCGGCACGTTTTTTGGTTGCTTCACGCTTTTGCGCAACAGAATCAAAAATAACCGATGAAGTTCGTTGTATAATCGGATTTACGGCGGATTGTGAATATTTTTTAGCTCGCCCAGAAAGAATAAGTGAGGTTTCTGATTTTTTTAGCGTCATCCTTAATACCTTCTTTTAATTTGATGATGTGTTTATCTCACGTTAATGCATTTTTTGTACAAGTACAAAAGGGAATCAAGGCAATTGATAAAATTTCATGTTACGTAAAATGACGATAGATTGTCTTAAAAACAAACAAATGAGAAAAAAATAGCCAAATAGTAATGATAATTACTATCAAAATGCTTCATGTTTGATATCATTTGAGCGTTTTCTCTTTCCTGATGGCAAACAGGATCATAGCAAGCGAACGATTTTGGGTAAGTAATGACGCATTTTTCTTCATTACTGAATATATAAATAGATAAAAAAGAGAGTAAAAGGCCAACTGATGCGTAATTTGACAGCTTCTATTCTATTGGCAATCGGTCTGACAGGCTCTGCTTTTGCGGATACAACACCTGCCACACCAACTGAACAGCCAACAACTGCTGCCGTTTCTTCAACAGCTTCTACACAGGGAACAGCTACTACTAATACTGTAGCAACTACAACAGAAAATACGGCTAATACTGCGACAACAGGTAGTGAAATAAAAGCAACTGGGTCTGAAACACCAGTAACCGAAGGTGTAAATACGACGGCAGTAACTCCTGTCGTAGAAAATGCAACGCCAGAAGTACAACCTGAAATAGTTGCTGGTGGTGGCTTTGCTGAAGATCTTTCTGTTATGGGTATGTATCGTAATGCTGACTTAGTCGTTAAAAGTGTCATGATTGGTTTATTGCTGGCTTCTATTGTGACTTGGGCTCTCTTTTTCGCGAAAGGCAGCTATTTATTAGCACTTCGTCGTCGTTTAAGAAATGAAACAGCACAATTATTAGATGCAAAATCATTAGATGATGCGTTAGCTATTAGTAAAAAATTTGGTAATAAAAGTGCAAGTGCTGATTTCTTTACCGATGCAGATCTAGAACGTGAGTATTCTAAAGAGAGTAAAGTGGCCGCAGGCATTAAAGAACGTGTTGAAATGCGTATGGAACGTCGTGTTGCTGCAATCATTCGTGAATTAGGTCGTGGTAATGGATATCTTGCAACAATTGGTGCAATTTCTCCTTTTATCGGTCTGTTTGGTACCGTTTGGGGCATTATGAATAGCTTTATTGGTATTGCTCACTCTCAAACCACAAACTTAGCGGTTGTTGCACCGGGTATTGCAGAAGCTTTATTAGCAACCGCTATTGGTCTGATCGCGGCTATTCCTGCCGTTATTATTTACAATATCTTCGCTCGTATGATTGCTGGTTACCGTGGTGAAATTGGTGATATTGCAACTGGGGTTGTCACATTAGTTAGCCGTGACTTAGATATTGAAAACAGCAAAGCAAGGTAATGAATTATGGCAATGCGTCTTGGTGATGATTCAGGTGATGATAATGAATTGCATGATATCAATGTGACGCCTTTTATTGATGTCATGCTGGTTCTGCTCATTATCTTTATGGTTGCTGCACCGTTAGCGACCGTTGATATTAAAGTGAACTTGCCGGCTTCAAGTGCAAAACCACAACCTCGTCCTGAAAAACCTGTTTATCTGACCATTAAATCAGACAAACAAATATTTATCGGTGAAGAAATGGTTACGCATGAGACTATTGCAAATGTGCTAGACACATTAACGCAGGCAAATAAAGACACCACTATCTTTTTCCAAGCCGATAAAACAGTCGATTATGAGACACTAATGAGTGCAATGGATTCGCTAAGAAAAGCGGGTTATCTCAAAGTGGGGCTTGTTGGCATGGAAACTGTCTCTGCGGGAGGTTAATTAGTAAGAGGTATCTACACTAATTAAGCTGATAGAATTGATAAAAAAAGCATCTTATTCATTAAATCATATTGGATAAGATGCTTTTTTATTATCTTTTTTCCGATATTTTTTTATTTATCTGATTAAATAAATAGGATGATTTATCTATTTAGGCTGTTATTAATTTAAATTGAAATTTGAGATAGAATAAAATTTAGCTTTAGTGTTAAGCGATGCTAATAACATATAGATTAAATTTAATGGTTGTTCATTAATTAAGTTAATCGTGGAATTATAAGCTGAATCAATTAATACTAAGTAGTTGCGATTATTTCGATTAAAAGTACATTAATATTCATTAACTATTCATTTTTTTTCACTTTTTATTTCATTAATATTCTTTGTTTGAAGGCGGGGTTTACTATAACCACATGAAAAATAATGTTTTTATGTCTATTTGATTTAGGTGTAAAAAAACTTGCGCAAAAATTCTTATTGGATATAATGCCTCCATGTTACAGAATGAAACATCTTGTAATATATTAATACGCCCAATTTTTTATTATCTAAGTTATCCACCTTTGGTAACTTATTTTTTTATTACACCAGGTAGACCGTTGTTTTCAGTCATTCTAATTTCCGATAAGTGAAAATTTCCACTTATCAAATTGTCTCTTATTTATTATAAGAGATAAGTAAAATAAAGCGTGAAAGGCAGAGAACTACACATAGCATTTTTTTATTTTTTATTTCATCGATATTCTTTATTACTCTTTTCAGCGTTTAAAACGCGTTTGTTTGCGATAGGGCAAAAACAAATAGCTTTTACCTCGATTATCTTTAAATCCCTTTCTTTCGCTTATCTAAGTGCTTATTTATCGTCTTTTAACTGCTCATCGTCGGTAGATGACTACAAATACTTAACAAAATGATCCTCTGACTTTTTAGATTTATGGGCATTTTTTTTATCTATTCTTACAAAAAATAAATATGTGCACTAATTAGTCATTATTAGACGATAAATTGAATAATTTTTATCCACAGTAACAACAAGGATTTAACATGAAAATTTATTCAGGTTAATTTTATTATAGATACGATACGTTATAAAGTAACGTATTGAAATAATTACCAATAAATACTAATTAGCAATTATGAATAATCAGAAATGAATATCACTATCACTCATCAATATGTATTTAATTTTATAGCGATTTTGTGCAGAGAACCATGCTTATTCCAAAAGTGAATATACTTATAACTACATGAAAAATGATAAAAAAAGTAGGTTAATAAGTGACTAAGATATAATCATTTAAATAGTGCTTAAAAATTAATAACTATAAAAGGTTTGTTAAATTAGCAATGGGTATAAGCTGAAATTAAATATATTAATGTAATGATTTATTGTTTATGAAATGCAATTTTTAACATTTTTTATAATGTAATGTAAAAGTTGATAATATGAAAATAAGAGTCACTATTATAATTAAAAAATATATTAAAATTTATTTTTAATAAAAATTATTAAAAAATAGAAATAATGAATTATTAATTTTGTATTATTTTAAATATATTGTCTTAAATTTTGTTTATTTTTTGATTTATTTTTATCTCATTGATTATTAATGATTTAAAATCTTACTAGCTAATCATTATTTGGATAATGAGAATTATTCACATTTCTTTTATCATTATTAAATAGAGAATAAATAAATTTAAAATGACGTAATATATAAAAAACATAGATTAAACTTTATATAGCTGAAACGTTTTTACTCACATAAAGGAGTAATTTATTTTTTAATGAATTATCGATTGATAATGATCAAGTCATTATTATGACGGAGTGTTAAAAAGGCGGTGTTTTAAAATTATTCCAATTAAAAATCATCATATCAGGAGAGATATATGGCCTTGGGGAATAATGTTTTTTCCCATCATGGTATTAACCGACGCGATTTTATGAAATTGTGTGCTGCGTTGTCAGCTACCATGGGATTAAGCGGCAAAGCTGCCGCAGAAATGTCTGAAGCAATGGCATCATCAGAGCGACCACCGGTTATCTGGATTGGTGCGCAAGAGTGTACTGGTTGTACTGAGTCTTTATTACGAGCGACTCACCCAACTTTAGAAAACCTCGTTCTTGATGTTATCGCACTTGAATATCACGAAGTGCTTTCTTCTGCTTTTGGCGAGCAAGCCGAAGAGAACAAGCATAATGCGATGGAGAAATATAAAGGTAAATACGTTCTCGTTGTTGATGGGTCAATCCCAGACAAAGATGGTGGCATTTACTGTATGGTCGCTGGAAAACCAATTATTGAGCATATTAAAGAAGCCGCTGAAGGGGCTGCTGCGATTATTGCTATTGGTTCATGTTCTGCTTGGGGGGGTGTACCTGCAACGGGAGGTAACCCAACTGGCGCGAAATCACTGGAAGCAATCTTACCGGGTAAAACGGTTATTAATATTCCAGGATGTCCACCAAACCCACATAACTTCTTAGCGACTGTGGCTCATATTATTACTTTCAATTCACTGCCTAAGTTAGATAGCAAAAACAGACCGCTTTTTGCTTATGAGCGACTGATCCACGAAAACTGTGAACGTCGTCCTCATTTTGATGCGGGTCGTTTTGCTAAAGAATTTGGTGATGAAGGTCACCGCCAAGGTTGGTGTTTATATCACTTAGGCTGTAAAGGGCCTGAGACTTACGGTAACTGCCCAACACTAGAATTCTGTGATATTGGTGGGGGTATTTGGCCTGTCGGTATTGGTCACCCTTGCTATGGCTGTAACGAAGAAGGTATCGGCTTTACTAAAGGTATTTTCCAATTAGCGAATGTTTATCAACCAACACCAAAAGCACAAGTTCCTGATGTGAATGCGAAAGAAGGTGGCGGCGTATCCTACGGTGCGGCTGGTTTACTTGGTGCAGTTGTAGGGGCAGTAGCGGGTGTGAGTGTGATGGCTGTGCGTCAATTAGGCCGTGACAAGAATGCCACAGGAGCAGCCTCACAGGAGGATAAACGGTGAATAGGCGTCATTTCTTTAAGCTGGCATCAGGTGGGGTTCTTCTTGCGGGAATGGCACCCACTGTGAGTCATGCTGCGGCGCAGAACCGTCCCCCAATCCCTGGGTCTCTCGGTATGCTCTATGACTCTACACTTTGCGTAGGCTGTCAAGCATGTGTCACAAAATGTCAGGAAATCAATCATCCGGAACCTATGGAGCGTGGTGATACTTACGCTAATGGTGATCCGATTTGGTCAAACAATGACAAGCTAAGTCCTTACACAAATAACATTATCCAAATTTGGCGTGATGGCACAGGTGATAATAAAGACCAACTTGAAAACGGTTATGCCTTTATTAAGAAACAATGTATGCATTGTGTTGATGCAAACTGTGTTTCTGTTTGTCCTGTTTCTGCATTAACCAAAGATCCAAAAACCGGTATCGTCCATTATCACGCGGATATTTGTACAGGTTGTCGTTATTGTATGGTGGGGTGTCCTTATAATATTCCTAAATATGACTACGATGATCCATTCGGTAAGCTTTATAAATGTGAACTCTGTAACCAAAAAGGTGTAGAGCGTTTAGATAAAGGCTTATTACCGGGTTGTGTTGAAGTTTGTCCTACAGGTGCGGTTATTTTCGGTACTCGTGAAGAGCTGCTTGAAGAAGCTAAACGTCGTTTAGCGAAAAAAGCAGGTGATGAATATCATTATCCTCGTCAAACCATTAGTGGTGGCGATACTTATCTGCATAAGATCCCAGAATATCAGGATCATATCTATGGTGAGTTTGAAGGTGGTGGTACTCAGGTAATGGTGCTTTCTGCGGTTCCTTTTGACAAATTAGGAATGCCAGAAGTTGATCCATTATCAACAGGTGCGCGTTCTGAACATATTCAACATACGCTTTATAAAGGCATGGTATTACCAATAGCAGCCCTTGCAGGGATCACCTATTTGGTTAACCGTAATAGTAAAAAACAAGAGCAGGAACACCACAAGGAGGATAACGATGTCGAGTCATGATCCTCGTCCACTTGGCGGTAAGCTATTTACTCTCGCGGTGAGAGTTTTCCTTCCGCTTGCTGTGCTCGGTTTTATTCTTATTGGTAAGCGTTTAGTCTTAGGTCTGGGTGATGTCTCCGATCTGAATGGGGGATACCCTTGGGGTATCTGGATTGCCTTTGACTTATTGATAGGAACAGGCTTTGCATGTGGCGGTTGGGCACTTGCATGGGCGGTTTATGTCTTTAATAAAGGGGAATTTCATCCATTAGTGCGTCCTGCATTATTAGCGAGCTTGTTCGGCTATTCATTAGGTGGTTTGTCTATCGCCATTGATATCGGTCGTTACTGGAACATGCCTCACTTCTTTATGCCTCAGTACTTTAACGTCAACTCTGTGTTGTTTGAAACAGCGACCTGTATGACCATCTATATTATGGTGATGGCATTAGAATTCTTACCTGCGTTATTAGAACGTTTAGGTTGGAAAGTGTCGTTGAAACGTCTCAACAAAGCGATGTTCTTTATCATTGGTCTTGGTGCGTTGCTGCCAACTATGCACCAATCTTCAATGGGATCATTAATGATTTCAGCAGGTTGGAAAGTACATCCATTGTGGCAATCGTATGAGATGTTACCTCTGTTTTCTTTACTGACCGCTTTTCTCCTTGGTTTCACTATCGTTATCTTTGAAGGCTCTTTGTTAAAAGCAAGTCGCACCATGAATGATGATGAAACACCGCTATTTACCAAGTTAACTAGAGTGATCGAAGTGTTATTGATTGCTTTCTTGGTATGTCGCTGGGGCGAGGTAATTTGGAACGGTAAACTGAGTTATATCGCCAATGGGGATATGTTCTCGTGGTTATTCATCGCTGAGAGTGCATTATTATTACTTCCTCTTATTCTGATGCATTTAAATAACAATCGCCGTAGTCCAAGAATGTTGTTTGTCTGTGCTGTATTTATCTTAATTGGCGCAGCAATGTGGCGTATGAACTATTCTTTAGTTGCTTACAATCCAGGCAATGGTTACCACTATTTCCCAACAGCAAGTGAATTGCTGATTTCTATTGGTTTCGTTGCATTTGAAGTGACAGCTTACATTCTTATTATCCGTTTACTGCCGGTTTTACCAGCACAAACAGACTCAAATATACAATTAAAAAAGGCTGAGGTTAAATCATGAGCCAACGCATTACTATTGATCCTATTACCCGTATTGAAGGGCATTTACGCGTCGATTGTGAAATTGATAACGGAAAAGTTGTTAAGGCTTGGTCTTCCGGTACCATGTGGCGCGGAATGGAGGAGATCCTAAAAGGAAGCGATCCTCGTGATGCATGGATTATCGTACAACGTATTTGTGGTGTTTGTACGACAGTTCACGCCATTGCCTCAGTACGTGCAGTTGAAGATGCCTTAGGGATGGATATTCCTGTCAATGCGCAGTATATCCGTAACATCATTCTGGCTTCTCATATTCTTCATGACCATATCGTTCACTTCTATCAGCTTTCTGCGATGGACTGGGTTGATATTACTTCAGCATTACAAGCTGATCCTGAAAAAGCGTCAGCAATGCTGAAAGGCGTTTCTCAGTGGCAACTAAACTCTGCTGAAGAGTTCAGAAAAGTTCAGAAGAAAATTCAAGGTCTGGTGGACAGCGGTCAGTTAGGTATTTTCGCTAACGGCTACTGGGGTCACTCAGCAATGAAATTACCGCCAGAAGTTAACCTGATTGCGGTAGCTCACTATCTGCAAGCGCTTGAATGCCAGCGTGATGCAAACCGTATCGTAGCGGTTCTGGGTGGTAAAACACCACACATTCAAAACTTAGCAGTGGGTGGTGTTGCTAACCCAATTAATCTTGATGCGCCAAGTGTTCTTAACTTAGAACGCTTAATGTATGTGAAGCACTTTATCGATAATCTTGGCGATTTTATTGAACAAGTTTATAAAGTCGATACCGCGATTTTTGCTGCTTACTATCCAGAGTGGCTAAAAATTGGTAAAGGTGCTAACTACTATTTATCTGTGCCAGAGTTACCTATTAATGGTAACAATACAGAGTTCTTACTTTCTGGTGGTTATATGGAAGGCGTTGATTTCTCAACGTATCGTCCAATCAAAGACTGGAAAGATGAAAACCTAAAAGACGGTATCGAAGAAAGTGGTAAGCATGCTTGGTATGAAGATGATGAACCATTAAAACCGTGGGAAGGTTTGACTCGTCCTAAATATACAGGTTGGGATGAGAACGAAAAATACTCATGGGTTAAATCACCTACATTCTACGGCAAACCTGTCGAAGTGGGTACGTTAGCATGGTTAGTATGTGGTTTAGCAGGTAAGCATGAAGGGACTGTTAAACACTACAACGAAATCAATGGGATCTATACTAAATTAACAGGTGAAACACTGGTTAATGAGCAGTTAGAGTCAACTTGGGGACGCATTATTGGACGTACTGTTCATGCGTGTGTGTTACAAGATTCTCTAAACTTCTTGTGGCAATCACTGGTAGATAATATTGGCCGTGGCGATACTGCTGCCTTTATTAAACCAGAGTTTGAACCGGGTAAAGAATATCGAGGTGTGGGTTTTGAAGAAGCCTCACGCGGTATGCTCTCTCACTGGATTGTTTTCAAAGACGGTAAAATCACTAATTATCAGGCTGTTGTTCCTTCTACATGGAATGCAGGTCCTCGTAACTTTAATGATGAACCGGGTCCATATGAGTTATCTCTGGTTGGCACACCTGTTGCTGATCCGAAAAAACCATTGGAAGTTGTCAGAACTATCCACTCATTTGACCCATGTATGGCATGCGCCGTGCATATGGTTGATTTGACTGGTAAAGAACTGAGTAAGGTGAAGGTATTGTAATGCGAATTCTTGTCTTAGGTATTGGTAATTTATTACTAAGCGATGAAGGCATTGGTGTTCGTATAGTAGAAGCGCTCGAAGAGCGCTTCTCTTTACCAGAGAACGTCGATGTTATTGATGGTGGCACATCAGGTATGGAAATCTTGCAAGATATCGCAGCAAGAGACTTACTGATTGTTGCTGATGCGGTAAGAAGTAATCATAAACCGGGTAGTATTTTTATTTTGCATGATGATGATGTACCTGCATTATTCACCCAGAAAATATCGCCTCATCAACTAGGCTTATCTGATGTCTTGATGGCATTACGTATGACGGATGAGTTTCCGCGTAAACTGATTTTAGTTGGGATTGAGCCAGCCTCTTTAGAGCCAAGCATGTCGCTGTCTGACATTGGTAATCAGTCTATGGAAATCGCGTTAGAACACGTTGTGAATATTTTACGTGAATATGGTGTTGTAGTAACACCAAAAGAGGTAACCGCATGAGTGAACTAGAATTAAGCTGGGATATCATGGGGTATGATGCACCGCCTATCGAACAACTAGAAGTCTGTTTTAGTGAAATTGCAGAAAAAGAGATGAAAGGCCTGCCCTTCTTTAGAGAGGGCATTCCGGTAAAAGCGGGCGGTTTCACTTTATTTGAAAAGCAATGGATAGGTACAGTACTAACACCTTGGATGTTAGAGTTAGTTGTATTTCCTGGGCCTTCACAAGAGTGGCCACGACGTAAAATTGGCGAACGCATCGCATTAGAATTGCCTTGTGGTCAGGTTAAATTTGTCGTTGGTGAGCTTGCTGATGGTATTCAATATCTTGCTTGTTCATTAATGTCGCCTCTTGATCGTCATTTAAAAGGTGATCAGGCGGTTGAGTTGGCAGAAAATAGTGTAAAAATGGCACTTTCTCTTCCTGTTCAGACTCAATCCGTAGCAGAAGTTGATTTAAGTCGTCGTTCTCTCTTCCGTGGTCAGTTAAGATCATAGGGTAGAAATTTTACGCGACACAGAGTCAAATTCTTCTTATTGAATAGTCAGGAGTCAGAATATGTGTAGCACTTGCGGTTGTGGCGAAGGCAATGTGAGAATTGAAGGTCAAGAGCCTCATTCGCACGAGCACCACCATCATCATTCTCATGACCATGATCATCACGACCACGGTCATCACCACGATCACGATCATCATCATGGTCACGATCATCATCATGAACACGACGCTGCTCCAGCAAATACCGTTCATAAATATATTGATAAGTCTGAACAAAAGCATAAACATAACTACGAAACCAATGGTCAGCCTATCATTGTTCATCATCACTATTATCATAACAGTGGTGATGTACATCTTCATTTTCATAGCGACACACAGCTTAATGAATCGCAAGTTGTTCATGAGCATCATCATGGAGATGACGATCATCACCATGAGCACGATCATCATAGTCATGATCACGTCCATGAACACAGTCATACCCACGATCATGCGCATAATCATGACCATGACCATGCACATGAGCATGAAGAAAAATTTAATCCAGTTATCGAAAATCAAAATATGCATTATGGCCAAGGTGAAGCAGGAACTCATGCTCCTGGTATTAGCCAAAAACGTATGCTGAAAATTGAAATGGATGTGCTGGATAAAAATAATCGTATCGCTGTACATAACCGTGAACATTTTGAAAAGCAAAATGTGTTGGCTCTAAATTTAGTCTCAAGCCCAGGCTCAGGCAAAACCACATTACTTACACAAACGTTAAAACAGTTAGCGCAAAGAGTGGCCTGTGCGGTTATTGAGGGTGACCAACAAACCACAAATGACGCAGATCGTATTCGTGAAACAGGTGTTCCTGCTATCCAGGTGAATACAGGTAAAGGTTGCCACCTTGATGCGCAAATGGTGCATGATGCGACACACCAATTAGGCTTACAAGATAACAGCGTACTGTTTATTGAAAACGTAGGTAACTTAGTTTGCCCTGCCAGTTTTGATCTTGGTGAAAGACATAAAGTGGCTATCCTTTCAGTAACTGAAGGTGAAGATAAACCGCTGAAGTACCCACATATGTTTGCAGCTGCTGATTTAATGATCATTAATAAAATCGATTTAGTACCTTACTTAAACATCGATATTGATGCGTGCATTGAATCTGCTCGTCGAGTTAACCCAAATATTCAAATCATTGCGTTATCTGCCACAACCGGTGAAGGCATGGAAGAATGGCTGGCTTGGTTGGAGAGTCGTTTATGTGCTTAGGTGTTCCAGCTAAGATTGTTGAGGTGGGCGAAGATGTCCACCAACTCGCTTGGGCTGAAGTGAGTGGCGTTAAACGTGCGGTTAATATTTCAATGGTATGCGAAGGCGAACCGGAAGAATTATTAGGTAAATGGGTACTTATTCATGTTGGATTTGCCATGAGTATTCTTGACGAACAAGAAGCACAAGATACCCTTGATGCATTACAGCATGTTTATGGTGTCACCCTTGAAGAGGCTGATGATGCAATACGTTGATGAATTTCGTGATCCCGAACTTGCTAAAGCATTATTAGTTCAAATTCGTGAAACAATCTCACAATGGCCTCATCCCATTACACGTCCATTACAAATTATGGAAGTGTGTGGTGGGCATACCCATGCCATTTTCAAATTTGGATTAGACCGTTTATTACCTGAAGAAATTGAATTTGTTCATGGCCCAGGCTGTCCTGTTTGTGTATTACCAATGGGGCGGATTGATGCTTGTTTAGAAATAGCGGCTCGTCCTGAGGTTATTTTTTGTACCTTTGGTGATGCCATGCGAGTGCCGGGTCGTAACGGCTCTATGCTTGATGCACGTCGTCGTGGTTCTGATATTCGTATTGTTTACTCACCACTCGATTCATTAAAAATCGCACAAGAAAATCCAGATAAACAAGTGGTCTTTTTTGGTCTTGGTTTTGAAACCACCATGCCAAGTACAGCAATGACGCTACAACAAGCAAAATTACGTGGGCTGAAAAACTTTTCACTGTTTTGTCAGCATATTACTATCGTGCCTACATTACGTTGTTTACTTGAACAAGATGATGTTCGTATCGACGGTTTTATTGCTCCAGGACATGTGAGCATGGTGATTGGCTGTACACCGTATCAACCGCTATGTGACGAATTTGAAAAGCCTTTTGTTGTAACAGGATTTGAACCCTTAGACTTATTACAAGCTATACTGATGGTCATAAAGCAACTTAAAGCAAAAGCAGAAAATGCAAATTATGTTTTAAGTATTGAAAATCAATATAGTCGCATTGTACCTAATGAAGGCAACAAGCTTGCTCAAAAAGCACTGCAAGAAGTCTTTATGCTAAAAGAAACCAGCGAATGGCGTGGATTAGGTGAAATTCCTATGTCAGGCATTCAACTTACGCCAGATTATGCACAGTTTGATGCTGAATTACGCTTTATGCCAGCACCACAAAAAGTTGCTGATAATCCGCAATCTCGTTGTGGTGATGTATTAACAGGGCGCTGTAAACCGTCTGATTGCCCTCTGTTTGGCAAAAGTTGTACACCAGAAACTGCATTGGGTGCATTGATGGTTTCTTCAGAAGGTGCGTGTGCGGCTTATTATCAGTATCGCCGCGAAGGTAATATATGAAACAACCTGATGAAATAACCTTAGCTCAAGGAAATGGTGGGCAAGGGATGCAACAACTTATCGAAGGTCTTTTTTTAAAGGCTTTCGATAATCCGTTACTTAATGAAAAAGAAGATCAGGCACGCATATCGTTAAATGATCTCACTGCATTAGGTGATCGTTTAGCGTTTAGTACTGATAGCTATGTTATTGATCCGATTATTTTCCCTGGTGGAAATATCGGTAAATTATCAGTATGTGGTACAGCAAATGATCTTTCTGTTGGTGGGGCAGTTCCTCGCTATCTCTCTTGTGGGTTTATCCTTGAAGAAGGTTTACCTTTTGAGACGTTAGAAATATTAGTAACAGCGATGGCAAATGCCGCAAAGCAAGCAGGCATTCAAATTGTTACAGGCGATACTAAAGTGGTGCCTCGAGGTGCTGCGGATAAAATTTTTATTAATACTGCGGGTATTGGTGTGATCCCAACTAAGATTAATTGGGCTGCATCGAATATTAAAGTGGGTGATAAGATTTTAGTCAGCGGTACTATTGGTGATCACGGTGCAACTATTCTTAATCTACGTGAAAATTTAGGTCTTGAAGCTGATCTGCAAAGTGATTGCGCGGTACTTGAGCCGATGATAGCACCTTTACGTAATATTGATGGTATTAAAGCACTGCGTGATGCAACGCGTGGTGGGGTAACGGCTATTTTGCATGAATTCTCGCAAGCAAGTGGTTGTGGTATGAATGTGCATGAAAACAAACTACCAATGAAACAATCAGTTCGTGGTGTGTGTGAGCTCTTAGGGTTAGAAGCACTTAATTTTGCCAATGAAGGTAAAATTGTATTAGTGGTTTCACCTGAAGCTGAGGCCAAAGTATTAGAGGCGTTACATCAACATCCATTAGGCAAAGATGCTTGTGCTATTGGTGAAGTTACAACGGATAATTATATTCGTTTAACAGGTATTTTTGGTACTAGCCGTATTCTTGACCTACCTTATAACGAACCACTTCCTCGTATTTGTTAAGTTTTCTCTTCTTATTTATAAATCGAAAAGTATTATTGATTTGTAAATAAAATAAGTTGCTTAGTTGTTACGGAAGTTTGCTATAACGCAAACTTCCGTCATTTATCTTAATTCTGGCTCTTTGCTAAAAAATTTTTAGTAGTAACATGTTCGGCTCATCCTACTGCGTGGAGAGGGTCTCTCGTAGAGGTAAGTTCTAGGAAAAAACATGTCTTGGTCAGAATTTAAAGCTCAATACCTGATCCGTTTTTGGAAGCCTCTTCCAGCAGTCATTGCGGCGGGTATCATTTCAACTTACTACTTTGGTTTAACCGGCACATTCTGGGCTGTTACTGGTGAGTTTACTCGCTGGGGTGGTCACATTATGCAATGGTTTGGTGCTCACCCTGAGGAATGGGGTTATTTTAAAATCATCGGCCTTGAAGGAACGCCATTAACACGCATTGATGGTGTGATGATTATTGGTATGTTCGCTGGATGCATTATGGCCGCACTTTGGGCTAACAACGTCAAACTTCGTCATCCTCAACATAAAATCCGCATTATTCAGGCCGTTTTAGGCGGCATTATTGCCGGATTTGGTGCTCGTTTAGCAATGGGGTGTAACCTTGCAGCTTTCTTTACGGGGATCCCTCAATTCTCGCTTCATGCGTGGTTTTTCGCGGTTGCAACGGCTATTGGCTCCTATTTTGGCGCTAAACTTTCACTTATGCCAATTTTCCGTATTCCGGTTAAATTACAAAAAGTAAGTCAAGCCTCGCCATTAACTCAAGATAAACAGCGCGCAAAACGTCGCTTTAGATTGGGTATGGTTATCTTTTTTGCCATGATTGCATGGTCATTAATTATTCTCTTTGATTCGCCTAAACTCGGCTTTGCTATGTTGGGTGGAATTGGTTTTGGTATTTTAATTGAACGTGCGCAAATTTGTTTTACCTCTGCTTTCCGTGATTTATGGATAACTGGCAGAACGCATATGGCCAAAGCGATAATTATTGGTATGGCCGTGAGTGCTGTGGGTATTTTTAGTTATGTCCAATTAGGTGCTGCACCAAAAATTATGTGGGCTGGGCCAAATGCTGTTGTGGGCGGGTTACTGTTTGGTTTTGGTATCGTACTTGCGGGTGGTTGTGAAACAGGTTGGATGTATCGTGCCGTTGAAGGACAAATCCACTTTTGGTGGGTGGGGTTAGGCAACGTTATTGGTTCTACTTTGTTGGCTTATTATTGGGATGATTTCTCAGCAGTATTAGCCACTGATTACGACAAAATAAATCTTCTTGATACTTTTGGGCCAGTAGGTGGATTAGTGGTGACTTATCTTATGCTGGGTCTGTCATTTGTGTTGTTACTGTGGTGGGAAAAACACTTTTTCCGCAAAAAAGCACAGCAGGCACAATCAATTTCTAACCAGATTAATAAGGAAATAGCATGAGTGAGAAAAGCACAATAATCCCTGATTATCGTCTTGATATGGTGGGTGAACCTTGCCCTTACCCTGCGGTGGCAACGCTTGAAGCTATGCCATCACTGAAAAAAGGCGAAATATTAGAAGTGGTGAGTGATTGCCCTCAATCGATTAATAACATACCTCTTGATGCGAAAAACTACGGTTATACCGTATTGGATATTCAACAAGATGGTCCAACAATTCGTTATTTAATTCAAAAATAACTTTGTACATAGTATTAGGCAGCAAATGAGTTAGTTAGGCTTATTTGCTGTTTTTTTGTGAATTATTTTAAGGTTTTAATGCAGGCAAAATTAATGCGATAGCATGTTGAATGCGCGCAGTAAAATCAGATTGAGGCGCTGGGGGAATAACGCCTAACGTAATTTGACGTAAAGGCTCAGCGATAACCATTGCCAGTAACAGGTCACTTAACGTAGCGTAATCGTATTGGTTGATAATTTTATTTTTTTCTTGGCGTTTTAGCCATTGAGCGAGTAACTCACGCCCACGTAAAATTCCGCTACGCTGATATTTCTCCATCAAAATATCTCGGCTTGGGAAATTTTGCTGCAACAATTTAAATAATCCCACGGCATCATGATTAAGTACGGTTTGTGTCATGTGATGTAAATGCTGTGATAATAGTACTTTAAATTCATCAAAATTATTTGCATCATCATGAAAAACATCAATAAAACGGTCTGTCCACGATAATACAATTTGCTCTACTAAATTTTCTTTATCTGTAATAAATCGATAGAGCGTTTTTTTCGCCATTCCAGCTTGTTTAGCAATATCATCCACAGTTGTCGCGTTATAACCGCGTTGAAACAGCAATGTTAATGTTGCTTGATAAATTTCTTGACGTATTTCTTGCTCAGGGCGAGCAGGGCGTCCCCGTTTTTGATTAATCTTGCTATCGGTCATTCGAATCCCTCTTTTTTATTGATTTTATCATTCTTTAGCGATAAAACAATTAAGAAACATAATTTGTTTCTTAATTAATTGGAGTATGACAATGAAAAAACAAACACGTGATTTGCCTTGGGCTGTTAATGAAATTAATGAACTACTGTTGCCAGCGCCATTGCGCTTAGAAATGGGGCTTGAGCGAGATGAAAAAGGGTGTTTAACAGTAGCAGTTCGAACGGATTTGCATGGTTGTAAAGGAAAAATGTTAGCGTGGTGGTTTACTTTTTTTGAAACCTCACAGCATATTCGCTGGTGGCATCCTCATGACCATGTCGCTCATCATGGTTGGGATGATAAATGGATCAAAGGAAAAAACTATATTGGTGCATCGATTAGTGCTGTTGAGTCTTTAGGGGATATTCCTCCAGTCAATGCGCAACTTAAATTTCATGATGCCAACGATTTTTTTGATCATTCTAAACTTACTCAAGCCTATAATTCAGGCGCGCTTTCTGCTGCAATTTGCGCCACGATTGGATTTGGTGAGCATATAAAAATAGATGATAACGGTGATCCAACTGACGGAAAAATGGTGCATTTAACCCGAGATACGCAATGGGGATGTGTATTAAGAAGTCGTTTTTACTTAGGAAATTCACTGGCTGATCCGCTAACAGAGTTATCTGATGAGATTGGATTTGGTTTATTACAGCACTGTTATAATGAATTTACTTATCTTTCTCGTTTCCTACCTTCACTTTATTATGGGGAGCATGCTAATGGGGAGAAAGGATCCTTGCCTTGGTAATACTCGTCATACTTCAAGGTGTAGCGTTGTTGTGATTACGTTCATTCGCACTAGTCACATACTATTGTATGCTCCTAGCGACTCATTCACTTGTCGCCTAGCTACACCTCGAATTATTTAGAGTATTTATGAGGATAGAAAGAGCTAAAAGAATAAAAAGATAAAAGAGTGAAGGGAGTGAAGGGGTGAGGGGGTAAAAATTAACGGCGGGTAGATCGGTGAATTGGCTGTTCTACCCGTGATTTTATCTGGATTACTCGGCTTCGCCACCTAGGACTTCGGTGACTCGTTCAATTAAAGCACTGAGTTCACCAGTCATTAAAACGAAATCGGCATCAAAACGTTGGGCAAAATCTGCTTTATCAATATCATCATTTTGTTCACGTAAAGTTTCACTAAACTTGATCCGTTTTATTGAGCCATCATCACAAAGCATAAATTGCAGGCGCTCTTCCCAATCGATAGAAAGCTTAGTGACAAATTTGCCCGCTTCAATATGTGTCGCAATTTCATCAGAAACCAGTTCTTGTTTTTTACAGCGAATAACGCCGCCTTCTTCTAATACCGCTTTTAATTCCGCTTCATCCATTAATGAGAACCCTGCTGGTAGTTCACCAGAGCGTACCCATTCTGTCATTTTCAGCTCAACAGATTCGTTAAAATTAAGTGGAACAACAGGCAAAGAACCAAGGGTTTTACGTAACAGCGCTAAATTGTCTTCGGCGCGTTTTGAACTACCTGAATCGATGATGATGAGTTGTTTTTCTAAATCTAGCCATAAAAAGGTTTGACTAAACTTACTAAAAGCACGAGGAAGTAGGGTATGAACCACTTCATCTTTTAATGTGGCTTTTTCCATTTTTTTCAGTTTACGACCTTGCTCACCCTCAAGTTTTTCTACTTTTTCTTGTACCGCTTGTTTTATGACGGTTGCGGGTAAAATTTTGTCTTCTTTTCGAGCGCACAGCATCACTTGTTTGCCTGCAACATGAATAAAAGCATCACCTCGGTCACCCATAGGTGAAACCCAGCCTGTCCTTGTCATATCTTGGCTACTGCAAGGAGTGAATGCCAATGAAGCAAGCTGTTGTTCTAACTCATCCATTGACAGTGCTATCTCTTTATTTAAGCGATAGACCAAAATATTTTTAAACCACAGCATCTGATATTCCCCTTAATCATAATTAACTCCGATATGATACTGAATGTTTGGAGTATCTAAAAGGTAATATCCCTGAAAAGAAAATACTCAGTGGGTTATTTAATAAAAACGCCAAGAAAAGCTGAAACGAATAATTAGTGAAACCAATTCATGAAAATGATAGGCATTCTCAATTGTTTTAATTTACTTAAGAATATTAATAATGAAATTACTGAATTTTTAGTACAACTTGTTATGTGACCATGATCACGTTCTTTCTTTTTATAGCTATTTTTTATTCATAATATGAAATGATTTTCTGAATTATCCCTGTAGTAATTTACAAAACAAAAATCTTCTTGACGATTGTGTGTGATTGATATCACAAAATTAGGAAAATATAACAGGTGATTTTTCATTGGATTTATAGTGATGGCGATCACAAACTTGAATATTTATTTTCTAAATATAGTGAAAATCGCACAAATGGCCTTTTTATATTACATATGGTTATTGTTTAGATTTTGTAATGTTTCTTTGGTTTTTTTTAATACCTCTACGTATTGATTAGATATTGTAATTGAATCTCGCTATTGTGCTTTCTTTATTAATATTTTTGGTTGTTTATTCTTTTAATGAGCAGTTGTTATTCGTTACCACCAGTGAAATTGTATTTAAATTCGACTTTGTTTTTATTTAAATAAGAAATAAATATAAAAATATAAAATTATTAATTCAGAATAATAATATTTAAACCTTTAGTGTTATTTATTTAGTGGTTAAAATTAATACTTCCTTTTAAATATATTAAAGGAGGAGATAAATTTTTTATTGTCAAAAAAAATAATGCTATAACGGAATGAAATATAAAAGAAAAAGTAAAAATAATAATTTTGAAAAAGTTGATTAAGTTCAAAAAACACGTATCTTTACTCTTTAATGTGATACCTATCACTTAGGTATGTAACCATGAAAATGTATGTTGGTGTAATTGTGGGCTGCATCACGAAAGTTAGGCTTTTTTTTGAGTAACATGCCAGCGAAAACATCAATGATGTAATTCATTTCCAGATAGAAATAAAAGTAATGCCTTTATTTAAATATAGATGAGGACGTTATTTTTACGTCTTAATGGTGATTACGTCTGTGTCCAGAAATTAAAACCCTTAAGAAGTTTTATAGAGTAATAAGTAGAGTAAAAGTAGAGTAATAATTAGTAGTCATAAAAATTATCGATTGTGAGAGCGATTTTCTTTTTCGAAATTCGTGGCAGGGATCTTTTTGTCTGAATTACAGGTTAATTAAATTACGGCGGTATTCTTTTTAACCTTAAAGAAAATCATAAAACTATAGAAAATAGATGGGTATTTTAATCATGAAAAGCTTGAAGCCTTTAGCAGCATTGGTTGGTTTACTGATCCTTTCTGGATCAGCAAACGCAGTAAACGTGTATAACGATAAAGGGACACGTTTCGATGTAAATGGTCAGTTTCGTTTAAAAACACAAGTAACTAGCCAAAATCATGAAATGAAAATGACTGATGATGGTAGCCGTATCGGTTTCTTCGGTTCACATGAACTGACTAACGATATCAAAGTATTTGGTAAATTAGAGTGGGGTTCAGACACTCAAAAAACAAATAGTGATAACCCTAAATCAAACTTTGAAATGTACAACCGTGTTGGTTATGTCGGTTTCTCTCACCGTGATTATGGTCAAATCCAATTTGGTCGTACTTATATTCCTATCGACTGGGTTAAAAAATCAAGCTACGGCTATGGTAACACGGGTGTATTCTACTTTAGTGATGTTCTAGGCCGTTCAGTGGGTTATTCTGGTGGCGAAACTACGGTTAATGGTAAATATGTAAATACTAATGGTGTTGGTAAAAACAACTTCATGACTCGTTTACCACAAACTATTTTCATCGAAACTAACCGTTATGAAGGCTTTAAATTAGCGGGTACTGTGACGGGTAAAACGGGTGAAGATGGACGTCGTGTAGCCGGTGATATCACTCGTGCATATTCATTAGTTGGTTTCTATAAATCAACCTTCGGTTTAGAGTTTGATGCGGGTTACTCAGCAGCTAAAGGTGAAGCAAACGTTACTGGTCCAAATAAAGACAAAGTTCCAGAGAACAGTATTTTAGCATTTGGTGCGGAATACTTCTTCCCAGGTCGTGAATTTTCTATCGGTTTAGACTATGGTCAATCTCGTGGTAAAAATCCAGGTTTAGCACTGTATTCAAACCAAGCTCCACGTGGTTGGAACTCAGTTAAAGGCGATTGGAAAGCTGATCTGTATGGTGTTGGTGTGAAATGGCACTGGGATCGTATCGAAAGTGGCATGTATGCGGGTTACTACCTGCGTGATGGTGATGCGAACACTTTCAACTACAAAAAAGAAACCTATACTGTGGGTGTAGATAAACGTTTTGCGGTATCTAAATACAACAACTTACGTTTATTTGCTGAAATGGCATACGACGATGCTCGTAGCGAAAACCCGAAATATGAAGATAAAAAACAATATATCTTCGAAACCGGTATGCGTCTGTACTTCTAGTCCTGCCAAGAATTAAGGTTTGACAGAAGTAATGAAAGGAGAGCGATATCGCTCTCCTGTTAACCAATATATAAGGGGTGTGTAATGGTTAAGAATGTGTTGAAGATTTCAACATTAGCAATGTTTGTTGCATTCAATGTGAATGCTGCAACAGTTGATCTCCGTATTATGGAGACCTCTGATGTTCATAGTAACTTAATCGATTTTGACTACTTCAAAGATAAACCAACTGAACAGTTTGGTTATGTCCGTACTGCTAATTTAATCAAAGCAGCAAAAGCTGAAGTAACCAATGCGGTTTTAGTTGATAACGGTGACTTGATCCAAGGCAGCCCGCTGGCTGACTATCAAGCAGCTAAAGGTATCGAAAAAGGGGAATCCCATCCTGCGCATCAGCTGATGAACACAATGGGTTATACAGTAGGTAACTTTGGTAATCATGAATTTAACTATGGTCTTGATTATCTGAAAAAAGCTATCGCTGGTGCGAAGTTCCCTTACATCAATGCCAACATTCTTGATGCAAAAACAGGCGAAAACTATTTCACACCTTATATCATTGTAGATACACCAGTAAAAGATCGTGATGGCAAAGAACACACTATCAAGATTGGTTATATCGGCTTTGTACCACCACAGATCTTAATCTGGGATAAAGCCAATCTGGATGGTAAGGTCGTTGTTAATGACATTACAGAAACAGCGAGAAAATTCGTTCCTCAAATGAAAAAAGAGGGTGCGGACCTGATTGTGGCTATTCCTCATTCTGGTTTTGCTTCTGAACCGTACAAAGCAATGGCTGAAAACTCAGTGTATTATCTGAGTGAAGTTGAAGGTATTAACGCAATTATGTTTGGTCATGCGCATGGCGTATTCCCAAGCAAAGAGTTTGAAGGTATTAAAGGCGTTGATATTGCTAAAGGTACTGTAAACGGCATTCCAGCTGTTATGCCTGGTCAATGGGGTGATCACTTAGGTGTCGTTGATATGGTTATCAATAACGACAGCGGTAAATGGGTGATGACACAAGCAACAGGTGAAGCTCGTCCAATCTTTGATAAAGCGAACAAAAAAGCATTAGTTGAACGTGATGCACAATTGGCTCAAATCATTGAAAAAGCACACCAAGGTACTCGCGATTTCGTCGGTAAACACATTGGTAAAGCATCTGCTAACATGTATAGCTTCCTTGCATTAGTGCAAAGCGATCCTACAGTACAAATCGTTAACGACGCTCAAGTTGATTACACCAAACACTTTATTCAAGGCGATCCTAACTTAGACGGACTGCCAGTATTAGGCGCAGCGGCACCATTTAAAGCAGGTGGTCGTAAAAACGCACCAGCAGACTTCGTCGAAGTTGAAAAAGGTGACCTGACATTCCGTAATGCTGCCGACCTGTATCTGTATCCAAATACATTAGTTGTTGTTAAAGCGACCGGTGCTGATGTTATTGAGTGGTTAGAATGTTCAGCGGGTATGTGGAACCAAGTTGATGTAAATTCAACTAAACCACAAGAACTGATTAACTGGGATGGTTTCCGTACTTATAACTTCGATACCATCAGTGGTGTGAATTATAAAGTTGACGTAACTCAACCAGCTAAATACGACGTTGATTGCCAAGTCATTAATAAAGATGCAAATCGTATTAAAGACGTCACTTATGAAGGCAAGCCGATTGATCCTAAAGCAACATTCTTAGTTGCGACAAATAACTACCGTGGATACGGCGGTAAATTTGCGGGAACAGGTGAAAGCAACATCGCATTTGCATCTCCGGATGAAAACCGCGCTATTTTAGCTTCTTATATTGCGAAAGAAACTAAAGAGAAAGGCGAAGTTGTCACTAAAGCGGCTAACAACTGGTCTTTCTTACCTATTAAGACTGATAAAGCGCTAGATATTCGTTTTGAAACTTCTCCAAGTGAAAAAGCGGCTGCATTTATTAAAGATTTTGCTCAGTATCCAATGACTTTCGTTGGAAATGACGAAATTGGTTTTGCAATTTACAAAATCGATTTGACTGAAAAAAAATAAGCCGATAAATACCTGCCCATTCGGGCAGGTTTTCCTAACATTTTGAACCAAAAGAGTGGCTTAAATACTCTTTAAGGGGATCTTATGCGCTTTATGAAGTTACTACCCGCGGTATTTGCTTTAATTCTTGCTGGTTGTGTAACGCAAACACCTGAAATAACAGAACCACTAAAACCCCAAGCTAAGTTAGTTGAAGGTGTTTCTTGCGTTTTACCTGATGCACCTACTGCACCTTATGACTACATTGCTGCGAATGATCGTTATGGTCAAAACAGCACTGCATCAACAGATTATTTCAAGCTGGCGATTAACTACTCACCTGCTTTTTGTGACTATAAAAGTAATAATATTAAACGTTTAAATAACGACAATGAAAAAGATCGTGCAAAACGTGAGTTTGATAAATTTGAAATCCAGTGTTTCTCTGATAACAAATTTGGCTGGATTGTTCATGGGCTGTGGGCTGAAACCTGTGATGGTAAATCATGGGATGAATGTCGCGATTGGAAAGATATACGCAAGCATCCTCGTTTATGTAAAGGCGATTTAGCACCATTAGAGTATTCAGCGATCAAACCTTACCTGTGCTCATCTCCGGGTATTGATCTGTTACAAGGCGAGTGGGAAAAACACGGTGTCTGTGCATTTGATACTCCTGATGCATTCTTTGGTCAGCAACAAGCGTTATTTGATGCGTTAGTACTACCAGAAGGCCGTCCTTCGAATAGTGAGTTGATTAAGTTCTTAAAAGAACACAACCCATCATTGAAGGATAAGGAAATCCAAATTAATCGAGATGAATTCTATATCTGTTATAGCAAAGATTTCGAAGTAATTGATTGTCCGAAACGTGAATTTTGATCTTAGGGATAAACTTAAATGAACCATAAATATAAACTCGTTGCACTTGCTGTAAGCTCAGTCTTATTAGCGGGTTGCGCAAAGAATTACGACGAAGCTAATGTTGTTGACGTTCGTGTTATTGCAATGAATGACTTCCACGGTGCGCTTAAAGCGCCAGGTCCAAACAAACCTGGTGGCATTGAGCACATGGCAACATTAATCAAAGAAATGAAGAAAGATAACCCTAACAACATCGTTGTTGCAGCGGGTGATATGGTTGGTGCAAGCCCACTGTTATCTTCTATGTTCCATGATGAGCCTTCAATTGAAGCATTATCATTAGCAGGACTGGAAGCCACTTCGGTTGGTAACCACGAATTTGATAAAGGCATGGGCGAATTACTGCGTAAGCAAAACGGTGGTTGCCACCCAGTAACAGGTTGCCAAGGGCCAACAGAATTTAAAGGTGCTGATTTCCAATATTTAGCGGCTAACGTTACTGTTAATGAAACAGGCAAAACGCTACTTCCTGAATATGTTATCAAAGAATTTAACGGTATCCCTGTTGCGTTCATTGGTGTCACTTTAGAAGGTACTGCGGCTATCGTAACACCAAAAGGTACTGAAGGTTTAAGCTTCCACAACGAAGCAAAAACAATTAACGCCTTAGTTCCCCAGCTAAAAGCACAAGGTGTTCAAGCGATAGGTGTGTTAATCCACGAAGGTGCTGCACAGCGTCGAGATGGTGGCCCAGTTAATATCAACGCATGTAATGGTATTACCGGTAAAGTATTAGGTGTTGTTGAACAATTAGATCCAGCAATTGATTTTGTTGTAACGGGTCATACTCACCAAGCTTACAACTGTACTATCAATGGTAGATCAGTAACATCGGCACAATCAAACGGTGCAATGTTAACGCGTATAGACCTGAAATTAGACAAAACAACAAAAGACGTTGTTGATGTTGAAGCACGTAATATTTGGGTTGATAACCGCAAATATGAAAAAGATCCGGCAATTACCAAACTGTTAGAAGCTTACGAAAAAATCGCTACTCCATTAGCGAACCGCATTATTGGTAAGTTAGAAGGTAACTTAACTAAGCAAACTAACGATGCAGGTGAGTCAGGTTTAGGTCAAGTTATCGCTGATGCACATCTGTATACAGCAAAACCAAAAGAGATGGGTGGTGCACAAATTGGTCTGATGAATGGCGGTGGTATTCGTGCCGACATGACGGGTGGTGACGTTTCTTATAACGCAATCTACACTGTACAGCCATTCTCTAACGTACTGTTAACTCAAACCTTAACCGGTGAACAAATTAAACGTCTGCTAGAGCAACAGTGGGATCGTTCGCGCCCGCAAGTGTTAGCTATTTCAGGCAACTTCCAATATACATGGGACAGCAAAGCACCAGTAGGCAATCGTGTTATTGCTGAATCAATGCGTATTGATGGCAAACCTGTTGATATGAAAGCGAACTACCGTGTGGTTGCTAATGAATACTTAGCAACAGGTGGTAGTAACTTCTCAGTATTAAAAGAAGGTAAAGATCCAGTTTATAGCGTGCCAGACGTTGATGCAGTAGTGAAATACTTTGCAGAACAGTCTCCAATTGCTCAACCAAAAGCAAATAACATCACACGCAAATAAGGTATTTTCATACGCCTTGTGAAAATCGCACCTCTGTTTTTGTAAGAGGTGCGTAACTAAATAAAGAGAGCAAAGTGTTGAACACAAAGGGTCCATCCCTACCTTTGTATTCATTGCGCACTTTGCTCTTTTTTTATGTTTCTATTATGGAACATGTGTATCTTAGCGAGTATTAAGATATGAGAACTAAATTTTCAGTCTTTACAATAAATAGTGTGTAATGTATTGCTGCATTTAGCGACAAAAGTTTTATTTTTATCGTGAGTTATTAATATAAAAATTTATAGAATTAAGTTCTTATAAATTATTAACATAAACAAGGATAGAATTAATTCTATCCAGTTAAAGCACCCGATAGGTATTAGGAGTGTAAACAATAGCTATTTCCGTAAGATTAGATAAAGACTTTGTGTCTGATGCTAAAATGCATGCGGAAGCGAAAAGCAGAAGTGCTCCTAAACAAATTGAACACTGGGCTAAAATCGGGCGTATAGCTGAAGATAACCCTGATCTGCCATATAGCTTTATCGAAGAATTGTTACTGGCACAGGTGGAAGTCGAAAACAAAAAGGTTTCTCGATACGTCCGAACCACCAAAAGAGATTGATGTTTATCAGTCTGCTCGATTTGAAAAGGTAATGAAAAATTTGCCTGGGTAAGATGTGAAAATCATTGAAGATGAAATTGATCAAATAATCGATAATCCATTGATTGGTGAGAGGAAAAAAGACAATCTTGCTTATCTCAGAGTGCACAAATTTAGGCTTAATGAGTTGACTGTACTACTAGGTTATTCATGGGTAGCCAACAAAGTTGAACTGTATCTACTACATATAGAGGCTCATGAAAATTTCTATGACGCCTCAGAAAAAACAGCGAAAGACTAATCTGAAACTGATTAAATCATAAAAGCGTGGTGACCTTATGCCACCACGCTTTTTTTGTGGGTATGTAATAAAAAAACCCACAGTGGCTGTGGGCAAAGGAATGAAAGTAAAGAGGGTAATGCTGTAGGGTAATTTAGTAAGATGTTTTATTTAAATACTTTAAAACGAGCATCATCTTCGATGTAGTTTTTCTCGCCAGCTTCTTGTTCAATAGAACCGAAAACCATTTGAGCTCTTAGTTTCCACGTTTTTGGCAGATCCCAAGTTGCATGAACTTCATCATCAATAATTGGGTTGTAGTGTTGTAATGACGCGCCAATTTTTTCTGCTGCTAATGCAGTCCAAACAGAAAGCTGAGCCATACCACTTGCTTGTTCTGACCATACAGGGAAGTTTTCTGCATACAGTGGGAACTGCTCTTGAAGACCTTTAACAATATCAGTATCTTCAAAATAAAGAATCGAACCAGCCCCTGCTGCAAAGCTGTCAATTTTAGCTTCTGTAGCGCTAAAAGCGTCTGCTGGGATTAACTTTTTCAAGGTGTTTTTAACAATGTTCCACAGTGCGTGATGCTGTTCACCAAACAGAACAACAACGCGAGAAGTTTGTGAGTTAAATGCAGAAGGGCTTTCTTTAACGGCTTCTTTGATAGTTGCAATAACTTTTTCTTCGTCGATAGGAAGCTGATTACCTAAATGATAAATTGTTCTACGTTGTTTCATTAAATCAGTAAATTTGTTAGACATCGTTGTCTCCTTGATAATATTAAGCGCTTAATGCGTATAGCCCGTTGAGCTAATCTATAAACCTACTATAGGTGCTATCTGTGATTTATTGATAGATAAAAAATTTAATCAGTTAGGTCAAAATATTCGACCTAGTTTTTAACCTTATGATTTATCTATTATTTACCTGCATACTTAAATTCAGGCGAGAGCTGGCTTATCCCTAAACCGCCCGCTTTCTTCACTTTTATTTGTACTGGAATACGTTCTTTCATTGCTTCAACATGGCTAATCACGCCAATAATCTTACCTGACGCATTAAGACTATCGAGTGCATCTAATGCGATATCCAGAGTATCTGGATCCAATGTGCCAAAACCTTCATCTAAGAAGAGTGATTCAATTTGTGTTTTATTGCTGACTAAATCAGAAAGCGCTAATGCAAGAGATAAACTCACCAAAAAGCTTTCACCGCCAGAAAGGGTACGAGTATCGCGTAATGCATCTGCCTGCCAAGTATCGGCAATTTGTAATTCGAGGCTCGCTGGAGTTTTACGTTGTAAAAAATAGCGTCCATGAAGCTTTTCTAAGCGGCGATTAGCCAAATAAATGAGGTGATCTAAGGTTAAACCTTGTGCAAAACGACTGAATTTATCTCCATTTGCAGAACCGACTAAATCGTTAAGGTAGCTCCAATCATCAAAATGAGACTGTTGTTGTGCTATTTTTGTTAGCAAGCTTTGTTGTTCTTGGCGTTTTTCTTCATCATGACGAAGTTGTTCTTGAATACGAAATTTTGTCTCTTGTAACACCTTTCCTTGGGTGTCTAGTGATACTAAATGTGCGGTTATCTGCTCAAGACTTAACTGAGTTGATAATAATGGCTGTTGCAATAAATGATGTTGATATGCTTTTTCTTGTGTTTCTAAACGTGTTTTTTCTTGTAATAGCTTATCTAAACGCTGTTTTTGCTGTTGCTGTAATTGCATTCTTTCTTCGGGTGATAACAGCGCACTAAGAAACTCGCTTTCATTTGCAAACAGGCTATCAGCCAAAGCTTGTTGATATTGTTCTGTTGCTTGTTGCAGCTGTTTTTTAACACGTTGAAGCGATTTATTATTTTCTTGATATTGCCCATTCAGTTGGCTGAGGCGAATTTCTAGCTGATTTTTTTCATTACTATATTGTTCAATCTCTTGTTGTAATAAATAACTCTGCTTATCTAGCTCATTTCTAACATCTTCGGTGACTTGAGTACCAAATAAAGTTTGGCGTTGGGTTTGAATTTTCTTTTGCTGATTAATCTGTTGCTGTAAATCAGCTAAAAGAGTGTCACGCTCTTTTTGAGCTTCAACCCGATAACGTTGTTTTTCTTTCAGTGAGAGTTGCAACTCGCGTAGTGTTTGCTGTAATTCTTGCTGCGTTTTTAACGTAGATTGATATTGCTGATTTTCTGCTTTACGTTCAGCTAACCACTGTGTTTTTTCTGCAAACTGACACAAATCATAGCCTTGTTGTTTAACTCGGTTATGAATATCTTTGGCTAATTGTTCTTGTTGTTGCAGTAATTGAGTCGTTTGCTGATGTTGATAAGCCATGTTTTTTTGCAGATGTTCTAAGTCACTTTGTTGACGAATAACGGATTGCTGTTGCTGATTGAACAGTTCTTTTGCATTTGATAATAAAGTCATTTCTTGGGTTGTTTGTATTTCTAATGCTTTATAGTTTTTTTGTTTTTCTTCGAGTTCTTTTTCTTCTTGATCTAGTTTTTGGTCTAATTCAAGCAAGGTGTTTTCAGCATAATCAGCAACAGATAATGAATATATTTTTACTAATTTATGCCATTGTTTTTCTAATACTTCAGTTTCTTGAGTGAGTTGGTTTATCTCTTCTGTTAGTTTTTTATTTTGTGTTTGATAGCCGGTCGATTGCGTTTTTTGCTCAACAAGCTCTACGGTCAAATTATGTATAAATTGCTTTAATTGCTCTAGCCGTTGTTGCGTTTCATCGGGCTTAATTTCTGTATATTGCTCAATATAAGGATGTTGTAGTGAACCGCAAAGCGGGCATGGTTTATCTTTGATTAAATGTTTTCTATCTTTTTCATATTCAGCGATTTTTTGTTCAAGACGATATTTATCACTTAAATCATTAAAGTGCTGTTCTTTTTCTTTTAAAACCGTTTCATTAGTGCGGATTGTTTCTGCTAGCGTAGTTATTTTCTGCTGATTGTCTGCAAATGTTTGATGATATTGCTGCGCTATTTTTGTATTACGTTGTAGTTGGGTTTGTAGCCCGGTCAATTTGGCCAGCGCATTTCGTTGCTGATTTATTTGTTGTATGCGGGGTGGAATATCCGAAATTGCATCCGTTTTAAATTGTTCTTCAAGCTGAGTTTGATGTGTTTGCCATTGTTGCTGTTGTAAATGAAGGCGTATTTGTTGCTCATCTAATTCGTTAATGGCTTTTTTTAGTGATATAGCCAGTACTTGTTCTTTTTCTTGCTCTTTTTTTTCATTTAACAGGCTTGTTTGATATTGCGCTGTAACTTCATCATATTGCTCAAAATAACGTTGCCATAAAGGTAGGCTTTCTGTTAATTGAGCATGGGATGCATGTTTAATTAAATAGTCATTTAATTGGTCTAGATTTGCTTGTGATGATGTCCACTGTCGTTGTATTTGAGTAATCTGTTCTTGCGAATCTGAACATATTTTTTCGACGCTATTTTTTTGATGCGTTTTGGCAGTAATTTCTTGATGTAATAGAGCTAACTGACTATCTAGCGGCGTGATTTTCTCTCGAATTAATTGCAGTGTTTGTTGTTTTTGCTCTTGGTGCTTTTTCTGTTTATCGCGAGATATAGCCAGTTTTTCATTAATAGGCTGACTTTGTTGTTCAAGTAGCTGTTTTTCACTATTGATCGTTAATAGTTGTTTTTCAATATAGCTTTGCTCTTGTAAAAGTCGGTTTTTCTCATCAAAAAGTGGTCGAATTTTTTCGGCAGGTTCGCTATTTTCAAGGCGTTGAATATCGGGCTGTGCTGCGACTAGAGCTTCTTGTGCTGCATTTACACCAATGAGCGCTGCATTTTGTTGTTGTTTTAAATCGGCTTCTTTTTCTTGCCATTGTTTAGTGGTTTGATATTCCAATTGCTCTTTTTGTAATTGAGTCTCTTGAGTATGGATCTCTGTTTGTTGAGTTAATAGCGCTTGACGAGCAGTTTCATCTAATAACGCCATCATTTGAGCTTGTTGTTTTAAGGCGTTTAATATTTTTTCTTCTTCTCGCCAATTATCAAAAATAGTGCGTGAAATATGACGATAAATATCGGTTCCGGTGAGTTCTTCTAATAATTCAGCTCGAGATTTATCATCTGCATTGAGAAAAGCAGCAAATTGCCCTTGTGAAAGTAACATCGATTTAGTAAAACGTTCAAAATCAAGCCCTGTGATACTAATGATCATCTCTTTTACTTGGCTAATTTTTGTTGCCAATATTTTATCGTCACCACCTGTTGTATTGATTTTTACCAACTCTGCTTGGGGGGCTTGAAGGTTGCCATCTTCTTTATAATTCGCGCGGCGTTGTTCCCAAAATGCACGATATGGCACACCTTTTACTTCAAACTCAACTTCTGCTAAACATTGCGCGGTATGGCGTGTCATTAATTCATTTTGTGATTGTGTGACTTTATCTAAACGAGGTGTTCGGTGATAAAGCGCTAAACTAATCGCATCTAACAGCGTTGTTTTACCAGCACCAGTAGGGCCAGTTATTGCAAATAATCCATTACTGACAAAAGGTTCTTGGCAAAAATCAATTTTCCACTCGCCTTTTAGGGAGTTAATATTTTTAAAACGCAGACTTAAGATTTTCATTATGCTTCTTTATTATCCTCTTGTTCTGCCATCTCAACAGCTTGCTTAAATAGCGTTTTTAGTTGTTGTTTTTTTTGTGGGTCATCAATTTCATATTGCGCTAAACGTCGGTCAAAAACGTCATACACCGAGAGCTCTGATAGTGTCTCTTTTTCATCTTGAGTCAGTGCATTTCGTTGTTGCTTCGCTCTTCTTAATCGAATTACATCAAAAAGTGGATTATCAGTCAGCGCTTGAATTCGGCTTTGTATATCACTGAGGTAATCTTGTGTTGCCACTTCAATATCAAGCCAAATAGTGATGTCTTGCCCTTGATGCTGGTCACTGAGTTTTTCTAACTGCGTTTCAATCTCTTTTAGTGAGCCCTTTATGGTACGTAAAAGTTGAAATTCAGGAATAGGTAATAGCGTAAGTTGAGATAGTTGGTCTTGCTCAAAATCGATAAGACAGATGCTTTTTTGTTGCCCACTTTCATCAAAACTCAGTGGAATAGGAGCACCACTATAACGAATATGTTCTGATTTGTTCACTATTTGTGGGCGATGGATATGTCCGAGTGCAATGTAATCAAATTTAGGGAATAACGTGGCTGAAAATGCATCTAAAGTGCCAATGTAAATCTCACGGGTCGAATCACTAACACTGGCACCAACCGTTGTAAGATGACCTGTTGCGATAATTGGAATAGCTACATCTAATTGATTACGCAAGGCTAGTGCATCTTGATATTGGTTGTGGTAATAAGCCGCTATAGCATCTTTTAATGCATTTTGTTTTTGTGCGCCTGATTGTCCACTTTGGCTGGTTATCATATCTCTAGGACGCAGGTAAGGAATGGCACAAAGCAGCGCTCCCGGCGTGTTATTTTTTTGATTAAGAATAACAGGGGGTTGAGGTTCATCGTAATGCACATTGGCAATTACGGTAGTATTTAAACAGGCTAACAATGATTTCGATTCATTTAATGTTGCAACAGAATCATGATTTCCAGCTAGAATAATAAGCTGACACTGGGTGTCTTTCATAGCAACAACAAAGCGGTTATAAAGTTCTCTGGCATAACTGGGGGGCGAGCCAGTATCAAAAATATCACCAGCAACAATAAGTGCATCAACATGGTAATCACGTATTTGTTTTAGTAACCAATCAAGAAATTGTTGATGTTCTTGCGCTCGGCTTTTGGTAAAAAAATATTGCCCTAAATGCCAGTCTGATGTGTGAATAATCCGCATTGCTATTCCTCTTTTTAATCTAGCAAGGAGTATAGCGCACCTCGCTTTTTTAGTGAAAATACGTTGTAGATGCTTTTTTTTGCGTGATTTTTCACCTTATTTTGTATTATTTACCTTAACAACACCCTCGTATTCCAGTAATGTCATGGTTAGTCATAAATCTGTCATAAAAGTGCCTCATAATCATTACGACCCTCTATATACATAACACAGGATAGAGTATGGCAAGGCGTATTCTTGTTGTTGAAGATGAAACCGCAATTCGAGAGATGATCTGTTTTGTGCTTGAGCAAAATGGATTTCAACCCATTGAAGCAGAAGATTATGATTCTGCATTGAGTTTTCTTATCGATCCTTACCCTGATCTGGTTTTATTAGATTGGATGATCCCGGGTGGATCAGGATTACAGATAATAAAGCAAATGAAGCGGGAAAGTACCACCCGTGATATCCCTATAATTATGTTAACGGCAAAAGGCGAAGAAGAAGACAAAGTCAAAGGACTCGAAACGGGTGCTGATGATTATGTTATTAAACCTTTTTCACCTAAAGAGTTAGTCGCACGAGTCAAAGCTATTTTACGACGCTTATCACCAATGTCAGCTGAAGATCTTATTGAATTTAATGGATTAAACCTTGACCCAGTGTCACACCGAGTTACAAGCCAAGATAAGCCGATAGATATGGGGCCAACTGAATTTAAACTCCTGCACTTTTTTATGACGCATCCTGAACGTGTGTACAGTAGAGAACAACTACTAAACTATGTTTGGGGAACGAATGTTTATGTGGAAGACCGAACCGTTGATGTTCATATCCGTCGATTACGTAAAGCGATAGAACAAGATGGGCATGACAGAATGATACAAACGGTACGTGGAACGGGATATCGCTTCTCTGCCCGTTTCTGAGTCAATAAGGGAGTAACTGTCAGGTGTTAGAACGATTATCGTGGAAAGCCCTCGTATGGGGGCTGTGTCTATTTTGTTTACCTGCCTTTATATTGTCACTTTTTATTGGTCATCTTCCTTGGTTGCTGGTGGCATCGCTACTTGGCGCACTTGTGTGGCATGCTTATAATTTGTTGAAATTATCTAAATGGCTATGGCTAGATAGGTCAGTATTACCTCCAGAAGGTAAAGGGGGTTGGGAACCTATTTTTTATGGTATTCGGCAAACACAACAGCGTAACCGTAAGCGTCGTCGCGAGTTAGGTGAGTTAATTAAGCGTTTTCGTAGTGGCGCAGAAAGCTTGCCTGATGCGGTTGTGATGATGACGAATGAAGGTAATATTTTCTGGTGTAATAGCTTAGCACAACATCTTTTAGGGTTTCGTTGGCCTGAAGATAATGGGCAAAATATTTTTAACTTACTGCGTTATCCTGATTTCTTGCACTATTTTACGGTCGCTGATTTTAGCCGTCCCTTAGCCCTCTCGCTTAATAATGGCTCTATTGTTGAATTTAGGATCATGCCATACAGTGAAGATCAACGCTTAATGGTTGCTCGAGACGTTACTGAAAAGAACAAGTTAGAAAATGCTCGTCGTGATTTTTTCGCTAATGTGAGTCATGAATTACGAACACCTTTAACCGTTATTCAAGGTTATCTTGAAGTAATGGAAGAGGGGGCGGTAGAAAATCCCAGAGAGCATAAAGCTATTTCGACGATGCAAGAGCAAGCTAAGCGTATGGATCTTTTGGTTCAGCAGCTTTTACAGCTTTCACGCATTGAGTCAGCCCCGCATATTGATTTAAATACCGTTGTTGATATTCCGGCGATTTTGTCTGTAGTACAGCAAGAAGCAAACTCATTAAGCCAAGGGCAGCATAATATTATCTTTAATATTGATAATCATTGGGCAGTTCGAGGAAATGAGGAACAATTACGCAGCGCGGTTTCTAACTTAGTTTATAACGCTATCAATCATACCCCCGAGGGCACAACAATTAATGTCGAGTGGAAGAAAATTCCACAGGGTATGTTATTTAGTGTGTCAGATAATGGACAAGGGATTAGTGCGGAGCATTTAACGCGCTTAACAGAACGTTTTTATCGTGTTGATAAAGCGCGTTCTCGTCATACAGGTGGAACAGGATTAGGTTTGGCAATAGTTAAAAAATCGCTCCAGCATCATCATTCACAACTTAATATTGAGAGTAAAGTAGGCCGAGGAAGTACCTTCTCATTTATTTTACCTCAAACATTGTTGTCTGCTAAAAATAGCATTGAACTCAAATAGCACTGAATACAAATTTGTATCTAAAAAGCCTTTATCACTTACTTTATATCGTAAGTTTTAAAGGCTTTTTTCTGCTCATAATAGCGGGTTTTAATATCAATAAATTTTAATATAGTAGCGTTAAATTTTAATATTTTTAATTAATAAGAACTTTAATTGAAAATTTTATTTTGCATAAATGATGAAAAAATACGCAAATCATATCGGGGATATTCGATGATATATGATAGTAATAACTATCTATGAAATAGAGTTTGGATGATTATTCTGGTTTTTTGATTGGCTATTGCCTTTTTTCATTATAAAAGTTTTACTTGTACCCTGTTATCGGCGATTTTTTCTATTTAAAGCGTAATTACTCTGCATCAAATGATTATTTATGGATATTATCCTGAATAGCAATGGTATTTGCTCAAATAGATATTGTTGATTTTATGTTGCATTAACTAATTGGCTGTTAATGTATTTTGACTAATCTTGTAACGATATATTAACAAAACTTATGGCACATCGATTAACTTCCAGAGATATTCTGGCATTAGGATTTATGACATTTGCACTGTTTGTTGGTGCTGGAAATATCATTTTTCCTCCTATGGTAGGTTTGCAGTCAGGTGAATTTGTTTGGACTGCTGCACTTGGTTTTCTGATAACAGGAGTAGGCCTTCCTGTATTAACCGTTGTTGCACTCGCAAAAGTGGGCGGCGGAATTGAAGCACTTAGCACGCCTATCGGTAAGCCAATGGGGCTTTTATTGGCGATAGTTGCTTACTTAGCAGTAGGCCCCCTTTTTGCAACACCTCGTACCGCAACAGTTTCCTTTAAAGTTGGTATTGCCCCTTTAGTCGGTGATACTGAAATAGCATTGCTGATTTATAGCGTTGTCTACTTTCTAATTGTTATCGGTATTTCGCTTTATCCGGGAAAATTGCTTGATAGTGTTGGGCATATTCTCGCACCGATTAAAATTTTAGCGCTCGCAGCATTAGGTTTAGCTGCCATATTTTGGCCCGCGGGTGCGCCAATTCCTGCCACACAAGCCTATCAAGAAATGGCATTTACCCAAGGTTTTATTAATGGCTATCTCACTATGGATACGCTGGGTGCTATGGTATTTGGTATTGTTATTGTTAATGCTGCGCGTTCTCGTGGCATAGATAATTCATCGCTACTGACGCGTTATACAATGTGGGCTGGTATTATTGCTGGTGTGCTATTAACAGGGATTTATTTGAGTTTATTTAAACTCGGCTCTGCAAGTGGCAGCATTATCCCAGGCGCGCAAGATGGTGCTGATATTCTTCATGCCTATGTCCAGTATACTTTTGGTAACTTCGGTAGCTTTTTCTTAGCGTTGCTGATTTTCTTAGCCTGTATGGTTACTGCGGTTGGTTTAACCTGTGCTTGTGCCGAATTTTTTAGCCGTTACTTACCCATTTCTTACCGTACATTGGTATTAGTGCTAGCGGTGTTCTCTGCGGTGGTCTCAAACTTAGGTTTAAGTAAGTTAATTGAGTTTTCAATTCCAGTGCTGATCATGATTTATCCACCTTGTATTGTGATTATCTTGATGAGTTTCACATTACGTTTATGGAATAACTCAAGCCGTATTATTGCACCCGCAATGGCTGTAAGTCTGTTTTTTGGTATCTTTGATGCAATGAAAGCATCCGATCACTTAAAGCATTTATTACCAGAATGGGCGGCAAAATTACCATTAAGTGAGCAAGGTTTAGCGTGGTTAATCCCAGTGCTCGTCACTATCGTTGTGTGTGGTATTTACGACCGAGTTGCAGGCCCTAATAGAAAAAAAGTTATTCATACTGAAGTGACTAAGTAAGCGATAATTTATTTAATTGAATAGCTAAAAGGGAAACGTGAGTTTCCCTTTTTTATTTGTCTTAATGATATTTGCTTGAAGTCTGATTTAAAACGAAGTAGCGGCCTGTTTTATATCTGAAATAGCTTGTTGATTTTCATCTAAATAATAATGAATACCCGCGATAATGCCATCTTCACCTTCATAAAAAATTTTAAAGCGAGTTCGTTGTCCATCGTGATAAGCAATAACTGCACTGCCGCCTTTTCCTAGACAAAATTGATGAATACTTCCCGTTGAAATACAAATGCTATTGTTACCCGAAACAGTAATTTTGCAGTTATCACCGGTATTGATTGCAATAGCATTTTCACCCAGCAGTTTAATTTGTGCTAAATCACCCGTATTAGTGACTTTGGCTCGAGATTGAGACGCGGTGATAAAATTGCGCATACCGCTATTAGCGATATGAACACCGTTACCTGAAGCGTAAATTTTGACATCATTTCCACTATTACAAAGACGAGAGCGGCCACCTAAACTACCAATTCGGCACTGATTTCCGGTATTACTTATTTTGCCAGCAAAGCCGGTATTCATTAGCTGATTACCATAGCCTGTATTAGCAATACTGTTTTCATCGCCAGAAAAAGCCACGATATTATTGCTGCCACATAGCGCTAAGCTAGTACTGATTTGCTGACTTTTTAACACCAATTGATGCCATTCAGTAGAAAATTGAATATTCTCCGAAGATGGAAGATTCGCATGATAAGGTAATCGTTGTAGTGTAATACCTTGTTGCTGTTCGTTGCCTAACAGGGACAAGATGTTTTCCATCACTTCTTGTTCCTGCTGGGCAAAGGAACTACTGCTAAAATGGCGTAGATAAATATATTGGATCAGGCTTTCTATCCATTCTGTACGACGTTGTTTTATCAATTCAGTGTGGATAGCACTGTAAGTCCCTCCATCAGGAAAATATTTTAGAAACCAGCGATATAGCGATGTAGAAACCCGTAATTGGCGCAAGTTTTGTTTAGTTAATGTAATATTTTCCTCTGAAGGTACAGACATATAAGCTCCTTAATTAGTGTCGATGATAGCCGTCAACCATGCTGCGGAATGTTTGAAATGGTGTTCTACCTGTTGTACATAAATAAAGATGACCACAGATAAAAAAGACACTACAAACCGCTAAGATTTGATGCGCTATTAATAACCACGCTTTAAACATGATGGCATCAGCTGGGATTAATTCAGGTTGCTGTAATAAAACTCCTGTAATCAATAACAGCGGCACTAAGCCGTACATCACACCTAAATAAGCCATTTGTTGTAATGGATTAAATTTTACACAAGTTGTTGCAGGGAAAGGGTGGTCTTCACCTTTGATGATGCCATAGAGGTAAAAACGAGTTTGCATTAAAGCACGTTGGATCCAGTTTTTTCCGTCAATACGGTAAAATTTACCATTTCCGCCCACAAGGTTAATCAATACAAAAGCTAACCAACAAACTAACAGTAGATAACCACAAATAGCATGTACATTAACGAGTAATGCCGTATCGTGAGCCGAAAGTAGGGCAAAGTGATTAATGCCACCGCTTACGAGCAATAAAATAAATAAGGATGCATTACTCCAGTGCCATAAACGAACTGCTTTTGAATAAAGATAAAGCCGCTCTTCTTTATGGGCTTCACCCTGTGGTGTTGCAAAGCGATAGCGTAAAAAACCATGGAGCGCGAGCACAAAAAGCATACCGATAAAGAGTACGCCTGCAACAATTAGCCAAAGCGGCAAATAGTCAGGGGTATAAATTAAGACATACTCTTTTAAGCTAGCTTGGAATTGCTCAGCATTTGGCATGATATTAACGACACTCATACTTTACCCCCCTCTTGTGCATGAGGCCCTACACGGCGATAGAGATGTGGTTTACCTGCACCATCTAACTGATAGATATAGTAATCATGTGTTTTGAGCCACTCTTGAATTTGAGGGCTATCTTCTTTACCAAATAACAGCGCATTTTGTGGACAAGCACTGACACAAATCGGTGGAAATCCCTTTTGTAAGCGCGATTCAAGGCAAAAATCACATTTATCTGCGATATGAGTGACAGGATTAAGATAACGAACCTGATATGGACATGCTGGTATGCAGTAGCTACAACCAATACATTTTTCTTTTTCTACGCGCACAATGCCATTTGTTTCATCACGCCAAGATGCACCAGTAGGACAAACAGTGATACAAGGTGCATCTTCACATTGTTGGCAAGAGTGGCGAAAAAAGTGATATTGGTCGTTATCTTCTTTTAGGCTCAATGGGATATGAGCGATATCCATACGCGCCATTCCCGTTGGGACTTTATTTAGTCGACGACATGCAGTGGCGCAAATATTACAGCCATTACATAGCGTTTCATCATGGATCATGGCATAGCGAATTGGTTTTTTTTCTGCTGCTGCGGCTAGCGCACTTCCTAGTGGCGCACTGAAAAAAATGACCGATCCCATGCCTGTTACAAATTTACGGCGAGAAACACGCATTATTTTTGCTCCTCTGTCTGATGATGTTGTGATACCCACAGGACTTTGGCGCTATAAGTAGGAACAACATTAAGGATTTTCATATTGTTCTACCTCTAGCCATTCAGTTAAGCCCCGTGCTTTGCCATAACTCATTAGCTTGTTACTAAAGAGATAGGGTGCATCGTTTGAGGCATAAATTTGCTGAATATCCTGAAAGTCAGGATGGGTTTTCATCAGTAGCAGTGCATCTTCAATCTCTGAAGCCGCATATTTAAAAGGCTCAGACATCAACATGCTCTGTTTCAATGGACGAGGGTAAGTTTCACACTCAAAGCGCACAACACCTGCAATTGCGGTGCAAATATCTGCGTGGCGATTAAGCAATTGCAGCTGTGCGTAGTTATCTGACATAAACTCAGTTGAGTAGAAATAATCTTGTTCATTGAGACTTAAATGGGCGATATCGATAAACTCATCTCCATTTAACGCTATTTTTAATTGCGCTATATCTTCAACAGATAGCGAATAGGGCGCTTCAAAAAGCGTTGAAATGGCTAAAAGTTCACCTTCCTTTGAACATTGACGTATAGCATTCGCTAAATGTTGTTCAGCAGATAATTCAGATACTTCTGTCGGTGTTTCTTCATTTATCTCAGTACAGGTATTGGGTGATAAACCAACACCTTGTTCTGATAATGGCAGTAGCCAACGACGACGAGAAATATCTGGTTGTTCTACTAAAACATCACCATCAGCGATATCTGGTGGTATAGAAGCCGATACACTTTGTTTACTCATCATGATCTCCTTCTTTTACCTATTAACTTGGTAATAAACCACGAGACGCTAAATCGTCAGCAACATCTTGTAGTCCAAGGCGAACTAATGTTGCTTTTGTTGGACAACCTAATTGTGGATCCCAGCCCATTTCTTCATAGAACATGGTGAGAGAGAGTTGCATATCCTCTCTGTCCATTTTGTCTGTGCCTTCATTAAAGACAGGAATATCAGGATCTTTATCAAATACCCAGGAACAGATTTGGTCATGCTCATTACGCATATCCATGGTATTCATCAGCTTAACGGTATAAGCACGGTGTAAGGTGAAAATACGTTCTGATGCTAAATCCAAATCTTTTGATGTGGTTGGTTCGCCAGTAATTGCAGTAAAGAATTTTGCTTCCATTTCTAAATCACCACGATAGTTACGGCTTTTATGTGGTGATACGGTCATTGGCCATACCCAGTTACATAGTGTGACTGCATCGTGTAAGCAACTACGTAATAGTGTCCATTTGGTATAAGCAATTTTCGCTTTATTAATTGGGGTGTAGTTTTTGGTTTCGTCAAAGGCATCACCAGAACCGAATAGTTCTGCGGCGATCTCTTTTTGTAATTTCAGTGGTAATCCACTACCAATGTAGTTGATATGGGTATGTGTCATCGCATCGCGATTAAACATGCAGTTAACGATAGAACCTACTTGCGCAGAGGCTTCGTTAGCGTGGTGAATTGGGAATCCCATTGGTGACCAAAGTTTGTTTTTCTTGTTGCTCCAGTACTCATCACCTAAATTCCAGCGCTGTGCGATAAGATATGAACCATCGGCTAAGTGGCTAAATTCCCCTTTGCGATGTGCTAAGCGATAGTAAAAATCTTTAATAAATTCAGGGTTACCTGCTTCGAGCTTATCCCAAGGTATATCGTTGTATTCTTCTTCAGAAAGGACGCGTTTAAATACACCGTGGGTATAGCAATAAGTGAAGTCACGATGAAGCTGGCCGTAGTTACACCATAAGCCCATATCATCAAAAATATTAAGCCCAACCAGATTACCCACAACGTTGCCATCCCCTTTTTTTTCTACATCTGCGGGGCCATTAGGGAAAATAGTCGTGTGAACAAAGTTTGCAACGCAGGTATTACCCCCAGTTTGCGGTACACCAAATTTTTTCGCTTGTGGAACATTAAGCTGCGCCATACAACGAATAGGACAAGAGTGGCAACCTCCCATTTTGACCGTGTATTCTTCAGCTTCAGGACCCAGGTCAAAGGTGGATTTCATGGTTCTAAAACCAACGGTATTGATATCACCAGGAGGAATTTCACCCGTTTCGATAGGTCCGCCTTCAGCCGCACCCCAGAAAAGCCCTTTGCGTGCAGTCCAGCGAGAACCTGGATGAGAATATTCAGCCCATGATTGTGGTGTGCTTGGTACAACGTGGTTGTTATTTGAGCCAATAAGTTGTGTCATCATATAATCGTTAAGCTCTTTTAACGCTTTACGATCTGCAACGTTAACGCCACGGCTTCCTTCAACGACTATCGCTTTTAATTGTTTAGAACCTAATATTGCGCCAACACCTGCGCCACCACTGTGGTTACGGCTGTTAATAATACCTGAAAGCGGAACTAAGTTTTCACCCGCAGGGCCTATTGCTGCAACACAAGCCTCTGGATTTGTTTGTGCACAAAGTTCTTCTGTGGTTTGACGAACACCTTTGCCCCATAAGAACGATGCATCTTCGATAGAAACTTCATCATCGTCGATATGGATCCAAACGGGTTTATCAGATTTACCTTCAATGATCAGCGCGTCGTAGCCCGCAAACTTCATCCATGCGGCAAAAAAACCACCCATATGGGCATCAACAACAAGGTTGCCACGCGTAAAGGTAGAAAGTGAGGTGATATTAACGCGAGAACTACAAGGCGCACCAGAGCCAGTTAAAGGACCTACTGCAAAGACAACTTTGTTCTCTTCGTCAAAAGGTTTAACACCGGGAGCGACTTCTTCGTACATGATTTTATAGCCAAATCCCATACCACCTATCAGTGATTTATATTTGCTTGAGCTTTCGCGGGATATGGCACCGGTAGTTAAGTTAATTCTTAGAATATTTCCAGTCCAGCCGTTAATCATAATATTGCTTCCTAATCTAAATGTGGTTCAGTGAAGTGATTGCATTTTGTTGTTATCAAACGGTAATTTCTTTCCATTCAATAATATGCAGTGCACCTGTTGGGCACGCTGATGCACATTCACCACATAAATTGCATTTGCCGGATTTTTTAGTTTGTGGATTAACGGTTGCCATCATCCACGGACAAGCGGTGGTACATGCAGCACAGCCAATGCAGCGGCGCGTATCAACGACAATACAACCGAACTCTTCTTGATAACGGATAGCTTTTACAGGGCAGACTTTCATACATTCAGGATCTTTACATTGGCGACAAGTATCCGTGGTAAAGTTTAAATCGCCATAAAGACCACCGCCTGAACCGATGCCTTTATCACCAAAATAGAAATGACGATGTATTTTTGTTCGAGAAAAAAATGAACCAACACTACCATCATTCCATGTTGTACAAGCAGTTTCACAACGGTGACAACCTGTACAACGGGCTCTATTAGTCACTAATACGCCTTTAGGCGTTGTAGTGAGTTGAATAATGCCGCTGTCTATTTCTTCTTGCTTACAGCCTAAAAGAGAAAGCAATGCGGGTGCTATTGTTATCCCTGCCAGCCCTTTACCGGATATTCGCAGAAACTCTAGTCTTGATAGTCCGAGATCTAATATCGGACGATGATGTTTATCAGACATTAATATTTATCTCCGCTTAACTAATTTTATTAAGAAATAAGTTGTGATGATAAATTCTTTTTTTATCCGCTTGCCTTACCGTTATATAAAAAACATAATAACGATGTAGATAGAAGATATATTATAGATTTCAACTTTTTTATAATTAAAAATACGCCGTGATGAAATGTTAAATATTTGTATTTACAATGTGTTATATCCACTTTTTACGTATTTTTTATTATCCTTTCTGATAGTGTGGTTATTAAAAAATTTATTCTGTGATTGTTATCATAGAAATAAAAATAATTAATGTTATTAAATTATTTTAATTAAATGATTATTGTTTTTATCTGTAATTACGAAAGAGAATAACTACTATTTATATATATTCTATTATTGAAATTAAATTAAAGGCAGTTTGCTCTTATTTTTTATTAAATATTATTATTTAAATACTAAATTGACATTTGATTAAAATAAAAAATATTACCTAATTCGAATATTGATAATTATTAATTAAATAATGTATTAATTAATTGTAAAACCGTGACTAGATCATTTTTATAAAAAAAGAAACCTTATCTAATCAAATAAGGTTTCTTGTGTCAGTGTTATTTAGTGATTAGTGATTAGTGATTAGTAACCGACTGCTTTACCCGCAGGGCGACGCACATCATTTGAGCCATACAGGTAACCCTCACGCACAGCACCAGAAACGGCAGAATCATTACCAGACGAGGCTGGAATAACACCTTCTTCACCAGGAATACCAACCATAATTAATTCAGCTGCACCCCATGGCGTTTGTTCTACCATTTTATATCCCATAGATGATAGCTGCTCTAATGTATCTTTTGATAGTCCACGTTGCTCGTAGTAAACCTCATCGGGTAGCCATTGATGATGGATCCGAGGGCTATTAACGGCCTCTTGTGGTGGCATACCAAATTCGATGATATTGAGTGCGGTTTGTAAGGTGATTGAAATAATACGTGACCCACCTGGTGATCCTAATACTAAGAAAGGTTTGCCTTCTTTAGTGACAATAGTTGGGCTCATTGATGATAGGGGACGCTTTAATGGTGCAATACTGTTACGCTCACCTTGTACTAATCCATAGAGATTTTTTTCACCCACTTTGGTGGTGAAATCATCCATTTCATTATTAAGGAAAAATCCTGTTCCCGGAGCAATAACGACAGCACCAAAACGTCCATTAATAGTGTAAGTGGTTGAAACGGCATTTCCGTCTTTATCTATAACAGAATAGTGAGTCGTTTCTGGACTTTCGTGAGGAGCGATCCCGGGTTGTACATTTTCTGAAGGCGTTGCTTTATTTGGCGTGATTTGTTGGCGGATTTCTGTGGCATAGGTTTTACTGAGTAGTTTCTCTGTTGGATTTTTAATAAATTGTGGATCGCCAAGAAAGGTATTTCTATCCATATAAGCGTGACGCATTGCTTCTGTTAATGTATGAACATATTGAGCAGAGTTAAAGCCCATCGATTTAAGATCGTATCCTTCTAGGATATTGAGAGTTTGACAAATTGTGATCCCCCCTGAACTTGGTGGCGGCGCTGAAATAAATTCATAGCCTCGATAGGTACAAGTGATAGGTTTGGTTTCAGTAATAGTAAAATTAGCAAAATCTTCTTTAGTGAGCATCCCATTGTGTTGCTTTGAGGCTTGTTCTACTTTTTGAGGGATCTCTCCTTGATAAAACTGATCCGATCCTTGATTGGCGATTAATTCTAATGTGTTAGCTAAATCAGTTTGAATAAGGCGATCACCTGGTTGCCAAGGTGAGCCATCAGGTCTTAAGAATATTTTTGCGGATCCAGGATCTTGTCTAAATCGTTCTGTAGTGGTTTCCAACACGTCAGTATCAGCACGGGTTAAAATATAACCTTCTCTAGCGAGCTTAATTGCAGGAGCCATCACTTCTTGGCGTGATAGGGTGCCATATTTTTCCAATGCGGCATCAAGACCTTTCACTGTACCAGGCACACCAGAGGCAAGATAACCATATAAACTGGCATTTTTAATCAAATTACCTTCTTTATCTAGATACATATTTTTTGAAGCCGCAGCAGGGGCGGTTTCTCTAAAATTTATAAAGGTATTTGTGCCATCAGCAAGGTGTATAGTCATAAAGCCACCACCACCAATATTGCCACAACAAGCATTGACCACCGCTTGTGCATAACCCACGGCAACGGCAGCATCTATCGCATTCCCCCCTTTTTGTAAAATATCGTTCCCTACTTGAGAGGCTAAATGTTGAGAAGAGACAACCATGCCATGCTGTGCTTCAACGGCAGGCTCATAAGCGGCATAGAGTGAGTGAGAAAAAAGGGTGGTGAGTAACAGCAGGTGTGTTCTTTTTATTGTAATCATCATTATCTCCATAAATAACAGTGAGTTATGCTTGTTTTTTTTAAAATAAAAAAGAAGTAACACACTGCAATTAATTAAAATTAACAATTAGATAACAATAAGTATAGGAAGAGATGATAAATGAAGTGAATTTTTTTTAATGTGATAATTAAAAATAAGCAATAAGAGGGGAGATAAGGATTGGTTGGCATATTGAATAAAAAAAAGGGGCTTAAAGCCCCATTTTTTATTTGTTTAATTATTCTGCGACTTCTAATGCATCAATAGAAGCTGTATAAGTATCAGCAGCTATTGTTTGCTCTTTGTTTACAACTAATTTATAAGCATTTTGACCTTTTTCTAATGCCATCCAAGCAACATTATCAACTTGTACTGCTTTGTAGTTTGAACCAACTGCGGGGGTAAGAGCTAATTGCAGTTTGTTATCTTTATTTTTGCCAACAAGAGTAGCAAAGTTACCTAGCATTGGGTCGATATCCTCAGCGGTATTTGCTGTAAAACGAAGTGCAACATAATTGTTTGCATCTGCACCAGTAACAGAACCATTAGCAACAGTTGTTTTATCTGCGACTTTACCTGCAACAAGATCTTTCACTGGTGTTAATGTGTGGGTGATGGTACTTGTTGAGCTAAAAATGATATCAGCAGTTGCAGTTTTGATATCAGAAACAGCGGTTTGAGCTGCGCTAGCTGAGCCACAAATAACTGCTAAAGTTGATGCTAATACGATATTTTTTAATGTTAATGTTTTCAATTTATATTCTCCAATATTTAATGATAGGTGGTATAAATAACCAACCTTATTATTTACTATTTACATAGTTAATTATTATTTTAAAAACAATATATAGCTTGTTATTTAAATAAATAATAAGATTAATTATTGACTTAAAGATAATGTTGATTTTTTTAATTAATATTATTTTATAATATATGCTCCATTTAATGAAATATTATATTTATCTGGTTTTATATATTGTTCTCCATTTAAAATTAATTGGAAGTAAGCCTCTTTCTCTTTAGTAATTAAAATAAAATTATTGTCCTCGTCTGTTCTCCAATTATTACCTGCTATTTTTATATTGATTGTATTATTGATGTTTGTTTTTCCTGTAATAATGATGTTGTTTTCTGTTATAGACAATTTTCTTTGATTAGTACTAATCAAAAATCCTTTATGTTCATCTAGGTGAGATATCATGCCATAACCAATAACAGTTCCATCTGAGTAATATCCTGATAAATTTTTATTATTTATACTAATATCAAAAATTAATTGCTGTGCGTAACTATAAGAGAAAGGTAAATATAATCCTAGTGAAATAAATATAGTTTTCTTTAAATTTGATATTATATGTTTTTTAAATAAAGACATTTTTAATCTCATTATTATGACTGACATGTTAATGTTAAATGATAAATACCATTGTTATTTTCTTTATCTTTTAAATTATAATATAAATTACATTGTTCTTTACCAGAGTATAAAACTAATGTTCCTTTTTCAGGTAATCCTGATAAATATACTTGAGAGTTATCGTTTACAATACCCATAATATTGGTGTTATTTTCAAGCTTAACAATTGAACCAAAACTAATCTTTTTATTATTGTGTGTGTTTATATTTATTAAGACTCGTTCACCTACTCTTGTAGTAAATTGAGTATTAATAATTGCCCCTTTTGTCGGAATAACTTTCATATCTGTTTGTGGTAATTCTACATTATCAGGCAATGTTGTAGGATCAATGGAGACAACATTCACTTGATAAGGTGTTAAATTAGATAAAACAGCATTTCCTTTAAAGTCGGTATGTAAACCAGGATAACTATTAACCTGACTACCTGTAACATGTGGAGCCTCTATTAATGCTGCCGTATTACCAATTGTTTGGCTAAAAGTTACATTATTTTCAGAAGCAATAAAGCCACCAGAAATTGCTGCGCCTTTTTGTGTTACATTTTTATTATAGCTATAGTTACTAGTTACTTTTCCATAAGTACCTGTCCAACCTAATCCCAGTGAACTGGTATTTGAATCACTATCAGAATAGAGATTTTGGCTAATATTCCAATTTAATTGGTGATCATATGCTGAGCCTGCTAAATCAATAAGATTACTATCTGAGCCATTTTTATTTGATATTGTTTGATATCTTAAAGTTGTATCTGTATTCGTTAATCTTTCTAGCGGGATACTTAGTTGTAAATTAAAAATATTATCTGACTCTTTTTTATTATTACGTATTGTATTCGTTTTCGCTAAACTCAGTGAAAGAGAAGCATATTTCCATCCATACCAATAGCTAGCAGAATAACTGGTTTCATTACTATTATTATAAAATTTTCGTTTGCTACCTGATAAAGTAAAATTACCTAAACTCTTAAAACTTTGTATTAAAGAAAGCGTTGTATAATTTTTTGTTTGAAGCGTCGTATAATCATCATCCTGATAGGTATCAAGTACATTATTAATATCGTTAAATCCTGGTGATGCATATTGGTAACTTGATAAAGCTATCATGGTATTCGTTGCTAATAGCGCCTTACTATATTGTAATCGCCAAGCGGCACCAGACTGCGTGTCTTGATTTTTTTTCTGCGAATGACTTGCTATAGCATCAATAGAGATAGCACCGATATTTCCAAGATCACTCCCAACACCTAAAGCAATAGATTGATAATTTTTAGCACCTTGAAAACCACCTAATATGGTCATATTCCAAGGCAATCCGTAAATTGCACTTCCTTGTACTATCGCAGCTTTATCAATACGGCTATTTGTTGGACGATATTCTCCTAGCATCGTATGGTAATTTAGATATCCTTCTCTGACAGCAATAGCTGGCTTATTAAATGGTACTGTAAAATATTGTTCACTCCCATCGGACTCATAAACAGTGACTTCTAAAATTCCGTTAGAACTTGTTGGTAAAAAATCACTTAATTCAAAGGGACCAGCAGCAACAGAGGTTTTATAAACAGTAAAATTATTTTGTTTTACTTCAACAATAGCTTGTGTACGGGCTATTCCTCGTATTGTTGGTGAGAACTGGCTTTGTATACTAGCGATCATACTGTCATCTTTTGCCAACATGACACCACGAAAAGGAACACTATTAAATATTTCGCTTGGTGTACTACTATCACCTAATGTAACCCGGCTATTTATGCTATTAATTGCTCTTTCAGCATAGTTATATACATTTTCCCATTTACCATTATTATTCTTGTTTTTATTCCAGTTTGTTTGATTATAAAAACGCCAAGCACCTAAATTAATTCTTGGAGAAAGCTGAAAATAAGAAAAGTTATTACTATAATTATCTCCTGATATATTATTTACCATTGCGTTATAATTTAAAATAAACGCATTAATGCCATTGTTCCATAAATTTCTTGCTGCAATATATCCTTTTTCTTTGTTATCTAGATATATTTGCGGTATGGAAATATTTAATTTTTGCTCACTAAAAATAACATTAGTTATAATATAAGGTATTTTAGATAAATCTGCACAATTTGTTTTTGATATACCTAGTTTTTTTATATTAACACCGTAATTTTCTAGCTGTTGTGATGATAAACAAGGTGTTAATTTATTATTTATTTCCCTTAGTTCAACTTCTTTTATATCAACAATTTGATTATTTAGATAGATATCAAATAAATAATTCCCTGGTTGTTTTTTATCATTTTCAATATTAGCTAAATCAATGTCATTGATAGAACTGTTGAAAAAATTTTTATCAAAAGTATAGCTGTCCGCATAAGAGGTAACTGCATAGCTTAATGATATTATTATTAATGTTGATTTGTTTATTCGCACAGAAAACCTCTATTATCTGTTAGTTTATAGACTATCTAATAGATTGAGTATACTTTTCTGTTATGCCACCAAAATCAGTGATGACACTCCATTTTATATTATAAATATTACTCTTATTTATAATTGGATATTCTTTAGAACCTAATGGAGGAATATATCCAGCATAATTAACTTGTCTATCATTAATATAGATAGAGTCAAAATTAATATAATAAGGTGAAGGATTTCTTACTTCAATCTTATCATTTTCTACTTTCCATTGTAGATGATTGGCAAAGTTTTCAGATGCCCCTTTTAAAGAGGGGGGACGTGTTAATAATTTAATACAGCTCGTTACACTAACTTGAAAGTTAATATTGGCTTTATCTAGCGTTTCTTTAGTTTTATTATCAACCCAATTATCGGCTTCTTTAGGAGGAACACCAAGTGCACATAACCAATTTAATGTTTCAATTTTTTCAGATTTATTGTAATCGGTATCAATAATACGTATTCTACTTTGTTGATTAGCCTCTAATTTTACTAATGGTGGTGTTAGGATAAAATTATTGTCTTTTTTATTTCTATTTTCATCTAAGACATAAACTTGAGCGAGGATTGGATAATCTTGCTCATTATAAATTGTAAGAGAAGTTCCTTTTTTATCTTCACTGTTATAGATAACGCGAGAAGCACCTAATTTTAAGCGAAACTCTTTTTTATTAAGATTTATATCATTATTTATTTCTTCTGATACAGCATTAATAGAAAAAATTGATAGCAAAAGAGATAACAAAAATTTTGTTTTTATATTCATTTTAAAGTCTTCTTAATATTTCTAGTAGTAAATTATTTTTGTTTCTACAATATTATTTTTTTTTAGCCATAGTTCTATTTCTTCGAATAGTTCAAAAGTATCCATTTCTAATATGGAAGAAAAGCTCAATATATATTCTAAAGTAAAAGATGTTTTACCATTTTCATATCTAGATATTTGTTGTTGACTTGGTTTTAATAATTTACCTAGTTCTTTGCCTGATAGGTTTTTTAATTTTCTTTTTTTTTTATAAAATGGCCAATAAACAAATTTAAATTGTTTCCAGTATTTAAAGTACTCATTTTTTAATTACCTTAAGTTAAATATTCTTTTATCTGAAGCCAAGGTTATATTTATTCAAATCTGTTGTAAAAGCGTTTTAAACGATCAATCAGTATAGTTTTGATAGGTTTTGTCTATTGTAATTGATTTATTGATCGGTTTTACCACTTCAAGTGGTTTTATTTTTCCGATATTTTTCTGATGTTTTTATTTTTTATGCTTAATGCATTGTTTTATATTAGAAAAATATATTGATGAGAAATAGAGTGATTGTTTTTGATATTAATGCTCACGAGAAAATATAATTCAAAGTGAGCCTAAAAAATGAGTAAGAATATAATAATAACTGTAATAATTTGTTTCTAATAATATGGCTATTCATTAAAAATAAAAATTAAATCATATTATGATGATTATTTATTTAATATCATTTTATGATTAGCATCTTTTTATATCGTTATATGATGACTATTTAGTTTGGATTTTTATTTAAAACTTAAAAAAGTCAGATGAATTAACAGATTTTTTAAAACGAGAGGAGAATAAGAAGAGGGATATTTTTTACTATCCGTTTATAAACAGATATAGACAGATAAAGCCCCAAAAGAGGCTTTATCTTTTTTAAGTATATTTCTTTTTATAGAAAGTAACTTATATTACTAACTTAATGACGGTATTACAGCTTACCAGAGTTCGCTTTCAGGTATTTAGCAACGCCATCTGGAGATGCGCCCATACCTTCTTGACCTTTTTCCCACTGAGCTGGACAAACTTCGCCGTGATCTTCGTGGAATTGCAGAGCGTCAACCATACGGATCATTTCGTCAATGTTACGACCTAATGGCAGGTCGTTAACCACTTGGTGACGAACAACACCTTCTTTATCAATCAGGAATGAACCACGCAGCGCTACGCCGGCTTCTGGGTGTTCGATACCATAGGCTTTGATGATGTCATGTTTGATATCAGCAACCATTGGGTATTTTACTTCACCAATACCACCATCATCGATAGGGGTTTTACGCCATGCGTTATGAACGAACTCAGAGTCCATAGAAACACCGATGATTTCCACACCGCGTTTTTGGAATTCTTCAAAACGGTGATCAAATGCAATCAGTTCTGAAGGGCAAACAAAGGTGAAATCCATTGGCCAGAAGAAAATAACGGCAGGTTTGCCTTTGATAAATGAATGCAGGTTGAAATCATTAACAATTTCACCGTTACCAAGAACAGCTGAAGCAGTGAAATCAGGGGCTTTACGAGTAACCAGAACCATAATGTACTCCTGTAGATTGAAATATTAAGGATATTTATACTCGTCATACTTCAAGTTGTAGCGTTGTTGACTGTGTTCATTCGCGCTAGTCACATACTTTTGTATGCTGCTAGTGACTCATTCACTTGTCGCCTAGCTACACCTCGAATTATTTAGAGTATGTACCCTGTTTTTAAATGATGGATACAGCATAAATAATCAATCGCTATCGATAAAGTCGAACAGAACAATCTATTTAATAGACTCTAACTATTAACTGAATACGATAAAGTAGGATTATTTATGACTCCTTGTATGACTCGGTATTCTAATCAACTTTGAAAACGAATACCACGCTTGTTAACAAATCGTTACCAATAAAGTGGTGGCTAATTCAAGCATCTTATTGATATTACAACGTAATATCAATATATAACAAAAAGATGAATTAAAAAATAAGTGTAAATGTATCAGTCATTCAACTGATGTTGTTGTGCTCTTTCTAGCAATTGTGGATAAAACTGCCAAAAAATCTCACTGAGTTCGCTGTAATGCGTTTCAAGAGTAATATAAGAACCTGCAAGTGCACTGAGTTTAGGCCGGCGGCGTGCCATTCCTTTTAATGTTTGTTCAATATAAGCGGGATCTGCATAACGGATAAGCCAAGATTGTGACCATAAGTATTCGTTGAGTTCTTGGAATTTTTCTGGTGTTTTCCATAAATCAGGTTCAATTATTTTTCGGGTCTGTGTTACAAATTCGGTGAGTGGTATTTGTGGCTCAAATTGAGACCAATTCAACGACAAAAAATGATCCCAAAAAACATCTAAGGTAATTGGAGCAACACGGCGATATTCAGTAGGGAAAAGTAAACGCGCTTCTTTTACTAAAGGATGTGTGTCTGTTAGCACATCAATGCGTCGGTGCATACGAATGCCTTCGACGACAGCGGGGCTGTAATCAGAGCTAGGCGTGCCTTTTACGTAATCAGCCATCATATTGCCTAATAGAGAGCTTTTTGCTCTAAAGGCGAGATGTAAGTGTGCGAGATAGTTCATTTCAATATCATAGCGCTTTTTAAATAAAAAAGAGCTTCTTTGTTGCACTGATTAGCTCTCAGCACTAGACTAGTCCGCCTGTTTTTTATCAATATAGCTGTTTAATTATGCGTGTATCAGATTTTCGTTTTGAACTACCTGAAGCCTTGATTGCTCATTATCCTCAGCCACAACGCAGTGGTTGTCGCTTGCTATCTCTTGATGGCACAACGGGGGAATTATCGCACGATGTATTTACGGATGTTTTAGATAAATTAAATGCTGGAGACTTGCTGGTTTTTAATAATACGCGAGTTATTCCTGCTCGTTTATATGGACGTAAAGCTTCTGGCGGTAAAATTGAGGTATTGGTTGAACGTATGCTTGATGAGCATCGCGTGTTGGCCCATGTAAGAGCATCTAAATCACCCAAAGAGGGCGCTGCGCTTATTCTTGGTGAGGATGAAAGTGTTCAAGCTACTATGGTAGCGCGTCACGATACACTTTTTGAAATCCGTTTTGATGATGAGCGAGATGTATTGACTATTCTCAATAGTATTGGGCATATGCCACTACCTCCTTATATTGATCGCCCTGATGAAGAATCTGATAAAGAGCTTTATCAAACGGTTTATAACGAGCGCCCAGGTGCGGTTGCTGCGCCAACGGCGGGTCTGCATTTTGACGAACCTTTACTTGAAGCTTTAAGAAATAAAGGTGTCGAGATGGCATTTGTTACCCTGCATGTAGGAGCGGGTACTTTTCAACCTGTTCGTGTTGATAATATTGAAGAGCACACCATGCATTCTGAATATGCAGAAGTGCCTCAAGATGTAGTGGATGCCGTATTAGCGTGCAAAGCACGTGGTAATAAAGTCGTTGCGGTAGGAACAACTTCTGTACGCTCTTTAGAAAGTGCTGCTAATGCGGCAAAAGATGCATTGATTGCTCCTTTCTTTGATGATACTCAGATTTTTATTTACCCAGGCTATAACTACCAAGTTATCGACGCATTAATTACCAACTTCCATTTACCCGAATCTACGTTGATTATGTTGGTATCTGCATTTGCAGGGTATAAAAATACCATGAATGCCTATAAAGAAGCAGTTGAACAACAATATCGCTTTTTTAGTTATGGAGATGCGATGTTTATTACGCGTAATCCATTAGCTATAGATGAAAAAGTTGGAATATAACTTAGATATATCATCAGAATTTATCGTTTTAAGTCTGTCTTTTAGGTCAAGTGTGTTGTTATTTCACTATTAACCCCCCGATGACCTTGACTCAACACGGGTTTTTATTGATGTAACATATACAGTCGTCTAACAAATGTTTAGAATGTGCTGTTTTTTTATTACGCATCAGACTGTTTTTCTGGTGCCCGGAGGATGTGTGAAATACGAATTACAAACGACTAATGGTAATGCACGTCGTGGTCGCCTTATTTTTGATCGTGGTGTTGTTGAAACACCTGCATTTATGCCCGTGGGTACTTACGGCACAGTTAAAGGAATGACTCCTGAAGAAGTGCAAGCAACAGGTGCACAAATCCTATTAGGTAATACTTTCCATTTGTGGCTGCGCCCTGGCCAAGAAATCATGAAATTACACGGTGATCTACATGATTTTATGCAATGGAAAGGACCAATTTTAACGGATTCAGGGGGGTTCCAAGTCTTTAGTTTAGGCGCAATGCGTAAAATTAAAGAAGAGGGAGTCCATTTCCGTAATCCCATTAATGGGGAAAAGATTTTTTTAAGCCCCGAAAAATCGATGGAAATTCAATACGACCTTGGCTCCGATATTGTGATGATTTTCGATGAATGTACGCCATATCCTTCAGATTGGGATTATGCAAAAAATTCAATGGAAATGTCTTTACGCTGGGCAAAACGTAGTCGTCAACGCTTTGATGAGTTAAATAACAAAAATTCATTATTCGGCATTATTCAAGGCGGTGTTTACGAAGATTTACGTGATATTTCCGTAAAAGGACTAGTCGAAATCGGTTTTGATGGTTACGCTGTCGGCGGCCTTGCAGTCGGTGAGCCGAAAGAAGACATGCATCGTATTTTAGAACATGTTTGTCCACAAATCCCAGCGGATAAACCCCGTTATTTAATGGGGGTTGGTAAGCCAGAAGATTTAGTTGAAGGTGTCCGTCGTGGTATTGATATGTTTGACTGTGTGATGCCAACACGAAATGCGCGAAATGGTCATCTTTTTGTGACTGATGGTGTAGTTAAAATTCGTAATGCAAAACATCGTTCAGATACATCAACGTTAGATGAGCATTGTGATTGCTATACATGCAAAAACTATAGCCGCGCTTACTTGCATCACCTTGATCGTTGTAACGAAATTTTAGGTGCAAGGCTGAATACAATTCACAATTTACGTTATTATCAGCGTCTCATGGCCGAAATTCGTCAGTCTATTGAAGATGGTCGTTTTGAAGAGTTTGTCCACGAATTCTACGAGCGTATCGGAAAACCCGTGCCACCGTTAAATAGCAGTACAAGTAAGTGTGATTAATGTATACGACAAAGCCCAATTCTGTGTATGATATTGGGCTTATAATTTGAATATCGTCGATATCGACAACAATGAGGAAAAGTGAATGAGTTTTTTCATTTCTGATGCTGTTGCTTCTGCTGGACAAGCAGCGCCTGAAGCAAGCTTTATGTCTATTTTACCGATGTTAGTGATCTTTATTTTGATTTTCTACTTTATGATCCTACGTCCACAGCAAAAACGTACTAAAGAACATCGTAAATTGATGGACTCTATTGGTAAAGGTGACGAAGTTTTAACCACTGGCGGTTTAATCGGACGCGTTGTTAAAGTTTCAGATAACGGCTATGTTGTTGTTGCTCTGAATGAAACAACTGAAGTAACCATCAAACGTGACTTTGTTGCTGCTGTGTTACCTAAAGGCACAATGAAAGCAATTTAATTTAATTTCCCCAAAGGGAAAAGGGAACTGCCGTGCTAAACCGTTATCCTTTGTGGAAGTATCTGATGCTGATATTCGCTATCCTCATCGGTCTGCTTTACGCACTTCCTAACCTATATGGTGAGGATCCGGCTGTTCAAATCACTGGCGCGCGGGGAACCGCCGCCAATGAGCAAACACTGGATCAAGTTCGATCTTTATTAGATAAAGAAAAAATAGAAGCGAAATCAATTGCACTGGAAAATGGTGCGATATTGGCTCGTTTCAATAACCCTGATATTCAGTTACGTGCCCGTGAAGTGTTGTTACCTGCTTTAGGTGACCAGTTCGTTGTTGCACTTAACCTTGCTCCTGCAACACCAAAATGGTTAGAAGCCATTGGTGGTGAGCCAATGAAACTGGGGTTAGACTTACGTGGTGGTGTTCACTTCCTGATGGAAGTTGATATGGACACTGCGCTAGGCAAACTTCAGGAACAAAATGTTGAGAGTCTACGTACTTTATTACGTGACGAAGGCATTGCGTATTCTTCTATCCGTAAAACGGATAATTATGGTGTTGAAGTTCGTTTTCGTAACTCAGATGATCGCTCTAAAGCTTCAGATTACCTCTCTCGTCGTAACCCAGATTTAATTTTTAGAGATGGTGCTAATAACTCTTTAAGAGCAATTTTTACTGATGAACGTTTACGTGATGCACGTACTTATGCAGTACAACAAAACATCACCATTTTACGTAACCGTGTAAACCAACTCGGTGTTGCTGAGCCATTAGTTCAACGTCAAGGCGCTGACCGTATTGTTGTTGAATTACCAGGTATCCAAGATACTGCTCGTGCAAAAGAAATTTTAGGTGCAACTGCAACATTAGAATTCCGTTTAGTAAATACTGCTGTTGACCCATCAGCGCTAGAAACAGGCCGTATCCCGGGTGACTCAGAAGTGAAATATACCCGTGATGGTGCTCCTGCCATTCTCTATAAACGCGTTATTTTAACGGGTGATCATATTACAGACTCAACGTCTCAGTCTGATGAATATGGTCAGCCACAAGTGAGTATTTCACTTGATAGTGCGGGTGGTTCCATTATGTCTAATTTTACAAAAGATAACGTCGGTAAACCGATGGCAACGCTTTTTGTAGAATATAAAGACAGTGGAAAACGCGATGAAAATGATCGTGCAATATTGGTAAAAAATGAAGAAGTCATTAACGTTGCCAATATTCAAACACGTTTAGGAAATAGCTTCCGTATTACGGGAATTTCTAACGCAAATGAAGCACGCCAATTATCGCTGTTACTTCGTGCAGGTGCTTTGATTGCACCAATCCAAATTGTTGAAGAAAGAACCATTGGGCCAACTTTAGGTCTTCAGAACATTACACAAGGTTTAGAAGCGTGTTTATGGGGTCTGATTGCTTCTGTAGCCTTTATGATTCTTTATTATCGTAAATTTGGTGTGATTGCGAGTACCGCATTAATGGCGAACTTGGTGTTGATTGTCGGGGTAATGTCATTATTACCCGGTGCAACGCTAACAATGCCAGGTATTGCAGGTATTGTGTTAACACTTGCGGTAGCGGTCGATGCTAACGTACTGATAAACGAACGTATTAAAGAAGAGTTACGTAACGGACGCTCAGTACAGCAAGCAATCCATGAAGGTTATAAAGGAGCCTTCTCCAGTATTATTGATGCGAACTTAACCACACTGATTACAGCGGTGATCCTTTATGCGGTCGGTACTGGCTCTATTAAAGGCTTTGCAATCACAACTGCTATCGGGGTTGCGACCTCCATGTTTACCGCTATTGTCGGTACTCGTGCGATAGTCAACCTGCTGTATGGTGGTAAACGCATTAAGAAACTGTCTATTTAAGGAGCACGTTGTGGCACAGGATTATACTGTTGAACAATTAAACCACGGTCGTAGAGTCATTGACTTTATGCGTTGGGACAACGTCGCCTTTAGTATTTCGTTTCTGCTTTTGGTAGCGTCAATTGCTATCATTTCCGTGAAAGGATTTAACTGGGGATTGGATTTTACTGGGGGTACGGTAATTGAGATCAATCTCAGTCAGCCGGCAGACCTTGATAAAATGCGTGATAGCCTAGCAGCTGCTGGTTATAAAGATCCTCTGTTACAGAACTTCGGTAGCAGCCGCGATATTATGGTGCGTATGCCTCCTGTTGAAGGACAGGCAGGACAAGAATTAGGTAAGAAAATCATCGATATTATCAATGTTGAAATTGATAACGATGCGACAGTTAAACGGATTGAATTTGTTGGGCCAAGTGTAGGTAGTGAATTGGCTCAAACGGGGGCAATGGCGTTATTATCTGCACTTATCTGTATTCTTATTTATGTTGGATTCCGTTTTGAATGGCGTTTGGCGCTGGGTGCTGTTATTTCCCTTGCGCATGACGTAGTGATTACGCTCGGTTTACTTTCACTATTTCAAATAGAAGTCGACTTAACCATTGTGGCATCATTGATGTCTGTTATCGGTTACTCACTAAACGATAGTATTGTTGTATCAGACCGTATTCGTGAGAACTTCCGTAAAATTCGTCGTGGAACATCATATGAAATTATGAACGTTTCTTTGACGCAGACATTAAGCCGTACCATCATGACATCAGCAACAACATTGTTAGTTGTATTAATGCTGTATATCTTTGGTGGTTCAATGCTCAAAGGCTTCTCTTTAGTTATGTTGATCGGTGTTACGATAGGTACAATTTCTTCCATTTATGTGGCTTCTGCGTTAGCACTGAAAATGGGCATGAAACGTGAACACTTGATTGTACAAAAAGTGGAAAAAGAGGGTGCGGATCAGACAACTCTCTTACCTTAATTGAGTGTTTCTCTGATAAAACATCGCGGACACCCTGCCAGTTAATGACTGACAGGGTGTTTTTTGTTCACTGAACAGGTACACTGTTTATGAGTATTGTCAAAAAGTAGGAATAACTATGCATTGCCCATTTTGTGGAGCCGTAGATACCAAAGTAATTGATTCCAGACTTGTTGGTGATGGTTCACAAGTGCGCCGTCGTCGTCAATGTCTTGTATGCCATGAGAGATTTACTACCTTTGAAGTCGCAGAACTGGTGATGCCTAGGGTAGTAAAAAGTGATGAAATACGTGAACCCTTTGATGAAGAAAAATTACGTAGAGGCATGTTAAAAGCATTAGAAAAACGCCCTGTAAGTTCTGATGATGTTGAGGCGGCAATTAGCCAAATTAAATCACAACTAAGAGCCACGGGTGAGCGAGAAATTCCATCAAAAGAGATTGGTAATTTTGTTATGGAGCAATTGAAAAAGCTCGATAAAGTTGCCTATATTCGTTTTGCTTCTGTTTATCGTAGCTTTGAAGATATTCGTGATTTTGGCGAAGAAATTGCCAAATTACAGGATTAAGAAATAAACTTTAATTTAATAATTTGAAAAATAACGATAAATAATAAATTTAAATGTAATTATTATGATAAATAACAACAATAACATCGATTTTACTGACCACCACGATGATGAGAAATTCATGCGTCGTGCTATTGAGCTTGCAGCACTTGGTCGTTTTACTACATCACCCAACCCTAATGTTGGATGTGTGATTGTTAAAGAGGGTGAAATTATTGGTGAAGGTTACCATCATCATGCTGGCGGCCCTCATGCAGAAGTTAATGCATTAAAAATGGCAGGTAATAATGCTAAAGGGGCAACAGCTTATGTCACTTTAGAACCTTGTAGTCATTTTGGTAAAACGCCACCTTGTGCAGATGCTTTGGTTAATGCTGGCATAGTGCGAGTTGTTGCAGCCATGCAAGATCCTAACCCTCAAGTTGCAGGGCGTGGCTTACATAAATTACTGACTGCGGGCATTGATGTTTCTCATGGTGTATTGATGCAAGAAGCTGAAAAACTTAATGTTGGCTTTTTTAAGCGTATGAGAACAGGATTCCCTTATATCCAACTCAAATTAGGTGCATCTTTAGATGGTAAAACGGCACTGGCTAATGGCGAAAGCCAATGGATAACATCTAAAGCTGCTCGTCAAGATGTGCAAAATTTCAGAGCACAAGCCAGTGCAATTTTGACGACAAGTGCCACTGTATTGGCAGATAATCCCTCAATGAATGTACGCTGGGATGAACTTTCTAACGAAATTAAAGCCATTTATCCACAAGAAGAACTACGCCAGCCCATTAGAATTATTACCGATAGTCAAAACAGAGTAACGCCAAAACACAAAATCACGCAAATTGAAGGAGAGTGTTGGTTAGCGCGTACTCACTCTCAAAAAAATGAGTGGCAAGGAAATGTCTGTGAAATTTTATTACCTACGAATGGTAAGAATAATGGCGTTGATCTTGTTTTACTAATGATGCAATTAGGTCGACGTAATATTAATACCCTGTGGGTAGAAAGTGGTGCTCATTTTGCTGGCGCATTATTAGAAGCTGGGTTAGTAGACGAGCTAATTATTTATATTGCACCTAAAATTTTAGGTAACGATGCTAGGGGATTATTTGCACTTTCACCGCTATCATCGTTATCCGAAGCTCCTGAATTTACAATAGATTCACTTCAACAAATTGGCTCTGATATTAGAGTCTGCTTAAAACCTCGTTATTAATAGACGCAAATAAGTGTGTCTACGGCGCTATTTGTAGTAAAATGGCGCCGTGTGTGTTATTTCCTGTCGTTACGACATTGTTATCAGCCAACTAAATGCCTTGATTTATCAAGGGTTTTTGGCTCCTTTGCTGTGTAATAATAAAACAGAGCGCAGTAAAGGAAAGAATATGATAAAATCCGCGCCCCGCGGATAGGAGAAAAAGGTAACCTATGAACGTAATCAAAGGTGTTGTCGCGGCGCAAAACGCACGCGTAGCAATTGCAATTGCCCGTTTTAATAATTTCATCAACGACAGCCTATTAGAAGGTGCGATTGATGCATTAGAACGCATTGGACAAGTTTCCTCTGAAAATATTACCGTCGTTTGGGTTCCAGGTGCTTATGAGCTACCGTTAACGGTTAAAGCGTTAGCAGAAACCGACAAATATGATGCAGTTATCGCATTAGGTACTGTTATCCGTGGTGGAACCGCACATTTTGAATACGTTGCTGGCGAATGTAGTTCAGGCTTATCTCAAGTTGCAATGCAAAGTGAGATCCCTGTGACTTTTGGTGTTTTAACAACTGAAAGTATTGAACAGGCTATTGAACGCGCTGGTACTAAAGCGGGCAACAAAGGTGCTGAAGCAGCAATGACAGCACTTGAAATGATCAATGTACTTAAAGCCATAAAGGGCTAATCATCTGTTTTAACTAAAGGGGAATTTTGTGAAACCTGCTGCTCGTCGTCGTGCTCGTGAGTGTGCTGTTCAGGCTATCTACTCATGGCAATTATCCGGAAATGACATCGCGGATGTGGAATTGGAGTTTTTATCCGAGCAGGATACCCAAGGTGTAGATATTGCTTACTTTCGTCAGCTTTTAGTGGGTGTTGCTATTAATGCAGCTCGTTTAGATAAGGCAATGGAACCTTATTTATCCCGCCAATTGGAAGAGTTAGGCCAAGTTGAAAAAGCGATTTTACGTTTAGCAATGTTTGAACTTAGCTTCCGTGAAGATGTTCCTTACAAAGTTGCGATTAACGAAGCGATTGAGCTGGCTAAGGTATTTGGTGCGGACGATAGCCATAAGTTTGTTAATGGCGTTCTTGATAAAGCGGCACCTGTTGTTCGTAAAAAATAACGTTATTCACGTTTCCTCTATGGTAAATCAATAATCCAAGGCCGGTATTTCCGGCCTTTTGTTTAATATGCTCTGCTTAATAGGGAATAGATAATGCCTTGTGGTGAATTTGATCTTATCAAGCAATATTTCACTTCACAGCCTGTAAAGCGAAAGGATGTCAGTACGGGAATTGGCGATGATTGCGCAATCCTGACGGTACCAGAAAAACAACAAATTGCGATTAGTACTGACACTCTTGTGAGTGGGATCCATTTTCTTCCGACTATCTCCCCTGAAGATCTCGCTTATAAAGCCCTTGCTGTAAATATTAGTGATATTGCTGCTGTTGGCGCCGATCCTTCGTGGGCCTCACTGGCATTAACGCTCCCTGATACTAATAGTGATTGGCTTGAGGCATTTAGCCGTTCTTTCTTTGCTTTAGCTGATTATTACGCCATCCAATTAATTGGTGGTGATACAACGCGAGGCCCATTAAGTTTAACAATAACCATACAAGGGCTTGTTCCACAAGGAACTGCATTATTACGATCAGGTGCCAAGATTGGTGATTGGATTTATGTCACTGGAACATTAGGTGATAGTGCCGCTGGGCTTGCCATATTACAAAATAGATTACATCCAACCGCGCCAGCAAATCGTGATTACTTTGTTGCGAGACATTTACGGCCACAGCCTAGGCTATTGCAAGGACAGGCATTACGTCATTTAGCCACATCAGCGATAGATATTTCAGATGGCTTAATTTCTGATTTAAACCATATTTTATCGGCAAGTGGTTGCGGTGCTCGCCTTAACTTAGATGCTTTACCTTATTCTGCGGCAATGAAAGAAGAAGTTAGCTCTGAGCAAGCTGAAATATGGGCGCTAAGCGGTGGTGAAGATTATGAATTATGTTTTACCGTGCCAGAAATTAACCGGGGTGCATTAGATATTGCACTTGCTCATACTGGTGCTGATTTTCACTGTGTAGGACAAATAATGCCAATTGCGGAAGGTATTCGTTATTTGCGTGATGGTAAAGAAGTACATCCTTCACTGAAAGGATTTGATCATTTTAGCGCAGAGAGCATTGATTGAACTAATCAATAACTGTTGGTTAATAACTAAATAATTATTAAGTAAAAGGCGCTAATAAGCGCCTTTTTCAGGATCGTGATAACATCCAGATTAATTAAGCCAGATATTATCAGTAACCTGCTATCTTAGTTTTTCTTAACAAATTCAGATTTTAACTTCATTTGCCCAAAACCATCAATTTTACAATCAATGTTATGGTCGCCTTCCACTAAACGGATACCTTTTACTTTGGTACCAATTTTCAACATGGTCGAACTACCTTTTACTTTTAAATCTTTAATCACAGTCACTGCATCGCCATCGGCTAATAGATTGCCGTTAGCATCTTTAACCACTAATTCATCGCTTTCAACGACAGGCTCAGAATCATTCCACTCATGCGCACATTCAGGGCACACATACATTGCACCATCTTCATAGGTGTATTCTGAATTGCACTTAGGACAAGAAGGTAATGACATAATAATACTCTCAAATTTTATCAAAATGGGGAGTGATAAATCATTTAAATACGAATAACACTAGCCCAATAAATTAAAGAACACATTATCGTTTAAGAGTGAAAATCCCAAAGCAATGCCCAAAATGGGTCTGCATCAGATAATGCGAAAGGGCAACAGTATAATAGATTTGATGAAAAATTTCATCCTTCACCAATTATGATGGCGCGAGTGAATAAAAAAGGATTAATATAGGGCGTTAAAGAAGAAATAAAGGCGAAGATTTATAGTTTTAAAAATTAACTAACAAGTTGATATTTAATGGTTATTTAAATAAATTTAATTAAAAATAAACGCCCCCAGATTAAAAGAGAGCATCATCAATAATAGTGTTGATCTTCTTGTTCTTATTTTGTGAAATTGATCACTGAACCACGCTCAATAAGCTTCGGTGTAAGTACCAACACATTGGCTTTAGCATCGATATTTTCCATACGATGGAGTAATTGATTAACGGCAAGTTTACCTAATTCATCTTTTGGCTGATGAATCGTTGAAAGTGGTGGGATCATATAAGAAGCAAGATCAATATCGTCGTAACCCATCACCGAAATATCTTCAGGTACACGTAGTCCTTTTTGATAAATTGCCTGATAAGCGCCAACAGCCATTGCATCATTACAGGTAAAAACTGCTTGTGGTAATTTAGCTAGTGAAAGTAATTTCTGCATGGCTGTTAATCCCCCCGCAAATTCGAAATCACTGGTTAAGACAAATTCTTCACGGATAGGGAGTCCTGCTTTTTGCATTGCATTGTAATAGCCTTGTAGGCGATATTTTGCTGGTAATTTATCTTGAGGGCCTGCAATACAAGCTATTTCAGTAAAACCTTTATCAATAAGGTATTGTGTTGCCATTTCGCCACCTAATAGTGAATTATCTTGAATAATATCTCCGCCATATTCAAATGGTGACCAATCCATCATTACCATAGGCAAACGAGGATAACGGCTAAGAACTTCGCTAGAAGGTGTGCGTGATTCAGTACACATCAACAATAAACCATCAACGCGTTTTTGTAACAATGTTTCAAGGCTGCTATCCATACGTTCATAGTCGCCTTCTGTGTTGCATAAAATTAAGCTGTAACCACGTTCATAGCAACTACGCTCAACCCCACGCACTACTTCAGCGTAGAATGGATTATTACTTGTTGTTACCAACATACCGATTGTATGTGTGCAGTTCATTTTTAAACTGCGTGCGAGTGCGGAAGGGGCGTAATTTAAAGATTCAATTGCATCATTGACCTTTTTACGAATGCCTTCACTGACATAACGGTTGTTATTGATAACATGTGAAACGGTTGATGTCGAAACGCCCGCTAAACGGGCGACATCTTTCATTGTTGCCAAGGTTTTATGCTCGCTCTGCTAAAAAAGATTCAATTTCATCTCGCCAAGGTACTGATGATTGGGCTCCGTGGCGTGTTACGGCAATTGCGGCAGCAGCATGTGCGAAACGGATAGCTTCAATGGAAGATTTACCTTCTAGTATTGCAGCCACAAATGCGCCATTAAATGTATCACCTGCGGCGATGGTATCAACAGCTTCTACACTAAAACCAGGAATAATCGTTCCTTTCCCTTGTTCACTAAACCAAACTCCACGGCTACCTAAGGTTATAAGAACCTGTTTAATTCCTTTGCTATGTAATACTTCTGCTGCTTTTGCGGCGCCTGATTCATCATGCACAGAAATACCTGTTAATATTTCTGCCTCTGTCTCATTTGGCGTAATAACATCAATAAAACTCAGAAATTCATCCGACAAAGGCAGTGCGGGGGCTGGGTTTAAAATTACTTTTGTTTGATGTGATTTAGCTAATTTTGCCGCGGCAAATACGGTATCTAATGGAGATTCTAGCTGCATTAATAGCGCATCAGCATGCTCAATGGCATGGTGATACTGTGTGAAATGAGCCGGGGTTAACGCTGCATTTGCACCAGCACTAATACTAATAACGTTTTCGCCTTGTTCATTAACCAATATCATTGCAACACCTGTTGGTGTTTCTGGGATAATACTGATGGCATAGGTTTGAATATTATCCGTTTTTAATTGAGCAATGATATCGCTACCAATAGAATCATCACCCACACAGGCGATAAATAAGGTATCAGCACCACTGCGGCCACAAGCAACAGCTTGATTAGCACCTTTACCGCCAAAGGCAATTTTGTAGTGATGACCAATAATTGTTTCACCAGGCTTAGGAAATTGTGAAATATTCATAATGTGATCAACATTAATGCTACCAAGTACAGCAAGGCGAGGTGTTGTCATAGCCATTATCCTTGTGGAAAACGTTTTTAATGATTAAAGCTGCCACGAAGCGAAAAAACTTCGTGGCATAATTTTTGTTATTTTTTGATAACTAATTCAAGCTCAACAGGGATTGTTGCATCCACCTTTTCGCCTTTTAGAATTTTATCTGCGGTTTGGATCCCGATAATACCAATTTGATCAGGGCGTTGTGCTATCGTTGCACCTAAAACGCCACGATTAACGGCTTTAATGCCATCATTAGTACCATCAAATCCAATGACTAACACATCAGTGCGGCCCGCAGTTTGTAGTGCTCGCAATGCACCTAATGCCATTTCATCATTTTGAGCAAATACGGCTTGAACAGCAGGGTAGGCTGTCAGTAAGTTTTGCATCACATTAAGACCTTTAGTGCGGTCGAAATCAGCAGGTTGGCTTGCTAATACATTGATTTTATGTGCATCAACCGCTTGCTTAAAGCCGTCACCACGTTCACGTGAAGCTGAAGTTCCTGTGATCCCTTCTAGTTGGATCACTTTGGCATCATTTCCTATTTTATCAGCAATATAATCGCCCGCCATTTTACCGCCGAGGCGGTTATCAGAAGCCACATGACTTACCACATCGCCTTTGTTTGCAACACGGTCTAACGTGATAACAGGAATATTGGCTTTGTTCGCCATAATTACCGCGTTACCCACCGCATCAGAATCTGTTGGGTTAATCAGCATTAAACGAGTGCCTTTTACTGTTAAATCTTGCACGTTAGCAAGCTCTTTGGCTGGATTATCCATCGAATCGAGCACCACTAAATCGTAACCTAAACGGTTAGCCTCTTTCTGAGCACTGTCTTTCATGGTGACAAAGAAAGGATTATTTAGTGTGGAAATAACAAGCGCGATAGATTCTTTTGCAAAAGCATTGGCGCTGATTGTGGCGCTAAGTGCAACAACAGAAAGAAGTGTTGCCATCTTTTTTAGTTTCATAATATAAATTCCTGTCGGGTTCGGATTAAGAGAAAAGAGCGTTATTTTTTGTTATCTACCAAAACAGCAAGTAATATGACGACTGCTTTTACTATCATTTGATAATTTGATGATATACCTAATAAATTCAGTGCGTTATTTAGAAATCCTAAAATTAAAGCCCCAATCAACGTACCGATAATGCGACCTTTACCACCAGCCAAACTCGTGCCACCAAGCACAACGGCGGCAATAGCATCAAGTTCATAACCATTACCGGCCATTGGCTGCGCTGATGAGAGGCGTGCAACTTCGATAACACTCGCAAGAGCGGCTAATAAACCACATAAGGCATAAACGGCAATTTTAATTTTATCGACGCTAATTCCCGATAAACGTGTTGCAGATTCATTGCCCCCAAGAGCATAGATATAGCGACCTAAACGGGTGTGATGTAATAAATACCAAGCAGCTAAAAAGACTATCATCATTAACCAGATAGGGGTTGGAATACCAAAAGGACGTCCAATACCAAACCAGCTAAAAAGATCCGCATTATCGCTAAAGCCGGTATTTATTGGACTACCATCGGTATAAACACGCGTAACACCACGTAGCAATAACATCATCACTAAGGTAGCAATAAAAGCTTGTACCTTACCTTTAGCAACGATAATGCCTGTAACACCACCTATTGCTGCACCAAGTGCTAATGCACCAACAACTGCGACCATCGCATTGACATCCGCACTGACCATAGAAGCAGCAACAGCACCGGTTAATGCCAATAATGAGCCAACAGATAAATCAATACCGGAGGTTAAAATGACTAATGTCATGCCTACAGCCATAATGGCGTTAACCGAGGTTTGTTGTAGAATGTTGAAAATATTGTTTAAAGTGAAAAAATTTGGGCTGAGTGTAGAAACCACAACAATCAAAATCAGTAATGCAATTAGTGATTTTTGCTCTAGCAACCAAGCTTTAGAAAACCAGCGTTTTGACGCTGGCATTGAATTAGTACTCATATCAAACTCCTACCTCTGCGCCATATTGTTTGCCAACCGCAGCCGCCATTAGCATCTCTTGTGTGACATTGTGAGCTGAAAATTCGCCACTAATACGCCCCTCATGCATGACTAAAATGCGGTCACTCATCCCCATTACCTCAGGCATTTCTGAAGAAATTAAGATGATACTTAATCCTTCTTGTTTGAATTTATTTATTAGCTGATAAATCTCTTTTTTCGCACCAACATCGACACCACGAGTTGGTTCATCAAGAATGAGTACTTTAGGACGAGTCATTAAGCCTCTGGCAATAGCAACTTTTTGCTGGTTTCCTCCTGAGAGAAAACCAATGGTTTGATCCATCGACGGTGTTTTTATATTGAACAATTTAATAAAATCACCCACAGTAAGTTGCTCTTCTTTATGGTTAAGCACACTCATTGAATTACTAAAATAGCGCAGGGCGGTTAATGACATATTTTCTTTAACTGACATACCAAGTACTAAGCCATCGCGTTTTCTATCTTCAGAAATATAAACGATACCTTGTTCAAGACCTTCAGCAGGTTTGGTTATTTGGCAAGGTTTGCCATCTAATTCAACAGTGCCGTTAGTTTTTGTTAATGCGCCGTAGATGATTTTCATTAATTCAGTACGACCAGCACCCATTAATCCTGAAATACCTAAAATTTCATTTTCATGTAATGAAAAACTGACGTCATGCACATCTTTGCCACTTAAATTAATGACATTAAGTTTAGTTTTTCCTAAAGGGATATTAATGCGGGGGTATTGCTCTTCTAATTTTCGGCCTACCATCATTTCAATTAAGGTATCTTCTTGTAATGAAGCAACGGTTTTTTCGCCGATAAATTGCCCATCACGTAGCACCGTAACATCGTCGCAAATTTCAAAAATTTCTTTTAAACGGTGAGAGATGTAAACAATGCCGCAACCTTGATTTCTTAGCTCTCTAATTACGCTAAAAAGAGATTCAGTTTCTGTATCAGTAAGCGCATCGGTTGGTTCATCCATGATGATAACGTTAGACTCAAAACTAAGTACTTTGGCAATTTCAACCATTTGTTGATCACCAATTGATAATTCAGATACTAAACGGTGGCTGCTATATGAGAGGTTTAATCGGGCTAAAAGCTTATCAGCTTCTGCGTACATTTTTTTCCAATCAATAGCGCCAAAAGCGCGAGTAAACTCACGACCTAAAAAGATATTTTCAGCAATGGTGAGTTCAGGAATTAGATTAAGCTCTTGATGAATAATACCAATACCCGCTTCTTGAGATGATTTTGGACCATTGAATGAACAATTATTTCCTTGATAAATGACTTCACCCGCATCTTTTTTATAAATACCGGTTAGTACTTTCATTAATGTAGATTTACCTGCACCATTTTCCCCGACAAGAGCCATGACTCGCCCTGGGTAAATGCGCAATGTTGCTCCTGATAAGGCTTTTACGCCAGGAAATGACTTATCAATATCTTTGAGTTCAAGTAAAGGTTCCATATTTCCCTCAGAAGGTCACGCCGGAAAACAGTACGATATTGGCATAAGGTGAGCATTCACCCGTTCTGATTACTGCTTTATTTTTAGGTAGTTGCTTTTTAAATTCTTCATGGGTGACATAAAAAATCGCAATGGAGTTTTTTTGTTGTTGTTCTAATAAATGCAGATAAGTTGTGATTTCACTTAATAAAATGGGATTTATGCTTTTGATTTCTTCAGCCAACATAACCGCTTCAATTTGCATTTCATGGGTTATGGTTTGTAAGACGGATATAAAATCAGGGATCCCTTGAGTTAATGCAAGGTCAATACGCTCAACGCAGGAGGGAATAGGTAATCCAGCATCCGCAATAGTTATTCTATCTGTATGGCCAAGACATGAAATAACCGTAGAAATATGGCTATTTAGTAATACCCCTTTCTTCATTTCTTCCTCCTCAGCGAAACGTTTCGCTATGCATATACTAGAAAATAAAAGGTAGAAAACAAGCAGGAGTTATTTGAATTGTGAGCGAGATCGAAACGTTTCGTTAGCAAGCAAAAAGAAAGGAAAATCTAACTAATTGAAAAAATTAACGCTGAATGGATTCAACTTTAAATATGATTTTCTATTGTGATTATTGCTAGTGGTATTATATTTTATGTCGGTTATTAAGAATTAATTATTACAATACTAGAGGGTAATTTTTTAAAAGAAAGTTAAAGGAGAAGTGGCTAAGATTTTAATTAGTCGCTCCTATTTATGAAATAGGAACGACTTTTAAAGCTTATGAATCAATTTATTAGATTATAAGTGATAATGGATTCTTCAATGCCTTTAGCATCAAGTTTTAAATCTGCTCTGATCTCTTCTTGTCCACCTTGTGGTACAAAAAGATCAGGAATACCTAAGTTTAAGACCGGTACTAAGCAACGTTCTTGCATTAGTAGTTCATTAACACCGCTACCAGCTCCACCCATAATTGCGTTTTCTTCTAGCGTAACAAGTGTATCGTGTTGTTGTGCTAATGACCGAATAAGTGATTTATCGAGTGGTTTAATAAAGCGCATATCCACAACTGTTGCATCAAGTTTTTCTGCTGCTTTTAAGGCTTCTGGAAGTAGTGTACCGAAGTTAAGAATAGCAATACCTTTACCTTGGCGACGAATAATGCCTTTACCAATTGGTAATGTTGAAAGAGGCTGTAACTCAGCGCCAATACTTGAGCCTCTTGGATATCGAACAGCGACAGGGCCTTCTTGATACTGATACCCAGTATGAAGCATTTGGCGACATTCGTTTTCATCACTTGGTGCCATTATGACCATATTAGGTATACAACGTAAGAATGAGAGATCAAAAGCACCTTGGTGAGTTTGACCATCAGCACCGACAATTCCACCCCGATCAATAGCAAAAAGAACGGGTAATTTTTGGATGGCAATGTCATGGATAACTTGGTCGTAAGCACGCTGTAAAAAGGTTGAGTAAATAGCCACTACAGGTTTATAACCACCTATAGCTAAACCTGCGGCAAAAGTCACTGCATGTTGCTCTGCTATCGCTACATCAAAATATTGCTCAGGGTACTCTTTAGAGAAGCGTACCATGCCTGAGCCTTCGCGCATTGCAGGGGTAATTGCCATTAATTTAGGATCAGTGGCTGCTTCTTCACATAACCATTCACCAAAAATTTTGGAGAATGTTGGACGTGCATTAGGGGTTTTAGGTAGTGTCCCTGTTTGTGGATCAAATTTAGGTACTGCGTGCCAGCTAATTGGGTCTCGTTCTGCTGGCGCATAACCACGACCTTTCTTGGTCATAATATGCAGTAATTGAGGGCCTTTTAAATCACGCATATTGGTTAATGTTTGTACCAATGCGATGACATCATGACCATCAACAGGCCCAATATAATTAAAGCCCAATTCTTCAAACATGGTGCCGGGAACCACCATGCCTTTAATGTGTTCTTCAGTTTTTTTCAGTAATTCTTTAATTGGCGGAATACCAGAAAAAACTTTTTTCCCACCTTCGCGTAAGGTGGTGTACAGTTTGCCTGAAAGTAGTTGTGCTAGGTGATTATTTAGCGCACCTACGTTTTCTGAAATTGACATCTCATTATCGTTAAGCACAACCAACATATCTGGTTCAATATCACCCGCATGATTCATTGCTTCAAAAGCCATACCTGCGGTGATTGCACCATCACCAATAACACAGACTGTTTTTCTGCCTAGATTTTCTTGTTCGGCTGCAACAGCCATTCCAAGACCCGCACTAATAGAGGTAGATGAGTGACCGACACAAAGTTTGTCATATTCACTCTCTTCGCGCCAAGGGAATGGATGTAAACCATTTTTTTGGCGAATAGTATCAATACGATCACGGCGACCTGTTAAGATCTTATGCGGGTAGGCTTGGTGTCCCACATCCCAGATAAGGTTATCAAAAGGTGTTTTATAGACATAATGAAGGGCAACGGTTAACTCAATAGCACCTAAACCTGAGGCGAAGTGACCACTTGAGCGGCTGACACTGTTAAGAAGAAATAGCCTTAGCTCATCACAGAGTTTGGGTAAACTCTCTTTTGGTAAAAGGCGCAAATCTTCAGGAGTATCAACTAACGCCAGTGTGGGATATTTTTCGATATCAATGCTCATGTGATGCCTATTAATTAATCACTTAAATAGGGAAAGAACAGGTAAGCTGCTCTCTTTATTTTTTATTAGTTTTTCCGTTCAACGATAAAACTCGCTAATTGTTTAAGCGTGGTTGTATCGTACTCGTATTGCTCTAGAAACGCTAAAGCATCCAATGCTTCGTTATACAATTCTTGTGCTTTCTTTTGAGCTTGCTCTAAACCAAGTAATGCAGGATAAGTACTTTTACCTGATTCTTGATCACTTCCTTGGCGTTTTCCGGTCTCTTCTGTGCTACCAATAACATCTAAAATGTCATCTTGCACTTGAAAGGCTAGTCCAATGGAGTGTGCATATTTATCTAAAGCGGGTAAAACATCATGACCTTTTTGACCCGCAGTAAATGCGCCAAGGCGAACTGCGGCACGAATTAATGCACCCGTTTTATGCAAATGGATTTTTTCAAGAGAGACTAAATCGACTGATTTATCTTCAGCATCAAGATCAAGTGCTTGACCACCACACATCCCCGCAAGGCCACTGGCTGTTGCTAATTCTGAAATCATAGCAATGCGATCTGACATAGTAACATCTGGCATTGAATTCTTGGCTAAAATCTCAAAAGCTAAAGTTTGTAAAGCATCCCCGGCTAAAATGGCATTGGCTTCACCAAACTCAATATGACAAGTAGGTTTACCGCGGCGCAGGTCATCGTTATCCATTGCTGGCAGGTCATCATGAATAAGTGAATAAGCATGAATACACTCAACAGCCGCCGCGGGAGCATCAAGATTAATAGTAGGAACTTTAAACATTTCACCGACAGTATAAACAAGAAAAGGGCGTAAGCGTTTGCCACCTAAAAGAGCACCATAGTGCATGGCTTTGCCTAATGGCATATCGGTGAAAGGAAGTGCTGATAATGCTTGATTTAATGCATCATCGACACGTTGATGCGCTAAATGTAATTTTTGACGGAATGTATCCGAATTTGAAATAGCGTTACTCAATTATTCAGCCTCTTGGATAAATTCATCAGGAGCAGAATTGTCGTCCTCTTTTAGAAGGATACGAACGCGTTGCTCGGCATCTTGTAAGGTTTTCTGTCCAACACGGGCTAGATGAACGCCGTGTTCAAACTCATTGAGCGCCTCTTCTAAAGGCAATTCACCTGATTCTAAGCGGTTAACTATTTGCTCAAGTTCTTGCATTGATGCTTCAAAGCTTGGTACTTGAGCGATGTCTTCGTTAATAGATGTCGTTTTTTTAGCCATAATATTTCTGATAATAAAGCATGTTAGCTGAATAATAGCGATCATCTTACTACACTTAAGCAGAAAATTTCTTATTCAGTCAGTGATTTTTGCGGGTGAGCCCTAAATATTGGTGATATACTTTGTGACTTTTATAAACTCCAGTCAATCAACATCACTGTAGTTTATGTATCTACTTAATAACCTATGACTAATTGACTATGAAGTTTATTATTAAATTATTTCCAGAAATCACAATCAAAAGCCCTTCTGTACGTTTACGTTTTATCAAAATTCTTACTAGTAATATTCGTAATGTATTAAGCACGTTAGGTGAGGATACTACAGTTGTTCGTAATTGGGACAATATTATCGTAGTAAGTAAAGATGAAAGTAAAAGTGCTGATGTTTGTGATGCATTAACTCGAATTCCGGGTATCCATCATTTTTTACAAGTTGAAGAGCACAGCTATACCGATTTACACCATATTTTTGAGCAAACATTTGCTGCATTTGGGCATTTAGTTGAAAATAAAACGTTCTGTGTTCGTGCTAAGCGTCGTGGCAAACATAGCTTTACTTCAAATGAAGTTGAGCGTTATGTCGGTGGTGGTTTTAATCAGCATGTTGAAAGTGCAAAAGTTAAATTAACGCGTCCTGATGTCACTATTAATTTAGAAATTGAAGACGATAAACTTATTTTAGTTAATGCACGATACGAAGGTATTGGTGGTTTCCCTATTGGTACCCAAGAAGATGTTTTATCGCTGATTTCCGGTGGTTATGACTCAGGTGTATCAAGTTATATGCTAATGCGTCGTGGTAGCAGGGTTCACTATTGTTTCTTTAATTTGGGTGGTTCTGCTCACGAAATCGGTGTTAAACAAGTTGCTCACTATTTATGGAACCGCTTTGGCCGTTCTCATAAAGTACATTTTGTTGCCGTTGATTTTGAGCCCGTTGTCGCAGAAATTTTAGAAAAAGTTGATGATGGCCAAATGGGTGTTGTGCTTAAGCGTATGATGGTACGTGCGGCATCACGTGTTGCAGAGCGTTATGGTGTGCAGGCGATAGTAACAGGTGAAGCATTAGGTCAAGTTTCTAGTCAAACATTAACAAATCTACGTTTGATTGATAATGCGACAGACACTTTAATTTTGCGTCCACTGATTACACATGATAAAGAAAACATTATTAATATTGCGCGCCAAATAGGTACTGAAGATTTTGCACGTACCATGCCAGAATTCTGTGGTGTTATTTCAAAAAGTCCAACCGTAAAAGCCGTTAAAGAGAAAATAGAAGCGGAAGAAGAGAAATTCGATTTTGCTATTTTAGATACTGTTGTTGAAAACGCTAAAAATATGGATATCCGTCGTATTGCTGAAGAAACTGTACAGCAAGTGGTTGAAGTTGAAACAGTTTCTGAATTTACAGCTAATGATGTTGTTTTGGATATTCGTTCTCCAGAAGAACAAGAGAGCTCACCATTGAAACTCGACGGCGTTGAAGTTCAAGAGTTACCTTTCTATAAATTAGGTACTCAATTTGGTGATTTAAATAAAGAAAAAACATATTTACTCTACTGCGACCGCGGTATGATGAGTCGTTTACAGGCACTTTTTTTACGAGAGCAAGGTTTTGATAACGTAAAAGTTTATCGTAAAAAGTAGCATAATAAACCTTTTAATCTGCCAAATTTAAAAGCCACTGATAGAGTGGCTTTTTTGGTTTTATAACGGTGATGATAGAGAATACTTAATTAATATAGACTTTAATTTTAATATAAGTAAAATTTATAGATTAATTTGTGTTTATGAGTAATTGCATAAATATGTCTATATCGAGCGAATGGCAAGAATGGATTAATAAAAACAGTCAGTTAATGATTCATCCTGCTAACTATGAAGTTTTATTTGTAGAGAAAATTCTGAGTCAGATACCAGAATTAAAAGCTTGTCATTTACAAGCTCAATTTCCATTTAAAGACCAAGATAATCGATCTCGTCGTATAGATTTTATGGTGTTAGATGAAAGCAAAGGAATTCGTTTAGCAATAGAAGTTGATGGGTTATCCAAAATACAATCACATAATAATGCAATTGATTATTATAGTTTTGGAGACTTATTAAAAAGACAAAATGCATTGCTTAAAAATGTAGGTTGTATGTTATTGAGGTACTCTAATCAACAATGGCGTTATCAACCTAACTTTGTTATTAATGAAATTAGAAATGAATTATTAAAACAAGAAATTGATTATTCAAAAGCAATGGAAGATAAAATTAAAGAAATAAACTATAGAACAGATTTAGAATTAAGGCTTAATGAAAAAATACTGGAAATATCACAATTAAAAGAACATAAAGAAAAAGTAGACGATATTTTAAAAGAAAAAAACAAAATTATTAATTTTAATCTTAAATTAAAAACAAAACTAGAAGAACAACAAAAAATTACTTTAATAACACAGTCGTTAAGAGAAAAAACATTACATGAATTAGATTTATTTAGAAAAGGTCTAAATGATGCAGAGAGAAAACAATTTTCATCAAATCGCAAAGTAATAACATTGGTGGAAGGAAGCAAAAAGTTATCTGAAACAGAAAAAGATAAAATAACGAGTGTCGCTCTTGGTGAATTAATAGGAATAAAACCCAACGAAGCGCTGGGTACGCTAAGTGAAGAAAAAAACAATGAATTTAAAAATAATATAATAAAGCTATTAGATGAAAATAAAGAGAAATCACAAAAGCAAAATAAAATTTCACTTCTTTTTTCTTTCTCCGCATTATTTATTGTTATTATTTCTGCTATATATCTTTATGATAATAAAACGATAGAAAATAAAATTAATCATGATAATAATTCTGTTTTTTGACAGGGAGTAAAGAGAGTCAGCTGATTGATATAAAAGATGAAAAACAATATATTTCACCGATAATAGAAGAAACAATATCAGCAAGTGAAGCCTATAATTATATAGGTGAAGAAAAAATAGTTTGTGGAAAATTAGAACAAATAAAATCATTTAATAAAATGACCTTATTAAATATTGATAGCCATTACTCTAATATATTGTTTAATGCAATTATATGGGATGATAATGCAAGAGAGTTTACCGGAATTAATTTAAAGTTGGGGAAGCCAATATGCATTAACGGTATTATTAGTGAGTATAATGGAATTCCAAGAATTACTTTGAAAGAAAAATCACAGTTAAAGGGATAAGATAATCATGAATTTCTTTAAAATAATATTAGTTATTTTGCTATCAATACCAACAGCTTTTGCTAGCTCATCAATTAATGCTAATAAAGCGCCATTTCATGTAAATGAATCACTGTTAGTTTGTGGCGTTGTTTTTGAAGTAAGAGATCTAAATAAACGAATATTAATAAACTTAGACAATAAATATCCAAATAAAAATATTACTTTTTTAATTTGGAAGAGTGATTTGGGTATGTTTAATAAAAAATTTGGTTCATTGTTTTTATTAGAAAATAAAAAAATATGTGGATTTGGTAAGATAGAGGAATATAAAGGGCACTTACAGATTATCATAAAAAAAGAACAATATTTAAGATTAATCAATTAATAAATTTATAACCACTAAAGTAAGAATAGATATTAGCGGTTATAATAAATTACTTATCTCCAAAACCAGTAAATTCATCTTGATAATTATAAATACCTGGTGGTAATACAAGTTGTTTGGCGACTTCGGCAGCAGCTTCTTTACTTTTTAAACGCTCAATAATTTTTAGCGCAAAATCAATAGACGTTGCCGGTGCTTGGCTAGTAATTAAGTTAACTCTTTCATCAAAATAGACACGGTAATCAACCCATTTCTTTGGCGATATTTTATTCTTTAATGCAGGAAATCCCGTCATATTTCCAATAGGAAAAATATTATGATGTTCAAGAATAATAGCAGGAGCTGCGCAGATAGCCGCAACAAGTTTATTTTCGCTGTGCATACGGCGCACTTTTTCAACCACTAATGGGCTGTCTTTTAATGTTTCAGAGCCTTGTAATCCACCGGGTAAGATTATCGCATCATAGTGATGATCAACTACTCGAACAAGTGGTGCATCCGCGACAAGTTTGATACCTCGTGAACAAGTAATAATTAATTCATCAACGTCATCTTCAGCGCTGGCTAATACAACTTTGATTCCCGCTCTAATCAATAAATCTGCTGTCGTAACAACTTCAGTTTCTTCACTGCCATTAGCTAGGCAGATGAGTGCTGATATGGTCATAATTGCCTTCCTTTTGTTTTATAAATTGAAAAAGACGGTTATTTTCTGGCAATACGAGCCCTTGCTCTGATGCGCGACGTAATAGATAACCTGTAATGTAATCGATTTCTGTGTGACGCTGATATTTTATATCTTGATACATGGATGAATAATTATTAGCAGTTTGTTCTATTGTATCAATAATATAGCCATGTAAATGCATCTTTGAAGTTGGAATAACACCTTCTCTTTCCATTACTTGGTAAACCTCATCACACACTGTTTGAATATGTTCGGGGTAACGGAGCAAATCACCATTTCGACATTGATAAAAAACGGTTAAAGGATTAATAACACAATTTACAGCTAGCTTGAGCCAGCTAATAGTATGGATATCATTGTGCCAAGCTACATCAGGGAGTGCGTGGTGTAAGATTTCTGCTAAAAAACTATATTGGCGAGCAGCAAAATTAAGAGGTCCTATATGGGTGATACCTTCTGCTGAATGAATAACATCTTGTCCTTGCTGGTAAGCACCATGTGTAATGACACCTTGTAAAATAGCTCTAGCTGTCGGGGGTTCAGAGACAGGAAGTTCATCGATAGTTCCCATTCCATTGTGAATTAATAGAATAGGACATTGTGCAGAAAGATGAGGTAAAAGGTTATTAACAGCATCTGAAACTTGCCAAGATTTTAGGCAAACAATAAGTAATTCACACTCTTTTAATACTTCTTTTTGATTAGCAAAAATACGTTGATTAAATGCATGACCTTTAATGGAGTCTACATTTACCTCTAAAAAAGATTGAGGAACTCTAAGCCATCCTTGTACTTCATGCGATTGAAGTGTGAGTGCGGCAATCCAAAGTTTACCTATTGAACCACATCCTAATACGGTAATTTTCATTGAGTCTTTTCTCCTGTTAAATGGCAAACAGGTGGCTATGCATTATTTGTCCAACCGCGTTGTCATGAAAATTATATCATTGATTAAGCTTGGCTGTTTAAAGTATGTTTGCTTTCAAATGATCAATAAAGAGTGCTATTCGGTGCTCAATACTTTTTTGCTGCCTTAAAAACAGCTATTATTCGGGTTGTATTTATTTATTGAGGAAGAAAGAATGCCATCTTTTGATATTGTATCTGAAGTTGACTTACATGAAGTGCGTAATGCGGTTGAAAACGCACAACGTGAACTGACGACTCGTTGGGATTTTCGTAATGTTGAGGCTAGCTTTGAGCTAAACGAAAAAACAGAATCCGTTAAAACAACCAGTGTATCTGAGTTTCAGGTTCAGCAGTTATTAGATATTCTGCGTGAGAAAATGGCAAAAAGAGGGATCGATGGTGCCGTGTTGAATATCCCTGAAGAGATGACTCACAGCGGAAAAATGTATAGCGTAGAAGCGACATTAAAGCAGGGCATTGATGCAGCGCTGGCAAAGAAGATTGTTAAACTCATTAAAGACAGTAAATTGAAAGTTCAGGCTCAAATCCAAGGTGAACAAGTTCGTGTTACTGGTAAATCTCGCGATGATTTACAAGGTGTGATGAAATTAGTGCGAGAGGGTGAATTAGGGCAACCTTTTCAATTTAATAATTTCCGCGATTAATTTTTTCATTAAGAAATGCGCTGTTTACCAGCGCGTTTTCATTTCTATTGTTTATTTACACTCTACAGCTATTTATTACACAGAAAGCACTAAAGATTCTAATGTGGCTCTTGGGGTCTGTTTGGTATCAACTTTAATATAAGCGCTTTGCTCATTTGCAATAATAACAACTTCATTGACACCGGGTTGTTGACTAAATAATTGTTGAAGTTGTTGCTGTTGTATTGGCGATAAGCCTGTTGGTAGTTCGACTCGCAAGCTACTGACATAAGGTGGTTGGCGTAATGTTAAGCTAATAGCAAACCACATAACGGCAATAAGCAAACAACCGCCAAAAACAATCTGTGCATCATAATGTTGATATAACCATCCACCTAAAATACCGCCTAGTGCAACGCCTAGAAATTGGCTGGTGGAATAAACTCCCATTGCTGTACCTTTATAACCGGCAGGGGCTTCTTTGCTAATAAGTGAAGGCAATAAAGCTTCCATAATATTAAAGCCAATAAAGAAGATTTGGATCCCTGCAATAATTAACCATAGTGTTGAACCAGAGCTAATTAAAATTACTTGAGCAATCATGAGTAAAAAAATACAGAACAAAAAGATCTGTTTCATTTTACGTTTTTTCTCTGCATAAATAATAAAAGGTAAAACGGTAATAAATGCAATTAGCATTGTTACTAGATAAACAATCCAATGTTTTTCTGGTGCTAAACCCGCTTTGCTCATTACTAAAGGAAGTGCGACAAATGCTGCCATTAACAAAGTATGCAGAGAGAAAATACCCGCATTGAGCTTAAGAAGTTGTGCATCAAATAAGACTTTTTTTACACTACCACGAACAAAACTCGACTCACGGTTAAGAATATGATTTTCACTATTAGGTACTGTGAATAAAGTAATAATGATACCGCAGAAAGCGAGTAGTGCGATTCCCCAAAATAGACCATTTAAGCCAATAATGTTGGCCAAAATAGGGCCTAAAACCAGCGCTAAAGCAAAGGTAATACCAAAACTAATACCAATAAATGCCATGGCTTTAGTCCGATTTTGCTCTCTGGTTAAGTCTGACAATAAGGCCATTACGGCAGAAGAAATTGCACCCGCACCTTGTAATGCTCGACCAATAATAATGCCGTAAATATTGTCACTTAACGCAGCAATTAGGCTACCTAAAATAAAGATAATCAGGCCGAAAATAATCATTGGTTTTCGGCCAAATTTATCAGAGAAGAAACCAAATGGAATTTGAAAAATAGCTTGTGTTAAACCATAAATACCAATGGCTAATCCGATAAGTGATTCTGTTGCGTGTTGTAGCTGGAGCCCATAAGTGGTTAAAACTGGAAGTACCATAAACATGCCAAGCATGCGAAGAGAGAAAACAGTCCCTAGCCCCCAAGTTGCTTTGCGCTCTAGTGGGGTCATTTTATTATCATTCATGGATTACCTCATATTACTGATACCCCATTGTAATGACATTTCTTGGTGAGGTTAATCAATAAATGGTATTCAAAAAAGGTAAAACTGTACTGATACGACTTTAAACAGTAATAAATAATAAAGAAAATGCCAGTCAGACTCTGACTGGCATTATTTAAGCTATCTATTGAAAATGCATTATCTTAGATATGCAAATACAGTTTCGGTTGAACTTGTTGGATCAACAGACATCATCACGCTAAGCGAAGTAATGGCAACGATAGAGAAAATAAATAATTTTCGTGCCCATACTTTATCATTAGTCGCTTTATAGCCGGATAACGCCATGCCTAACCACCAAATACTGACAGCTGAAGCCACAATCAGGTATTTATAACCGGCGTAACCCACCAGCGTTAGCATTAATGTTGCAATCATAAACGCTAAAATATAAAGAATGATATGGCGTTTCGCGACTGAAATACCTTTTATAACAGGTAATACAGGAATGTTCGCAGCTTGGTAGTCTTTAAAACGAAATATAGCGATAGCATAAGAATGAGGCATTTGCCACAAGCTAAAGATTAATAGCAAGATCATCGCACCAGCATCAAACTCACCACTGACAGCACAATAGCCGATAACTGGTGGAGCAGAGCCAGATAAGCTTCCGATTAGGGTGCCATAAACAGATTTACGCTTCATATAAAGGCTATATACCCCTACATAAATAATAAAGCCAAATACAGCGATATACATAGCAAGTGGATTTGCGGCTACATAGAGCAGTACAACACCTGCAATACCTAATACGGCAGCATAAATAAGACTAACTTGTGGATCGATCAATCCTTTAACTAATGGGCGGTTCTTCGTTCTTTCCATGATACGGTCAATATCACGGTCAATATAGTTGTTAAAAACACAACCAGAAGCAACGACCAGAGATACCCCAAGTAAAGTCGCGAAAAAGAGGGGGTAATCAATCTCGCCTTTAGAGGCGAGAAGGAAACCACCGATAACAGAAATTAAATTACCGAAGATAATTCCTGGTTTGGTGACTTGTAGGTATTGCTTAATCATAATAACAACCCTTAATCCATCATCATATTGATGTTCAGGTTGTACATAATCCACAGTGAGCCTACTACGACAATACCGATAATAAGCAGTGTGAACAAGAATGCAGTAACGTTCCAACGCTCTTCTGAAGAAGTGTTCATATGTAAGAAACAAACTAAATGAACCACAATTTGCACGACGGCCATGCCGACGACAGTCCACAGAATAGTTGCTGGTGTTGCTGTTCCTTCCATTACCATCCAAAAAGGAATAACGGTAAGGATAACTGACAGAATAAAGCCAATCAGATAAGACTTCATACTGCCGTGGCTTGCGCCTGAAGGAGAGGTATTAGAATGACTCATTACATAGCCCCCATCAGATAAACTACAGTGAAGACACAGATCCAGACAACGTCAAGGAAGTGCCAGAACAGGCTTAAACAGCTTAAACGAGTACGGTTTACTTCTGTTAGACCACGACGTGAAACCTGGATCATCATGATTACAATCCAAATTAAGCCCGCAGTAACGTGAAGACCATGCGTTGAAACTAAAGCAAAGAAAGCTGATAAGAATGCGCTACGGTCAGGACCATAACCTTCTGCGATTAATTCATGGAATTCATAGACTTCCATGATGACAAAACCTAAACCGAATAAGAAAGTGACAAATAACCAAAGATTAACTCGGCTGACACTACCTTTATTCATGCTCAGCATGGCAAAACCAAAAGTAATACTACTAAACAACAGTAAGAAGGTTTCTACCAAAACAAAAGGTAAGCTAAAAATTTCTTTACCTGATGGGCCATCTGCAATTCCGTTAACAAGCACCGCATAAGTTGCGAATAAGCTAGCAAACAGAATAAGGTCGCTCATTAAGTAGATCCAGAAGCCAAATACTTTCGTTGCTCCTGCATCGTGATGCCCATGATGCTCATGGGCGTTTGCGTTATTTACAGTTTGAGTAGACATTATTTCACACCTGCTTCTTTCAGTTCTTCATAATGCTTATTCTCGATAGCTTCAATCTCTGGGACTTGAACGTAGTAATCAACATCAGTATCAAAGCTCTTAACGATCCAAGTCACGATCATGCCAGCGAAGCCAACGATAGCTAACCACCAGATATGCCAGATCATGGCAAAACCAAGTATTAAGCTAAATGCCGAAATAATCACACCTGCACTTGTGTTTTTAGGCATGTGGATTGGCTCATATTTAGCAGGGCGTTGATAAGCAGTACCCTTTTCTTTTTGATCCCACCAATCATCACGAGTTTTAACTTGTGGTTCTGTAGCGAAGTTATAGAAAGGTGCTGGAGAAGAGATTGACCATTCCAGAGTACGCCCACCCCACGGGTCACCGGTTAAATCGCGGTTTTCATGACGGTCACGGATACTAACGTAAATTTGTACTACTTGACATGCAATACCGATAGCAATCAGCACCGCACCACCAGCAGCAACGAGTAGCATTGGGTTAAATTCTGGGTTGATGTTTTGGCTTAAACGACGAGTCATACCCATAAAACCAAGGATATACAGCGGCATAAATGCCATAAAGAAGCCGATAAACCAGAACCAGAATGCACGGATACCCCATTTTTCATTTAGTGTGAAGCCAAATGCTTTAGGGAACCAATAAGTCATACCCGCGAAACAACCAAAGACAACACCACCAATAATAACGTTATGGAAGTGCGCAATTAAAAATAGGCTGTTATGTAAAACGAAGTTTGCGCCAGGAACGGCTAATAGAACACCTGTCATCCCGCCGACAGAAAAAGTGATCAGGAAGCCGATAGTCCATAACATTGGGCTTTTATACTCAATGCGACCTTGGTACATCGTAAACAACCAGTTGAAGATTTTAACCCCGGTAGGTATGGCGATAATCATAGTGGCTATACCAAAGAAGGCATTGACGTTTGCACCCGACCCCATAGTAAAGAAGTGGTGTAACCAAACAATAAATGACAATACGGTAATAACCACGGTCGCACCTACTAATGAGGTATAACCAAATAGCCGTTTTTTCGAGAATGTTGCTGTAACTTCAGAGAAAACACCGAAGACAGGAAGAACAAGAATATAAACTTCTGGATGACCCCAAGCCCAAACTAGGTTGATGTACATCATCATGTTACCGCCCATATCATTGGTAAAGAAATGCGTACCAAGATAGCGGTCTAAAGTGAGTAGGGTGATAGTGACGGTCAAAATTGGGAATGCAGCAATAATCAGGACGTTAGTACATAACGCTGCCCATGAGAATACTGGCATTTTCATCATGCTCATACCAGGTGCACGCATACGCAAGATAGTCGCGAAGAAGTTAACACCTGTTAGTAGCGTACCAATACCGGATATCTGTAAACTCCATATCCAATAATCGACCCCGACCCCCGGATTGTATTCCAAACCAGAAAGTGGCGGATATGCTAACCAACCTGTCTGTGCAAATTCACCAATACCCAAAGAGATGTTGATAAGCAGCACGCCGACAACAAAGAACCAGAAGCTCAATGAGTTTAAGAATGGGAATGCAACGTCACGCGCACCAATTTGTAGTGGAACGACAAGGTTCATCAAACCAACAACAAAAGGGGTTGCCATGAAGAAAATCATGATAACGCCGTGAGCTGTAAAGATTTGATCATAATGATGTGGCGGTAAGAAGCCTGCTTCACCCGCAGAGGCGAGCGCCTGTTGGCTTCTCATCATTATCGCATCGGCAAAGCCACGGAACATCATGACCATCGCTACGATGATATACATAATACCAATTTTTTTGTGGTCAACGCTGGTTAACCACTCGCTCCATAACCATTTCCATTTACGGAAGTAAGTTAAAGCGCCAACAACAGCAAGCCCACCCAGAACGATACCAATTAATGTAATAATAATGATTGGTTCGTGTAGCGGTATTGCATCGAGAGTTAATTTTCCGAACATGCTTTTATTCCTCTGCTCCTGCATGTGCCGCATGGCTCATGTTCATATTCATCGCCGCATCAGAGTGCTGTTGTGCTGTCTGATCGTTGCCACCGTGAGCACCATGTCCAGTGTGTCCAAATTTAGATATGGTCTCTTGGAATAACATTGGCTTCACGCTTGAATAGTAGGTCACTGGATTTTTCTGGCTTGGTTTAGCAAGTTCATCAAATGCAGCGGTCGTATTTAATGTATCTGATGATTGTTTTACTTTCTCAACCCATGCATCAAAACCCGCCTGATCAGGCGTTGCTATTGCAGTAAATTTCATATCAGAGAAGCCATGTCCGCTATAGCTTGCTGACATACCTTGATATTCACCAGGCTCATTTGCAATAAGATGGAGTTTGGTCTGCATTCCTGCCATCGCATAGATTTGGCCACCTAAGCGAGGAATAAAGAATGAGTTCATTACAGAGTCAGATGTGATTTTGAAATTAATAGGAACATTAGTAGGGAAAGCCAGTTCATTAACTGTAGCGATACCTTGTTCTGGGTAGACAAATAACCATTTCCAATCCATTGAAATAACTTCAATAGTAATTGGTTTTACTGTTGAATCTAGTGGTTTATAAGGATCAAGCTCATGGGTTGTTTTCCATGTAATGCTCGCCAAAATCACGATAATGATAATTGGCACAGTCCAAACGACGAGTTCAATTTTATTTGAGTGAGCCCAGTTTGGGCTATAAGTGGCTTTAGTATTGGATTCACGGTAGCGATAAGCAAAAACGATCACCATCACAATTACCGGTATCACAACAATTAACATTAAACCAAGAGCGATAAGGATTAATGTTTTTTGTTCAGCGCCGATAGCGCCTTTGGGATTCATTAACGCCATGTCACAGCCACTGAGTAAAAGTGCAGCTGCTAATAGCGAGAGTGTCCCAATACTTTTTATGTATTTCATAAGTCTCATCCAACGACCCAAATGACAAAGGTTCTATTGTTGTTTCATCAGTATCAGTAAGGACATTTTACGGTAAGGTTGCGGCAGTGTAAACAATTGTAATGGTAAGTGGGTGAATGGTTGGTCTTTTGTGTTAATGTGATCACAAGTAATCAAACTATTACGTAAATGTTAATTTAATTATTGGATATTAACGAGATTTTCATAAAATAACATGTTTCTAAAATAAATACATATTTTTACAAATAAAATCGTAGAAAAAAATGTAAGAAATGATGTTTTGTTTGAAAAATATTCAATTGGAGGTCAGAGGAGAGTTGATGAAGTGAATTTTCGTTATACTGATGTTTAATGTCACTCTTTGGTTATAACTTGAAGTTTAGTATTGAAATATATCTTTTTATCGAGTTTAAATATCTAACAAGAATAATGGCTATTAATAGTGAAAAAGACATTACAGCGGATAAATAGACATCCACCGTAATAAAAATTAACAATTAGTTATTAAAAGTTATATTTTAAGCTATAAACAATACCGTCTTGTAAGAAGTTTTCTCCTAACTTTTTATACGCATAACGATATTGAACACCAGTCGTAATAGAAGGAGTTACGTGCCACCAAAATGCTAAAGCGCCATTAAATCCATTTTTCCCTCCATTGCCATAATTTTTATTACGGTTAAACTCCATTTCATGCCAATTAGTCAGGCTAAATTTTTGCTGATATAAAGAAAAATCATATCCAGCAACCCAACCTGCCACATAGCCGTTGTTACCGGAATAAAAAGTTTGGTCAACATAATGAAAGGCAATAAAAGGTTTAAACCATAAATTAGCAAATTGGGTATTATAACCAATCCCATAAAGTGTATTTATTTCATGAAAATTCCCTCCATATTTTTGACTTGGTAGTGACCAGACACCATAGACATGGCCATAAAGATTAAAATTACTCTTTCCTAGATAAATACGCCCAGTCGTTTTCGTTGCATAGCGTTGATTATGTCCTGGTTGAGTGATTCGGCGATTAAATGGATTCTCTAAATCAAAAAATCCATAAAACTCACCCCATGAAAAATTAACGCCTCCTTCTAGTTCTAAGTAAGCAAAATCATCTTTATGCGTAGTATTGCCTGTTTTGTGTGTTGTGTGTTGTGTCCAATCAAGGTAGTTAATACTGCTACTAGCGAATCCCCCTAAATAATTGGCTTGAGCTGATAATGAAAATATAGTTGCGATAACAAATAGAGACGTTTCTTTTATCATAAATTAACTTTAGATTTATTGATGGATTATAATTAAGGTGAATTTGTTTTTTTATTTATTTTGGAATTATAATTTATTAAATTATCTTTTGTAAATTATTATGCTGCTTGCTGGGTTGTTTTTTAGAATGTTAATTTGAATTTTTTTGTCGCAATATTTATATTATTTAATTTATTTTTATTATTTCACGGTGGGTGCAGTTTTGCTAATTTATTTTAAGTGAAGAAAGATGTAATTAATAAGGTATTTAAAAGCTTTTTTTGGTCAAAATATAGCGATAACTGAATAAAAATACCTCACGACACAGCAGTGAAGGGATAGTATCATTGCGCGATATCTGTTTTTTTACTTTATTTACTTATTATTCGGAATTTTCATTGTGACCTCATTTGCTGAACTTAACGCACTTCCTACCGAACAACTTGATAACCTAAATGAACTTGGTTACTTAACTATGACACCTGTTCAGGAAGCTGCTTTACCAGCAATTCTGGCAGGGAAAGACGTCCGTGCTCAGGCAAAAACAGGAAGTGGCAAAACTGCTGCTTTTGGTTTGGGATTATTACAACACATCGATGCTAAACAATTTAACACTCAGTCATTAGTGCTGTGTCCTACACGCGAGCTGGCAGATCAAGTCGCTAATGAATTACGCCGTCTTGCTCGTTATCTTCCTAATATTAAGGTACTAACACTATGTGGCGGTGTGCCTTTTAGCATCCAGCGTGATTCGCTTATTCATGCCGCTCATATTATTGTAGCGACACCTGGTAGATTGCTTGATCACCTGAGAAAAGAGACTGTAACTTTAAGCGATGTTAAAACTCTCGTGCTTGATGAAGCAGATCGCATGTTGGATATGGGTTTTTTTGATGATATCAATAGTATCATCAATCAGATGCCAACACAGCGTCAAACATTACTATTCTCAGCAACATGGCCTGATGAAATTGCAGCAATTAGTCGTCGAATTCAACAAAATCCATTAACAATTGAAATTAACTCAGTTGATGAATTACCCGCTGTTGAACAACAGTTTTATGAAGTGTCTCGCTATGGAAAAGTTGGATTATTACAAAAATTATTAAGTCGTGAGCAACCGGCTTCTTGTGTTGTATTTTGTAATACCAAAAAAGATTGCCAAGAGGTTTATGAAACGCTAACAGAAAGCAACCAAAGTGTGCTTGCTTTACATGGTGATATGGAACAAAGAGAGCGAGATCAGACGCTAATCCGCTTTGCTAATGGTAGTTGTCGAGTGTTGGTTGCAACCGATGTTGCAGCGCGTGGACTTGATATTAAAGCGTTAGAAATGGTAATTAATTACGAATTATCATGGGATCCTGAAGTTCATGTACATCGTATTGGCCGTACTGCTCGCGCTGGCGAAAGTGGATTAGCTATTAGTTTTTGTGCACCAGAAGAAATTCAACGTGCAAATGCATTAGAAGAAATGCTTCATATGAAACTTAATTGGTTAACAGTACCAAATGCTTTACCAATCACACCTCTTGAAGCGACGATGGCAACAATTTGTATTGATGGTGGTAAAAAAGCAAAAATGCGCCCAGGTGATATTTTAGGGGCATTAACAGGTGATATGGGTTTTAATGGCGCCGATATTGGCAAAATTATGATTAACCCAACTCATGCCTATGTTGCGGTAAAACAATCCATTGCTAAACAAGTATGGAAACAGCTGCAACAAGGTAAAATTAAAGGTAAATCAGTTAAAGTGAGATTGTTTAGATAAATAAGTTTTAACGGCGATTTATCAAAATAGAATAATAAAAGGACAGCATTAGCTGTCCTTTTGCATTGTGGGTAATAAATTATTTAGTTACTTATTAATTAATGTACTGTTTTTCTTAATGCTAAATAATCTAATACTGTGCCGACAATAAGGCTAATAGCACCGATAATCACACCATATAAAAAGAGATTTGTTGCCCAATTACTTAGCATTTCAGTGTCTATTTTTTGAATGAATGCAACAGATTGCAGCATAGTAAGACCTGTTAATGAATTAATAATCACTAACGTTAAGCTGCATAAGAATAAAAACACAGTAAATATCAAGCCATAAATAGCAAAATGGTATTGTTTAATAAATAGCGTTCTTCGAAGAAACTCGCCTGTTTTTTGTGTATAAATAAGGGTATCTTTTGCAATTAACAATAAGAAAAGCCCAGGTACAGAAGCAATAATAGAAAAAAGGTAAAAGGCTTCCCAACCATGACTTTCTACATACCAACCAGCTACAGGACCAACATAAACACGGCCAATTGCAGAGAGTGCTGAAAGTAAGGCAAATTGAGTCGCTGAGAATGATTGATGGCAAAGTGTCATTAATAGTGCAACAAAAGCCGCTGTACCCATACCACCACAAATATTTTCTAATGCAACCACTGCGCCCATGGTATAGATATTTTGTTCTGAAATAGCTAAATACCAATAACCAATATTTGAACCACCTTGTAAAATACCAAAAAACATTAACGCTTTGAATAAACTCCAGTTACGCATTAATAAACCACCCAATAAAGCTCCTACAATAGTGGCTGCTAATCCGAAAGTTTTATTAATTAACCCAACTTCACCGGCATCAAAGCCAACACCTCTAATTAAAAAGGTTGTACTAAGGCTAAGAGCGAAAGCATCGCCCATTTTATATAGCACAATGAGTAATAAAATTAGCCATGCATTATTGCGTGAAAAGAATTCATATAACGGTTTAACAACGGCTTCAGACAGTGTTCGTGGTGGTTTTGCTGCCATTTGGGGTTCTTGTGCTAACAAAGTAGCTAAAATACCGATACCCATTAATGCTGCCATTAACCAATACATATTTTGCCAGCCAATATATTTATCAGCTAACCATAAAGCCATACCACCAGAAACTAACATTGCAATACGATAGCCAAGAACAGATACCGCAGCCCCTGTACCACGCTCATCAGCTTTTAGAATATCGGTTTTATAAGCATCGAAAACAATATCTTGAGAAGCGGAACAAAAAGCAACAACCACCGCTAAAGAAGCGAGCCACCATAAATGGCTTGTTGGATTTAAAAAACCCATTCCTGCGATACCCGCTACAAGACCTATTTGTGTTAATAACATCCAGCCTCGGCGTCTACCGAGAAAAGGCGGAGTATAACGATCCATAAACGGGGACCAAAGAAATTTAAATACATAAGCCTGTCCCACCAATGAGAAAAAACCAATAGTTTTTAAATCAATGTTTTCTATTGTCATCCATGCTTGTAATGTTCCTGCGGTTAACGCTAAGGGCAAGCCAGAAGTGAAACCTAATAGAAGTAAAATAAATGATTTATACCATGTGGTTTGTTTAAAGGCGGGCTGAACCATGCAAAATTCCTTTTGGCTGCCTGTAAAAAGTGACAGGCAGTGTTGTAATTTAATTAGCGAGCATTAGATTTGATAAATTGGCTCACTGAAGAGTCCTTTGCCATATCACTGACAAGTTCAGTTAAAACATTATTAATTGCAGCTGCGATTTTTTCGTTGGTTGCACCAAATGGGCCTTGAACGTTATAGCTAGTGCGGAATGTTTTGGTGGTTGAGTTTCCACTTGGCAAAGTAACAATAATGGATACATCAGCCATTGTACTAATGTTATGGCGCACGCTGCCTTCACCTACATCTGCTTTTAGTTTATTGATAGTAATAATGACATCTGCGGCAGCCGGAGAGCCAATCATAAAACCACGAGCAGTCATTTGCTTTTGTAGAATTTCTTGCATTAAAAAAGCCACGTCACGAGTCGGCACAAGCGAATCTAACTTACCATTGCGGTTAATTTCCGCTAAGGTTTGAGATGGACGTTTATCTTGGCTTGAGATATTCAGTGAAATTGGTCGCATAGTAGGATCGGCTGCTGGTACTGATAACTTAGGCTCTATCGTCAGTTTATTGGTCGGTGCAGCACAACCCGCAAGCATTGTTAATGCAAAAAAAGCACAGAGTAAATTTTTTATCATGGGATAATCTCAGTTAAATATATCTGCTGATTTTAGCAGCAGAAAGGATGATTAAATTGAGTCTATCATACCACTGCTAATGAGCCGCTAATATCCCCTCAAAAGATGAAATTATCTGATTTTATCAATTGATTTTATTTCAAATTAACGTCTTTTATATCATGTCTTTTAACATTTTTAAGCCAAGTATTTTACTCAAGATGAAAAATAGGCGATTATCATCAGCAAAGTTGAAAGAAGTTAAGAGTGTTATTTTATCGAGGCAGAAATGATCCATGATGATATTGAGAATAAGCTGATTTCACGCTTTTCACCGCATTTTTTACAAGTAATAAACGAAAGCCATCGTCATAATGTGCCAGATGGTTCTGAAAGCCACTTTAAAGTGATCATTGTCAGTGATACTTTTAATGATAAGCGCAGTGTTTCTCGCCATCGTGATGTATACCAAACACTAACACATGAGCTTGATAATGGTGTTCATGCACTCGCATTGCATACATTTACACTTAGTGAATGGAATGAGCAGCAAGATAAAGCATTACGCTCTCCAGGATGTCGTGGCGGCAGCCAAGAAGATTAACTAAGTTGTAGTTAACTGCATTCAAATTAATTCTAGGATGCGTGTTTTTTGTTCTTTATGGGATGAAAAAGGAACGGTAAGCCCGTTTTCGCGAAAAAATTGCGGAATAAAACGGCTCTTTCTCGACTCACCCCCTCTAGATCGTTATAATGTCGCGTCTAATTTTCAGTAAGGTTTCGGGATGCTTCTGATATCAGGGATCCTCGTTTTTTTAAATGTGGCGGCCCCGGTTCTGAAACAAAAAGATAAGCGCGAATATGCAATGTCATACGCACTTCTTTAAAGTAGACCGAGCACTAAAACTTATTTTGAGGTAACAAGATGCAAGTTTCTGTTGAAACGACTCAAGGCCTAGGGCGTCGTGTCACAATCACCGTACCAGCCGCTGATATCCAAACTGCTGTAGACAGTGAACTGAAAAAAGCTGCTAAAACTGTTCGCATTGATGGTTTCCGTAAAGGTCACGTTCCAATGTCTATGGTTAAACAGCGTTACGGTATGTCTGTACTGAATGATGTTCTGGGTGATTTGATGCAGCGTAATTTCATTAACGCTATCATCGAACATAAAGTAAACCCAGTTGGCGCGCCTGATTACAAACCAGAGCAGTACAAAGAAGGCGAAGATTTTGTTTACGCCGTAGAATTCGAAGTTTTCCCAGAAATCGAACTGAAAGGTCTGGAAAGCATTGAAGTTGAAAAACCTGTTGTTACAGTAAAAGACGAAGATGTCGACAACATGTTGGAAACTCTGCGTAAACAGCAAGCTGAGTGGAAAGATAAAGACGGTGAAGTTGCAGCTGAAGATCGTGTAACTGTAGATTTCAATGGTTCTATCGACGGTGAAGAATTCGAAGGCGGAAAAGCTGAAGATTTCGTATTGGCAATGGGCCAAGGCCGTATGATCCCAGGTTTTGAAGATGGCGTTATCGGTCATAAAGCTGGTGAAGAGTTCACTGTTGATGTGACTTTCCCTGAAGATTACCATGCTGAAAACCTGAAAGGTAAAAAAGCACAGTTCGCTATCAACCTGAAAAAAGTTGAAGAGCGTGAACTGCCAGAATTAACTGAAGAGTTTATCAAACGTTTCGGTATTGCTGATGGTTCTATTGAAGGTTTACGTGCAGAAGTACGTAAAAATATGGAACGTGAACTGAAAAATGCAATCCGTACTCGTGTTAAATCACAAGTGATTGATGGTTTAGTTAATGCAAATGAAATCGATGTTCCTGCAGCCGCAGTTGACAGCGAAATCGAAGTTCTGCAACGTCAAGCAGCACAACGTTTTGGTGGTGATGAGCAACAAGCTCTGCAATTACCTCGTGAATTGTTTGAAGAACAAGCTAAACGTCGCGTGATCGTAGGATTACTGTTAGGCGAAGTGATCAATACTAACGAACTGAAAGCCGAAGATGAGCGCGTTAATGCACTGATCAACGAAATGGCTTCAGCTTACGAAGATCCATCAGAAGTTGTTGAGTTCTACAACAAGAACGAACAACTGATGAATAATATTCGTAATCTTGCGTTAGAAGAGCAAGCGGTAGAAAAAATCTTAGCAAATGCTAAAGTATCTGAAAAAGAAACTGGCTTCACTGAACTGATGAATCAAGTTCAAATGGGCTAATTTTTAACCGCGATTAACGGTTTGAAGCAAAAACCCGTGGTTTTTACCACGGGTTTTTTTCAGTTTATGTATTTTTATCAAATTTTGTCTTGAAATTTGAGCGATTATCTCCAGATAATTCTATATTCTCTTTATCACTCCTCGCGAGGCGCCTTGAATGTCTTGTGAGAGATTAGATCATTAGAAATGGTCATGATCAATTATCTCAAGTAAAATTGTTGTCATTGGCACCAATAAGAATGCAATAGGAGACAGACATGTCATTTAACGACTCACAGGAACAATTCGCACCTAATATGGCTCTGGTGCCGATGGTTATCGAGCAAACTTCGCGTGGAGAACGTTCTTACGATATTTATTCTCGTTTACTAAAAGAACGTATTATTTTTCTGACAGGTCAAGTCGAAGACCATATGGCAAATCTAATTGTTGCCCAAATGCTGTTTTTAGAAGCAGAAAATCCAGAAAAAGACATCAACTTGTATATTAACTCACCAGGTGGTGTTATTACTGCGGGTATGTCGATTTACGATACTATGCAATATATTAAAGCAGATGTAAGTACTATTTGTATGGGCCAAGCTTGTTCAATGGGGGCGTTTTTATTATCTGCTGGCGCAAAAGGTAAACGTATCTGTTTACCAAATTCACGCGTTATGATTCATCAGCCTTTAGGTGGTTACCAAGGTCAGGCAACAGATATTCAAATCCACGCACAAGAAATTTTAAAAGTGAAATCTCGTATGAATGAGTTAATGGCTCAACATACAGGTAAATCTATTGAAGAAATAGAGAGAGACACTGAGCGTGATCGTTTCTTATCTGCGAATGAAGCGTTAGAATACGGTTTAGTGGATAAAGTTTATACGCAACGTAGCTAATAAATTTAAAATGTTTCCTTTGTGTTTATAACGACATAAAGGAAATGAATATCTCCATTTATTGAAAAAGTCTTTCTTCTTCTTGTGAAATCACAGGAAGAATAACTAAGTGAGGTTGACTGATGACAGATAAGCGCAAAGATAGCTCAGGGAAGCTTCTGTATTGCTCTTTCTGCGGGAAAAGCCAGCATGAAGTGAAGAAACTGATCGCTGGTCCGTCGGTTTATATCTGTGATGAATGTGTTGATCTTTGTGTTGACATCATTCGTGAAGAAATAAAAGAACTGGCACCTCATCATGAACGCAGTGAATTACCAACGCCACATGAAATCCGTAAACACCTTGATGACTATGTTATCGGTCAGGAACTCGCGAAAAAAGTGTTGGCGGTTGCCGTTTATAATCACTATAAGCGTCTGCGTAATGGTGATAAAGCCAATGGTGTTGAGCTTGGAAAAAGTAATATTCTGCTAATTGGGCCAACCGGTAGTGGTAAAACATTATTAGCAGAAACACTGGCTCGTTACCTTGACGTACCTTTTACAATGGCAGATGCCACAACACTGACTGAAGCTGGTTATGTAGGTGAAGATGTTGAAAACATTATTCAAAAACTCCTACAAAAATGTGATTACGACGTACAAAAAGCACAACGTGGTATTGTCTATATTGATGAAATTGACAAAATCACCCGTAAGTCTGAAAACCCATCAATAACACGCGATGTTTCTGGTGAAGGTGTACAGCAAGCATTGCTGAAATTAGTTGAAGGTACGGTGGCATCTGTTCCGCCTCAAGGTGGACGTAAACACCCACAACAAGAGTTTTTACAGGTTGATACTTCTAAAATTCTCTTTATTTGTGGTGGTGCTTTTGCTGGGCTAGATAAAGTTGTTGCACAACGTTTAAATACCCATTCTGGCATTGGTTTTGGCGCAGAAGTAAAAAGCCAGAATGAAAAAGCCAGTGAAGGTGAATTGCTTGCTCAAGTTGAACCAGAAGATCTGATTAAATTTGGTTTGATCCCTGAGTTTATTGGACGTTTACCTGTAGTAGCAACGTTAGGTGAATTAAGCGAAGATGCACTGATTCAAATTCTACAAGAACCTAAAAATGCACTGACAAAACAGTATCAGGCACTGTTTAATTTAGAGGGTGTAGATTTAGAGTTCCGTAAAGAAGCACTAACAGCGATAGCGAAAAAAGCGATGGTACGCAAAACGGGTGCTCGTGGTTTACGTTCTATTGTTGAAGCGGCATTACTTGATACGATGTATGATCTGCCTTCATTTGAAAATGCGCAGAAAGTTGTCATTGATGAAGGTGTTATCAATGGAAAATCTGAGCCGTTGATTATTTATAGTCAACCAGAAAATCAGGCATCAGGTGAATAATTCACCGTACATTGGCAATGTCTCTTGTCTGACATTATCTTTTTTCTCTCACTAAAAGGGTGAGAAAAGTAAGATAAAGCGCGCCAACGTGATAAAAATGAGGGATTTTTCCCTCATTTTGTTTTTTTAATGGGTAAGGCTATTGAATGTCAGAAAAGTGCCCTTATATATTTTGACAATCCGTGGAATTAATTTTATTTGGTGACATGCGAATAAAATTACCTGTAAAAGCGTTAAGCTAAAAACGAAGAGAGAGCTCTATGAATCCTGAGCGTCCAGAACGTATTGAAATACCTGTATTGCCATTACGTGATGTCGTTGTATATCCGCATATGGTGATCCCGTTGTTTGTTGGTCGTGAAAAATCAATTCATTGCTTAGAAGCTGCGATGAACGACAACAAACAAATCATGCTGGTTGCGCAGAAAGATGCATCTACTGATGAACCAGGTGTTAATGATCTTTTTTCTGTCGGTACAGTAGCATCGGTTTTACAGATGCTAAAATTGCCAGATGGAACAGTTAAAGTGCTTGTCGAAGGTATTCGTCGTGCCAAAATTACGACGCTATCGGATAACGGTGAATATTTTCAAGCGAAAGCAGAGTACCTTGAAACTCCCGATGTTGATGAGCGCGAACAAGAAGTACTAAATCGTACTGCGATTAATCAGTTTGAAGGTTATATCAAACTGAATAAAAAAATTCCGCCAGAGGTATTAGCCTCTTTACATGCTATTGAAGAATCGGCGAAATTAGCAGACACCATTGCTTCTCATATGCCGCTGAAACTAAAAGATAAGCAAGCTGTGCTTGAAATGTCTGATGTTACGGAACGCCTTGAATATTTAATGGCGATGATGGAGTCAGAAATCGATCTGTTACAAGTTGAAAAACGCATTCGTAACCGCGTTAAAAAACAGATGGAAAAAAGCCAACGCGAGTACTATCTCAATGAGCAGATGAAAGCAATTCAAAAAGAATTAGGCGAGATGGATGATGCGCCTGATGAAATGGAATCGCTGAAACGTAAAATTGATGCTGCAAAAATGCCAAAAGAGGCAAAAGAAAAGACAGAAGCAGAACTTCAAAAATTGAAGATGATGTCGCCAATGTCTGCAGAAGCAACAGTGGTACGTAGTTATATCGATTGGATGGTTCAAGTTCCGTGGAATAGCCGTAGCAAAGTGAAAAAAGACTTAGTGAAGGCGCAAGAAGTACTTGATACGGATCATTATGGCTTAGAGCGTGTTAAAGAACGTATTCTTGAGTATCTCGCGGTACAGTCACGTGTCAGCAAAATTAAAGGCCCAATCCTGTGCTTGGTAGGACCTCCTGGGGTGGGTAAAACCTCGCTGGGTCAATCTATTGCTCGTGCGACAGGTCGTAAATATGTTCGTATGGCATTGGGTGGTGTACGTGATGAAGCGGAAATCCGCGGTCATCGTCGTACCTATATTGGTTCAATGCCGGGTAAACTTATCCAGAAAATGGCGAAAGTTGGCGTTAAAAACCCACTTTTCTTGTTAGATGAGATTGATAAAATGTCATCGGATATGCGTGGTGATCCTGCATCTGCACTGTTAGAAGTGTTAGATCCAGAACAAAATATCGCATTTAATGACCATTATCTGGAAGTGGATTACGATCTTTCTGATGTGATGTTTGTGGCAACGTCTAACTCGATGAACATTCCAGCACCGCTGCTAGACCGTATGGAAGTTATCCGCTTATCAGGTTATACCGAAGACGAAAAGCTTAATATTGCTAAACAGCATTTGCTGCCAAAACAGATTGAGCGTAATGCGCTGAAAGAGAGCGAGCTGAAGATCCATGACAGTGCAATTATGGGTATTATCCGTTATTACACACGTGAAGCGGGCGTACGTAGCTTAGAACGTGAAATTTCTAAACTGTGCCGTAAAGCAGTTAAACAATTGCTTATGGATAGCACCATAAAACATATTGAGATTGACGAAGATAATCTCAAAGACTACTTAGGTGTACGTAAAGTTGACTACGGTCGTGCTGATACGGAAAACCGGGTTGGTATGGTAACAGGCTTAGCGTGGACTGAAGTTGGTGGTGATTTACTGACCATTGAAACTGCGAGTGTTCCGGGTAAAGGTAAACTAACCTTTACAGGTTCATTAGGTGAAGTAATGCAAGAGTCAATTCAAGCAGCGATGACCGTTGTTCGTGCTCGAGCTGATAAACTTGGCATCAATGGCGACTTCTATGAAAAACGCGATATGCACGTACACGTGCCTGAAGGTGCGACACCAAAAGACGGCCCAAGTGCAGGTATTGCCATGTGTACAGCGCTGGTTTCCAGTTTAACCGGAAATCCAGTTCGTTCGGATGTTGCAATGACGGGTGAAATTACGTTACGTGGACAGGTATTGCCTATCGGTGGATTAAAAGAAAAGCTACTTGCAGCACATCGTGGTGGAATTAAGACAGTTCTTATCCCTGATGAAAACAAACGTGATTTAGAAGAAATTCCTGAAAATATTGTTGCGGATCTGGATATTCACCCAGTGAAAACAATTGAGGAAGTTTTATCGTTAGCTCTGCAAAATTCGCCTTTTGGCATGGAAGTAGAGACTAACAAATCTCACTAAATAGTGATGTTAGTCATAAATTATAGCTAAAAGTAAGGCTGGATAAGCAATAAAAGCTTGCCAGCCTTTTTTTGTGTCGCTAATTTAATGAGGATTTTAATTAATAATGCTGTTTTATCGGTCTTGCTATATCTAAAAAGGCTTGATATAACGACGTTTGCAAAATTTACCATTATTGGTGAAAAATAACGCATAAAATTATGGGGATGAAAGCGTGAACAAAACTCAACTGATCGACAAAATCGCTGCAAATGCAGATATCTCAAAAGCAGCTGCAGGTCGTGTTGTAGATGCACTGGTTGCTTCAATCACTGAATCTTTACAAAAAGGTGATGATGTAGCATTAGTAGGTTTCGGTACTTTCACTGTGCGTGATCGCGCAGCGCGTACTGGCCGTAACCCACAAACGGGTAAAGAAATTCAGATTGAAGCTGCAAAAGTACCTGCATTCCGTGCTGGTAAAGGTTTAAAAGACGCAGTAAATCAGTAATATTTTGAGCGTTATCTCTATACACTTGTAATAACAATATTGTTATCAGTAGACAGAAAGCGTATCAATTAAGAAATTAAGCGCATCTTAAATAGATGCGCTTTTCTTTTTTTAGGTTCTAAATAGCGATTAAACCTTGTATTCTCTGGCGATAACGCGTGAAACTAGAGTAGTCATTTGATAGAATAGCGCGTTGTTCTATAACCGAAATAGGCAGCAATGAATGATTCAGTGGTTAGTTAAATGATTGTGTTAATCAATGAATCAAATAATGCTGTTTATTTTGTTCCTGGTTATAGACTGTGCATGTTAAGGCTGTACGTTTAATACGGGACTGGCTATTTCTATGGATTGTCGCGTGGTGTGACATTTTGATATTAGGCCAGCAATGAGCATATTATTTTTCGCTGTGCTCAAAATAGTCGTGCAACACTGATAAAAATAATTTTTTATTTCACCAAACGGAGCCTAGTCTCGTTATGATGGACAACATTCGTTCAACTGCTAATAATCCATTTATCAAGGTATTACTGGCTGTGATCATCCTCTCTTTCGTCCTAACTGGTGTGGGCGGATATTTATTTAGTTCCGGCGTTAATGATGCTGCAGAAGTTAATGGGCAAAAAATTAGCCGTTCTCAGTTAGAACAGACTTACCAGCAACGTCGTGCTCAATTACAACAAGATATGGGTGAGAATTTTGCCGCACTTGCTTCATCAGAAGAAGGGCAAAAATTAATTCGTCAACAATCTTTAGACTTGCTAATTAACCAAGCATTACTTGACCAATTTGCGCAAGAGCTTGGTATTTCAGCGGGCGATCAGCAAATTAGAGATGCAATCTTTGCACTGCCTTACTTTCAAACTGATGGCAAATTTGATAACAAAAAATATGTCGATTTATTGAAAAGTAACCATATTGATGCAGATGCTTTTGCTGAAGGTATTCGCCAAAACTTAATTAATCAGCAACTTAAATATTCAATTCAAGGTACTGATTTTGCGTTAGCAAGTGAAGTCAATTCATTTGCAGGCTTAATGTTACAAAGCCGCAATGTGCGCTTAGCAACATTAGATATTCAATCATTCCTTGAAAAACAAACAGTAACAGACGAAGAAATTAAAGCGTTTTATGAACAAAATGCTCAGATGTTCGTTGCACCAGAACAAGTTAAAGTTAGCTATATTCAACTGAATGCACAAAAAGACCTTAGCAATATCAATATTTCTGATGATGAAGCTAAAGTTTATTACGACAGTAATATCAGTGAATTTACAGCGCCGGGTCAGAAAAAATATAGCATTCTTGTTTTAGCTGATGAAGCTGCCGCAAAAGCTGCTGAAGAGGAACTGAAAAAAGGCGCTGATTTCATTACATTAGTGAAAGAAAAATCAATAGATACCTTTTCAGCTAAACAAAATGGTTCTTTAGGATGGATCACTATTGGGCAAGAATTACCCGAACTCGCTAACGCAAGTTTAACTGAAGTAGGACAAGTCTCTACACCTGTTAAAATTAGCAATGGTTATGCTATTTTCCGCCTAGATGACATGAAAGCCTCTGTAGTTAAGCCTTTTGCTGACGTTAAAGATGACTTAATTGCGAAAATGCGTGAAAACAAAGCTATTGATGATTTTTTTGCGCTGCAACAAAAAGTAAGTCAAGCTGCATCTAATGACAACGATACGTTAGCGCCAGCGGCTACAGCTGGAAATGTAACTGTTGTTGAGACTGATTGGTTTGATGAAAATACTGTTCCTGCAGCACTGAGCAATGAAAAACTGACTCAGTTAATTTTTGGTGGCTCATTAGTTGATGAAAATGGTCCAACAGGAATGAACTCAGACATGATCACACTAGGCAATGACAGCGCATTTATTGTGCGTGTTGAAGGTTACAAACCTTCAGCAACTGAGCCACTAGATAAAGTTCACGACAAAGTGGCTCTTTTAGTAAAACAGCAAAAAGCCTCTCAAGTGATGAATGCAGAAGCTCAGAAATTATTGGCTGCGTTAAAAGAAGGTAAAGGCGAAGAAGCAATGAAAGCGGCCAATATCTCTTTTGGTGAAGTTGAAAGTATTGTTCACTCATCAGCAACGGATGCAGTACAAAGCGCTATTTTTGCTATGCCAAAGCCGATTGAAGGCAAAAAAGAATATGGTATGTCGAATGTACCAGGAACCAAAGTGGTTCTTATTCAATTAGACAGCGTTACAGAGGGTAAACCCACACCTGAACAGTTAGAATTTATGACTAACCTGTATCGTGCTCAAATGGGTGAGGATGCGCTACAGTTAATGCTGAGTGATTTAAGAGAAAAAGCAAAAATTGAAATCTTTGATAAAGATTATCAATAAATATTACTCTATGTATTAATTTTAAAACCCAGCGTGAAGCTGGGTTTTTTTATACTTAAAAAGTATTCGCTAAAATAAAAAATAATATTTGAGAGAAATCCCGACACTCATTTGCAATCTTTGCAGGTTATTTTTTATTTTTTCTAGCATCTTCGAGTTTTTTATTTCCAGTTATTGTCTATTTATTGAAATATTGGCACTATTTTTTTGCACTCAATGACGATTGTTTACCATTGATTAGCAAAGTGTTTTTTATAAAAAGGAGATTATTTATATGGATAAGAAAATAGTATCAACATTTATAACATCAATTTTTTTTGCTTTGGGACTTGGTATGTCATCTATTGCTTGTGCAAACGAGAATATATCGATAAACACTGCAACAACGATCCCCATTGAACGTGTAACGTCAAACTCAGAACAAAAAATACGAACGGCCTCTGAGGATAAAATTGATTTAAATAAAGCGTCAATTGATGAGTTAATAACTTTACGAGGGATAGGCAAAGCAAAAGCTCAAGCAATTATTGATTATCGCGAAAAGTTAGGAAATTTTACTTCAGTAGATCAATTAGAAAAAGTCTTTGGTATCAGCTCAAAGTTGATTGAGCAAAACCGAGATTTTTTAATGATTAGCGAATAGTATCCGTATTTACTGATCTACTAATTGGTAATTATTCATCTGATATTAATTATTTTTGCATAATATATTGATCTAATTTACGTGTTCCTTTATTTGACTTTGATATAAGGAACACAATTTTTGAGTATAATATGTTTATATCTTATGGAAGAATAAAATAATTGCTATTGGTTGTGACTTACCCTAAATTTTGACTGTATTTATTTTATTGCACATAGCTTTATCACAATAAAGTATATGATTATAATCAAGAGGTAATAAAGTATTATGAGTACATTAATTAAAGTTTATGGATTTCATCTTGATATTTTTGAACACGTTAATAATGCTCGTTATCTTGAGTTTTTAGAGCAAGCTCGATGGGATTGGATAGAGCAACATTTAGATTTTTCTTGGTTTAAGCGCAATGGCGTAGCACTTGTAGTCGCTAACATCAATATTAATTATCGAACACCAGCAAATCTAGGCGATGAATTAATTGTTGATTGCAATGTGGCCGAAATTGGTGTCAAAAGCGGTGTACTTTCTCAAAAAATAGTACGAAAAAAAGATGGTGTTCTCATTTCAGATGCTTTAGTCACCTTTGTTTTAATTGATATTAATACGAAAAAAGCTTTAATGCTAACAGATCAATTAAGAGAAAAACTAGAGTATGTACGACAATCATCAGAATAAATAAAATATAACCGTCTTTAGCAGAATTAGTAATTTAATACAGTGATGGTGAAAAAAACATTATCACTGTATTAAAAAGTTATTAACTATTAATAAAATTAAGCACAATAACTTTATATTGATTACTTATCTTTTATTTTAAACCTACTTTTTCTTTCATACTTTTTAATATGCTGTCTTTATTTTGTAAATAAGTCATCAAACCGCGCTGTCTTAAATGGCAAGCCGCACATTCGCCACATCCATCACCTTGAATACCGTTATAACAAGTTAAAGTATTATGGCGAATAAAATCCAACCTGTGGAAGTAATCTGCTAATGCCCAAGTTTGTGCCTTATCTAACCACATTAAAGGAGTGATAAATTTAATATCACGAGCAATACCTAAAGAAACGGCATGATTTAATGCTTTAACAAACTCATCTCGACAGTCGGGATAGCCAGAGAAATCTGTTTCACAAACACCAGTAATTACACTTTCAGCACCAATTTGGTAAGCATAAATAGCGGCTAAAGTAAGAAAAAGAATGTTTCTTCCAGGTACGAAAGTACTTGGAATACTACTTTCTTCACTTTCTTTAAAATCAGGTACCGGAATGTTGTCACGCGTTAAGCTACTAATGGCAAGCTCGTTTAATAAACTAACATCTAATACTTTATGAGCTACAACACCAAGCAATTGACTTACTTTTTGTGCTACCTCAATTTCTTCTTTATGACGTTGCCCATAATTGAAAGTGATGCAATAAACTTCATCGTATTGTTCTATTGCTTGAATAAGACAAGTTGTTGAATCTTGTCCACCACTAAAGACAACGACGGTTTTTTTCATCAGAATACTCCTGAATATTGAGTTTTTATAAGGATTAATACGCACAAAGTAGCCAATATTATGGCAATTTATTACCGATTTTTCAGCAGATGATTATTCTTATAGTAAAGGGGTAGGTTATCATTAGTTTTTGTAGGGGCATATTGTGAAGGAGTATCTATGTTAGATAAGATTGACCGGAAATTATTGGCGCTATTACAGGAAGATTCTAGCCTCTCACTTAATACACTGGCAGAGGCGGTTAATCTAACCTCAACACCTTGCTGGAAAAGATTGAAAAGACTTGAGGACGAAGGTTATATCCGTAAGCGTGTTGCATTGCTCGATAGTGAAAAAATTGGGCTAGGTCTGACAGTTATTGTTATGATAAGAACGCAGCAACATAATAGCGAATGGTACGAACAATTTGTTTCATTTGTTAAGCAGATGCCAGAAGTACTGACATTCTATCGAATGGCGGGTGAGTGTGATTATCTAATGCATGTTGAAGTTGTAGACATGAAAAGTTACGACCTATTTTATAAACGTATGGTTAATGGTGTGCCGGGTCTTATTGATGTAACTTCTAACTTTGCAATGGAAAAAATTAAATACACAACGGCAATGCCGATACCTGATTAAGGTTCATCTTCTACCAACTGGCAATTTTATTTTTGATATAACCTTAGGATCTTAAGGCGTGGCTCTATTTTCACAGCTCAGTTGGTATTTTCTTAGTGAATGGCGTCGCTATGTCGGTGCTATTTTCCTATTGATGGTTATCGCGGTCTTACAAGTCATTCCACCGAAAATTGTGGGAATAATTGTAGATGGTGTCGATAATCATACTTTATCCCTTCAACAAGTCATTTATTGGATTGGTGTAATGGTGCTTATTGCCATTGGCGTCTATCTATTACGCTATTTTTGGCGTTTGTGGCTTTTTGGCGCATCCTACCAATTAGCGGTGAAATTGCGTATGCAAATTTATCGCCAACTTAGTCAGCAATCTTCCTCTTTTTATCAGCGCTATCGCACGGGTGATTTAATCGCACGTACAACGAATGATGTTGATAAAGTGGTTTTTGCCGCCGGTGAAGGGGTATTAACACTCGTCGATTCTATGGTGATGGGATTAGCGGTTTTAGTTATGATGAGTGTTCAACTCAGCTGGGAACTGACTTTAATTTCATTATTACCTATGCCTTTAATGGCTATTTTAATTAAACGTTATGGGGATAAATTACATAGCCGCTTTAAAACGGCACAAGCCTTGTTTTCTTCATTAAATAATCAAGCACAAGAAAGTTTGAGTAGTATTCGGATGATCAAATCATTTGGTCTAGAGCAACAACATGCCTGTCGATTTGATGAGATAGCAAAAGAAACCGGACAGCAAAATATGCGTGTTGCAAGGGTCGATGCGCTATTTGATCCGACTATTTTTATGGCGATAGGTTTTGCTAATTTATTGGCAGTCGCAGGTGGTAGTTATTTAGTTCTCAATGGCAACATGACATTGGGTGAATTAACCAGCTTTGTTATGTATTTAGGACAAATGATTTGGCCAATGCTTGCTCTAGCTTGGATGTTTAATATTGTTGAGCGTGGTAGTGCTGCTTATAGCCGAATTAATGCATTATTAAATGAAAAAAACGATATGCTTGATGGCGAGCAGTCACCTCTACCAGGGCGTGGTGTACTAAGTGTTGATATAAAGCATTTTCATTATCCAGAACAACATACTGATGTATTGAAAAATATTCATTTCACTCTATCGCCTGGCGAAATGTTGGGTGTTTGTGGTATGACAGGTTCGGGGAAAAGTACATTATTTACTTTGATACAGCGCCTTTATGATATCAACGAAGGTGAAATTTGTTTTCAATCAGTGCCGATTTATCAATTAAAACTTGATGAGTGGCGTGCACGTTTAGCCGTTGTTAATCAAACGCCATTTTTATTCTCTGATACTATCGCCGGAAACATCGCTCTTGGTCGCCCAAATGCTTCTAAAGATGAAATAGAAGCAGTTGCTAAACTCGCTAATATTCATGATGATATTTTACGTTTGCCAGAAGGCTATCAAACTCAAGTTGGTGAAAAAGGGGTTATGTTATCAGGAGGGCAAAAACAGCGTATTTCTATTGCAAGAGCCTTGTTGCTGGATGCGGAAATTTTATTGCTGGATGATGCATTATCTGCGGTTGATGGACAAACTGAACACCAAATCCTACAAAATTTATCTCAATGGCGCAAAGACAGGACATTAATTATCAGTGCGCATCGCTTATCTGCCTTAGTTGGGGCAACAAATATCTTGGTATTAAAACAAGGTGAAGTAATAGAACAAGGAACACACCAGAAGCTTATTTCTGTGCCAGGTTGGTATCAAGATATGTATCATTATCAGCAGTTAGAGGCAGCGCTAGATGACGATGAATAAAAATAAGTCTGTTAAGGCGCTACTACCTGCATTAAAACGTCTGCTTGTTTATGGCAAAGCTTATCGCAAGCCGATGACATTAGGTGTCGTTATGTTATGGATAGCGGCTATTGCTGAAGTAGGTGGACCATTAATTGTTGGTTATTTTATTGATGCAAAAGTTGCTAAGAATAATGTTGAGTTGATGCCAGCATTAGGGCTTGGGTTAGCCTTTATTTTATTACAAATTACAGCGGCATTACTGCATTATTATCAAGCAATAGCATTTAACAAAGCCGCTGTTGGTGTGGTGCAACAATTGCGAACCGATGTAATGAGTGCAGCATTAAAGCAGCCATTAAGTGCGTTTGATAACCAACCCGTTGGTCAGCTAATTTCTCGAGTAACAAATGATACAGAAACCATAAAAGATCTCTTCGTCAACGTATTACCCACACTATTTAGAGCCATTGCTTTAGTTGTTGTTATGCTCATTGCTATGTTTCTATTAGAGTGGCGTATGGCATTAATTGCAATGGCAATATTCCCTGCGGTAATTGCTGTCATGATGCTCTATCAGCGCTTAAGTACACCTATTGTACGTAATGTGCGTCATTTTCTTGCAAATATTAATGATGGCTTCCATGAAGTCATTAATGGCATGTCTGTTATTCAACAATTTAGGCAACAAGCACGCTTTGGCGAAAGAATGTCAAATGATAGCTGGCAGCATTATCAATCACGGATGAAAGCGTTAAAACTCGATGGACTCTTATTACGCCCACTGCTTAGTATGTTATCAGCATTGGTTCTGTGTGGTTTATTGATGCTGTTTGGTTACCAAGGTAGTGCTGTTATTGGTGTAGGGGTAATTTATGCTTTTATTAGCTATCTTGGCAGATTAAATGAGCCATTAATTACTTTAACCTCGCAGCAATCTATTTTGCAGCAAGCGGTTGTTTCGGGGGAGCGCGTTTTTGAGTTGATGGATGCACCTTTGCAACAATATGGTTCATCACAAAAATTAATACGCCAAGGGCATATCACTGTTGATAATCTTTGGTTTGCTTATCGTGATGAACAATGGGTATTAAAAGCGATTAATATTGATATTCCTGCTCGCCATTTTGTTGCTTTTGTTGGCCACACTGGTAGCGGCAAAAGTACATTAGCAAGCTTACTTATGGGAAATTATCCTTGGCAAAAAGGAAATATCTATTTAGATGAACAACCTTTAGAAAGCTATTCTCACCATTCATTACGCGATGGTATTGCTATGGTGCAACAAGACCCAGTTTTATTGTCAGGTTCACTCTATGAAAATATCACTTTAGGGCGAGAAACCAATGAAACTCATGTGTGGCAGGTTTTAGAAACTGTACAGCTTGCACAATGGGCTAAACAGTTACCTGAAGAATTACAAACTCCATTGGGTGAGCAAGGTAGCCGTTTATCTGCGGGTCAAAAGCAGCTGCTTGCATTAGCAAGAGTGTTATTAATACCACCACGTATTCTTATTTTGGATGAAGCAACCGCAAATATAGACTCAGGTACAGAGCTATCGATCCAAAAAGCACTCAAAGTAATTAGAGAAAAAACAACGTTAATTGTCATTGCTCATCGACTTTCCACTATTACTGAAGCTGACGAAATAGTGGTGCTTCATCGTGGTGTGGTAGTAGAAAAAGGCAAACACAACCAATTACTTTCACAAAAAGGTCGTTACTATAATATGTATCAACTTCAACAGGTTGGTGAATCACTTCAAGCTAAATCACCAGTAAAAACGGAGTTTTAATAACGATTTTTTATTAAACTTATAATCAAAAATACGAATTTAAAAGGACATATCTAGATATGTCCTTTTTTGTTGCCCTTATTTTTAGCTAACCATTAAAAACAAAGGTAATTATTGCACTAAATTGGTGAAATATATTAACTGTTTATTTAAATGATATGTTTTTTTCTTTAAATATCATTAGGTTAAATTGTGGCATATCTCTTGCTCTATAACTTTTGTTCTTTCTTAAGTTATCGAGGGCTATATGAAATATATCATCGCAATTATTAAACCATTTAAATTAGAAGATGTTAGAGAATCTCTTTGTGCATTAGGAGTTCAAGGAATGACAATAAGTGAAGTTAAAGGATATGGGCGGCAAAAAGGACATTCAGAGCTATATAGAGGTGCTGAATATGAGGTCAATTTTCTACCTAAAGTAAAAATTGAGCTCGCAATTAGTGATGAATTATTAGAGCCCGTTACACAAGCACTAACCCATACCGCTGATACTGGAAAAGTAGGGGATGGCAAAGTATTTATCTTTGAACTTGCTCAAGCTATCCGCATTCGTACCGGAGAGTCTGGTGATGAAGCTCTTTAAGGAGATAACAATGAAACGCCAATTCATTTATTCATTAATGTTAGTGCTTACATACTTTTCTGCGCCAGCTTTTGCAGCAGACACCATTGTTGTTGATAAAGCAGATAATGGGTTTATGTTAATTTGTGCAGCATTAGTCTTTTTTATGACGATCCCTGGCATTGCATTGTTTTATGGCGGATTATTACGCAGTAAAAATGTATTGTCATTAATGACGCAAGTGATGCTGATTTTTAGTGTAGTTATTATTTTATGGGTTATTTTTGGTTACAGCCTCGCCTTTACAGCAGGAAATAAAATTTGGGGTGGGTGGTCACTAACTTTTTTAAGTTCTCTTTCTCTTAATGACTTGTCTGGCTCTATTAATCAATATGTTCACGTTGTTTTTCAAGGCTCTTTCGCAGTGATTACTCTTTCACTGATTGTGGGGGCTTTGGGAGAGCGGATCCGTTTTTCGGCGTTACTTATTTTTACCATTATTTGGTTTACGTTTTCTTATATTCCTATTGCTCATATGGTGTGGGGAGACGGTGGATGGCTAATTGATGATGGGGCATTAGATTTTGCTGGTGGCACTGTTGTCCATATTAATGCAGCCGTTGCAGCACTTGTTGGTGCTTACTTACTTGGAAATAGAAGCGATTACAAGAAAATGGCTTTAAAACCACATAATTTACCTATGGTATTTACAGGAACAGCGGTGCTTTATATTGGTTGGTTTGGTTTTAATGCGGGCTCTGCGGGCAGTGCCAATGCTATCGCAGCACTTGCTTTTCTTAATACTGTTGTTGCTACTGCGGGCGCTGTACTTTCTTGGACGCTATCAGAGTGGTTAGTACGAGGAAAACCGTCGATGTTAGGAAGCTGTTCTGGTTGTATTGCGGGGCTAGTCGCAATTACTCCAGCAGCAGGTACGGTTGGCCCAATGGGGGCATTAGTTATCGGTATTATAGGTGGAATCATTGGGCTTTGGGGCGTTGTAGTATTAAAGCAATGGCTAAAAGCTGATGATGTTTGTGATGTTTTTGGTATTCATGGAACATGTGGTGTTGTTGGATGTTTATTAACGGGTATCTTTACATCATCATATTTAGGCGGTGTTGGGTATAGTGATGAGATGACACTAAGTAAACAACTTTTAGTACAATTAGTTAGTGTCGTGATTACTATTTTTTGGTCTGGTGTGGTCGCTTATATTAGCTTTAAAATTGCAGATAAACTGGTTGGTTTGCGAGTTTCACAAGAAGAAGAGTGTGATGGATTAGATTTAACCACACATGGTGAAAGAGCATACCAGGATTAATCGTCTATTCCCCCTCAATAGAGGGGGGAATATTTAATATGGCATAATTACTTGGTATTTTTAGTCCGTTTTTGGCGAATGACCCCTTCTTGTACTGAAGATGCAACCAACTGACCATTAGTATTAAATATTTTTCCTCTGACAAACCCTCGGCCACCAGATGCCGATGGGCTTTCAACAACATAAAGTAGCCAGTCATCAACACGGAATGGGCGATGAAACCACATCGAATGGTCAATCGTTGCCACTTGCAGATTTTGATCCATAAACCCTAAACCATAGGGTTGAAGTGCTGTTGGTAAAAAATCAAAATCAGAAACATAGCCTAATAAATACTGGTGTAAAAAAGGATCTGATGGCATTTTTCCTCTGCTACGATACCAAACGTAACGTTCTGCAGGGGCTTTAGAGTAACCAAATGGGCTGAAGTATTGTACAGGGCGCGCTTCAAATGGGGTTTCTCTTAATGCTAAGGTTCTTATGGGTTCTGGTAATTTAGGTGCTAACTTTCTGAGAATTTCATCTTGTGGCATAAGCTCATTAGGTAAAGGGACATCAGGCATAGCATCTTGGTGCTCAAAACCCTCTTCAAATTCTTGAAATGAAACCGTCATATAAAAAATAGGTTTACCATGCTGGATCGCACTTACTCTACGTGTGCTAAATGAGCCACCATCGCGAATATATTCAACATCATAAACGATGGGTTTATGGCTATCACCAGGGCGTAAAAAATAGCTGTGAAAAGAATTAATATAGCGATTATTAGCAATGGTTTGTTTTGCTGCATAAAGTGCTTGGCCGACAACTTGCCCACCAAATACTTGAGGTAATCCTAAATCTTCACTTTGGCCTCGAAATAGGCCTTCTTCTATTTTTTCAAGCTCCATCAATTTGATAAGATCTTTTAATGCTTGGCTCATAGTTTACCTATACCATCAGAGAGATTATTTTTTATAAGAGGGATTATATACAATTCAAGGTAGGATAAAAAAATAATCTACGATTTGATTTAGTGCTGTTATGCATCCCCGTTCAAATAAGTTCTAGTTATCAACTTTCATTTAATCATATAAAGATAGATAGAAATTTATGATGGCTAAGATTAACAGCAACGAATAAACAATAGATATGCCTAAATTGGATAATTAATCATCACTCAGGCGCACTTCCCTTGCTATTTGGCTGAGTTTAAAAGATAATGCGTGACGTCTTAGCAATAAGACAATCTATGGGGTCTTGTTGGTTCTCCCGCAACACTAACTTGTTAACTCGGTCAGGTCCGGAAGGAAGCAGCCATGACAGGTATCGTGTGTGCCGGGATGTCGCTGGCAAGGCCCCACCCAATTTATAGCCTTCCTGTTTTTTCCTCACCTTAATCACTTATTTTTAATGTTTAAGTTTAATTACTTTATTAGTCAATTTATTGTATTTTTACACCGAAGCAGAATAAAGTAGAGACGATAAAGATTAGCTCAAATTATTTTGAGATTTTATCTTATGTGGTGATATGAGTGATGATTATTTAATAACATCGTTATTTAGTAACAATATTATTCAGTCATGCCGCAATAAGTACACGGCATGATGGTGCGTAATCATTCTATTTATAAGAAAAGATGAATAAAACGATACCTAAAATAAGAACTATTAACCCTATTGCTATAAATAAAAGATAGCAAAATTAAAAATAGAGCAAATTATATAACTAGATACTATCTTACAAACTTCCAAACAGAAGCTGGGATCTTGTCATAAAGTTTATTCATGGTAAGTTCAGCTAAACGATGATCGGCGGCTGAATAGAACAGTTCTAGTTCATCATCAGATAATTCATATTTTTTTTTTCAATCACGCGCTCTAATGTTTCAATGGAAGTGCATTTTCGTAAGCGCATTAGATAGTCAGTTTTAGTCATGTTGTCTTTTCTCTATTATTTCAATTAAAACTAAAGGTAATTAAATTTACTTAATATAACTTTTAGGATTTTTAGCAATTAGAGTTAAAAGTGAGTGATTTAACTCTTTCCAATTATTGAGTTCTGAGTAAGAAATAGATGGATTACCAAATAAACTATATGTCTCTTCAAGGTACTCTTCAATTAGAGTATTGATTGCGAGTTTATCTGGGTGTTTTATCTTAAATTTCCAGCTAAAGGCCATAATGTGTTCAATTAGAACGTTTAGGTCTACGCTTTTTGTGCTACTCAGATCATTGTTCCAAACTGTTGTACCTTTATCTAATGAGCTTAAAGCTTGCTGCTGGAGCTCTTCACATAAAAACGACAATTCAGCTAAATCTACTTTTTCTGGTGAATATTCGTCCATAATATTGTTAACTGAATTAATAGCTGCACTCTTATTAAAGGTAAATACTTATAGTGTAAAATATTAATGATACTTATCACATAATTCATTAATTAATTAATAAAAAATCTCAAATAAGAGGGGAACTTTAATATTTATATTTATTATTTCTAACAAAGTAATAGCATAATTAAAGGCATTATTTAAATACTGATATACATTGTATACAAGTCGAAAAATTATGCGATAAAAATGCTTCTTTGCTTAATATAGCACTATTATGGCATAAGTCACTATCTTAACGGTAGAATTTTGTCTATTTTCGTAAAAGTTAAATGAGGTAAACGAAGATTATACTTACCTAACACCATGATTAACTTTGATTTTATTAATTAATCTTATTTAAGAGTCAAAATAAGGTATATTCTTTGCTGTTATTTATAAATAACAGGGATAAGTTTAATATTGACAAAAAGTCATATATAAGAAAAAGGATAAAATGTTTTTATTGATTAAGAAGGTATTTAAAAAAGAAACGAGAATATAGATCCTAGTTTAAATGCCTTCTATTAGTTAGGTCGTTAGGAAAAGAAAAAGACCGCTCAAGGCGGCCTTTTATTAACAAGAGTAAAAGTATTAATGTGGATTACTAGGATGCTCTAAATCTTCGTTTTTCTTAGAAAATCTTCTACGAATGACAACGAAGAACACAGGAACAAAGTAAATAGCAAGAGATGTTGCAGCAATCATACCGCCAAATACACCTGTACCTACCGAGTTCTGTGCACCAGAACCTGCACCATTACTCAATACTAGAGGAATAACCCCTAACATAAAGGCTAAAGATGTCATTAGAATTGGACGTAAACGCATTCTTACTGAGTCTAACGTTGCTTCTATCAATCCTTTACCTTCTTTCTCCATTAAGTCTTTGGCGAATTCAACAATCAATATTGCGTTCTTCGCCGATAGCCCAATGGTTGTTAAGAGCCCAACTTTAAAGTAAACGTCGTTTTCAAGGCCTCTGACGCTGGTGAATAATAATGCACCAATCACCCCAAGAGGTACTACTAACATGACTGAGAATGGAATAGACCAACTCTCATACAGTGCAGCAAGACACAAGAAAACGACGATTAAGGAGATGGTATATAGTGCAGGAGCTTGGTTACCCGATAAGCGTTCCTGATAAGACATACCCGTCCATTCATAGCCGATACCACTCGGTAATTGGTTTGCTAAACTCTCCATCATTAACATCGCATCACCACTACTTTGACCTGGTGTTGCACTACCTTGAATTTGCACTGCAGGTAATCCGTTATAACGCTCTAAGCGCGGAGAACCATATAACCAAGGATCTTTACTTGTATCGATAAATGAAGAGAATGGCACCATTTGTCCCACATTATTGCGGACATATAAGTTAGCAATATCCTGCGGCAACATACGGAACTGAGATTCAGCTTGAACATACACTTTCTTCACACGACCGCGGTCGATAAAGTCGTTGACGTAAGTTCCACCAAACATAGTACCGAGTGTTGAATAGATATCGCTAATTGCAACACCTTGAGACTGTGCTTTTTCTAGGTCGATATAGAGACGATATTGTGAAGTATCTTCCTGACCATTAGGACGCACACCGGTGAGCATTTCAGGATGTTGAGCTGCTAATCCCAGTAATTGGTTACGAGCTGCCATTAGTTTTTCGTGACCTAAGTTAGCTTTATCGACTAATTCAAATTCGAAACCACCGGCAGAACCTAACTCAACAATTGCTGGAATATTAAAGGAGTAAATAAAGGCCTCTTTGATTTCCGAGAGCTTCATATTTGCCCGAGCAACTATCGCAGGCACTTTATCTTCGTTAGCTTTACGCTCATCCCAATCGTTTAATACAACGAATACCAGACCCATATTCTGTCCTTGACCACCAAAGCCGAAGCCGTTTACGGTAAAGACAGATTTAACGAGTTCTTTTTCATCTGTATTAAAATAGTCGTTAACTTTTTCTAAAATATCTTGTGTCTGTTCTTGAGTCGAACCTGCTGGTAACTGAACCATTGTCAGTAATACCCCTTGGTCTTCTTCTGGTAAGAACGAACTTGGTAAGCGGATAAACATCAGTGCCATACCAACGACTAATAAGACATACAGTAATAAGTAACGACCTGTACCACGTAAGGTACGAGAAACGCTGTCTGTATAATGATGACTACTTTTTTCAAAGGTACGGTTAAACCAACCAAAGAATCCAGTTTGAACACCATGACTGCCTTTTGGTATTGGTTTTAACATCGTCGCACACAGTGCTGGTGTTAAGATCAATGCAACGAAAACAGACAGTACCATCGCGGAAACGATAGTAATTGAGAACTGGCGATAAATAGCACCAGTAGAGCCACCAAAGAATGCCATTGGAATAAATACGGCAGAAAGCACTAGTGCAATACCAACTAATGCACTCTGGATTTGTCCCATCGACTTGCGGGTTGCTTCTTTAGGTGGCAGGCCTTCTTCTTGCATAACACGTTCGACGTTTTCTACCACAACGATGGCGTCATCCACCAGAAGTCCGATGGCAAGTACCATCGCAAACATCGTCAAGGTATTTATCGAATAACCAAACGCGGACAAGATAGCAAAAGTACCTAACAGTACGACTGGTACAGCAATGGTTGGGATCAATGTTGCACGGAAGTTCTGTAAGAACAAATACATAACCACGAACACCAACATGATTGCTTCAACAAGTGTTTTTACTACTTCGAAAATCGAGATTTTAACGAAAGGTGTTGTATCATAAGGATAAACAACCTCTAGCCCTGCTGGGAAAAAGGGTTCCATATCAGCTAAAGCAGCACGAACAGCAGTTGCTGTATCTAACGCATTCGCGCCTGTTGCTAATTTAATACCAATACCTGAAGCAGGTAAGCCATTAAAGCGAGCAACAGTACTGTAGCTTTCAGCGCCCATTTCAACGACACCAAGATCTTTCAATTTAACCTGTGAACCGTCTTGGTTGACTTTCATCAGGATATTAGAAAACTCTTCAGCATTGTTGAGTCGGGTTTGAGCAATAATTGAAACATTTAAACGTTGACCCGGTACCGGAGGTGTTCCCCCTAACTGGCCAGCGGCCACTTGGTTATTTTGTGCTTTAATTGCACTAATAACATCAAGTGTCGTCATATTGTATTTAACCAGTAAGTCTGGATCTAACCAAATACGCATAGCATATTGCGTACCAAACAACTGGGTTTCACCCACGCCAGTAACACGGCTTATTGGGTCTTTAATTGTTGCACCTACATAGTCGGCGATATCATCTTGTGACATTGAACCGTCATTTGAGATGAAACCTGCCACCATTAAGAATGAACTTGAGGATTTATCAACACTAACCCCTTGCTGTTGCACTTCCTGAGGTAAAAGAGGCATTGCCAGTTGCAGTTTATTCTGCACCTGTACTTGCGCAATATCAGGGTCAGTACCCGCATCAAAGGTCAGGGTGATGTTCATCATACCGGCTGAGTCACTGGTAGAAGACATATACACCATGTTATCGATACCGTTCATATTCTGTTCGATAACTTGGGTTACTGTATTCTGTACAGTGGTCGCATCAGCACCAGGATAGACCGCTGAGATCGAAATCGCAGGCGGTGCTATCGTTGGATATTGCGCAACGGGTAATTTGATGAGTGCCAGAAGACCTGCAAGCATGGCAATTATCGCAATTACCCATGCAAATATCGGTCTATCTATAAAAAACTTAGGCATGGATCACCGACTCCTTATTGAGGATTCTTAGCTGGCTCAGTTTGTTGGGTTGATGTTGTTGCATTTAAATCTTCTTCTTGAGCCGTTACTGTCATTTTCGGTTTAACTTTCTGCAATCCAGAAACGATAACGCGATCACCAGCCTGAATTCCATCATTGACAAGCCATTGGTTACCTACTGCTTGTGACACCTTAATTGATCGTACTTCAACAACGTTGTCTTTATTAACCACCATTGTTGTTGCATCACCACGAGGTGTACGAATAACCGCTTGTTGAGGTATCAAGATAGCATTTTGGCGAATACCATTTTCTAATTTAGCGCGAACAAACATACCCGGCAGTAACTCACCTTTCGGGTTAGGAACGATAGCACGCATTGTGATTGAACCTGTTGATTCATCAACAGTCACATCAGAAAACTCTAGATGACCTTTCTCTGCATAGGTTTTACCATTGTTCAATAATAAATGAACAACAGGTTTACCTTTTTCTTGCTCAATTGCACCATCTTCAATTTCATTTTTCAGTTTCAGATAATCTTCACTTGATTGTGTCACATCGACATAAATCGGATCGATTTGCTGAACTGTGGTGAGTGCAACTTGCTGACCTTGTGAGACTAAAGCACCTTCAGTAACCGTTGATTTACCAGAACGACCCGAAATAGGCGATGTCACTTTGGTATAATTCAGATTGATTGTTGCACTTGTTACCGCTGCTTGTGCTGCTTTAACGGCAGCCACAGCTTGCGCATACTGAGATGTTGCAGTATCAAAGTCTTGTTTACTGATATAATTCGTGCCAAGTAGAGGTTTATAGCGCTCTACAGTTAGACGAGCGATTTCAGCATTCGCTTTGGCTTTAGCTAATTCTGCCTGAGCACTGTTTAATGTTGCTTGAAAAATAGCAGGGTCGATTTGGTACAGTGATGTACCCGCTTCAACATAGCTACCTTCCGTATAGTTGCGCTTTAAGATAATGCCGCCAACCTGAGGACGAACCTCAGCAATACGGTAAGCGGATGTACGACCGGGTAAGTCAGTAGTGATAGTCAGAGCTTGAGCTTCTAACGTCACAACACCTACAGCAGGTGCAGGAGGAGGACCACCTGCAGACTGATTAGCTTTGTCGTCACATCCAGCAAGAACCAAACTGCCTGATAGCACTAACAGAGCCAGAGGCAAAACCCCTCTGTTTTTTCGCATAAGAAAACCTCTATTCAAACGTTGTTTCCTGGGATAAAAATAATTAAGTTGATGATTGATTGCGATGTATAGTACAAACATACATGAATGTATGTAAATTAACTTCAGTCAAAATCGAGGAATAATGGCACGAAAAACTAAACGACAGGCACAAGAGACGCGTCAGCAGATCATAGATGCTGCAATTAGACTGTTTACTGTGCAAGGCGTTTCTGCCACATCACTTTCAGATATAGCAACCGACGCTGGTGTTACCAGAGGCGCTATATATTGGCACTTTAAGAATAAAGTGGATTTATTTACTGAAGCGTGCGAACTCACCGACTTAAAAATAGAATCTTTAGAACTAGAGTATCAAACAAAATATCCAGATGATCCACTATTTGTACTAAGAGAATTACTTATTTATATCTTGACATCAATTGTAGAAGATCCCAAACATAATGCACTTTTAGAAATATATTTCCATAAATGCGAATTTGTCGGTGAAATGAAGTCAATTGTTGAAATTCGCAAAGAATTATGTGCAGACGATTACTGTAAAATAGCGATTTCGCTACAAAGTTGCATTGAACAAAATCAGCTACCAAAAGATTTAAATTTAAAGCGTGCGGCAATCATGCTAAAAGCAATGATGACAGGATTAGCTGAAAACTGGTTATTTTCGCCAGAAAGTTTTTCTCTCAAAGATGAAAGTCAATATTTAGTGGATAGCTTTATTGATATGATAAAGAGTAGTGCAAGTATGAGAATATCTGCACCATCTTAATTTAATGCTAAACATAAGGAATAAATAAATGAGTAGAGTGTTAGTTATTGCTAATGGTGCCGCTTATGGCAATGAGTCATTATTTAATGCACTACGTTTATCTATTACATTAAAAGAACAGCATCCAGAAACTGAGTTAAATATCTTTTTAATGTCTGATGCAGTAACGGGGGCCTTAGCTCGCCAGCAACCAAAAGAAGGCTATAACCTTCAACAAATGCTTGAAATACTGACTGCCCAAAATGTACCCGTCAAATTATGTAAAACATGTACAGATACCCGTGGAATAAGTGATTTACCCTTAGTTGATGGCGCTGAATTAGGTACTTTGGTAGATTTAGCTCAGTGGACATTAGCCGCAGATAAAATTCTTACTTTTTGATTTTCACCTGATCGTTTTAAGATAAATAAACCTCGCAACTTGTTCTGTTTTCACTGCCAATTCGTGATAATTGGATTATACTAATAGAACAGTTTTTCAATGTTAATTGAACAAGTTGCTTAATATGCGTGTATCAATAATCTTTTTTAGATTAAATCATCGACCTATTTTAGTTACTGTAACAACAATTATGCTTATGTTATGGAGCATAATATTTAGTTGTGCATGGGCGGCGATCCCTAGTAATTTACCTTCCCAAGAAAATATTCAAAATCAGCTTAATTTATTAAATAAACGTAGCGATTTAAGCGCGGAAGATAAGCTGACGATAAGTGATTTAGAACAATCACTTTTAATGATTGATAATATTCAACAATTAGAAAAAAAAGCCGCTAGTTATAATAAAACAATTGAACAACTACCCGAAAAACTGCGTACAACGCAATATCAACTTAATCAATTAAAACAAAAAATAGCAAATAATGAAGTAGAAGATTATCGACATTCATTAGATACATTACCTTTAGAAACATTAGAATCTCAATTAGAAAATGTATTGCAATCGTTACAAAAATCGCAAGATGATTTAGCTAATTACAGTAATGAATTGATTGTGTTACAAACACAACCTGAAAGGGCGCAATCTGTTTTATTTAGCAATTCAGAAAGACTACAACAAATAAGAAGCGCGTTAAACAAAAGCAGCTCTGATAAAGCACAAATGCGGCCTTCAGCTGTTCAATTATTACAATTAGAACAATATTATCTTCAGCAGCAAAATAACTATCAAAAACGAACTTTACAATCTAATGTACAGTTGCAAAGTTTATTACAACTGCAGCGTGACTATAGTTCAGCCTATATCGACCTTTCTCAAGAACATGCACAACTTATTCAAGAAGCATTAAGCGATAAACGCCTCGATAGTTCAGAAGAAACAGCGAAAGAAGCTCAAACTGCGGGGGTAGAAAATCAAACAATTCAAAATAATGTTTTTTATCTAGCACAAGCTGAACTCAATAAGCAACTTAGCGATAAGTTGATCGTGACGACTCAAAATAATAATGAATTAAATCGCCATAGTTTAATGGTGAAAAACCGTTTAGACAGAGCGATTCAATCTGAGCGTAACTTAAAAGAGCAAATAGATGTTTTAAAGGGCAGTTTACTGTTATCTCGAATTCTATTTGAAGAACAAGTCGATTTACCTGATGGCATCTTTATTAATAATCTTCCTGATAAAATTGCCGACTTGCGTTTAGAACAATTTGAGATTAATAAACAGCGCGATCAAATTTTTCAGCCTAATATTTATATTGATCAATTAATGACAGAGTACCAACTAGCGCATCCTAATGAATTAAGTGAAACAGAGCTGAAAGAATTACGCAGTGCATTAGAGCAGTTGGTTGATGCTCGTCGAGAACTATTAGATAAGCTCAATAACCAATTAGGTAACCAAATTTCCGAATCCATTAATTTACAAATGGATCAACAGCAATTAAAAAGTGTGGTGAGTTCACTAGAAAACACACTGGCACAGCAAATTTTCTGGGTAAGTAGTAACAAACCGATTAACTTAAGTTGGTTTTCTGCGTTTCCAGCTCAAGCTGTTGCTGAATTTCAAGGTTTCAAACTTAGTTGGTCAAATGAAAATCTGTTGACCGGGGCTAAGAAATCCCTTCCTGTGCTAATCACACTTATTACCTTTAGTTTGCTTATCATTTGGCAACGTAAAAAATTGAATGTTGAGTTTGATAAATTAAGTGCAGATATTAATAAGTTGAACAAAGACTCTCAATTACATACACCGCTGGCATTAGGTATTGTATTTATTAAAACTCTGCCTCTTTCATGTATTGTATTGGCTATCGGATATTGGCTAATAAATAGCTTTAATGTACAACAAGAGTTTATTTGGTCATTTGCATGGCAATTTGCCGTATTTTGGTTGATGTTTGAATGGTCTTATCGATTAATGTCTGATACTGGGGTTGCGGTTAAGCACTTTAAAATTCCTGTAGATCGCGTTCAACAGAACCGCAAACGCTTATTACGTTTATCTATTCCTATGTTGCCAATTATTTTACTTTCAGCTTATGGCATTAATAATCCATTATTGCTGGTGGGTGATGTTATTGGTCAACTTGTCGCCATTATCTCCCTCTTTTTTATTAGCTTATGTGCTTTGCCATTTTGCCGTGAAATGTGGCAAGAGAAAGGTAACCACGTTGTTAGAACCGTTGTCATCACACTTTTAACTTTTTCTCCTTTAATATTAATGGGGTTGGTGATTTTTGGTTACTACTATACAGCACTGCGTTTAGCTAATCGCTGGGTTGATAGTTTATATCTGCTAATGCTGTGGTTTATCGCCTATCACGCAAGTTTAAGAGGATTAACCGTTGCTGCAAGGCGACTTGCTTATCGTCGTGCTCTTGAGCGCAGACAAGCCATGCTTAAAGAGAAAAAAGAAAACGAAGATAATAGCCTTGAACCCATTCAAGAACCACCAATGGACATGGAACAAATTAATCAACAATCATTGCGATTAACGACAATGATTTTGTTTATTATCTTTGCATCCAGTTTTTATGGTATTTGGTCTGATTTTATTACGGTATTTATTTACCTCGATGGTATTACTCTTTGGCATTATAACTTACCAACGGAATTAGGTAATGTAATTAAGGCCGTCACTGTGGCTGATATATTGTTATCAGTTGCTATTATGGCGATTTCCTGGTTTATGATCCGAAACTTACCAGGACTATTAGAAGTCCTGATTTTATCTCGTATAAAATTACAGCAAGGTGCTTCTTACGCGATCACCACTATTATGACCTATATTATTATTGCGATAGGGACGATAGTTTCGTTAGGAATATTAGGCGTTGCATGGGAAAAACTACAATGGTTAGCCGCCGCATTAACGGTGGGGTTAGGGTTTGGTTTACAAGAAATTTTTGCTAACTTTGTTTCTGGTTTAATTATACTATTTGAACGGCCAGTAAGAATTGGCGATACCATTACTATTGGTACTTATTCAGGAACAGTAAGTCGTATCCGTATTAGGGCGACCACAATTACAGACTTTGATCGTAAAGAAGTTATTATTCCTAATAAGGCGTTTGTGACAGAGCGTCTTATTAACTGGACATTATCTGATACGGTGACTCGTATTATTATTCAAGTTGGTGTCGCTTATGGTTCTGATCTTAATAAAGTAAAAGAGATCTTAATGAAAGCAGCAAAAGATAATTCAAAGGTGATGACAGAGCCAGAGCCTGTTGTGTTATTTACTGAATTTGGTGCAAGCACACTCAATCACGAACTTCGTTTTTATGTCAGAACATTAGGCGATAGAAATATTACGACAGATGAAGTTAATCGCGCTATTGATGAGTTATGTAATGAAAATGGTATTAATATCGCGTTTAATCAATTAGATGTGTATTTACATAATAAACAAGGTGATGAAGTACAAGCGGTTAAACGTCCCCTCGATGGCTCAACACCACAAGCAAATACACCGTTTGATTAAGATTAGCAAACTCAGTTTGCTGTTTGGTTTGCCAATTTTTTCTCATAATCTTGACGAATAATATCGAGAGCTTCAAGTACTGTTTTTGGATCGACTTGATTGCTCTCTAACAAATAAATGAGATCTACCGCTAACTGGACTGATTCTGGCGCATCTTTTAAATTCATATCTATTCTCTTTAATATTTATCTTCTTGCTTTTCAATGCTTTTTTCAATGGAATACAGCGCGTTTTTACAGCGAGCTAAACGGTTTTCAAGTGCGGCAATCTCTTTTTGTAGTTCTTGCTGACGCGTAAATCCTTGGGTTTGCGTTAATTCAAGCTCTCTATCTTGGATCATTGAGTGTAATCGACGTTCGTAATCCTGATGTTGTGCAAGTTTTTGGTATAAATCGGTGCTTTTTTTTCGTTGGCTAAGCAGGTTTTCTTGCTTTCTTAGTGTTTGTGTCGATAATTCACGAGTTAATGCTTCAACTTGTTGTAGGATTTGTGTAGCCAGAAATTTAACTTGCTGGCTTCGTTGTGCCTCAACACAAGTGATTAACTGGGTAAAATTATCGCGGATCTGTTGCATATAACCGCCAAGTGAATCACTTCGGCGGTGAAACAGTGCTGTGTCGAAGCAAGGTGCCGCAATTTTTTTGTTTGCGATAGGCGCTAGTGCTTCGGCAAGATTGTCGATTTGCTTTTCAAACAAACTCAATGAATCTGCTTTTTTCATTTGTTTTTGTCTCTATTTTTATGAAAACTGAATTGACTTAAAGCAACAAAAAAGAGTTGTTAACTGGCTTTCTGTTGCATTTTAACGGCATATTGCATAGATTCTATCGTTTCGTTTTTTATTTATGGCACTGATTATGACTGCTAACGCGCAACAACTGCAATTTATTAAAGACAGCATTGAAACCATTCCTGATTATCCAAAAGAAGGGATATTATTTCGTGATATCACCACACTTTTGGATAACCCTGCTGCATATCAGGCAACTATCGATTTACTGGTAGAACACTATCAGGGTCAGGGTATCACTAAAGTCGTAGGTACCGAAGCTCGCGGATTCCTGTTTGGAGCTCCAGTCGCTTTACGTCTTGGTGTTGGTTTTGTACCTGTTCGTAAAAAAGGTAAATTGCCTCGTGAAACGCTCAGTGAAACTTACTCCCTGGAATATGGCACAGATACTTTAGAAATCCACAAAGACAGTATTACGGATAAAGATAAAGTATTAATGGTTGATGATTTGCTGGCAACAGGGGGCACTATTGAAGCAACTGCTCGCCTTATTCGCCGTTTAGGTGGAACTGTTACTGAAGCCGCATTTATTATTTGCCTACCAGATTTAGGCGGCATTGAACGCTTAGAGAAACAAGGTGTTCACAGCTTTACACTGGTCAATTTCCCTGGACATTAATTTTTTAAACTGTTTAATAAAAACAATTAATTAAAACGTTTTTACTCAACAGAATATTGACTAAAATTAGTTAATACGAAAGCTGAATATGGTAATGGCTAATTAAAGTGGATTATCATAGTAATAGTGCGGGTTTTTTTGTGCATTTTATCAATGCATAAAGCCCGCACAATTGTTGCTTTGTAATGTTGTGCTTTACGCTAATCACTGATGTTAACTTTATCAATCTCTCATTTGTCTCTTACAAATCTCGCTCAAGAGGTCTTCCCTGTGTTAGCATAGAGATAAATCTCGTTCAAATTTAGCGGAATCAATGAGCTATCAGGTACTTGCCCGTAAGTGGCGCCCACAAACTTTTAACGATGTTGTCGGTCAACGTCATGTATTGACTGCGTTAGCTAATGGTCTTGATCATCAGCGACTTCATCATGCCTATCTTTTTTCTGGTACTCGCGGTGTCGGAAAGACCACTATCGCCCGGTTATTTGCCAAAGGGCTCAATTGTGAAACAGGTATTACAAGTAAACCTTGTGGTCAGTGTGCTAATTGCCTTGAAATCGAACAAGGCCGTTTTGTTGATTTAATTGAAATAGATGCGGCATCAAGAACGAAAGTAGAAGATACGCGAGAACTTCTTGATAACGTTCAATACGCACCAGCACGTGGACGTTTTAAGGTTTATCTTATCGATGAAGTCCATATGTTATCGCGCCATAGCTTTAATGCCCTATTAAAAACGCTAGAAGAGCCACCAGAACATGTTAAGTTTTTGCTCGCCACTACTGATCCACAAAAATTACCAGTAACGATTTTATCGCGTTGCTTGCAATTCCATCTACGTGCTTTAGATATTGACCAAATTGCAACTCAATTAGAAAAGGTGTTGTCAGCTGAACATATTGAAAATGATGCAAGAGCGCGCCAACTGATTGCTCGCGCTGCTGATGGTAGTATGCGTGATGCATTAAGTTTAACAGACCAAGCTATTGCTAGTGGTGAAGGTGTTGTAAATGCCGATATTGTCAGCCAAATGTTGGGGACTATTGACGATGCGCAACCCCTTGCGTTAATTGAAGCGCTTGTTAAAGCCGATGGCCAACAAGTGATGGCGTTGGTAAATGAAGTTGCTTCACGAGGAACTGATTGGGAGAATTTCTTAGTTGAAACGCTCTCATTACTGCATCAAATCGCGATGTTGCAGTTATTACCGAGTGAAGAAAATCCACAAGAGCAATTTACTCAAGAACGATTAAGGCTGTTAGCCAAATCTATCTCGCCTCAAGATTTGCAACTTTACTATCAAACACTACTTGTGGGGCGAAAAGAATTATCTTATGCGCCTGATCGTCGTATGGGCGTTGAAATGACATTGCTAAGAGCGCTGGCATTTCATCCTAAAACCGTGATTGATGAAGTGCGTTCAACACCTTTAGTGCAAACATTACCTTCAGCGGCACCAACAGGGCGAGTATCTACCCAACATGTACCGCAAACCGAACCGGTTCATACTCAGCAATCGACACCTCAACATGTTTCACCAACAGAAAATAGTGCAGCTTTAGGCGATAGCCCAACAGCTCAATTGTTAAGAGCACGGCAGGCGATAAGGGGAACTGAACAGCAAACCCCGCCAAAAAAGCCTAAACCGGCGACGTCTCAACAGGCGAAGCCGGCTGCTAGTGCGTTAGAGCGGCTAGCAGCCGTAAGCGAAAGACGCCAACAAGTTGCAACACAAAGCCGTCAGTCAACGTCTACATCTGAAAAAAAGAAAAAAGAAGCCTATCAATGGCGACCACAGAACCCAGAAGTAGAATCTACTCAAGAGGTTGTTTCTTCACCTAAAGAGATCAAAGAAGTTCTCGAATATGAAAAAACACCTGAACTTGCTGCAAAAATTGCTAAAGAATCATGGGAACGTGATGCATGGGCGGCTGAAATAGAAAAAATGCCACTACCAAAGCTAATTCAGCAATTGGCATTAAATGCGTATAAAGAAACAGTAAGTGAAAATGAAGTCATTTTGCATTTACGAACTAAACAGAAACATTTAAATTCTGCAAATGCGCTGCGTACACTCACAAAAGCGTTAAGTGAATTGCATGGAAAAGCAATTTCACTCACAATTATAGAAGATGACTCACCAGCGGTTAAAACACCACTGGAATGGCGGCAAGCCATTTATGATGAAAAGTTGGCGTTATCGCGTCAATCGATTATTACGGATAAAACAATTCAAACATTACAGCAATATTTTGATGCTGAACTGGATGAAGAGAGTATCCGACCTGTTTAATCGCAACATTTTGTATAAATACATACAGTGTGGCTTTTACAAAGAGAGACAATTATGTTCGGAAAAGGTGGTTTGGGCAATCTGATGAAACAGGCCCAACAAATGCAAGATAAAATGCAGCAAATGCAAGAAGAGATCGCAAGCTTAGAAGTAACGGGTGAATCCGGTGCTGGCTTAGTGAAGATCACTATCAATGGTGCTCATAATTGCCGTCGTGTTGAAATCGATCCTAGCCTGCTAGAAGATGACAAAGAGATGCTAGAAGATCTGATTGCTGCTGCTTTTAATGATGCAGCTCGTCGTATTGACGAAACGCAAAAAGAAAAAATGGCATCTGTTTCTAACGGAATGCAATTACCACCAGGCTTTAAGATGCCATTCTAATGCAAACGAGCCCACTTCTTGAATCATTAATGGAAGCATTGCGTTGTTTGCCCGGTGTTGGGCCAAAATCAGCGCAACGAATGGCTTTTCAACTGCTTCAGCGTGATAGAAGCGGTGGTATGCGATTAGCTCAAGCGTTAACGCGAGCAATGTCTGAAATCGGCCACTGTTGTGATTGCCGCACATTTACTGAAGAAGAGCGTTGTACTATTTGTAGTAATGTTCGACGTCAGCAAAATGGTCAGATATGCGTAGTGGAAAGCCCCGCTGATATTCATGCTATCGAGCAGACAGGGCAGTTTGCTGGCCGATACTTTGTGCTAATGGGGCATTTGTCGCCTTTAGATGGTATTGGTCCGATGGATATTGGTTTAGATAGATTAGAAGAACGTTTAAGCCAAGAGATTATTTCAGAAGTCATTTTAGCGACTAATCCGACAGTTGAAGGCGAAGCAACAGCCAATTATATTGCTGAAATTTGCGCACAATATGATATTACTGCGAGCAGAATTGCTCATGGTGTTCCTGTTGGTGGTGAACTTGAAATGGTTGATGGCACAACACTCTCGCACTCTATTGCTGGACGCCAAAAAATCCGTTATTAAATTTGTTAGTTAACTAGCAAAATGATTTATTTTAGAACACCTTTGGGTTAATGCTTAAAGGTGTTTTTTCTTTTTCATATGTGCAACTTTATTATGTGTGATATCTCGCATTTTGGATTATCTTTCTTTTTTCTGAGCAAAAAATCTTTTTGTTTATCAGAAATATCTTTATCTTCACTTGATAACCTTTTTCATTCTGATGAATTCAATATCTTTATGTTACATTGTTAATCATCTTAAAAGGGAATAACTTAATGATGGAGCATCCTATGATCCCTGACGTAGCTTTAGTTGATAACAGTGAACAAAGAACCCCGCTTATTTTAGTGCTAGATAGCTCAGGTAGTATGTATGGAGAGCCAATCAACCAACTAAATGAAGGCCTTAAATTATTAGAACAAGAACTAAAAAATGATGTTATTGCCGCTAAGCGTGTTCGTATCTTAGTCATTGAATATGGTGGATTTGATCAATGTACCGTTCATGGTGATTGGCAAGATGCAATGGACTTCACTGCGCCTGTTTTAGAAGCGAATGGTACAACCCCAATGGGGCAAGCTATTTCTTTAGCATTAGAAGAAATTGAAGCTGAAAAGCAACGTTTTAAACAAGCTGGTGTTGCTTATACTCGCCCTTGGTTATTTTTAATGTCAGATGGTGCTCCAACTGATATGTGGGAACAGGCAGCACATTCTTGTCGCCAAGCGGAAGAAAGCCAAAAAGTTGCTGTGTTTCCTATTATGGTTGAGGGAGCAAGTGCCGAGATCATGGGGAGTTTTACAATAAATGGTATGAATGGCGTGAAAATGCTGAAAGGTCTGCAATTTAAAGAACTTTTCTTGTGGTTAAGTGCCAGTATGCAAGTTGTTTCACAATCTACACCTGGTGGTACTGCACAACTACCTTCTACTGATTCTTGGGCGAGTGTACCTGTTTGATGAATGATTGGTTAATTTATGGAGCATCAGTTATTGGTGCTGCTCATCAAGAGCATCAAATTCCGTGCCAAGACGCCTATTTTGTTCGACGTAAAGGCGAATATTTAATTGCCGCTGTCTGTGATGGTGCGGGTTCTTCCCGTTATAGCGAACAAGGTGCAAAGCTTGCAGCTCGGTTATTTACGTTACGAATTACAGAATGGCCAGATATCTATCTGTTAACTGAAAAACAGGTCAAACAAGGTGTTTATCAACTTCTTGAAGATATTCGTTTACAACTTGCTGAATATGCAGAAATAAATCAGTGTGAACTTAATGAATATGCGTCAACGTTGGTTGCTTGTTGGATCGGTGATGATGGCGGTTATTTATTCCACTTAGGTGATGGTATTGCTGTGGTTGAATTTAGTGACGGAACAAGTTATGTCTCTCAACCTGAAAATGGCGAATATGCTAATCAAACATGGTTTGTAACATCAGAAAGTTGGCAAGAACACTTACGTGTTATTCCGTTAACTAAACCGGTTACACAAGTTGTTTTAATGTCTGATGGCGTACAACCTTTTGCTATGAATAAAAATGCTGATGCCCTTTATGAGCCCTTTATTCAACCGGTTATACGCTATTTAAAAACAGTCTCTGAAGATGCTGGAAGTGAAGCTTTAGCCGGGACATTAGCAGACTCGCGTACTCACTCAATTACGGGTGATGATAAAACACTAGTAATTTGCTTTAGGAATGAAGAGTAGTGGCGAGAGTGAGTAAAAAAAAATCCAGTACCCAGAACGCGGGAGCAAAAGTCACCTCTCAAGTGCCATTAACTCAGTTACAAGATGAAAATGGCGTGACTTATCAGATAGGTAATCTGATAAAAAGTGGTGGTGCTGGAAGTGTTAGTCATATTATAAATGCATCTAAACAGGTCTCTAAGATTTATCATGATAAAATTGATAAGGCTTATTACCTGAAAAAAATCACTGCAATGCAGGCATTAAAACCTACATTGCAACCTGTCACTGTAAATAGTATTCCAATCATTCAGCTCGCGTGGCCTGAAGCTCGCTTATACAATAATCAAAAGCAGTTTGTTGGCTTTGTTATGCCTGAGTTGGATGTTAAAAACACGATTGAATTAGAATATATCCTGCAAGAAAGACAGGCAAAAGCTCATGGGTTACCCACAGGAATGGGCGCTAAACTGAGTTTAGCATATAACTTATGTTCTTTAATTGATGCCTTACACCAGCAAGGGCATCGTGTTGTTGATATGAAACCACTTAACTTAAGGTTTTATAAAACTAGCTTGTATATGTCTTTACTCGATTGTGATGGGTTTAGTATTCAAGGTGAAAATACACGTTATCCAGCGGGGCAATTTACAGTTGAATATTTAGCACCTGAATTTCAAAGTAAACAGGTTATTCCTGAGGTTCAAGAAGAGTGGCAAGACAGATTTTCTTTAGCTGTGATTATTTTTCAGTTACTTAATTTTGGTATTCATCCTTTTAGTGGTAGCCCTAAAAATGATAGTGTGCCTACCGATATTCCAAGGCGTATTGCGGGGCAGTTTTATGCATATGGCATAAAAGCGCATAATCTTATTTCGCCAAGTATGGTAAGCGGTCATAAGCATCTTCCTGATACACTGCGCCAACTTTTTGACAAAGCGTTTTCTGGCGCACCTTCTCAGCGACCAAGTGCTAAAACATGGGCAAATACGCTCTATGATTATGCTCAACCTGAAAAGCAGAAAATGTTGGTTTGTCAAAAAAATAAAAACCACCAGCATTTTGCAGGAAAAGCCTGCGCTGCTTGTGCGAGAGAAGCTCAATTACAGCAAGTTGCAGTTACTCAAAAGAAAAACAAAGCACAATTAGAACAAGCTCGACAAAAACGTGCAATTAAGGCAAATGCAAATGTAAAGCATGCATCACCTAATGTTGTTACTCAGACTCGGCCAGCACGGCCTATACAGCCACCTGCATTTATTATCGCAGCAAAACAGATTTTTAATACAATTCCTAGGGTGGTTTTTCATACTTTCTTAGCGATGACTATCCCTGTTATTTTTGGTTTGTTACTAAAGTTTTTTATTCCTAATAGTGCAAATAGCCAAAATGCATTTAAGTGGGTAAACCAACTTTTACAATCTGATTATATTCAACAGTGGATGGTGGCTTTTTTAAGCGTCATGATGTTAATGATTGCAGCCATCGTTTTGTTGCTTATTTTTGTTGTTCCTTCCATTTCGATTCTAAAAAGAAAACCTTAATTAGTGGGGGAATAATATGAATAAATATCTCAAATATACGCTTCTGTTACTTATCCTCCCAACTGTATTTATGCCTTTTTGGTTTCCTGCATTATTAATGCTTATCCTAAGTAGCCTTGATGCCATTAATATAAAAATGTTGCCGTCATCAATCGTTTTTGATGAACGTAATTTCCTTATGGGATTATGGTTAGGTTCGTTAATTATGACGACGGTGATGTTATTGCAGTCGTGGCGAAGTAAAAACGGATTTTATCTTTTAGGAGGCATATTAGTGGTATTTATGGCGATTGCAGTATCGCTAACCATTATTCCTCACTCAGAACTCGAAAACCGTCGGCGTACTGTTTTACAGGATATAAGTGGTTATCAATGGCGTGCTTATCATAGTAGTGCATTGGAAAAACAAGAAAATATTAACAAAGCGGTATTTTATCAACCGCAAAAAGCAATGGAATATCTTAATCAGCTCAATGCACAACGAAAAAACTTACCTACACTAGATTATTTAGATGAAGATTTATCGGTTGCAATGGTAGCAAAAGAGCATTATTTAACCAGTTCAAAAGGTTCTTTAATACAAAATGAGGCAATTAAAACGCTCGCTTATTATGGAGATTGGCTGCTAAATCAACCAGAAATAGTCATAACTCAAGCATTATCAGCACTATTTAAACCAAATGATACCCAGTTAGAATTTGTGGGTGTTAATACCCTGTTATCTGCGCCATTAATGATAGAGGCTTGGCAAACGAGAGCATTAACTCATATCGTAAAAAGCCAAGCTAATATTGATTTAGAAAAAGCAGCCGCGGCGTTAATGGTGGCAGACATGCTAGAGACTGATAATCTTGGTTATCATAATCAATCATTGCAAACGTTACTTGAAAAAACGGTTTCTGAGTTGCCTAAAGAGCAGCGTCAAGCTTATCAAGTATTACAAGCTAGAGCAGTTGAAGAACGTTATTATCGGCAAAATACAACTCCACCAGCAGAAATCACAGATTTAGCTAATCAACGACTAATGTTGAATTATATCGTTAATCGTGGATATACCACGTATGTAACAATGCATTCAGCGACGAGAAAAGAGTATCCCGGTATTGTTACTATTGACTCACCTAATGAAATACAAAATTTTACAGATGTAAATTATCCAATAATTAAGCAATATATTCCTCATGCTGATGTGGTTTTATCTGTTGATGTTGATGCTCAAGGTCGGGTTTCTGGGTTATGGATCCAAAAAAGTAGCGGAATTGAAAGTTTTGATCATGAAGCATTGAAAATTGCGCTTCCTTGGCGATTTATGCCAACTTCTGAAGGATATAGGCAGCGTGTAATAGTCAATTTTGACAGTACTCGACTGGGTTGGAATCAATACATGATTGAGCAGCAGCCTTTGCTCGTGGCGCTAGCCAAAGGTTATGCAAGGCAAGATCCTAAAAGTATTATTTTAGGTGAAAATAAATTAGAAGAAATTTTAACCAGAGCGCCAGAAAAAGAATCCGCAGTGGTTTCTACAGGTTATGACCCTTACTCTTCTTATCAAAGAGAATACAAGTTGCAGCAACAGAATAAAACGAAGTTGCAAAGTATCTTAAAAGAGCTGCAAACCTTACCAAAAGGGAAAAATAACCACGAAGATTGGGACAATAGTTTGCATTTTTTAAATGAGCAATTATCGCTTAACCAAAGTAATGACGATGTTGTAAGAATGATTGCTCGCTTTGAACTGCAATATTACAACGTAGGCGTAAATAATCTTGCTCAATCGCCAGATATTTATCCTCAAGATGAAACCTATTGGCAAGATCTGCTATTAAAGGCCCGTAATCACTTTGAATTAGCAATAGGTTTAGACCCAACTAAAAGTGATGTTTGGTTAGGATGGGGAATTACATGGTTAGATGAAGATCCTGAAATAGCCGCAGGTGCTTTTGCTAAAGCTGCTCAGCTAAAAACGGAAGACAGTCTAGCCTCTACTTTACAAATGTTAGAAATGAGAATGGCGATGAATACCCTAGAAGGGGTAAGACTAGAACGTTATCAAACATTACGTGCACGTATGGATATGCGCTATTTGCCAGAAGGAATTGAAACTAATCTGATACACGATTATCTCAGCGATGATTTAACACAGATTCAATTAGCTCAAAGACCTATTCCTAAAACAGATCCTAATAGCAAAGTTGTACGTAAGCCGTTAAATAAAAACAATATTGAACAATCTAATCGCCTATTTAGCATCGATTTTTCTGGCGCTAACATCAAAGAAAACTCACAAAAACTTCCTCAAGTCACTGTTCCTGAAAATGCGCCTAAAATGGGCGATATAATATTACAACTTGATCTTGATGCTGAGGGAATACCAACGGTGGTTATGATTAAATCAGGTAGTGGTAATTTGCAAATCGATAATGCGGTGATTGATGCGGCTTATCAATGGCGATTTAGTAACACTAAAAAGGGAAGTACTACACTTATTTCTGTCCAATTTAGTCTGTAATCTCAATTAATCTTTGTTTTTTTATAGAATCTACCTTTTCTGTGACATACCTTTCTGTGTCACGGAATGGTAGATTTTTTTGTAATTAATCATTTACTAACTTATTGAAAGCCATAATATTGTTATGTAGATCACAAAAAAATACACTTTCCAAAACGCGATAACCACTCAAAGAAGAAAATAGACCGCTTAATTCGTTATACAACCGCTAAGGGATTTAATCGCTCTATTCATAGGCCATTCTTCTTATTATGTAGCCGTGGACAGTCGACTTTCACATTCGTTCAAATATTCTCGGCTGTTCCGCATTACTCTTTGGCTGTTCGGTCTTGCCTGAAAAAAAGATGTCTCATGAACAAAAATGCATTTCTAAAGCACGTACCTTGGGTGATCCTAGGGATTATTGGTGCTTTTTGTCTCTCCGTTGTTGCACTACGTCGTGGTGAACACGTCAGTGCATTATGGATAGTTGTTGCTTCTGTTGCTGTTTATCTAGTGGCTTATCGCTACTACAGTCTTTATATCGCTCAAAAAGTGATGAAGTTGGATCCAACAAGAGCAACACCTTCAGTTATCAATAATGATGGTTTGAACTATGTTCCAACCAACCGCTATGTTTTATTCGGTCACCACTTTGCGGCTATTGCAGGCGCAGGGCCGTTAGTGGGGCCTGTTCTTGCTGCACAAATGGGTTATTTGCCTGGTACGCTCTGGTTATTGGCTGGGGTTGTGCTTGCTGGTGCTGTACAAGACTTTATGGTGTTGTTTATTTCAACGCGCCGTAATGGTAACTCTTTAGGTGAGATGATAAAGAAAGAGATGGGGCCTATTCCGGGTACTATCGCTTTGTTTGGTTGTTTCCTTATCATGATAATCATCCTTGCAGTACTTGCGCTTATCGTTGTTAAAGCATTAGCAGAAAGCCCTTGGGGTGTATTTACCGTTTGTTCAACAGTACCTATTGCCCTATTTATGGGTATCTATATGCGCTATATCCGTCCTGGTCGTGTCGGTGAAGTGTCAGTTATTGGTATTGTATTGTTGATTGCAGCGATTTGGTTCGGTGGTGTTATTGCTCACGACCCATACTGGGGTCCAGCGTTAACCTTTAAAGATACCACTATTACCTTTGGTCTGATTGGTTATGCATTTGTTTCTGCATTATTACCGGTGTGGCTGATCCTAGCCCCTCGTGACTACTTAGCGACTTTCCTAAAAATTGGGGTTATCGTTGGTTTAGCTGTTGGTATTGTTATTCTGAATCCTGAATTGAAAATGCCTGCTGTTACTCAGTATATCGATGGTACTGGCCCATTATGGAAAGGTGCGTTATTCCCATTCTTATTTATCACCATCGCTTGTGGTGCGGTTTCTGGCTTCCATGCCCTGATTGCCTCAGGTACAACGCCTAAACTTATCGCAAACGAAATGGATGCTCGCTTTATCGGTTATGGTGCAATGTTAATGGAATCATTCGTTGCAATCATGGCATTAGTTGCTGCATCTATCATTGAACCAGGTTTATATTTCGCAATGAATACACCACCTGCAGGATTAGGTATTACAATGCCAAATCTGCATGAATTAGGTGGCGAAAATACAGCCGTTATTATGGAGCAGCTAAGAGAAGCAACTGTACATGCTGCTGCTACAGTAAGTTCATGGGGTTTTGTGATATCACCAGACGAGATTTTACAAACAGCTAAAGATATCGGAGAGCCTTCTGTACTAAACCGTGCGGGCGGTGCGCCTACCTTAGCTGTTGGTATCGCGATGGTATTCCACAAAATTATTCCTGCCGCTGATATGGGCTTCTGGTATCACTTTGGTATCTTGTTTGAAGCGCTCTTTATCCTAACCGCTCTTGATGCAGGAACACGTTCTGGTCGCTTTATGCTACAAGACTTGTTAGGTAACTTTGTTCCATTCCTGAAAAAAACCGATTCTTTAATTGCAGGGATCATCGGTACTGCAGGTTGCGTAGGCTTATGGGGTTATTTACTGTATCAAGGCGTTGTGGATCCATTAGGTGGTGTTAAGAGCTTGTGGCCACTGTTCGGTATCTCTAATCAAATGTTAGCCGCAGTGGCGCTGGTATTAGGTACAGTTATCTTAATTAAGATGAAACGTACTAAATACATCTGGGTTACCGTTGTTCCAGCAGTATGGTTATTAATCTGTACTACATGGGCATTAGGACTGAAACTCTTTAGTAATGATCCACAAATGGAAGGCTTCTTCTATCTAGCAAATGAATACAAAGCGAAGATTTTAGCTGGTGGTGCTGATTTAACAGCAACAGAAATTACAAACATGAATCATATTGTAATTAATAACTACACCAATGCTGGCTTAAGTATTCTGTTCTTAGTGGTTGTTTATAGCATTATCTTCTACGGTTTCCGTACTGCGATGAATGCACGTAAAAACCCAGAGAAATCAGATGAAGAAACACCATATGTACCTATGCCAAAAGACGTTAAAGTGTCCTCAGGTCACTAATCTAAGGTAAAAGGTTATTTCACCCCGTACTGGCTAGCTGGTACGGGGTCTTATCTCAGGAGAAACGTATGTTTGGTAATTTAGGACAAGCTGGAAAATATCTCGGACAAGCTGCGCGTATGCTGGTGGGAATTCCTGACTACGATAACTATGTTCAGCACATGAAAGATAATCACCCGGATAAACCCTTTATGACTTATAACGAGTTTTTCCGTGAGCGCCAAGAAGCGCGTTATGGTGGTGGCGATGGTAAAGGTGGTTTTCGTTGTTGCTAATAATCTGTAAAGGAGACGAATGATGGAACCAATTGCAGTCACAATACTGACGGGTTTTCTAGGATCAGGTAAAACAACGCTTTTGCGCCATATGCTTAACGAAGAGCATGGTTACAAAATTGCAGTGATTGAAAATGAGTTTGGTGAAGTGCCTATTGATGATGAGATAATTGGTGATAGAGCGACTCAAATCAAAACACTGACCAATGGTTGCATCTGTTGTAGTAAATCCAATGAATTGGAAGACACTCTACTTGATCTTTGTGACAGTCTTGATCGTGGTGAAATTGAGTTCGACAGACTCGTTATCGAATGTACAGGAATGGCAGATCCGGGGCCAATAACGCAGACTTTTTTCTCTCACGACATAATCTGCCAGCGCTATTTATTAGATGGCATTATTACTTTGGTGGATAATGTTCATGCCCAGCAACAGCTTGATCAATTTACTATTGCGCAATCACAAATTGGTTATGCGGATCGTATTTTACTAACGAAAACGGATGTTCAGCCTGCATCTCAAGAACTTCTTTCGCGGTTAAGACGCATTAATGCTAGAGCACCTGTTTATACCGTGATTAATGGGCAAATAGATTTAGGATTATTGTTTAACGTAAAAGGTTTTATGTTGAGCGATACCTTAGAAGTAAAACAGCCTTTATTTCGTTTTCAGGCGGAAAAACAAGATGATATCAGTTCTATTGTACTGAAATTTGATTATCCTGTTGAACTACATCAAGTCTCTGATGTGATGGAAAAACTATTACTTAGCTTTGCGGATAACTTGTTGCGCTACAAAGGTATATTAAATATTAAAGAGCAACCTAATCGCTTGTTATTCCAAGGCGTACAAAGACTTTATAGTGCAGATTGGGATCGCCCTTGGCGTGACGATGAGCATCGTGAAAGTATCCTCGTTTTTATTGGTATTCAACTGCCAGAAGATGAAATCAGAGCAAGTTTTGATGCGCTTATGCACAGTGCTGAAAACTGCTAATTAAATACCCTGTAGTGAGTGTTAGAAAGAGAAGTAGTAGTAACCGTAGTAATGCAGTAGTAAGTAGTAATAGCAGTAAACGAATATTGAAGAAGCTCCTGACTTGAGGAGGATCCTGTTCCTAGGATCTTATATTTCACCCCATAATAACCAACATTATGGGGTGCTTTTTTATGATATTTTAATTAACCGTTAGCAACAGCTTTATATTCCATAATCTCAATAATTTGAACATCAGTATGCTGCATTGCTCGGCTGGCTAATGCACAAAGATTTTCAATGGTGGTATCAACATCGTGAGCAACAATACCATCGTTACCAGTGACATAAGTATTATCCAATGCCATAAGTACAGCTTTATAAGCAGCGCTTGCCCCCGTTGAGACTTTCATCGCACAGCTATTAGATGCGCCATCGCAAATCACACCACTAATATCCCCAATCATACTACTAATTGCCATTGCCATAGGTTCATAGCGTTCTTCCATCAACCATGCTATGGCACCAGCAGCACCCATAGATGCTGTAGTTGCTGCACATAATGCAGATAAAGCAGGGAATTTATGATGAATATAAATAGCTAGCAGATGAGAAAGTATTAATGCTCTAGCTGTTTTGGCGGCATCTGCCTTCAGATATTCAGCAACGACCACAACAGGCATTGTTGCTGCAATCCCTTGGTTACCGGAACCAGAGTTACTCATTGCAGGTAAAACAGCTCCCCCCATACGAGCATCAGAAGCTGCTGAAGTACGGATCATTATCTCTGATAACAAATCTTTAGCGAGCAATCCGCGTTGCTGCTGGCGTTGTAATGTTTGACCAATATGTAAGCCGTAAGTATTGTTCAAACCTTCTTTTGATAAGGCATCATTTAAATGTGCTGAGTCAAGAATAAACAGGATCTCTTCAGCAGGTACTTGGGTAATGAACTCATAAATTTCTTGAGTATTGGTGTTTGTTAACGCTTCTTTTATTTGGCACGGAGATGCGGTTTGTTGTGAATCGTTGTTAGTTTTATCAAGAAGCACTTTATCATTATGGATAATTTTAACGATGTTAGTGTGATTACCTGCAATAATAACCGTCGCTTTATTTTCGCCATCTTCAATAGTGACTTCAGAGTAAAGAACTTCTTGGCATTCTTTTTTAATAGATACACTAACAATACCGGATGCCAATAACGCTTTACTGGCCTTTACATCTTCAAGTGTAGCATTTTTTAGTACTTCTAAATCTGCTTCACTATCTCCGCCAATAGCACCTAAACTTGCAGCAATAGCTAATCCTACCATTCCGGTACCTGGCACAGTGACACCCATACCGTTTTTCATGAGATTAGGAGAAACTTCTGCTGTAATACGTGTGATATTGTGCTGCAAATAGCTAGCGGCTTTGGCTGCTGCTAATGCAAGAGAAATAGGTTCAGTACAACCTAAAGCAGGTTTTACTTGTTGTTTAACCGCAGCTATTAATGTGTTCCAACGAGAGGATAATTGTTCTTTCATTGCATTGCATCCAATAAACTATATGAAAATTCAAAGGGTTATTCTTTTTTTAATGTTCTCATCATACTGAATTTATCAGAGAAAGTTTTTTCTGAATTTCCTACTTTCTTGTAAATTTTGAGAAAATAATACTATTTTGATTAGAGAAATTAGGAGAATTTTTTATTTATAAGGTTGAGGAGAGATTTGAACTTGAGCTGTCAGAACAATACAGAAAATGACCAGTAACGCCAATGGATAGCTATCAATAGCGATTAGTAATAATTGATGATTATCTTAAATAATAAATATATTTATAACAATATTTATTATAAATAATATTTTAATAATAATTAAAATAAAAAAACAATAGAATGAATAGATCATTCTATTGTTAGTATAATTATCATACTTAATGTGGGCTAACTCAGAATAGTTAAAATAAATGGCAATGAGTGGGTAAAATTTTACTAAATGTCATCTTTTAACACAATGAATACTATGCTGTTTTTTTTAGTGAGTATAAGAATAAATTCTTATTATTTTGTTAATATTATTATATTTATGTTATTAAGAATAAAGATTACAAATGTAGTAACTGCTTAATATTTAAATTACTTTCTACTATTTGTATTTATAGAATTTGCAATAAATTATGTTTATTTATTTTTAATATGTCTATTATTTGAAAATAGTCTGAGGCAACCATATTGCCCCAGACTGATTTAATTAATAATAGAAAATAGCAATAACAGCACAGTGGAAAACAAATCCCACCATTAACGGCACTGCGGTTCTTTTCACTACATCAAAAGGCTGTAACTTGGCTCCACTTGATACAGCAATAATAACACCAGCAACAGGAGACATACCGCGTCCCATATGTGACGCTTGTTGCATTGGTAAAATCATTGCAATTGGGTTAACACCCATACTGTGGGCAATTTGTGGAATAAGTTCAACGAATGCGAGGAAAGGTGCATTACCAGAACCCATAATAATTGCTGCTGCTAAGGTAACAATAGCAAACACTAATGCCATCGCAAAAGGCGGTAATCCAACCGATTCAGCCATTATAATTAAGCTATCTATTGCACCACTCACTTTAATACCATGGGCAAAAACACCCGCAGCAACTAATAATCCCACCACATTACTAAACGCTGAGCCCATACCTTTTAGAAAATGTTGAAAGCCAGCACAAACTAATTTGAAGTCACGTAAACGTAAAGTCTCAATTAACATACAAACTGCCATTGAAATTAATACAATAGTAACAACATCTAGGTGGATGCCAACAACAAACAGGCTTGATGAACTGACTGCCATAATAATAGGTAACATTGGCAGTAGGGCATAAAACCCGGGTACGTTCTTATCGCTTTTAACTTCTTCTGAGATTTTTCCTAACTGAGGAATAAATCCTGATTTACGGTCGCAGTGACGTTGCCAAAATATATGGGTAATACCTACCGCCAATACGGTTGCAATTGCCGCCGGGCCTTGATAGTAAAGCACATATTCTACTACACCTAAATCAACCGCTTTTGCACCACGAATAGCATCAATGGCTGTTGGAGTATAAGCAACGCCCAATGATGTTGCAATCACGCCTGCCGCGGAAGCAGGGGATAAACCAAGTCCAATCATTATCGGGAACATTGTTCCCATTAATAGAACCGCTAATCCCGTTGCTGAAGGTATTGCTAGTTGTAAAATACTCGCGAGTAAAAAAGAGAAAAATAGCAACACATAAGGTGAGCGCATATTTTTTAATGGGCGAGTTGCAACGCGGACAACGGCCTCATTTGCACCAATATGATCCATATAATGCGCAAATCCCATCAGTGCCATAATCATCAGACCTAAATCTGCGGCTCTGCTACTGAATAGATCACGTATTACTTCAAAAGGATCTAACCAGCTAATACCTGTAGTTTTGACATTTTTGGGTAAAATATCCCCCCAGCCAAATGTCATTGTCAGTGCCATAAGCACTAAACCTGCAACTAATAAAACCGGTTCGGCTTTATATCCTTTCAAGATCATCCTAGCGACAATAATAACGACAACTAAGACCGCAAGAATTTGGATCATGCTTTAACTCCAGGTGCAAAGCGCTCAGCAGTAATTTTAACTACTGATTTTAAAACATCACTTGCGGCGTAAAGCGATTTAACTGGTAGATATTCATAAATTGAGTGGAAGTTATGAGCACCAGTAAAGATATTAGGGCAAGGTAAGCCATTTTGAGAAAGTGCTGCACCATCATAACCGCCACGCATTGGAATTGGGCGAGGTGTAATGCCATTGGTTTTATAAGCGGCAACAGCAATATCAATTGGATAACGATTATCACCTTGTAGGCTATTAAAGACGTTAGCGTAACGGTCTGCTAATTTACAAGTCACAGATCCCTCACCCCATAAACCTTCACAATATTCTGAAAGCTGTTTTAAAAATGCCATACGATGTGCGTAGCCTTTTTCGGTGAAATCGCGTACATCCATTTTTAATACAGTACGCGCACTATTACCGGCTAATTGTTTTACCCAATAATAACCTTCACGGCCTTCGGTATATTCAGGTGCTTCTCCACCTGGCAACATAGCCACAAATTTATGTGCCATTAAGAGTGAGTTTTTCAGTTTACCTTTTGCAGACATTGGGTGCGCTGAAGCACCCGTAAAGGTAATTTCTACATCACCCGCATTCCAGTTTTCATACACTAATTCACCAATACCACAGCAATCGAGGGTATAAGCAAAATCAGCACCAAATTCTTTAACATCAAAGGCTTTAGCACCGCGTAAACCTTGTTCTTCATCCGGTACAAAACCAATTTTTACCGTACCATGCTTTATATCTGGATTTTGTTTAAAGTATTGCAACATATCCATAATGGAGGCGATAGCGGCTTTATCATCAGCGCCTAATAGGCTAGTACCATCGGTGACAATAATGTCATCACCAATATAGTTTTCTAATTCAGGAAACTCGCTTTGGCGCAAATAAATATCTAACTCTTTATTTAAGCAGAGGTCACCACCTTTATAAGGAAGAATTTGCGCTTTAGTATCATTAGTTTGCTCTGCACTGGTATCTAAATGACCAAAGAAGGCAACGGTTGGGACATCGTAATCAAGATTTGAAGGCAGAGTCGCTGTTACAATTGCAGTATCGCGAATTTTGATATCTTCAACACCTAATGCTTTTAATTCTTCAACCAGTTGTAAAGCAAGCACTCGCTGACCTTCTGATGAAGGCATAATACCTGCGGCGCCATTTTCCCTATTTGTAGTGGTGTTAACTTTTGTATAAGAAATAAACCGATCAACGAGATTCATTATAAGACTCCATTATATTTGATTTTTTGTATTCTCTCTTTATTTAATCTAAGTCGTCTTCTTTGATAAGAAAAAGCCAACACCTACTTGTATCATAAAAAAAACAATTAGGAATTAGTGAGAAATAATTTTTTTTGCAGGATTTTTTTAAGGTTAAATAAAATTTAATTTTTGGTTTTTTCTTTATTAAATAAAATGGTGTTTTTTGTATGTGTGGTTATTTTTATTTACTTTATTGGTCCTGTTTTTGTGAAATTAATCATAGATTTTTAGTGGTTTTTAGTAACTTTTAGTTTTTCTCTTTATTATAATTAATGTGTGTTTTTTAAAAATGATTAATATTTTTTCTGAAAATTAATGCTATTTTTTAAAAAAGAGAAAAGAGAAGTGATAGATGAAGAAAAAAATGAGCTTAAAATATTATTTATATATAAATAATATGAGTATTTACAATAATGAGTAGCATCAATGAAGTTAGCAAAAAACCACTATCTATTAATAATAAAATAGTCTCTATAGGTAAAAGAATAAAATTATCTATTTCTAGTCTATCTATTAAAGTAAGAAACACAATAAATGAATTTATTCATCATAATCGCTATGATAGTAAAGTGAATTTTGATTCAAAAGCTACTTTTTCAAAGGCTGGGAAATTAATTGTCAGTAATAAAGAAAAAAGTAATATAGATAATGAGATGAAGGAATCTAATATTGTTAATTCAAAGAGTGAATCTTTAAAAATTAATAAATTAATTATTAGTGATGAGGAGAAGAATAATGTGGATAATGAAATGATGGAATCTAATATTATTAATTCAAAGAGTGAATCTTTAAAAATTAATAAATTAATTATTAGTGATGAAGAAAGAAATAATATAGATAATGAGATGAATGGATCTAAAATTATTAAATTTGAAAGTGAGTTTTTAAAACTTGAGATAAAAAAAGAAATGCCAGAATATAACCTTACAGATGAAAAGAAAATAGTTTTAAATAAAGGGCAGAGCGTTTTGGAATTTATCGAACTTCCAAATAAAGATTTGATACCAATTGATGAAGCTATTAACGCTCTTCATTCATGTAAACAAGATAGTTTGTTGAAGAGTAAGATGTTATTAATTGATTATATTACAGATATGCAGTTTAAACCTCTAATGAATAATAATGTTGAATTACTAGAGAAATCCAATTCTAATTATTTAAAAGAAATTGAATTTGATGATACAAGATATGAATCTGTAATTTTTCATCCTTATGAAATAAGTGGATATGATGAAAAAGGAGCATCAACGCTATCTAATTTAAATAATGATGATACACCGATAGAATCTAATGATAATAAAGTTCAATTTCATTCTAATGAAAAAGAATTAGCTATTGAAAGGGATAAATTTAAATCTTTCTTGATTGAAACAACAAAAGACATATCATTATTAGATAGATTATCAAATGGTAAGAATAGTTATGGCTATACTTTTCTTGCTAAAGTCTCTAATTTTTTAGAAGATTACAATGGGATTAAAAGTAAAGAAAACTCAAATTATTTTAATAAAAAAAGTATTTAAATAAATTGGTTAAATCAGATTATTTTTTCAAATTAAATAAAAAAGTTAATGATGTTATTTCTTTGCAATATTTAAAAAATGAGCAAAGCAAGCATGAAAATGGTGTTGTAGAAGAAATTATTCTTAAGCAGCCTAGTGAAGAGGAGAAGTTAAAAGAAAAAGAGGAACAAAAAGAAATTCTAGCTAGAATGGATAAGACAAATGAAAGAAATCTCTCATTGATAGAGGAGCAGCATAAAGATGCACTTAATTTAATAAAAGAGAATGATTTAATGAGTGATCTTTTCGGTGAAATAGACGAACAGCTTAAAATATCGAATGAAAATAAGCATCTTACATTAAAAGAATTACTGGAAAAAGTTAAAAAAAACTAAAATTATGATGGTGGTGCCCATGATTTTTATTTTGGCTATATTTTCAATTTCAATTTTAATGATGAAATTGATAATGTTTAAAAGTAAAAATACACAAAATGGTTTTTTAGCATCAATAATAAATACCCTGTTAAACTCAGATGATAAAATAAAATATTGATGGTTATAAATACTTTCTATAAGAGAGTGTCAATAATACTGTTAATATTATTCTCTATAAAAATTAATTTTATGTTTTTATTTATGAAAATAATTGGTTGTATAGATGGTGGATAAATGATAGATGGGGAGAAAAGAAAATATAGAATATTGTCTCTATTAAATTAATAGGATGATAATTATGAATGTTGACAATATGAAGATAATGCCACAAGGAATGTCTTCAGTTTTACAAAAGAAGATATCAGAGATTGTTCTCTTTATTAATCGAGACTCAGTATTATCAATAGTAAATTCATCAAATAAATTCCTTGATGTCAAATGTTCTACAGGGGAATATATAAGTGAGGTAGAAGGATCCATTTATATGGATGAGAGAGATAAAATAGCTTACTTGAAAAAAGAAAAATATACTTCTGATTCATATTTCATTGATACTAATGAAAAGATTAATTTTTCTGAAAATGAAATGATAACGGATGAGGTTATGGTTAATAAATCAATAATGAATGAATTAATTGATGATGAAGATGCCATGAATTATGATAATAAATCAATAATTGATGATGAAGGTAAAATGAATTCTGATAATAAAGAAAGATTAAAGGAAATATATACAAGTCAGATTGATAAATATTTTTCTTTCATTCAGTTAACCAACGAAGATGAAAGAATTATATCATCAAAAATACAGTTTCTGCTTCAAAAAGAAATTGTTTTTTTAGAAGGTTTTATTGAAATTGAAATTTTAAATATAAAAATGAAAATGGTGGAAAAATTATCAGAGCTAGTTGAAAATTGTAATTTTAAAGAAGAGTTACTTCAGAAAACAAAAGGAATGACATTAAAAGATCTTCTTTTTAGAAAAGATAAAGAAAACTATTATTTGACTAATATTTTTTCTGAAACATTAAAGAAGTACTATAAATATATAAATCGTTCCAAACTTTATGATATAAAAAGAAATAAGGATGCTTCAAATTCGATAATTAGTTTGGTTTTAGCTAAATATGATAAAGAAGGTGTTATTTAAATTTTCAAGTAGAGATCTCTTGTTAAAGCCTGATAATGATTTATCAGACTTTTTAAGATTAAATATCCAAACGCTTAGTTTGCCATTTACGTGAATACCAACGCCATGCATTAGTTAAGCCGCGTAGCCACTCATCACACAGAAAACCAATCCAAATACCAATTAAGCCCATCTCCATTTTAATACCAAGGAAATAGCCGACTGGAATTGCCACACCCCACATAAAGCAAACCGCGGTAATTAGCGGAAATTTTGCATCGCCAGCGGCACGTAGGGCATTAACCATTACAATATTAAATGTACGACCTGGCTCTAAAAATACCGACAAAATAAATAGCGGTAATAGTTGGTCGATAATACGCTGATCGTCAGTAATTGAATAAAGGATCGGGTCACGCATAAACCAATAGATAATCACGACGACTATCGTGAAAATAACCCCCATTTTAAGACTTTTAACACCGCGAATATAAGCATCATCAAAGCGTTTAGCACCGACTAAATGCCCTACAAGTATTTCGTTACCAATACTAATAGCGATGCCGAATAGCATTAAAAAGAGTGACAACTGGAAATAGAGCGTTTGGGCCGCTAACGGAACTTCCCCCATTAACCCGATAAATGCTGATGCTGTCATATAGTGTAAAATCCACACCAGATTTTCACCCGCAGCAGGTAAACCGATATGTAGGATTTTTGCTAACATATTTTTAGACCAAATAACTAATAGCCTAATTTCAAATTTAATACGCAAGCCATAGAACAGTAATCCACAAAGTAAGATAACGGCGATAATACGACCAACAACCGTTGACCAAGCAACACCCACTAAGCCATATTGCGGTAATCCAAAGAAGCCGTATAGCACAATCATATTACCGATTACGGTAACAATATTGGCAATCAACGTGACATACATAGCTGCTTTTGATTTACCGTAAACACGTAAACATGCCGCTAAAATGATTGAAATAGCCTCTGGAATAAGGCAAATACCAAGAATATGCAGGTAATTGTAACCATCTTGCACTAAATGCTCTGGCGTATTCATAACATTAAGAATACGGTAGCCAAAAAACAGGATCACAGCAGCACTAATAAAACCAAGTAAGAAGTTAAATGCGATAGAAATATGAATTGCTTGGCTGGCTTTTTCTCGCTTTCCAGCGCCTAGGTATTGGGCAATAACGACGCTACACCCGACACTAATAAAGTTAAATATAGTGATAAAAAGGTCAAAAACTTGGTTACCCACGCCCATTGCAGCTAAATAAGCTGTAGAAACATGGCTTATCATGTAAGTATTGATTAATAGCGTGGCGAGATGAAGAAAAATATCAATAAATATCGGCCAGCTAAGAGAATAAAGCGAACGATCCGCTACATCAGACTGATGCATTGAAAACCTTCTTAAAAAAACAGAGTGAAAAAGTGTTGTAAATATAATCAGCGGGAAGAGTGGGGATTCTACATGGTTTATTTATAGGGGAATAGCGTAATTAATTAATATCTGGCAAAAAAAATTATTATATGGTTTATTCGTTGGATCTTAATCACTATTCTTATTAAGAGATGATTAATATCTAGCACAGGGGAAGAAATGAATACGAAAATAAAAGTTGCTATTGTTGGTTATGGCAATATTGGCCAATTTGCTTTAGAAGCAGTAAAAGCGGCACAAGATTTTGAATTAGTAGGTGTGGTTCGTCGTGATTGCACAAATATTCCAGAAGAACTGCAAAATATTACTGTTACCAATGATATAAAAACGTTAGGACAGGTTGATGTTGCACTGCTTTGTTCACCAACACGGGCAATTAAAGAATTAGCAAAATCTATTTTAGCATTAGGTATTAATACGGTAGATAGTTTTGATGTTCATAGCGAAATCGTTGCATTAAAAACAGAGCTTGATAGCGTAGCTAAAAAACACGACCGTGTTGCTGTTATTTCAGCAGGGTGGGATCCGGGTTCTGATTCTATTATTCGCACATTAATGTTAGCTATGGCACCAAAAGGAATTACTTATACTAACTTTGGCCCAGGAATGAGTATGGGTCATAGTGTTGCAGCTAAAACAATTGAAGGTGTAAAAGATGCGCTTTCTATGACAATTCCATTAGGTACGGGTGTTCACCGCCGTATGGTTTATGTTGAATTAAAAGCAGGTGCTGATTTTAATGCTGTAGAAAAGGCTATTAAGGCAGATAGTTATTTCTCTTCAGATGAAACACATATTAAACAAGTCGATAGTGTTGATAGCTTAAAAGATATTGGTCATGGTGTACAAATGACGCATAAAGGTGTTTCAGGCAAGACACATAATCAGTTATTTGAATATTCAATGAGAATTAACAATCCGGCATTAACATCTCAATTTATGGTTTCAGCAGCAAGAGCGAGTATGAAGCAGCAAGCAGGTGCTTATACCGTTATTGAAATTCCACCAGTAAACTTTTTAGCGGGTGATTTAAATACATTAATAGCTAAATTAGTGTAATTTAATTAAGGATCTCTGCATAAAATATTGCCCACATTACAGTGGGCAATATAGATTAACGCTTAGGCAAACTTGATGATTTAGGATTAGCGTTTAATACTTTTAAATTCTTTCGTTGTTGCGGTTAATGCCACTTCGGTTGGTAAACGTTCCATTGAACTTGCACCATAGAAACCATGGCAATCTGGGCAGTTATCAAGAATATATTGAGCATCTTCTGGCGTTGCAATAGGGCCGCCATGACAAAGCACAATCACATCAGCACGTACTGCTTTCGCGGCTTTTGCCCAATCATTAATTAAGGGTACGCAATCGGCTAAGGTTAATGCCGTTTCAGCCCCAATATTACCACCCGTGGTTAATCCCATATGCGGAACGATAATATCAGCACCAGCTTGTGCCATAGCAATGGCATCTTCACGACTAAACACATAAGGTGTTGTTAGTAAGTCTTTTTCGTGAGCTTTACGGATCATCTCTACTTCAAGTCCGTAACCCATGCCAGTTTCTTCTAAGTTAGCGCGAAAATTACCGTCGATTAATCCCACCGTTGGAAAGTTTTGCACACCCGCAAAGCCTGTTGCTTTAACATCATCTAAAAATTTATCAAAATTACAGAATGGATCTGTGCCATTAACACCCGCAAGTACAGGGGTGTGTTTCACGACAGGCAAGACCTCTTTTGCCATATCCATAACGATTTCATTGGCATTACCATAGGCAAGTAAACCGGCTAAAGAGCCACGGCCAGCCATGCGATAACGACCTGAGTTGTAAATCACAATAAGATCAATGCCACCGGCTTCTTCGCATTTAGCTGAAAGCCCGGTACCTGCGCCACCACCAATTATAGGTTCATGGCGAGCAATCATTTCATTGAATTTTTTTAGTAACGCTTCACGTGAATGAGTCATTCTTCTTCTCCGTGGTTAACAAATAAGTTCCTGGTGTAAATCATAAATTTGCTGACTAAATTCAGCTGAGTTTATGTGATAAGGACTGATGACCAATTTACGGGTCTCTGTCTCTTTAAATGTTGTTATAAATGCATCAAAAAATGCTTGATTAGCAGCAGGGTTCCAGAAAGGTCCCCCTTCAATATCCAGAGCTGAAAAACCGCCCTGTGGTAATACAAACCGCAATGGTCCTTCACACTGATTTAATTTTTCAGCGATCCAAATACCCAACTGGTGGTTTTCCTCTGGTGTTGTACGCATTAAAGTGACTTGCGCATTATGATGATAAAACTGACGCCCTTTATATTTCTCAGGTACGCTAGATGGGCGACCAAAATTCACCATATCTAAAGCACCACAAGAACCTATATAAGGGGTTTTAGCGCGGGCGATAGCGCCAAAACGGTCTTCATCACAAGCAAGTACACCGTCAAACAAATAATCACAGACTTCTGTTGTTGTAAGGTCGAGCACACTATGAAGTAAGTGACTGTCTGCCAGTTTTTCCATCGCTTTTCCGCCACTTCCTGTTGCGTGAAAAACAAGGCAGTCATAATTATTTTCAAGTTTTTTAGTCAGTTGTTGCACGCAAGGTGTTGTTACCCCAAACATGGTTAACGCTACCGCTGGTCTATCAACAACTTGTTCTTCTTGGTAAAAATAAACAGCGCCAGCTATTTGATTAGCCGCATTTCTTAAAACTTTACGAGAAATGCGGTTTAAGCCGGATACATCAGTTACGGAGTACATCATTGAGATATCACTGGCACCGATATATCCGGAAATATCACCCGAAGCCATCGTAGAGACCATCAATTTAGGTATTCCAATTGGCAAAGATTGCATTGCTGGTGTAATCAGAGCCGTTCCCCCTGAGCCGCCTAGCCCAAGAATGGCTAAGACATCATCGCAGTGGGCTAAATAGTGTTCAAAGGCGACCGACATAGCGGCAATAGCTTTTCCTCGATCACCACAAAATACAGCGTCTTTGCCCTCAGGGTGGAAGCTTGCAACTTGCGCTGCGGTGATATCGGCTTCTCTTTCTAATGCTGTGGGCTTAGTTGTCAAATCGACGGTTTTTACAGGAAGGCCTGCTTTTCTAATTAATTCACTGACATAAAAAATTTCAGCGCTTTTAGTATCAAGCGTCGTCGCAATATAAATAGAGCCAGAATACTGTTTCATTAGCCTTCCCTTACCTTTTATGATTATTGACGAATAGATTATAATCATAATGAGACTTGAGTTTCATTTATAATAGCACCGTTTTGAGACTAGTGTCTCATTATTTTTATTTTTTCTATTTTAGATATCGATTAGGTAGCGTTAATCACCTAAAGTAAACTTTAATAGTGTTATGGATTTATCATAAAATCAGTAAACCATACAAAAATATGGTAATGGCGAAGGATTTACTATGAGTTACAGTGATGAAACGGATGCAATGTCCGGTACACGAAAAAGAACCTACCATTTATTAGTTACTACAGCGTTGGGGCTTTTTGAGCAGGGAATGTTACCGACAGTATCAGAATTAGCGGCACATGCGGGTGTTTCTAGAGCAACTGCATATCGCTATTTTCCAACCCAAAGCGATTTGATTAGTGCTACGGTTGATGCCAGTTTAGCGCCTATCATTGCTTGGAAACCCGTCGCTGAAGATAATACGCAACAGCGTATACAAAAATTACTTAATCTTGCTTATCCACAAATGTTCAAACACGAAGGAGCATTACGCGGAGCGCTGCAAGTATCATTACAGCAGTGGGCAAAAGAGAGACAATCAAGTGAATACACAGAAAAACGGTTTATTCGCGGCCACCGTAAAGAGATACTTCTTAAGGTTATTGAACCATTAAAAGCTCAATATCCAGAAGAAATGTGGGATAAAGTCATTAAAGCATTTTCGCTGATTTATGGCTCAGAAGTGTTCTTAGTAATGAAAGATATCTGGAAAATGGACGATCAACAGGTCATTGACATGACTCAATGGATGGCAAAAGCTATTCTAAATCAGGCAAAGTCAGATTTTCCTACAGATAACGATTAATTATTTGAATAAATCAGTTAAAATTGTATCAATCATTTACGTTTTAGCTATTGCAGGATCGTTATGTCACACAAAACAGTAGACCAAGAGTGGCTGGTAGAACAACTAGAATACATTGCACAGGGCATTGGTAAAACATTATCGCCTTTTTGTGAAGTTGTACTTCATGATCTAACCGATAGTGAAAATACCATTATGGTTATTGAAAATAATCTATCAGGGCGAAAAGTAGGAGATAGAGCAACAGAATTAGGAATGGCGCGTATTGAGTCTTCCGACTTTCCACAAATTGTTGCAAATTATCCGAATCAATTCCCTGATGGAAGAACCGCGAAAAGTACCTCTATCGGTATTAAAGACAAACAGGGCAATTATGTTGCAGCTTTATGTTTAAATATTGATATTTCAATGATCAAAGGTTTGCAAATGGTACTTAATCAATTTGCAACCCTTGAAGAAGGTAATGACATTATTGAAACCTTTAGCTCAGTGACGGAAGATTCGCTGAAAAAACGTATTGATGAATTTTCTGCAACTTATTCAGTCACACCAAGAGCACTTAAACCACATCAACGCCGTGAATTACTGCTTTGCTTACAAGATGAAGGTTACCTTTCATTACGTAAAGCAATGGAGATAACTGCACAATACCTAGGGGTTTCAAGGGCAACTGTTTATAACGATTTAAAAGAATAAAAGATAGACGTCATTTAAATAGCGCTAAACTAAAAAAAAGATATCACTAGTTGATATCTTTTTTTATTTATATTTTTTATTTTCAATAATATACCGTATTTTTATTTAAAGTAATAAACCGATTATTCTTGTGCGATTTCTATAAATAAAAAATATTGGAAAGAGTAAAATAAGTGATGAATAATTTAATTAGATATCGAGGTGAGAAATGTTGAATATAAATGGATTGAGTGTTTTTGATAAAAAAATTTCGTTTTCAACTAGACGTGTTGTTTTGGATAACGATAAATTGGTTATTGCAGAAAATATAAAAAATATATCAAATACAACGACAAAGTTTAGTTTTGTGAAAAAAGCATTTAATGCAATGAAAAAATTATCAACATTATTAATGATGAGTCAAAGTGAGAGGATGGGAATAGAAAATAGAAAAGGAAATATTGTTAGGTATAAAGATGAAGTGAATATATTAAATGGCAGATATAATGAATGTTTTGAAAATGAAAATAAAAACAAAGAAGAATTAAGAAGTAAAGATAATGCATTAAAATCATTGATTGAGAATAGAGATAAGTTGAAAATAATATTGCTTAAAAATAATGTTTTTAAAGACTTTATACATGATAGGCAAGATGCTGAATTAATGGTAAATAATCCTGATAAGTTGAAAGAATTAATAAATAATAATGAAAAATTGAAAAATTCAATAGATAAGAATGAAATCCTAAAAGTGGTAATAAATAAATTTTTTAATAGCAACAGAACAGAAATAGAAGTATGTCTACAAAGAGGCATTGAATTAAAAAATAAATTAATAGTAGAAGGAAAAAAAATAGACCACTTTCTATCTCTAATAGAAAATGAGAATGTAAGTTTCAAAGATAGATATAGTTTCTTTAACTATTTAAATGAGTTAAAAAGAGCTGAATATTTTTGTCGACAATCGAGTGATATTAGTGATGAGCAACTTTCCTACGTATTTAAAAATATCTTTGAAGAAAGAATTTCAAGAGTAAAAGAAAGTGATATTAAAAAAATATATAGTGAAGTAATATACACCTATCATTATGAAACTTTTTTATTAAAAGAAAATAAGAGTACTTTAGCTAATTTTTCTTCCAATAATGAGAAAGAAAAATTCCTTTCTAAAGTTAATTTCTTAGTTTCCATCTCAGAGAGCCCTCTCGATGCATTGAATAATATTTTTGATAAAAACATACCTGATAAATTGCATGAGATAATGCACACAATACTTAATGAAGAATATCATGACTCTGGAAAAAGTATTTCTTATCGTGATACTAAGAACAGGTGGATTAAAGAGTACATGAATGAGTACTATGAGGGCGAGAAAAAAATAACAACCCAAAGCATAGGGATAAATACAGATAGTAATATAGAAGTTCAAAATAGAGATGATGATACTATAAGTGTTAATAGCAGCGGTTACAGAGGCGATGTGGATGATAATGTCTCTGATTCAATAAGTGATATAACGTCTGTTAGTACACTTAGTGAAGATTATTCCAGTATTCATAGTAGTTATTCCAGTATTCATAGTAGTTATTCCAGTATTTATAGTAGTGATTACAATGCAGATATTAGTCACAATGATTCTGAATTGAGAAAAAAAGAATACATTAGCAATACAGATGAATTAGATGAAATTTTAAAAGCCGAGTATTCTAATCTCCTAAGAAAAGATACTCCAATTATTCAAACGGCAATTAGAAATATACTGTCTAAGCTTTATGATTTAAGCAGTATAGTGACCGAAAGCTTGTCTTCGCCACAATCTGAAAAAAATGAGTTAATGATTTCATTAGAGAAAATAACAGCCATATCTAATATAACTCATAATATTCAAGAACAATTAAAGAATATTGAATCAGATTATTCAGTAGAATTAGGTGAGAGTAATAATTTTTATTCTAAAATAAAATGATCTACGGAGAATATTGCTATCACATTTAGTTCAATGGCCGATTTAATTGAGAATTCTAATAATACTAACCTTTCTTTTATAAGAGGGAAAATAGAAAATACATTAAAAAATATTTTTGGTGAGATTAATTACTCTATGCTTGTTGGAAAAAAAGAACTACTAGATAATATTATGGAATTAATGACTCGTTTTATTGGTGATTCTAATAAAAGCATAGGAGAGAATAATAAAAAAATAGTTGATAAAACAAAAAATAATAATATAACAGATAGTGATGTGATTAAATTTGATTATTCTAATAATAATTTAGAATGGGAAGATATTAGTTTGTATTTTTATCCGGATAATCTTGATAAAGAGATATTATCACCTTTAATAAAATCGATAATGAAACTTGATCAATCTTTAGAAAAAAATAAAATTGAGATGGAATTAAAAAGAACGGAACTTAACATGAAAGACTTAGGTAATGATTTGGAAGGTAGTACATTAAATGAAGATAATTTAAAAATGAATAACGATTATTATAAATTAACAACTTTAGAAAAAAATGAATAAATATTTTAAGCAGAAAACATCATAATATCTTCCTTAGGTAATATTTTTTATCACTAATCGGATAATTCTCTAACGTGCCAAATATTTCAAATCCCTGCTTTTGATAAAAAGGCAGGGCTTGAAAGCTAAAGGTATCCACTTCTGCATATTTGGCTCCTTTTTCTTTAGCAACTTTTTCTATTGTTTGCAGTAATTCTGTGCCGATTTTTTGTCCACGATAAGCACTATCAACCCACAAATAACGAATACGCAACCAATTGCCTAATATATCACCACTAATTCCACCGATCTTTTTACCGTTTTCCTCTTTAAATACAGCTAGAGGAGTATATTGATCAAAACTAATAAATTGAAGATTATGGGTAAGTAATCCTTCATAAATTTCATTTATTTCATTCGCTGTTGGGCTAGTAGTTATTTTTAGAGGCATAATTGGCTCTTAATATTAAGAAAAAGCGATACTTTCATTATAACTATTTAGTTATTAATTGAACTTACTAATGCTAGGATGAGAAACAATAAATAAAAAAATTGGATAACACAACAATGTCGTTCTTAAAAACTATACCGGGTATTCTTTTTTGCTCATTAATTGGCGCTGGGCTCACGTTTTTAGGCTTACCTATGGCGCTGATGTTTGGGCCTATTATTGTGGTTATTATTGCTTTTCGGTTTGGTATTGAATTGTCAGTTCCTAAACATACACTAACCTTTATTCAGCTTACGTTAGGAACTTCTGTTGGCTTAATGTTTAATCAAGTGCATTTAGGCAGCGCAGATAATTTAATTATTTTACTGCTGACTTTAGTTATTTGTTTAGCGATTCAATTTTTTGTTAGTTATTTTTGGTTTTATCGCCATATTGGTTGGACAAAAGAAGAAGCAATGCTTGGTGCTGTGCCAGGGGCAATGGCAGCTATTCTTGCATTAACCGATCACACTAAAACACCACCACAAAAAATTGTTATTTCTCACACTATCCGTTTAATGGTGCTAATTATTATGGCCGGGATAATAGTGGGGGGTGACAAAGCTAATATGCCGGAATTTGCTCTTCCTCAAATGACGATGCTTTCTTTTACTTGGCTTTTATTGATTGTTGCAGTTGGTTTGTTTTCTGGATTATTGCTACAGAAAATCCGATTTCCAGCTCCATTTATGCTGACTTCTTTAGGCAGTGCGGTTTTAATTCAATCTTTTGTCAGTGAGCCTATTGCGTTTCCTATGCTACTTAATGAATTGAGCATGGTATTAATTGGTATGAATATCGGTGCTCATTTTGTAGTTTTTCCTCTTTCATCATTAATTAAAAATGCTTTTTCTTCTGTTCAAGTCGTGATTATTAATGTGATTTTAACAGTGATTGTCGCATTTTCTGCAGCTTATCTGACAGGTGTTCCTTGGGAAACTTTAGTTTTAGCATGGGCGCCAGGTAGTATGGAAGCGATGACATTCGCTGCAATTACGATGAATGTCGATGCGGCCTTTGTTATGTCTAATCATATTTTTAGAATGTTGATTATTCAAAGTATTCCTTCAGTTGCACTTTTTTGGAATGAGCGTAAGCAAAAGAAGTCGAATATTAATAAAGAGTAAAACTGGTCGCAATTAGGATATTTAAATGTTGGGGATTTATACGTAATTACGTAAGATTATCGCAAAGTGCAGTGACAAAATTTATGATAACCTCTATTAACATATTAAGTTATAAGAGGTTATCTTTAAGCAATTTTATTTTAAAATTACCGATTAATAGTCTAATAAACTCAGTGACTTATTGGCGAGTAATTGGCATTTCTTATTATGTGGCACTTCTATTCCTTTCAAATCACGATAACTATCTTCATTTAATTGGCTCATTGGTAAAGAAGAATAGTTGGTGACATCCCATTGCTGAGAGCGAGAGAAGATAAAAATGGCTCTTTCTATTTTTTGCTTTGATACCTGCTCATAACCACAATCTTTGTTTAAAAAGAGGTAGATCGCTGTTAAATCAGCCAAGTCTTCTGCTTGTGTATAAGTTAACGCGGTTGCACTCGAAGAAAAAAGTGTGGCGAAAGAGAGTGTAACGCTGCAGAGCAAGGCGAACATTTTCTTCATTGGTTACGACATTCCTCAGTGTGATGATTTCGTAAGTTTTGTTATTTGACTTAATTAAGTTAAAAGTTTTGCAAAGACCTTCTGTTTTGTCTGGTTTTAAATTGACCTTCCAGTAAGGGGAAACTTTAGCATCTGTAATTAGTTTACAGAACTGCTTTATTGATTTTATTACGACAAAAACAGAGTAGCTTGTTTTAATTCAAAGGAATACATCATGCAACGTCGCGAATTTTTAAAATTAGGCGCCACATTAAGTGCAGTAACACTATTACCAAGCTGGAGTCGTCTTGCATTCGCCCAAAGTAACACGCCTTCATTGGCTATTCCACCTCAAATTAGTCCCGATGCACAACAAAAGATTGTTCTGAATATTCAACAAGGTATTTCACAGTTTATTCCCTCAGCAAGCACCACAACGTGGGGATATAACGGTAATTTACTTGGTCCTGCATTAAAACTTAAGCGCGGCCAGCCTGTCACAATTGACATTCATAACCAATTACCTGAAACCACAACGGTTCACTGGCATGGCTTAGAAATCAGCGGTGAGCAAGATGGTGGCCCGCAAGCGACCATCGCACCAGGGCAGTCTCGTACTGTCACTTTTACACCAAACCAAGCAGAATCGACATGTTGGTTCCACCCTCATACTCATGGAATTACAGGCCAACAAGTCGCCATGGGATTAGGTGGTTTGGTGATCATTGAAGATGATGAAACACCAAAGCATAAATTACCTAAACGCTGGGGAGTTGATGATTTACCCGTAATTTTGCAAGACAAACGTTTAAACAGCGAAGGGCAAATTGATTATCAGCTTGATGTAATGAGTGCTGCCATTGGTTGGTTTGGCGATATGATGCTAACTAATGGCGCTATTCAGCCACAACATATTGTACCAAAAGGTTGGGTAAGATTACGTTTCTTAAATGGTTGTAATGCGCGTAGCCTAAATTTAGCCACCAGTGATGGCCGACCGATGTATGTTATCGCCAGTGATGGTGGATTATTGGCAGAACCAGTAAAAGTGACTGAATTACCTATTTTGATGGGCGAGCGCTTTGAAGTATTAGTGGATACTTCGGATGGACGTGATTTTGATATTGTCACTTTACCCGTGCGTCAAATGGGAATGGTATTAGCGCCATTTGATAACGTATTGCCGGTGTTACGTTTATTGCCTTCAGCAGAAAAAGCACAAGGTGTATTGCCTGATAAGCTCGCGCTTATACCCGCATTGCCTTCATTAAGTAACCTAGCAACTCGTCCATTACATTTACGTATGGATATGCGATTAGATATGCAAGGAATGATGGCATTAACAGAGCGTTACGGTGATAAGGCATTAGCTGGGCTGCATCATGGAATGAGTCATATGCGTCAAGGTAATGGAAATGGCATGATGGGCGGCGGCATGATGAAGGGTTGTGGTCATTCTAATGGTGATTTTGATCTTCACAATGCAAACAGTATTAATGGCATTCCTTTTTCCATGACAGAACCTGCTTTTGATGTAAAACAAGGTGTTTACGAGCGTTGGGTTGTTTCAGGGCGTGGTGATATGATGTTACATCCTTTCCATGTTCATGGTACGCAATTTCGTATTTTAACTGAAAATGGTAGAGCCCCAGAAAAACATCGACAAGGTTGGAAAGATATTGTGAAAGTAGAGGGGCAAATTAGCGAAATATTAGTGAAGTTTGACCATTTAGCGACACAAGCACATCCATTTATGGCGCACTGTCATTTATTAGAACATGAAGATACTGGCATGATGTTAGGTTTTACTGTAAGTAAGTAGTATTTCACTGTAATAGCCTGCAATATCAGCAAGATAAATTAAATAAGGGCATAAGATTGATATTTTATGCCCTTATTTTCATCAAATCAGATCGTCGCATGATGAAGGAAGTTCTGGTACAATCGGTTGCTTTCCACGTTAACCCAATCGAAATAAATCATGAAACATATTGTTGATGTCATGATCTCTGAAGAAGAGATCAAACAGCGTATTGCTGAATTAGGTCGTGAAATCACCGAACATTACACTCCTCGTCAAGAGAAACATGATCTGGTCTTAATCGGTTTACTTAAAGGTTCTTTTATTTTTATGGCCGATTTATGCCGTGAAATTGAAACACCTCATGAAGTCGATTTTATGACAGTTTCAAGTTACGGTAATGGTATGACGTCAACGCGTGACGTTAAAATCATTAAAGATCTTGATGAAGATATTCGTGGTAAAGATGTTCTGATTGTTGAAGATATTATTGACTCAGGTAATACCTTAAATCGTGTTAGTGAGATCTTAAGCCTACGTGAGCCGGCTTCTATTTCTATTTGCACTTTACTGGATAAACCTTCTCGTCGTGAAGTTGATGTGCCAGTTGAGTGGATTGGCTATTCTATAGAAGATAAGTTTGTTATCGGTTATGGCATCGATTATGCGCAACGTTATCGTCATCTGCCTTATATTGGCCATGTAACTTTACTAGATGAATAATTTTATTTAGCGCCATAAGTACCGACTTATTAGACTAAACAAGGATCCGCATAAGCGGATTTTTGTTTGATATCGATTTGAAAATTATATTATTTGATAAATAGAGATACAGATAAATTAAAGCGAGATGCCAGCTTTTGGATGTGCTCTGGTGTTAATTACGCTCACCATTTTAAATACGACTAATATAAGAACGGGAGTCTAACTCATTTTGAAAATCTGTTGTATTAAGATTGTATTGATCTATTAACGTACGCAAAACGGCAATAGCATCATCACATTTATTGATTTTTTCGTTGAAAATGTTGAATTTGGGTGCGTTGTTTTTATATTCATCAATTTTAGTACAAAGCATATCAATTAAAGGATTATCAGGGTCGTGTTCAACCAAATATTCAACCAGTTTGATACTATCTTCATAGTCTTTACGAAAATGGCTACCACCAAGAATAGGAACTATATTCACTAGGCTATTTGCAGCCTTAATAGCATCAATAATTATCATTCTTTTGTTCTTCGATAGTAGTCCGTAAGTTTATTGTATTCCCACCAATATCAATGACCCACCATTTTTCTCTAGATTTCATCCTATCTAAGCTTGGGAATACTTTTTTTAACTCTGTTGGCGTTGGATAGGTATCGCATTTTAATGTTCTATAAGTATCAGCAAGTGCTTGCGCATAATTTTGGCAACAATGGTGGGATTATTTTATGTAAAAGAAAGAAGGAGGATGAAAATTAAGTGAGAAGACCCAAAGCTAAATATCAGCTTTTAGGGCCTTAATTATAATTTTGATATTTTAAGATTAACGTGGATGGCTTAACTTAGCCATTGATTGGCGATAAGAGAGCTCTAGTTTTTCGCGGCTGTCTGAAGTCACATCTAAATCGTGTAATTCACCATTATTTAAACCATAAACCCAACCGTGGATCATCACTTTTTGCCCACGCTTCCATGCTGCTTGCATGATAGTTGAGTGACCAAGATTATAAACTTGTTCAATTACATTTAGCTCACAGAGTAGATTGAGTCTATCTTGCGGTGCTAGTTCGCCTAACATTGAGCTATGCTTATACCAAATATCACGAATATGAAGTAACCAGTTATTGATTAGACCAAGTTCAGTGCCTTCAATTGCTGCCTCAATACCGCCGCAGCCATAGTGACCACAAACAATAATGTGTTCAACTTGCAGCACATCAACTGCATATTGGATCACAGAAAGACAGTTTAAATCTGTATGAATAACGAGGTTGGCAACATTACGGTGAACAAATAAATCACCAGGGGCTGCGTTAATTAATTTTTCAGCGGGAACTCGGCTGTCAGAGCAACCTATCCATAAAAAGTGTGGTTTTTGGCCTTTACAGAGATCTTTAAAAAACTGAGGATTTTCTTCAGTAACAGATTCTGACCATTGCTTGTTATTAGATAACAGCTCTTCAATTTTTCTCATCATGTCGTATGACTGCCTGTAAATTCGGTTTCCAACCATTTGCGCTGACACAGTACGCCAACACGAAATAGCTTTGGTATTATTATTGGATGCGAAAGATCCGTTAAGAAAGGGTATTTTTATACCATTACTTGTGAATTAATCAGAGGGCTTTTTTAGCGCCTAATGACAGATAACTACCTATGTTTTATTCCTTTAAAATAAGATAGATCTTTTTATAGCATTTGTTTAATGAATTTATCAATACATTATTTGATGTAAATCAAATGCGCTAAAAGATAACTGTTTGTTAATATTGTTATTCTATGTTTTTCATAAGTATTTTATGTGTTTTTTTATAAAAAAATCTTATGTGTTTAATTATCTTTTTGATTATTAATCAATAAAGTCTGTTTTAAAATAATTTAATCAAAGAGTAGGTGACGATAATAAAGATTAAAATAATATCTTTCAGTAAGATTGAGCAATAAAGGCAACAAATTTATTGATATCAAATAAATTAAATGGTAACAAAGTGAAACTATTTGTTCTTATGTTAGGAATAATAGCAAGAAATAGATGTAAAATAGCACGATTAGGTCTATCTTCTTTGGGTTTAACGACCTTGTTTTACAAGTGAATTGTTAATATTTGTTTATTTATTCATTTGTGTCATAAGTCGTAAAACAGTTTATTTGGTACTGATTTTTCTCTAGAATAACTTATTCCATTTTGATCCTATTGAACTAAGCAACTTTTCTAAGTTAATCGATTTTTGTCGTGCTTAGTTGAATAGCTATTTTCTGATTTCAGCTCAGTAAATGCTGAATAATGCAGTTGATAAAAGGTAATTTCCACTTATGACTTATGCATTGGAGTTAGCCGAATTAACGAAAACTTACCACAATGGTGTAAAAGCGTTAAAAGGTATTAATCTTACTGTTGAAGCGGGTGATTTTTACGCACTGTTGGGCCCTAATGGTGCGGGTAAATCAACCACAATTGGTATCATCAGCTCACTCGTTAATAAAAGTAGCGGTAAGGTAAAAGTATTTGGTTACGATACGGATACCGATATGGTAAATGCTAAACGCCAACTCGGATTAGTGCCACAAGAATTCAATTTCAATCCTTTTGAAACCGTTTTGCAAATTGTAATAAACCAAGCGGGTTATTACGGTGTGCCGCGTAAGCTTGCTTTAGAACGTGCCGAAATTTATTTAACCCAACTTGATTTATGGGAGAAAAAAGACGACCGAGCACGTTTTTTATCTGGGGGGATGAAGCGCCGCTTAATGATTGCTCGTGCGCTTATGCATCAACCTAAATTGCTTATTCTCGATGAACCAACAGCTGGTGTTGATATTGAATTGCGTCGTTCTATGTGGACGTTTTTAAAACAGCTTAATGCTGAAGGTACTACGATTATTTTAACCACTCACTATCTTGAAGAAGCAGAAATGCTCTGTCGGAATATTGGTATTATTCAACGTGGTGAGCTGGTTGAAAATACCAGCATGAAAAATTTATTAGGTAAATTAGAGTCTGAAACCTTTATTTTAGACTTGGCACCTAAAAGCCCACTACCTGAATTACAGAACTATCAATATCGTTTAATGGATACTTCAACTTTAGAAGTTGATGTAAAAAGAGAACAGGGATTAAGCAGTGTTTTTGCTCAATTAAATGCGCAAGGTATTCAAGTATTAAGTATGCGAAATAAAGCTAATCGTCTTGAAGAGTTATTTGTGCATTTAGTGAATGAAGATCATACACAAGAAGGAGAGAGGGAATGATTCAGCTTTATTGGGTAGCCCTCAAAACTATTTGGATAAAAGAAGTGACTCGTTTTGGTCGTATTTGGGTGCAAACATTAATTCCACCTGTTATTACGATGTCACTTTATTTCGTTATTTTCGGCAATTTAATTGGTAAACGAATTGGCGATATGGGGGGAGTGGATTATATGCAGTTTATTGTTCCTGGCCTGATTATGATGGCAGTAATAACAAACTCATATGCTAATGTCTCTTCTTCATTTTTTGGCGCTAAATTCCAGCGTAGTATTGAGGAATTATTAGTATCACCAGTCCCTACTCATGTTGTTATTGCTGGATTTGTTGGTGGCGGTGTTGCTCGTGGTGTTTGTGTCGGAATATTAGTTACTTTAATTTCACTCTTTTTTGTCCCATTAGAAATTCATTCATGGACAATGGTGGTAGTGACATTATTAATGACCTCGATAGTGTTTTCTCTTGCGGGGCTATTAAATGCGATTTTTGCTAAAACTTTTGATGATATTAGCATCATTCCTACTTTTGTATTAACGCCGTTAACCTATTTAGGTGGGGTATTTTATTCATTAACACTGCTTCCTGAATTTTGGCAGGGCGTTTCTAAATTAAACCCAATAGTTTATATGATCAGTGGGTTCCGTTATGGTTTCCTCGGTATTACAGATGTCTCTTTAACGATCACCATTAGTGTATTGTGTTTATTTATTGCCATATTTTACGCTCTTGCTTGGTATTTAATTGAAAAAGGCCGTGGTTTAAGAAGCTAATCAAACGGTTTAATTAAATAACTTATAAAAAAGCTAAAAAATATAAAATCGATATCTTTTATTCAGATATCGATTTTTTTTTACCCTTTTTCTGTTGTTAATGTTAATTTTTCTTTAAATTTCATTTTTGCTATTAACAAAATCACTTTTGTTGTTTAGTATACTAAACACTTTGACAGGGTAAAGTAGGAAACTGAAATGACAACGGCAAGTCAAACAGAAAAGGTATCAGCACCACTTTCTCGTAATAAACTTTTGTGTATTGCAGGTATGGGCTGGACTTTTGATGCAATGGATGTGGGGTTATTAGCTTTTTTATTAACAGCGTTAAAAGAAGATTGGGGGCTAACAGCATCTCAATTAGGGTGGATTGGCAGTGTAAACTCAATAGGGATGGCTGTCGGCGCTTTTGTTTTTGGCATCATGGCTGACAGAAAAGGTAGAAAACCCGTTTTTATCTTTACGCTACTACTGTTTAGTTTGGGATGTGGCTTAACCGCAATGGCAAGTTCACTTATGATCGTGTTGATTTTGCGCTTTTTTATTGGAATGGGGCTAGGTGGAGAATTGCCCGTTGCTTCAACCTTAGTCAGTGAAAGTGTTGAAACCCATGAGCGTGGACGAATTGTGGTACTACTCGAAAGCTTTTGGGCTGTTGGATGGCTAATAGCGGCGTTAATTGCATATTTTATTATTCCTGATTATGGCTGGCGTATAGCGATGCTACTCAGTGCATTACCTGCTGTTTATGCTATTTATTTACGCGCAAAATTGCCTGAGCCTACCTCTACTTATGTATCACAAAAGAAAACACGTTTATCTATTCGCCAATCAATGGCGCTGATCTGGTCGCCTCAATATCGTCGCTCAACCTTAATGCTGTGGATTTTATGGTTTTGCGTAGTATTTTCTTATTACGGTATTTTCCTTTGGTTACCAAGTGTGGCGATGCTTAAAGGTTTTAGTTTAATTAAAAGTTTTCAATATGTATTGATCATGACACTGGCGCAATTACCGGGCTATTTTACCGCGGCGTGGTTAATTGAGCGTTATGGCCGAAAGTTCGTTTTAGTGAGTTACCTTGCAGGTACTGCGGTGAGTGCTTATTACTTTAGTTGTGCAGATTCAACGACGACATTGCTTGTTTTTGGTATGTTGCTTTCGTTTTTTAATTTAGGGGCTTGGGGCGCTTTATATGCTTATACTCCAGAGCAATATCCTGATGGAATACGAGCAACAGGCACAGGAACCGCAACCGCAATAGGGCGAATTGGTGGTATTTTAGGACCATTGCTGGTGGGATATTTAGTGCAATATCAATTTGAAATAAGTTCTATTTTCCTTATTTTTAGTATTTCGATAGTGATAGGAATATTAGCCGTGATGCTATTAGGTAAAGAGACAAAGGATCAGCCACTAAATACCATTTAATCACGTTTTTTTTGATACTAAAAAATACATAACCACCGTTGTTGTAATATCATAGTGCTTAAGAATTTTATGAGAAAAGAGGATTAAAATGTCTCATTACGATGATGTGGTTAAACAAGTTGATGAAGCTATTGCCACAACTAGTATTCAAACCATGAACGAGCTTTTAGTTGAGTTGGGTAAAGACAAGACAATTGAATTTCCACAACGCTATGAACAGCAAGAACGTTTACGCAATGCTATTTTTCATCATGGTGAAAAACAACGTTAATTGGCATTAATTAAATTGATAAAAAAAGCGTTTGCTTATAGAGGGTAAACGCTTTTTTATTTGTATTCTGTCGAGTTAACGCAAATATATTTAAAAGGTTTTTCTACCTTCAAGTGCTGCAATTCTATTTTCAATTGATGGGTGAGTCGAAAATATTGAATCTCCTTTATTAAAAATAAAGGCTGCTTTACGATAAGCACGACCTGTTGAGCCATCTTCAAAATTTTCAGTTTCATGTTGTGCTGAAATTTTCTTTAGCGCATTAATCATTGCTTGGTTATCTTGAGTTAAATCGACTGCGGCAGCATCTGCCATATATTCACGTGTACGAGATAAATAAAAATAGAGCACTTGAGTAATAATCGGTAATACCAGATTTAGAATAATCAGTATTAATCGTGCTTTACTTGCGGCATCGTTACTTTTACCACGGCTATTAGACGCAATATAAAAACGGCTACCAAAGATATTGGTTACAGTAAGAATAACGTTAGCTAATATGCCCACATAGAGGGTTAAGCGTGAGTCACCATGAATAATATGTCCAGTTTCATGAGCTAATACCGCTTGTATTTCTTGGCGGTTAAGGCGATTTAATAAACCTGTTGTAACGCCAATAATGGCATTTTTAGCAGACCAACCAGCAGCAAATGCATTAGCTTCTGATGTATCAATAATATAAAGCTTAGGAATATAACCTAATGTTGCGCTTAAACTGAGTTCTTCAACAATATTAAGTAGCTGTCGCTCTTGTGCATTATGGGTTTCATCAGGGCTAATTAAACGGGCATTCATTCCCGTTAACATGATCTTATGCCCTTTAAAATGGATGATAATCAATAAAATAATAGAGATAGCTAAAATAATAAATGAGGCAATAGGGAGTGATTGGAATGTCAGAAATGCCAGCATATTATCGACTAAATCTAATCGAGGATCTGCGCCTATCGCGGTATCGACTAATAGGCCAATAATTAACATCAGTAATAAATAAGTGGCAATAACAAAACGAGTGCGGATTGTGTTTTTACGTAGAACATTTCTGAAATCCATTTAGTGACTCCAAACAGCACTGTTAAGTGCTGTTTTTATCAATCTATTTGTAAAAAGTGGCTTACCTTAATAACAGAATTAATCAAAATTAATACGGCGGTTCTCTTCAGATTTAATAGTTGCTTCATCAAGGCGCCAGTATTCTTTGTTAATGACTAAGCTTGGGAATATTTTGACGATAAATACTGCCGGAATAGAGGCAATAAATGCACGATATTGTTCTAAGGTACGATTATAACCACGCTTAGCAAAAGAGAGTTTATTTTCAGTTGAAACAATCTCTTCTTGTAGATTTGCCATAATGGTATCTGATTTTAATTCAGGATAATTTTCCACTGCGACATTAATAGCGCCGCTAGAAACGATTTTTGATAATTCATCTTCTGCTGCTTTTGCTTCTTGGCTATTTGCACTTTGTGCCTGTGTCCGCAATTGAGTAATTCGAGTAAAAACGTCAGATTCATGGCTGAGGTATTTTTTTACGGTGGCTAATAAGCTATCAAAAACTTTTCCTCGACGATCAAGTTGTACCGAAATTTCTGTTTCACTAGAGATAACCGCTTCACGCATAGTGATAATTCGGTTGTAGTAATAAAAAATTAGACCTAATACAGCGATGGTAATAATTAATCCAGTCATGGTGAAACGCTCTCTTTTTAATAGTAAACAGGAAAATCCGTTGATCCATAAGGGCTAATTTTGCCTACTATTTAGCAATATAGCCAGACGATTATTCCACCATAAAAAGTGACAGATAAAAATAAGAGAAGTTGTCGTTTTTACTTTATCTTTTATTCTATTTTTTATTATTTATATTACGCCAATAAAAAAGCCCTGAAATAATTTCTGGCGCATAATCTATTTCACGCCCAGTGTTTAATCAAAAAGGGGAACCGGTTGCAGCTGCGTTAACGATGGGATTTATTGTAAAGAAAAGCTAATTCCGCTTGGAATAGCGCTAAAAGAGAAGCTGGCTCAATTAACGCGTTAAGTGCTGTTTATCTGATAGTGAATCGATATATTTAGGTACTTTGGTATTAATAACAAAGTACCTAAAAGGGCGATGTTTAATCTTAGGTAAAAAGTGCTTGGGCAAGAATATCACCTTCTTTTTGAATACCCGCAAGTGTGAAATAGTAACCGCCACCAAATGGTTTTATATAGCGCTCTAATGGCTCACCATTTAAGCGCTTTTGTGTATCAATAAAACCTTTTTTCAGATTATTTTGATAAGAGATAAAAATAAGTCCCATATCTAATTGCCCTGATGGTGTTAATCCTAGTGAATAGCTGTAACTACGGCGGCGTAGTTTGGCACTATAACGTTCTGGATTTCTCGGTTCTGCGCGTCTCATATGCGAATCAAATAAAACTCTGTCACCATGAGGGTCGTGTTTGAAATCTGGATCATCCATTTCGCGTTTCATACCAATTGGCGCACCTGTTGAGCGATGTCGCCCAAAATTGTTTTCTTGATCTTCCAGAGGGGTTCTATCCCAAAACTCCAAAGCAAAACGAATCAGACGAACGGCTTGATAACTTCCGCCAATACACCATTGCGGCTCTTTTTCTTTCTCTGTTATCCAAACCATATTATCCATTAATGTATTATCTGTAGCAGGGGCATTACCCGAACCATCTTTAAAGCCAAATAAATTAATTGGTGTTTGTTTTTTATCAATATCACGAGCAGGTAAAAATCCATCGATTTTCCATACGGGATGAAGCTGACCTGAAAGATATTTTAAGATATCACGAAGTGCGTAAATAACACTTTCTTGGCTATTTGCGCACAGTTGTAATAATAGATCGCCACCACACCAATTATCGTCTAATCGATCATTAGGAAAAGGTTTCATGGGGACTAAATGTTTAGGTTTTTGAGACTCAAAACCAAAGCGATTATCAAAGAAAGAATCGCCTAAAGAAACGGTAATTGTTAATTCATCAGGTTGTAATTGGGTGCCTAAAATACCTGATTCAGCGGGGGGAAGATGCGGATTTTCTATTTGCGGTAATTCCCTCGGTTGGGTGAGAAACGAGATCCGCTGCGTTAATGTAGTTAGCAGTTGTTTAACTTCTGTTGCACTAGAAACAGTCAAATTTAACGCAATAAAAGAGGCATGTTTTTGCTCTGGGGTAATAACACCAGCTTGATGCTTGCCTAAATAAGGAATAGCACGTCGATAGCTTAGATTAGATACACAATCACTATTTTGTTGTGCTTTTACACCAACACTGGCAAGCAATAAACTGCCACCTAACCATTTTAAGGTATTACGCTTATTTAGATTAATTGGCGATTGCGGTTTTAATAGTCGTTTATTTTTCATCACTTTCTTCTTTATAGTGATAGTAAACATCAATATTGAGCGTGGCGCGTAAAGTCGCAACTTGCTCTGCTAATTGTGTTATTTGAGAAAAAAGCCAACTTTTTTCAGTTTCAGGTAGTTTATTTAATGGTTGAAAGACGCCTTCATCAAGTTGGTATTTTAATAAGACAGAACCAATTTTGTCATATTGCTGTATTAATGAATGATATTCATCAGCGGGAATATGTTCAGACAAGATCGTTATAATTAAGCGTGATCCTTGTAAATTAGCATAGCTATCGGTGAGATCAGCCTGTGAGTATTGATTTTCAATGCCAGCAAGTTTATCCATTAAGATCAGTTCTAATCCATCACCCGCAGCTTGAACTAATTTAGGAATAGGAATGTCTTCTATTGCTAAACGTTTTTTAAGATCACTAATATTTTTAAGTAATGTTTTTGCTGAATTCGCTGACTTTTGTAGATCTTTTAATACAAAGAGTTGATATTCGACTAAATGAAAACCAGAAAAACGCGCATCATTTTCTTTTTCAAGAAAAAAACTTGCGCGATTATTGAGTTGGCGTTCGCTACTACCAAACAGAGCGATAATTGGTCGGATTATTTCATAATGATAGTGTGCTTGTTGATAGTTATTTTGAGCATCAATTAGCTGCTTATTTTCACTATTAATAATAAGTTTATTAAGCGCTGTTTCTGTTTTTGCTAATTGATTAACCGCTGCTTGGCGATAATTTAGAATATTGGTGCTAAATTTTTCCGGTGTTGGAATATCCCCTTTCGAAGCAATAATATTATCGCCTTCTTGCACACTACCTTGAATAATTTTCTTTGCTAAAACAGGGAGTGCAAAAAAGAATATCAATAAAAAAAGGGTATATTTTTTATAATGATGACTACTTTTCATTGCGATGGCCTCGCTTAAATAGCAGTGCAACAATAACCCAATAAATGACAAAGGTTATTATACTTAAGCCAATTGGCTGAGAGCGGTAAGCAAAGAAAGAAACTAAGAAATTACCAAAGACACTAGAATCATCAAGAATATGGCTAATATCCCACAATGGGTAAATAAAGAAATCAGGTAATTCAATATCTAATTCAACCAGTAAATTAACAGTCTCTTCTACCGCTTTTAAAAGCAATGAAACAGCAAGGAATAATAATAAAAAGCCGGTGATTGTGAAAAAATAACGCCATGAAACGACTTTTGAGGTCAGTAAAAATAGCCAAAGGGTTAATGCTGCAATAAGTAATCCAATAACAACTTCAGTAAAGAATGGAAGGGCGGTTTGTGCATTAAGTGCCATAATATGGCTAGAGAGAAATACCACAACTTCACTGCCTTCACGAGCTATCGCAATAGCAATAATTAACAAAATACCCCATGCACTTTGTTGTTGTGTTTTCTGTGCCAATTCGCTTTCAATATTGCTTTTTAATGATTTACCTTGGCCACTCATCCAATAAACCATTTGCACAATTAATATACAGGCAAGAAGTTCCATTACAATCATAAATAGCGACTGCCAAATATCTTCTAAAGAACTAAATACGCCATAGATACTTAAGGCGAGCAGGCAAGCCAACACAACACCAAAACCGACGCCTCCCCAAAGATATTTTATGCCTTGTTTTGGCGCAGGAGAACGTTTTATCCAAGAATAAATGATGCCAATCACTAATAGCGCTTCAAAGCTTTCTCGCCAAACGACAAATAGCACTTGTCCCATTTTTATTCTTCCTTCTCTTTAGCAATGATTTCACCTTGAGGGTGAGAGAGATGAAAATCATCAAAAAAGGTATAACGCCCCGGCTTTAGTGGTGCAATAACCACAACAGAACTTGCTCCTGGTGCTAAAACTTTCTCTTTGCGTAATTGCGTGCTTTCAAATTCAACTGGGCTAGTCCCGGTATTGCGAATTTTTATTCTAATGGGAGTTTTGGCGGGAACTTCTAATAATTGAGGAATGAGTTCGCCATCTCTCATTTCTAATTCAACGGTATATTTTTCTGCGGCAAACAGAGTGCTGCTGACCATTAGTAATAGCAATAATATGTACTTAGAGAGGTGTTTAATCATAAGTGTTTCACTGGAAAGAGAGATAAATAGGATAAGCTCAGGAGGTGAGCTTATCCGTCATTATTTAATTAATAGCTACCTTTACGGCCTGTTCCGCTATAAGTGAAATCCCACGAAACTTCAAAGGGTTCAAACCAAGGAGCAACCCCAGTTTCTTTATCGATATGGCGACCAAAAGCAATATCTTTATTGTATGACGGCGGATAAATTTTATAGGTAACGTTATATTTTCCGTTACCATCTAATTTAAGATTCTCGCCATAATGCGCGCCATCGTTGGCAACCATTGCCATAAATGTCCCTTGTTGTTTCTTCTCTGGCGAGTCTGTTTTGGTGACAGTGTATTCTACGGTGAGATAAGGGATCCAATCGCCTTCAGCAAATCCATTTGGATTATCTTCTGTGGCATGAATATCGGCTTCTAGATGAATATCTGCTTTATCTGCAGGCAGATGGTTCATTGCATGATGGCCTTCTTCTGTGTCCATCGTAATAGGTTGCAGATAAACGCCTTGAATTTCCATACCATTTTTAAGAATTGGCTGACCAACGGGGTACTCTAAAGCAAGTGCAGATGTTGATAAAAAAGTTAATGCGGTAAGTGGAAGAGCATAGCGATATTTCATGATTAATCCTTATAACTCGAATGATAATTGTTATTATTCTCGATAAGATTAACACATTTTCTATTACTAAGAAGAGGTAATATTTAAGAAAAATATCGCTTAAGAATAAGGGGTTATGATGATTATTAATCATAAGTCACTATTTTTTAATGAAAAACTTTTTGTTTATATAAAATAAAAAAATTAAAAGATGCGAGAGAATACGCATATTACAACAAGGGCGTTATAGTGAGATGGTAAGCTAATGTGGAGGAAAAAAAATAAACATGGAAATCCAACTTGTTGATTATAAAGAAGCGGATCTCCATATCAAGGCGCACTAAATCTGGCTTTGAGCATTCCAAAATTGCTTCGATTGTGTCAGTGCAGAAACAGAAATTTGTTCATCATTTGGTGGAAGAAAGAATGCGGGTGTGACTTTTAGCTCTTGAGCAATATGAAACAGCATATCAACGTCAATTTTACAAAGCCCATTCTCATAACGTGAAAATTGTTGTTGGCTGATACCGACACGTTCAGCGACAGCTTTTGCTGATAAGCGTAATTGTTGGCGTTGTTTACGAATTTTCTGCCCGATAATTTGAGAAATGGGATAAACCTTTGACATTAGTGACCTCATCCTTTCTATCAACCTCCAAGAATATTCAGCTAGCTGAATACCCATGCTTCAGAGATGGAATTTTAATGTAGACAAGCTTTCCTGCTTGAATGAGTAAAATCCATACCTTTGTATTATCGGTTAATTAACTGAATTATTTATAGTCACTTGGTTGTGGTTTAATACTATTTTTCTTATTTACTATTTTTTAAATGAGATAATTGTCAGCATGATAATCGATAAAATTTTGATTAACAGTGCGATATATTGACAAATATCCTATTTTTTGATTATTTGGGCTCGCATTTATGATTAATAAAGAGTAAATAGTTACCGTATAACAACAATAAGAAAACCCTCTTTGACTGATTGCGCTTAAAAATACCTTTTATATTCTTTTTATAACTGGCTATTTTTGAGCTTTTTTTTCATTTTTTTTCAAAACCCTCCTTATTTTGTCTTTAATGGAATAGAAAATTTTTACTTTATTGAAATTGATAAAATAGCATTCACTTCTTATTGTTTATGGCGTTAATATTATTATCGACAATACTTATCTTAGCTATAAGCATTGCAGGGTAATAATTTATTTATCGTCAAGGTCGAGATTATGAATGTAAAAGAGATTATTCGTCATGAGCCATTTGGAACATTACTAGGTTATGCTCCTGGTGGTGTTGCGATTTATTCCTCAGATTACAGCAGTATTGATAAAGAAGACTACGCAGCCAATGATTCATTCCGTAGTTATATTGGCAATGAATATATGGGGCACAAATGGCAATGTGTTGAATTTGCTAGGCGTTTTCTCTATTTACATTATGGTATGGTTTTTACTGATGTGGGCATGGCTTATGAGATTTTCTCATTACGTTTTTTACGTAAAACCATCGATGATGATATTTTACCATTACAAGCTTTTGCAAATGGAAGTAAGCAAGCGCCTACAGTGGGTGCATTGTTAATTTGGCAAGAGGGCGGTGAGTTTAAGACTACTGGACATGTGTCTGTTATTACTGAAGTTTTAGTAGATAAAATTCGTGTTGCAGAGCAAAATGTTATTCACACACGTTTACCTACAGGGCAGCAGTGGACTCGAGAGTTGCCACTTCAAATCAATGATAATGGGTATTTTATCCAAGATACTTTTGATGACACGACTCTTTTAGGTTGGATGATCCAAACAGAACCTAATGCTTATAGTTTGCCTCAACCCAAAGTCTCCCCTGAATACTTGGCTATTCATGCCGCACAGATTGAAGATAAAGGCCAATTTGCGGGTAAATGGTTAGATGAAAGTAATAAATTAGAAAAAGCGTATGTATTAGCGCAGCATGGTCATATCATCAACCAAAATAGTTATGAATATTTCACGATTTCAGAAAGTGCAGAACAAGAGCTAATCCGTGCAAGTAATGAATTGCATTTGATGTATTTGCATGCGACTGAAAAAGTACTAAAAGATGATAATTTACTGCGACTTTTTGATATCCCTGAGGTGCTTTGGCCTCGAATTCGTTTGTCATGGCAACATCGACGACATCAAATGATCACGGGAAGATTAGATTTTTGTATGGATGAGCGTGGTCTGAAAGTTTATGAATATAATGCAGACTCTGCATCTTGCCACACCGAGGCAGGATTAGTTATTGAAAAATGGGCAAAACAAGGTGGGATTACTCATGGTTTTAACCCCGGCGAACGTTTATTAGATGCGCTGGCCGATGCTTGGAAGCATAGCGACGTTAAACCTTTTGTACACATTCTTCAAGATGATGATTGCGAAGAAGATTATCATGCACTCTTTATGCAGCAAGCCCTTACAACAGCGGGCTATGAAAGCAAAATTTTACGTGGATTAGATGAGCTTCATTGGAATAACCAAGGACAACTTATTGATGCTGATAATCGTAATGTCGTTTGTGTGTGGAAAACATGGGCATGGGAAACGGCATTAGATCAACTAAGAGAAGAGAGTGAGCAGCAAGCACTTATTCCAATTCGTACTGGCCATTTTGAAAATGAAGTCCGTTTAGTTGATGTATTATTGCGTCCTGAAGTAACTGTATTTGAACCGCTTTGGACATTAATTCCAAGTAATAAGGCAATTTTGCCGATTTTATGGCAACTATTTCCTAATCATCCTTATTTGCTGGATACTGATTTTGAAATTACACCACATTTAACGCAGCATGGTTATGCGATTAAACCCATTGCAGGGCGTTGTGGTAGTAATATTGGATTAGTGGATCACAAAGAAAAAATATTAGATGAAACTCATGGTCAATTTTCTCATCAAGAAAATATTTATCAAGAGTTGTGGTGTTTACCTAAAGTTGCTAATCGCTATATACAAGTTTGTACATTTACTGTCGGTGGGCATTATGGCGGTTGTTGTTTACGCTCAGACCCAACATTAGTGATTAAAAAAGAAAGTGATATTGAGCCGTTAATTGTAGTGGAAGATAAATATTTTCTGGCAAAATAATACAATCGTTTTTTAGAATTAATGAAAAATAAACCCGTCGCAATTTGCGGGTTTATTTTTAATATAAGTATAATTTTGAGGGAAAAGAAAATCATAAAAAAATTTCAAACTCTTAGTGATTTGTTAGCATCATGCTCAACACTAGAATCAAATGAATGGATTTATACTGAAATAGTAACTTGGAATAGTCATCCTGATCAGGCGATTTTTTATTATATTCCTTGGGATTACATCCAAGAATTACCTGATGATGAGATTTATCTTGATGATGAGGATATGGAAATGCCAAAAATTGTCGAGGGTAAGAACTTACGAGGCTGGATGCTTATTTGTGATTTATCTTTTTTATATCAAACGCAACAAGAGCGACGAAAAGATTTATCATGGACGATTGATGAAATTAACTATTATAGGGAATACGACGCCTATCGTTGTTTATTTAATTCAGATTAAATCTAAAGCTATAAATTATTTATAGCTCTTCATTCAGTCATAGTTTATTTTTAGTTATATCTTTTTTATCTATTTTTCTTAATAAACTACATTCCTTCTTTAATCTGTTTTTTTAACCACTGAATAAATAATTGTACTTTTACATTATTTTTTTCATTACGAGTGACTAGGTAATAGCGTTGTTCACAAAATAGTTCGCTATTAGTAAAAGGTGCGATAAGCTCTTTATTCGCTAATCTATTTTTTATTAAGCGTTTTCTTCCCATCGCGATACCCGAGTGATTAACTGCCGCTATTACCGCTAAATCTGAGCGATCAAAACAGATATTACTACGGTTAGGAAATAAAGCGATACCCATATGTTCGCTCCATGCCCGCCACTCATCAAAGTCCGAGTTATTACTCCAGGCTTGCCTATCATGTAAGAGAGTACAATGAGTAAGGTGGTGCAAATTACCCACTAATTCAAAACGCTTGGCATATTCAGGGCTACAAACAGGAATAATAGATTCCGAAATCAAATCTTCACAATAAAGATTTTGCAGATGTTTATCATCAAAATAAATTGCAAGATCAACACCATAACCTCGGAAATTAATATCATCATTGCCAGTAAGTAAATTTAATTCAATCGAAGGATAGCGTTGAGTGAAATCAGCAATACGAGGTACTAACCAACATTGTGCAATAGAAGGGCGCGAATAAACGGTTAATATGCCAGAGACTTCTTGATTATGAATATCTAATATTTCTTGGTTAATATCTTCAAGCGTTTTTTTTAATGCCCAATAAATACGTTCACCTTCTTCTGTAAGTTCAATACGGCGGTGATAGCGAGTAAAGAGTTTAATATCTAGCTCTTCTTCAAGTGTATTAATGCGATGGCTAATGGCACTGGGCGTTAATGAAAGTTCTTCTGCCGCTAAAGCAAAGGATAAATGCCGGCCTGTTGCTTCAAAAGTGTGAAGTCGCGCTAATTGATAACTCGATAATCGTTTATTCCGTAAAATAACGCCAGATGACTCAAACATTCCTTTTTTCCTATATTATTTAAATAGTAACGCAAGTTAATAATCAAGCTAATATTAAGATGAAATACCGTGATCCGGATCATTATATTGTGATGTTATGCCGGTTTGATCACGTATTTGAATTAATTGAATTCATCTTAGTGCAAACTTTCATCATTTGTAAGTGTGGAATGATTAATATTCAATAAGATTAACAATAAATAAAATATTTGGGATGGATGTATGGCTTCGACTCTATGGGTACTAAGTACTCTCATTATTAGTATTTTGCTCATTGTCTTTACTATAGTAAAACTTAAGTTTCACCCCTTTCTTGCTTTACTTTTAGCTAGCTTCTTTGTGGGTACTGCTATGCAGATGAATCCACTAGAAATGGTGAACGCCATTGAAGGCGGTATTGGTGGCACTCTCGGATTTTTAGCAGCAATTATTGGTTTAGGGACTATTCTTGGCAAGATGATGGAGATTTCTGGTGCGGCTGAACGCATTGGGATTACATTACAAAAATGCCGTTGGTTATCTCCAGATGTTATTATGGTTCTTGTTGGTTTAATTTGTGGTATTACACTTTTTGTCGAAGTCGGTGTGGTCTTACTTATTCCTTTAGCATTCTCGATTGCTAAAAAAACTAATACATCATTATTAAAACTGGCTATTCCTTTATGTACTGCGTTAATGGCGGTGCACTGTATTGTTCCTCCTCACCCAGCAGCCTTGTTTGTTACTAATGAATTAGGTGCAGATATGGGTACTGTTATTGTTGCCGGTCTTGCTGTTGGCTTAGCGGCATCATTAGTAGGTGGTCCTGTATTTTTAAAAGTATTAGGCGACCGCTTACCGTTTAAAACAGTACCTGAAGAATTTTCAGATATGGAAGTGCGTGAAGAAAAAGATTTGCCTTCATTAGGGGCGACACTCTTCACTGTATTATTACCTATTGCTCTTATGTTGATCAAAACAGCAGCAGAGCTAAATATGGAAAAGGGTACATCTCTTTATACTGCGCTGCAATTTATTGGTAACCCAATTACAGCGATGTTTATTGCAGCGTTTGTGGCTTATTACATTTTAGGTATTCGCCGCAATATGGGTATGAGCACTTTATTAACTAAAACAGAAGACAGCTTTAGTTCTATCGCTAATATTTTACTGATTATTGGTGCGGGTGGTGCATTTAATGGAATTTTAAAAGGCAGTGGTTTAAGTGATGCTTTAGCTTTAATTCTTTCTAATTTGGATATGCATCCTATTTTATTGGCTTGGTTAGTCGCGATTATTCTTCATGCTGCGGTAGGTTCTGCCACTGTGGCCATGATGGGGGCTACGGCGATTGTTGCACCATTAATGCCAATGTATCCAGATATTAGTCCTGAAATTATTACGCTGGCAATTGGTTCAGGTGCTATTGGTTGTACTATCGTGACTGACTCATTGTTCTGGTTAGTTAAACAGTATTGTAATGCCACTTTAAGTGAAACCTTCCGTTTTTATAGTATCGCGACTTTTATTGCCTCATTTGTGGCTTTAGGCAGCACATTTATGCTTTCTTTTGTCATGTAGAAGAGAACGACTATGACTAATATTGATATAAATAAATTAGCAAATAACTTTCCACTGGTTCGTGATTTAGTGGACTTAAAAAAGGTGGTGTGGTTTAACTCCGCCGTTACAACAACAACCCAGGGACTTTCTCACGTAGGATTAACGCAAGATGATGTTATAGATGCTCAGGCTCGATTACAGCGTTTTGCACCTTATTTAGTCAAAGCCTTTCCAGAAACAGCAGTAACTCAAGGTATTATTGAATCAGAAGTTATCGATATTCCTAAAATGAAATTAGCGCTTGAACAGCGTTATCACACCTCGATTGCAGGGCAATTGCGCTTGAAAAAAGACAGTCATCTGCCTATTTCGGGTTCAATTAAAGCGCGAGGTGGTATTTATGAAGTGCTCGCTCATGCTGAAAAATTAGCTATTGAAGCAGGACTTCTGACCACTGAAGATAATTATGAAAAATTATATTCTGATAAATTTCGCGACTTTTTTGCTCAATACAGTATTGCTGTAGGTTCAACAGGCAACTTAGGTATGTCTATTGGCATCATGAGTGCAAAACTAGGTTTTAGTGTCAGTGTGCATATGTCGGCTGATGCTCGCCAATGGAAGAAAGATAAACTGCGTGCTCATGGGGTGAATGTTGTTGAATATGAGCAAGATTACAGTATTGCCGTGGAAGAAGGTCGTAAAGAAGCAGAAAAAGATCCTAATTGCTTTTTCATTGATGATGAAAACTCAACAACCTTATTCCTTGGCTATGCGGTTGCAGGGCTACGTTTAAAAGCTCAATTTGATGCCCAAGGTGTTCGTGTTGATAGTGAGCATCCACTCTTTGTTTATTTGCCTTGTGGTGTTGGTGGTGGCCCCGGTGGTGTTGCATTTGGGCTGAAACTCGCCTTTGGTGATGCAGTTCACTGTTTGTTTGCAGAACCCACGCATTCACCTTGTATGTTATTAGGGGTGTATACCGGATTACATGATGGTATTTCAGTACAAGAGATTGGTATCGATAATATCACTGCGGCTGATGGTTTAGCTGTAGGTCGTGCTTCTGGTTTTGTTGGTCGAGCAATGGAACGCTTAATTGATGGGTATTACACCATTGATGACCAAGAGTTATATAACTTATTAAGCCTCTTAAATAAAGAAGAGGGAATTAAGTTAGAACCTTCAGCATTAGCAGGAATGACGGGCGTGATTCATGTCACTCAAGCTAAAGAATATCTGCAACGTTTCTCTCTAGATAGCCAAAAATTGAAAAATGCGACGCATTTAGTCTGGGCAACGGGCGGTGGTATGGTGCCAGCAGATGAAATGCAAAAATATCTCGCTCAAGGAAAATAGAGCATGAGATGGCGTTATATTGCTCTTTTGTATAGCGCTAAAATAAAGAAAGAAGATAAAGCGACAAGATAAAGTAGCAATAAAAAAGTAGTGCTAAGTATCTAAATAAATAAGTTTTATAAAATAATAATAGAGTAATACAGTAATAAAATACTGTGTGTCTCATCAGTATTAACACCAGAATGTCCCACACCAGGGAAACAATGTTGTGTATTATAACTAAAACAGAGGCACCCACTGGGTGCCTCAACTATTTTGTGATCAGCAGATTGTTGTTATTCTAAAATAAACATCCCATAAGGATGAATTTGTAAGTAATAAGTGTCACCAACATCTGGTTGTAGCTGGGTTGCATTGACTTGGAGTAAAAGTGTTTGTCCTTGCCATTGCACTGTAACTTCGTATTGTGGCCCCATATAAGCAACATGCACAATTTGGCATTGCTGACAAAGCTCACCTTGTGTCGATAGGGTAATGGCTTCAGGCCTAACGCCTACTCTTACTTGTGTTTTACTTGTCGTAAAGGTCTCTGGGCGAGGTAAGCGATATTGAAAAATTTCAACATAATCCGCCCCCAATGTTGCTGGGAATAAGTTGGCATCTCCCATAAAACTTGCCATAAATTCAGAGGCGGGTTGGCGATAAAGGTTTTGTGGTGATCCTAATTGCATGATCTTACCTTTATTCATTACCAACACCCTATCAGATACCGCAAAGGCTTCACTTTGGTCATGGGTAACATAAAGAGAAGTGATATTAAACTGCTGTTGTAACTCACGAATTTTCTCTCTCATACTACGACGCAAGTTCGCATCAAGGTTACTGAGTGGCTCATCAAATAACAGTACTTTAGGTTTTAAAATTAATGCTCGCGCTAATGCCACTCGTTGTTGCTGACCTCCTGAAATTTGGTCAACAAAACGGTCTTCAAAACCGGCTAAATCCACCAGCTCTAAGGCTTCAGAAACACGCTGTTTAATTTCTGCTTTAGGGCGACCCAGCATTTTTAAACCATAACCAATGTTTTCTCCTAAAGACATATGCGGAAATAGCGCATAGGACTGAAATACCATACAAATATCGCGTTGCTGGATTGATCTATCAGTAACATCTTCACCATCGATAAAAATCTTACCTTCAGTCGGTTTTTCTAAACCAGCAACAAGGCGTAATACGGTGGTTTTACCGCAACCAGATGGCCCTAATAGCGAGACCATTTGACCTTGTGGAATGGAAAGGCTCAGATCTTCAATCACTGTATTAGTGCCAAAACGCTTAACGATATGTTTCAGTTCAACGAAATGTTGTTGTGTCATGATTTATACTCCGTATTACTGTGCATTTTTGGCTTTAGAGCGTGAAACACGGGCTTCGCCAATCAAATAGTCAAATAAGAAGATAATTGCCAGCATTACTACAATTAAGATAGAACCGTAGGCAATTGCAACACCGTATTCACCATCTTCAACACGGTTTAAAATATAGGCTGTCGCTACTCGGGTGTCCGGTGTTACAAGGAAGACGATGGCACTAACCGTTGTAATGGCACGAACAAAGCTATAAATCAGTGCCGATAAAATTGCTGGGCGCAATAACGGTAATAGCACATAGAAGATGGTTCGCATCGAGTTGGCTCTTAAACTTAAAGAGGCTTCATCAAGGGATTTATCAATTTGCCCAAGACCCGCGATCCCCGCGCGAATACCAACGGGGACGTTACGCATCGTCATTGAAATAATCACAATGGCTGCTGTACCCGTTAAATAGAACGGTGAGTCATTAAAGGCAAGAATATAAGAAACCCCCGCTACGGTTCCTGGTACGGCAAAACAGAGCATGGTGGTAAATTCGATGCTTTTTTTACCTTTAAAATCTTGGCGAACAACAATATAAGCAATTAGCAGTCCAAGAATTGCCGTAATTGGTGCAGCAATACCTGCATATAACAAGGTATCAAGTAACGAAGGCCATGCACCATCACTCATTCCTTGACCAAATAATTTAATAAAATTATCCAGTGTTAAGGTGTAATCCACCCCCCAGTTAACTGTAAAGCTACCGTAGAAAATACTGCCATAAAGCAAGATGTTAAAGACAACCCAAATACCCAGTACAGAAGTAACAAAAGCAATCAGTGAAGAAGGTAATGGTTGAACATCACCACGATAGGATTTACCTGAAACGGTGACATAAGAGCGTTTACCAATCCACATATACTGTATGCAGAACACCAATAATGAGAACACTAATAGTGATGCGCCTAATGTACTGGCCGATTGATAATCAAGCTGAGAGCCGGTGATGTAAAAATAAATTTGTGTGGCGATAACGTCGAAGTTGCCACCTAACACTAATGGGTTACTAAAGTCAGCAAGAGATTGCACTACGACAATTAAAAATGCGTTAGCAAGCGCCGGTTTTAGTAATGGCATAAAAACGTTAAAGAAGGTCTGATAACGATTTGCTCTTAGAGTGTAAGAAGCTTCTTCTAATGATGGATGAATGGTTTTAATTGCACCATCTAAAATCATAAAAGACATTGGCGTAAACGCTAAGACTTGAGCTAGCCAAATCCCCGTAAAACCATATAACCAGTTGGTATTTTCAAGCCCAGCATAAGTCGCGAGAAATTCGGTGATATAGCCAGAACGCCCCATCATCAGCGTAACACCTAAACCAACAACAAAAGGTGGTGTAACGATAGGTAAAATAGAGAAAATACGGCCAATAATCGCTGAGCGTACCGCAATGCGCGAGGTATAAATGGCAAGAATAAGCCCAAAGAAAGTACAGCCAACACCGACAGCCATTGAGAGAAAAATAGAGTTAATCATCACCTGCACAATATGTGCTTGGCTTAAAATAGCGATAAACTCAAAAGGTGCAAAATTACCCGCGCTATCTTTAAACATTGGAATAAAGATAGCGATACTTGGGAAGATAATAAATGCGCCAATCAGTGCAACAACGGTGATGAGTGAGCCGATAACAAAGCTATCACCCCCTAACCACTCTAAACGTGTTAAAGCGTGTTTTGCTATCATGCCTAATGAGATAAATAGCACAATGGCTGAATAACCTAGCCCTCGGCCTTCTAGCGTGGCAGTGACTATTGTGATAAATGCGCAAAATAGAGCAAAACCAGCATCAAAATAGTGGCGAGAACGGTTTTCTCGTTTTGCAGCCGTAAATGGACGAAAGAGCAGCAAGCTTGGTAATAAAAACCAAAGTAAACTGATATTTAGATTGCTCCAGCCATAAGCCGTGAGCAGTTCGTCTGGTGTAGAATCAAAAAGACCATAATCTAGGCTCCATGATGGCAGCAGTGCAAATGCAGCCCATGCAATCAGGATCCATAAAAATATGGGATCCCGCCTCTTTTTTTCAGGTATAGCGAGTGTGTGAGACATAAATCCCCCGATAGCAAATCTATTTATTATTATGAAAAAAGAGAGCGAGAAGATCTCTCGCCCTCATAATGGCTATTTACCCATTTTTACTTCGGTAACCCACTTATTAATTAGCTCCTTACGTACATCACTATCGCCATATTTATCCATGTCGTAGTTAATCAGTTTTAGGTCAGCTAATTTCAGTGCCATTGGTGAGGATTCAGCCGAGGTATTAGTGAGAATTTGGTAAGATTTACCCTCTTTCCAACTAATTTCCTGAGCTTCTTTAGAGAGTGTCCAATCTACGAATAATTTGGCGTTATCCATATTACGGGCATTTTTGATAATACTCACACCACCGATTTCATAACCAGTACCTTCGCAAGGTGAAATCAGTTCAAGTGGTGCGCCATTTTCAACTTCTAATGAGTAATCGTGTAAGAAACCAATACCAATTGCAGCTTCGCCACGGGCTGCATTTCGTGCTGGGGCAATACCCGATTTAGTATATTGGGAGATGTTAGTGTTTAATTTTTTTAGATAATCAAAGGCTTGTTCTCTTCCCCATAGTTGATCAAAAGTGGCAAGGGCAGTGTAAGCAGTACCTGAGCTTTGTGGATCGGCAATTTGAATTTCGCCTTTATATTCAGGTTTGATCAAATCTTTCCAACAGGTTGGAACAGCAATACCTTTTTCTTTTAAGCGATCTTTATTGACGCCAAAACCTAAAATACCGACATAAACCGCAGAAGAGTAGTTTCCTTTGCGTTTAGCCGGATCACGGAATTGCGGCATGATCTGATCAAGATTCGGCGAGACATAAGGCTCTAATAGATCCATTTCACCTGCTTGTGAGTGAGGATCCATTGTACCGCCATACCAAACGTCAGCTTGAGGATTACGTTTTTCAGCTTCAATTTTAGCCAGCGTACTACCAGAACCATTACGAACGAAGGTGGTTTTAACATCATACTTATCAGCAAAGGCTTTAGTTTCAGCCTCGCACATAGCATTAGTCGCACTACAATAGACCACTAAGCGACCCGCAGCATGAGATGACAAACTAACGGCAGAAAGGGCAAGTCCTGCCGCAACGAGCGTAGAGAGGGTTTTCAGTTTCATGTTCAGAACCTTTTAAATGTGTCGTCATCGGAAAATGAAAGTGGGCCTACCGAATGTTCTCGTTTACTGACATCAGCAATCAGTAAAGGCATAAGTAGTAGTCCCATTAAGGCCGCAGCACTGGTTAATAATGCAAACATCCCAGTCCAACCATAATGCGCCATGACCTGACTTAACGGCCAACCTGCCATTGCCGCCCCTAAATAGGCGTACAATCCCAAGTAGCCTGTTACCGTTCCTGCTGCATTTTTATGACAATATTCTGTAGCAGCAAGTCCGATTAACATCTGAGGTCCAAACACAAAAAAACCGATACTGAAAAAACAGGCTGCGAGCAGGGCATAATGATGAATAGGTATTAACCAAAGTGCTGTTACTGCGGTAAAAAGTCCCAGTGAAAACAGCAATATCATCGGTGCTCGTTGACCTCGGAATAATAAATCCGAGCCCCAGCCTGAACATAACGCGCCTAATAAGCCCCCCACTTCAAATAAAGAGAGAATAGCATTTGCACTTAGTAAGTTTGCGCCATGTGTTTCTGATAACCAGATATTTCCCCAATCATTTATCGCCATCCGTATCAGATAAACTAAAATATAAGAAAAACCTAGCAACCAAATCATTCGGTTAAATAAAATGCTCTCTTTCAAGATATTTAGCATAGGTTTAGCTGGCGAAGCTTGTTCTTGGCGTAATTCTAATATATCGCGTCGCCACACACCTACGGTTGGAAGCCCTTCTTCAGCGGGGGTTCCTGTTAATCGTACACATAACCAAAAGCCCATTACAATGCCAATAATTCCGGGAATAAGCAGTGCAATTTGCCAGCTATAATGTGTTGCTAACCATGCCGCTAAAATGGGAAGGCTCATACCACCAAGGTTGATTGATATATTCCACAATCCCCACCAAAAACCACGTTCATTACGTGAATACCAGTGAGTTAATAACCTTGCACAAGGGGGCCATCCCCATCCTTGAAAGAAACCATTAAGTGCCCAGACCAAAAGTAGTGCAGGAAAAGACAAACAGTAGGCGAAAATAATATTCATCACTCCTGTCATCACTAATCCTGCGCCCATAAACCAGCGGTATCCCGTCTGATCATGGAAAATACCAGAAAAGAATTTTGATAAGCCATAAGTCAGATAAAATAAGCTAGCTATCCAGCCGATATCTCCTTTATCCAGATTTAATTCAATCTGCATAACAGGCATAACAAAATTGACGCTTTTACGTGTGAGATAGAAGGTGGCATAGCCAATGATCATCGACAGCATTAAGTTTTTGCGCCAAAAATCATAGGTCTTATTAATTGATGCCGAGTTTTTACCTGCCATAACATCCTCTCTGATGCTACAAATGTAAAAAAAATGTCGAGTAAAAGAATGAGAGAAGGTTGTAGATGACTAAGAAAAAGTCTTAGTTTTCACTGTTTTCTTCTGAATTTGTGGGTAAGTTAACAATTATTTTCGTACCGTTATGACTTGTCACACTCCAATCTCCCCCTAAAGCACGAATACGTTCTTCAATACCGCGCAAGCCAAATCCGCTATTTTGTTGTATTGGTAACATACCGATACCGTTATCACTAATCACTAACCGCAATTGGTTTTGCGTTTGGGTCAATGAAATTTGAATATGTGTCGCATCAGCATGTTTACTAATATTATTAAGCAGCTCTTGTACTAAACGGTAAAGTGTGAAAATAACGGTTTCATTTTCAGGCTCTTTATCAAGAGAGTAATTGAAATGACAGCTGATATTATTTTCAGCAAATGAGAATTCATTAATTAAATGATGTAGTGCTTTTTCGAGCGACATCTCTTCTAAAACAGGGGGGCGTAATTGGCGCAAAAGTTGGCGCGTTGATTGATGAATTTGCTGAGCTAATCGCTCAATTTGCTCGCCTGTTTGGCGTGTTTTATCGTTAGTAGCGGTTTTTTTCATTAGCATCGATTGAATTTGAATCGCTGTAATATTCTGCCCAATTTCATCATGCAACTCTCTCGCTATCGCTTTTTTTACATCTTCTTCGGTATGAACTAATTTTTCCATTAATACGCGTCTTGCTTGCAGTTCTTGTTCTAATCGATGGCGATAATGGCGTAAATTATGAGCTAACTGTTGTTGCCGACTAATGGCGATACCTAAACCGATGCCAATAATGGCTTGCGTAGTTAAAAACATTTCTAACTCACGCAAATCATCAAATGCACCATTAAATTGGCGAGCAAAAGTAATAATTAAACTTCCTAAAAGGGCGGATAATACGCCGCCTTGCCAGCCATAGCGGTAAGCCATAAAGACATTAGGAATAAAGACCAAAATAACTAATAAGCGCTCTATTTCAGGTGTTAAAAAAAACTGGGCGCTTAATCCAATAATGCAAAATAGAAATCCCCACATTAATAATGAAGTTCTTAATGGCGGATCAGGTGTACCGTCTGGAATTAAAATTCGGTTTTGTAATTCCCGTAGATATTCATAAAGTAAAAATACAAAGGGTGCGAGTAATATTCCACCGGTGACTGAAGTGAGGAAAATACCGCTAGTGGTATTCAGATAAAAACCAAGCATAAAGGCTTGTAATAAACTATTAAAACCTACAGCGCCAATTAATAGTGTTAAACGTTGCCAATAAAGAGGATATCGCCACCAAATGCGCTGAACTTCTAATGCGATAATTAGGCTTAATACGGGAGAGAGATAAATAATAGAGTGAGTAATTAATTGCTCTTGTGCTAACCAATAATAAAGCCCCCATTCGGCAAATAACATGGGTAACCAAAATCGTCGCCAGAGCAAAATAACCAATGCAAGGCGTAAACCTTGAGGTAAAAATAGCGCAGCCTGCTGGCCATTTTTACTCAAATAAAAGCCAATAATCCACAGCGAAAGCCAGAGTAAAGAGTAGGTGAGTAATAAAAAGATGGATTGCAAAAGAAAACGCATTCCTCTTTTCATATTAAAGTGTTCCAGCAATTAATTGATGTTTTAATGCGAAGTGGACTAAATCAATTGTTGTTTCACAGGCCAGTTTACCTAACACATTAGCGCGGTGGACATGCACTGTTTTATGGCTCAGATTGAGTTGTAGTGCAATAGTTTTGACATTGACACCTTGTACCAAAAGATTAAACACTTCTCTTTCTCGTGGCGTTAAAGCTTGTAAGGCATCTTCTTTTTCTGGTGTATGACGCAGTGCCTTCATCGCATCAGTGCAGAGATAGCATCCTCCTTGATAGACTGCTCGTACAGCTTGCACCAACTCCTCAGGACCACAGCGTTTGGTTAAATAGCCGCGAGCACCAGAATCTAGCGCACTTTGAACAAAAGCGGGGGTATCGTAAATGCTTAAAATAATAGTACGAAAATCAGGGCGTTTTTGTTTTAAACGACTCTGTAGTTGAAGCCCACTTTCTCCTGGCATAGAGAGATCCATAACGGCAACATCGATGTCGTTATGCAATAAATCGGGCCACGCTTCTTGTCCATTAGCATATTCACCAACGATATGAATATCGGATTCTAACATTAGCAGCTGTGCAAACCCTGATCGCACAACAATGTGATCATCAACTAAAGCAACTTTTATCATAATTTTTATTAGTAAAGAGTCGTCAGATAATACTTATCCGATTTATAACAAGCTATAAGGAGATATGCGAGTAAAAAGGGAGAAGAAACACGGTTTTGAACGTTATATCTCATTTTGAATTAGGTGAATCGAGACAAGAGAATAATAACCTAGAGTTATTTGTTACTAAAGGATATGACCCACAAGTAGGGAACATCCACTTGTGGGTCATTAAGGAAGATAATAATAAAAAGACGAATTAAGCAACCTGAACGGGTACTGCTTTTGCGATACGCTTCATTTCATTATTGTCTTCAAAATAAGCAATATTAGGTTTATGGCTACGCGCATCACTATCAGGAATTTGCACATAAGAGCAAATAATTAAGCGATCACCTACGGCTGCACGACGAGCAGCAGCGCCATTAACAGAAATAATGCGAGATCCTCTTTCAGCGCAAATAGCATAGGTTGAGAAACGCTCGCCATTATCGACGTTATAAATATCGATAGCTTCGTTTTCCAATATGCCCGCAGCATCCATAAAGTCTTGATCAATAGCGCAAGAGCCCTCGTAATGAAGATCAGCTTGTGTGACTTTAACGCGGTGTAACTTGCCTTGTAACATTGTGCGTAGCATTGTTGTGTTTCCTAATTTTCTAATGACCAATACAGCTGATTAATTACACAAGATTGACTTGTCGATTATCAATTAAGCGGGTATTGCCTAACCATGCCGCCATTAAAATTACCGCGCGTTGGCTCTCGTCATTTAATGGTGTAAGGGTATCAGCATCGCAAATAAAACACTCATCAGCACGAAAACCTTGCTGTTCAAGAGTGTGTTTTGCTGTTTGTAATATCTGATTGACGTCGTGATTACCCGATTTTAATTGCTCAGCAATTTCTTGCATTGCTTGATAAAGTGCAGGCGCTTGTTGTTTCTCGTTATCTGTTAACAAACGATTACGAGAGCTTAATGCAAGGCCATTTTTATCACGCACAATAGCAACAGGAATGATGCTGATATCGATACATAAATCATGCACCATTTTTTTGATGACTTGCAATTGCTGATAATCTTTTTCACCAAACATTGCAACATCAGGCTGAACTAAATTAAATAGTTTGCTAACCACTGTGGTTACACCACGGAAATGCCCCGGACGACTGGCTCCTTCTAAAATAGTCGAAAGCACAGGCACATCAACAGTGGTCTGATTTTCCATCCCATTTGGGTACATCTCTTTGGCAGAAGGTGCAAAAATGATATCGACATTTTTATCACGTAATAATTCGCAATCTTCTTGTAGCGTGCGTGGGTAGTTAGCTAAATCGGCTTCTCTATCAAATTGGAGTGGATTAACAAAAATAGAGGCGATAACGACATCCGCATGAATGCGAGCTTCTTCAATTAGTTTTAGGTGACCTTGGTGAAGATTACCCATTGTTGGAACCAGTGCAATGCGTTTACCTTCTTGCTTCAATCGCTTGATTTCTCTGCGTAAGATAAGCGTAGTTTCAATAATTAGCACGGCGCGACTCCTTTAAATAATATAAGTTAATTCAGAGAGTAATTAGTTAAATGTATGCTGTTCTTGTGGGAATAATCCCTGTTCAACTTGTTGAACATAAAGGCTGACTGCACCTTGCAAAGAACCCGCTTCTTGTAAAAAATTTTTAGAAAATTTTGGAGGTTGAGGTGTTAATCCTAATAAATCATGCATAACGAGAATTTGGCCATCAGTTACATTACCAGCCCCAATACCAATGACAGGCATTGTTAGCACATCAGTGACTGCTTTTGCTAGTGAAACCGGAACACACTCTAAAACAGCCAGTTGAGCACCTGCACTTTCAAGTGACATTGCATCTTGTTTTAATTGTTCTGCTGCTGCAAGTTCTCTACCTTGTATTTTATAACCACCAAAAACATTAACGGATTGCGGTGTTAATCCTAAATGAATACAGACCGGAACAGCACGCTCGGTGAGCATTTTTACTGTTGAAATTAACCAGCTTCCACCTTCAATTTTGACCATATTGGCACCTGCTTGCATCAAGATAGCGGCATTAAGGCAAGCTTGTTTTGGCGTTGCGTAAGACATAAAAGGCATATCCGCAATAAGGAAGGCATTTGGGGCGCCTGCTCTTACGCAACGTGTGTGATAAGCAATTTGCTCTATGGTCACAGGCAGCGTGCTGTTATGACCTTGTAGTGTCATACCTAATGAATCACCAATTAGCATTGCTTGAATGCCTTCTTGTGCAAACAGACGGGCAAAACTCGCATCATAAGCTGTGATAGTGGCAAATTTTTTCTTTTCTTGCTTATAGCGATTGAGCGTTGAAAGCGTAGTTGGTTTCATTATAACAAACTCCGAGATGTGTGTTTTTTGCGTGTGGATGAAATTATTTATTTCATTTAATTATTTGTTTATTAAAGAAAATATGACATAAATAATATATGACAATCTCAGATTGTAGCATTTAAGACGTAAAAACGAAGAAAAAGTAATTAGATGGACAATAAAAAATTAAAAATAATAAAATATTTTTATGTTTATCAATTAATTAAAAATGAAAGTATTAAATTAATTATAAAAAAAAGAGAAGGGAAAAATACAAATAACGGGAGTAATAAAGAGAGAAGAAATAATGAAAATAAAGAGTTAGTGGTGAAGTGGGTTGATACTGCGTTGATTTTCAACAGTACCAACCTTAAACATCAGTTAGGCATTTAAAGTAAAACTACCACTTTTCCATACCGTTTTCAGGTACGAGCGCTAATCTGTCTGTTAATAATTCACCATCAGGGAAACGCAGGTTTGGTGCTAATTCTGCTAATGGATAGAGCATAAATTCACGCACTTTTAGCCCGTAATGAGGAACAGTTAGGCGTTGCGTTTGTATAACCTCATTACCAAACAACATAATATCGAGATCTAATGTTCTCGGCCCCCAGCGATGACCTTCTTTTCTTACTCGGCCGTGAGCGAGCTCAATGGCTTGGGTATTATCAAGTAAGACTTCTGGGGCTAATTCAGTATCAACAGCAACAGCAACATTTAAGTAATCAGGTTGATCTTGTGGACCCATAGGGCGCGAACGATACCATGACGATTGGGCGATAAGCTCCGTTTGTGGTATTTCGCTAATCGCTTTAATCGCTGATTTAACCTGTTCATCTGGCGAGTTTAAATTACTACCAAGAATAATATAAACCCGTTGTTTTTGCTTACTCATTGCTGTTTTCTTGTCTCACTGAGTTATTTTTTGCATTAGGATTACGTGGGCGTTTATGTTGGCGTGGGCGTCTACGCATTGGTGCTTGGCCAAGCTCAGAAACCATTGAACGTTGCTGAGTATTATTTGATGCCTGAAAATCAGCCCACCATGTCGCCAGCGCTTCAAGTTCTGGGTTTCTTTGCACATTTGCACGTAACTCAAGTAAATCAAATGCTGCACGGAATTTAGGGTGCTCAAGTAATTTATTGGCACGACGGCCTTGGCGTTTAGGTAAACGTTGTTGTAATTGCCAAATATCGCGCATCATAGTGGTGATACGTTTAGGAAGGGCAATAGTACGACACTGCTCATCTAAAACATCATTCATTGCCATTGCAAAGGCATCGTAGTAAGAAAGCCCACTTTCTTGTGTGAGTTTTTCTGCATGTTCTATTAATGGATACCACAACATCGCCGCAAATAAGAATGCAGGGTTAACACGCATATCTTTACTTAAACGGTAGTCGGTGTTTTTGAGAACTTGTTCTAACATTCTCTCCATTGGTGTGTCTTGTTGCTCTGTTATTCTTGAGGCAATTTGTGGGAACAGTGGCTCAAGTAACTTAAAGTGGCGCATCAATTTATAGGTTTTATAACCTTGCCCTGTTTGCAGTAGTTTTAACGACTCTTCAAATAGGCGCGCAGAAGGAATATTTCGCAGTAATGGGGCCAATTCGCTAATAGGCGCTGCCGTTTCTGGCTCAATGCGCATATCAAGCTTACTGGCAAAACGAATGGCTCTAAGCATTCTTACCGGATCTTCACGGTAACGTGTTTCAGGTGAGCCGATTAAACGAATAATTCCTGCTTTAAGATCGGCTAAGCCACCCACATAATCGCGTACAGCAAAATCATCAACACCGTAATAGAGACTATTTAGAGTAAAGTCTCGGCGAATGGCATCTTCTTCAATAGAGCCGAAGATATTATCACGCAGCAACATACCACTTTGTGCTTGTTGAGATTGGTTGTTGTCAGATATGACATGGTCTTCATGAGAGCCACGGAATGTTGCGACTTCAATCACTTCAGGGCCAAACATAATATGCGCCAAACGAAAGCGACGACCGACTAAACGGCTATTGCGAAATAGTCGGCGAACTTCTTCTGGTGTGGCATTAGTGGCAATGTCAAAATCTTTTGGTTTTTTTCCCAGTAATAAATCGCGTACACCACCGCCTACTAAATAGGCTTGAAAGCCTGAGTTATTTAGACGATAAAGAACTTTCAATGCATTATCACTGATATCTTTACGCGATATAGGGTGTTGATCTCTTGGGATCACAGTCATTGGCAAATCACTCCCGTTCGCCTTTTCTTTGTTACTACTTTTTTTACGGGGACGGTCTGCAGATGGGGCAGGACGCCGACGCACAGGTTTGTGTGTTTCTTGTTTAGGTTGGTCAGATGTAGTGACTCGCCTTTCACTTGCTACCGGTTGTTGTGTGTCTGACGACTTAGTTTGTCGCCCTAGCAGATTACGGCAGAAATGCGCTACTCGGTTAAAAATATGACACCTCGAATAATAAATTCTGATAATTAAAAAAAATTAAGCGGCTAATCATAGCCTACTGAACATTTTTTGAGAATGCTTTGTGTAGTTTATTCATACCCTTGTTGTTGATTACCTTGCTGAGTTACCTCAGAAAGTGACCACTGGGCTGTCGCAATCTCTAATAATTCGGATAACGAATAATCTTGCCAACCTGTTATAACTGGTTGATTTAAAAAATGTAATGCATCAATAATCACCACTCTCGGATCCGTGTTAGGTAATGCATGAGCATGATTTTGCTTCGATAATTTATTTCCAGCATGATTTATTGCTAAGGGTAAATGAGCATAACGAGGAACAGGTAAATTAAGCTGTTTATGTAAGCTAATTTGTCGCAACGTGGGGTCAAGTAGGTCTGCACCTCTTACGACTTCTGTTACACCTTGATAATGGTCATCAATTACTGTCACTAGATTATACGCAAATAAGTTATCTTTTCTGTGAATAATCATGTCTTCTAATGCGAGAGAGGGGTTTTTAAGGTAATAAGTTCCCTGAACTTCATCCTCAAAATGATAAATAGGATGCTGTTGAATCAATCGCCATGCCTTATTTGCTTTAAACGCACTAAATAGGTTATCGGTTAAATCATATCGATGGCGGCAATGATTATCATAAACCCCCCCTAAATCATGTAACCGATGACGGCTACAATGACAATGATAGCAAACCCCTTGTTGCCATAACATGGACAATACTTCTCGATATGCTTCATGGCGTTGTGATTGAAATACGATGTCACCATCCCACAATAGGCCAAAATGTTCTAATGTATGAATTATTGCAGAAATAGCGCCAGAAGGTTCTCGTTGAGGGTCAATATCATCGATACGAAGAAGCCAACGCCCATGATGTGCGCGAGCTTGGAGATAGCTGCCAAGTGCAGTAACCAAAGAGCCAAAATGGAGATAGCCCGTTGGTGATGGCGCAAAGCGCCCAATATAGTCTGTAATCTCTTTCATCTAAAGATTCAGATAAGCGCCTCAGCACATATTTGCACTGAGGCGTTGACTCATCGATTAGCCAGCCATCTGCTTTTCACGGATTTCAGCTAACGTTTTACAATCGATACATAAATCGGCTGTTGGGCGTGCTTCTAAACGGCGAATACCGATTTCAACCCCACAAGATTCACAAAAGCCAAAGTCATCATCTTCGACTTTTTTCAGTGTTTTCTCAATTTTCTTAATGAGTTTACGTTCACGATCACGGTTACGCAGCTCAAGACTGAATTCTTCTTCTTGTGCAGCACGGTCAACGGGATCGGGGAAGTTTGCCGCCTCATCTTGCATATGAGTAACGGTGCGGTTGACTTCATCCCTGAGCTGATTGCGCCAAGATTCAAGTATTAGCTTAAAATGCGCTAATTGGGCTTCGTTCATGTACTCTTCGCCCGCTTTTTCTTGATATGGCTCAACGCCAGCAATAGCGAGAATGCTCATGGACGATGTTTTACGCTTTTGCCCTTCTTGCATAATGCTTCTCCTACATACGCATTTCTGAATAATCTCCCACCAAAAATAGGAAGGAGAAAAAATAGGGCGCTATAAATAGCAGATGCCCGAGAGGATAGCAATTATTCCTTTAATAAGTTTTCTCATGGTGTGAAGGCACGCAAGTAAAAAGGCCATTTTAGTTAAAAATTACTTAACATATACCACTAGAAATATCACTAAAATCAATTAACCATTTGAAATAAAAGGTAATTGCATCCCAATTGTTAAATCGTATTCACTAATATTGATGCGATAACATAAAATTTCAACCCCAGCATCACGAGCTTGTTCAAGCAATGAAGCATAGTTGGGGTCAATCTCTTTAGCAACAGCAACTTCCGTAATGCCAGTATGGGGAACTGCGTAGAATAAGACAGCCCTTAAGCCCAATTTTGCGATAGTGGTCAACTCTCTCAAGTGTTTCTGACCACGTTCTGTTCGAGCATCAGGAAAATAGCCTCTACCCGCCTCTAATAACGTTACTGATTTTACTTCAATATAGCAGTCAACCTTATGATTTGATTTAAGTAAAATATCAATACGACTGTTTTCACTGCCGTACTTCACTTCGCGTTTTATCTCGTCATACTCAGATAATTCTGGAATGTCACCTGCTGCTATCGCGTCAGTGATAATACTGTTTGCTCTTAAGGTATTAACGCAGATCCAATCCCCGACTTGGGTTTGTGTTAATTCCCAACTATGAGGATATTTTCTTTTTGCATTTGATGAAGTTGAGTACCAAATTGTATCACCAGGGGTTGCACATCCCGTCATTGCTCCTGTGTTGGCGCAATGGAGCGTGAATTCTTCACCATTAGGGGTAACGGCGTCTGCTAAAAAACGCTTATATCGTTTTAGTAAAGTGGCGGATTGTAGCGGTTGTTCAAATTTCATGACGACTCCGGTGAAAATACGTCCTTTAAAAGAGCGCTAATGCTACAATGAGCCGCCGAGAAAGTTAATGAGTAATGGAGTGTGTGTGCATTTGCTGCCCATTTTTGATGTAACCGAAAATATTGTTGCTGCGTTAAAACAATCCCCCCAAGTATTACTTCATGCGCCAACAGGTGCAGGTAAGTCAACAGCACTTCCTCTCTATTTGCTTGAGAAGGGCGGGTTTGATGGCAAAATAATTTTATTAGAGCCAAGACGTATTGCAGCTAAAAGTATTGCTTATCGTTTAGCCAATCAGCTAAATGAACCTGTTGGTGCGACAATTGGTTACCGAATGAGAGCGGAAAGTAAAGTAAGCAAGCAGACGCGCCTTGAAGTTGTTACTGAAGGCGTTTTGGCGCGAATGTTACAACAAGATCCTGAGTTAACAGGTATTAGCTTGGTGATTTTGGATGAATTTCATGAACGTAGTTTACAAGCCGATTTAGCGCTGGCGTTATTGTTAGATGTTCAAGCAGGGCTACGTGATGATTTGCGTATTTTGATTATGTCTGCGACGTTAGATAATCAAAAATTAACCGCCGTTTTACCGGATGCGCCAATAATAAGTTCGCAAGGACGCAGTTATCCCGTAGAACGCAACTATTACCCTATTAATCCGCATCAGCCTTTTGAGCAAGAAGTTGCAACAATGGCGCTGCGCTTATTGGCTCAAGAAACAGGCTCTATGCTTATTTTTTTGCCGGGTAGTGCTGAAATAGTGCGTACCGCAGAAATATTAAAAGAAAAAGTGGCTAACGATGTATTGATATTTCCACTTTATGGCGCACTTTCATTGGCACAACAGCAACAAGCGATAGAACCCACAAAAAAAGGTTCTCGCAAAATTGTATTAGCTACCAATATTGCTGAGACGAGCCTTACGATAGAAGGTATTCGCTTAGTGGTAGACAGCGGTATAGAGAAACGGGCTCAGTTTGATTTTAAAACAGGAGTGACGAGCTTATTACGCCAGCGAATTAGTCAATCTTCACAAGTGCAACGTGCAGGGCGTGCTGGTCGGCTTGAAGCAGGTATTTGCTGGCACCTAATGAGCCAAGAGCAGGCACAACGAGCAGCAACACATCAAATACCTGAAATATTAAGCAGCGATTTATCATCATTGTGGATTTCTGTGTTGCAGTGGGGATGTCGTGATATTAATCAGCTTACTTGGTTAGATACCCCTTCCATTTCGCCATTAAATGCAGCAAAAAATGTATTACAACATTTAGGTGCAATAAATTCATTGGGGGGATTAACGCCTCGTGGTTTGCGGATGGCGCAATGGGGAATAGAACCTCGTTTGGCCGCAATATTAGATTTCGCACGAGAGCAAAGTGACGATCATTATGTCACCGCAGCACGTTTGTGCGCGGTGTTAGAAGAGCCACCAAGAGGACGCGAAATTAATCTAGAGTGGATAGCACAACAAAATAATTCATTTTGGGTTCAGCGAGAAAAACAACTTTCGCAAAATAGAACAGGGACATTTCGTCCAGAGTTATTAGCGAGCTTATTGGCGGTCGGTTTCTTTGATAGGGTAGCTAAGAATCGCGATAATAAAGGACGTTTTCGTTTAGCAAATGGGCAAGGTGCGATAATGGATGAAACTCAAGTAATGAGTAATGCACCGTGGATTTTAGCGCCTTTGCTGCTACAAAATTCACATTATGCTGATGTGCGGATTTTATTGGCCTTACCTATTGATATTGATGAGATATCAACTACCTTTCCTGAATTCGTTAAAAATAATACCACCATCGAATGGGACGAAAAACGCGGCGTACTTATTGCGTGGCAACAACGCCAATTAGGACGATTAACGATAAGTCAGTCTCAGTTAGAAAAACCAGATAAACAGCAAATGCAGCAAGCGTTATTAAATTGGTTAAGAGATAACGGGTTAAATGCACTGGCATTGAGTGAAGAGACTGAGCAATGGTTTATTCGTCTTGCATTAGCACAGCAATGGTGTCCTGAGGCATCATTGCCATCATTAAATGAAACGGTATTATTAGAAACATTAGAACAATGGCTATTACCTGAATTAGGAAATATTTGCTCTTTAAAAGCTTTACAACAGTTTGATATTAATAAGCTAATAAAAGAGCAGCTTACATGGCATGAAAATCAGCTGCTACAAAGTTTATTTCCAACGCATTATTTAGCGCCAACACAGACAAAAGTCGCCATTAAATATGATTTAGAGTTACCTCCCGTTATTGCTATTCGTATTCAAGAGGTTTATGGCGAAAAACAAAGCCCGATTGTTGCTAATGGAAAATTGCCGGTGGTAATGGAATTGCTTTCTCCAGCTCATCGACCTATTCAAAAAACACAAGATTTAGCAACCTTTTGGGCCGGTAGTTATAAAGAAGTACAAAAAGAGATGAAAGGGCGTTATCCAAAGCATTTGTGGCCTGATTCGCCAGAAAGCACAGCACCAATTCGACGAGTGAAAAAATTTAGTTAGCGCTATTTTATGAGTAGAATAGAGTTAAATTGAGAGCTTTCCTGTGGGATTGCTTAGAAAAATAGCGACAATATTAGGCTTCTTTATCCTAGGGTGTGATAAAGGGATTTCAATGAGAGATACAATGCATGAGTAGAAAGAAAAAACCCGTCAAGCAATCAAGAAGCGGTCGTTCTTGGTTTTGGTTATTAGTTAAAATTGCGATAGTTATTGCAGTTTTAATGGGTATTTATGGCGTTTATCTACATTCGCAAATTAAAGAGCGTTTAGATGGCAATGTTTGGGAGTTACCCGCAGCCGTCTATGGGCGAACGGTAAATTTAGAACCCGGCATGAATTATAGCCTGAGCGAAATGGTGAGTTTGCTTGAAGGTATGCAATATCGTCATGTCAATAAAATCACGCGCCCTGGTGAATTTATCGTAAGAAATAATACGATAGAAATGTTACGCCGGCCTTTTGATTTTCCTGATGGTCGTGAAGAGCAAATTCTCGCTAAACTTACCTTTGAGCAAAATTCGTTAGCCAGTATCACCAATATGAGTAATCAGCGTCAGTTCGGTTTTTTCCGTCTTGATCCTAAACTGATTACCATGATGCAATCGGCAAACGGTGAACAACGCTTATTCTTAAGCAGAGATAAATTCCCTCAATTATTGGTTGATACATTAATTGCGACTGAAGACCGTCGTTTTTATGAACATGACGGCATTAGTTTTTATTCTATCGGTCGTGCTGTTTTAGCTAACTTTACGGCGGGTAAGGCAGTTCAAGGCGGAAGTACATTAACGCAACAGTTAGTTAAAAACTTATTTTTAACTAATGAGAGAACCTTAAAAAGAAAGCTCAATGAAGCTTATATGGCGATTATTATGGATGCGAGTTATAGCAAAGATCGCATTCTAGAGCTGTATCTTAACGAGGTTTTTTTAGGGCAAAGTGGTGATGAACAGATCCGTGGTTTCCCTTTAGCCAGTCTCTATTATTTTGGCCGTCCTGTTGATGAATTAAGTCTTGACCAACAAGCGTTATTAGTCGGAATGGTAAAAGGGGCTTCTGCTTATAATCCGTGGCGTAATCCTAAAGCTGCGTTAGAACGTCGTAATGTGGTATTGAAGCTATTATTGACTCAAGAAATTATCGACCAAGAGCTTTATGATGTGCTAAGTGCGCGTCCTTTAGGTGTTAAATCACGTAGTGAAGCACTTACTCCACAACCTGCATTTATGCAGTTAGTTCGCCAAGAGTTACAAGCTAATTTAGGTGATAAAGTTAAAGATTTATCAGGAACCAAGATCTTCACCACGTTAGATCCCGTATCGCAAGATGCGGCTGAAAAAGCAGTTGAAGTGGGGGTTGCTGATATTCGTAAAACACGCAAGATTGATGATCTTGAAGGTGCGATGGTCGTCGTAGACCGTTTAAGCGGTGAAGTTAGAGCATTAGTGGGGGGCTCTCAGCCACAATTTGCTGGCTTTAACCGTGCACTTTCAGCTCGCCGTTCTATTGGTTCGCTTGCAAAACCAGCGACTTACCTTACTGCATTAAGTGAGCCTGAGCGTTTTCGTTTAAATACATGGTTAGCGGATGAACCTATTTCTATTCCTATTCCCGGGGGTAAGCCTTGGCAGCCTCGTAACTATGACCGTGGTTATAAAGGCCGATTAATGCTGGTGGATGCGTTAGCAACATCGCGTAATATCCCAACCGTTAATTTAGGTTTAGAACTAGGATTAGACCAAGTGATTAAAACTTGGATTAACTTAGGCGCTCCGGCTGAAAATCTGGAAAAAGTACCGGCAATGTTATTAGGAGCGTTAAATTTAACGCCAATGGAAGTGGCTCAAACGTTCCAAACTATTGGTAGCTTAGGGAATCGCGCTAAGCTGTCATCGTTGCGTTCTGTGATAAAACAAGATGGTACCGTGTTGTATCAAAGTTATCCGCAAGCAGAAACTACGGTTTCCCCTCAAGCTGCTTATATGACGTTGTTTGGTATGCAGCAAGTGGTTAATTCAGGAACTGCGCAACGTACTTTAAAGCCTAAATTTGGTAATTATAATCTTGCAGGTAAAACAGGGACAACGAATGATCTTCGTGATAGCTGGTTTGCAGGTATTGATGGAAAAGAAGTGACGATTGCATGGATGGGGCGTGATAACAATGGGCCAACTAATTTAACGGGTGCTACAGGGGCTTTATTACTTTATCGCAATTATTTAAATAACCAAGCGCCATTAAAACTGAACCCACCAGTGCCTGATGATATTGCTGAGATGTCTATTAATGCGGAAGGGGCATTTACTTGCTTGGGAGGAGGTGTGCGCACTTTACCTGTGTGGACAGCCAACCCAGATGGGTTATGCCCTTCAGTTAATCAAGAAACAAATGAAGATGGCGCACCTAAATGGCTACAAGATTTGTTTTCTGAATAAGTAACAATTTTCACATTATTAAATGAAGACGGCGCTTTTTAGAGTGCCGTTTTTATTTGATACTTTTTGCGATTAATTAGCAGCAAAGTGATAAAAATGCCGTTCAATTATGAACGGCAATATAAAAGAATATTTTTTATAAAAAGCTAACAGATCATTAGTTTTTCATCTGAGTAAAAGCATACTCTGCCGCATCAATTGTACGTTGAATATCTTCTTTGGTATGTGCAATAGACATAAAGCCCGCTTCAAAAGCAGAAGGCGCAAGGTAAACTTTTTGCTCTAACATTAAATGGAAGAATTGCTTAAAGCGCTCAACATCGCAATTCATGACATCTTGGTAGCAAGTGACTTCTTTGGCGTCAGTGAAGAATAGACCAAACATACCGCCCACATGGTTTACCACCATTGGAATACTGGCTTGTTGTGCTTTTTCGACTAAGCCTTCAGCTAACATTGTTGTGAGTTCATCTAAGGTTTCATGAACACCTGGCTGTGATACTTCATTTAAACAGGCTAAACCTGCCGCCATCGCGATAGGGTTACCTGATAGTGTTCCTGCTTGGTAAACAGGACCAATTGGTGCCAGTTTCGACATTACTTCTAAATGTCCACCAAATGCACCCACCGGCATTCCACCACCAATAATTTTACCTAAACAGGTTAAATCTGGATCAACATCGTAATAATCTTGTGCTCCGCCTAAGGCAACACGAAAACCTGTCATTACTTCATCAATAATGAGTAGTGCACCAAACTCGTCACATAATGCGCGTAAACCCGGCAAAAAGTCAGCTTTGGGTGGCACGCAGTTCATGTTGCCAGCAACGGGTTCAACAATGATACAAGCGACTTCTTCAGGATAATTTTCAAAGGCTTGACGTACAGAAGAAAGGTCGTTGTAAGTGCAGGTTAATGTATGTTTAACAAAATCAGCAGGAACACCCGGTGAGTTAGGTTGCCCCATGGTTAAAGCACCAGAACCCGCTTTCACTAATAAGCAATCTGCATGGCCATGATAACAGCCTTCAAATTTAATAATTTTATCGCGCCCCGTATAACCACGAGCAAGGCGAATGGCGCTCATGGTCGCTTCTGTGCCTGAGTTCACCATGCGAACCATATCCATTGAAGGAACCAGTTCAGTAACCAAATTAGCCATTTCTACTTCAGCGGCTGTCGGTGCACCAAAGCTTAACCCTTTTTGTACAGCTTCTGTTACTGCATCACGAATAGCGGGGTGATTGTGACCCAGCACCATAGGGCCCCATGAACCTACGTAGTCGAGGTAAGCTTGTCCATCAGCATCGTAAATATACGCACCATCAGCACGTTCAATAAACAGAGGTGTTCCACCTACACCGTTAAATGCCCTTACAGGAGAGTTGACTCCGCCAGGTATCACTTGTTGTGCGAGGTTATACAGCGTTTCAGACTTGCTCATGTCAGACTCCTAATGATGGGTGAGCGTAAGATTAAGGCGTATTCTAAAGCACAGCGCAGATGAAGCCAAATACACGACAACAAGATTTTGATTTATCACTGTTATTGCTTATGTGATATTAACCATAAAAAGTGATAGGTAGCAAAAAGTGTATTTTGTCCACAACAAACTTGAAGGTTATGAGCAGGTATTAGATAATCATCACATTATATCAGCAGGAAGAAAATTTTTTGCTGACTGTTTTTTACTGGGATCCCAGTCTGGAGTGAACAATGAGTGATGATATGGCTCTGCCGTTACAATTTACTGACGCGGCTGCAAATAAAGTAAAAGATTTGATTGCAGATGAAGAAAATCCGAATCTGCGTTTACGCGTTTATATTACGGGTGGCGGTTGTAGCGGGTTCCAGTATGGCTTTACTTTCGATGACGCCATGAATGACGGCGATATGACCATTGAAAAACAAGGTGTTGCGCTGGTGGTTGACCCAATGAGTCTGCAATATTTAGTCGGCGGCTGTGTGGATTATACCGAAGGGCTAGAGGGTTCTCGTTTTATTGTGACGAATCCTAATGCCAAGAGTACATGTGGCTGCGGCTCTTCTTTCAGTATCTGATCCTTTATCGTATTTAGCGTCGTGGCTGTGCAGTAGTGCCACGGCGTTAGAGCAGTGCTCGTAATGCTCACATACTTATGTATCTCCGCTTACTGCACGCTGCCTGCCTTGTTGCACTGCTCGCTCACGACTTTCATCGGTGAGATTTTAAAGTCAAAGTCAAAAGTGTTTTCTTAAGGTAAAACCAAAGTCTACTTCAAAACACCTTTCTTAACTTATTTGATAAATCACTCACTCATTCATTATTGGCGATGGCTTCGCAGATTTGCTGTGCTGCATTAATAATACGTGGTGCAGGACGACTAAAACTGTCTTCATCAATAGCTATCACGGGAATATTAAGTTGTGGCTGCCAAAATTGCTGAATAGCTGTTATTTGATTAGGCTTTCCGCTAAAAATAATCAGATCAGGTTGCTTGATAATTACTTGTTCACGACTAACTTGAGGCCAAGGTACAACGCTATTTGCAAAGATATTTTCGCCACCACAAAGCTCGGTAATATGACTTTGAAGTGTGTGATTTGATGTGGTAAATAAGGGGTGGGTACCAAATTGAATAAATACTTTTTTCTTTTGTTGGGCTGAATTATTTAATTGGTATTTTTGTTGTAATCTTTGGTATTGCTGACGCAATTTTTCTGCATTATTTAATGCAACATCTGGATGATGACTATAAGCAGCCAGTTTAGTGAGATCATCGGTAATATCTTCGAGAGTTTTTGGATCAGAATAAATAATGGGAATACCGAGTTCTTTTAATTGATCTAATGGACGTTGTGGATTACCACCTTGCCATGCAATCACCAAATCTGGTTTTAATAGTAAAATGCGCTCAATATTAATACCTTGCCAGTTGGCAACTTGTTCAATATTTTTTGCCGCTTCAGGATAATCTGAATAAGCACTAACACCCACTATATTCTCACCCATACCTGCGGCATAAGCCATTTCGGTGGCTGAAGGTGAAAGCGTAATAATACGTTTCGCTGGCTCAATAGCGAGAATGTTCGCCATAGGAAAAAAGCCAGATAACAGCAGCAAAATAGTGGTGAATAAACGCATTATCTTTTCTCATTTATCTTAAGAAATACCCGCCTATTTTTTATCTTATAACAAGTAAAAAATAAAGACGGGTTATCATAGATAAAATAATTTTTAGGCTTTATCGATTTAATTAGTCTTTTAATTTATCAAGCATAGTCGTTACCATTAAGCTTGATTGGCGTGCAGCAACAGCTAAAAACTCATCAAAGCTTAAATGTGACTCTTTATCTGCCACATCGGAAATAGCGCGGACTACCACAAATGGCGTATTAAATTGGTGACAAACATGGCCTATCGCCGTAGATTCCATTTCAACAGCGGCGACATCAGGGAATGTGCGACGAATACGCGCTAAAGGTTCAGCACCGTTAATAAAAGCATCACCACTACAAATTAATCCACGAACGGCATTTAATTTTAATGTTTTAATACATTCTTCGGCAATTTCGACGAGTTTAGGATCTGCAATAAAAGCTGGAGGACATTGCGCCATTTGGCCCGGTTCATAACCAAAAGCAGTCACATCGGCATCGTGGTAACGCACTTCTGTTGAAATAACGATATCACCCACGTTTAATTTAGAATCTAAGCCACCCGCTGAACCCGTATTAATAACTACATCAGGGTGAAAATGTTCTAGCAACAGAGTCGTACCAATTGCTGCGGCGACTTTACCAATACCTGATTTTAATAGCGCAACATCAACGCCATTAATTTTGCCTGTGTAAATCTCACAACCACCACGAGATAATGTTTCGCAGTTTTCAATTTGTTCACGCAGAAGTGTGACTTCTTGTTCCATAGCACCTATTACACCAACTCTCATTGTGTCATACTCCCTTGTAGGTTAATAATAAATAGAATTTTATATAGAGTTTAGCATCTATCGGAAATACGGGATATAACACGCATTCGTTTCATCGTAATAGCGAGAGGATAGAAATGATCGATTTTAAACTGAAGCTAAATTATCAACGCAAATATAATAGCAGCGATATTGATATTAATGATGAAATGCAAGTTTCTCGTCAGTTTGAAAGTGATCGTGGGCGTATTATTAACTCTGCGGCCATTCGTCGATTACAACAAAAGACACAGGTTTTTCCATTAGAACAAAATTCTGCTGTTCGTAGCCGTCTTACTCACTCTTTAGAAGTCCAGCAGATTGGCCGCTATATTGCAAAGCAAATTATGAGTGAGTTAAAGAAGCAAAATAAGCTTGAAGAGTACGGGCTGAGTGAGCGAATTGATAGCGTCGAAAGCCTAATTGAAATGGCGTGTTTGATGCATGATATTGGAAATCCGCCTTTTGGCCATTTTGGTGAAGCGGCAATTAAACATTGGTTTCGCAATGTGTTATCTCCAGAGGCAACAGCTGAATTCGATAATTGTCCTTTTCTTCCTATGCGATATTCAGCAAAAACTGAGCTCAATAAATTAAGACAGACACTGCGTCAAGATTTATGTCATTTTGAGGGCAATGCGCAAGCGATTAGAATGGCGCATCATCTGCTGAAACTGAACCTCACTTATGCGCAAATCGGCTGTGTTTTAAAATATACGCGTCCCGCTCATTGGCAAGGCGAAATACCCGCTGAATATAACTATTTGATGAAAAAACCGGGCTATTATTGGTCTGAGATGGCGTTCGTCAATGAGATGAGACAAAAACTCAATATGGGTGAGTTTTGTCGCTTTCCGCTGACTTATATTATGGAAGCTGCTGATGATATCTCTTACTGCATTGCTGATTTGGATGATGCAGTAGAAAAAGGCATTTTTGATATAAATAGGCTGGTGCAATTATTACGCAATGCATGGCGTGAAAATGGCGATGTTGCTGAAGGCGATTTGTTTGATATCACGGTAAATCGTGCTCATAAAAAAGTTGATCAAAATGAAGCAAGACGCAGTATGCAAGATCAGTTTTTTATGTATTTACGTGTTTATATTACAGGAAAATTAGTACCTTATACCGCTTATCGATTTATAGAAAACTTACCTCAAGTGTATGAGGGGCGTTTTAATTATGCACTACTTGAAGACGATAGTGCAGAGCACCGATTATTAGCAACCTTAAAGCGCGTTGCTCAAAAGTGGGTATTTAGCCATCCTGAAGTCGAAGAGCTTGAAATGAAAGGTTATCGTGTTATCAGTGGGTTATTAAATATTTATAATCCATTGCTTTTATTATCGACGGATGACTTCTTAAGACTGCATAAATATAATGAGCATCCTCAATATGTTATTGAGACGCGTTTATATCATAAGCTATCTGTAAAGCATAAACTCGCTTATAACGAAGCTCTGGATAAGTTAGATGATATAAACTCTGAACAAGGAAAAATTTTAGAATTTTATTATCGAACACGATTAATACAAGATTATATCAGTGGAATGACTGATCATTATGCATATGAAGAATATAGAAAATTAATGGTTTGTGATTAATATCTAATCAACAAAGAAATATCTATCTTATTGATTAACGATAAATTTTAGATTTTTATTAGAAATAATAATATGTTATTAAAATAACAGAAAATATATGTTATTAATTGTAAATATAGTAAAGGTAAAAGTTATATATAATATTTGTTAGTTATAGAACAATATAAAATTCATAAAGCGAGTGATACAGCTTGTTATCGTTTAAGTATTTTTCATTTTAACAAAAATATTGCTTATATCAGTTAAGTAAATAACTTGTTCGATGTTATACTCTCACCATGTTTTATTCTGAAATGCATAGTCATTCATGTTATGCCTGTAAACAAGTCGTAAAAGTACAGTGTATTCTCAAGCTATGTTATTTCGCCATTAATCCGCAATTACTACATAACTTTAATACTATGGTGCAGTTTTATTCCCCAAAAAAACGCTCTGTGAAGAAACAGGCTACAACTCTGGAAGTGACCGCCAGTGCATTGGATGCTAATGGTCAAGGTATTGCTCATGCAGAGGGCAAAACAATTTTTATTAAAGGATTATTACCTGATGAAACTGCAAAAATTCGCTTAACTGAAGAAAAACGTCAATTTGCTAAAGGTGAAGTAGTCAAACGCTTAACCACTAGCTCACAGCGAATAGCGCCTCATTGTCGTTACTATGAACGTTGTGGCGGTTGCCAACAACAACATGTGCCTATTGCACTACAACGTACAACCAAAGCGAGTGTGTTGTCTCACTTAATTAAACGTGAAACCAATGTGGTGATTAGCGCAGAACCTGTTATCGCCGGTGAAGAGTATGGTTATCGGCGCAGGGCAAGGCTGGGTTTACGTTATCATTCTGAACACGGTCTGGTGATGGGGTTTCGCCAAGAACGCTCTAATGATTTGGTGATGATAAAAGAGTGCCCTGTGTTAAAGCCACAATTAAACGATTTGTTATCTCCATTATGGAACTGCCTTACACAGTTATCTGCTGTGCGTGATTTAGGGCATGTCGAAATGGTGCTTGCTGATAATGGACCGTTGATTATTTTACGCCATTTGTCGCCATTGTCTGACGATGATAAACAGAGTTTGCGAGCATTCTCTCAATATAATCAAGTCACGATTTATCTTGCAGGTAATAACGACGAGATAGCACGATTAACAACAACGCAATGGGAACCCTTCTATCAAATAGAAGGTCTAAGTTTGCAATTTGCACCAACCGATTTTATTCAAGTTAATGATGAAATAAATCCTAAAATGGTGACGCAAGCTATGGAGTGGTTAGCATTATCGCCAACAGATCGTGTACTAGATTTATTTTGTGGAATGGGCAATTTCACGTTACCTATTGCGAAACGGGTGAGTGAAGTTGTTGGTATTGAAGGCGTTCCCGAATTAGTCGCAATGGCGAAGAAAAATGCAGAACTTAACCAATTAAATAATGCCCATTTTTGGCATGCCGATTTGTCTGGCGATTTTTCAACGATGCCGTGGGCAAAAGAAGGATTTAACAAGGTGTTATTAGATCCAGCAAGAGCAGGCGCTGCACAGGTAATGTCACATATTGTGAGGTTATCCGCAGAAAAAATCGTTTATGTCTCCTGTAATCCGACCACGTTAGCTAGAGATAGTAAGGTATTATTAGATTCAGGATACCAGCTAACGAGTTTAAAAATGTTGGATATGTTTCCACAAACAGGACATCTGGAATCTATGGCGCTATTTAGTCGTAAGTAAACGCCTCGTTAGCAAATAAGTCGCAAATAAGATTTATATCGGGTAGGGAGAGAATATGGTTGCAGTTAGAAGTGCTCACTTAACTCCTGCGGGAGAGTTTGCCGTTGATAAATGGGTAGATAGTTTGAATTTAACCCATGCCAACGCAGGTAGTGAAATCATGCAAACCTGGGAATATTGTCATCGCACAGTTCAGGGGCATGAAGATGCTCAATTGCTGCTATGGCGTGGTGTTGAAATGGTTGAGCTTCTTTCGACACTGAGCATGGATAAAGACAGTATGAGGGCTGCGCTTCTTTTCCCTCTTGCCGAAGTAAATCTTATTGATCAGGACATTATTACTGAACATTTTGGTGACGCGATTTGGAGTTTAGTCCGCGGTGTTATGGAAATGGACGCAATACGTCAACTCAAAGCCGCTCATACTAATGAGATGAGTTCGGTACAAGTCGATAATGTTCGTCGCATGCTGTTATCGATGGTAGAAGATTTTCGTTGTGTGGTTATCAAGATTTCTGAACGTATCGCCCATTTACGTGAAGTAAAAGATGCCACAGAAGATGAACGCGTTCTCGCGGCTAAAGAGTGTTTTAATATTTATGCCCCCTTAGCCAATCGATTGGGTATTGGGCAGTTAAAATGGGAATTAGAAGATTTTTGTTTCCGTTATCTTCATCCTGATGAATATAAAAAAATAGCCAAATTACTTCATGAGCGCCGTATTGATCGTGAGCAGTATATTGATAATTTTGTCAGTACGGTTCGTGGCTATATGAAGCAAGAAAATATTGAAGTTGATATCTATGGACGTCCCAAACACATCTATAGTATTTGGCGCAAAATGAAGAAAAAGAATCTCGCATTTGATGAATTGTTTGATGTGAGAGCCGTGCGGATTGTGGTTGAACGATTACAAGACTGTTATGCCGCATTAGGCATTGTGCATACGCATTATCGTCATTTACCTGATGAATTTGATGACTATGTTGCCAACCCTAAACCTAATGGTTACCAATCGATTCATACGGTGGTATTAGGCCCTGAAGGTAAAACCTTAGAAATTCAGATACGTACTCGCCAAATGCATGAAGATGCAGAATTAGGCGTTGCGGCTCACTGGAAATATAAAGAAGGTGCAACAGGTGCTGCAACGAAAGGTGGCACAGGAAGTTATGAAAATCGCATTGCTTGGTTACGTAAACTGATTGCATGGCAAGAAGAGATGGCGGATTCAGGCGAAATGCTCGATGAAGTTCGTAGCCAGGTCTTTGATGATCGTGTGTATGTGTTTACGCCAAAAGGTGATGTTATCGATTTACCTGCGGGCTCAACACCGCTTGATTTTGCTTATCATATTCATAGTGATGTTGGTCATCGCTGTATTGGTGCCAAAATAGGTGGTCGGATTGTTCCATTTAGTTATCAATTACAAATGGGCGATCAAATTGAAGTTATTACGCAAAAGCATCCTAATCCAAGTCGTGATTGGCTGAATCCAAACTTGGGTTATGTGACGACAAGCCGTGGCCGTGCAAAAATTCATAATTGGTTCCGTAAACAAGATAGAGATAAAAATATTCTCGCTGGACGCCAAATTCTAGACAATGAATTGGCTCATCTTGATATCAATATGAAAGAAGCAGAAAAACTGCTGATTGCGCGTTATAACGTTCATAGTGTTGATGAAGTTTTAGCGGGTATTGGTATTGGTGATATTCGCATTAATCAATTAGTAAACTTTATTCAAAGTAGATTGAATAAAGCAACAGCAGAAGATGAAGATAAAGAAGCACTTCGCTCTTTAGAAAATAAAGTACCAGCGCCAAGAACCACAGGCTCTGGGGGCAGTATTGTTGTTGAGGGTGTCGGTAATTTAATGCACCATATTGCGCGTTGTTGCCAACCTATTCCTGGCGATAATATTACTGGTTTTATTACTAAAGGCCGAGGTATTTCAATTCACCGCTCAGATTGCGAACAATTAGCTGAATTACTTTCTCATGCCCCTGAGCGTATTGTTGATGCGGTATGGGGTGAAAATTACTCCAGTGGTTATTCGCTGGTGGTACGTGTTGTAGCGAATGACCGTAGTGGGTTATTACGTGATATCACCACGATTTTAGCAAATGAAAAAGTTAACGTACTTGGTGTAAGCAGTCGTAGTGATGTGAAACAACAGCTGGCAACTATCGATATGAATATTGAGATTTATAATCTTCAAGTATTAGGTCGTATTCTTGCTAAGCTAAATCAATTACCTGATGTGATAGAAGCGAAACGCTTTTCTCACTAAAACATTAAAATGATAAGATGCCGAGACAACTGTTCTCGGTATTTTTTTATCTAAAAATCAGAAAATCTGTATATTTAGTTAGTAATTTAATTGCTAGGGTTTATTTAAAATAAATATGGTTTTAAATAAAAGAGATCTCGTAGATAAATATGAAGATAACTAAACAATATTATATTAAGAATATGTGTTGGGGATGGTTTATTGGCGCTCTATTTTTATACTCTTGCTTAGAGTATGAGTTGAAGTATGAAAGTCTAATATTGTTAATTAGTATTTCTGGTATTGGATTATATCCGTTGGCTAAATGGGGAATTGAATATTTTTTTCTTCAATTTACTACTAGAGAATTTTGGAATCGAGGACTATTTTTAGATACAGCTGGTAAAGCTGGTGGTTTAGCTTTATATAGTTTCATCGTGTTTTTATTATCTATACCAATTACAATAATTTTTATATTATTTGTGTTAGTGAAAAGGTTGTTCCTCTAAATAAACAACCTTTAAAGTATTAATTAAATACCAATCAAATTATTGGCTTTTTCAATTAAGTCGTTATCAATCAATGCTCCAATGCTTGCTATAAGCAATCCATATCCGAATATCCCTATGGGACCACCTAGAAGTACACTAAATGTAAATCCTGCTACAGATGTAGCCGCCATTCCTACAAATATAGTCTCTGCTTTAACAAAAAATGGACGCCAATTATCTGTTTCTGTTGCTTTTATTAACTCTATCGATAGATCTTTGACGTCAAGAGCTTTACTCACAAAAAACATACCTTTACTAAAATTTTTTAATTTTTGAGCTATATCATCGAGTTTGATCGATTCCAATGCAGTTGCAATAGCTTTACGATCTTTGGCATTAATTCTTCTATTGATATCCGCTTTGTATTTTTCGTAAGCTTTTAGTGCATCATCAACGTTACGGATGGTTTTTCCTCTGGCTTGTTGTGCTAAAGACTCCGCTAATTTTCTTGCTTTATCACCATAAGCATTAAACACTTCTTTATAAAAATCAGCCGTAAACTTTATTGAATCATGTAACTGATTAAAATCATTATCTATTTGTTCTTTTTTATTTGCTTGCTGCGCTAAAATATCGGCAATTTGGAAATTGCGATGTGTAAACGTCATTTTATTATGAAAATCCTGACATGCAGACTTAAAATCTTGCTCTCTAATGTGTTTTTGCATCTCTGGAAAATTATTTATATTATCTGCACCGTTATCTGCATATAAGGCATGTAAAGCTAATCGTACTGAGGGTAACCAGCGGGAATATTCCCCAAATTTTTCACCTATATTTTGTAACATAGGGTCTGGATGAGGACTAAAATGAATATCAAAAAGAAAACCATTTATATAGTTCATTTTTTGGTAAAACATTCTACTTAGATTCAGGTCTGCTTCAAATATACGACCTATATTTTCATTATTTAATGGAATATTATTTTCTTCCATATTTAATAATAGCAATGGAGAACTTTCATTAAACTCGTTTGATCTATGCATTAAAGCACGGCCATAGGGTTGCATTCTTAATGCTTTTTTTAATGCTAATTCGGTTTTCTGTTTTAAGTAAGATTTACATTCATTTTTAAACTCAGGGCAATTTTTCTTTCCGCAAACAGGGCATTCTTGATTTTTATCCTGCATAAAAGTATTGCAAATTATATTTGTTGCTTGATTAAATGAGAAGTTATTATTAAACGCATATTCAGGAATATAACTGTTATGTGGCGTTACAGTTAATGAACTAAATTGAATTATATTTTCACTCATTTTATTAATCCTTTGATAAAAATGACGTATTTATGCGGAGTTGAAAAGTGGGTTTATAGCGAGGAGTATATTTGTAAATAACAACTTCATGGTTCTATTTAAAATGTCATTATTCTTTCACAAAAGTTATTTTTAAGATCTTAAGCTTGAAATGATAAGATACCGAGACAACTGTTCTCGGCATTTTTTTATCTAAAAATGGGTTAAACAGAATAAAGCTAACACTTATTTAAAAGGCAATGTGATGTCAGAAAATCGTGAAATTTTTCGTTTATTAGAAATAATGACGCAGCTACGTGATCCTAATACTGGATGTGAATGGGATAAAGTGCAGACTTTTGACACTATTGCACCTTATACATTAGAAGAAACCTATGAAGTATTAGATGCCATTATACGTAAAGATTTTGCTGATTTAAAAGAAGAGTTAGGCGATTTACTTTATCAAGTCGTTTTTTATTCACGAATGGCACAAGAGCAAAGTTTATTTGATTTTAATGATGTCTGCGAAGCCATTAGCAATAAATTAGAACGTCGCCATCCTCATATTTTTGCATCTGAAAGTGGCAATAATTTAGTCCCAGAAAAACATCGTTGGGAAAAGCTCAAAGCTCAAGAGCGTGAAGCCAAAGCTCAATTTTCATTGTTAGATGATATTCCTGCTACGTTACCCGCATTAATGAAAGCAGAAAAAATTCAAAAGCGTTGTGCTACTGTAGGTTTTGATTGGAGTGAATTAGAGCCTGTATTAGGTAAAGTTTATGAAGAAATTGATGAGGTAATGGCTGAGGTGAAAAATAATCCTCGTGATGAATCTCGTATAGAAGATGAGTTAGGTGATTTACTTTTTTCTGTGGTTAATTTAGCTCGTCATTTAAAACAAAAACCAGAGCAAGCATTAAACCGAGCTTGCCGTAAGTTTGAACAACGCTTTCGTTTTGTTGAAAAAAATTTAGCAGAGCAAGGGAGAGGCATAGAAAATGCGACGTTGGAAGAGATGGAGATCAGTTGGCAGCAAGCTAAAGAACAACAAATTGAGTGAGTTCTGACACGCAAATTTGCCTCGATGTGACATTAAATGCGGTAAATTTCTTGTGATAAAACGCCTTTTTAAACTTGTGGTTATAAAAAGTTATAAAAAACGAAATTATAAAATGTAATTTCGTTTTTTGTTTTTGTATAAGGTAATATTTTTATATTGCATTAGTTTACATAAAATATGTGACTTGCATCAAAAAAATTAAACACATGATCCGAAACAAAAGATCTCGCTATAAACCTGCTACACTTAATACTATGAAAAAAATAAAGCATCTATTCAGCAAAAGTGATATCTTAGCTGAAAGGATTAAGCTAAAATAGCTGAGAAATATTTTCATGGGTTTAGTTTATTGAATTTTTACTGTTTTTTCGTGTTTAAACGGATAAGTGGCGTGATGAAAAAGAACTTTATACTACTAAGAATGTTTGTAGCGAAAATAAGGTTCGGGTATACTGTGTTCCCGTCCAGTTATATCCATCATCCTAATACACCTAAACTTTCAGGTTCAGCATGAAAACGAATTATATTTTTGTGACCGGCGGGGTCGTATCCTCTCTGGGTAAAGGCATTGCCGCAGCCTCTTTGGCGGCTATACTCGAAGCCCGTGGACTCAATGTCACCATGATGAAGTTGGATCCGTACATTAATGTCGATCCAGGTACAATGAGCCCAATTCAGCACGGGGAAGTCTTCGTCACTGACGATGGAGCTGAAACGGATCTCGACTTAGGGCACTATGAGCGCTTTATTCGCACTAAAATGACGCGTCGTAATAACTTTACGACAGGGCGCGTGTACTCTGAAGTATTACGCAAAGAGCGTCGTGGTGACTACCTAGGTGCCACAATTCAAGTTATCCCTCACATCACTAATGAAATTAAAGAACGTATTATCCGCGGCGGTGAAGGCCATGATGTGGTTTTAGTCGAAGTCGGCGGAACAGTTGGTGATATCGAATCTTTACCATTCTTAGAAGCTATTCGCCAAATGGCCGCGGAAGTAGGTCGTGAACATACGTTCTACCTACATTTAACGTTGGTGCCTTATTTAGCGGCTTCCGGTGAAGTAAAAACTAAACCTACTCAGCACTCAGTAAAAGAATTACTTTCTATTGGTATTCAGCCAGATGCGCTGATTTGCCGCTCAGACCGCGTTATTCCGGCTAACGAACGTGCAAAAATCGCACTGTTTTGTAATGTGCCAGAAAAAGCGGTTATCTCATTAAAAGATGTCGATTCCATTTATAAAATCCCTTCTCTCTTGAAATCGCAGGGATTAGATGATTATATCTGTAAACGATTCAGCTTAGATTGTCCTGTCGCAAATCTTGCAGAATGGGAACAAGTTATTTTTGAAGAAGCGAATCCTGAAGGTGAAGTCACCATTGGTATGGTGGGTAAATATGTTGAATTACCAGACGCCTATAAATCAGTGATTGAAGCACTAAAACATGGTGGATTCAAAAGCCGTGTAGCTGTAAATATTAAACTAATTGATGCGCAAGATGTTGAAACTCGTGGCATTGAAATGCTCAAAGGGTTAGATGCAATCTTAGTACCTGGTGGTTTTGGTGAGCGTGGTGTTGAGGGCAAAATTATGGCTGCTCAATATGCTCGCGAAAATAAAATCCCTTACTTAGGTATTTGCTTAGGTATGCAGGTCGCAATGATTGAATTTGCACGTAATGTTGCAAATATGGAAGACGCGAACTCAACAGAATTTGCACCAGACTGCAAATACCCTGTTATTGCGCTGATTACAGAATGGCGTGATGAAAACGGTAATCTGGAAGTCCGCTCAGATTCAAGTGATTTAGGCGGTACGATGCGCCTTGGTGCTCAACCTTGCCATTTAAGTGGTGACAGCTTAGTGCGTACACTTTATGGCAGAAACACCATTACAGAGCGTCATCGTCATCGTTATGAAGTGAATAATCTGCTGTTAAAACGTATCGAAGATGCGGGTTTACGCATCGCGGGGCGTTCAGTAGATAACAAACTGGTGGAAATTATTGAAAACCCAAATCATCCTTGGTTTGTCGCTTGTCAATTCCACCCTGAGTTTACCTCAACGCCACGTGACGGCCATCCGTTATTTGCTGGCTTTGTGAAAGCAGCCTTTGATAACCAAAGAGGCTTGCTAAAATAGAATATATGAGAAGAGATAGGGTATCTTTTCTCGGAAATTTAACTTGTACAGAGGAAAACCGAATGTCCAAAATCGTTAAAGTACTTGGTCGTGAAATTATCGATTCTCGTGGCAACCCAACAGTTGAAGCGGAAGTTCACTTAGAAGGTGGTTTCGTTGGTATGGCGGCTGCACCATCAGGCGCATCAACAGGTTCTCGTGAAGCTTTAGAATTACGTGATGGCGACAAATCTCGCTTCCTAGGTAAAGGTGTTCTGAAAGCAGTTTCTGCTGTTAACGGTCCAATCGCTAAAGCGTTGATCGGTCAGGATGCAAAAGACCAAGCTAATATCGATAAAATTATGATCGATTTAGACGGTACTGAAAACAAATCCAACTTTGGTGCAAACGCAATCCTAGCGGTTTCTTTAGCAAACGCAAAAGCAGCCGCTGCAGCGAAAGGTATGCCTTTGTACGAGCACATTTCTGATCTGAATGGTACTCACGGTCAATATTCTATGCCTCTGCCAATGATGAACATCATCAATGGTGGCGAGCATGCAGATAACAACGTTGATATCCAAGAATTCATGATCCAACCAGTAGGCGCACCTTCTCTGAAAGAAGCCGTTCGTATGGGTTCAGAAATTTTCCATCATTTAGCGAAAGTTCTGAAATCTAAAGGTATGAACACTGCAGTTGGTGATGAAGGTGGTTATGCACCTAACTTAGAATCTAATGCTGCTGCATTAGCTGCGATCAAAGAAGCAGTTGAAAAAGCAGGTTACGTTTTAGGTAAAGACGTTACTCTGGCTATGGACTGTGCAGCTTCTGAGTTCTACAACAATGAAACAGGTAACTACGAGCTGAAAGGCGAAGGTAAAACCTTCACTTCACAAGAGTTCACTCATTACTTAGAAGAACTGACTAAGCAATATCCTATCGTTTCTATCGAAGATGGTTTAAACGAATCAGACTGGGATGGTTTTGCATACCAAACTAAAGTTCTTGGCGACAAAATCCAACTGGTTGGTGACGACCTGTTTGTAACTAACACCAAGATCCTGAAAGAAGGTATTGATAAAGGCATTGCTAACTCAATCCTGATCAAATTCAACCAAATCGGTTCACTGACAGAAACTCTGGCAGCGATCAAAATGGCGAAAGATGCAGGTTATACTGCTGTTATCTCTCACCGTTCAGGCGAAACAGAAGATGCAACTATTGCTGATTTAGCAGTAGGTACAGCAGCAGGTCAAATCAAAACAGGTTCTATGAGCCGTTCTGACCGTGTTGCTAAGTACAACCAACTTATCCGCATTGAAGAAGCATTAGGTAGCAAAGCGCCTTTCAATGGTCTGAAAGAAGTTAAAGGTCAAGCATAATTGCTCCTTTGATTAATTTCTCTAATTAATTATTAATGGGTGGACCTTGTGTTCACCCATTTTTTTGTCTGTTTTTTGCGTATTTCATAATAAAAAAAGAAATATTCCTCATTAACTGTCGTCGAAAAGTGTGATGGGTAAGTGAAAATAGTGTTCAATTATTACTCTTTTATTAATAAATCGATTAATTGTCGTGGATGAGATCCCAATTATTGGTTTTGCGCATTTTCAATGGCGTGAAATGTTTTTATATTTCACATATAACCTATTTTGTTAACAATTATGGCTTAATGAACCTAATGTTCATATCAGCTAATGTGGAGTATTAATCATGGACGCGTCCAATTTAGCCCCATCGGCGAAATCAAGCCCGATAAACAAACGAGGGTTAATTATTCTGGCAATTGATATTGTCATATTACTCTTGTTGTTAGAGTTTTTACCTTATGATCCTAAAGCTAATGCTGGTTTAGCATTAATGGTATTTGTTGGTGTGCTATGGCTGACAGAAGCTGTTCACGTAACAATTACGGCATTATTCATCCCTATACTAGCTGTTGTTATGGGGCTAATGAATACAAATGAATCATTAAAATCATTTGCGAATCCTATTATTTTCTTATTTTTTGGTGGATTTGCATTAGCTACAGCATTACATATACAGGGGCTTGATCGCTTAATTGCTAACCGTTTATTGATGATTGCGAAAGGTAAATTATCAGTCGCTGTGTTGTTGTTATTTGGCGTTACCGCACTGCTCTCGATGTGGATAAGTAATACTGCAACCGCAGCAATGATGCTGCCACTAGTATTGGGTATTTTATCTAACTTGGATATTCGCTCAGAGCGCAATACCTTTGTTTTTGTTCTACTGGGCGTCGCTTATAGTGCTAGTATTGGTGGTTTGGGTACATTGGTTGGTAGCCCCCCTAATGCCATTGCTGCGGCTCAACTCAATTTAGATTTTATTACATGGATGAAGTACGGCGTTCCAATTATGTTAGTGCTGTTACCCGTCATGTTTATCGTGATGTATTTGATGTTACGTCCCAACTTAAAGCACAAATTTGATTTGAAATTAGAAGTATTAGAGTGGAATAAAAAACGCGTTATTACCATGATTATCTTCTTAGTGACTGTTTTTTGCTGGATTTTCAGCTCTTTTATCAGTAGTGCTTTCGGTGGAGTAAAAGATCTTGATACTGTCATTGCAGTGAGTGCGGCAATTGTTATCGGTGTAACGGGTGTTGCTAGCTGGAGTCAAATCCAAGAAAACACAGAGTGGGGCGTATTGATGCTGTTTGGTGGTGGTTTAACACTAAGCGCAATTTTACAGTCTTCTGGTGCAAGCCTCGTTATGGCTGACTTTATGAAAGATACCTTTGGTAATAGCCATTGGTTTGTGATTATTCTGGCAGTAACAACCTTTATTATTGTGTTAACAGAATTCACCAGTAATACAGCCAGTGCGGCATTATTAGTACCAATCTTTGCAACGGTCGCTCAAGCATTAGGAATGCCTGTTATGGCATTAACCATGATTATTGGTATCGGTGCTTCTTGTGCCTTTATGTTACCTGTTGCAACACCACCAAATGCGATAGTCTTTGGTTCTGGATATATAAAACAGATAGAAATGGTCAGAGTGGGTGGGGTGCTTAACCTTGTCTGTATCTTAATTATTTCTCTCTTTGCTTGGTTCTTCTGGTTATAACTTATTAATATAACCAAGTAAAAGGCTAGAAAAGGCGCTTGATAGTAATATCAGGCGTTTTTTTATTGCGATTTTTATGTCGATAGATATTTAAAAAATGACAATTTTTAGTATGAAAAAATCAAAAGAGTAATAAATAGAGAGCAACAAAAAAGCCATCTATGCACAACCATTAAGGCATTAAGCAGATAGATGGCTTTTAAATCAGCACTAAGAAGCGCAGAAAATTATGCTCACTATTTAATATAGAGCGTTAACTGAGTCCCTGGTTTTAACATTTTAATATCAGAGTTCCAGCTCATTAACTGCTTAAGGTTAATACCATGACGACGTGCAATGCTGTAATAAGAGTCACCTTGACGCACTTTATAGTAACTTGGTGATGGTTTATTCGGTTTGCTTATAGTTGCATGGCGGGTGCTATTAGCATTGTGAATTTTTAATGTTTGACCTACCAGCAAGGTGCTTTTGGCTCCTAAGCCATTAATACGCTGTAACTCTTTTATACTCATATTGTAGCGGCTAGCAATGGCATAAAAAGAGTCGCCAGAACGAACTTTATAAATACCTTCTTGCTTAATCGACTGGTTAGCTTTAGCCACAGCTAAACGGATGGTCTCAAGCACAGCTTCGTCTTCAAAGGCATTACGAAATTGATCAAGCTTATTTCTTGGCAACATAATGACATGTGGTCCATTCGGTGCCGTAATTCCTCTTTTATAACCAGGGTTATAATCTTTTACTGTGTTTATTGGTAGCTGACTTAATTCGGCAACTTTACCTAAGGTAATTTGTTCGCCAACATCAATGGTCGCCAATGCTCTATCGCGATAGTTGCTTTTGGGAAACGTAATATTTTCTTCGTTTTCACGAATAACTTTACTTAGAGCAAGAATTTTAGGCACATAATTCATGGTTTCCTTAGGTAAAGAAAGCGACCAGTAATCTGTTGGCAATTCTTTGCTTATATTGGCTTTTATTGCCTGCATAACACGGCCTTCGCCCGCATTATAAGCGGCAAGCGCAAGTGCCCAGTCGTTATCAAACATGACATAAAGCCTTTCAAGCAAATCAAGCGCTGCATTGGTTGATGCGGCAACATCACGGCGACCGTCATACCATTGATTTTGGGCTAATCCATAGTAGTTGCCAGTAATAGGAACAAATTGCCACAAGCCAGCTGCTTTAGCAGAAGAGGTAACATGAGGATTAAACGCACTTTCTACAACGGGAACGAGTGCCAACTCCATAGGTAAATCACGTTTTTTTATTTCTTCAATAATCCAATACATATAAGGTTCTGCGCGAGAGGCAACGGCCTGTATATGTTTTGGGTTATTTAAAAAATAAATTTCTTGCTGCGAGATCCTTTCATTTTCAGGGATATCCATCTTTAATTCACTTACTACATAACCCCATAAATTAGTTTTAACATCAATTTGTGGTTGATAGGAAGTTGAAGATCCTTTCGGTGTTGGCGTTATCGCAGACAAATTGGGTTTAATGTTCTCTGATTGCTGACAGCCTGCTAATAGCAATATTGAGAACAAAATCGCTTTTGTCTTCATAATAGAAAAATTCATCCTGTATGTTTTTTGAACCAGATAATACTGAGTGCGCTAAAATAAAACAACACTTAGCAATTAAAAGTTGTCTTTTAATTCTCTTAATTTTGTAAATGTCTTAATTGGCGCGTAAGTATTGGTGGTTATGCCTAAAATCCCTTGTAAATCAATATCGTCAGATTTCAGAAAAAGATTAATGTTCTTTTCACTTTTCAGTGTTATTGGCACAGTTGGTTGCAAATTCTTACGCATTTCACTAACTTGGCGAAAATAATCGGTAATAAGTGCATTTTCTGGCATGATATGGTGTGCAAAGGCCATATTAGAAAGGGTGTATTCATGAGCACAGCAAATTAATGTGTTATCAGGTAATGCACTGAGTTTTTGCAAAGAACTAAACATCTGCTGTGCTGTACCTTCAAATAAACGACCACAGCCACCAGAGAAAAGTGTATCACCACAAAATAAATAAGGTTCAGAATAATAAGAAACATGACCTAATGTATGACCCGGTGTACTAATGACATGAAAACAAAACGAATCAATAATAATTTTTTCTTGATCATGAATAATGTGGGTCGCCCCTTTATCTTGCGTTTCTTTTGGGCCAAAGACCGTAATACTCGGGTATTTTGTCACTAAATCTGCAACACCACCCACATGATCATCATGATGGTGAGTTAATAAAATAGCGACAGGAGACAGTGAACGTTGAGTGAGCATCTCAATAACGGGCTTTGCTTGTGAAGGATCAACAATCACACATTCACTATTTTCATTACTTAATAGCCAAATGTAGTTATCGGATAAAGCAGGAATTCTGATAAGCTCCATATAAGTTACCTTACTTATAAATATAAAGGGTTCAACGATGAAAGCAGCACGTTCGGTAAAACCAATGGTTATGCCTGATTCTTGGCGTAATATTCCTTGGGGTGAATACTACCGTATGGCAATAGAACTACGTTTACAGCATTGGTGGCCTAAAATGTATGGTTTTCATATGCTAAAACTAGGTCAGCTAAGTGCTGAAGTTGATACCACGTTAAGTACTGTTTCACATCAAGTTAATGTAAGCACTAATGCCACAAATGCTGATGTTATTGCATCACTAAATTATTTGCCATTTGAGAATAAATCGATAGATGTTTGTCTTATGGCTCATGTTTTGGACTATAGTGCAGATCCACATTGGTTATTGCGAGAAGCTGACCGTGTTTTAGTTGATGATGGTTGGGTAATTTTAACCAGCTTTAACCCCATAAGCCTAGTTGGGCTGGGCAAATGCACTCCTTTTTTAAGGCAGAAACAGCCTTATTGTTGTCGGATGTTTTCATTACGACGTCAAATCGACTGGCTAAGCCTTCTTAATTATGAAGTGATGACTCAGCAGAATTTCCAGATTATGCCATTTTCACGACCAATAAAACGTGATGGTAGCCGCTATCATACCGGCGGATGTCTAAATTTAATTATTGCTCGTAAAAGAACCTTTCCTTTAACACCCACCACCATGAAATTTGCATTACCTCGGTTGAGTGTAAAAGGAAGAGTCTTAGGGGCAACTCGTAATCGATCTGAATAATATAATTACTCGTTGTATTATTCTGTTGCTTTATCTTGTTGGCTTGCGATATAGCCAGCATCTTCTTTAGTGGGAGCAGCCGCGGCTTCTTTAGCTAATACATCACAACGCTCATTCTCATCATGACCCGCATGGCCTTTAACCCAACGCCATTCAATCTCATGAGGTGTGATAGCAGTATCGAGTCGTTTCCATAAATCGACATTCAATACTGGGCTTTTGTCTGCTTTACGCCATTGACGTTTTTTCCAGCTGTGGATCCATTGAGTAATACCTTGCCTTACATACTGGCTGTCTGTTGTCAGTGTAATTTTACAAGGGAATTTTAATGCTTCTAATGCTACGATAGCAGCAAGAAGTTCCATTCGGTTGTTGGTGGTCATAAAAAAACCTTCACTTAGGGTTTTTTCATGTTGTTGGTAACGTAAAATAGCACCATAACCACCGGGACCTGGGTTGCCTAAACATGAACCATCGGTGAATATTTCTACCTGCTTATGCATAAAGGCGACTTATCCTTTTTAATTATTGCGAAAACTAACCTTAAGTCTGACATAAAAACGGATTATGAGCACTCCAATCACACGACAAATTGTACTTGATACCGAAACAACCGGTATGAACAAGCTGGGCGTTCATTACGAAGGCCATAATATCATCGAAATTGGTGCCGTAGAGGTCATCAATCGTCGTTTAACAGGGCGAAATTTCCACGTTTATGTTAAACCTGAAAGGCTTGTTGATCCTGAAGCTTTTGAAGTTCATGGTATTAGCGATGAATTTCTTGAGGATATGCCTTCATTTGCTGATATTGCAGATGAATTTTTAGAATATATTCGTGGTGCAGAGCTGATTATTCATAACGCATCGTTTGATATCGGTTTTATGGACTATGAGTTTAGAAAACTTAATCGCGATATTCCTCCGACCGAAACTTTTTGCCAGATTACTGACAGCCTTGCTCTGGCTAGAAAATTATTTCCAGGTAAACGAAATAACCTTGATGCTTTATGTGATAGATATTTAATCGACAACTCCAAACGTACGCTTCATGGCGCGTTATTGGATGCTGAGATACTTTCTGATGTCTATTTAGCAATGACCGGGGGGCAGACTGCGTTAACGTTCTCTATGGAAGGTGAATCGCATGATGAACAAGAACGTAATGAAATACAGCGCATCGTTCGTCCTGAAGCGGGTTTAAGAGTGATTAAAGCTACGGCAGAAGAATTAATTGAACATGAGTCACGATTAGACTTAGTGGTGAAGAAAGGTGGCCATTGTTTATGGCGTCCAACCCCTGAAGATGGCACGGCTTGAGCATAAAAAAAGCATAAAACAAAACTCAAGCTCAAAAACTGTCCAAATGCATCATTTTGTTAGAAAAACAGTTGACGACAAGGTAAGAGATTCGTAATATTCACCTCGTCCGAAAGGATACGCGGAGCGGTAGTTCAGTTGGTTAGAATACCTGCCTGTCACGCAGGGGGTCGCGGGTTCGAGTCCCGTCCGTTCCGCCAACATTCTAAACCCCAGCATAAATGCTGGGGTTTTTGCGTTTCTCATCTCGTTAAATTCATTCTTTTCTGTTTTTCTGAAAAAATCATCTATTGCATAAGATATTTGATATCAGTATTTTAAGATTTATCATCTCTAATAAACATCACGCTCAATTTCATTTACAGAGTAATTAAATATGGAAAATAAAGTACATTTATGGATAGGAAGTAATTTTGCTTCTGATGCAGAATACTTAGATTATTTTGAATTAGATTATTTAGAGGCGGGAATTGATGATCCCAACTATAAAATTTGTGAGTTTTGTCAGGATTTGGGTATAACTTGGTATGATCATGATTTTATTGGTGTTATTCCTCGTTATCAAAATAATGTAACGCTTGATGAGATATTACTAGAGGCAGCAGTGGATGAAAGGGAATTATCTTTAGTAAAGGCAAAGTGTGAGACGTTAGGCATAGAAAGTGCGAATGCGATATTTTGGTATCAAGATCCTGAGTTATCAATAAGTGAAAATAAAAGTTATAACAATCTGAAGTATATTGGTTTATTTAATGGAGATTAACTTATGAATACGGAATTTCGTGTACGTTTAAATCTATTATCCGAAGAATTAGAGAGTTTCTATTTTCAGGGATTTGTTACTGAAGATGATGAATATAGAAAAAACAAAGAAATAAAACAAAAAATTGTTCAATTTATTCTGGAAATGAAAAAGCATCATGAACAGTCACTAATTGATGATGCATTTACTCTGTTATTTCACCATACAGGGTGTCATATAGATTGTGAGATATTAGATGAGATAATGTCTCCAGTTATTGAACAAAATATCATTACATTAGAATTGATTGATAAAAATCTGAAAGAGAATTCTCCTATGGCACGGTGGTTTTAAATCCGCCTCACTAAGGAAAAATGATGATGTTCTATCAATTCGATTTTATTAAAAATACTCAAGGTGCTCTTGTTGATGTAAAAGATACAAAAGGTAGGTTATTTTCATATTTTATACTCAATGAAGGTGGCAATAAATTTCTTAAATACACAAAGCCTTACGGTGAGGCACAAGAAGAAATTACATTAAATAATTTGCGTTTTGCAGATTATTTACCTTTAAATATTGGTATTCCTGTTTTTTCTAAAAGAGTAATAGAGGCATTAAAAAAAGAAGTTATTAATGAAATTTATTCATATGAATGCGTGGTGAATTGCGAAGGGCAAGAGCATACTTTTTATATGTGCTTTATTAATAAATATTTAGACCTTATTGATATTGAAAAATCTGATTTTAGTGTGTTATCAGATGGTAGCCCAATACTATCAAAAGCTATTTATAAAAAAGATAATCAAGGTGATTTCTATCTTGCCAGAGATAAACAATTTAAAACGAGATTAGTTGCTTCTAAAAAATTTGTTGATTTTTGTTTGTTAAATAAATTTCATATCGATTTTACACCAGCCACATGAATATCATAACCATATAATTATATAATAAAAATTATAAATTGGTTATGATTGAAATATATAAAGAGCTATAAAAAAATATTAAGCGATTATTTCAGTTAGTGCTTGAACATTTAAAAAATTAATTAAAATGGAATGGCCCAGAGTAAATTTATTGAGCCGATTAATGATGACAATTTTTGAAGATACCCAACAGAAGATACAGAATACTGTTTTTTTCTCTAATCTGGGGAAAGCAGATTTAGATGATAATAATCTTATTCAATTTGCAAGTCTTGAAAGCTTACTTTTTTCTTCATTAAATTTTATTTGGTTGCCGACTTCTCTGACTCAAGAGGATCCTTTTTATCACAAGCAAATTAATCCTAAAGTTTTGATAGAACAGCGCTTGAAAATCACAAAAATGATTACACAGCAAATTAAAGTAATGCCAGATGAAAGGTTTAAGTATAAAGCTCATGATTTTAACTTAGCTGCCAAAAATGCATTGTGTTATGCCTTTAGGCAGTATTTAACAGAAGTTCACTTTAACCTTGGGATGCAGTGGCAAGAGATTGTTGAGCTTTATTTTAAAGGGCATTGGGTTGTTGGTGTGTCACAAGAAAAGCTCGTTGTGATTTAAATTTTTATTTTTATTTGTAATGCTGATATTTTTATTACCTCTATTTTTAGCGATGATTAATAACATAACTGTTACTCAATTGTGGCTACAGCATTATATTTTTTGCATACATACAATTAGCATACATGTAATCAGATAATTTTTATTAGGTTATTAGATCCATTGGTGTAATAAAACTAGCTTTTCCCTCTTTTTATTTCTGTTTATTCTGCTATTCGATATTAAGTGCGGCGTTCTATCTGTATATAATTGGAACAAATAAGATATTTATTTGATTTGATGGATAAAACAGCAATGAAATTTTATCTTGATTAGTGATATCAAGCTAAGGTCTAATAGCACACTTCTCAATTGCGCAAATAATTGCCTTCCTCTAATTTTGTTGCGCAACAATGCGGTGGTGTAATGTTATTTTCCGCTTTAATCGTAAAAAATGCAGTGTAAATCAAAGAATTATTGATTTTAGCTGATTACGATAGCCACCTTTGTGGATTTTTTATATTGCGGTTTTTTGCCCGCATTGAGAGAATCAGCTATCTAGATGCTTTTTATCCGACTTGGAGTAGAAAATGACCACTCGTAAAACCCTTGCTAATGCGATCCGTTTTTTAAGTATGGATGCAGTGCAAAAAGCTAAATCAGGACACCCTGGTGCGCCTATGGGCATGGCTGATATTGCAGAAGTATTATGGCGTGATTTTTTAAATCATAATCCATCTAACCCTAACTGGGCTGATCGTGACCGCTTTGTATTATCTAATGGCCACGCATCAATGCTGATTTACAGCTTATTACATCTGTCTGGTTATCAGGTTTCTTTGGATGATCTGAAAAACTTCCGTCAATTACACTCTAAAACACCAGGCCACCCAGAATATGGTTATACCCCAGGTGTTGAAACTACAACGGGTCCTTTAGGTCAGGGTATTGCAAACGCAGTGGGTTTTGCGATAGCAGAACGTACATTAGCGGCTCAATTTAACCGTCCTGGTCACGATATTGTCGATCACTTCACCTACGCCTTTATGGGTGATGGTTGTATGATGGAAGGTATCTCTCATGAAGTATGTTCTTTAGCGGGAACATTACAATTGGGTAAACTGATTACATTTTATGATGACAATGGCATTTCTATTGATGGCCAAGTGCATGGTTGGTTTACTGATAATACAGCAGAGCGTTTTGAGGCTTATGGCTGGCATGTAATTAGCGGTATCGATGGTCATGATGCAGCAAGCATTAAAGCTGCTATCGAAACAGCAAAACAGGTTACTGATAAACCTTCACTGTTAATCTGCAAAACGACTATTGGTTTTGGTTCTCCTCATAAAGCAGGTACTGCTGACTCACACGGTTCTCCATTAGGTGATGCAGAAATTGCAGAAACCCGTAAAGCGTTAGGTTGGGAATACGGTGCATTCGAAATTCCACAAGAAATTTACAACGAATGGGATGCAAAACAAGCAGGTCAAGCTAAAGAAGCTGAGTGGGATGTTAAATTCGCTGCTTATGCTGCCAAATTCCCTGAGTTAGCGGCTGAATTTAAACGTCGTGTGTCTGGTGAGTTACCAGCAAACTGGGAAACAGAATCCAAAGCATTTATTGAAAATCTGCAACAAAACCCATCAAACATTGCTAGCCGTAAAGCTTCTCAAAATGCATTAGAAGCCTTCGGTAAAGTATTGCCAGAATTTATGGGGGGTTCTGCGGACTTAGCGCCAAGTAACCTAACTATGTGGTCTGGTTCTAAAGCACTGAACGAAGATAAAGCGGGTAACTATATCCATTATGGTGTTCGTGAATTCGGTATGTCTGCAATCATGAACGGTATCGCATTACATGGCGGTTTTGTTCCTTACGGTGCAACATTCCTGATGTTTATGGAATATGCTCGTAACGCTGTACGTATGGCAGCGCTGATGAAAATCCGCAGCATCTTTGTTTATACTCACGATTCTATTGGTCTGGGTGAAGATGGCCCAACTCACCAACCTGTTGAGCAAATGGCAAGCCTACGTGTAACTCCAAACGTAAGCACATGGCGTCCATGTGACCAAGTTGAGTCTGCTGTTGCATGGAAATACGCAATTGATCGTAAAGATGGTCCAACAGCGCTTATTTTCTCTCGCCAAAATCTTGCACAACAGCCACGTACTGCTGAACAACTAGCCAATATCGAGAAGGGTGGTTACATCCTGAAAGATTGTGCTGGTACACCAGAATTAATTTTCATTGCAACCGGTTCTGAAGTTGAATTGGCAGTTAGCGCTTACGAACAATTGACGGCTGAAGGTCGTAATGTTCGTGTTGTTTCTATGCCAGCAACAGATGCGTTTGATAAACAAGATGCAGATTACCGTGAAGCAGTATTACCAGCAGCAGTTAAAGCGCGTGTAGCTATCGAAGCAGGTATTGCTGATTACTGGTTCAAATATGTTGGCCTTGATGGTGCAATTATCGGAATGCGTAGTTTCGGTGAGTCAGCACCAGCAAACGAACTGTTTGCTGAGTTTGGTTTTACTGTGGAAAATGTGGTTACACAGGCAAAATCTTTACTTAAATAATCAATAAGTGTTAACGAGAGCACATTTTGAGGAAGAATTTCTCGGATGTGTTCTTTTTTTATCCTTCCATCTTTGTTTGCTATTGCGATCCTCTCTCATTTCTCGTAATCTGATTACCTAGAAGCTGAACCGTTTCAGTTGAGGCTGAAATGTCGGTGACTCCACAAATTTTAGATTTAGTTGATTTATCACTGCTGATTAGTATCTTGCTCTATTATTCTAGGTGGTTGCATAATCACGAGTTATCAAAGGAGTCACATGGCTATCAGAGTTGCTATTAATGGATTTGGTCGCATTGGACGTAATGTATTAAGAGCTCTTTATGAATCAGGTAAACGTGCTGAAATTACGGTTGTTGCGATAAATGAACTGGCTGATGCACAAGGAATTGGGCATTTACTCAAGTATGACTCTAGCCATGGTCGTTTTGCTTGGGATATACGTATTAATAACGACTTGCTGCAAGTAGGTGATGATACTATTAGACTATTTCATCATGCAGAAATTAGTGAGTTACCTTGGGGTGAGTTAGGTATTGATGTGGTATTAGATTGTAGTGGGGTATATGGCTCTCGCGCTGATGGTGAATCTCATATCGCACAAGGTGCAAAAAAGGTCCTTTTTTCTCATCCAGGCACCACCGATTTAGACGCAACGGTTGTATTTGGTGTTAACCAACATGAATTAAAAAAAGAACACCGAATAGTCTCTAATGCTTCTTGTACCACAAATTGTATTATCCCAATCATTAAATTGATGGATGATGCATTTAATATAGAATCAGGAACAGTTACTACAATACATGCAGCAATGAACGATCAACCTGTAATTGATGCATACCATAAAGATTTACGCCGAACACGGGCAGCTGGGCAATCAATTATTCCTGTTGATACTAAACTAGCGGCGGGGATAACACGAATTTTCCCAAAATTTAAAGATCATTTTGAGGCAATTTCCGTACGAGTTCCTACAATTAATGTGACGGCAATTGATTTAAGTGTCACGGTAAAAACTGCCGTAAATGTGTTAGATGTCAATCGTTTAATTCAAAAATCAGCAACAGAGGCATTTCGTGGTATAGTGGATTACACAGAATTGCCATTAGTCTCAACTGATTTTAACCACGACCCCCACAGTGCTATTGTTGATGGCACTCAAACTAGGGTGAGTGGGCAGCATCTGATTAAAACTTTAGTCTGGTGTGATAATGAATGGGGCTTTGCTAACAGAATGCTTGATACAACGCTAGCAATGGCTGCTACTGGTTTTAAATAATCATGTATTAATAACGATGCCACGTAAAAACAAGAAAGTAATGATGCTTTATTGTTAAAATACAAGGCATTGAACAGAAGATTACTAAATTTTAGAGAATCAATGAGAGGATTCATCATGTCTGTAATTAAGATGACCGATTTAGACCTGGCCGGTAAACGAGTTCTTATCCGTGCTGACCTGAACGTTCCAGTTAAAGATGGTAAAGTGACTTCCGATGCACGTATCCGTGCTTCATTACCAACCATTGAAGCAGCTTTAAAACAAGGCGCTAAAGTAATGGTAACTTCTCACTTAGGACGTCCTACTGAAGGTGAGTACAACGAAGAATTCTCTTTAAAACCAGTTGTTGACTATCTGAAAGACAAATTAACTGCACCAGTTAGCTTAGCTAAAGACTATTTAAATGGCGTTGAAGTAAATACTGGTGAATTAGTTGTGTTAGAAAACGTTCGCTTCAATAAAGGCGAAAAGAAAGACGACGAAACCTTATCTAAACAATACGCTGCACTGTGTGATGTATTCGTAATGGATGCATTCGGTACCGCTCACCGTGCTCAAGCATCAACTCATGGCGTAGCTAAATTTGCAGATGTTGCTTGTGCAGGCCCTCTATTATCAGCAGAGCTAGAAGCATTAGGTAAAGCATTAGATAAACCTGCTCGCCCAATGGTTGCTATTGTTGGTGGTTCTAAAGTATCAACTAAACTGACTGTTTTAGATTCTTTATCTAAAATTGCTGACCAATTAATTGTTGGTGGTGGTATCGCTAATACGTTTATCGCAGCAGAAGGTCACCCAGTAGGTCGTTCATTATATGAAGCTGATCTGGTTGATGATGCAAAAAAACTGATGGAAAAATGTGATATTCCAGTACCAACGGATGTTCGTGTTGCTACTGAGTTCTCAGAAACAGCGCCAGCAACATTGAAATCAGCAAGCGACATCAAAGATGATGAACAAGTGCTGGATATCGGTGATGAAACAGCAGAACGTCTGGCTGAAATTCTGAAAAATGCGAAAACCATTTTATGGAATGGCCCTGTTGGCGTATTTGAATTCCCTAATTTCCGTAAAGGTACAGAAATTATTGCTAACGCTATCGCAAATAGTGAAGCATTCTCTATTGCAGGTGGTGGCGATACACTGGCTGCGATTGATTTATTTGATATTGCAGACAAAATCTCTTACATTTCAACCGGTGGTGGTGCTTTCTTAGAGTTCGTTGAAGGCAAAAAACTCCCTGCTGTTGCAATGCTGGAAGAACGTGCTAAACAGTAATTAAGTCATTGCTCATACAGGTAGAAGGACTTTTTTCTACCTGTTCCAATTATAGGATCTTATTACATGTCTAAAGTTTTTGATTTCGTAAAACCGGGTGTCATCACTGGTGATGATGTACAAAAAGTGTTTGCAGTAGCAAAAGAAAACAAATTTGCTCTGCCAGCGGTTAACTGCGTAGGTACTGATTCAATCAACGCTGTGTTAGAAGCTGCTGCGAAAGTTCGTTCTCCTGTTATTGTACAGTTCTCTAACGGTGGTGCTGCATTTATCGCAGGTAAAGGTCTTAAATCAGATGTACCTCAGCAAGCTGCAATTTTAGGTGCAATTTCTGGTGCTCATCATGTTCACCAAATGGCTGAATACTATGGTGTTCCAGTTATTCTACATACTGACCATTGTGCGAAAAAATTATTACCATGGATTGATGGTCTGTTAGATGCAGGTGAAAAACACTACGCAAAAACAGGAAAACCACTGTTCTCCTCTCATATGATTGACTTATCAGAAGAATCATTAGAAGAAAACATCGAAATCTGTGCTAAATATTTAGCGCGTATGGCTAAAATCGATATGACGTTAGAAATCGAGTTAGGCTGTACTGGTGGTGAAGAAGACGGCGTTGATAACACAGGTATGGATAGCTCTGCGCTATATACTCAACCAGAAGACGTTGCTTACGCATACGAAAAACTGAATGCAGTTAGCCCACGATTCACTATCGCGGCATCATTTGGTAACGTTCACGGTGTTTATAAACCAGGTAACGTGCAATTAACACCAAAAATTCTGCGTAATTCACAAGACTACGTTTCAGAGAAATTTAACCTGCCACACAACAGCTTAGACTTCGTATTCCACGGTGGTTCTGGTTCTTCAGCAGAAGAAATCAAAGAAGCGGTAGGCTACGGTGTTGTTAAAATGAATATCGATACTGATACTCAGTGGGCAACTTGGGATGGTATCTTACAGTTCTATAAAAAGAACGAAGGCTATCTGCAAGCCCAGCTAGGTAACCCAGAAGGTGCTGATAAACCTAACAAGAAATACTACGATCCACGTAACTGGTTACGTCAGGCTCAAACTTCAATGGTTGTTCGTTTAGAACAAGCATTTAAAGAACTGAACTCAGTTGATGTACTGTAATTGACCCATTCTTTATGATGAAATAAAAACCCGCAAATAGCGGGTTTTTTTATGCATTCAATTTATTTTAACGCTATTTAATAACGATTATATTTGTCATTAAAGGTTTGATCTGAAATACAGAGATAATAAATACCTTCAATAAAACCAATAATTGCAGGAATACCCGTCCAACAAAATAAGAGATATAAAACGCCCATTCCTACTTTGCGAAGATAGAATTTATGTATCCCTAATCCACCGAGAAAAATAGCTAATAATGCTGCGGATAGCTTATTCTTATCATTCATCAGAATTTCTCCTATCTGAAATATTGTTTAAAGTAGATGGTTATTATTATATTAACCATAAAAATTTAAATATTTGCATTAAGGATAGTACTTATAAAACAGAATAAAAGAAGATAAAAGAAAAAGAACATTATAAAAATCAATTTGAGATAAATACGTATCTATATGGATAGCTGGTAACAAATCATATTGCGCTAAGGCAAAGCTGCCAATCAATAGATAAAATAAAAGCGCCTTAGAAGACGCTTTATTATGCTAACTGATTTTAGTATTAAAACATTAACCAGTAACTTTGATATCTTCTTTCATCATACGGTTTAATAAAGGGACGGTTACCCACATAATTAGACCTACAATTAAGGTTGCTATACCTATCTTACCAAATACATCTGTATAAATAGGCAATGTTTGCAATGGATCAGTAATACCTTCTGGTGCTGCGGTGAATGTTGCTACATACCCCCCCAGCAAATAAGCTGTTGCTTGAGTTAAGAACCACATACCAAGAATAAAGCCCATCATGTATTGTGGTACAAACGCTGCAACCATAGCTAAACCTAAGGCGCTGATCATCAACTCACCTAAGCTTTGGAATAAATAAACCAGAACAATAAACCAAGGTGAAGTTAAACCATTAGCATCAGCAAACCACATACCTGATGCTGCTGCTGTAAGGAACCCTAATGAACATAGAAGCATACCTGCGGTAAACTTCGCTGGCATTGAGAAGTCTTTACCTTTCGCGCCTAAGCGGCTATATGCGATAGCTAAAATAGGGCTGGCAACAATAATCCAGAATGGATTGAGTGCTTGGAAGCTAACCGGGTTAATATCAAAGCCTAATAACGTGTGATGAACGTTATGAATAGCAAAGAAGTTTAATGATGTTGGCATTTGAGCATAAAGAATATAGAAAATAACCGCTTCAAGCATCAGAACAAATGCAACATACATTTTATTACGAGCAACTCTGTCTTTTTGTTTAAATGCTTCACGGAAATAAATAAAGACAACAATAATAGACAGGCTGACTAAAACAATATTAGCAATCATCACGTTATGCATTAACCATGCACAAACAAATACCATTGCTACACTACCAATAATAACTAAGAGTAGTTTGTTGAAATTAAGGGGTAAATGGTCTGGCTCTGAGCCAATATTTCTTACCATTTTGCGGCAGAAAATATAAACCAATAGAGCAATGATTAAGCCAATACCACAGATATTATAGGTCAGTGCATATCCATAACGCTCTGCAAGTACTGGCGCAATAGATAATGAGATCAGAGAACCCACGTTAATTGACATATAGAATAAGGTAAATGCACCGTCAAGGCGTGGATCTTTTGGTTGATAGCATTTCGCCAGTAAGCTTGCTGGGTTCGCTTTAAATAAACCGTTACCTACAGCGATAGTTCCTAACGCATAGAAAATAAGGTTAGGATACATAATTGACATACCGGTCATGAAATAACCGATAGCAAGAACTATTGCACCTAAAACAATAGTACGTTTTGTTCCTAATAAGTGGTCACCAACATACCCACCAATTGAAATTAACCCATAAACTAGTGCAGAGAAGGCACCAAAAGTAATAAAGGCTTGTTCTTGTGAGAACCCAAGTTTATTAACGAAATAAACAGCGAGAATACCTTGTACGCCGTAGTAACCAAAACGTTCCCATAATTCTACAAAGAAAATCATAAAGAATGGTTTAGGTTGTTGTAATAAACCGACTTGAGCGGGTTTATCCATATCTGTAATGCCCCTAATTATTATTTATCTTCACAACGATGTTATTTACTCGAATTTACGGCGAATGTTACACACTAGTAACATTATCTACCGTCTAGAGAGTGATGTTTGCAAATTTAAGAAGGTAATCAGCAAGTCGAGTAGACTAATATATTGATAGAATGACTTCTCAAAGGTTGATCACACTGTGGGTAAGATTAATACCAGATTGAAAAAAATATTCATTAATTTATTTTCAATAAAGGTAATTTAGTTGATATTTAGTATAAATCATCGCCATTGAGATAATTTATTGACTATATTTTCATCGAATGAAACAAGATAAGAATAAACAATAAAAAATAGAATAAAAACTTTTTTTAATATGACTCATTGATTATAGAAAGAAATATTTCGTTATAATAAAAGTATATTCTCTTATAACAAACAGATGTTAATAACTAATTAATAAATACCAAGACATTGTATCCAAAATACTGAAAATATAATTATTCACTTATTTTAAATAAATATTTGTTTGTTCTGAAATGAATTATGATTAAATAACAAAAAAAACGCCCTTATTAAGGTGCGTTTTTTTGTCTCAAGAAAAGAGTAAAATAAAACTAAACAGCTATCGGAACTAGTTCATTTTTGACCGAATGAAAGCGACGCTTGAAATAGATAAGGCCATGCCCATCTTCGCGAACCGAGATATTTTTTATTTCTGCCATATAAACAAAATGAGTGCCAACTTGTCGCACATCATAAATATCACCTTCAAGACAGGCAAGTGCATTTTCTAATACAGGCTGTTGTAATTGCCCATGTTGCCATCCTGGTTGAGTAAAACGATCTGCCATTGTTAGTCCGGTCATTCCGGCAAAATGACAAGCCATCTCTTCTTGCTCGTGATTTAAAATATTGATGCTTAATTTGCCATTTTCTTGAAATACGGTGTTCATTTGGCTTTTACTGTTGATGCAAATCATAACCGTCGGTGGATTATCCGTTACTGAACATACCGCAGTGGCTGTTAAACCACAGCATCCTGCATCGCCATTTGTGGCAACGATATTAACGGCGGCACCTAAGTTTGCCATAGCATCTCGAAAAAGTGGGTTAGCCTGTTTCACATCAGACATTTTTTACTCCTACTGCCAGACTTCTCGTCTGTCGGCGTCTTCACTAAAAATAATCACTAATTAGAGAACAGACCAAAGGACGATTCTCTAACTACGAACGCTAAACAAAGTTGCAGTGTTTACGGCGGTTTCTTTGTTGCGTTAGTTTAAAGCCGTAACGCTACCGCGCATGAACCAAGATAGCAATCTTTCTTTGTTACAACCTGTTAACTTTTTCTCAAAAAAAGGTGAGACAACCTTATCGCTAAAGCTGATTATTCATAATTTATTGAGCGGGGAATAGCTAAATCTTATGTCTAATAAGATGTATCACACTAATTGCCAAGCTGCTGCTGTGAGGAGCTCACTGATTTCACTATTTTTATGTTAAGAGATAGAAGAGCAATCAATTGCGAGATAAATGAAAAATTGCAAAAATTGAGTCAAGTTTATTTATTTGTTAATATGAATAATTGTAACAAATAGTCTATCCTTAGAATATAGTTCATTCTGTAAATCATAAATAGCGGTACATTCTCACTGTCTATATTAAGTGATTTTTCATCATTTCACCTATAACACTTATAAAGAGCTTCTTGATTATGCATGAATCATTAACTATCGCGCTATTACAAGCTCGGGAATCTGCGATGGGATTTTTTCGACCTGTTCTTAAAGAGCATAATTTAACAGAACAGCAATGGCGGATTATTCGAGTACTTGCTGATAAGCGTTCTATCGATTTTCATGAATTAGCGCAAAAAGCCTGTATTTTGCGTCCTAGTCTCACGGGGATTTTGATTAGAATGGAAAGAGATGAGCTTATTTGTCGACTAAAACCGGTCAGTGACCAACGTAAGCTGTTTGTGTCTCTTTCTGTCAATGGGCAAAATTTATATGACAAAATTCAGCCTAAAATTGATGAAGGTTATCAATTATTAGAGCAAAAATTCTCTACTGAAAAGCTACAGAGCTTATCTGGGCTATTAAAAGAACTTATTGCACTTAATGCAGAAAACACCGATATATCAGAAAAATAGTTTTATCTTAACCAAATAAAAAGAGGCGATGTTTTATCATAGCCTCTTTTCTTTTTTCTATTTTATGTGGGTTTATTGTTTACCTAACACATGCAAAAAGTGAATATGCTTTTCATACTGATCAAGAATATCATGAATAATCTGTTCTTTTGTCCAGCCCATCACATCATAATCTTGTCCACCTTCTTTTAAATGAATTTCAGCACGATAATATTTATGCTCTTCATCTTTTTCTTCATCGGTTAAACCGGTTAAAGCAAATGCAGGTTGGGTGTAAAATCGTAAGCGTACTTCATAGAAGAAGTTCATATCATCACCTAAATCGACTTCAAACCCAATGCGACTTTCATCGTTATTTTCAATATGACATTGAATACCTTGCTTACTTAATTCAGCAGAGACCATTTCCATTGAAGGATAAACCACTTCATCCATAAAACGTTTTACATGAGAACGTTTTGGAAAATAAGCAATATTTCTTAAACGGCGCTGCCACGGAATAGGGTTACGACTGGCTGGTGGCGCAATAGTTGCAAGTTGTTGGCTATCACGTTTATGTACATCAACACGCAATGCTTTTATCAATCCATAAATAGATGCTAGCAAAACCACAGAAAAAGGTAATGCGCTAGCGATAGTCACGGTTTGTAATGCAGTTAATCCACCGGCTAACAATAGTGTAATTGCTGAAATTCCCATTAAAGCGGCCCAGAAAATGCGTTGCCATACGGGCGTTTCGCTATCGCCTCCTGATGCTAAGGTATCAACAACCATTGCTCCAGAATCGGCGGATGTGACAAAAAATACAATCACCATCAACATGGCAAAAAATGACAATACTGATGAGAATGGAAAATAATTTAAGAACTCAAACAACGCTAATGACACATCTTGCTGAACAACGTTAGCAAGCGCCTCAGCACCTTTATCTTTAATTAAATGAATGGCGGTATTTCCAAAAACAGTCATCCAAAGTAAGGTAAAGCCTGCGGGTACAAATAGAACGCCGATAACAAATTCACGAATAGTGCGGCCACGAGAAATACGAGCGATAAACATACCAACAAAAGGAGACCATGAAAGCCACCATCCCCAATAAAGCAGTGTCCAACCCCCTAGCCAGTCACTTGATTTTGGTTCATAGGCATACAAATTAAATGTTTTACTGACAATTTCAGAAAGGTAACCACCTGTATTTTCTACAAATGATTTTAAAATTAATACAGTCGGCCCTAAAATAATCACTAATAAAAGAAGTAAAACAGCTAAACCAAGGTTTAATTCAGATAAAAAACGAATACCTTTTTCTAATCCAGATACTACGGAGATAGTTGCAAGGCCTGTGATCACCACGATTAATATGACTTGAACGGTTGGGCTAATAGGAATATCAAAAAGATGATTTAAGCCAGCATTAACCTGTAAAACACCAAAACCAAGAGATGTAGCTACCCCAAATACGGTTCCCATAACAGCAAAAATATCGACTGCATGGCCAATTGGACCATAGATACGATCACCAATAATTGGGTAAAGTGCAGAGCGTAATGTTAATGGCAAACCATGACGGTAACTAAAGAAAGCAAGAATGAGTGCAACAATGGCGTAAATGGCCCAAGCATGTAACCCCCAATGGAAGAAGGTTAAGCGCATTGCTTCTTTCGCTGCTTCTATCGTTTGGGCTTCGCCTGTTGGCGGCATAAGGTAGTGCATTACAGGTTCTGCAACACCAAAAAACATTAAGCCAATTCCCATACCCGCTGAAAATAGCATAGCAAACCAAGCAAAATAACTAAAATGGGGACGAGCATGATCTGGACCCAGTTTTATTTCGCCAAAACGAGAAAGCCCCAAATAAGTCACACTCAGCAAAATCAATGCAACGGCAAGAATGTAAAACCAACTTGCGTTAGTGAAGAGATTTTCCTGAAGATGACCTAGCTTATCATTAGCTAGATCGGGAAAAAGTGCTGAAAATCCAACAATGAGTAGAATTAATATTGCTGATGTATAAAAAACGGGAGGATTAATTTTCATCCTAACTTTTGTCGGTATTACATCGTTTTGTTGACTCATAACTAACCTATTTTTGTTATTTTTCTTAGAAAGAGACTTTTCGTTACCTCTTTTCTGATTTTTTACATAGAACATCAGAAAAAGAAAAGTTCATAAGAAAATTTGAATAAAACATCAGATAAGATCGAAGTTTTATAAAAGAACGGAAATAAATTATTTTTTCCGCAAGATGAAGAATAATTCAATTAAATCAACTTATTACTTATTTATGATGATAAGTGTTTTTACACTTTAATAGGTTTCTCCTGTTGAAAAAAGGAGAACATGGTTACATTTTTTGCTTAATCGATCAACCCTAGCTGTTTTTTTGCACAAAAAAAGCCAGTTACTAGTAACTGGCTTTTGTAACATCAAAATTTCTGAAATTAAGATTATTTATTTTCAGCTTTTAGATCATCAATCTTTTGTTTCGCTTGATCGGTAAGTTGGTCAGCTTTATCTAATGCTTTCTTTTCAGTATCTTGAGCTTGTTGTTTTAACTCATCACTTGTTTTTGCTGCATCTTCTTTTAGTTGGTCTGCTTTTTTATCTGCATCTTGAGATAAATTTTCAGCTGTAGTGCTTGCATCTTGTTTTAAGTCAGCCGCTTTTTCAGATAACTTATTGCTTTCAGCAGATAAGCTTTGTTTAATTTCATCAGCTTTTGCTGATGCTGAATCTTTTAGCTCATCGGTTTTTTGGGAGATACTTTCTTTTAATGCATCTGTTTTTTCATCAGCCTGAGTTTTTAATTCTTCTGCTTTTTGTTGAGCTTTATCTTTCAGCTCTTGAGCCTGTTCTGTTAATTCATCTGCTTTAGCTGAGGCATCTTGTTTTAAGTCAGCAGCCTTGTCTTTTGCTTGCTCAGTCAGCTCACTAGCTTTATCTTGCGCAGTTTCGCTAACTTGGGTGGCTGTTTCTTTTGCTTTATCAATACCCTCATCAACCTTTTTAGATGAATCATCACAACCTGCTGTAATGGTAACAAGACCTGCTAGAATTAAAGAAGCCAGTAATTTTTTGTTCATTTTTCTCTCCAGAATATGTATCCAAAACAATTAGGTGATATCTCGTTTGATACAAGTAAAATACGAGAAACCATTGAGTTAATATTAAGAGGCTATCGTAAAATGATAATAATAAGTATAGCTATACTCTTAAAATCAACAAGGCTAAGTATATTTAGTGTTTATTCATAGTCAAATTGAATAAAGAAGGTAATGATTTTTTAGGATTTTTTATCAGTAAATATTTTTTTGTTTTATAATCATAAATAGAATTTTCTTAAAAGTGAGCATCTCATGGAGTATTACTTTTTAGTTATTATTAAGTTTATTATCGGGTTTACTATTATTTTAGCCCATATGAATTTATCAGGAAAAACACAGCTTTCACAGCTAACACCTATTGATTTTATTGGTAATTTTGTCTTGGGTGGGATTATGGGCGGTGTTATTTATACTGATGCAATTCCGTTATATCAATACATTACTGTTTTTCTTATTGGTGTCTGTTTTATCTCTTTTCTCAATTATATTAGTAAAACCTTTAGTTTCTTCCGAGCTGTGGCAATAGGTAATCCTATTCCGATTATTAAAAAGGGAGAGTTTATTATGGAAAATATTAATGAGAAAAAGAATAAAATTGATATTCTTAATATTACTTCGCGGCTTCATGCTCAGGGAATTCATTCTTTTCAGGAAGTTAACTATGCACAAATTGAACCCGATGGACAAATAACGGTAGTGTGTGATGGTGCTCAAATGCCATCTTTAATAGTAATGAAAGATGGTGGGATCCGAACTTCCGAATTAGAGCAAATAGATAAAGATGAAACATGGTTAAAAGAAGAGATGGCAAGGCAACATATTGAAAAACCAGAAGATGTTTTTTTGGCTGAGTTTTGGGATGGAAAAGTAAATTTTATTTTACAAGACGGAAAGATAAAGCGAACCAAAAGGTTACAACAAAAAACAGAATAACCTCTTTGTTGAATTGTATCTTTTAATTCGGTTTACTTGAGCTTCTTCTATATAAACGGCATTAGATTGCTTATTGCTTATATAGAAGAAAAAATTAATTACAATTTAAAAACAGCAAAATCAGAAGCGAGCTCGGTATTATCAAATACCGATTGGCATTCCGTAAGAAGTTCTGGCGTGTCTTCAGGTAAATAGCGGCTACTTATATGCGTTATAATCAGCCTCTTGGTATTTGCTGTTTTTGCTAACTCCGCTGCTTGTACTGTTGTTGAATGGCCACGACTATTCGCTTGCTCTGCCATTTCATGTTTGAACGTTGTTTCATGAACCATTACATCGGTATTTTTTGCCAACGTTAATGCCGAGGGTGTTGGCTGAGTATCACCAAATATTGCAATACAACGACCTTTAATTTCAGGGCCAATGTAATTTTTACCATCCACTATTCTACCATCAGGCAATGTAATTATTTTCCCTTGCTTTAAATCCTGTAGCCAAGGGCCAGTCGGAATATTTTCAGCTTTCAGTTTTTCTGCATCTAATTTGCCTAAACTGTTTTTTTCTTCTAAACGAAAACCGAAACAAGGTACGGGATGAGAAAGTGCTTCACAACTCACTCTCATTCCTTCTTCTTCAAAAAGAAAACCCGCTTGATCTATTTCAATAATATTGATTGGGTAGGTGAGATAAGAGTGACTTAAAGTGAGCGATGTTTCTATAAATGCTTTAATTCCTGTTGGACCATAAACCGTTAACAGAGTTTCAGTTCCTCCCATTGAGCGACTGCAAAGTAACCCTGGTAAACCAAAAATATGATCACCATGTAAATGAGTAATAAAAATTTTATTTAAACGCGGTAATTTAACACGGGTATGCAAAATTTGATGTTGAGTTGCTTCACCACAATCAAACATCCACATACTTTTTTGTTTGTTTTGCAAATCAAGCACCATACTGGTGACGTTACGTTCTTTTGACGGAACGCCAGCATTGGTGCCAAGAAAAGTTAGCTCCATATTAAGATATTATTCTCCGTTTTGAATTTGTTCCCAACTTAAATCAAATTTAGCAAGATACTTACGTAAACGATCTGCATCGTTGGGTTGTTTTTTATTTTGTCTTGATACTGCAAAAAGTTTTCGGCCCGCTTCAGAAAGTGTCGAAGATCGCTGGCAAATATTAATGACTGTATTAAGCTGGCTTAGATCAAAAAGATCAAGATCTGATTTTTCAAATAAAGTAGAAGAAGTGATTCCCCAATTCTGTTTTAAGCGATAGATCTCTTCATCAACTAATGTCTGTGTGATTCGGCCATTTTCGGCTAAGGTTGCCATTCTGGTTATACTGGCACTGAGTTCTCTAAAATTTCCACGCCATATCGCCTGCTCTGAAGTGGCAAATTGAATATAGTGTAATTTTGCATCTCGATTAAAACGAACCGATTTTTGATAAAGCTGAGCAAAATTTTGCAGTTCATATTCGATATTAGGCTCAATATCTTCTTTTCGTTCTGCGAGACTAGGTAATTGAAATGACCACATGTTTATTCGTGCATAAAGATCTTCACGAAAAAGCCCTTGTTCGATTTGCTTATCCATATTGCGGTGTGTGCCTGCAATAAGTTGAAAATCGCTTTGTACTTCAATATCTGATCCATAGGGATAAAATGATTTTTCTTCTATTGCTTTAAGCAGCATTGCCTGTTCGTCTAAACCAAGCTCTGCAATTTCATCAAGAAATAAAATACCTTGATCAGCTTCTCTTAATAATCCTTGGCGGGATTGTAATGCCCCCGTAAATGCACCTTTTACATGGCCAAATAGAGTGGACATCGCATTATCACCACGCAAAGTTGCACAGTTAACGGCAATAAAACGCCCTTTTACAAAATGGCGAGATTGGCGTAGTTGGTAAATTCGTTGTGCGAGAAAAGATTTCCCTGCACCAGTAGGACCTGTGAGCAAAATAGGTGCAAAAGAGCGCAAAGCAACTCGTTCAATTTGCTCTATTAGTGTATTAAAACGTTCACTGCGTGTTGCAATACCTGACTTTAGAAAAGATAACGTCTCTATATGATAGTGCTCAAAACGGCTAGTTAACTTAGCATATTGGTTTAAATCAAGATCGATAACAGCGTAGCTGCCTATTGCGGATTGGCTTTTTTGCTCATCACTTTCATCTTTAATTTTTGTTGATGGTGAGGTTTGCAATAATTTTGCTGGTAAATAATGAGCCTCTGCTAGCAAAAACCAACAGATCTGAGCAATATGAGTACCGGTTGTGATATGGACATAATATTCTTCATTTTCAGTATCAAAAGGGTAGTTAACAGCAAAGTCAAGAAAGTGGCTGTAGACTTCTTCTAAATCCCAAGGATCACAAATATCAATTTCATAAGGTAAAACCTGCGTTTGAGGTGAGACAACACTAATATCTTCAGTTATGCGTGAGGCGAGTGTTGAATCATTTGGTTGGTGGATCATCACAAGTTTACTAACTGGAAATGCCTCTTGCTGGCAAATAGATACGGTTGGTCGCCATAAATTCCATCTTTTGTGGCTTTTTCCTCTTCTATCTAATGTTGTTCCCAAAATGCCAATCACTACTTTTCGTTTCATTGCGTTATCCAAGCTTATTTTATTTATCCGTATTTATCTATATTTATAATCTACTAGATAAAAAGATAATATCCTATGATTTTTTTATCTAACTTAGAAATGTAACTTATTTTTCTTTTTTTATTTTTAATTTATAAATCAAGTAATTAAAATTATTTTTTACTGAATTTAAAAAGTTGGCACGATATTGGCAATATTCTTATCGTCTGAAAACAGATTCTGGATCTGGTAGGCACATAAAGAACAGCGAAAGGTGTTATCTAAATGTGTTCCTTTAAAAATAAGACTCTGATCAGTGAAGTCGGTTGTTCTCGGGTTCGATTCCTGACACTGAAACCAATTACACCTCCAAATGTAAATAATAAATTGTTGTGGCGGATGTATTAGCCACCTTACTTATCCGCCAGCATCTGAGCTGGATTGTTGGCAGAAGAAGAGACAAACAGATCATCGTTCCTTTCTTCTTTTCCCTTCAGTTTCGCAATGAAGGCTCGCGGAAAAGTAAGCACACAATATCAGTACGCAATTAAAACGAACATAAAAGAAGAGAAAAGAGAAAATGATAAAAACAACAATAACAGTCAAGCAGGGTCAATTAGCACTTTTAAAGAAAAAAGATGAATACATAAAAGTGCTGACAGCAGGCGAGCATAAATTTATTGATTTAAAGCGTCAGCTAAGTGCTGAAGTCTTTGCCTTAAATGGCGGTGCATTAGAAAGCGAAAAAGCAGAATTTTTACGCCAATATTATCCTCAGTGGGTTGAAGAATATGGTTTTGACATTGTGTTATCTGATGAACAGATAGGTCTTTTATATGAGAATGGCATTCTTAAAGAGATTTTAGCACCAGGAACTCGCCGTTTATATTGGCGTTATGCTGAGCGTTCGCTCGAAATATTGTCAGCCACAGCGTTAGAAGTGCCAGCGACCTTGTTAAAAAAATTACAACAACCAAAATTACGTAATCAGGTAATAAAAGGAAGCGATGGGGTGTTGAATGTTGATGTTCCTGCATGGCATGCCGGTATTATTCGCATTGATGGCGAAACTCAAACTTTGTTAGCTCCGGGATTAAAAGGGTATTGGCGCTATCAACACAAAGTTGAAGTCGAAGTGGTTGATATGCGACTGCAAACTTTGGATGTAAGTGGGCAAGAAATTTTAACCAAAGATAAAGTGACCTTGCGTATCAACTTATCAGCGAACTGGCGTTATAGCGACGTATTACTTGCTTATCAGCAATTAAGTTCACCTATTGAGTTCTTATATAAAGAGTTGCAGTTCGCTTTACGTGAAGCAGTTGGAACACGAACGCTTGATGAGTTATTAGAAAATAAATCACTCATTGATAGTTTAGTGAGCGAAAAGGTTGATCAAGTTACCGCCGGATACGGCATTGAAGTTGCCTCTTTAGGAGTAAAAGACATTGTTTTACCCGGTGAGATGAAAACAATTTTAGCGCAGGTTGTCGAAGCTGAAAAATCAGCACAAGCTAACGTTATCCGTCGAAGAGAAGAGACATCTGCGACGCGCTCATTATTAAATACGGCAAAAGTGATGGAAAATAACCCCGTGGCATTGCGTCTAAAAGAGTTAGAAACCGTAGAACGTATCGCCGAAAGAATTGATAGAATTTCTGTTTATGGTGGTTTAGACCAAGTATTAAATGGATTGGTGCAAATCAAAGGAGCACAAGAATGAAACAGGATTACCAATTAGTACAATCAGTAGATACAGCTGACATTAAGATGTGGACCAACGGTGTTCCTGTTGAAAAAGATGCACTAAACCAATTGATTAATACGGCTAAAATGCCTTTTATCTTTAAACATATGGCTGTTATGCCAGATGTTCACTTAGGAAAAGGCTCAACAATAGGCAGTGTGATACCAACAAAAGGGGCGATAATTCCCGCAGCTGTTGGGGTTGATATTGGTTGTGGAATGATTGCAGTACGCACATCGTTACATGCTAATGATTTACCCGATAACTTATTTGCGATAAGAACGGCAATAGAAAAAGCGGTACCTCATGGAAGAACAAGCTCTCGTTCAGGAAATGACCGTGGTGCTTGGTATCAGCCGCCAGAAATTGTTGACCTGCACTGGCAGCAATTAGAAGGGCGTTTTAAGGTATTGACGGATAAATATCCTCGTTTATTGAAAACGAATAACTATCATCACCTTGGCACATTAGGAACCGGAAATCATTTTATTGAGTTATGTCTTGATGAAGTTGATAACGTTTGGGTGATGCTACATAGCGGATCTCGTGGTGTCGGTAATGCGATAGGAACACTGTTTATTCAAATGGCGCAAGAAGACATGAGAGAGCACCTTGCTAACCTACCAGATAGAAACCTTGCTTACTTAAAGGAGGGAACGTTGTTTTATGACGATTACATTGAAGCTGTTGAATGGGCTCAAGATTTTGCTCGCCATAACCGTGAGATCATGATGGAACGTGTGTTAGCGGCATTATCATCGCAAATCAGTAAACCATTTTCGACACAACAACAGGCAGTAAATTGTCACCATAACTATGTACAAAAAGAAAAGCACTTTGGCGAAGAAGTTCTTGTTACCCGAAAAGGTGCTGTATCGGCACAAAAAGGGGAAATGGGGATCATTCCTGGTTCTATGGGGGCGAAAAGCTTCATTGTTCGAGGAAAAGGAAATGCGGAAAGCTTTTGTTCTTGTAGCCACGGTGCAGGACGCGTGATGAGCCGAACAGCGGCTAAAAAAGCGTTCAGTATTGAAGACCAAATTAGAGCAACTGCGCATGTGGAATGTCGTAAAGACGAGGATGTTATTGATGAAATCCCGATGGCATATAAAGATATCGATGCAGTAATGAAAGCGCAATCGTCATTAGTCGAAATTGTTCATACATTGCGTCAGGTCGTCTGTGTTAAAGGATAACTGATTGATAACAGAGGTGATTCATAACTATCCCCGAACTATAATGTAGGGGATAGTGTCATATGATAGCGTGTGCACCAGAAACAAATGATAAAAGTGAAATGATTAGTAAATTATTGTCGATAGCACCCTTTTAGATTGATTGAAAATTAAACACCCAATATTAAATATTTTTAATGAATAATCTTTTAATATCAACTTAAGTCTATTTAATAAAGATAATCGAAAAAAGAGCATTTAATTAATTAATATCTTTATTTCGAAAGTACCATTAATAAATTATTAATATCTAAAATACTCATTATTTATTTTTTTATAAAACAATTCCTAATTTACTTAATTATTGCAAAATTACCTTTATTCTTATTGTAAAATAACAGGCTATTATATTTCCTATATTAATTATTTAATAATGTACTAATTAAATCCTTTTTGTTAAGTTCTTGTTTCCCAGATATTAAAGAATCGTTTTGAATTACTTGCAGTATAGATAACAGTATGTGAAATATTACGATGACCTAAATAGTCTTGAATTAGACGGGTATCTCTACCTAAATCAGCGAGTGCATAGCCGCAGGCGTGGCGTAGCATGTGGGGGTGTGGAATAATGGATACATTAGCTTCTTTACCTAAACGTCTAAGTAAACCATAGACTTGCTGACGAGAAATAGGTCCTGTTTTTTGAGATAAAAAAACCCATTCTGAATCTGATTCTCTCCATGTTTCCCTTTTTTTCAACCAGTTAACTAACGCTTCATACTCTTCTTCAATTATCGGCTGTGTTGTTGATAGCCCACCTTTTAAGCGTCTGACGTAGATAATTCGGCTTTCTAAATCAATATCACTTAATGTTAAACGGCATAACTCACTGACCCTAAATCCGTGTAAAAAACACATTAAAAACATGCAGTAATCTCTTTCTGGATACCTACCTTCTTTGGCTTGCTTCAAAATTGAATTGATCTCAAAACGAGTAAGAAATTTGCGTTGCTTCATTTTTCGTAACCTTTTCAATGAGATAACAGTGATTAAAAGTCATTTGATGCATCACTATAACAAGTAATATGCATCAATAAAGAGTTGTGTTTTTTTTATACTTGCCATTTTACTTGTTAATTTTAAACAAGTTTATTGAAAGTTTATTTGTTTTTAGAAAACGGGAATGGCCGAATAGGCCTATGAAGCGCAGGTATCTAGGAAAGATTACTCGTATTTAGAGAAATAAACAG